>CAVQOT010000006.1:0-224195 GCA_963714495.1 uncultured Actinomycetota bacterium | reverse complement strand
AGTGATCCCACGCTGAGGTGCTCCCGGCGACGGTGTGCCCACGGTTCGCGACAGGCGCGGCCGGCGACCGAGGGAGAACATCATGAAGATCAGCAAGCAGATCGTGGCCGGCGCGGCGGCGGCCATGGCGATGACCGCAGGGGCCGTGGCCCTGGCGCCGGCGGCGCAGGCGACCCTGGTGGACACCGACAGACCGAAGATCACGGAGCGACACTTCGACTTCGGCAAGAACTGGAGCGTCGGGGCGCCCCGCAACGGTGGCTACCTCTACTGGGACGTCGCCGGCGGGGTCACCTCGGTGGAACTGGAGGGCTACCTCTACCTGACCGACAGGGAGTGCGGACGAGTGCGGGTCGATCTGTACGACAACGCCCTGCGGCTGGTCGACTCCGACTACTCCGTCAAGGAGTGCGCCCCCGGCAACGGCAAGACGCAGTGGTGGACGACACTGGACGCCGGCGCGGTCGACGCCGTCCAGGCGATCGTGAGGGTGCAGAAGTACGCCAACGGCGCCTACACCGACCAGGGCACCAGCGTGCAGTGGCTCAACTGAGCGGCGTCGTATGACGACGGGCCGGGGTGGCGCGGTGGCGACCCCGGCCCGTTGCTCCGTGCCGAGGATCCGCCGTACCCCTAGATCGCGTTCGGGTCGCCCTCGACGACGTCGATGATCTCGACGCTGATCGCCGTTGGGACGAGCCCGGGGTGAGCGCCGAGAAGGTCGGTGAGCCTGGCGGCGACCTCGCTGCGCACCTGGTCCATCAGCGCGACGAGGTCGGTGCCGTAGGCCGCCACCAACTCAAGGTGGACGCGCGTCACGTGGGCGTCGTCGACATCAAGACGGATCTGCGCCGGCGCATGGGTCGTGGACTCCTGCAGCATCCGCCGCAGCACCGAGGAGGCCACCCGTGAGGCGACGAAGGTCCGCGACCCCTCGTCGTCGCGGGCCGCGACCTGGTCCCCGGTCATCGTGACGATCGGGTACGACGGCGGCCCGGTCGCGCGGATGCGGGCAATGATCGACGCCGAGAGCGCGCTCCATCCCTCCGGACGCTGTTCACCTCGAGCCGCCTGCAGAGCACGGGTCAGTAGGTCGGTCGCTGCTAGCGCCATCGTGACATCCTCTCTGCCAAGGTTCGTCTTCCCCGATGCAGATGTCCACGCACGCTGCCCACAGACAGGGCGAGGGCGTCGGCGATCTCGTCGTAGGTCATCCCCTCCACCTCTCTGAGCAACCACGCCGCTCGCTGGTGCCACGGGATCTCGTTCAGGGCGGCCTGCAACGCGCAGAGCAGCTCCTCGTCCATGACCTGCTGGAGCGGGTTGTCGGCGGCCGTCCTGACCAACCGGGACAGCAGCGCGTCGTCGATGGGCGTGGGTCGGCGATGTCGATGCAGGTCGACCGCCCGGTGATGGACCAGCCGGAACAGCCAGGTCTTGAGGCTGGATCGGCCGCCGAACGTGGGCAGGCTCGTCCACGCCGAGATGAAGGCCTCCTGGGTGACCTCGTCGGCGTCCTGAGGGCTCCCGCCGACCAGGCGGATCGCGTAGCGGTACATGCCCGGGCCGTACCGCTCGACCAGGATCCGGAAGGCGTCGTCGTCGCCGACGGCTGCTGCTCGGGCGAGCGCCCCGTCCGAGGGGCCATCGCCGGGCGGGGCGGGCGTGGTCACACGGCCACTATCCCCCACGTGCCGCCAGGACTCACGGCACTGTGTGATCCAGATCACAAGCAATGCGTGTGACACCTCGTGTCCGACCTACGACTAAGCCTCGTCCACCACCGTACGAAAGGCTCACCATGACCGAAAAACAGTCCGCATCGAGCAGCAAGGCTGCCTCTGGCCGCACCACCGTGGTCACCCGGGACGATGCAGGGCCGCTCGTGTCGGAGCAGGGCCGCACAGCCGTTGCCGACGTCGTGGTGTCGAAGATCGCCGGCATCGCCGCCCGCGACATCAGCGGGGTGCACGCCCTCGGCGGTGGGACCGCCCGCGCGGTGGGGGCGCTCCGTGAGCGGATCCCCGGCTCGCGCACCAACCTGAGCCAGGGCGTGGCCGTCGAGGTCGGCGAGCGTCAGGCGGCGGTGGATCTGGACATCGTGGCCGACTACGGCGTCTCCATCGCGGATCTCGCCACGGCGATCCGCCGCAACGTCATCAGCTCGGTGGAGCGGATGACCGGGCTGGAGGTCACCGAGGTCAACATCACGGTCCACGATGTCTTCGTCGACGACGGTGGGAGCGAAGAGGTCACCGAAGTCACCCCGCGTGTCGAGTGACGCGCTGCGGCCTGAGGCCGAGGAGTCCGAGGCCGAGCTGATCGCCCGGGCCGTGCTTGCGGTCCCTGGCGTGCACGAGTTGCACGCCGGAGTTCTGGGCGAGGTCGCGACGTACCTCCCCGGGCGACGAGTCAACGGCATCCGTCTGCGACGGACGGGGTGTGACGTCCACGTGACGCTCGACTGGGGCGCACCGGTCGGGCGCACGTCTGACCAGGTGCGCACCGCGGTGCGACCCCTGGTGAGCGGTCCCATCGATGTGACGGTGGAGGACATCACCCCTCCACCCGAGGCCGGTCCGTGAAGGACGTGGACATCGGACCCGAGAACATCGAACGGGCGGCGAGGGCACGACGTCGAGAAGTCGCCAAGCGCCATCACCCCGACGTCGGCGGGAACGCCGAGGAGTTCGTCCGAGCGATGCTCGCTCTCTCCGAGAGTGAGCGCAGGGAGGCCGGCTTCACCTCCGACTCCGACGTGACGGTCCTGCTGACAGGACGGTCACGCGCCCGACGCTGGGTGAGAAAGAGCCAACGGCAGATCGTCAGAGGCATGCGGAGCAGAATCCCCCGACCGCTGCCCGGATCTCGCCGCTACGGCAAACTGTGAAGGAGAACGCACCATGACCACATCCACGATCGGTCTCATCGCCGGCCTGCTGCTCACGATCGCGATCCTCGTCGGCGGCGCCCTCGGTGCGCTGTTGGCCATCGTCTTGGGCACTGCCGGCTACCTCATCGGAGGTCAGATCGACGGCGAGCTGGACGTGATGGCGTTCATCCGAGGCCGTCGTGGCTGACGACCCGCAGCAGCGGGGCGTCCTCGATGTCCGCACCAAGGCGATCCAGCACATCGTCGAGCGGGTGGTCATGCTGACGCCCGGCACCGTCGCCACCCGCACGGCGATGGGCAGCTTGCGCGGCTCCAACCTGCCGCGGGCGAACATCTCGATGCAGGGCGGTAGCGCCCGGATCTCCGTCGACGTGGCGTGCGCGTGGCCGTGCCGCCTCTCCGAGATCGTCGCCCAGGTCCGCGACAGCGTCCTGACCGAAACCGCGCGGATGGCCGGCTCCCATGTCCGCAGCGTCGACGTCAAGATCCACGCCGTCGGCGCCGAGGACCTGCCCCCGTCCGAAAGGAGGCGCGTCGAGTGAGCGCCGCCGTGAGCAGACCGCCCAGGGCGCGGCCGCCGGCGGTGCCTGTCGCACTCGCGCTCGCCCTCGGACTCATCGCCGTGGGCGTGGTCGCTGTGCGCGACCTCATCGTCGGCCAGGGCTGGGCGAACGGCACCCCGTGGTCCGAAAACGTGGTGTCGGCGTTCGACGGCCTCACCGCGTCCATCGCCGTCGTGGCCGGCGGCATCGCGGTCGCGGTGATCGGGCTGCTGGTGATCTGGCTGTCCCTCAAGCCCGGCCGCAAGACGCATCTGCGTGCCTCGGGCGCCGAGGATCTCTGGCTCTCCCCGCGAGCGCTGGCAGCTCTCGCGGTGGCGGTCGCCGACCGGGCCCCCGGCGTCATCGCGGCCGAGGCGACCCGAGTCACCCGGCGCCGGGTCGTGGTCCAGGTGATCACGAGTCAGGAGCCGACCGTCGTCGCGGGCGCCGTCCAATCCTCCCTCGACTCGACGGTGTCCGGACTCACCGACGCTCGCCTCAGCGTGCGTGCCAAGGCGGTCCCGCAATGACCGCCCGCCTGCTCCGCACGGACCGTTTCGCCACGTTCGTGGTGGGGGCAGCGCTGCTCGCGCTGGGACTCCTGGTGCTGGACTGGAGGTACCGCCAGGTCTTCGCCTACCACGACAGACTCGGCACCGGCGACGCGGAGAAGCTCCTGGAGTCGGCGTGGTGGCCCTGGGCGTTCGCGGGGCTGGGTCTGTTCCTCGCCCTGCTGGGACTTGCCTGGGTGCTGGCCCACCTTCGTCGCGGCGGCCAGGGTGCCGTCCGCTTGCGGGGAAGCGACGACACGGGTCTGCTCGAGGCCGACCTGCGGTCGGTCGCCACCGCCACCGCCCAACGGCTCGGCAGTCTCGCCCCCGTCACGGGCATCAAGGGCACGGGCCGGGTCTCTGCGTCGCAGGTCGTCATCCGCCTGCAAGGAGGAGTCGACCCCACCGCCGATGCCGCGGTGATTCTCGAGGCCGTCGCCACGTGTACGGCTGAGGTCGCGGCGGCCTTCCCGCACGACGACGTCGCGTGCCGCGTCGAGCTCCATGGCCCTCCTAGCCGCCGGCGCGGCCGAGGTGATCGGGCCCGGGTGCGGTAGTCAGCGTCACCGCGCCGTGTCATGGCGCCATGTCACCGCGCCGCGTGCTGCGCCGTACTCTCGAGGACGTGTCCCTCCCGCTCGCGCCGCGCTGGTGGCCGGCGCATCTGCTGGCGCTCGCGGCGGCGGCGGTCGCCGCCTGGCTGGGCTTGTGGCAGTGGCAGACGTGGGAGACCCATCGGGCTGCGGTCGCGAGCGACCTGACCAGGGTGGAGCCGATCCCGCTCGACGCCGCGCTCGGGCCCGACGACCCGTTCCCGGGCAACCAGGTCGGGCAGCCCGTCGTCCTGGACGGCACCTGGGTCCCGAGCGGGACCGTCTACGTGTCCGGCCGCCCCCTGGACGGCCGCGACGGCGTCTGGGCGGTCACGCCGCTCGAGGTGGACGGAGGCGATGGTGCGGCGCTGCTGGTGGTGCGCGGCTGGGCACCGGCGCCCGAGCAGACGCCACCGCCGCCCACCGGGCGAGCCGAGCTCGTCGGCTGGCTGCAGCCGGCCGAGGGCACCGGCGCCGTGGATCTGGACCCGACCGACGACGTGCTGCCGCAGCTGCGGATCGCCGACGCGATCCAGCACGTCGACCAGGACCTCTACGGCGGGTACGCCGTCGTCGCCGACCGCGGCGCCCCCGGAGCCTGGCCGATCGGTGACCGAGCCGTGAACCCCGGCACCGACGGGCTCCAGCCGATCGGCCCGCCGCGGCCACTGCCGGTGGGCTGGCTCACGTCCCTGCGGAACCTGCTGTACGCGCTCGAATGGTGGGTCTTCGGAGGCTTCGCCGTCTTCCTCTGGTGGCGCTACCTCGCCGACCAGACCCGGGCCGAGGCCGAGCAGGCCGTCCCCGAGCGGCTAGGTTGACGCCGTGGACCGGCTGTTTCGCACCTACCGCAACCTCGCCTACGTCGTCGGAGTGCTGCTCGCGTTCGGCAGCTTCGTCGCGATCCCGCTGCGCTATTTCACCGCCGAAGGGTCCAGCGCCCAGCAGCTCGGCGAGACGCTGAGCCTGGTCTGGGTCGTCCACGGATGGATCTACATCGCCTACGTCGTGGTCGCCTTCCTGCTGGCCCGACGTGAGCGCTGGTCGGTGGCGTTCACCCTGCTGATGCTCGTGGCAGGGCTGATCCCGCTGCTGATCTTCTGGGTCGAGCGCCAGGTCGAACATCGCGTGCGCCCAGGCGCGAGGCAATGACCACGGCGTACGTGTTGGGCGGGGGTGGCATCCTCGGGGCCGCCGAGGTCGGCATGCTGCGGGCGCTGCTGGAGCGCGACCTGGTGCCCGACCTCGTCCTCGGCACCAGCGTCGGGGCCCTCAACGGGGCGATGGTCGCGCGCGAGCCCGGGCTCGAGGTGATCGACCGGCTCACCGAGCTGTGGAAGTCGGCCGCCGAGAGCCGGATGGTGTACGGCGACCGCCCGTTGCGGACCGTCCGTCGAGCCGTCTCCACCCGCACCCACATCTACTCCGCGAAGCCACTCACCGACAGGCTGCGTGAGGAGTTCGGCGACCTCACCTTCGAGGAGCTGCCGGTGCGGTTCCAGGTGTGCGCGGCGAGCATCGAGCGGGCGGCCGAGCACTGGTTCTCCAGCGGGCCCCTGGTGGAGGCGGTGGTCGCGAGCGCCGCGGTGCCGGGCCTGCTGCCTCCGGCCCGGGTCGGCGACGAGCACTTCCTGGACGGCGGCATCGTCAACTCGATCCCCGTCGGCCGCGCCGTCCAGCTGGGCGCGACCCGGATCTTCGTGCTGCAGGTGGGCCGGATCGACCGGCCGCTGTCGGTGCCCAAGCGGCCGTGGGACGTCGCCCGGGTGTCCTTCGAGATCGCGCGGCGGCACCGGTTCGCCCGGGAGATGGCCGAGCTCCCGTTCGACGTGGAGGCCCACGTGCTCCCGGCCGCCGGAACGTCCGGGCGCGACGACAGCCCGTTCGGCTACCGCGACTTCTCCGCGGTCCAGCAGCGCATCGACGCGTCGTACGACGCCACGGCGGCCTACCTCGACGACTGGCTCCCCGGCGGAGCACCGCCCGGCCGGGACGGCGCATGACGCATTGGGGCCGCCGGGTCCTGTTGGCACCGCTGGTCGTCTGGCTGACGGCCCTGGCCTGGCTGTCGGCACCGCTCTGGTTGTTCGTCGTGGCGGCGTTGTCCCCGGTGCTCCCCGGGCGACTGCGCGCGCTGCGGCTGCTGTGGGTGGTGATCGTCTACTTCACCTGCGAGAGCCTGATGCTGGTGATCCTGTTCGGCTGGTGGCTGGCCTCCGGCTTCGGGAGACGGCTGCGGACGCCGTACTTCGAAGGGCTGCACTACGACCTGGTCCAGGGCACCCTGTGGGTCTTCTTCCGGGAGGCCCGGCGGGTGCTCAACCTGCGGATCGTCACCGACGGCCCGACGCCGGACGCCTACCCCGGGCGCCCGATCCTGGTCTGCTCGCGGCACGCGGGGCCGGGGGACTCCTTCACGCTCGTGCACGCGCTGATGCACGACTTCCAGCGTGAGCCGCGCGTGGTCCTGAAGAACACCCTCGCCTGGGACCCGGCCATCGACGTCCTTCTCAGCAGGCTCCCCGCCCGCTTCATCACCCCGCACCCGGCCGTCGGGGAGGACCTCGAGTCGCAGATCGCGGACCTGGCCCACGGGCTGGACCCGGACGACGCGTTCGTCATCTTCCCCGAGGGCGGCAACTTCACCCCGGCCCGTCGCGACCGGGCGATCGAGCGGCTACGTCGGCTCGGGCTCGACGCGATGGCCGACCGCGCGGAGGAGATGACGCACGTGCTTGCGCCGAAGCCCGGCGGCTTCCTCGCGGCCCTCGACGCCGCACCCGACGCGGACGTCGTGCTCGTGGCTCACACCGGCCTCGAGCACCTGGTGACGGTGGGCGACCTGTGGCGCGAGCTGCCGATGGACAAGCAGCTGGTGATGCGCTGGTGGCAGGTACGCCGCAGCGACATCCCCGCCGGACGTCAGGAACGGATCGACTGGCTCTTCGACTGGTGGGAACGGATCGACCAGTGGGTCGCTGAGCACCAGCCCAAGGACCTGCCCTCCGGGCGCCGCCAGCCCCACGCCTCCTGAACCCGGCAGCAGGTCAGGAGGGGTCGGCCGGCTGCTTCTCTGCCTCGGGGTCGAGCTCGACCACGTCGGCGGGAGCGTCCGGTGTGGTGACCGGGTGCGGCTCCTCGGCCGCATCGGCCAGTGCCTCGTCGGGGGACGAGCCGGCCGCGTCGTCGGCCTCTGCGGCGTCCACCTCGGCGCCTTCGTCGGAGTCGGTCGGTGCTGCTGCGTCAGGAGCCGCGGGAGCGGGCGGCGGTGGTGCCGGCACGTAGGAGCTCTGCCAGTTGTCGGCCGGGTCCTCGCCGCGCACCTTCTTGAACACCACCGTGCCGATCGCCGCGAGCCCGCCGACCAGCAGCAGCCGCTTGAACCACCGGCGACGCTTGCGCGGGGGCTCGTCGCTCAGCGGCTCGGGTGACTTGTCCTTCGCCATCTGGGCCGCGGTCGCCACGGCCTCTGCGGCCTTGACCCGTCCCGCGGCGGCGGCTTCGACCGCCCTGTCCTTGCCCGCCGAGGCCTTCTCGGCCGCGAGCGCCTTGCCGTCGGCCAGCAACGGCGCTGCCTTGTCCTTCGCGTCGCTCAGCAGTGGACCGGCGGCATCCTTGGCCGCGCCGTACGCCGACTCGAGCGTGGGCAGCACGGACTCGGCGAACTCCGCGGCCTGGGTGATCAGGGACTTCTTGCGTCGGATGGCCATACCCCGACCTTACCCACCGGGCGGGTCCGGCATTCCACTGCGGTAGGGCCGCGGCCGGAGCGGACCGGCGCGGAAGGGGTTGGCCCCCCGTGGCAGGATCACGGGCAGACGGGCTCCCCGTCCTACGCCGACACGCCAGCACGAAAGGCCCCCATGTCCGACCTCACGGCCACCCTGAAGACCAACCAGGGTGACATCGTCATCACGCTCCTGCCGGACCATGCCCCGCAGACCGTCGAGAACTTCGTCGGCCTCGCCGAGGGCACCAAGGACTACCGCGACGACGCCGGCCGCAGTGGCGTGCGCTTCTACGACGGACTCGGCTTCCACCGGGTGATCCCGGGGTTCATGATCCAGGGCGGCTGCCCCCTGGGCACCGGCACCGGCGGCCCGGGCTACACGTTCAAGGACGAGCCGCACCCCGAGCTGGTGTTCGACAAGCCCTACCTGCTGGCGATGGCCAATGCCGGCCCCGGCACCAACGGCTCGCAGTTCTTCGTCACGGTCGGAGCAGCGACCTGGCTGAACTTCAAGCACACCATCTTCGGCGAGGTCGCCGACCAGGCCTCGCGCGACGTCGTCGACGCCATCGCCGCGACCGCCACCGGGGCGCAGGACCGCCCGGTCGAGCCGGTGGTGTTCGAGTCGGTCGAGATCACCCGCGGCTGACCGAACGACCCTGAGCCGCCGATGAGTCAGCCGCCGCTCCCCGGAAGCGGACCCGCAGCGCCGCCCGGCCCGAGCTGCTACCGGCATCCCGGGCGCGAGACCTACATCTCCTGCCAGCGGTGTGCGCGGCCGATCTGCCCCGACTGCATGCGGGACGCCGCCGTCGGCTTCCAGTGCCCCACGTGTGTGGCCGAGGGGTCGAAGCAGACCCGCCAGGCCCGCACGGCGTACGGCGGGAAGCGCTCGGCCGACCCGCGACAGACCGCGATCGCGCTGATCGTCCTCAACGTCGGGGTCTGGCTGCTGATCACCGCCACGGGCGGCAGCAGCAGCGTGTGGACCGATCGGCTCGCGCTGCTGACCCGGGGCTACTGCGTCATTCCCGACGGGTCCGCGCGGGCGGTCGAGGAGAGCCTCTGCCGGACCGCGGGAGCTACCTGGGTCGAGGGCGTGTCCACCGGGGCCTGGTGGGAGCTGCTGACCAGCGCTTTCACCCACGTCCAGCCGTGGCACATCGCGTTCAACATGCTCGCGTTGTGGTTCCTCGGGCCGCCGATGGAGGCGGCGCTGGGCCGGGGCCGCTTCCTGGCGCTGTACCTGGTCGCGGCGCTGACGGGCTCCGCCACGGTCTACTGGCTAGCGCCGGAGTACGTCCAGACGGTCGGGGCCTCGGGGGCGATCTTCGGGTTGATGGGTGGCCTGCTGATCCTGGCGTACAAGGTGGGCGGCAACGTGCAGCAGATCCTGATGTGGATCGGGCTGAACGTGTTCATCACCGTGGCCGGTCGCGGGTTCATCTCGTGGCAGGGTCACCTCGGCGGCTTCGTCGGGGGGCTCGTGGTGGCGGCGATCCTGGTCTACGCCCCGAAGCCGCGGCGCACGACCTGGCAGGTGCTGGGTGTGGTCGCGGTGCTGGTGCTGACCATCGCGGCGGTGCTGGCGCGCACGGCAGTCCTGGCCGGCTGAGCCCACCTGGACTAGCCCGGGAGCCGAAATTCCCTGTTTGCGCAGTCCGGAGGCATAATGGCCGGGTCGTGGAGGGGTCTCGGAGTCGCTGAAGTGCTCCTGACACCGCGCCGACATCTGCCTGGGGGTCTTAGTCCGGTGAAGTGCCGTTCAGCCGTGCTGCCGATTCTCCTCGGCGTCCTCGGGGCCTCCGTCGCCGCGCCGTCGCCGTCGTCGGCGACCCGCTACGTCCCCGAGTCCCAGTGCATCGCTGCGGTCCATCGGGCCAAGCTGCTGCCCTTCGACGAGGAGCAGAAGCGCGGCATCAGGGCCTCGGTGACCTGGGGGTGGGGCGCCGAGCTCGACGTCCGGCTGACGGCCGACAACCAGCTGGTGCTGGTCCACGACGACTCCCTGCGTCGAGTCAGCGGCGGGGTGGAGACCCGGGGCGCCGAGCAGTTGACGCTGGCCGAGGTCACCGCGGTCCCGTTGGCGCGCGGCGGCAGGGTGATCACCCTCGCTGACGGCGTGCTCGCCGCTCGCCGCTCCGGCGCCAAGCTGATGGTCGAGATCAAGCGGCACGGCAGGTACCCCACTCGCTGGGACGAGGTGGGGCTGCCCGCGCTGGCGTCGACGCTACGCAAGCTCGGTATGCAGGATCGCGTCTACGTCGGCGGGCCAGGGTCGGTGGCCTACTCGCTGCTCGCGCCCGGTCTCCCCACGTTCTACCGCACGTCTCCTGATCATCCGGTCGACGTGGCCTGGATCGTGGACCAGGGCTACGACATCGTCCAGCTCGACCCCACTCACTACGACCCCGACGTGATCGCGCAACTGCGGGCGGCAGGCATCCAGGTCGGCAGTCGTCAGATCAACACCAAGGCCTCGCTGACGACGGCGTACGCCGCGGGGTTGCGGTTCTTCCAGGCTGACCGAGGGCGACTGGTCCAGACCTGGTGCTCGAAGCAGACCTCGACGCCTGCGGTCGTGCTGCCCTGAGGCTGCGCGCTGAATTACACGGCGGTAGTTCTCCACAGGATCATCCACAGCTGTGGAAACGACCGTGGAGCCGGTCGGCCTACTCCCAGCGGGTGGCGAAGGCGAAGCCGACGGCCATGAATCCGATCCCGACCACCAGGTTCTTCTGACCGAGGTCGTTCATCACCGGGATCGGCGAGATGTCGTTGCTGAACACGTAGAACAACACGATCCAGATCAGCCCCAACACGAAGCAGACCACCATCGTCGCGCCCGAGCCAGGCGTGCGTCCCAGCGGAGTCACCGGGTGGGCGGCGACGAGCAGTCCGATCATGATCGCACCGAAGCCGATCGCGTAGTTCCAGCCCAGCAGGTCCGCCATGAACGCCGGGCCGCCGGCCTTCGCGGGGGTCGCCGCCGCCGGGTCGACCCGCACCGCGAGGTAGTAGTAGCCGATCCAGGCGATGCCCCCGAGCACCAGCAGCAGGGCCAGCAGGAACCGCACGGAGACGACGGGTCCCGCGGCCGGGTCGACGAACTCGGTGCGCTTGGCCTTGGGCTTGGACAACGCGTCTCCTCGGGAGGCAGGTGCTGGAGCCCTCGGGGTTTCCGAGGGAACGCGGCTACCTTAGTCGTCATGAGCATCGGAACCGACTCCCGGCCCACGCCGCAGCACGGCGCGTCGCGCGACCGGGCTCCGGTCTCCCGAGGCTGGCGGGCCGTCACGCTCGGGGCGTTCGGTCTGTGCGGCGTGCTCTTCGTGGTGAGCGCCGTCAACAGCCACGGCAACGACCTGCGCCCGGGCCGCTACACCGACCTGGCCTCGCTGGTGTCGACCGAGAGTGCGCAGGTGACGCGGCTGAATGCGCAGGTCGCCCTGATGGGGGTGGAGGTCGACCAGCTCACCCAGGCCGTCAACGACAAACGGGTGGCGCGGCTGCAGGCGAAGGCCGAGGCGCTGCGGGTGCCCGCCGGTCTGGAGGCGGTCACCGGCCCGGGGATCACCGTCACGCTGTCCGACGCCCCCGAGGAGGTCATCAACTCCACCACTCAACAGCTGGGGCTGCTCATCGTCCACCAGCAGGACATCCAGGCCGTCGTGAACGCCATGTGGCGCGCCGGTGCCCGAGGGGTGGCGGTGCAAGGGCAGCGGCTGGTCACCACGACCGGCATCAAGTGCAAGGGGCCGACGGTGCAGCTGGACGGCGTTCCCTATGCCCAGCCCTATGTCATCACGGCCGTCGGCGACCAGGTCGATCTGCTGGGGGCGATCGAGAAGGACAGAGACCTGCAGATCTACCGCGAGCAGGCCAAGCTCCCCGATATCGCGGTCGGCTGGAACCTCGAGTCCCACGCCGAGATCACCGTGCCCGGCTACACCGGGCTGACCAGCATCGACTACGCCTCGGTCGAACGCTCCTGACCCGAGCCGAGGGGCTCACGGGCTCGCCGACGGCGTCGGCGTCGGCGAAGCGCTGTTGCTGGGGGTGTCGGTCGGCGACGGCGACGGTTCCGGCGGCTCGTAGGTCGTCACCACCAGCACGATCTGGGTGTTCGCCGGCTGGTTCGTCCCCGCCTCGGGCGTCTGCTCGAGCACCGTGCCGGTCGCCTGCTCGGTGACGTCGTTGGAGTAGAACACCTTGACCTTGAAGCCGGCGTTCTCGAGCTTCTGCCGGGCGACGTCCTCCTGGTCCCCGACGACGTCGGGCACCTCTGCCGGCCCGTCGCTGTAGTAGACCGTCACGGTCGAGCCCTCGGCGACGGTGGTCCCAGCCACCGGATCGGTCCTGGTGACCTGGCCGGCCTTGACATCGGACTTCTCCTGCTCGAGGACGACCTCGAGGTTCAGCGCGTCGAGCTTCTTGAGTGCGGCGTTCTTCTGGAGTCCGAGCACGGAAGGCACGGTCACCTGGGGTTTGCCCTCGGAGACCACCAGATTCACGGAGGTGTCGGGATCGACCTGGGTGTCGGCGTCGGGGTCCTGGAGCAGGACCACGCCCTCCTTGACGTTCTCGTCCGGTTGGGTCGTGACCTGTCCGACGTTCAGGCCGGCGGCCTTGATCGCCCGCTCGGCGTCGGCCTGCTGGAGGTCCACGACCTCCGGGACCGCAACCCGCTCGGGCGGGTCCGCGAGGAGCTGCGGCAGCAGCCAGGCCGACAGCGCGGCCAGGATCCCGAGCAGCACCAGGATCGCCACCAGCCACCAGCGGCCGTTGCCGCGCGGCTCCTCCGCGGCAGGGATCGCCGACATCGGCACCACCGAGGTCGGCTCGGCCGGCGCCGGCACCACTGCGGTGGCGGCCGTGACCGCCGTGGCCGCGCCGGCGACGACGTCGGGCGCCTGCACCGGTCGGCCGGCGAGGTAGCGCTCGATATCGGCGCGCATCTGGGCAGCGCTCTGGTAGCGCTCCTCGACCCGCTTCGCCAGCGCCTTCATCACGATCGCATCCACCTGGGACGGCAGCTCGGTGTCGTGATCCGACGGCGGCGGCGCGTTCTCGCGCACGTGCTGATAGGCCACGGCGACCGGGCTGTCGCCGACGAACGGCGGCCGGCCGGTGAGCAGTTCGTAGAGCAGGCAGCCGGCGGAGTAGACGTCGGAGCGTGAGTCGACGGTCTCGCCGCGCGCCTGCTCGGGGGAGAGGTACTGCGCCGTGCCGACGACGGCTGCGGTCTGGGTCATCGAGGACGCGGAGTCCGAGATGGCTCGGGCGATGCCGAAGTCCATCACCTTCACGTCGCCCGCCGGGGTGAGCATCACGTTGCCGGGCTTGATGTCGCGGTGGATGATGCCGGCGCGGTGACTGTAGTCGAGTGCCGCGAGCACACCGCTGGTGATCTCCAGGGCTCGCTCGGGCAGGATCTTGCGCCCTTCGCGCACGATGTCGCGCAGGGTCTTGCCGGCGACGTACTCCATCACGATGTAGGGCTGCGCCACGTCGGTGCCGTCCCGCGACATCTCTTCGCCGGTGTCGTAGACGGCGACGATGGAGGGGTGGTTGAGCGAGGCCGAGGACTGCGCCTCCCGGCGGAAGCGGGCTTGGAAGGTGGCATCACTGGCGAGGTCGGTGCGCAGCCGTTTGACCGCGACCTCGCGACCCAGGCGCAGGTCGAGCCCCTTGCGCACCTCGGCCATGCCGCCGCGGCCTAGCAGCTCAGCGAGCTGATAGCGGCCGCCGACGATGATCGGTTCGCTCATCGGGTCCCATCCTTGCGCACTCTGGTCTGGATCATGGCTGCAACACCGCCTCCATCACGGCCTTGGCGATCGGGCCGCCGAGGCGACCGCCCGCAATGTCATCGGCCGGAACATCGGATCCCTGGATCATCACCGCGACGGCGACCTGGGGATCGTCGGCTGGGGCGAAGCCCACGAACCAGGCGTAGTTGCTGCAGCCGGTGCAGTTCTCGGCCGTTCCGGTCTTGCCGGCCACCTGGATCCCCGGGATCTGCGCAGGGGAGCCGGTGCCGGAGGCGACCGTGGCCACCAGGGCCTTGGTCAGCTCGGCGGCGGTCGTGGCGGACACCGCGCGGGAGAACTCGCTGGGCGTCCGCCGGTCGATGATGTCGAGGTCGGGGGAGAGCACCTGATCGACGAGGTAGGGCTTCATGACGGTGCCGCCGTTGGCGATGCCGGCGGCCACCATCGCCATCTGCAGTGGCGTGGCCGCCACATCGAACTGGCCGATTCCCGAGAGTGCGGTCTGCGGACGATCCGTATCGCTCGGGAAGACCGACTCCGCTTGGGGTGCCAGGTCGTCGAGGTAGCGGCTGTTGAAGCCGAACAGCTCGGCCTGCTCCCGCAGCTTCTCCGCGCCGAGCTGGTCGGCGAGCTGGAGGAAGGAGGTGTTGCAGGAGTTGGCCAGCGCCTGGGTCAAGGGGATCGTGTCGGTGCCACAGCTGCGGCCCCCGTTGTCGAGGCGGCTCTTGCTCAACGGAAGCTGGTAGGACTCTCCGCCCGGCACCTGTGACTCGGCGTCCTTGGCCAGACCGTCCTCCAGCGCGGCTGCCGCCGTGACGATCTTGAACGTCGACCCCGGGGGCAGCCGGGTCTGGATCGCTCGGTTCAACAGCGGCTCGCGTGGGTCGTCGCGGAGGCGTTCGAAGTTGCTGACCTCGGCCTCGAGGTCGTGGGTGGCGAGCACGTTCGGGTCATAGCTGGGCAGCGACACCATCGCCAGCACCTTGCCGGTGCCGGGCTCCAGTGCCACCACGGCACCTTGCACGTCGGGGCCGAGCGCTGAGAGTGAGTCGTACGCCGCGGCCTGGGCGCGGGCGTCGAGGGTCAGCAAGACCCGTCCGCCCTGGGGAGAGGCGTTGTTGAGCAGGTCGACCAGCCGGGTCACGAACAGCCGGGGGTCGTCGCCGGAGAGCACGGCGTTCTGGCTCTGCTCTATCCCGGTCTGGTTGAAGAAGGAGAAGAAGCCGGTGACCGCGGCGTAGCGGAACGGCTTGGGGTAGACGCGTTGGTGCTCGAACCGGTCGTCGGACGGCTCCGACTCGGCCACCGCATCGCGGCCGACCAGGATCGCGCCGCGGTCGCGAGCGAACGCGGCGTCGATGACGCGGCGGTTCTGAGGATCGGCGTTGAGCTCGCCGGCCCGGACGTACTGCACGTAGGTCACGTTGGCCAGGAGCAGCATGAACAGGAGCAGGGCGAAGAGCGACAGGGTGCGGATCGGCTTGTTCACTGCAGTTTCACCACCTGGGTCGCCTCAGCGTCGGAGTCGGACGCCTCAGCCGGGTCGAGGACCGGCACGGGACGGCGGGCGTGGTCGGAGATCCGCAGCAGCAGCGCCACGATCACCCAGTTGGCGACCAGCGAGGAGCCGCCCTTCGAAAGGAACGGCGTGGTGAGTCCGGTGAGCGGGATCAGCCGGGTCACGCCGCCGATCACCACGAAGACCTGCAACGCGAAGACGATCGCCAGACCCGTCGCCACCAGCTTGCCGAAGGCGTCGCGGCACAGCAGGGCGGTGCGCAGACCGCGCTCGACGATCACGCCGTAGCAGACGATCACGGCCATCAGTGCCGTCAGACCGAGCTCCTCGCCGATCGCGGCGATGATGAAGTCGGACTCGGCGTAGGACACCCGCCACGGCTGGCCGTTGCCGAAGCCGCGTCCGAGCAGTCCGCCCCAGGCCATCCCGAACATCGACTCGACGAGCTGGCGCCCGGTGTCACGGACGCCCTCGCCGCCGTAGTAGTCGAAGGGGTGCAGCCACAGGTTGACCCGCAGCGACACCCGGGGCACCGACAGGTAGGCGAGGTAGGCGCCGGCGGCGAACATGCTGCCGCCGACCACGAGCCAGCCGGGCCTTTCGGTGGCGACGTAGAGCATCACCAGGAACAGCCCGAAGAACAGCAGCGAGGAGCCGAGGTCGCTCTGTCGCACGAGCACGGCCAGCGAGATCAGCCACATCACCAGGATCGGTCCCAGGTCACGGCCGCGGGGGAGGTCGACGAACAGCAGGCGTCGACCAGCGAGGGCCAGCGCATCTCGGTGCCGCACGAGATAGCCGGCGAACGCCAGCACCAGCAGGACCTTCGCGACCTCTCCGGGCTGGAAGCTGAACGGGCCGACGTGGATCCAGATCCGGGCGCCGTTGATCTCCTTGCCGATGCCGGGCAGCATCGGCAGCAGGAGCAACAGGATGGCCCCGAGCCCGAAGGTGTAGGTGAACCTCTGCAGGATCCGGTGGTCGCGGATCAGCAGCAGCGTGGCCGCGAACAGCAGCACGCCGAGCGTCATCCAGGTGAGCTGCTGCCGAGCGAAGCCCTCCTGCTCGCCGGCGCCGGCGGCCAGGTCGAGCCGGCGGATCACCGCCAGGCCGAGCCCGTTGAGCGCGGCCACGACCGGCAGCAGGACCGGGTCGGCGTACGGCGCGACGAGGCGGACCACGATGTGGGCACCGATGATCAGGACCGCCAGCCAGCCGCCGTAGCCGAGGATGTCGGCCGGGACCTCGTCCTGGACGCCGACGCCGACCGCGGCGTAGGCACCGATCCCGACCGCCAGCGCGAGGACGAGCAGGAACAGCTCCGCGCCGCGACGACGACGGTGCACGAAGCCCATCAGGGCCGAGGTCTGGCTCATCGGTGCCTACCCGGCTCCCGACCCGGACTCGGCCGGGGTGGTGCGGACGGGGGCGAGCTGGTTCTTGTAGAGGCTCTCGACGATGCGCCGCGCGTCGTCGAGGCTGTCCGACGCGATGCCCGCGGTGACGCCCTTGGCGTCGACGTCGGAGAGCTGGCTCACGGTGAGGTTCGTGCTTTGGAAGGGCTGGGCCAGCTGGTAGCCCACGAGGTCTCCGGGCAGGCCGCGGTAGATCGTCACGACGCCGTCGCGTTGGCCGACGTAGAACTGCTGATGCAGCCACCACTGGGCGGCGCCGAGGCCCATGGCGAAGACACCGGCGAGGATCAGGAGCGCGAGCATCCGGCGCAGCCACACGAAGCGCGGCCGGGCCACGGGGGCATAGCGGGCGTGCTCAGGGTCGATCGGGTCAGAGGCGATCGCGAACTTGGCCCCCTCGGGGATCTCGGCGTCGACCGCCTCGATCTCGCCGGTGTCGCCGGCGCGATGACCGCGGAAGAGCGCCGACGCGCGCCCACCGAGCATCCCCCTGCGCGGCAGCTCGGCCGCCGCGCCGACCAGCATCGGCTCCAGCACCTCCTCCAGCGGCGCCTCGGCGGGCAGCACCTCGGCGACGACACACGTGATGTTGTCGGTGCTGCCGGCGTCGAGCGCCGCCCGGACCAGCTCCACCGCGGCGAAGTCGGGGGTGCCGGTGGACAGGATGTCGGCCATTCGTCCGTCTGACAGCACACCGGAGGCTCCGTCGCTGCAGAGCAGGATCCGGTCGCCGGGGTGGAGGTCGGCGTGGAACAGGTCAGGGTCAGCCTCGTGGACGCCGTCGAGCGCCTTGAGGATCAGGTTGCGGTGCGGGTGGACCCGGGCCTCCTCCTCGGTGATCCGACCCTCGTCGATCAGGCTCTGCACGAACGTATGGTCGTGGGTCAGGCGGGTCAGCTCGCCCTCGTGGAACAAGTAGGCCCGGGAGTCGCCCACGTGGGCGATCGCGAGGCGCGACCCGTCGAAGAGCGCCACCGTCGCGGTCGTGGAGGTGCCGGTGAGGGCAGGATCCTCCTCGACCAGCTCGCCGATCCGGTCGTGGGCCCGGTGCAGTGCGCCGGCTACCAAGGCCAGCAGGTCGTCGCCGTGTGGCTGCTTGTCGAGCCGCCTGATCTGTTGGACGGCCGTGGAGGAGGCGATGTCGCCGCGGGCCGCGCCGCCGACACCGTCGCAGACGGTGAGCAGCCAGGGGCCGGCGTACCCGGAGTCCTGGTTGTCCTTGCGGACCCTGCCGACGTCGGAGATCGCGGCGTACTGGAGGCGGAGTCGGGTCATCGGCTACTTCCTCAACTCGAGGACGGTCTTGCCGATCCGGACTTGGGTGCCGAGGGTCAGCGTGGTGGGCTGGGTGATCCGGCTGCTGCCGACGTAGGTGCCGTTGGTGGACCCGAGGTCCTCGACGAACCACTGGTCCTCGGAGGCGCCGATCCGGGCGTGCCGGGTGGAGACGTAGTCGTCGTCCAGGCGGATCGCAGCGTCGGGGCCGCGTCCGATCAGCAGCGGGGCGTCGGCCAGCTCGGCGCGGGTGCCGGCGTTGTCACCCTCGACGACGAACACGTGGGTGGGCTGGCCGCGCCGGCGCGGAGCCTTCTGGCGCCTACCGCGTGGTGGCGCCGCCGCGGCCCGGGCCGCCTCGGGGACGCGGGCGCCGAACATGTCCGAGCGGATCACCGAGATCGCGGACAGCACGAAGATCCAGAGAATGGCGAGGTAGGCGAGGCGGATCAGGAAGAGGGTCAGCTCAGACACCGAGGTCCTCCCCGTCGTCGGTCCGGCCGCCGGGGTCCTCGACGCTGCCGGCGTCGACGACGTGGACTGAGATCTCGGTGTGGCCGATGCGCACCACGGAGCCGTCCCGGACCCCGACCGAGGTGGCCCGATGACCGTCGATCAGCATCCCGTTGGTCGAGCCGAGGTCGCGCACGCCCAGGCGCAGACCGCGGTCCGCCGCCGGATCCTCGGCCGCGGTGAACTCGATGTGCTGGCGGCTCACCCCGGGGTCGTTGATGCGGATGTCGGCCTCGGTGCCCCGGCCGATCGTCAGCCCCGGCGGGTGGAGCGGGTGCCGGCTGCCGTTGATCTCGAGCACGGCCCGGGAGCGGCGTACGCCGTCCGCCTCGCGGCCGTGCACCGCAGCGACCGCGCGGCTGGTGACCCGGAACCGCCCGGTGGTGAGGTCCTCGGCCTCCTCGAAGTTGATCGAGATCGGACCCGGGAAGACATAGGACTGCTGCTCGGCGTGGTCCTCGAGCTGCTCGGCGAGGTCGCGGACCATCGCGGAGTCGTAGGGCGCCAGCCGGTCCATGTCAGGGGCGCTGAGCTCGACCGCGAAGTCGTTGGGGACCAGCCGCCGGTTGCGGCTCAGGATCTGGGTGTTGTTGTCGACCTCGCGCTGCAGCGCGGCCGCGATCTCGACCGGCTGGACGGCGCTGCGGAACGCGCGCGCGAACACGCCGGAGATCGCAGACTCCAGCTTGAGCTCGAACCTCGCCAGCGCGCCCATGCGTCCCGTCACCTCCTTCCGCTCGTCGTGGCAGCCGTGGCGCAACCCAGTGCAGGGTGAGGCGCCGGCGCCCGCCCACGGTGAAACCTGCTCGATCGTATCGGGGCGAACCGCTTCACCGGCACAGGAGCGGCCTCGGGCCACGTCGCGGAACGGTGCCGCGCCACCAGGCGGTCGTGCCGCCGATCTCCCGACTGCCGCGGGTTTCCCGCCACTCCTGCGGTGCTTGAGCCCGTCGGTAGTGGCGACAGACCCGCGGCAGTGAGGAGGGAGCGCAGCGACCCGCCGTCCGGCGACAGGCCCCCGTTTCCGGTTTGGGCGCCCTCGGCGCCGTGGGATACCCTGAGGCCGCTTCACGCGCGAGTGGCGGAATAGGCAGACGCGCACGGTTCAGGTCCGTGTGTCCGAAAGGACGTGGGGGTTCAACTCCCCCCTCGCGCACGTGAGAGGCCCCGGGTCTGACCTGGGGCTTTCTGCATTTCGGTGGACGCACCGTCGCCGGTTGATCACGCTGAGTGATCGGCTGCCTCGCGGGCCCGCGGCCCGAAGAGCATGACCAGCGCGGCGGTCACGAGCGCGACGCCCGCGGCGACCACCAGCGCGGCGCTGACGCCGTCCAGGAAGGCTTGCCGACCGAGGTCCGCGAGATCCTGACCGCGCTGACCGAGCTGCGCCAGCTCGGGTGAGGAGGTGAAGGCGACCGAGCCGAGGATGAAGTCGGCGACCTTCGGCGGGAGCCCGGCGACCTGGTCGGTCATCGCGGCGCGGTAGACCTGGTTGAGGGTCGAGCCGAGCACGGCGATGCCGAGCGCGGAGCCGAGCTCGCGGGCGGTGTCGTTCATCGCCGAGGCCACGCCCTGCTTCGCGGGCGGAAGCGCCTCGGTGACGGCGGTGGTCGAGGGCGTTCCGGAGAGGCCCATGCCGGCCGCGCCGAGGAGCAGCCCGCCGGCGAACAACGGGTAGTTGAGATCCACCTGGGACCGGCTGACGACGAAGAGCCCGACGGCGAGCAGCACCAGGCCGACCGGCACGAGACGGCGGAAGCCGAGGCGTATGGCGAGTCGAGGCGCCAGGCGCGCGGTGGGGATCAGCACGAACGGGATCGGGAGCAGGCGTACGGCGGCCTCGAGCGGGCTGTAGCCGACGACGAACTGCAGGTATTGCAGGATCGAGAAGATCAAGCCGAACCAACAGAAGAACGTCACGGTGATGGCCAGGCTGCCGACCGCGAAGCCGCGCCTGGCGAACAGCCGCGGGTCGAGCAGCGGCTCGGCACGGCGCAGCTCCCACCACACGAACGCGGCCAACGCCACGACGCCGACGGCGAGCCCGCCCACGGTGACCAGATCCGACCACCCTCGCTCGGGGCCCTCGATGATCCCGGTGACGAGCGCGCCCATCCCGACCAGGGCGAGGGCGCCACCGACCACGTCGACGGCCGGGGGGTGCTCGTCGGTGGAGTCGGGGATCTTGGCGATGGTCCCGGCGATGGCCAGCGCGGCCAGCACGACGTTCATCCAGAAGAAGGACTGCCAGGCGAAGAACTCCAGGAGAGTGGCGGTGATGAAGAGGCCCACGATGGCACCGGCTCCGGCGATGCCGACCCAGACGCCGATCGCGCGTGGCCGCTCCTCCTCGGGGAAGGAGGTGGTGATCACCGAGAGCGTGGTCGGCATCACCGAGGCGGCGCCGAGACCCATGACGGCGCGGACTGCGATCAGCCCGCCCGGCGTATCGATGAAGGTGCCGGCGACGGAGGCCAGCCCGAAGATCGTCAAGCCCACCACCAGCAACGGCTTGCGGCCGAAGCGGTCGCCGAGGGCCCCTGCGAAGAACAGGAGGGCGGCGAAGACGACGGTGTACGCGTCGACGATCCAGGTCAGCTGGGTCTGCGTCGCGCCGGTGGCCCGGGCGATGTCCGGAAGCGCCACGTTGAGGCCGACGACTGCCGACACGATGGTCATGAGCGAGATCCCGATGACCGGCAGCACGCCACGGGTGGAGACCACGGAAGCGTCTGGAGAAGGATCATTTCTACGCATGATGAAATGTTATTCTACAAACAATGAATTTTGTCAAGGGACTCGGATGAACGCGCCGAGACTCCGGGGCCGGCGTCCGGGCGGGCCCCAGACGCGCGAGCAGATCCAGGACGCCGCCCGGCGGCTCTTCGGCGAGCACGGCTACGTCGGGACCTCACTTCGGCAGGTCGCTGTCGAGGCCGGCGTCGACGTCCGTCTGGTGAGCCACTACTTCGGCTCCAAGGCCGACCTCTTCGTCGCAGCGGTCGACCTTCCGTTCGACCCCGAGCCAGCGTTCGACGCACTGCTCGACGGCGGGGCGGTGGGACTTGGTCAGCGCCTCGCCTCATTCGTTCTCGGCGTCCTGGACTCGCCTCGCGGGCGCCTGGTGATGACGGGGCTGATGCGTGCCGCTGCCTCGGAGGAGGAGGCCGCCACGATGGTGCGCGACCGGTTGGTCGGACAGCTGCTCCTGCCGCTGGCCCGGCGGCTTGGTTCCGACCATGCCGAACTCCGGGCCAGCCTGATGGGCTCCCAGATCGCCGGCCTGGTGATGGCGCGCCACATTGTCGGGCTGCCGGCGCTCGTCGACGCCGACCGGGAGGCGCTGGTCCTGCTCGTGGCACCGGTGTTCGACCACTACCTCACGAGCGAGTTCCCGGCTCCGGCCGTGGACCGCTGAGCGGAAGGCGGGTCCTCAGCGACCTGCCCGGCCGCTCTGCGGATGCGTCTCATTGTCGTCGCAACGCCACGTCGGCGTACGCCGTGCGGCCGTGGGCCCAGCACATCAGCTCGGTTGGTTCACCGGTGACCAGGAGCCGCACCGGGCCCGAGGTGACCGCTGCGCGCCGGCCGTCGGGACGGGCCAGCACCAACCCGGACGTACCCCGGTGCAGATGACGGGCAACCTTCTGCACCCGCAGCCACAAGGCGTCTTGGAGGGCCTCGTCGGGCGTCGGCTGGGTGACCTCCTGGGGTCGCGCAACGTCCTGGGTGTGCATCCAGTACTCCCCGAGCGCGTGCCGATGGCCCTCCCAGCGATCGAAGGGCATGCAGGCGATGGCGCCCGGCTCCTGACGCAGGCGGGTGACCAGGGCGGCGTACGTCCAGCGCCGCCGGACCTTCTCCGCTCGCCGGCCGCCCAGAGAGCCTGCGACCACGCCCGGCCATCCCCATGGGTCGCGCTTGAGGATCCAGACGTGGATCGCGAGATCGTGCGCGGTCCACCCCTCGCACAGCGTCGGGGCGTCGGCGTTGGCGCTGGACAGCACGTCGCAGAACCGCTGCAGCTGCCGGTCGCGTAGTGCGGCGGTCACCGGACCTCACTGTTGGCTCGGCGGGGCATGATGGCGAGATGAGTCGGCTCCGCATCGCCCCGACCGCCCTCGGCGCAGTGCTGACAGTGCTGGCAGTGCTGGCGTTGGCGTCCTGCTCGGCTGAGAACTCCTCCGCCCCAGGAGGTGGCGCGTCGGCCTCCGAGTCGGCGCCGGCCAGCGGACAGCGGTTCCCCGACGTGGTCGAGGTGTCGCTCAGTCCCGCCGGCGGCGGCAGCTATGACGTGTCGGTGACCCTGGAGTCGGCGTACGACACCCCCGAGAGGTACGCCGACGGGTGGCGGGTGCTCGCCCCCGACGGGACCGTGCTCGGTGAGCACACGCTGCTGCACGATCATGCGGGTGAGCAGCCGTTCACGAGGACCCAGCCGGGGGTGGTGATCCCGGGCGACGTCGGCGAGGTCATCGTCGAGGGGCGCGATCTGGTCAACGGCTTCGGCGGCACGACCGTGACGGCGCCGGTCCCGCGCTGATCCGAATCACGTCCCCAGGGGCACGCCGGGTCGCTCGACCCGATGGTGGGCCTTGCGCCGCGGGTCGGGCACGAAGTCGGCGGCGCTGCGGGTGGCCATCTCCTCGTACGTCGCCCAGCGCTGGTCGACGGCGTCCTGCGCGAGGGCCAGCAGCCGGGCGGCCTCCTCGGGGGCGGTGTCCCGCAACGACCGGTAGCGCAGCTCGCGGTAGACGTAGTCCTCCAGCGCCAGGGTCGGTCGCGCCGAGTCGAGCATGAACGGGTTGTCCCCGGCCTCGCGCAGGGTCGGGTCGTAGCGCATCAGCGGCCAGTGTCCGGAGTCGACCGCACGCTTCTGCTGGTCCAGGCCCTTGCTCATGTCGATGCCGTGGGCGATGCAGTGGCTGTAGGCGATGATCAGCGACGGGCCGTCGTAGGCCTCCGCTTCGCGGAAGGCGCGCAGCGTCTGCTGTGGGTCTGCGCCCATCGCCACGCGGGCGACGTAGACGCTGCCGTAGGCGGTCGCCTGGAGGGCCAGGTCCTTCTTGGCCGAGGTCTTGCCGGCGCTGGCGAACTTGGCGACCGCGGCGAGTGGGGTGGCCTTGGAGGACTGACCTCCGGTGTTGGAGTAGACCTCGGTGTCCATCACCAGGATGTTCACGTCGCGGCCGCTGGCCAGCACGTGGTCGAGTCCTGCGGAGCCGATGTCGTAGGCCCAGCCGTCGCCGCCGACGATCCACACGCTGCGCCGCACCAGATGGTCGGCGACGCTGCGCAGGTCGGCGGCAGCCGGGCTGTCGATACCGTCGAGGCGCCGCAGCAGCTCGGCGATCCGCTCATGCTGGGCACCGAGCTGGGACTCCCGCAGCTGGGTGGAGCCGAGGATCTCGTCGGCAAGCTCGGCTCCGACCTGATCGCGCAGCTCCGCGAGCCGCTGCCGAGACAGACTCGTGTGCAGGTCGGCGGCCAGCCGCATCCCGAGGCCGAACTCCGCGTTGTCCTCGAACAGCGAGTTCGACCAGGCCGGCCCGCGTCCCTCGGCGTTCTTCGACCACGGCGTGGTCGGCAGGTTGCCGCCGTAGATCGAGGAGCAGCCGGTCGCGTTGGCCACCGAGGCGCGGTCGCCGAAGAGCTGCGTCAGCAGCTTGAGGTACGGCGTCTCTCCGCACCCCGCGCACGCGCCCGAGAACTCGAAGAGCGGCTCGAGGAACTGGGTGCCGCGCACCGTACCGAAGTCGACGCGGGAGCGTGAGTTGAGCGGGATCTCCTCGAAGAAGGCCACGTCCTGGGGGCCGGCGTCCAGCACTGCCGGGTCCTCGGTGAGGTTGATCGCCTTCACCGCGGGCGATTCGCCCTCGGCGGGAACCACGGTGATCGGGCAGGCCTCGACACACAGCGAGCACCCCGTGCAGTCCTCGGTGTAGACCTGCAGGGTGTAGCGGGTGCCGGGCAGGCCGGCGGCGTTCAACGGTGCCGACGCGAAGCCGTCCGGCGCCCCGTCCAACTTGGACTCGTCGAAGAACTTCGCCCGGAGCACCGAGTGCGGGCAGACGAAGGCGCAGGTGCCGCACTGGATGCAGGCCTCGGGGTCCCACAGGGCGATCCGGTCGGAGATCCGCCGCTTCTCATACGCCGTGGTGCCGCTGGGCCAGGTGCCGTCGACCGGCAGCGCACTGACCGGCAGCTCGTCGCCGCGACCGGCGAGCATCGTCGCCGTGACCGTCCGCACGAACTCCGGCGCGGAGTCGGGGACCAGGGGAAGACGCGGCCTGGTCGAGGTCGCCGCGGCCGGAACCGGGATCTCGTGCAGCTCCCCGAGCGCCGCGTCCACGGCGGCCTCGTTGCGCTCGACCACCTCGGCACCGCGACGGGCATACGTCGTGCGGATGGCCGCCTTCACCTGGGCGATCGCGTCCTCGCGGGGCAGCACCCCGGAGATCGCGAAGAAGCAGGTCTGCAGCACGGTGTTGGTGCGCCCCGGCAGGCCGGCGTCGCGCGCCACCTTGTCGGCGTCGATCGCGAAGACGCGCAGACCCTTGGCGACGATCTCCTGCTGAGCGGGAGCGGTGAGCGCGTCCCAGACCTCGTCGGGTGGCAGCGCGGCGTTCAGCAGCAGGGTGGCGCCGGGCGCGGCGACGCCGAGCACGTCCAGCGTGTCCAGCAGGTTCAGGTGGTGGCAGCCGACGAAGCCGGCCTGCCGGACGAGGTACGGCGCGCGGATCGGCCGCGGCCCGAACCGCAGGTGCGAGACCGTGGTCGCCCCGGACTTCTTCGAGTCGTAGACGAAGTACGCCTGCGCGTGCAGGGCGTCATCGGCGCCGAGGATCTTCACGGTGTTCTTGTTGGCCCCGACCGTTCCGTCGGACCCGAGGCCGAAGAACACCGCACGCAGCGTCTCGGGCGGCTCGATGTCGAGGTCGGGGTCGTAGTCGAGGGAGGTGCCGCTGACGTCGTCGTGGATGCCGACGGTGAAGCGGGTCGGGGAGTCGGCGCGCGCCAGCGCGGCGTACACCCCGGCGACCATGCCGGGGGTGAACTCCTTGGACGACAAGCCGTAGCGGCCTCCGACGACCCGCGGCATCGCCGCGAGGCGACCGGCGGCCACCCCGTCGGACAGCGCGCTGACCACGTCGAGGAAGAGCGGCTCGCCGCCGGCCCCGGGCTCCTTGGTGCGGTCCAACACCGCCACTGCGCGCGCCGTGGCCGGCAGCGCGTCGAGCAGCTGCTCGGTGGGGAAGGGGCGGTAGAGCCTGACCCGCAGCACCCCCACCCGCTCGCCTTGCTCGGTGAGATGGCGCACCGTCTCGACGGTGGTCTGGCCGCCGGATCCCATGATCACCACGACCCGCTCGGCCTCGCTGTGGCCGTCGTACTCGACCAGGCGGTAGCTCCGCCCGGTGTGGCCGGCCACCTCGTCCATCGCGGACTGCACGATGTCCGGGGTGGCGGCGTAGAAGGGGTTCACCGTCTCGCGGGCCTGGAAGTAGACGTCGGGGTTCTGCGCGGTGCCGCGGACCATCGGCCGCTCCGGCGAGAGCGAGCGCAGGCGGTGCTCCTGCACCAGGTGCTCGGGGATGACCGAGCGGAGCACCTCGTCGTCGATCAGCTCGACGGTGTTCACCTCGTGGGAGGTGCGGAAGCCGTCGAAGAAGTGCACGAAGGGCACCCGGGACCGCAGCGTGGCCGCCTGAGCGACCAGGGCCAGGTCGTGCGCCTCCTGCACCGACCCCGACGACAGCAGCGCGAACCCGGTCTGGCGGACCGCCATCACGTCCTGGTGGTCGCCGAAGATCGACAGGCCCTGGGCGGCCAACGAGCGGGCGGCCACGTGGATCACCGAGGAGGTGAGCTCGCCGGCGATCTTGTACATGTTCGGGATCATCAGCAGCAGGCCCTGGGAGGCCGTGAACGTCGTGGCCAGCGCGCCCGCCTGGAGAGCGCCGTGCAGCGTGCCGGCCGCTCCGCCCTCGCTCTGCATCTCGATCACGGTCGGGACCGTGCCCCAGACGTTGGTGCGGCCGTGACTCGACCACTCGTCCGCGAGCTCGGCCATCGTCGAGGAAGGGGTGATCGGGTAGATCGCGCACAACTCGTTGAGCCGGAACGCGACATCGGCGGCGGCTTCGTTCCCGTCGATGGTGGTACGCCGGATCGCGGTCACGACGGATCCTCGGCCGGCTCGGGCACCATCTCGATGGCGTGCACCGGGCACTGCCGCGCACACGTGGTGCAGCCGGTGCAGCGGTCGTAGTCGATCTCGTAGCGCAGTCCGGTACCGAGCTTGATCACCGCGTCCTCCGGACAGGCGCCGAGACACCCGTCGCACTCGAAGCAGTTGCCGCACGACAGGCAGCGGCCGGCCTCGAAGGCCGCCTCCTCGGCGGACAGCCCGGACACGATCTCGTCGAATCCTCGGCCCCGGGACTCCGGGTCGAGCGCGGCCTGCTGACGCTGACCGTGATCCCCGAAGAACCACAGGTGCAGCTTGTCGAATGACGCCAGGTCGTGGCGGACCTTCGGCGCGGGAGCCTCGCCGCGCAACCACGCATCGATGCTGTGGGCGGCCTTCTTGCCGTGGCCGACGCCGACGGTGACGGTGCGTTCGCTCGGGACGGCGTCGCCGCCGGCGAACACACCGGGCGCTCCGGTCATCAGCGTGCGGGGGTCGACCCGGACGACGTCGCCGTCGAACTCCACTCCCGGCAGCGTGGCCAGGAACCGGGTGTCGCTCTCCTGCCCGAGCGCGAGGATCACCGTGTCCGCGGCCAGCGTCTCGAACCGGCCGGTGCCGTGAGGCCGGCCCGACTCGTCGAGCTCCTGGATCTCCACGGTCAGCTCGTGGTCGTCCATCGAGGAGATGGTGCGCAGCCAGTTGATCCGGATGCCCTCCTGCTCGGCGTCGGTGGCCTCCTCCTGGTGGGCGGGCATCTGCTCCCGGGTCCGTCGGTAGACGATCACGGTGTCGTCCGCGCCGAGGCGACGGGCGACGCGGGCGGCATCCATGGCGGTGTTGCCGCCGCCGTACACCGCGACCCTGCCGTGCAGGTCCGCCTGGTCACCGGACTCGACGCCGCGCAGGAACGTGACCGCGTCCAGCACCCGGGCGGCGTCCTGGTGCGGGATGTCGACCCGCTTGGACAGGTGCGCCCCGACGGCGACGAACGCCGCGTCGAAGCCGCCCTCGGCCAGCTCGGCGCTCAGGTCGGTGACGACATGGTCCTGCTCGAAGCGCACCCCCAGCCGGGCGATCCGACCGATCTCGGCATCGAGGACGTCCCGGGGCAGCCGGTAGGCCGGGATGCCGTAGCGCATCATGCCGCCGGGGCGTGCGGAGTTGTCCCGGACCACGACCTCGTGGCCGAGCCGGACCAGGTGGTACGCCGCCGCGAGGCCGCTGGGTCCGGCCCCGACCACGAGCACCCGGCGGCCGGTGCTCGCCGGCGGCGGGTCGAACTGCCAGTCATGCTCGAGGGCGGCGTCACCGAGGAAGCGCTCGACGGCATGGATGGAGACCGTGGAGTCCAGCTGGCCGCGGTTGCAGGCGTCCTCGCACGGGTGGTAGCAGACCCTGCCGTGGACGGCCGGGAACGGGTTGTCCCGGGTCAGGACGCGCCAGGCCGCCTCGTGGCGGCCCGCGGTGGCGTCGGCCAGCCAGGCCTGGATGTTCTCCCCGGCCGGGCAGCGGTCGTTGCAGGGCGGCATCAGGTCGACGTAGATCGGGCGCTGGCTGCGGACCGGCCCGGAACGGCGACGCCCGGAGCCGAGCGCACTGGGGGGTGCGAGGTCCGGCTCTTCGGCGTGCCGCCACTCAGGGCTGGGGGGCCCCGGAAAGCTCCCGGTCATGGCGACCTCCTCGGGGGCGGCGGGACGGTCAACGACGGTGCGTCGTACCCGTTGCTTCGACCCTAGACCCAGCACCGTCGGGGCGGGCGCCGGGGCCGCAGGCGAGGAGGTCACGCCAGGACACTTGACATCGTTCTTCGATATACATATCGTTATTCGTGACATCGAAAGTCGATGTGCGCAGGGCGAGGGGGACGACATGAACACGACCGCACCGAAGACACCGGGACGCGACTCCGCGGGGGAGCGCCGCGACCTGCTGGCCTTCGACAGGGCCGACCGCGTGGGGATGACCGTCTTGCTGGGGCTGCTCGGGCTGGGCGCGGTCGTGGGCTGGCTGGTCGGCCCGATCCTGGGCTGGGTGCGCGGGTGGGACCTCCGCGTCCCCTTCGAGAGCGCGGTCGAGATCCCGGCCCTGGCCGGCTCCGGCGTCGAGCACGGCGAGGGGGCCTACGACATCGTGGTGGCCGATCCGTCGGCCGGGCAACGGGTGCTCGACCTGGTGCCCGGATTCGGACTCCTCCTGCTGACGCTGGCGGGCATCTGGCTGCTCTACCGCCTGCTGCGGGACGTGGGGTCCGGAGACCCCTTCCAGAGGCACAACGTGCTGCGGCTCCGGATGATCGCAGGGCTGCTCGTGTTCGGCTACCCGATCGTGACGCTCGTGGAGTCGACAACCCGCCTGGCCATCCTCACCGGCGTCGACCTCGGCGACCTGGGTCCGCAGACGACGTTCGAGCTGCCGATGCCCGTCATGCTGACCGGACTTGCCGTCGCCCTGGTCGCCGAGGCGTTCAAGACCGGCGCGCGGCTGCGCGACGACGTCGAAGGGCTCGTCTGATGCCGGTCGAGGAGCCGCACCGGGTCCAGTGTCATCTGGATCGGCTGTTGGCGGAGCAGGGGATGACGCTGGCGGCGCTGGCCGACCTGGTCGGGGTCACCGCGGTCAACCTGAGCGTGCTGAAGAACAACCGCGCGAAGGCGATCCGCTACAGCACGCTGACCGCGATCTGCGACGTGCTCGGCTGCGAGGTGGGTGAGCTGCTGACGGTTGGCGATCCAGCTGGGCATGGGCCAGGCTGGTCGGCATGATCCGCCGCTCGTCGTACGCCGTCCTCCCGCTGGTGATCGCGCTGGTCGCCCTGACGGCGCCGGGGAGCGCCTCGGCTGCCGCGGCGACCAGAGGGGCCAAGCACGTCCGGGTGCCGGCCGCGGCGAAGGCCGCCGACACCTCCAGCCCGGACCGTTGGGTGGGCAACGGCACACCGGCGAGCTGTACGTCGGCGGCGGTGGTGCGCGCGGTCAAGCGCGGTGGGGTGATCCGCTTCCGGTGTGGACCCGACCCCGTCACGATCGTGATGAAGGCGACCGCGAAGGTCGTCAACACCAGCAAGCGGGTCGTGCTCGACGGTGGCGGGCGCGTGACGCTCAGCGGCGCGGGCAAGCGCCGGATCCTCTACCAGAACACCTGCGACCCCAAGCAGACCTGGACCACCTCCCACTGCCAGGACCAGGCCACGCCGAGGTTGGTCGTGCAGAACCTGCGGCTGGTCCGGGGCAACTCCACCGGCAGGAAGTACGACGGCGGAGGCGGCGGGGCGATCTTCGCTCGCGGCGGCCGGCTCAAGATCGTGAACACGACGTTCGTCCGCAACCGGTGCGACAAGGCCGGGCCCGACCTCGGGGGCGCGGCCGTGCGGGTCCTCGACCAGTTCCACGACCTGCCCGTCTATGTCTCCGGCAGCCGCTTCAAGCAAGGGGTCTGCAGCAACGGTGGGGCGCTGTCGAGCATCGGGGTCTCGTGGTCGGTCTACAACAGCGCCTTCACCGGCAACCGGGCCGTCGGGCACGGGGCCAACCCTGCGCGGGCGGGCACCCGGGGCGGCGGTTCGGGCGGGGCGATCTACGTCGACGGCAACGCGATGCGTCTCTACGTCGCAGGTTCGACGATCACCGACAACCACGCGAACGAAGGCGGTGGCGCCGTCTTCTACGTCAGCAACGACCGCAGTGGCACGCTCAGGATCACCTGGTCGACGTTGAAGCGGAACCCGAGCGACGGATTCGAGACGATCCCGGGGATCTTCTTCCTCGGGAAGAAGCGGACGGTCACGCACTCGATCGTGCGCTGACAGTGCGGAAAAGCCGGGCCAGGCGGCCGGAAAAGCGGCGTCTGATACCCCATAAAACCTGACGCCGCCTTTTCCAACTAACAGAACGATAAAGTGGAATCCGCACGCGACCTAACACAACAAGATAACTTCTCACGATGTGGGCACTACATCTCCAAGACGCCGTGGCCGACCACCGGTGCACCGGCGCGAAGACCTGTTGGCAGCCGCCTCTCGGATGCTCCTCCGGCGAGGCTATGCCGGTCTGAGGTATCACGACGTCACCGAGGAGAGCGGGGTGGCCGTCGCGAGCCTGCGGCACTACTTCCCGACCTTGGCCGAGCTGCGCAAGGAGGCACTGCGCCACCTGGTGCGTTCCGAGCTGGACGATCTCGGGAGCCTGATGAGCGACGACGACGACCCGTGGCTGCGGCTGCGGGAGTTCCTCATCGGCGCGGTCTCGCTCGAGCACGGGAACGGTCGCGACGGCTGGCTGCTCTGGCTGGAGTACTGGCGCGCGGCCGCGCACGACCCCGATCTCGCCAAGGACCGGCGGGCGGTCGACCAGGCGTGGGACGCGTTCGCCCAGAGGTGCATCGAGGCCGGCGTCAGCCGCGGGCAGTTCCACCTCGACCAGAGCCCCGAGGAGGCCGCCCGGGAGCTGCACGCCCTGATCGACGGGTACGGCGGACGGCTCACCGCCGAGTCGGACACCTTGGCCTCACGCACGGCCGTGGTGGCCCTGGAGCGCGCCGTACGCCGGTTGTTGGGGTATCCCGCCTGACCGGCCCGAGCACCACCGCCGCGACGGCGCACGCCGTCAGCTGATGTCCTCACGCAGGGTGCGCCAGATGCCCAGCCCCGCGAGGACACCGGCGTACGCCGCCAGCACCAGGGCTGCGGCCCACCACGACAGTCGGACGGTGTCCGGATCGTTCTTCACCGCGTTGACCACCGCACTGGTGGCCTCGCTGGGGAAGAACGGCACGATGTGCTGGCGCGCGGTGTCGAAGAACGACAGCGCGAACGCCAGGATCGGCTCGACGATCCAGGCGACGCCGATCCCGATCAGCAGCGCGGCCACCTGGTTGCGGATCAGGATGCCGACGCCGAGGCCGATCAGCGCCCACAGGCCCAGCACCAGCAGGCTGAGCAAGAGCGTCCGCAGCACCTGCGTCGACGGAAACGGATCCTCACCCATCAGCGTGAGCGTCGTGGCGCCGAAGGCGACCGATCCGACCATGCTGACCAGCGCGTAGCCGGCGCCGATCACGAGGAGGGCGAGGACCTTGGCCAGCATCACCCGCGCGCGGCGGGGCGTGGCGAGAAAGGTGCCGGTGATGGTCTGGTGGCGGTACTCCGACCCGATCTGGATCACCCCGATGGTGAGCAGCAGCAGGTAGCCCACGCCGATCCCGCCGGTGTAGACCGTGTTGGCCATCTGGGTGGGGTCGCCCACGGGGGTGCTGCCCGGCCCGGCGGCGTTGTCGAGAGTGCCGCTCGCGTAGAGGGCCGCGAACAGGGTCGCGAAGACCGCGCCGGCGAGGAACACGCCGATCGCCATTCCCCACCACAGCCGGGTGGTGAAGAGCTTGAGCAGCTCGGAACGGCACTGGCGCAGGAGCGAGGGCCCCAGCGTTGCCATCAGGCCACCCCCTCCCACGCGCCCTGAGTCGCAGCCTGGTCCGAGGTGACGTCGAAGAAGATGCGCTCCAGGTCGGTGCGGTTGGCGCGAAGCTCCCAGACGGACAGGCCGGCCTGGGATGCCGTCTCGCCGACCAGCCGCAGATCGGTGGTCTCGGCGACCAGACAGCCCTCGTCGTCGCGTCGCACGGCGACGCCGGCGTCGGTCAGGACGCCCTCCAGGGCGACGTCGTCGGAGCTCCGGACCACGGTGCTGCGCGCCCCGGCCAGCTCGGCCATCGAGCCGTGGGCGACCCGCCGGCCACGGTGGATGATCACCACGTGGTCGGCGGTCTGTTCGACCTCCTGCAGCAGGTGGCTCGAGACCAGGATCGTCTTGCCCTCGGTGCACAGGTGCCGGAGGAACCCACGTAGCCAGCGGATCCCCTCGGGGTCCAGGCCGTTGGCAGGCTCGTCGAGCAGCAGCACCTGAGGGTCGCCGAGCAGGGCCGCGGCCAGGCCGAGCCGCTGCTTCATTCCGAGGGAGTACGCCCCGGCCCGGCGTCCGGCGAACGGCGCGATGCCGGTCAGCGCCAGCAGTTCATCCACCCGTGCGTCCGGGATCCCGGCGGTGCTCGCCAGCACCCGCAGGTGGTCCCGGCCGGACCTCCCCGGATGGAAGCTGGTGGCCTCGAGGGCGGCCCCGACGGTGCCGAGCGGGTCAGCGAGGTCGTGGTAGGGCCGGCCGCCGATCAGTGCGGTGCCCGCGGTCGGTCGGACCAGCCCGAGCAGCATCCGCAGGGTCGTGGTCTTCCCGGCGCCGTTGGGCCCGAGGAAGCCGGTGACCTGACCCGGGTGCACCGTGAACGACAGGTCGTCCACGGCCGCGAAGCTGCCGAACCTCTTGGTCAACCCCTGGACCTCGATCGCTGCGCCCTCCATGCTGCGATCCTGTCAGGGCCTTCCTGGGCGAGCCGCCCGGGGCCGGAGCCCGGCAGGGATGCCTGAGGGAGACTCGGGCGGAGAGGAGGCAGGACATGTCGGGTCTCGTCGACCAGTTGCTGCACCTCTCGGGCCCGGTCGCCTACGCCGTGATCGCCGCGCTGGTGTTCGCAGAGGCGGCGCTGTTCGTGGGGTTCGTGCTGCCGGGGGAGACCGCGGTGCTGCTGGGCGGCGTGCTCGCCTCGACCGAGCGGCTGACGCTGATCGTGCTCATCGTCGTCGTGGTGGTCGCGGCCGTGGTCGGCGACTCGGTGGGGTTCGAGGTCGGCAAGCACTTCGGGCCACGGCTGCTTGGCGCGCGCCTGTTGCGGCGCCACCGGGGCCGGCTGGAGCGGGCGCAGGGCTATCTGCGGGCCCGGGGCGGACGGGCAGTCCTGCTCGGTCGATGGACGGCCTTCCTGCGCGCGGTGATGCCCGCGCTGGCGGGAGCCAGTCGGATGCGCTACCCGACGTTTCTGACCTACAACGCACTCGGCGGGCTGATCTGGGGGGTCGGCGTCAGCCTGGCCGGCTACTTCGCCGGGACGTCCTACCAGCTGGTCGCGACGCGGCTCAGCGAGGCCGGGGCCGTGATCGCCACCGTGGTGGTGCTCGGTCTGCTGTTCGCGTGGCACCGGCACCGGCGCGCCGCACGGTTGGTCCTCGACGAGTGACGGGCGAGCCCCCGGCGACGACGGCTCCGATGTTGTCTGCCTGGCGCACGGTCGTCTGGTTCGGCGTGGTCAGCCTGGCGGCAGACATGGTCTACGAAGGCGCCCGCTCGGTGATCGGCCCCTTCCTGGCCTCCTTGGGTGCCTCCGCGCTGGTGGTGGGCGCGGTCACCGGGGCGGGCGAGGGGGCGGCCCTGATTGTCCGGCTGTGGTCCGGCCCGCTGGCCGACCGGTCCGGCCGCTACTGGTCGCTGACGATGCTCGGCTACGGGTTGACGGCGGTGTCGGTGCCGCTGCTGGCGGTCGCGCCGTTCCTCGGGTCCGCGGGACTCGCCGTCGCCTGCTCCCTCGTGCTCGTCGAGCGGACCGGCAAGGCGATTCGCAGTCCGTCGAAGTCGGCGTTGCTGGCACGCGCCGCGCAACCGGTCGGGCGCGGTCGCGGGTTCGGGGTGCACAAGGCCCTGGACCAGGTGGGTGCGTTCGCGGGCCCGCTGCTGGTGGCCGCGCTGGTGGCCCTCACCGCGCGCACCTGGGTGGCCCTGCTCGCCCTGGCGGTGCCCGGGGCCGTGGCGATGGCGGCGCTGGCCTGGCTGAGGCGCCGGGTGCCCGACCCGGGCGGCGTACCGGCAGCGGCAGTGCCGCCGGGGCGGCTGCCGCTGGACTTCCACCTCTTCGCCGCGGCCTGTGCCGCGATCACGCTGGGGCTGATGACGTTCGGGGTGATCTCGTACCACCTGGTCCAGGAGGGCCTCGTCACCCTGGCGGCGGTGCCGCTCGTGTACGCCGCTGCGATGGCGGTCGAGGCTCTCACTGCGCTTGCGACGGGATGGGCCTACGACCGCGTGGGAGGGCGAGTGCTGCTGCTGCTGCCGCTGCTGGTGGCGGCCGTGCCGGCACTGGCCTTCGGCTCCACGCTGACCGTGGTGGTGGCCGGGGTGCTCATCTGGGGCGCGGCGACCGGGGTGCTCGAGTCGACCGTGAAGGCGTTGGTGGCCGACCTGGTCCCGGCTGCTCGGCTGGCCACGGCGTACGGCGTGTTCGCGGCCGTGATGGGGGTGGCTGCGTTGGCCGGGGGCGTCCTCGCCGGCTGGCTGTATGCCGACGGCGTGCGCGACCTGGTCACCGTCGTCGGTCTGGCCCAGGTCGTGGCGATGCTCCTGTTGGTCACGGTGCTGCGCAAAACACCCTCGCGTGCCGCCCAGCCTCTCTAGACTCCTGGCCCATGAGGCGACTCCTGGCCTGGGCGATCCGCCTGGGCATCGGCCTCGTGGTGCTCGCCGTGGTGCTGGCCGGCGCCACCTATCTGCTGACGTACCACCCCGAGGACGTGGAGGCCGGCACGGTCACCTGCCCCGGCACCGTCAAGCCGCTCGAGCCCGGTCAGCAGGTGCGGGTGATGAGCTGGAACGTGCAGTACCTCGCCGGCCGCGGCTACGTCTTCTGGTACGACGTCTCGGGCGGTGACGGCCCCGACCGTCGGCCCACCAAGGTCTCCCTCGCGCGGACCCTCCAGGACGTCGCTGGGGCGATCCGCGAGGAGGACCCCGACGTCGTCCTGCTCCAGGAGGTGGACCGCAGCAGCGCCCGCACCGATGGCGTCGATCAGCTGGCGCAGCTGAAGGCTCGGCTGGCCGGCGCCTATCCCTGCGCCGCCTCGGCGTACTACTGGAAGGCGCGGTTCGTGCCGCACCCCAAGATCATGGGCCAGGTCGGGATGAGCCTCGGCGTCCTCAGCAAGACCAGCATCGCGTCGGCGACGCGCTACCAGCTGCCGCACATCTGCGGCGACCCGGTCACGGTGGCCTTCAACTTCGACCGCGCCGTGCTCGCCACCGAGCTGCCGGTGCGCGGCGAGAAGTCGCTGACCGTGCTCGACACCCATCTGGACGCGTTCGCGCAGGGCTGCGACACGATGCAGCAGCAGGTGGCAGCGGTGCAGGACGTGCTCGCAGGAACCGACGGGCCGTGGGTGCTGGGCGGGGACTTCAACCTGCTCGCCACCCGGTCGGCGTACGACCGACTGACGAAGAGCCAGCGCTCGCTCTACGCGCCCAAGACCGAGCTGACTCCGCTGCTGGACGCCTTCGGGCACTTCCCGACGACCGAGGACGTCGAGAGCGGGGAGCCGGCGTACTTCACCCACCTAGCGAACGACCCGGCAGTGGCCAAACCAGACCGGACCATCGACTACCTGTTCTACTCTCCGGGCCTGCGGGTCCGTGCGGAGCGGGTGCGGCAGGACCGGCCGAAGCTCAGCGACCACTACGCACTGCTGGCGACCGTCACGCTGCCCTGACGCCGGTGCTCCGGTCAGCGGCGCTGGAGCTCCAGCTGGGCCAGCAGCGCCGCCCCGACGATGCCGGCCTTGTTGCGCAGAGTGGCCGCCACGATGGGGGTCTGGATCTCCAGCAGGGGGAGGAACTCGTCGGCCTCCTTGGACACCCCGCCGCCGACGACGAACAGGTCGGGGGAGAAGAGCATCTCGAGCGTGGAGTAGTACGCCGTGAGCCGCCCGGCCCACTTCTTCCACGACAGCTCCTCGCGCTCCCGCGCGGAGTTGGCCGCGCGGGACTCGGCGTTGTGCCCGTCGATCTCCAGGTGGCCCAGCTCGGAGTTGGGGACCAGCACGCCGTCGTGGACCATCGCCGAGCCGATGCCGGTGCCGAGCGTGGTGACGATGACCAGTCCGCGCTGGCCGCGGGCGGCGCCGTACGCGACCTCGGCGACGCCGGCCGCGTCGGCGTCGTTGACCACATGGACATCGCGGCCGGTCGCCTCGGTGAACAGCGCGTCGGCGTCGGTGCCGATCCAGGTCGGGTCGATGTTGGCCGCCGAGTGCACGACGCCGTGCCGGACGACGCCGGGCACCGTCACCCCGACCGGCCCTCGCGACGGGGGGAGCTGGTCGAGCAGCTCGGAGAGGACGGCGGCGACGGCCTCCGGGGTCGCGGGCTGCGGGGTGTCGATGCGGACCCGGTCGGCGGCGAAGTCGCCCTCTCTGAGGTCGACGGGGGCGCCCTTGATGCCGGTGCCGCCGAAGTCGATGCCGGTCGCGTGGGTGCTGTCCATGGGGCCAGTCTCTCGCAGCGCCGGGCCCGGGAATTGCGCGACCGGCCCCCGGGACTCGATCAGATGCGCCACCTCAGAAGACCCGAGCGTGTTGACCGGACCGTGTTGCTCCTACACTGGCGCCGTGTCTGGACCGGGGGGTTCTGGAAGTACGCGCGAGCGCATCCTCGCCGCGGCGGTCGAGTCGACCGCCGAAAACGGCTGGGGCGCGCTCACGATGGGCGGGCTCGCGACGCGCGCTGGAGTCAGCCGGCAGACCATCTACAACGAGTTCGGCAACCGGGAGCAGCTCGGTCAGGCGATGGTGCTCAGCGAGCTCGCGGGCTTCATGGAAGGCGTGAGTGCGGCGTTCGACGCGCACCCCGAGGATCTGGTGGCCGCGATCCGCGCTGCGGCGTACGACGTGCTGCTGGCGGCGCCCAACCAGCCGGTCCTGCAGGCCGTCATCAGCGCATCGCAAGGCGGTGAGACCGAACTGCTGCCACTGCTGACCACCCGGGCCGGAGAGATCATGGGGCTGGCCAAGGCCGGCATCCGTGGGCGGACGTCGGCCTACCCCCTCGACATGGACCAGGGGGCGCGGGACGCCGCGCTGGACTGCGTGGTCCGCCTGTTCTTCTCGCACCTCACCCAGCCGACCTCGGATCCCGCCCAGGCGGCCGACGACATCGCCTGGGTAGCCGGACGGCTGCTGACGTTCACGAGCTGAGCGCCTTCTGGCTCCACGACTCCCTGGCCACCGCGCGCGGCTCACACCCGCTGGTCGGAAGCCCGGGCATAGGCGACAGCCAGTTCGGTTCGCGATCGGACCCCGCGCTTGCGGAAAACGTTGCTTAGGTGGCGCTCGACGGTCTTCGGGCTCAGGTAGAGCGCAGCTGCGATCTCCTTGTTCGACATCCCTTGAGCCGTCAGGAGCGCGATCCGCGTCTCTTGCGATGTCAGGGGCTCGTTCCCCATTGAAGGTTGTCGCCGGGCAGTCGCGCCGGTCGCGGCCAGCTCCCGCTCGGCGGCGGCGACCCAGAGCGTCAGGTCCATGGAGGCGAATGCGGCGCGTGCCGCTGCGAGGTGAGTCCTGGCGACGACTCGGTGGCCGGTACGGCGCAGTCGCCCGCCGTACAAGAACCGGGTGCGGGCCGTCTCGAACGGGTCTCCGCCTTCGGCGTGCGCCGTCAGCGCGGAGGCCATGGTCGCGTCGGCCGTCGCGTCGTCGGCTACCGTCAGCGCTTCGCATCGCAGGGCCAGCGCGATTGACAATGCAGGCGACCCGGGTGGGGTGGCCTCGGCGAACCGGGCCGCGAGCGACTGTGCTTCGTCCAACCTGCCCAGCCCTAGGTACGCCTCGACCAGCATCGGTGCCACGCCGAGCGGTTCACCACTGGCGCCGACCCCACCGTCGGCGGCGAGTCGCGTCTCGAGCAGGGTCGCGACCTCGCTGAGCTCGCCGCGGCACAGCGCGCAGAACGCCGACGTGATCACTTGATGGGCCGCGTGGGTGGTGGTGCCGGCCCGGTCGGTCAGTTCGCGCGCCCGGGCCAACCAGTGATCGGCGTCGTCGTGCAGCCCGCGAGCAGCCGACTGCCAGGCCAGCATCTCCACCGCGACCGAGCCGTCGGCGACGTAGCCGAGGTGCTCGGCGAGTTCCGCGGCCTCACCGGCGTCTGCGAAGGCGCCCGCGTGATCGCCCAACCAGGCCCGGCCGGCGGCCAAGATCGCCAAACACGGCACCAGAATGCCGATCGCCCCGCGTCGGCGCACCTCCTGGAGCCGGGCGGCACCGACTGTCACGGCAGGACCTACCTGTCCGGTGAAACCTGCGGCCAGCGCCATCAGCAGCAAGGAGCGCCCATCGTGCCGCAGCGCGGGCAGGTCCCCCAGCCGTCGGACCTCATGGAGCCGGGCCATGCCCATCTCCAGGTCACCCGCCAGCAGGAGTGCTGCACCGCTGCAGAAGGCGGCCATCAGCTGCTGCTCGGCTTCGTCGGGATCGGCGACCGTTTCGATCCGACGACTGCAGTCGGCCATGCCGGACATGTCGTTGAGACGGAACCGCGCTAGCGCAAGCTCGGTCAGGCTACGGACCAGAGTTGGGCCCTCGAGCAGGTGGGAAGCCTCGTCGAGGTACTCGACTGACTGCGGCACGGATCCGGCGTACTGCTCCAGCATCCCGAGCATGAACAGCGCCTCGCCGCGAGACTGGTCTGCCACTCCTTCCGCCAGCACCCGGTCGACGAGGCCACGCACCCGCGAAACGTCGCCGGCTTGGAAGGCATCGTGGGCGGCGAGGGCGAGTCGTTGCCGTGCCAGGCCTGGGTCGGGTGTCAGCTCGGAGGCGCGTTCGAGGGCTGTCGCCGCGGCGGCGAAGCCCAACCGGTCACGGTTGGTCTGCGCGAGCGACGCGAGCTGGTCTGCCAGTCGCGGATCCTGGCCCACGACCGACTCCGTCAGGTGCCAGACACGGGTCACGTCACTCACCGGCAGCACGGCCGCGAGCGCCGCGTGAGCTTCGCGCTGCTCGCCTGGACTCGCCACCTCGAGCACGGTGCTGCGAAGAAGGGGATGCCGGAACCGGTACCCCGCCCGCTCCTCGTCCAGGACGCCGCGCCTGCAAGCCTCCCGCAGCGCTTGATCCACATTGATGCCGGAATCGCCCAGCGCCGTGAGAACGGCGAGCGCCGCCGACCCCGCGTCCCCGACCAGAGCGAGGTACAGCACCGCGGTGCGAGCCGCTGGAGAGAGCTCGGCGAGCGTCGACTGGAAGTACTCACGCAATCGATCTCCGGAGGGCACCGGGTCGGGGAGGTCGGCGGCGCCGAGCCACTGCGCGTCGGTCAACCGCGACGTCACTTCGACCAGAGCGAGGGGGTTGCCCTGCGTCGCAGCGACCAGACGCTTCACCACCGCCGGCGCCGCACGGGTGGGCAGGAGCATCGCGGCGGCGGTCGTGGAGAGCCCAGCGACGGGCAGGACCGACAGGCCCTGGCTGAGCTCCGCAAGGGCGGTGCCTTCGCGGGCCGCCAGCACGAAGGCGACGGCGTCCGGACCGAGTCGCCGCATGGCGAAGGCGATCGCAGCCGCGGACTCCGGGTCCAGCCACTGCACGTCGTCCACGAGCACCAGAACCGGCTGGCGCTCGGCGGCCGCGGCGAGGATTGAGAGGGTGGCCACACCGAGAAGGAATGGGTCGGCGATTGCCGTGCCGCTCGACCAGGCCAGCGCCGATCCGAGCGCGGTCGCCTGGTGATCCGTGAGGTCAGCCACCCGATCCCGGATCGGGTTGAGCACACCGAACAGCCCGGCGTACGCCAGCTGCGACTCGGCCTCGACGCCGCGTGTGCCGAGGCAGGTGAAGGAATCAGCCCGTGCCCGCGCCACCTCCAGCAGCGTCGTCTTCCCCACTCCGGGCTCACCCACGAGCAGGAGCGCCCCGCTGCGTCCCGCCTTCGCGTCGCTCAGCAGAGCGTCAATGCGCATCAACTCGTGCTCGCGACCAGCCAGGACCGACGAATTGGGGGGTTTGCCGGACGCGACAACGGCGTCTCCGGTGCGAGTTTCGACCGGAGAAGTTTCACCAGGAGGAGGCCTCGGTGCGGACATCAACAAGGATTCTAAGGTCACTCGAGGGCGCGCTCACCAGCCCCAAATGGGCGTACTGCACCATCTGGTACTACCCGATATTCCTGCGTCCCGGAGCGCGCCGCCGGGACGTCGATCCGGAACCATCGCAGCGGTCCGGTGCCTGAGCTCACCGGCGTCGATCACGCGAGCCTTTCAGTGACCGACCTGGACCGCAGCGAGCGCTTCTATACCGAGGTGCTGGGGTTGCTCCGGCTTGCCGACTTCGGCACGGCCCGGATCCTCGTGCACCGCCCGACGTCGTTTCTGCTGGCCCTGGCCCACCACGACGCGGCGCACGGAGACAGGTTCACCGAGCTGAACACCGGGCTGGACCACCTCGGCTTCGGAGTGAGCTCTCGCGAGGAGCTGGTGGCGTGGGAGCGACGCCTGGAGGTGCTCGGGGTGGAGTACACGCCGATCCGGGACATGGAGTTCGGGGCGCACCTGAACTTCCGGGACCCCGATCACATAGCCCTCGAGCTCAGCACCTCCAACGAGATCCTCACCAGCTGGTTCGACGAGCTCCGGGAGCGTGAGATCCCGCGCGACGAGATCGAAGCCCGCCTGGCGGAGCATCTGGCCACGTCCCCTTAGAAGGTCAGTGCATCCGGTCGCCAACGTCCCGGCGTCCAGTCCCTGTTCGTGCGCCCGTTCTTGTGGGATGCTCGCCGGCGGGCGACTCGGCGATGGAGCCAAGGCCAGCAAGGGGACCTCAGATGGCGTCGAGATGGACCGCAGTGGCAGCGATCGTGCTGATCGCAACCGGACTGGGCGGATGCGGCGGCTCCGACAGCGCGGGAACCTCCGACGCAGCCAAGGACGCGGCCTCGGTCGTGCCGTCCGACCTCGAACAGGCGGCGTCGGGTGACGCCAACCTCGACGGCGAGGCGGATCCTGGCGCGGGCCTGACTCCGGAGGAGTTCTGTGGCTTCCTGGCCGATGAGACGCCGAAGGTCATGAAGCTGCAGCCGGCTGAGTACGCCGCCGCAACGTTCAGTAGCGCGCTCTTCGTCTTCTACACCGACAACGGATTGCTCACCGACATCGATGGTGCCGACATGGACGCCCTCGCGGCAGAGGGCTGCCCTGACGCAACCGGCAAGCTGCTGCCGGTCCTCGGCGCGAGCAGTTTCGACGACCTGCTCTCGCAGTAGCGAGGTCCCGTGCGAAGCCAGGATTGCTCAACCAATCGGTTGACAGCCAGGTTGTCAGCATCCTAGCCTTCATTCAACCAACAGGTTGACAAGGAGGGCGTGATGCCGGAGCCGGTGCAGCTGAACAGGGTGTTCGCCGCGCTGGCGGACCCGACGCGGCGCGACCTCGTCGCGCGGCTGGCCGTGGGGGACTCGACCGTCGGCGAGCTCGCAGCGCCGTACGACGTCTCGCTGCAGGCCGTCTCCAAGCACCTCAAGGTGCTCGAGGAGGCCGGCCTGGTGTCGCGGTCACGCGACGCGCAACGTCGGCCGGTGCATCTGGAAGCCGAGGTGTTCGACCTGATGACGAAGTGGATCGAGCGGTACCGCCGCCAGGCCGAGGAACGCTACCAGCGCCTGGACGGGGTGCTCGCCGCGATGGACGAGGGCGCTGACGGCGCCGACGACGACACTGAAGGAGCAGCATCATGAACCTCACCCACCATCCCGTGACCGTCACCTGCCCGGAGGGTCTGCCGTTCGTCGACATCGAGCGCGAGTTCGACGCGACCTGTGAGCAGGTCTACCGGGCCCACGTCGAGCCGGAGCTCTTCTCGCGCTGGGTCGGTCCTCGCGACCTGGCCAACGAGGTCGACCACTGGGACGCCCGCGACGGCGGCTCGTGGCGCTACGTCGCTCGCCGAGAGGGCCAGGAGCATTGGTTCCGCGGCTGCTTCCACCAGCTGGTGCCCGGCCGGAGGATCGTGCAGACCTTCACCTACGAGGGCTGGCCGGAGGGCGTCTCCCTGGAGATCCTGGACCTCGAGGAGCTCGACGGCGGCCGCTGCCGGCTCCGGGCTCGCTCGATCACCAACTCGGTCGAGGGCCGTGATGCCATGGTCGCCACCGGGATGGAGTCGGGGATCATCGCCGGCTACGAGAAGCTGGACGAGCTGCTGGCGGACTGACCTGCGGACGGACGGGTAGCGCGGCGGCCTACCCCGCCGACCGGCGCGCGATCAGCCAGGAGTGCCACTCCTCGAGCCCCGCGCCGGTGCGGGCCGAGACCTCGATCAGGCGGGCGGCCGGGTTGACCGCCGCGACGTTGCGGCGGAACAGGTCGAGGTCGAAGTCCAGATGTGGCAGCAGGTCCATCTTGTTCACGAGCACCACGTCGACCGCCCGGAACATGACGGGGTACTTCAGCGGCTTCTCCTCACCCTCGGTGATCGCGTAGACCATCACCCGGTCGTGCGCGCCGACGTCGAACTCCGCGGGGCACACCAGGTTGCCGACGTTCTCGACGATGAGGACGTCGAGCGCGTCCAGGTCGAGCGCCGTCAGCGCCCGGGCCACCATCGGCGCGTCCAGATGGCACTCGCCGCCGAAGCCGTGGCCGGTGTTGAGCAGCGAGATCTGCGCCCCCAGCCCCGAGAGCCGGTCGGCGTCGAGCGAGGTCTCGATGTCGCCTTCGACCACCCCGGCCCGGACCTCGGCGTCGCGCAGGTACGCCAGGGTGTGCACCAGGACCGCGGTCTTGCCGGCGCCGGGTGAGGACATCAGGTTGACGCAGCGGACTCCGGCGGCGTCGAGCGCGGCGCGGTTGGCCTGGGCCGCACGGTCGTTCTCGTCGAAGATCCGCTCCAGCACGACGACCCTGTCCGGTCCCGTCCGGTACGCCGAGTGGTCCCCGTGGTCCCCGTGGTCATCAGGGGAGTGGTCGTGCTCGGTGCCGTCGTCGTGACGATGGAAGCGGCCCATCACGCGTCCTGCTCCGCCACGTCGAGTGACGTCACGAGCAGCTCCTCACCCGACACCACCGACGTCCGGACCGAGCCGCAGGAGCGGCAGGCCAGCAGCAGGACGTCCTCGAGCGTCGTACGCTCCCGGCAGTCCTGACAGTCCAGCACCACCGGCACGTGGTCGATCTCCAGGACCGACCCGGCCAGGCCGGTGGTCTCGGTGACCATGCTCCAGCAGTAGACGAGCGTCTCAGGGACCACCTGCCGCAGCTGCCCCACCTCGAGGTGCACGATCTCGACCGTGCTCCCTTCACGAGCGCGGTCGACGATGCCGTAGATGCTCTGGCACAGCGAGAGCTCATGCATGGTCCCTCCGCCTTCGTCGCACCGTGGCTCCTCCCGGCCTCTGTTCAGGATAGGCACTGGGGCGCAGTAGGTTCGAGGCAACCGGACTACCCGCGGGAGCGGTCATGGGCACACAGGTGCGGCACGACCTGGCGTCGAGCACGCCAGCGGCCGCCGTGCGTCGCCGCGTCGAGGTGCGGGGCGTGGTCCAGGGCGTCGGGTTCCGGCCGCACGTCGCCCGCCTCGCCGCCGAGCTCGGGCTGGGCGGGCAGTGCCGCAACGACACCACCTGCGTGGTGCTGGAGGTCGAGGGCCCTGCCGGAGCGGTGGCGGCCTTCGAGCGCCGCCTGACGGAGGAGGCGCCGCCCTTGGCGCGCGTGCTGGGGGTGGCCGGTTCGGATCTGCCCCTGGCCGGGGACCGGGAGTTCTCGATCGTGGCCTCGACCGGCAACCCAGGCGAGCGCACCCTGGTTGCGCCCGACACCGCCGTCTGCGACGACTGTCTGCGCGAGCTCGCCGACCCGGCAGACCGGCGGCACCGGCATCCCTTCATCACCTGCACCAACTGCGGGCCGCGCTTCACGATCACGCTCGACCTGCCGTACGACCGCCCGAGCACGACGATGTCCGGCTTCGCGATGTGCCCGGCCTGCGCCGCGGAGTACGCCGACCCGGGCGATCGTCGCTTCCACGCGCAGCCGATCGCCTGCCACGACTGCGGCCCTCGCCTGAGCGCTCTGGATCAGCGTGGGAAGGCGGTGGCCACCGGCACCGAGCCGGTGCTGGCCGCCGCGGTGACAGCGCTGCGGGCCGGGCGGATCTTGGCGGTCAAGGGACTCGGCGGCTACCACCTGGCGTGCGACGCGGCCGATGCTGCCGCGGTGGCCGAGCTGCGCCGCCGCAAGCAGCGACCTGATCAGCCGTTCGCGATGATGGCCCGCGACCTGGCGACGGCCGACCTGCTGGTCGAGGTCGGCGACGCGGTGCGCCTCCTGACCGGCCGTGAGCGCCCCATCGTGCTGCTGCCAGCTCGCTCGGACGCACCGGTGGCCGCGGCGGTGGCCCCCGGGCTCGGCGAGCTCGGCGTGATGTTGCCCTACGCGCCGCTCCACCACCTTCTCTTCGCCGAGCTTCCCGACGGGTCGCCCGGAGCGCCCCCGGCCCTGGTGATGACGTCGGGCAACGTCTCGGGTGAGCCGCTGTGCCACACCGACGACGACGCGCTCGACCGGCTCCGCGACCTCGCCGACCTCTTCGTCGTCCACGACCGGGCCATCGCCCTGCCCTGTGATGACTCGGTCGTCGCGTGGGCGGCCGCCACGGGCCCGGTGCCTCTCCGCCGTTCACGGGGGTACGCCCCGCTGCCCCTCGAGCTGAACGCGGCGTCACTCCCGGCTGAGGTGGTGCTCGCCGCCGGAGCCGAGGTGAAGAACACGGTGGCGCTGACACGGGATGGCCGTGCCTTCGTCTCGGCCCACGTCGGCGATCTGGAGTCGTGGCGCAGCCGCACCACCCATCGACAGGTGGTCGACCAGCTGTTGCGTTTCCACCAGGCGACTCCCGCCCTGCTGGTCGCCGACAGGCACCCCGGCTATGCCTCGCGGGCCTTCGCCCGGGACTTCGCGGTCACCCTGGGCGTGCCCCTGCTGGAGGTGCAGCACCACCACGCCCACCTGGCGGCGCTGGCCGCGGAGCACGACCGGCTCGACGAACCGCTCGTCGGCCTGGTCTATGACGGGACCGGCTACGGCTGCGACTCCACCATCTGGGGCGGCGAGGTGCTGGTGCTCACCGGAGGCGGCTCCACCTTCGAGCGGCGGGGGCACCTCGGCCCGGTCCGGCTCCCGGGCGGGGACGCGGGGGTTCGCCATCCGGTGCGTACCGCAGCCCTGGCGCTGCTTGCGGCGGGAGAGACCTGGGACGGCACCCCGGTGGCCGACGAGCTGTCGCCGGCCGAGGGGGCGCTGCTCTCGAGGGCTCACGAGTCCGGAGCCGGCTTCGTCGACACCAGCAGCATGGGTCGGCTCTTCGATGTGGTGGCGTCGCTGCTCGGCATCCGGCACCGGGTCAGCTACGAGGCCCAGGCCGCGATCGAGCTCGAGGCCACGGCCCGCTGCTGGCGGCACGCGGATCCCGACCGGGCGGCACCCGACGTCGGTCTCGCGATCATCGAGGGGTCGCCCCTCCAGCTCGACCCCGGACCCCTGGTCGCCGGCGTGGCACGGGGCGTACGCGCCGGCGAGGACCCCGCGGCCCTGGCTTGGGCGTTCCACGACGCGGTGGCCCGCGCCTCGGCGGCCGTCGCGGCACGGGTGTGCGCCGACACCGGTACCACGACGGTCGGGCTCACCGGCGGCGTCTTCGTCAACCGGGTGCTGTTGGCGCGGACCGGCCGGCACCTCCGCGCGCTCGGCCTCGAGCCCCTCGTGCACCGTCAGGTGCCGGCCAACGACGGTGGCCTGGCCCTGGGCCAGGTGGCCGTCGGCCTGCGGAGCCTGCGCGCCGACGCGACCGGCGTACCGTCCGATCAGAACCCTGCCCCCGACTGAGAGCGACCAGAGGAGATCCCCATGTGCTTGGCCGTCCCAGGACGCGTCCTCGAGGTGTTCGAGGAGAGTGGCACCACGATGGCGCAGGTCGACTTCGGCGGTGCCCAGAAGAAGGTCTGCCTGGCCTACCTGCCCGAGGTCGGCGTCGGGGAGTACGTCATCGTGCATGTCGGCTTCGCCATCCAGCGGCTCGACGAGGAGTCTGCCAAGGAGACGTTGGCGAGCTTCGAGCGGCTGGGCATCCTGGAGCAGGAGTTCGGCGACGCCGTCGAGATCGCCGCCCGCGAGTCAGGGGCCGAGCGATGAAGTACCTCGACGAGTTCAGCGATCCCGACCTGGCCCGCAAGCTGCTCGACCAGATCCACGCGGTGACCACCCGCCCCTGGGCGATGATGGAGGTGTGCGGAGGCCAGACGCACTCGATCATCCGGCACGGCATCGACCAGCTCCTCCCCGAGGGCGTGGAGATGATCCACGGCCCGGGCTGCCCGGTGTGCGTGACGCCGCTGGAGACGATCGACCGGGCGCTGGCGATCGCGCGCGAGCCGGACGTCATCTTCTGCTCCTTCGGCGACATGCTCAGGGTTCCCGGCAGTCGCGACGACCTGTTCGCGGTCAAGAGTCAGGGGGGCGACGTCCGCGTCGTCTACTCCCCGCTGGACGCCCTCACGATCGCCCAGGAGAACCCCGACAAGCAGGTCGTCTTCTTCGGCATCGGCTTCGAGACCACCGCGCCGGCGAACGCGATGACCGTCCACCAGAGCCGGCGCCTGGGCATCACCAACTTCTCGCTGCTGGTCTCCCACGTGCTCGTGCCGCCGGCGATCGCCGCGATCATGGAGTCCCCGGCCTGCCGGGTGCAGGCGTTCCTGGCGGCCGGCCACGTCTGCAGCGTCATGGGGACCGGGGAGTATCCGCCGCTGGCCGAGCGCTACGGCGTCCCGATCGTGGTCACCGGCTTCGAGCCGCTTGACATCCTCGAGGGCATCCGCCGCACCATCGGCCAGCTCGAGGAGGGCCGGCACGAGGTGGAGAACGCCTACCCACGAGCCGTGCCCGCCGAGGGCAATCCCGCGGCGATCGCCATGCTGCGCGACGTCTTCGAGGTGACCGATCGCGCCTGGCGCGGGATCGGGATGATTCCCGGCAGTGGCTGGAAGCTGTCGCCCCGCTACGCGGAGTACGACGCGGAGCTGCGCTTCGGCGTCACCGATCTGCACACCGAGGAGTCGTCGCTGTGCCGCTCCGGGGAAGTGCTGCAGGGGCTGATCAAGCCGCACGAATGTGCGGCGTTCGGGAAGGAGTGCACCCCGCGGAACCCGCTCGGCGCGACGATGGTGTCGACCGAGGGCGCGTGCGCGGCGTACTACACCTATCGGCGGCTCGACCTCGTGGACGTCTCGTGAGCGGCGCAGGGTCGAACGACCTCGACTTCGAGGGCTGGACCTGTCCTGCCCCGCTGCGGAACACCCCGACCATCGTGATGGGGCACGGCGGTGGTGGGGCGATGTCCGCCGAGCTGGTCGAGAGCCTCTTCCTGCCGGCGTACGGCGGCGCCGCGCGCGCGGAGCTCGGCGACTCGGCGGTGTTGCCCCCCGTCGCCGGCAGGCTGGCCTTCTCCACCGACTCCTACGTCGTGAAGCCGATGTTCTTCCCCGGAGGATCGATCGGCGACCTGGCGGTCAACGGCACCGTCAACGACCTGGCGATGTCGGGCGCCCAACCGCTCTACCTGTCGACCGCCTTCATCCTGGCCGAGGGCACGCCGATGTCGGACATCGGGCGGGTCGCGACCGCGATCGGCAAGGCCGCCGAGCAGGCGGGCGTGCTGCTGGTCACCGGTGACACCAAGGTGGTGGACCACGGCAGCGGCGACGGGATCTATGTCAACACCGCGGGGATCGGCGTGGTGCCCGACGGCGTCGACATCGGTCCGCAGCGGGCGCGGCCCGGTGACGTGGTGCTGGTGAGCGGGCCGGTCGGTCTCCACGGCGTCGCGGTGATGAGCTGTCGTGAGGGGCTGGAGTTCTCGACTCCCGTGGAGAGCGACAGCGCGCCGCTCCACGGCCTGGTCGCCGACCTGCTGGCGACCGGTGTCGACGTCCGGGTGCTGCGCGACCCCACCCGAGGCGGGCTCGCCGCGTCCCTCAACGAGATCGCCCGAGCCTCGGGTGCCGGAATCGACATCGTCGAGCGGGACCTACCCATCCCCTCGGAGGTGCGCGACGCGTGCGGCCTGCTCGGGCTCGATCCGCTCCAGGTCGCCAATGAGGGCAAGCTGGTGGCGATCGTGCCGGCGGAGGGGGCCGACCTGGTGTTGGCGGCGATGCTGGCCCATCGCTACGGGTCCGGCGCGTGCCGCATCGGGACGGTCGTGGAGGCGCACCCTTCGATGGTGGTGGCTCGCACCGGGCTCGGCGGAACTCGGGTGATCGATCTGCCGATCGGGGAGCAGCTGCCGCGGATCTGCTGAGCCGCTGTGCCTCGGGTTTTCGGCGGTTACTGGTGTGTACGACGCACCAGGTGCGCCGTACACACCAGTAGCCCGTGCGCGACCGTCCACGCATCACCCGAGTCGGCATGTCGTGCCTGTCTGAGGGCTGCTTCATCAGCTTCATCTAGGTACCTAGAGAAGGCGTCACTTACCTAGACCTGTGGGGCTAGGTAAGTGGCGCGACACCAAGTTACCTAGATGAAGCAGAGGCCAGGATGCCCCGCCGGCACAGCCCCCAGGGACGGGGCCGGGAGACACCGAAGCGGTAGCGCACCCACGTCTGGCGGAGCGGGTCCGATCCCGGCTAGGCTCCCGGTGACTCGGTGCGTATCACGGAACAGGATGCACCATGCGCAACACAGATGCGGCCACGATCAGCCGGCTGCTGGCGAACGCCCGCTACGAGGTGCTCCCGACCGCCACCATCGAGGAGAAGGTGCGGGCGGCGGTCCCGACCACGGTGCAGCTGACGGTCACGGCGTCCCCCTCGAAGGGGCTCGAGCAGACGCTGGCGACCGCCGAGCGGCTCCGGGCCGCGGGCTACGACGTCGTTCCCCACCTGGCCGCGCGGATGGTGCACGGCCGCGCCGAGCTCGAGGAGGTCGTCGCCCGTCTGAAGCAGGCTGGCATCACCAGCGTGTTCGTGCCCGGCGGTGATGCCGAGGCGGCCGACACCTACCCCGACGCGCTGGCCCTGCTCGAGGACCTGGCCGCCCTCGGACGGCCCTTCGCCCACGTGGGCATCGCGGGCTACCCCGAGTCACACCCCACGATCCACGACGATCTGACCATCCAGTCGATGTGGGACAAGCGCCGGCACGCCACCCACATCGTCAGCAACCTCACCTTCGACCCCAAGGTGATCAAGATCTGGCTGCAGCGGCTGCGGGACCGGGGCGTCGCCATGCCGCTGTTGTTGGGCATCCCCGGTCCGGTCGATCAGGTCAAACTGTTGTCGATGGCGACCAAGATCGGCGTCGGCGACTCGAGGCGTTTCCTCAAGACACACAAGGGATTCCTGGCCCGGCTGCTGGCCCCGAAGGCGTTCACTGGCGAGCGCTTCCTGGAGAAGTGCGCCCCGGTGCTGGGCGAGCCCGGAGCGCTTGTCGAGGGGCTGCACGTCTACACGTTCAACCAGGTCGCGGAGACCGAGAAATGGCGTCAGGACTGGCTCGAGCGGCTCAGATGACCAGGGCCTCCAGCGCCCGTTCGAGCCCCCCGTGGCTGGTCTCGATCACGGTCAGCGGCAGTCCGAGCCGCGAGGCTGCCTCCTCGGCCAGCGCCCGCAGCTCGTCGTCGGGCTCCTGCGCCAGCCAGATCGCGCGGGTGTAGCGGCCGAAGTAGTCATCGCGGAGCTCCGGCCACCGGTCGAGGCCGAGCTCGCGGATCACGGACCGCTCGAAGGAGCGCACCAGGAAGTCAGTGAGCAGGTAGGTGCCGGGCTGCTCGTCGAAGTAGGCCTCCACCCGCTCCCCGGTCGCGAACATGTCATAGCAGCTCAGGCCCGGGATCCGCTTCATCCCGAGGTCCTCGCAGACCTCGTCGAGGGCTCCGTAGGTGCCGCAGTCGGCGTACCCCACCGCGACCCAGTCGTACGCCGGCAGCAGCCGCTCCGCCAGCGCCCGGACCTCGCCGGCGATCCGCTGGGGCCGGTTGTGCAGCAGCGGCGGCAGCGGGTGCACGTCGACCCGCCAGCCGCGGCGCTCGGAGATCTGGGCGGCCGGCTGGGCCAGGGCGCCGCAGGCGATCAGGGCCACCTTCGGCACCGCCTTGGGAGGGGCCTCAGAAGGCGAGCTGATCGATGAATCGATCGTTGAAGTCGGCACGGTCGGAGAGCTCGACATAGGTCACCTCCTTCAGCAGGGCCTCGGCGCCGACGCGTTCGCGCAGGGACAACAGGGCCATCTTCGCCCCTTCACCGGCGACGTTGCCAGCGGACACGATCCGCAGCACCGGCAAGGTCGGAACCAACCCGATCCGGATCGCCGACGCGGGAGAGAGGTAGGAGCCGAACGACCCGGCCAGCAGCACCTGTTGCACGTCGTTGTGAGCGAGGCCGAGCTCCTCCAACAGCAACGTCCACCCGGTCGAGATCGCGGCCTTGGCGAACTGCAGCTCGCGCACGTCGCGCTGCGAGAGGTAGACCGACTCCTCAGGCGGAGAGTCCGGCTGGGGACGGTGCAGCACGAAGACCCGCTCCTGACCGATCTTGGCCAGCCGGTCGACCAGGGTGGGGGCGATCTCGGCGGCGCGCTCGTCGGACACCAGGCGGCCAGAGGAGTCCAGCAGGCCGACCCGCACCAGTTCGGACACCACGTCGACGAGCCCGGAGCCGCACAGACCGCGAGGCTCGACGTCGCCGATGACGCCGAGCTCGACGGGATCGTGGCCCTGCTGTGCCAACCGCGCTACCTCGATCGCGCCGTCGTCGGCGCGCATGCCGCAGCGGATGGCGCCGCCCTCGAACGCCGGCCCGGCCGGGGCCGCCGTGGCCAGGATCCGGTCCCCGTCGGAGAGGACGATCTCGCAGTTGGTGCCGACGTCGATGAGCAGCCGGACCCGCTTGTCGCGGTCCATGCCGGTGGCCAGCATGCCGGCGACGATGTCGCCGCCGACGTAGGCGCCGAGCGAGGGGAAGATCGCGGCTCGCGCCCGAGGGTGCACCGCCAGGCCGACGTCCGCGGCCAGCAGCGTCGGGAAGGAGGCCGAGGTCATCACGAAGGGCGCGACACCCAGGGGCTCCGGGTCGATCCCCAACGCCAGCGCCGTCATCGTCGCGTTGCCGGCGAGCGCGACCTCGTAGACATGCACGGGGTCGACCTTGCCCTCGGCGCACACCTCGGCCGCCAGCTCGGCCAGCGTCTCGCAGGCCGCAGTGCGCAGCCGCCCCAGGGCGTCGGGGTCGAGCATCGTCGCGGAGATCCGGGTGATCACGTCTCCCCCGAACGGCTGCTGGCGGTTGAGCCTCGAGGCGACCGCGACCGGAGTGCCCGACTCCAGGTCGAGCAGCGTGGCGACCACCGTCGTCGTGCCGAGGTCGAAGGCGATTCCGTAGCGGACACCTGAGGTGTCGCCTGGCTCGACGTCGACCAGCACCTCGTCGACGACCACCGCGGTCACCTTGAAGTCGGCCTGCCGCAGCACGACCGGTAGCCGGCGGAGCACCTCGAGATCGACGGTCAGGTTGAGATCGTCGACGGCCTCGCGCAGCCGCACCAGGTCGGTGCGCTGGTCGGAGAGCGTGGGCTCGACGAGCTCGACGTACCTCTTCTGGACCGCGGGGTGCAGGATCACCTGACGTCCCACCCCCACGGTCGCGGCCTTGGGCCGGGTGGTGAGCGGGGGCACGTCGACCGCGAGGTCCTGCGTGGCCCGGACCAGGCAGGCCAGCCGCCACCCGTCGGCGAGCTGGTCGTCGGTGAAGGTGCGCTCGTCGTGCCGGGTGATCGGCACCGCGGAGGAGGTCGGCGAGACGCGCACCTTGCACTTGCGGCAGGTGCCGTGGCCACCGCAGGTCGAGTCGATGGCGATGCCGTTCCACGACGCCGCGTCGAAGACGCTCACGCCCGGTGGCACCCGCGCGCCGCGACCCGTGGTGCTGCCGTCGGTGGCGGCGACGGCGAACGACAGCTCCACCCGACCGGTGCCGTCCGGCTCGTCCTCGGTTTCCGGCGAGGGCTGGATCAGGCCTTCCCGGCGCAGCTCGTCGACGGAGAAGTCGGGCCGCTCGTTGGCGGGGGGCTCCGTGCTCACGCGCCTGCCGTAGCCTCCTGCGCCGCCTTGGCGGCGCGTGCCCGGCCGATCCAGGCCATCCCCCACTCGTCGTTGTTCAAGAACAGGTCAGCGGCCTTCACGGCGTGGACGATCTCGGGGGTGCGGGTGTCCATGATCGCGCTGGTGAGCCCGACGGTCATCGCCATCGGCAGCCAGGTGGCGTTGAGGGTGTGCCGCTCCGGCATCCCGAACGAGACGTTGGAGGCGCCGCAGGTCATGTTGAGGCCGTACTCGTCGCGGATCCGGCGCATCGTCTCCAGGGTCGACCAGCCGCTCGCGGTGTCCGCGCCGATCGGCATGGCCAGCGGGTCGATGAGCAGGTCGTGCATGGCGATGCCGTACTCCGTGGTGGCGACGTCGACGATCTTCTTCACCAGCTCCAGCCGCTTGTCGACCTCCATCGGGATCTCGTGCTCGTCGTTGGGCAAGGCGATCACGGCGGCGTCGTACTTCTTCACCAACGGCAGGATCTGCTCCATCCGTTCGTCCTCGGCCGTGATCGAGTTGACCAGCGCGCGCCCCTGGTAGACCGAGAGCCCGGCCTCGAGAGCCTCGACGACCGAGGAGTCGATGCAGATCGGCTTGTCGGTCAGGCTCTGGATCTTGAGGATCGCCTTGGCCAGCAGGTCGGCCTCGTCGGTCAACGGGACGCCCATGTTGACGTCGAGGACGTCGGCGCCGCCGATTACCTGTGCGGCCACGTCACGCTCGATGGCGGACAGGTCGCCGGCGCGAAGCTGCTCCTGGAAGATCCGCCGTCCGGTGGGGTTGATCCGCTCGCCGATCAGGCAGAAGCGGTGCCCGCGGCCGATCACCAACTCCTTGCTCGCGGAGCGGAGGTGGGTCTCGAAGTGCACGCTCACGGGGTTCCTCTCTGCTGGGTACGTCGGTCGGTCGATCAGGCGGGGACCATCGAGCGCCGCTGTCGGAGCAGGTCCTTGGCCCGCCTGACGGTCGCGGAGGCGTCGGAGGCGTAGCCGTCGGCCCCGACGGCGTCGGCGTACTCCTGGGTGACCGGGGCGCCGCCGACCATCACGATCACCTCGTCGCGCAGGCCGGCCTTCTGCAGGGCGTTGATGTTGGCCTTGAACATCGGCATGGTCGTGGTGAGGAACGCCGAGAACCCGACGATGTCGGGTTGGTGCTCCTGGATCGCGGCGACGAACTTCTCGGGGGCCACCTGGACGCCGAGGTCGATCACCTCGAAGCCCGCGCCCTCCAACATGATGTTGACGAGGTTCTTGCCGATGTCGTGGACGTCGCCCTTGACGGTGCCCATCAGGAACTTGCCGACCGTCTCGACGCCGGTTTCGGCCAGCAGCGGTCGCAACACCTCCATCGCGCCGGCCATCGCCCGGCCGGCGATGAGCATCTCCGGGACGAAGAAGTCGCCGCGCTCGAAGCGGGCTCCGACCTCCTCCAAGGAAGGGATCAGAGCGTCGAAGAGCAGGCTCTGGGGCTCCATCTCGAGACCGAGCGCCTCCTGGGTCAGCTCCAGAACGCGGGGCGCGTTGCCGACGAGGGTCTCGTCGTAGAGCGCGCGGAGGATCTCCTCGGGGGTCATGCCACACCAGCCTTTCGACGGTCGAGCAGCGCGGTCAGCTGCTCTGCATTCTCTTTCAACAACCGGCCGTGGACGGCCAGAGTCGACTCCAGTCGCGACGTCGGGCCCGAGATGCCGAGGGCGGCCATCACCTGCCCGTGGGCGTCGCGCACGGGAGCGGCCAGGCCGCTGAGCCCGAGCTCGAACTCGTCCACGGTGGTGGCGTAGCCGCGGCGGCGGACGCCGGCCAGGTCGCGACGCAGCTGTGAGAGGTCGGCCACGGTGCGTGGGGTCGGCCGCTCGATCGCGCCGACCGGCAGCGGGAGGGCGTCGTACGCCAGCAGCACCTTGCCCAGCGAGGAGGTGTGCGTCGGCACCTCCTGCTGGGTCCAGTCGCGAGTGCCGAGCAGGAACCGGCTGTCCACCTGGGCGACGTGGACGACATGGTCGCCGCGGGCCATTCCGAGGTTGACGGTCTCGCCGGTCGCTTTGCCGACGGCCTCGAGGAAGGGTTTGGCCAGATGGGCGACCTCGCTGAAGGCATCGCGCCGGCTGGCGTAGCGCCAGAACAACGGTCCGGCGACGTAGGACCCGCTCTGGTCGCGCTCGAGCAGCTCGGTGCGCTCGAGCGCGGTCAGCAACCGGGAGGTCGTCGACCTCGGCAGGCCGCACTCCTCCGCGATCTCGGCGAAGGCCAGTGGCTCGGCGGACTCGACGACGGTGGAGACGAGCAGCGCCGCACGGTCCACCGCCTGGGTGCCGCTCGTGCTCGCGGTCTCGCTCATCTGGCCTCGGTCTCTTGCCGTCAGTTCCATGATGTGGAACTGTGATTCCACATCATGGGGCCGTTCGGCGCGATGGTCAAGGGCCGCCCATGGGCCCCGAGCAGGAGGACTGGATGTTCGTCAACCGGATGCCACGCTATGAGATCTTGAGCGACGAGGCCATGGCCACCCTCGACGGCGGTTGGCGCCGGCTGATGACAGAGATCGGTGTCGAGTTCCTGGACGACCGCGCACTCGACCTGTTCCGCAAGGCCGGGCAGAAGGTCGAGGACCAGAAGGTCTTCCTCGATCCCGACTTCGTCCTGGAGCAGGTGGCCAAGGCCCCGCGCGAGTTCGACGTCCAGGCCCGCAACCCCGAGCGGTCCGTGCACATCGGCGGCGACCACATGGCCTTCGGTGCGGTCTACGGCCCGCCCTTCACCCGCGAGGGCGACGTACGCCGTGACGCCACGATGGAGGACTTCCGCAACTTCACCAAGCTCGCCCAGAGCTTCGACGCCCTCGACTCCGCCGGCGGTGTCATCAACGAGCCCAACGACACTCCGCTGGACAGCCGGCATCTCGACATGGTCTATGCGCTGGCGACGCTCACCGACAAGTTCTTCATGGGCAACGTGGTGTCCGGGGTCAACGCCGCGGACACGATCGCGATGGCGTCGATCCTGTTCGGCGACGGGCGGGGCGCCGACCATGGACGGGCGCAGATCGAGGAGACGCCGGCGACGCTCTCGCTGATCAACTGCAACTCGCCGCTGCGCTGGGACGATCGGATGCTGGAGGCGCAGTTCGAGTACTCCGCGGCCAACCAGGCCGTCGTCCTGACCCCGTTCATCCTGATGGGGGCGATGTCGCCCGTGACCATCCCGGCGGCGCTGGTGCAGCAGATCACCGAGGCGCTGAGCGGGATCGCCCTCTCCCAGCTGATCCGTCCCGGCTCGCCGGTGGTCTTCGGCTCGTTCCTGTCCAACATCGACATGCAGTCCGGGTCGCCGACGTTCGGCACCCCTGAGTCCGGCATCGGGCTGTTGTGCACCGGTCAGATCGCTCGCCACTTCGGGTTGCCGTTCCGCACGGGCGGCGGGCTCACCTCCTCGCAGGTGCCCGACGCGCAGGCCGGCTACGAAGCGCTGATGACGATGCTGCCGACGTTCCTGGCCGGCACGAACTGGGTGATGCACTCCGCCGGCTGGCTCGAGGGCGGCCTGGTGGCCGGCTACGAGAAGTTCATCATCGACGTCCAGCTGGTGGAGATGCTCAAGCACGAGTTCACGCCCCTGGAGATCGACGAGGCCTCGATGGCCTTCGACGCCCACCAGGAGGTCGGGCAGGGCGGCCACTTCCTCGGCGCGATGCACACGATGGAGCGCTTCCGCACCTGCTTCTACCGCCCCTTCCTGAACTCCTCGGAGAACTACGAGCGCTGGATGCGCAACGGCAGCCACGACACCGCCGCCCGCGCCTCGAAGGTCTGGAGGGACAAGCTCGAGGCCTACGAGCCGCCGCCGATCGACGAGGCGATCCGGGCCGAGCTGGAGGAGTACGTCGTACGCCGTCGTGCCGAGTTGGGCGACTGAGCCGGGCGCTCCGTGCGCGCTGCCTCCCCCTCCACTAACGTTGCGCCATGAGCAACGCTGTTGCGGAGAGCGAAACCCAGGGGAGCGGCAGCGTCCAGTCCGTCGATCGTGCGCTGACGATCCTGGAGAACCTGGCTCGCCAGGGCGAGGTGGGAGTCACCGAGCTGGCGCGTGACCTGGGCGTGCACAAGTCCACGGCGTTCCGGCTGGTCGCCACCTTGGAGGCGCACGGGCTCGTGGAGCAGACCGAGGACCGCGGCAAGTACCGTCTCGGCGTGGGCCTGCTCCGGCTCGCGGGGGCCACCACCGCGCGCCTCGACGTCGTCCAGGAGGCTCGCCCCGTCTGCCGCAAGCTGGCCGCCGACAGCGGTGAGACGGTCAACGTCGCGGTGCTGGCCGACCGGGCCGCCCTCTACCTCGACCAGGTAGCCGGCTCCTCGGCGCTGCAGCCGCACAACTGGGTCGGGCAGCACATCCCGCTACACGCCACGGCCAACGGCAAGGTGCTGCTCAGCGGGCTCGAGGGGGAGGCTTTGACCGACCTGCTCGGGTCGCTGCCGGCGTACACCGACATGACGATCACCAAGAAGAGCCAGCTGCGCGATGAGCTCGGCCGGGCCCGCGAGCAGGGGTACGCCGTCGCGGTCGATGAACTCGAGGTCGGGCTGACCGCGGTGGCGGCTCCGATCCGCAACGCACACGGCGATGTGATCGCGTCGATGAGCGTGTCGGGCCCGACGTTCCGCCTGCACGACGAGGCCGTACGCCGCGCCACCGGGCTGCTCGTCGACGCCGCCGACGAGGTCTCGCACCGCCTCGGCTGGGGACACCGCTGACCGGCGTCCCCCGCCATCGCCGGTGAGCGTCAATCCGCGACTGACCGCGACTTGGCAAAACCTTCCCGAACCTGGACAGTGTGGCCGTGGACACGTCACTGATCGTGCTGCTGTTCGTCATCGTGACGGCGCTCTTCTTCGACTTCACCAACGGCTTTCACGACACCGGCAACGCCGTCGCTCCGTCGATCGCCACCGGTGCCCTCAAGCCCAAGCCCGCGGTGGCCCTCGCTGCCGTGATGAACCTCGTGGGCGCCTTCCTCTCCGTCGCGGTGGCGCTGACCGTCACCAACTCGGTGGTGCGGATCCAAGAGGACGACGGCACGCCCAAGGCCGATCTGATCGCGAACCAGGGCCAGGGCCTGTTGCTGATCGTGCTGGCCGGTCTGGTCGGCGGGATCCTCTGGAACATGCTGACCTGGCTGCTGGGCCTGCCGTCCAGCTCGTCCCACGCGTTGTTCGGCGGCCTGATCGGCGCCACGCTGGCGGCCGGGCAGAGCGTCAAGTGGAACGGCGACGGCACGAAGATCGACGGCGTCCTCGGCAAGATCGTGATGCCGGCCCTGCTGTCGCCGTTGATCGCGGGCCTGATCGCCGGCATCGCGACCTTCATCGTCAGCCGGATGATCGCCTCCCGTGACCCCGAGCGCACCGGCGCTGGCTTCCGCTGGGGCCAGATCGGCGCGGCCTCCCTGGTCTCCCTCGCCCACGGGACCAACGACGCCCAGAAGACGATGGGGGTGATCACGCTGGCCCTGATCGGCTACGGCTCCTGGACCGCGACCGACGCCATCCCGTTCTGGGTCAAGGTGGTGTGCGCCATCGCGATCGCCGCCGGCACCTACCTCGGTGGTTGGCGGATCATCCGCACCTTGAGCAAGGGACTGGTCGACATCACCCGGCCCCAGGGGATGAGTGCCGACGGCGCCTCCGCCGCCGTCATCCTGGCCTCGAGCCACCTGGGCTTCGCGTTGTCGACCACGCAGGTGGCCAGCGGCTCGATCCTCGGCAGCGGTGTCGGTCGCCCCGGGGCCCACGTGCGCTGGAGCGTCGCCGGTCGGATGGTGCTCGCCTGGCTCAGCACCCTCCCCGCCGCCGGCTTCACCGGAGCCGTCATGTGGTGGATCGGCAGCTCCCTCGGCGAGCTGTCCGGCCCGCTCGTGGTGATGGCGCTGCTGCTGATCGGTTCGGGAGGCATGTTCTACCAGTCGCGCCACAACGCCGTGACCCACCACAACGTGGGCGAGGTCTGGGAGGGCGGGCCCCAGGTTCGCAAGCGTGCGCCCGGCTCGACGACCGGCGCGAGAGGAGCCTGACCCATGGACACCGTTCGCCTGGCCCTCGAGGCCGCCTGGAAGGTCCTCTACGTCGGGCTGCTGCTCGGCGCGGGCATGCCGATCCTGTTCGCCCTGGGTGTCCGGCTGCTGTCGGGCCCGGCCGTCACCGCCGAGGGCGACGTCGCGGTCGACAGCCGGCCGAGCGCCGTCTCGCGGGTGCTGGCCTGGGTCTGCTTCGCCGTCGTCGCGTACGGCGTCCTGGTGGGGCTGCTCGTCATCATCGGCGCCGGCCAGGGCAAGGTCCTGAGCTTCGAGCACGTCTTCCCGACGCTGGTTCCGAAGTCCTGAACGCCCCCGACGCAACGAAGGAGTCGCTCGTGGCACGCACCGCTCTGGACCGGATTCTCGGCTGGATCCGGGCCGCCTATCCCGACGGCGTACCCCCGGAGGACCGGGCCGGTCTCCTGGCCGTGGTCAACCACCACCTCTCAGGCGATCAGGTCGCCGGGCTGGCCATCCTGCTCGGGGTCCCCGCCGGCCCGGCGGCCGCCACCGAGGACGACGTGGCCAGGGTATCGGCGCGCCTGCTGCACGGGGGTTGGCCGCTCGCGAGTGCCGACGTCGACGACTCGGCCGAGGACGCGACCGTGGTCGCGCGGGCGCTCGCGGGCGTGGTCACCTGGCTCCGGTCCGGCTATCCCGAGGGTGTCCCGGACCGCGACTACATCCCGATCGTCGCCATCTTGGAGCGCCGGCTCACCAAGCGTGAGGTGAAGGCGGTCACCAAGGAGCTCAAGGCCAACGGGCTGCTGTCGCCGAACATCGGCGACATCGAGGACGCCATCAGCAACCTGATCCATGAGAATCCGAGCCAGGAGGAGATCGCCCGGGTGACGGCCCACCTGCAGCGCAAGGGCTGGCCGGTCGAGCTTTCCTGACGCTGTCTGGGCGCGCGCAGGCGAGTCACGTCGGGGTCACAACCGGGGCGCTTCCCTTGACGGGTGACCCAGCCCACACCATGCTCAAGGCATCAGAGCGTTGCGGGTGAAGCATCACGTTGCGCAATAAGCAACGGGAGGGTGTGTGGCCGGACAGAGAAGGCATCAGGACGCCTATGACGTCGTGGTGATCGGTGGTGGCTCGGCCGGCTCGGTGATCGCAGCCCGTCTCTCGGAGGACCCCGGCACGTCCGTGCTGGTGCTCGAAGCCGGCCACTCCGACTACCGGGTCGACCCGTTCGTCCACATGCCGGCTGCGCTGCCGTTCCCGATCGGGAACCCGCTCTATGACTGGAAGTACGAAACCGAGCCCGAGCCGGAGCTCGGCGGCCGGCGGGTCTACCACGCTCGCGGCAAGCTCCTGGGCGGGTCCTCGTCCATCAACGGGATGATCTTCCAGCGCGGCAACCCGATGGACTACGAACGCTGGGCCGCCGACCCCGGCATGGAGACCTGGGACTACCGCCACTGCCTTCCCTACTTCAAGAAGATGGAGGCGGTGCACCTCCTCGACGGCAGCAACGGGGCCGACGAGTGGCGAGGCGGTACCGGCCCCCTCCACCTGGAGCGCGGCTCGGCGACGAACCCGCTGTTCGAGGCCCTCTTCACGGCTGCCGAGCAGGCCGGTCACCTCCGCACCGACGACGTCAACGGCTACCGGCAAGAGGGCTTCGGCCGGTTCGACCGCAACATCAAGAACACCCGTCGCTGGTCGGCCGCCCGGGCCTATCTGCACCCGGCCAAGAAGCGCCCCAACCTGCGGATCGAGACGCTCGCGCACGTCACCGGCGTCCGGTTCGAGGGCACCCGGGCCGTGGGCGTCGACTACCTGCGCGGTGGCCGGCTCCGGCGCTCGGTCAGTGCCGGCGAGGTGATCCTGTGCGGCGGGGCGATCAACACCCCGCAGCTGCTGCAGCTCTCCGGCGTGGGCAACCCCGAGCACCTCGAGCCCCTCGGCGTGCGGATGGTGCACGAGCTGCCCGGTGTCGGCGAGCACCTCCAGGACCACCTGGAGGTCTACATCCAGTACGCCTCCAAGCAGCCGGTGTCGATCGCGCCCGGTCTGGCCTGGTGGAAGCGGCCCAAGATCGGCGCCGATTGGCTGTTCCTCAAGCGCGGCCTCGGCACCACCAACCACTTCGAGGGCGGCGGCTTCACCCGGAGCAACGACGACGTGGCCTGGCCGAACCTGATGTTCCACTTCCTGCCGATCGCGATCAGGTACGACGGCAGCTCGCCCGCCAACCTGCCGCCAGGGGGCCACGGCTACCAGGTCCACGTCGGCCCGATGTACGCCGACACGCGCGGCTGGGTGCGGATCGCGAGCACCGATCCCAAGCAGCACCCGAAGATGCTCTTCAACTACCTCTCGACCCCGACCGACAAGAAGGAGTGGGTGGAGGCCATCCGGGCGGCCCGCCATCTCCTCAACCAGCCGGCCTTCGCGGCGTACAACGCACGGCGAGCTGTCGCCGGGGCCGTCGGTCGAGACCGACGAGGAGATCCTCGACTGGGTACGCCGGGACGCCGAGACCGCGCTGCACCCGTCGTGCAGCGCCATGATGGGGGTCGGTCCCGACACGGTCACCGATCCCACCACCATGAAGGTGCACGGGCTCGAGGGGATCCGGGTCGTCGACGCCAGCGTCTTCCCCTACGTCACCAACGGCAACATCTACGCGCCGGTGATGATGGTGGCCGAGAAGGCCGCCGACCTGATCCGAGGAGCCACGCCACTGCCCGCCGCCGAGGTGTCGTACTACCGGCACGGCGCCGGGATGCCGCTCTACCCGCTGGGCGATCCGCGCAACGACGAGGACAGTGACCTCGTCAGCACCCCAGCGGACCCCACTTCAACCGACAATCGAACACCCCGGGAGGTGCGGTCATGACCGCGACCGATAGTTCTGTGAGCATCAGCGATTCGACCGGCGAGTCAGCCGCGCTGGAGGTCCGCAACCTCTGGAAGATCTTCGGCGACGGCTCCGACAAGATCATCGGCACGCCCGACGCCGACCTGTCACGGGCGGACCTCAAGGAGAAGACCGGCTGCGTCATCGGCGTCAAGGACGTCTCCTTCGACGTGGCACCGGGAGAGGTCTTCGTGGTGATGGGGCTCTCGGGATCCGGCAAGTCGACGTTGGTGCGGCTCCTGACCCGGCTGATCGAGCCGACCGCGGGCACCGTGGTGATGAACGGCCAGGACATCACCTCGGCGACGGAGCGCCAGCTCCGCGACCTGCGCCGCAACCACGTCTCGATGGTCTTCCAGCACTTCGGGCTGCTGCCGCACCGCAAGGTGGTCGACAACGTCGGCTACGGCCTGGAGGTGCGCGGAACGCCGAAGCGCGAACGGCGAGAGAAGGCCTACGAGGTCGTCGACCTGGTCGGCCTCAAGGGCTATGAGAACTCCTACCCCGACCAGCTCTCCGGTGGCATGCAGCAGCGGGTCGGCCTGGCGCCGGGCCTTGGCCAACGACCCCGACCTGCTGCTCTTCGACGAGCCGTTCTCGGCTCTCGACCCGCTGATCCGCCGTGACATGCAGAACGAGGTGATCCGGCTCCACCAGGAGCTCGACAAGACCATGGTCTTCATCACCCACGACCTCGCCGAGGCGCTCAAGCTCGGCGACCGGATCCTGATCATGCGCGACGGCGAGATCGTCCAGATCGGCACTCCCGACGAGGTGGTCGGCGCCCCGGCCGACGACTACGTCAAGGAGTTCGTCAGTGACGTCCCCAAGTCGCACGTGCTCACCCTGAAGTGGGTGATGCGGCCGGTGAACGACAAGGTCAGCGCCGACTCCCCGGTGCTGCAGTCGAACGTCGTGGTGAAGGAGGCGGCTCGAGCGGTGCTGGCCTACCAGGGCCCGGTTCGCGTAGCCGAGGGCGACAAGATCATCGGGATGGTCGACGACGAGGACATCCTGCGCGTCGTCGTGGCGGAGGAGGACTGATGGCGAGCGCGACTCTCGAGCGCCAGGTCGAGCCCGGGGCTCCGCCTCCGATCCCCGAGGAGAAGACGGGGATCCCGAGGTGGGTCTGGGGCCTGGTCGTGGTGGCCGCCTGGATCGCCGTCTGGAGCGCGACCAAGGGCACCAACACCTTGACCCTCGCGGGCGCAGAGCGGAGCGACCTCCACATCCGGATGGCCGAACTCGGCTCGAACCTCGGAAACAACGCATTCACAACGTTCTTCGGTGACTTCATCGACGCGGTGGTCGACTTCGTCCAAGGCTTGATCTCGAGCCCCGTGTCACCGCGACCGGCCCCCGTGATCGGCTGGCTGGGCGTGGTCGCCATCGCCACCTGGGTCGGCTACGCCGTCGCGAACTGGCGGATCGCGCTTCTGGTCTGCCTCTCCTTCTTGTCCTTCGGCGTCGTTCGGCTTCTGGGAGGACTCGATCGACCTGCTGATCGTCACGTTGGTCTCGGTCGGGTTCGCAGTGGTGATCGGCTTCCCCCTGGCGGTCGTGGTCGCGCTCAGCCCGCGCACGGCACGCGTCATCACGTTGTTCCTCGACCTGCTCCAGACGATGCCGACGTTCGTCTACCTGATCTTCGTGTTCGTCCTGTTCGGGATCGGCGCCCCCACGGCCGTCGTCTGCACGCTGCTCTACGCCCTGCCGCCGATCGTGCGAATCGCCGGCTTCGGCATCCGGGATGTCTCCGCCACGGCGATCGAGGCCACCGACTCCGTGGGGCAGACCACCTGGCAGCGCCTGGTCAAGGTGCAGATCCCGATGGCACGCAAGACGATCATCCTCGGCCTCAACCAGACCATTCTGGCCGCACTGTCGATGGCGCATCATCGCGTCCTACGTCGGCCGGCCCCGGGCTGGGCAAGCCGGTGCTGGCGGCACTGACGAAGAACGACTTCGGTGGCGGGCCTGGTCCCCGGCCTGCTGATCGTGGTGATGGGCATCATGCTCGACCGCACCACGACAGCCGCAAGCGAGCGTTCCGAGATCGTTGCGCGAGGGGGCGGCGAGGACCCCGCGCGGCGCCGCCTCAAGCTCGTGGCGCTGCTGGCCCCGGTCGTGCTTGCCGTGTGGTACTCCCGCTACTCCCTGGAGGCCGCGATCTTCCCCGAGTACACCTGGGGGAGGTCGATCGCAGACACGGCCAGCGAATGGATGCGCTCGTTCGTCGCGTTCCGTGGATGCCCCGGCCGGCGCCTTCAAGGATGCCGTGTCCTTCGGTCTGCTCAACCCGCTGCAGAGCCTGCTGGCGCAGTCTCCCTGGTGGCTCAGCTTCCTCGCGCTGCTGTCGCTGGGGCTGGTGATCGGGGGCCGGCGCGCGCTTGTCCCCACCGTGTTGTGCCTCAGCGGGATCTATCTGCTCGACCTATGGCACGACACGATGATCGTCCTCAACATGACCATCGTCGCCACCCTGCTGGTGATGTTGTTGGCGCTGGTCTTCGGGGTCTGGATGGCCCGCAGTTCGACGGCGGACCTGATCATCCGACCCGTCCTCGACGCCGGGCAGACCATCCCCGCCTTCGTCTACCTGATCCCGGTGCTGGCGCTCTTCGGGTCCACGCGTTTCACCGCGATCGTCGCGGCGATCGTCTATGCCGCGCCGGCTGCGATCAAACTGGTCGCAGACGGCGTCCGGGGCGTTGCTCCGGGAGCGCTCGAGGCCGGGCGGTCCACGGGCTCGACCACCTGGCAGGAGATCACCAAGGTTCAGCTGCCGATGGCGCGCGGCAACCTGGTGCTCGCGACCAACCAAGGTCTGCTGTACGTGCTCGCCATGGTGGTGATCGGCGGGTTGGTCGGCGCAGGAGCGCTCGGATACGACGTGGTCTATGGCCTCGCCCATGCCGAGTACGCTGGGGCAAGGGCGTCGCCGCTGGGCTGTCGCATCGTGCTGCTCGGAGTCATGATTGACCGCATCGCGCGCGCCGCCGCAGCCCGGACCGGCTCCACGGGTCAGGCCCGTGAAGGCCGCTCCGTCTTCCGCGGGTGGCCACTGCGGATCCCACACTGAGCGACCAGGTAGGAACACGATTCACACCAGCGTGTCGCAGAAGCGACACGACAACCAAGGGAGAATGAACGTGCGGCATCTGAAAAGCAAGAGTGTCCGCCTCGGCGCCCTCGCCGCGAGCGCGCTGCTCGCGCTGACGGCGTGTGGGGGCGGCTCGGTCGAGCGACGCCACGCAGGCGAACGAGTCGAAGGCCGCCGAGGCCGGCGGCGACTGTGGGGAGTTCAACATCCTCGTCCACCCATGGGTCGGCTACGAGGCCGATGCCTATGTCGTGGGAGCGGTCGCCGAGCAGGAGCTGGGGTGCAACGTGAACTACGTCGACCTCAAGGAGGGCGGCCCGTCGTACCAGGCGCTCGCTTCGGGTGATGGTGACGTCATCCTGGAAGAGTGGTCGCACGCCACCGAGCTCCAGGCCGGTCTCGACGCGGGCGAGGTCGTCGACCTCGGATCGCCGGGCAACGTCGGCATCATCGGCTGGTACGTCCCGGGCTGGCTCGCCGAGGAGAACCCCGACGTGCTCGACTACAACAACCTGAACAAGTACGCCAAGGAGTTCGCCACCTCGGAGTCTGGCGGCAAGGGCCAGTTCCTGGGATCCGACCCGACCTTCACCCAGTACGACGAGGCCATCGTCGAGAACCTGGGGCTGGACTTCAAGGTCGTCTTCTCCGGTGGTGAACCCGCCACGGTGGAGGCGTTCCGCAAGGCTCAGGAGAACAAGGAATGGCTGATCGGCTACTTCTGGGAGCCGCAGTACATCCACGCCGAGGTGCCCATGGAGCGGGTGGCGCTGCCGCCGTACACCGAGGGCTGTGACGCGGACAAGTCCAAGGTCGCCTGCGACTACGCCGAGACCGAACTCAAGAAGATCGGCTCCACGAAGTTCATGGACTCGGGCTCGCCCGCGGCCGCACTGGTGCAGAACTTCACCTGGACCAACGACGACCAGAACCTGGTCGCCGACTACATCACGGTCGGCAAGATGACCCCGGAAGAGGCGGCCGCGAAGTGGATCGCTGACAACCAGGACAAGGTGGACGCCTGGCTCGCCTGAGCCAAGGTTTCTCTCTAGCGTCGATGCCCCGGCCTCCCCGGCCGGGGCATCGGCCTTCTCCGACTCCGTCCGGTGAGCAGTGCCCTCGGGGCGCCGCGCAGGTCCGGCGATTCCTCACACGGTGCTTCACACGCGGCAGCAGCAGGGTGGCCTTATCAGTCACACTGGAATGAAGGAGAAGGCCATGCCGCTCATCAACGTCAAGCTCATCGAGGGTGTTTTCACCCCGGAGCAGAAGCACGAGATCATCCACCGCCTGACCGAGACCATGGTCGAGATCGAGGGCGAGAACCTGCGCCCTGTCACCTGGGTCGTCGTCGAAGAGGTCAAGAGCGGTGACTGGGGGATCGCCGGCAACGGTCTCACCACTGCCGACGTCGTCGCACTCCAGGGTCGTGCCCCCGCGGGCGTGTCGTGAGGTCACCCCGGTGACGGTGCGGGTGAGGCTGCTCGGACGCCCGGTGGTCGAGGACGCCGAGCAGCCTCGCCCGCAGCCGAGGGGAAAGAAGTCGTGGGCTCTGCTTGCCCGGTTGGCACTGGGGGACCGGCCGCTGGCACGAAGCGAGCTCGCGGCCGAGCTCTTCTGCGACGCCGACGATCCGCTCGGTGCGCTGCGCTGGGGACTGGCAGACCTGCGCCGCAGCCTCGGCATACCCGGAGCGCTGCGCGGTGACCCGCTCACGTTGTCACCGGAGGAAGCCTGGGTCGACGTCTGGGCCCTTGAGGAAGGCCTCCTGCCGGTAGCGGACATGGAGGGCGTACTTCTCGACGGCGTCGATCTCCGCGGCTGCCCGGCGTTCGACCTCTGGCTGCTGCTGGCGCGTGCTCGCAGCGCCATCCGGGCGAGGGAGGAGATACGCGCCGCCGCGCTCGACCTGTTGTCGCGCGGTGAGGCCGAGCAGGCGGTGGAGATTGCCCACCAGGGCGCGATGCTCGATCCTCTGGACGAGGACGCCCAGGAGCTCTTCGTGCGCGCGCTGGTGGCTGCGGGCCGGGAAGGCCAAGCCTCGGTCCACCTCGCCTCGTGCCTCGACGCTTTCGCGAGGTCAGGGGTCGAGCCGTCGCCGGCGCTGCGTGCCGCTGGCACCGGCACCAAGGAGCGACGGCGATCGGGTGTGCGCGCGTCTGCGGTCGCGGCCTCGTTGATCCGCGCTGGCAGCGCCGCCTTGGCGGCGGGCGCGCCAGATGCTGGTGTCGACACCCTGCGGCGCGCAGTGGAGGAGGCCGAACGCGCTCGCGACTCGATCCTGCTGGTGGACGCGCTGGGGGCTCTGGGTCGCGCGCTGGTCCACGCCGTTCGCGGGTACGACGGGGAAGGTGCCGTCGTACTGAACCGGGCGCTGGGGCTGGTGCGGTCACAGCAGCGACCCGACGTCCTCGGGGAGCTCCTGCGAGAGCTGGCGTTCGTCGATGTCCAGGCAGGTCGACATGCCTCTGCCGCCCGCGCGCTCCAGGAGGCCCTGGGCCAGGCTGACCAGTGCGGTGACGGGGCGCTGCGCGCCGGGGTCCTTGCCTTACAGGGCATGAACACGGCTGACCGGGGCCGCCATCTCGCCGCTGCCGACCTCCTCAGGGCCTCCGCGGAGGCGGCGGCCGGAGCTGGGCAACGCCGTCAGGAATCCTGGTCTCTGGGCGTGCTGTCACGATCCCTGCTGCTCTCGGGACAGCCCGACGCGGCACGGGTGGCCGCCGAGTCGAGCATCGACCTGGCGGACCAGGAACGATGGAACGCCTTCTTGCCGTGGCCACAGGTGTTCCGCGCGCAGGTCCTGGCCGAGCAGGGCGATGGCGGCGCGGCGCGCAAGGAAGCCGAGAGCGCGTTCGCCCTCGCCTGCGAGCTCGGCGACCCGTGTTGGGAAGGGATGGCCGCCCGCGCTCTTGCCCTCTTCGCCGGCCAACGCGGCGAGTCGGACGCCGCCCGTGACTGGATCCAGGAGGCCCGACGCCGCTCGGATCGGGTGGCTGACCGTTACGTCTGGGTGTCGACGTACATCGGCCTCGCCGACCTGGAGCTCCAGGTCGGCGACGGCGCGGGTGAAGCGGCGGCCGCCTCGAGGCTGTACGACGACGCGCTCCGGGCCGATCTGCCAGAGCTGCTCGCCTGGGCGCTCGTCCACCAGGTCGAGGCCGGGGACACTCGTCGAGCGGGGCTCGCGCGTGCCACCGCCGCCGGCGTGGACAACCCGTCGTTGCAGGCCCGAGCCGAGGCTCTTCCCGAACGGGACACCGCCTGAGACGTGGCTCGCCTTGACCCGCTCGGTCCACGCGGCCCGGCCTGGGATAGCGTCCCCAGGGACGAGGGAGCACCCATGACGAGCACAGCCGACACGACCGTGCGGTCGGAGGAAGTCCTCCTGCATGGTCACCGGATGACCTACCGGGTCGCCGGCGATCCCGATCTCCCGGTGGTGCTCCTGGTGCACGGCATCACCAGCAGCAGCGCCACCTGGGACGCCGTGATGCCGGCCCTGGCCGAGCACGCCCATGTGATCGCCCCGGATCTGCTCGGCCACGGCCAGTCGGACAAGCCGCAGGCCGACTACTCCCTGGGCGCCCTGGCCAGCGGGCTGCGCGACCTGCTCGTGAGGCTGGGGCACGACAGCGCCACGGTGGTCGGGCACTCGCTCGGCGGCGGGGTGGCGTTGCAGTTCGCCTACCAGTTCCATGACATGTGCGATCGCATCGTGCTGGTGTCGAGTGGAGGGCTGGGCCGCGAGGTGAGCCCGGCGCTGCGCGCCGCGACGCTCCCCGGGGCGGAGCTGGTGCTGCCGGTCATCGCCCACCGGCATCTGCGCGACGCCGGGGTCGTCCTCGGCCGTATCCTCGGCCGGCTGCCGATCCGGCCTCGCCCCTCGGTGATCGAGGCCGCGCGCGGCTATGCCTCGTTGGCGGACGGCCCGGCCCGCTCGGCGTTCGTGTACACCCTGCGCAGCGTCGTGGGACCGGGCGGGCAGCGGGTCAACGCGGACAACCTTCTCTACCTCGGGGACGGGCGGCCGACGCAGATCATCTGGGGGGCGGTCGACACGGTCATCCCGGTCGCACACGCGCAGACGGCGCACGCCGCCATCGCCGGCAGCCGGCTCGACATCTTCGAGCAGTCCGGGCACTTCCCGCACCAGGACGAGCCGGAGCGCTTCTCCGAGGTGCTGCTCGACTTCCTGCGGACCACCGAGCCCGCAGTGCACGACCGTGAGCATCTGCGCGGGCGGCTCGCGAGCGGCTAGCCCTGGTCGCGGACGTACGCCGCGAAGCCCGGCATCGTGAATCGCACCAGCCCATGGCCGACCGGCTCGATCACGCCCTTCTCGATCAGCCGCTCTCGGGGCACCGAGATGGCGCGGGAGTCGACGCCCAGCCGCTGAGCGATCTGAGCACGGGTGACGTTCTCTTTGTCCTCCGCGGCCATGGCGGCGAGGAAGGACTGCTCGGCTGGGGATGCCGAGCGCCAACGGGCGCGGTACATCGCGGTCAACTGCTCGGTCGCGGCCGGGACCCCTGCTTCGACGTCCGCCACCGTGATCTCGTCGCCCTCGGCCGGCGCGGCGGCGTCCCAGGTGGCGCTGCCGGCGAGCTGGAGGAAGTAGGGGTGGCCGCGGGCCTCTTCGGCGATCCGGCCGAGCGCATCGTCGGACCAGGTGACGCCGAGGGACTCGGCGGGGACGGCGAGCGCGGCGCGCGCGTCGGCGTCGGAGAGGACGTCGAGCGGGACGAAGGAGCTGCGCTCGCCGAAGGTGGCCGCGCGGGTGAGTGCCTCGGGAGTGACCGGGAGACCGGCGGTGACGACGGCCAGGGGATTCTGCTCGCGTTCGCCGTCGAGGTTCTGCAGGGCATTGAGCAGGGTGGCCATGTCGTCGGCGGAAGCGGCGTGCAGCTCGTCGAGGAAGACCAGCAGGCCCGCACCGCCGCGCCGGCGGACGGCAGCCGCGGCCTCGTGCAGCAGATCCTCCAACGCGCTGATCGGCGCCAGCGCCGAGGTGTCCGCGGGCGCCTCACGGCGGGCGACATCGGCGCGCACCTTGGCGCCCGGCAGACCCAGCTCGACGCTGATCCGATCGAGCCTGGCCCGGAACCCGGCCCCGGCCTCTCCCGGCGGGATCACCTCGGCCTTCTGCAGCGAGCGTTCCACGACTCGCACCAGCTCGGGGAGGAAGGGTCGTTCGCGCGAGCAGGCCACCCACGCGGACACGAAGCCGACCTCGGCGGCCTGACGCTGGGCGGTGCGCAGCAGCGAGGTCTTGCCCAGCCCGCGCGGCGCATGGAAGACCAGGAGCGGACCGCCGAGCTCGCCGAAGGTGGCGACCCGGCTGACCAGGTCGCGGATCCGGCGCAGTTCGACCGAGCGGCCGACCAGCACTCGCGGCACCTGGCCCGGGGTGTAGGGGTTGGGCTGCTGTTCCCGAGTCATGACACCACGCCCACTCCCTGATACATCGTTATACTTCGACAAAGTATCAGGAAGTATCCACGCTCGGCGCTCAGTCCCACGCGACCTCCAGCCCCGACCAGCGGGCGAGGTCGGCGATCTCCTCGTGCACGGCGTCGCGCTGTCCGCCCGAGAGCGGTGTGTCCTCGTGGACGGCGTACACGCGCAGCATGCCGCCCTCGTGATCGGCCTCGGCGTCGACCTTGCCGACCAGCCGATCGCCCACGAGCACCGGCAGCGCGAAGTAGCCCCAGCGCCGCTTGGCTGCCGGCTTGTACATCTCGAGGTGGTAGTCGAACTCGAACAGCTCGGCCATCCGCTTGCGGTCCATCACCAACCGGTCGAGCGGCGAGAGGAGGGCGACCCGCTCCCGAACCGGCTCGGCCAGGCGCTCGAGCGCCGCCGGGTCGATCCGCCAGCGGCCGCGCACCCCCTCCACCTCGGCCTCCTCGCCACTCTCGCCGACGTCGTTCGGCTCGCCGGGGGCCTCGGCGGACTTGGCGCGGGCCAGGCCGAGTGCCGCCAGCCGCCGCCGGCTGCGCTCGGCCGACGCCTCCTCCCAGGGCAGCGCACTCTCGTCGGGGTAGACCCGCTCGGCGAGGTCCCAGACCCGCTCGCGGCCCTCGCGGTGAGACACGGCCACCTCGCCGCGCGCCTCCAGGAAGTCCAGCAGCCTGCCGACGCTCTTCTGGTTGGTCCAGCCCGAGGACCGCCACGGCACGGCGGTGGAGTCGGGCAGCTCTCGCGCAGGCAGCGGCCCTTCGCTGCGCAGCTGTTGCAGGATCTCCTGCCGGGAGTAGTCGTTGGCCGCCACCCAGTCGGCGAGGTCGTCCTGCCATTCCCGTCGCGGCGGTCGGCCCGGCCAAGCCGCCATCTCCGCACGGAACAGGGCGACGTCCTCGGCCGGGCGCAGGTAGCCCTGCAGCTCGACGAGCGTCCGGTCCTCCAGCAGCGTGCTCAGCTCCGCCGCGTCGTACGTCGACCCGAGCCGGCTCCACAGCACCAGGTGCGCGTTCGGGGCGACGTACGCCGTGTGGTCGTGCTGCAGCAGGCCCAGCCGCCGGACCACGTCGAGCACGCCGACCGGCCGCGGGAGGTGCAGCAACTGCGCCTGCACCGCGATCCGCCGCGCCTGGTCGCGGGACAGTCGGTGCACCATGGTGGCGACCCTAGGGCAGCCACCCGACAGGGGACCGGCACTCTGGCCGACTGCTCAGGACTGCTCAGGACTGCTCAGGACTGCTCAGTGGCACGGCACAGTGGCACGGCGACGGGTTCAGTCCTCGCCCGGCCTTGACACCGTCCGGCCGAGGGCTGAACACTGTGCCTTGTTCCCTATCGCGCAACGGGTTGCGGATAACGCAACAAATAAGGACCCCTCATGGCAGAACTCCCCGCATCCGCACGCGTCGTCGTGATCGGCGCCGGCATCGTCGGCAACAGCCTGGTCTGGCACCTGGCGAACCTCGGTTGGCGTGACATCGTCCAGATCGACAAGGGGGCACTGCCCAACCCCGGTGGGTCCACCGGGCACGCCTCCAACTTCATCTTCCCGGTCGACCACTCGCGTGAGATGACCGACCTCACCTTCGACTCCGTCGCGCAGTACCAGGAGATGGGTGTCTTCACCCAGTCCGGTGGCATCGAGGTGGCCCGCACCGAGGAGCGGATGGAGGAGCTTCGCCGCCGGATGTCCAGCGCGAAGGCCTGGGGGATCGACGCTCGGCTGGTCACCCCCGACGAGATCGCCGAGTTGGTGCCGTTCCTGGAGAAGGACATGGTGATCGGGGGCTTCTACACCCCGAGCGTGGGCGTGGTCGACTCCCTGCGCGCCGGCACCATCATGCGCGAGCGGGCCCTGGAGCTGGACGCGCTGACCGTGGTGCCCAACGTTGAAGTCACCGGGCTGGACGTCGAGGGCGGTGCCATCAAGCGGGTGCGCACCACCGGTGGCGACATCGAGGCGGAGACGGTGGTCGTGGCCTGCGGGGTGTGGAGCCCCAAGATCGCGGAGATGGCCGGGGCCGCGATCCCGCTGACCCCCGCCGTACACCAGATGATCTCGGTCGGTCCCTGCCCGCAGCTGGTCGGCACGGAGGGGGAGATCTCCTTCCCGATCGTGCGCGACATGGACACGTTCTGCTACGAGCGGCAGCACGGTGCCGACATGGAGGTCGGCTCCTATGCCCACCGGCCGATCCTGATGGAGCCCGAGGACATCCCGTCGATCGAGCAGTCCAAGCTCTCGCCGACCGAGCTGCCGTTCACCGAGGCCGACTTCGACCCGCAGCTGGAGCAGGCCTTCGAGCTGATGCCCGAGCTGCTCGGCGCTGAGGGCGCCGAGATCCGCTACGCCATCAACGGTCTGCTCTCGCTGACCCCCGACGGCTTCCCGATCCTCGGTGAGACCCCCGAGGTCCGGGGCCTGTGGAGCGCGGCCGCGATCTGGATCAAGGAAGGCCCCGGCACCGGTCGCGCGGTCGCCGAGAAGATGACCCGCGGCTGGTCCGAGATCGATATCAGCCACTCCGACATCGCCCGCTTCTACGACCATCAGCGGCAGCGCTCGCACGTGCAGGCGCGCACGTCGGAGGCGTTCAACAAGACCTACGGCATCGTCCACCCGTCCGAGCAGTACGAATCGGACCGGCCGATCCGCACCTCTCCCATGTATGACCGTCAGCGCGAGCAGGGGGCGCATTTCTTCGAGGCGGCCGGCTGGGAGCGGCCGTTCTGGTACGAGTCGAACGCCGGTCTGATCGAGGAGTACGGCGACGCCGTGATGCCGCGTGCGCACGAGTGGGATGCCCGCTGGTGGTCGCCGATCATCAACGCCGAGCACCTGCGCCTGCGTGAGACGGCCGGCATCGTCGACCTGACGGCGTTCGCGATGTTCGACATCGTGGGTCCCGGTGCGCTCGACAGCGTGCAGCGTGCGTGCGTGGCGCAGTGCGACCTCGCCGTCGGCAAGGTGATCTACACGCCGGTGCTCGACGGCCACGGCGGCTTCGTCTCCGACCTGACCGTGATGCGGCTGGGTGAGGACGCCTTCCGTGTGGTCACCGGTGGTGCCCACGGCATGGTCGACAAGAAGTGGTTCGCCGACCTCGTCACCGAGACTGATCCCAGCGGGGCGACCACCCTCACCGACCACACCGCCGACGTGTGCACCGTCGGGATCTGGGGCCCGCGCGCCCGCGACATCCTCTCCTCGCTCACCGACGACGACATCTCGCACGAGGGCTTCGGCTTCGGCACCTGCCGCGAGATCCAGGTCGGCCCGGAGGGTGCTCGCCAGCCGGTGCTGGCCTCGCGGATCTCCTACGTCGGCGAGCTCGGTTGGGAGCTCTACGTCCCGATGTCCGGTGGAGCGGCACTCTGGGATGCCCTGCACGAGGCCGGGGCGGCGTACGGCGCGATCCCGGTGGGCATCGGCGTCTACGGCACGACCGGCCGGATCGAGAAGGGCTATCGCGCCTTCGGTGCCGAGCTCGACGCCGAGCGCACGATCGTCGAGGCCAGCATGCAACGGCCCAAGGTGAAGGCGCAGGACTTCGTCGGCAGGGAGCGCTACCTCGCCCAGCGCGAGGCCGCCCCCGCCACGGTGCTGTGCACGATGACCGTCGACGACCACACCTCGGCCAGCGGTGTGAAGCGCTACATGCTCGGCGGCGAGCCGATCCTGCAGCGCGACGGCTCGGTGCTCACCGACGGGCTGGGGCGCCACCCCTACGTCACGTCGGCAGGGTCCGCGCCGAGCCTCGGCAAGCACATCTTGATGGCCTACCTGCCCCCCGGCGAGGCCGTGATCGGCAACCAGCTGGCCGTGTCCTACATGGAGGAGCTCTACCCCGTGACGGTCGGCTCGATCGACGCCACGCCTCTGTTCGACCCAGGCAACGAGCGGATCCGCTCGTGAGGGGCCGCTGCTGCTGGTGCTTCATCAAGGTACCTAGGGGAAGCGTCACTTCCCACGCTGTGTACGACTGTGGAAGTGACGCTTCACCTGGGTACCCAGATGAAGCCCGGACTCCGCATCCCCGGAAGGCAGCAGCATGACCAACGTCCTGGTGTGCATCAAGCGGGTGCCGGACTCCTCCAGCGACGTGGTCCTCACCGAGGATGCGCAGGCCGTTGACGGCAGGTACGCCGGCTTCACGGTCTCGCCGCACGAGAACTGCGCGGTCGAGCTGGCCGTCCAGATCGCCGCGGCGACCGGGGGGCAGGCGACGGTGGTGACCCTCGGCTCCGAGGACGCGGTCGAGCAGCTGCGCGGCGTGCTGGCGCTCGGCTGCACCGCCGCCACCCACATCGTGGCCGACGCGCCGGCGTACGGCCCGGCCGACGTGGCGCTCGAGCTGGCCGCGGTGATCCGTGACCACGACGGCAACGGCAGGAGCCACGACCTCATCCTGCTCGGCAACGACGCGGCAGACTCCGGCGACTTCCAGGTCGGCATCCGGCTCGCCTACGAGCTCGGCCGCCCGGTGGTCACCGGCATCTCGACGGTCGAGGTCGCCCAGGACTCAGGGGGAGACGTCGCCGTCGCTCGCGGCGAGGGCCCTACCGGCCAGGACACCTACCGGCTGCCCCTGCCGGCCGTGATCGCGGTCCTCGAGGGCGGCGTCGAGCCGCGCTACCCGACCGTGTCGGGCCGGATGAAGGCCAAGAAGGTCGAGATCGAACGGCGTGAGCCGGTCGCTGCGCCCGCCGGTCCGAAGCGGGTCAAGCTCTTCCTGCCGCCGGCCGCGCCCAACCAGGTCAGCCTGGTCGGCCAGGGCGCCGACGCCGCACCCGCCGTCGTCGAGCTGCTGCAGAGCCTGGGGGTGACCCGATGATCGTCGTGCTGGTGGAGCTGGATGAGGAGTCCGCCGAGGTCTCCCGCGAGGCGCTGACCTTCGCCCGTTCCCTCTCGGAGGCGGGCGGTGGCATCCCCATCGACGCGATCGTCGTCGGTGAGGCGTCGCCGGGACAGGTCTCCGAGCTCGGGCGGTACGCCGTCCGCGAGGTGCACGTCGTCAGCGGCGAGGCGTACTCGTCGTACTCCGCGGCCGCCTGGGCCGCCGCCGTCCAGAACGTGCAGCAGGCCAAGGGCTCCGTGGTGGTGATGGCAGGTGGCACGAACCGCGGCACCGAGGTGATGTCGCACGTCGCCGCCCGCAGCGGGGTCGCGATGGCCGCCAACGTCGTGGCGTTCAACGGGCTGGCCCCGTTCACCGTCAACCGGCAGGTGATGGGCGGCGCTGTGCTCGAGGAGATGTTGCTCGACGACCGGCCCGCGGTCCTGACGATCGCGGGGCACGCCGTCGAGGCGGTGCCGGCAGAGGCGCCGACCGTGCCGACGGTGGTCGAGCACACGCCGACGCTGGTCGAGCCCGACCTGGTGGCGCGCGTGGTCTCGACCGAGGAGCGTCCCCTGGGCGAGGGCGGCAACCTCAAGACCGCGAAGGTCGTGGTCGGCGCCGGCCGTGGCGCGGGCGGTCCGGACGGCTTCGGACACGTGATCGAGCTGGCCGACCTGCTCGGAGGGTCGCTCGGAGTCTCGCGCGTCGTCACCAGCCTGGGCTGGCGGCCGCACCACGAACAGGTCGGTCAGACCGGCACCCGCATCTCACCGGACGTCTACATCCCGTGTGGCATCAGCGGCGCGATCCAGCACTGGGCCGGCTGCGCGTCGTCGAAGGTGATCCTCGCGATCAACACCGATGCGGAGGCGCCGATGGTGACCAAGGCGACGTACGCCGTCATCGGTGACATGCACGAGGTGGTCCCCGCGATCAACGAGGAGCTCAAGAAGGGCGGCTGACCCGCTACGCCGGTTGCCCTCTCCGCCTACCCTGAATGGTCAGGGGAGCCGGGATCATCGAGGGGGTGTCATGCGCACAGGTCGTGGCCGCGCGGCGCTGCTCGTCACCGCCACGGCGCTCACGCTCGCCGCCTGCGGAGCCGCGCCGGCCGATCCAGGCGCGGTCGACGGGTCACCGTCCTCCTCGCAGGTCTCGCCGACGAGCCCCGCGCCGACCTCCGGTGAGCCGACCACGACCGGGTCCGTGTCGGCCGAGCCCACGAGCACGCCCACCGTCGTCGACCCCGCGCACGCCGTACCCCCACCAGGGCCGCTGGCCGACGGGCTGGCCGGCGCGGACCTGCTGATCTCCCGGGCGGAGCCACTCACCACCGAGCAGCAGCAGGCGATCACTGACGCCTCCGGGGTCGAGGGCACCGAGGTGATCGGGCTCGGCAGCGTCGCGATCCAGAACCGCGTGATCACCGTCGCGGCGATCGACCCGGCGACGTACCGCCGGTTCACCCCGCAGGGCAGTGCCCAGCTCGAGGCCGTCTGGGACCGCGTCGCGGGCGGTGAGCTGGCCGTCACGCCGCCGCTCGCGCGGCTGCTGAGCCGGGTGACCGACCAGGACGGCTACCTGCGCCTCGGCAACGACATCACCGCGCCCATGGTCCATATCGGCGCGGTCGCCGAGCAGGCGCCCCGAGTCGACGCCGTGGTCAACCAACTGTGGGGCGCCGACCTCGGGCTGCCGGCCGGCAACGCGATCCTGGTGTGGACGGGGGAGACCTCGCCGCAGTCGGTGCGTCCGGCGTTGGAGCGTCTGGCCGGCCCGCAGTCGTCGGTGCAGATCCTCGGACCCGACCTCGACATCACGGTGCAGCAGACCGCGTTCCTGACCGGAGGCTCGGTCGCCTCCGGCGTCGGCTCCTTCTCGTACCGGGTGGTCGGCGGCGGCCGGATCACGCCCGACCCGGCCTGGGTGCGGGCCAACATCCGCACCGAACGGGTGCCGATCCTCGGCTCGGTGACCTGCCACCGGCTGCTGTTCCCCCAGCTGCGCGCCGCCCTCACCGAGGTCGTGCAGCGCGGGCTGGCCGACCGGATCCATCCCCTTGAGTACGCCGGCTGCTACTACCCGCGCTTCATCGCGGGCACCACCCAGCTGTCGCTGCATGCGTTCGGCATCGCGCTGGACCTCAACGTCCCCGGTAACCAGCGCGGCACCGTCGGTCAGATCGACCGCGACGTGGTCCGGATCTTCCAGAAGTGGGGCTTCACCTGGGGCGGCGACTGGGCCTGGACCGACCCGATGCACTTCGAGATGAACTCCGTGGTCCAACCCCGCTGACCCGTCGTGAGTTCTCACGTGGCCCGTCGTGAGTTCTCACGTGGCCCGTCGTGAGTTCTCACGACGGGCTGGCGAGGGTCACGGAAGACCCCACCGAGATCTCCCCACCGGCGAGGACCCTGCAGATCGAGCCGGCCCGTCGGCGTAGCGCAGCGGCGGCGCCCGGGCCGAGGCTGTCATCCAGCAGGCGGCAGGGTGCGGCGACCCGCACCACCTCGAGCTCGACGTCGCCGATGGTGATCCGGCTACCCGGGGCGGTCGGGATTTTTCCCCGGCCGATCGTGACGTTGCGTCGCGTCCCGCTGGGGGGTACCGGCGCACCTAGTGCCTCTGCCGCCTCGGCGAGCTGCTCGGCCGATTGCACACTGACGTGGCGGTGGCGGGTTCCGTGGTAGCGGTCGCCCACCAGTCCGCGGCCGGCCTCGGCCTTCACCCGTGCCACGGACTTCATTGGCAGCCGCGCGCCGGGCGCGATGTGGAGGGCCGTCACCACGGGAGGTTCGCAGGTCACGTCGGCCATGGTGACACGGTGGGGACTTGCGCCGGTGAGACTACTGGTGCGTACGACGCACCTGGTACGTCGTACGCACCAGTAGACGCCGCGACCCCACGCCGTACGCACCAGTAGCCTCACTCCATGCGCGCGATCCAAGTCGTCACGACCACCGGCCCGACAGGAGTCGAGCTGAGGGATGTCCCCGAGCCCGCCCCCGGCCCGGACGAAGTCCTGATCCGGGTGCACAGCGTGGGCGTCTCGTTCCCCGATCTGCTGCTCAGTCAGGGGCTCTACCAGCTGCGGCCCGACCCGCCGTTCACGCTGGGCGTCGACGTCGCGGGAGAGATCGTGTCCGGCCCGTCTCCGTTCGTCCCCGGGCAACGGGTCGCCGCGGTCGTCCCCTACGGCGGCGCGGCCGAGCTGGCCGCCGTCCCCGCCGCCTTCACCTTCCCTATTCCGGACTCGCTGGGCTTCGACGAGGCGGCCGCGATCCCGATGAACTACCTGACGGCGCAGTTCGCGCTGCTGGAGCGCGGCCAGGTCCGCCCGGGCGAGACCGTGCTCGTGCACGGCGCGGCCGGGGGTGTGGGCACCGCCACGCTCCAGGTCGCCAAGGGGTACGCCGCCACCACCATCGCCGTCGTCTCCACGGAGGAGAAGGCCCGCGTGGCCACCGAGGCCGGGGCCGACCACGCGGTCCTTCTGAACGGCTTCGCCGCGGCGGTCCAGGAGATCACCGGCGGCCGCGGGGTCGACGTCGTCGTCGACGTCGTGGGCGGCGACGCGTTCACTGATTCGCTGCGCGTGCTGGCACCGCAGGGCCGGTTGCTCGTCGTCGGGTTCGCCTCGGGGCAGGGCATCCCCGAGGTCAAGGTCAACCGGCTGCTGCTGAACAACGTGGACGTCCGCGGAGTCGGCTGGGGTGCCTATGCGATGACCACGCCGGGCTTCATGCAGCAGCAGTGGGCGGAACTGCTGCCGATGATCGAGCAGGGGTTGGTCCGCCCGCCGCTGGGGGCGACGTACCCCCTTGAGGGATTCCCCCGCGCCCTCACCGAACTGGCCGAGCGGCGCGCCACCGGCAAGCTCGTGGTGCGGGTCCGCGACTGACCAAGTGCGTTGACCGCCGTTCGCGTACTCTCCTTCCTCGTGAGTATCCTCGACGACGCCCGCGCGGGCATGGACCCCGCGATCCGCCCGCAGGACGACCTCTTCGGCCACGTCAACGGCGGGTGGCTGGACACCGAGGAGATCCCCGCGGATCGCTCGAGTTGGGGACCCTTCGTCACCCTCACCGACATCGCCGAGGAGCAGGTCAAGTCGATCATCGAGGAGCTGGCGCAGCGCGGCGCTGACGGCGATGCGTCGCTGAGCGAGGAGCAGCGCAAGATCGCCGCCCTCTACGCATCCTTCATGGACGAGGAGGCCATCGCAGCGCGGGGTCTCGAGCCGGCTCGGCCGCTGCTCGAGAAGGTTGCCGCGATGCAGGACACCCGCGAGCTGGCGGCCTTCCTGGGCGAGTTCGAGCACAACGGCGGGGGCGGCCTGTTCGGCGGCTACATCAGCACCGACGATCGCAACTCCGACCGCTACCTCGTGCATCTGGTGCAGGGCGGTCTGGGTCTGCCCGACGAGTCGTACTACCGCGAGGACAAGTTCGCGGAGGTGCGCACGGCGTACGTCGCCTACCTCACCCGGATGCTGGACCTCGGCGGGCACGCCGATCCCGGCGCGGCAGCCGCGACCGTCCTCGCGATCGAGACCAAGCTCGCCCAGGGCCATTGGGAGCGGGCCGAGACGCGCGACGTCCAGAAGACCTACAACCTCACCACGGTCGAGGAACTGCGCACTCTCGCGCCGGCGTTCGACTGGGACACCTACATCATTTCCATGGGCGGCGGCGAGGCCACGCTCGCCGAGTCGGTCGTTCGGCAGCCATCCTTCTTCGCCCATCTCTCGGCGGTGGTGGCGGAGACACCGATCGAGGACTGGAGGGACTGGCTCCTCGCCCGCGTGCTGCGCTCGCTCGCGGCGTACCTCACCGATGACCTGGTCGAGGCCAACTTCGACTTCTACGGACGCACCCTCAACGGCACCCCGGAACTCCGGGCCAGGTGGAAGCGCGGCGTCGGGTTCGTCGAGGGAGCCATCGGCGAGGCCGTCGGACAGGAGTACGTCGCGCGCCACTTCCCGCCGCGGTCCAAGGCGCTGATGGACGATCTGGTCGCCCATCTGCTCACGGCGTACCGGCAGTCCATCTCGCAGCTGGACTGGATGGGCGAGGAGACCAAGGAGCGCGCCTACGAGAAGCTCGACACCTTCCGGCCCAAGATCGGCTATCCCGAGAAGTTCCGTGACTACTCCGCGCTCGAGGTGGGCGAGGATCTGGTCCAGAACGTGATGGCGGCTGCGCGCTTCGAGTCCGCGCGCCAACTGGCCAAGATCGGGGCGCCGGTCGACCGCGACGAGTGGTTCATGCTTCCGCAGATGGTCAACGCCTACTACAACCCCGGCACCAACGAGATCTGCTTCCCGGCCGGGATCCTGCAGAAGCCGTTCTTCAGCCCCGACGCCGACGCGGCCGAGAACTACGGCGGCATCGGCGCGGTGATCGGTCACGAGATCGGGCACGGCTTCGACGACCAGGGAGCGCAGTACGACGGCGCCGGCAACCTCCACGACTGGTGGACCCCCGACGACAAGGCCGCGTTCGAGGTGAAGTCGACGATGCTGGTCAAGCAGTACGACGCGTTCGAGCCGCGCAACCTCCCGGGGGAGCACGTCAACGGCGCGCTGACCGTTGGTGAGAACATCGGCGACCTGGGCGGACTGACGATCGGGCATACGGCCTACGCGATCGCGAGCGGCGGCACGGTGACGCCGGAGGACACCCGTCGGCTGTTCATGAACTGGGCCTACTGCTGGCGCACCAAGCGGCGCAGGGAGCAGGAGCAGCAGTACCTCACCGTCGACCCGCACAGCCCGGCGGAGTTCCGGGCCAACATCGTGCGCAACCTCGATGAGTTCCACGAAGCGTTCGAGACTGCCAGCGGCGACGGCCTCTGGCTCGACCCGGATCAGCGGGTCCGGATCTGGTGATGCCCGCGCGCGCCGCATGGCCGCGACCCCCCATGAGTCGCGGCCATGCGTCGGCTGTGCGGTCCTGCCGAGCGCCGATCAGTTGAAGCGCTGCACGGACAGCGTGTAGTCGTCCAGCCAGCCCGTCAGGGTCGAGTTGTTCTGGAAGTCCGACAGGTTCGTCGAGGCCTGGAAGCGGTGCTTGCCCTTGCCGAGGCGGACGCAGAACTGCATCGAGTTGGAGTTCCAGCTCGGCTCACCCGTGAACGCCAACACGTCGGCTCCGGAGGTGAAGGGGTTGATCGGGTTGCCGTCGACGTGCATCTCGAGGCCCATCCAGTCGTCCTGGTCGCCGCCGCGGATCTGGGTCTCGGCGGAGAACGTGACCAGGTAGGTGTCGCGGCCCCAGCGCGGCCCGCCGATGTCGAGCACCGCGCCGGGAACGTCCTGGTCCTCCTGGTTGACGCCGGTCTCACTGAAGGTGAACGGCGAGTTCACGATCCGGGTCTTGACGGCCTTGTTGGACTTGCCGCTGCAACCGATCGCGGTGACGGCCTTGGGGCTGACGGACTTGGCGGCGATGGCGGGGCCCTGGGCGCCGCCGCCTCCGGCGATCGCGGAGCCGCCGGCAAGGGCGCCAGCGCCGACGGTGGCGGCGGCAAGGAGGCTGAGGGCGCGGATGTGCTTGCTGGTCATGGTGATCCCCTTCTGGGTTTTCGTGCGGTGGACGGCAACCAAGAGACGCCGTCGCGGACCAACGGCTGACCCGAATGGGTGGTATCTGGCAGCCGTCCGGATGCTCGCCGCTAGCGTGAGGCCGTGCCCGGAGTCGACGCCGTCCATGGCCCAGGGGAGTACGCCGTCCGGCTGGAGTGGGGTCTCACCGGCGCCTTGGCGGTGCTCACCGGCGCACGCGTGGCGATCGTGGTGGACGTGCTGTCGTTCACCACGTCGGTGGCGCTCGCGGTCGAGCGGGGAACGGCCGTGCTTCCCTACCGGTGGCGCGATGACTCCGCGTCGGCGTACGCCCAGGAGCGCGGCGCCATCCTCGCGGCCGGTCGGCGTGAGGGGCTGGTCGACGGGCGTCCGAGCCTGTCGCCGGCGAGCCTGATGGGACTCTCCGGCGTGCCGCGGCTGGTGCTGCCGTCCCCCAACGGGTCCACCATCGCGCTGGCGCTGGCCGCCCAGGGGGCGACGGTCGTGGCCGCGTCGCTGCGGAACGTGACGGCCGTCGTCGAGTGGCTGCTTCCGAGGGCCCTGGCCGGACTGGCCCTGGTGCCGGCCGGCGAACGCTGGCCCGACGGGTCACTGCGCCCGGCGGTCGAAGACCTGTGGGGGGCAGGAGCCGTGGTGTCGGGGTTGCTGGCGCGCGGTGTGAGTGATGTGAGTGGTGTGAGCCCGGAAGCGCGTGCGGCCGCGGCGGCGTACGACGCGGTGGCGGACCGGCTCCCCCAGGGGCTGGCCGAGTGCACCTCCGGCCGGGAGTTGGTCGCCGGTGGCTTCGCGGAGGATGTCACGATCGCCGCCGCCCTGGACACCTCGCCCGTGGTCCCCGTCCTCACGCCGACCCGTCGTGAGTTTCACGCTGACCCGTCGTGAGTTTCACGCCGCCAACAACAAGCGACGGGTCGGGCGTCAATTCACGACGGGTCGGCCGGGATTTGGGTTTCGCTGGCCAGGGGGACGGCGCGGTCCTGAAAGGGCTGGCCTCCCAGAGCATGACGGAGAGGCGCACCGCGGCGGAGGAGGTTCACGCAGATCATCTCGCCACCCTGGCCGGTGACCGGGCTGATGACCTGGCCCTCCAAGCGGGCCGCGCGTCGCAAGCACTGCGCGCCCGCACCTTCGGGGAGCTCGCCGGGGCCACGCATGGGCTGACCCGTACCGGGCCGGCCTGATCATCGGCCGGGCCGGTGGGTGAGAATGCGTCCGTGGACGAGATCACGCCCCGACAGCGGCTGCTGTCGCACCTAGCCTCCGGGCTTGCGACCACTGAGTCCCTCGTGGACGCCACCGGGCTCCCCGAGGTGTCAGTAACGGCGGAGTTGGCAGCAGCCCTGGCGGCGGGGCTGGTGTCGCGGATCGACCTCCCTGGCGCGCCCACCTGGCGGTGCACCGGCGCCGGCCTGTTGTACGGCGTGTTCCCCGACCCTGCCCCACAAGCGGAGGCGCCGGCTCGTCCGTTTGCAGGGCAGCCCGTCGCCAGGATCGAGGCGGCGGCCAAGGCGGCAGTCGAGGCCGCGGTGGAGGCGACGCACCAGGTAGGCATCGAGCCGTCCACCTCGGCACCGGCCTCGGCGGACGCCCCCGTGGACGACGCCTGGCGGGGCTGGGCGACCCGGTGGCTGCGCTACGCCTATGACGACGACCGGCTCGACTCCGAGGAGATCGCGGAACGGCTCGACGAAGTCCAGCGAGCGACCTCGCTGCGTGGGCTGGACGCCGCCCTGCATGGCCTGGTGCGGGTGCCGGTGGTCGAAGCGGCCGAGCGCGCGGCCGAAACCGAGGGCTGACCCGGAGCCTCGGCGTCCTCGGGGGCCTCGGGGGCCGGTCCCGCCGCAAGGTCAGGGACCGACTCCAGGTGGAAGTCACAGCTCAGGAGGTGTGTTCAGACCGAGCGCCGCGCCGGCCATCTGGGCGAGCAGGCTCCGCATCTGGTCATCGGGCAGCAGCCCGCTGTGTGGCGTGGAGTTGATCAGCCCGAACGCGACGTGGGCCGCGGCCCGGGACCGATCCACGCCGAGGGAGCGGTCGACCTGCCTCAGTTGGCCCGCCCACAGGTCGACGTATCTGCGTTGGAGGTCGCGGACCTTCTCGCGTGCATCGTCGGGGAGCGACTCCCAGTCGCGGTCCTGGACCACGATCAACGCTCGATGCCGCAACGCGAAGTCGACGTGCCAGTCGATAAGGCCGCGGACCGCGGCCCGCGGTCCGGGAGCTGCGGACACCCGGGCCTCCCCCTCGGCGAGCAGCTCCTCGCTGATCGAGACCAGCATCTCGGCCAGGATCGCCTCCTTGGAGACGAAGTGCTTATAGAGCGCCGGCCCGGAGATCCCACAGGCGGCACCCAGCTCGGCCACCGAGACCCCGTGGAAGCCGCGGGAGGCGAACAGATCCGCGGCCGTGTCGAGGATCTGGGTACGCCGGGTCACGGGCCACAGGTTATCGGCTGCTAACCGACCGCTGCGACGTGTCGAGGCCAGCGGGCTGGACTGGACCCTGATCCGGACGGGTCACCTCAAGCGGCGCTGGGCGGAGTCCGTGGACGTCGGGGTCGATCAGCTGACGAAGCGGCATACGGTCGCGGTCAGTCGCGAGCAACTGGCCGACGTACTGGTCGCCAGCCTCGCCGACCCCGCCACCATCGGCCGGGCGCTGGCCGTCAGCGGGGTCCGGTGACGCCTGGGTCGCTCGACCCTCCCCACTCCTGCGGTGTTGACGACACTCCCACCGTGCTCGAGCCCCGCACCGGTGTCGGCAAACCCGCGGCAGTGGGGATGGGTGAGCGGCGCGGCCGTGGTGAGCCGACGGGTCAGCGGATCCGGAACGCCTTCCGGTTGACGTCGAAGAAGTAGTTGCCGCGGGCCTCGATCTTGATCCAGGCCTTGCCCGTCTTCACCCTCGGGAAGCGGACGACGGCGCGGCCGTCGTTGCGAGTCTTGCCGGCCAGCACCTTCTTGAAGGTCTTGCCGTTGTTGGTCGACAGCAGGATCTTGACGTTGCGGGCGAGCCACTTGGTGCCGTTGACCTTCCAGGTGATCGCAGCGCGGGTGCCACCCTTGACCGAGCCGCCCTTCGCGAACGAGGTCACCAGGAACGGCCCGACGCCTCGAGCGACCCGCAGCGTCACGTCGTCGTGCCCGACGCCGCCGCCACCGGGCACCGAATCACGCGCGGTCAGGCGGAAGTGCATCCGGCCGGTGTACTGCTTGGTCGGCAGGAACTCCGCGAAGCAGTTGATCAGCTTTCGCGCCACCGAGATGTCGCGGGGCGGTGGCGACTTGCAGCGGCCGTTGCCCGCGTTGGTGTTGCCGCGCAGGATCTGGCCGAGGTCGGGGAAGGTGCGCGACGGGCTGGTGCCGGCGTGGTTCTCGCCGGGCGCAGGACTCTGCTCGGCGTCGGCGTCGGAGACGTCGGCGTAGGTGCCGAAGACGCGGAAGAGCGGGCCGTTCTTCTTGTTGTTGTTGGTCAGCGCGGTGCCGCCGCCCGTGCCGGCGTCGTTCTGCTCCCACAGGTAGGTGAGCCGGTCGCCGTCGGCATCGGTTGCCCTCCCGGTCAGCGTGAACGGGGTGCGGATCGGGACGGTCTTGTTGGCCGGGGCCTTGACGACCGGGGCACGGTTGCCGGTGACCTGAGTGGTGCCGCCGTTGTTCGGCGGACCTCCCCGGGCGGTCTCACCGACATGGGCGGTGACGCCGACAGAGGGGGTGACGATGAGCGCACTCATGTCGGCGCGGTCGCTGTCGGCGGTGTAGGGATCGGGGTCGCCAGCGAACATCACCTGGAAGCCGGTGTCGTCGGGCGTGCCCAGGGGGGCGGGGTAGACGAACGGGGAGGAGTAGATGCCGGCGTACGGGTCGTAGCCCCACTTGCCGACGGTGACGTCGACGCCGGTGAGGGTCTCGATCGCGGTCTCGACGTCGGCGGCGGTGTACGTCGTGCCGCGGCTCAGCGTGATCGGGCCGGACGCGGCGCCCGGGTAGTCGAGCTCGAGGGCGTCGCCGTCGGTGTCGAAGCCGGTCAGCGAGACGTCCTGGACCTCGATCGGGTCGAGGGCGTCGCCGGAGACGTAGCGGTTGACCTCGGTCAGGGAGCGCTGGCTGAAGTAGGGGTCGCTGTGCGGCTGGAGGTTGTCCTGCCGGCAGATGCCGGCGTACGCCATGACCGAGCTGCCGGAGCCTGGCTCGACCGACGTGGAGCCGTTGCGGTTGCCGCCATAGCAGTTCCAGTGAACGCCGTTGAACGTGTGGTTGCCGTCGAACTGATGACCCATCTCGTGGGCGACGTAGTCGACGGCGTAGTAGTCGCCGACCGGGTCGGGGACGCCGGTGCAGCCCATCGCCTTCTCGACGCTGCCGACGACGCCGAGGCCGGCGATGCCGCCCCCGTTGGTGCCGAGTGCGACGTGGCCGAGGTCGTAGTTGGACGCGCCGATCAGCTGGCCGAGCACGCTCTGATTGCGTTGCAGAGTGCCGACGTCGCAATAGGACAGCTGGCCCTCGACGTAGTCGGGCGAGGTCGGGTCGAGGGTCCAGCAGGCGTGGGCGCCGCAGGGGCCGTTGGCGCCGGCGGCCTTCTCGACGGTGTCGAAGTTGAGCGCCTCGGTGCCGTCGACGAGGACCAGGTTGAGGGCGAGGTCGTCGTTGTAGAGCTGGTTGACCCGGCTCATCAGGGTGAGCTTCTCGGCGAGCACGTTGGCGCTGCCGAAGTAGTCGGCGTACGTCGGGTCACTGACGAGGGCGAGCCGGTAGGTCCGTTGGGTGACGTTGGGCCCGGCGGCGCCGAGCTTGGCGGCGACGGCCCGCTCGAGTTGGGGGATCGCCTTCTCGGGCCGGCGCTGAGCGTCGGCGGGGAGGCTGCGTCCGTCGTAGGCGAGGTGGGTCGTGGTGCCTGGTCTGTTGTACGCCGGATCGACGTACCACGAGTTGCGCCCGTTGGGCCCACGGACGGAGGCGTGGAAGCCCATCGGCGTGACGTCGAGGGCGACGGTGGTGCCGGGGTGGTCGAGGGAGACGCCGGACCAGGTCTCGAGCTCGGGGTGGGCGGCGGCGAGCCTGCTCTCCATCAGCTGCGTGCGCTGGACGGCGAAGCGCTCCGTGCCCCCGCGGGGGGTCGGGATCCGGAACAGGGTCGTCGCGGACGACCCGACGGCTGGGGCGGTCTTCAGCTCGCTGCGCACCTGGTCGACGTCGACGGCGGTGGCGGCGTACGCCCGCGGCTGGACGCGAATCTTGGCGCCGGTGAGCTTGAAGTCAGGCAGCGGCCGATAGGCGCCGCTGGGGTCGGGCGTCGCCTGAGCAGGCGAACCGATCGGCAGCAGGGCCGCCGCAAGCATCAGGGCCGCGATCGGCGCGATGGTCCGGACGAGATGCTTCATGGAACTCCCCCTCGGCGACTCGGGCCCGGCTCGGCCCTGCCCTCGGCACCCTAGCGAGTGGCGGGGACGCCCGCTTGTCGAGGGCTGGCAGCACCGGACAGGGACTGTCCGGATGGCGTCCTAGAGTGGTCGCATGACTCCCTCACAGCCCGCCCTGCTCGTCGTGGACGTCCAGACCGACGTGATGAGCGCCTCCATCAAGCGCGACGAGGTCGTCGACACCATCGCAACGCTCGTGGACCGAGCCCGCTCTGCCGACGTGCCCGTGGTGTGGGTGCGTCACCACGCCGAACAGGAGCTGGTGCTGGGGACGCCGGGCTGGGAGATCGTCGGCGAGCTCACGCCGGCCGAGGGGGAGCCGATCGTGGACAAGGCCTTCGGCGACTCCTTCGCCGAGACCGACCTGGGGGACGTGCTGTCCGCGCGTGGTGTCGATTCGATCGTGCTGTGCGGCGCGCAGACCGACGCTTGCATCCGCAGCACGTTCTACGGCGCCCTCTATCGCGGCTACCCCGTCACGCTGGTGTCCGACGCCCACACCACCGAGGACATGCGTCCGTGGGGCGCGGAGTTCAGCCCCGAGCAGTCGATCAACATGCTGAACCTGCAGGCGTCGTTCACGAAACTGCCCGACGTGCAGGGCGCGACGACCACTGCTGAGGAGGCCTTCGCCGGCTGATCGGAGTCAGGCTTGCCGGCGTACTCCGCGGAGGATCAGGTAGCCCAGGATCCAGAACTCGCCGATGCTGGCCGGGACCGCCATCACGGTGACCAGGATGTCGGCGTCGGCGATCACGTAGTTGATGAAGGCGCTCAGGACGTAACCCACGCCACCGAGGATCAGGATCCAGCCGAGCGGCCGGGGCATCCAGCCTGAGCGCAGCACCAGCCGGCCCATCGGGATCAGCCACAGGCCGAAGAAGATCCCGCCGACCATCCAGAGATGCCCGCTCAGGACGTACATCAGCTGGGCGGTGGTGGCCGCGCTGCCGGTGACCGCCAGGGAGGCGTCGCTGCTGACGTCGAGCGCGGTGGCGATTGCTGCCGCGCTGGCCAGGATGGCGACCGCATTGACCAGTCCGAACGCCGCCAGGGCCCCGGCGGCGAATGAGTCGACGCTGCGGAAGAGGCGGTAGAACCACAGTGCCACCAGGGCCTGGGTCAAGACGACGCCCAGCTCCATCACGATGCCGAGCCGGGCCAGGGACTCGTGCTGGACGAGGTTCGACAGCGTCGCCTGTGGATCGCCGGCGACGAACAGCTGGTTCCTGATCAGCAGGAAGCCCAGCAGCCCGGTGAGCGCCAGGCCGAGGTAGAGCAGGCCGGTCGTGCGCGCGGTCCGGATCAGCTCCGGGGAGACGGCCTCGTGGCTGTCATGGGTGGGGTGAGTGGCGGTGAGTGACATCGGTGCTCCTCTCGAGCGGTGGCCTTACGCCGTAAGAGTGCCATACGTTGTAAGGTGAGCGCAAGCAGAAAGGTCTGGTGACGGTGACGACAGAGACGGTGCGCGAGCCGCTCAGCTCCGAGCGGTTGATCGCGGCGGCGATGCACCTGGCCGACGCGGAGGGCCTCGCCGCCCTGACGATGCGCCGGCTGGCCGCGGACGTCGGCGTCGAGGCGATGTCGCTCTACCACCACGTGCCCAGCAAGGAGCAGCTGCTCGACGGCCTGGTCGACGCCGTCCTCGCCGAGATCAACAGCGCGGTCGGGGATCGCGTCGACGACGCGGAGGAGTGGCGTACGGCGCTGCGGCAGCGCTGCCTGGCCGCCCGCGAGGTGATGATCCGGCACCGCTGGGCGCCGGGACTGCTCGGCTCCCGCACCAGCATCCCGCCGGTTCTCTATGGCTACTACGAGGAGATCCTCGCCACCATGATCCGTGGCGGCCTCAGCTATCACCTCGCGCATCGGGGCATCCACGCCCTCGGCACGATGGTCCTCGGCTTCACCCAGGAGCTGTTCACGCCGGCCTCGGACGGCGGATCATTGGACGAGGAAGCGGCCGAGGCAGAGCTCGCCGAGATGGCCGCCGCGCTTCCGCACCTGACCGCCATGGTCGCCTCCGAGCTCCACGACCACGACGAGGATCCCCTCGGCTGGTGCGACAGTCAGCGCGAGTTCGAGTTCACTCTCGGCCTGCTGCTCGATGGCCTGGCTCGGAGCGCTGACGCTTGACGCAAGGCGCGCTTCCACTGTCCACGATGACGCTGGTCCTGGGCCGGCCCCTTGCCGGCCCACTTGCATGTCCGCTGGGGGCGTACGACGATGGACTCGGCGGTGAACCGCGCAGGCCGACCGAGGACACCAGCAGGGCTCCTCTCGTCATCCACCCCAGGGAGGCGTCGATGGGAACGAGTTCGTCGGCGCCGGAGCAGGCTTCCCTGGAAGGCATTCGTCGGCAGCGAGCCGAGCTGCGCGAGTCGATGAGCGCGCTGGAACTCGCGTTGGCCGGGCCCGCGGCCAGCGGCCAGGCGCGATGGGCCGAGCGCGTCCACGTCGCGCTGGTCGAGCTGTCCGCCGATGTCCGTGAGCACATTGACCTCACGGAGGGGCCGGATGGGCTCTACGTCGACATCCTCGCGACGGCGCCGCGCCTTGCCGGTGCGGTAGCCCGCCTCACGGAGGAGCACGTCAAGGTCAGCGAGCTCATCGATGACTTGCTGGCCCGAGCATCCACACTGGAGGGCGAGGACGTGGACCCGGTCCGCGGGCTCGGCACGACGCTCCTCGGATTGCTCGTCAGCCACCGACAGCGCGGCTCCGACCTGGTCTACGAGGCCTATGAGTTCGACGTCGGTGGCGAGACCTGAGGCGGCGCGACACGCCACCGCGTACGGCGCGCGGCTTCCGGGGAACCCACGGCATGTTCGGGCGCCCGAGAACCTGCGGTCCGTTCCCCGGAAGCGGGTCAGGCGGAGGGCAGGCTGAGCACGAACGTGCTCCCCGCGCCGGCCCCTGCGCTCTGAGCGGTCAGCGACCCACCGTGGTCGTCGACGATCGCCCTGGCGATGGTGAGACCGAGGCCGCTGCCGCCGCCGTCGTGGACCGGGCGGGAGGGATCGGCGCGGTAGAACCGCTGGAAGACTGCGGAGAGCTGGTCGGTCGGGATCCCCTCTCCGTCGTCGCGGACGGTGATCACCGCGGCGCCGGTGGTCGGCTCGCCACCGAGGGACAGGTCTACCCGGCCGCGCGGCGGCGTGTGCCGCAGGGCGTTGTCGAGCAGGTTGGCCAGCACCTGCTGGATCCGCTGCGCGTCCGCCAGGACCGGGGGCCCGTCGCCGTCGAGCTCGAGCTCGAGCGCCACCCCCTTGGCGAGGTACGCCGGCCGCGCGGCCGCCGCCGCATCCCGCACCACGGTCGCCGGATCGGTCGGAATGAGCAGCAGGCCCAGGCCGTGCTCCTCGGCTGCGGACAGCTCACGGAGGTCGACGGCGAGGCGGCGCAGTCGCGCCACCTGGTCGCGCATCACCGCGAAGGAGGCGGCCTCGGGCTCCACCACGCCGTCCTCTAGCCCGTCGACGTAGGCCTCCAGCGTGGCCAACGGAGTGCGGAGCTCGTGGGCGAGATCGGCCAGCAGGCTGGTCCGGGTGGCCTCGGTGGCGGCAAGACGGTCGGCCATGTGGTCGAAGGCCCCGGACAACCGGGTCAGCTCGCTGCCGAACCCGTCGCTGGCTGCCCGCACCGAGTAGTCGCCGGCCGCGACCGCGTCAGCGGCGATGGCCAGCTCGGCGATCGGGCGGGCGACGCGGCGCACCAGGAACCACGACACCAGCCCTGCGGCGGTGATCGACGCCCCCATCCCGAGCGCCAGCGCGGCCCCGAACGACGAGGCGAACGCCTCCTCGGCGTGCCGGAGCACCGCGGGCGAGCTCTCCCCTGATCTGGCCAGGTGCTCGGAGAACCACCCCGGCGCGATCAGCACCGCCGAGATCACCAGCGTCAGCCCCCCGATCGCGATCACCACGATCTGCGCGGTCATCAGGCGAACGGCCAGGCCGGCGGGCCCACGGGTCATCGGTCCACCATCCCGTAGCCGATTCCGCGCACGGTCCTGATGTACGTCGGGTCGGCGGCGTCGTCCTGCAGCTTGCTGCGCAGGTGCCCGACGTGGACGTCGACCACGTGCTCGTCGCCGTACCACTCGGGGCCCCACACGGCGTCGATCAGCTGGCGCCTGGTGAAGGCCGCGCGAGGGTGAGCGGCCATGGTCGCCAGCAGGTCGAACTCCGTGCGGGTGAGCTCGACCGGTGCGCCGTCGATACTGGCCCGATGGCCGACGACGTCGACCTCCAGGCCCCCGAGCGAGAGGGCAGCGGTCGGGGCAGCCTCGGTGGAGGTCCCGCCACCGACGGTGCGCGGACGGCGCAGCATCGCCCGGACGCGGGCGATCAGCTCACGCGGGGAGAACGGCTTGACCAGGTAGTCGTCGGCCCCGACGGACAGCCCCACCACCTTGTCCAGCTCCTCGTCCCGGGCGGTGAGCATGATGATGTAGGCGTCGGTGAAGGTCCGCAGCTGGCGGCACACCTCGATGCCGTCGAATCCGGGAAGCATCACGTCCAGGACGACGAGGTCGGGCCGGTGCTCGCGAGCCGAGGCCACCGCGGAGGGGCCGTCGTAGGCCAGGTCCGCCTCGAATCCCTCGCGGACCAGATAGCTTGCGACGACGCTCGCCAGCGCCTGCTCGTCGTCGACGACAAGCACCCGGAGCGGTTCGACCATCGGCTCCCCGATCGTGGTGGTGGCGGACTCTGACAGCAGCCGCGTCAGCTGCTCGGGGGTGTCACCAGTCCGCGGCTCTCCAGCAGCCGCCGCGTCTCGGCGTACTGCTCGCCGTCGATCTCACCGTTGGCGAGCCGCCGGTCGAGGATCTGGCGGGGAGTCTCGGTGGGCGTCGGGCGCGCGTCGCTCCGGGTGAGGCGGGAGACCGCCCAGATCCCGAACACGATCAGGGTGCCCCAGCCCAGCATCATCACCAGCAGCGCGATGCCGGAACCCGCTCCGTTGCCGTACCAACCCATCATGGCGGACCTCCCTGTCTCCTCGGTGTCGCTTCGTGTCCCACCAGTCTCCCTCCCTCGAGTATCCATCCGTCAGGGGCGCGATGAAGGTTCGATGAAGGAGCCCCGACCCGGAGGGCTTCATCGAACCTTCATCGAAGACCCGGGAAACCACCACGGTCGGGTCGCAGACTCAAGGTGGCGCAGCGTGCGCGCGTCGCCTCGGCGACTGCCAGAGCGAGGACGAGGGGTGGAGTCATGCGGTCCGAGATCATCGTGTCGCGCCGGCGGGTGCTGACAGGGGCGATCGGGGCGGGAGCCCTGGCCGGCCTTTCCGCCTGCGGCCTGCGCTCCTCTGCGACGCCGGTAGGCCCTGGCGCCGTGGCCGCCGCCGAGTCCGCGCGACCGACGTCGGGGCGGGTTCGGTCGATGATCCTGCGGGCCCGGCCGGTCGACCTGGATCTGGGCGGTCGGACCGTCAGCACGTGGTCCTACGGCGACTCGGTGCCGGGTACGCCGCTGCGCGCGACCGCCGGCGACCGGGTGCGGGTCGCCTTCGCCAACGACCTCCCGGAGGCGACCAGCGTGCACTGGCACGGGCTGGCCATCCGCAACGACATGGACGGCGTGCCCGGGGTGACCACCCCGGAGGTCGATCCCGGCGGCTCGTTCGACTTCGACTTCGTGGTGCCCGACTCCGGCACCCACTGGTTCCACCCGCATCACGGGTTGCAGCTCGACCACGGGCTCTACGCGCCCTTCATCGTCGACGACCCCGACGAGGTCGGCGACTACGACCTCGAGTGGATCGTCGTCCTGGATGACTGGACCGACGGCGTCGGCCCCAGCCCGGCGGAGATCTACGCCGACCTTCGTTCCGGGGACTCGGGCACGGGGGGCATGGAGGACATGGGGGACATGGGCGGCATGGGCGGCATGGGCAGCATGGACGGCGGCGACGTCGACTATCCGCTCTACCTCGCCAACGGCCGGCCGACCAACGACCCGGACGTGCTGACGGCGAGGCCCGGCCAGCGGGTGCGGCTGCGGATCATCAACGCCGGAGCGGACACGATCTTCGACGTCGCACTCGCCGAGCATGACCTGAGCATCACTCACGCGGACGGCTACGCCGTGGAGCCGGTGAGTGCGCCGGCCGTCCGGTTGGGCATGGGCGAGAGGTACGACGCTCTGGTCACCCTCGCCGACGGCGTCTTCCCGCTCGTGGCCCAGCCCGTGGGCAAGAGCGGGCTGGCCCGGGCCCTGATCCGGACCGGTGCAGGTGACGTGCCGCCGGAGAACGCTCGGCCTGCCGGATTGGACGGCGACCCGCTGACCGCGAACGAGCTGCGCGCGGGTGCGGGGACGGCCCTGTCAGCCGCCGATCCCGACTCCGTGCACGATCTCCTGCTGTCGGGGTCGATGGGGTCCTACGAGTGGACCATCAACGGCCGCACCTACGACGACGTGGAACCGCTGCTGATCAGCGAGGGCGAGCGCGGGCGGGTACGCATCCGCAACCACTCGATGATGCCGCACCCGATCCACCTGCACGGGCACACCTTCCAACTCGGCCAGGGCGGCGGCACCGGGCCGCGCAAGGACACCGTGCTGGTGCCGAGCATGGCCGGGGTCGACGTGGATCTGGACGCCGACAACCCCGGGCTGTGGATGATCCACTGCCACAACGCCTACCACGCCGAGGCCGGCATGATGAGCCGCCTCGACTACGTCACCTGAGTCGACGAGACGGGCAACGCGGCGCCTGTGGAGAGGCGCGGCACCGCGCGCCGAGGTGATCCACTCTTCTCACCGTGGGGAACAGGAGGCACCATGGTGAGCATGAGTTTGACGACGCGCCCGGCCAGCGAGCCGCTGACCTGGCGCGACCTGGAGGAGATGCCGGACGACGGACGGCGGCGTGAGCTCGTCGACGGGGTGCTGCTGGTGACTCCGGGGCCTTCCTGGAGCCACCAGACCGTCGTAGGTGAGCTGTACGCCGTGCTGCGGGCCGCCCGAACGACCGGCCTCCAGGTGCTGACCGCCCCGCTGGATGTGCGACTCACCGATGACACGGTGCTGGAGCCTGATCTCCTGGTCGTCGAGATCGCGCACATGACCCAACGGGGCCTGGTCGGTCGGTCGCCCCTGCTTGCCGTCGAGGTGCTGTCACCCAGCACCCGAACCATCGACCTGCACGTCAAGCGCGAGCGCCTGGAGCGGGCCGGCTGTCCGGCGTACTGGGTGGTCGACCCCGGCGAGCCGGCACTGACCGCGTGGGAGCTGGTCGAGGGGCGCTACGTCCAGGCCGCACTCGTGCGGGGGGACGAAATCTGGGGTGCGACGTACCCGTACTCCGTCGAGGTCTGCCCCGCGCGCCTGATCGAGCCGGGACCGTAGCCGGCCGGTGTCAGTGGCGCTCCCACACGAACACGTCGGCCAGGTCGTTGGTGTCGCCCGCGGCGACGTCGGAGGCTGAGGAGGTGAAGGCCACCGCTGCCCCGTCGCTCGAGACCGACGGGTTGAACGAGGGTCCGGTGCTGCCGCCGAGCCGGGTGCTGATCCCGGTGGCGCGGTCACGCACGAAGACATCCATCTGGTCGTTGGTGTCCGCGTTCGGGGCCAGGTTGGTGGCGTAGGACTGGAACGCGACGTGCTGGCCGTCGCCGGAGATCGCCGGCTTGAACGAGTGGTTGTTGCCGCTGGTGATCCGGCTCGTGGTGCCCAGCACGCGGTCGTAGACGAACACGTCCTGGGAGGTGTTCGTGTCGCCGGCCACCAGGTCGGAGGCGTCGGACCAGTAGGTCAGGTAGCGCCCGTCCGTGGACAGCGCCCTGGTGCCGGAGTACGACGCGGCGTTGCCGTTGGTGATCTTGCGCGTGGTGCCCGTGGCGACGTCGTAGACGAACACGTCCCGGGCCTTGTTCTTGTCGCCGGCGACGAGGTTCGTGGCGCCGGAGTAGAACGAGACCCACTGGCCGTCGCCGGAGATGGCCGGGTCGAATGCCGAGGAGTTGCCGGCTGTCAGCCGGATGATCGAGTCGGTCTCGCGGTCAAAGAGGAAGGCGTCGCGGAAGCCGTTGGTGTCGTCGGGCACCAGGTTGGTGGCGAACGAGAAGATCGCCACGTAGCGGCCGTCGTCGGAGATCCCGCCGGCGTAGGACCCGCGGTCACCGTCGGTGAGCCGCTCGATCTCCTGGGTGTCGCGGTCGTAGACGAACACGTCACTGGCCTGGTTGGTGTCCCCGGCGACCAGCGACGAGGCATAGGAGTCGAAGAGCACGAAGCGGCCGTCACCGCTGACGTCCGCCGCGGTCGAGGTCCCTCGCCCGTTGGTCACCATCACGTTCTGGCCGGTCGTGCGGTCCTGGAGGAAGACGTCCTGGTAGCCGTTGTCGTCGTTGGCGACCAGGTTCCTGGCCAGCGAGTCGAACACCGCCCAGCGGCCGTCGGAGGACAGCGAGATCCGGTCGGAGGTGTTGCTGCCCATGGTCACGGCGCTGGCGATCCCGGCGGCGGGCTCGGGGCCGGGGTCGACCATGAGTCGCCGGCTCGGCGTCTTGATCATCTTCCAGAGCTTGCCCTTGATCGTGCGGCGCGGCGCCAGCACGCGCAGGACCAGGGCCTGCGGGGCTACGTCGGCGGTCCAGGTGAGCTTGAAGTTGCCCTTGACCTTGGTCTTGCCGCGGTTCACCGAGGCCCAGCCCCAGCTCGTCTTGCGCTGCACGATCACGGTGCGCGGCGAGCGCGGAGGCAGCCAGCCGCGCAGGGTGACGACCTCGCCACGCTGGACGTGGGTGGCCGAGAGCTTGAGGTTGCCACGGATCTGGATCGGCGCGGCGGATGCCGGCGCCGGCAGGGTGACCAGCAGCCCCAGGGTCACTAGGGCAGCCAGGAGCAGGCTGGTGGCGCGCGTCATGGGGTCTCGGGTCCCTTACGGCTGGAGGAAGTGCTGGTCGAACGATCCTCGATCGTGGCAGGGGTGACGCGCGGGGCGGGCGGGAATGGTCCAGAACAGTCCTGACGACCCCGACGCATGGCCCGAACGGGCTAGTCCGGACCGCTGGCGAGGGGGCACGGTGTCCGGTAGGTTAATGATCGTTAACCGATCGGAGGGCTGGCGTGGACGAGATGCGCGACCTGGTCACCCAGCTGCGGGAGCGGCTGGCGGTGGTCCGGCAGGGTGGTTCGCAGAGCGCGCGTGCCAAGCACACCGCACGCGGCAAGCTGCTCGTGCGCGACCGGGTCGACCGGCTGCTCGACCCCGGCAGTCCGTTCCTGGAGCTGGGCGCGCTGGCGGCGTACGGCATGTACGCCGCCAGCGAGGAGTACGCCGTGCCCTCGGCGGGGATCGTCACCGGGATCGGCACCGTCGCGGGCCGACCGGTCGTGGTGGTCGCCAACGACGCGACCGTCAAGGGCGGCACCTACTACCCGCTGACCGTCAAGAAGCACCTGCGTGCCCAGCAGGTCGCCGCCGACAACGCGCTGCCGTGCCTGTATCTCGTCGACTCCGGCGGGGCGTTCCTGCCGATGCAGGACGAGGTGTTCCCCGACCGCGAGCACTTCGGCCGGATCTTCTTCAACCAGGCCAACCTCTCCGCGCGGCAGATCCCGCAGCTGGCCGCGGTGATGGGGTCGTGCACGGCGGGCGGCGCGTACGTCCCCGCGATGTCGGACGAGTCCGTGATCGTGCGCAACCAGGGCACGATCTTCCTCGGCGGGCCCCCGTTGGTGAAGGCGGCGACCGGCGAGGTGGTGACGGCCGAGGAGCTGGGCGGCGGTGACGTGCACGCCCGCACGTCCGGGGTCGTCGACCACCTGGCCGATGACGACGCTCATGCGTTGCGGATCCTGCGGTCGATCGTGGAGACGCTGCCGGAGGAGCACGCCCCACCCCGCAGTCCCCCGAGGAGCCGCATGAGCCGCCCGAGTCGCTCTACGACGTGGTCCCGGCCGACACCCGGACGCCGTACGACGTGCGCGAGGTGATCCGGCGGATCGTCGACGGCAGCCGGATGCACGAGTTCAAGAAGCTGTACGCCGAGACCCTGGTCTGCGGGTTCGCGAAGATCTGGGGCCACGACGTCGGGATCCTCGCCAACAACGGGATCCTGTTCAGCGAGTCGGCGCTCAAGGGCGCGCACTTCATCGAGCTGTGCAACCAGCGCGGCATCCCGCTGGTGTTCCTCCAGAACATCACCGGCTTCATGGTCGGTCGGGAGTACGAACACCGCGGCATCGCCCGTGACGGCGCGAAGCTGGTGACCGCGGTGGCCTGTTCCGTCGTGCCGAAGTTCACGGTAGTGATCGGCGGCTCGTTCGGCGCCGGCAACTACGGCATGTGCGGGCGCGCCTACGACCCGCGCTTCCTCTGGATGTGGCCCAACGCCCGGATCTCGGTGATGGGGGGCGAGCAGGCCGCGTCGGTGCTGGCGACGGTCCGCCGCGACGGGATCGAGGCCACCGGTGAGGAATGGCCGGCCGACGCCGAGGAGGCGTTCAAGGCGCCGATCCTCAGCGCCTACGAGCACCAGGGCTCGCCCTACTACTCCACCGCCCGGCTCTGGGACGACGGCATCATCGATCCCGCCGACACCAGGCGAGTGCTCGGCATGGGTCTGGCCGTCGCAGCCCGGACCCCGACCCCCGCGCCGGCGTACGGCGTCTTCCGGATGTGAGCGGGATGCCCTCTGTTGCCCTGCGCGCCGTGCTGGTGGCCAACCGCGGCGAGATCGCGGTGCGCATCGCGCGCACCTGTCGGCGTCTGGGCGTCCGCACGGTGGCGCTCTTCACCGACGCCGACGCAGCGGCCCCGCATGTTCGGGCGGCCGATGAGGCGGTGTGGGTGCCGAGCTATCTCGACGTCGATGCCGTGGTCGCCGCGGCGGTGGCCGCCGGCGCAGACGCGGTGCACCCCGGCTACGGCTTCCTGTCGGAGCGGGCGGCCTTCGCTCGCGCGGTCGAAGCGGCCGGACTGACGCTGATCGGTCCGAGCTCGGCCGTGATGGAGCAGATGGGCGACAAGGCCCGCGCCCGCGAGGTGGCGGTCTCCGCGGCCGTGCCCGTGGTGCCGGCGTACGCCGCCGACGCCGTCAACGACTTCCCGGTGCTGGTCAAGGCCGCCGCCGGCGGTGGGGGCAAGGGGATGCGGATCGTCCGGTCGGCGGCCGAGCTCGGCGACGCGATGGCCGCCGCCGGCCGTGAGGCGCTCAGCGCGTTCGGGGACGACACCCTCCTGATCGAGAAGTACGTCGAGCGCGGCCGGCACGTCGAGGTGCAGGTGCTCGCCGACACCCACGGCAACGTCGTGCACCTCTTCGAGCGCGACTGCTCGACGCAGCGCCGTCACCAGAAGGTGATCGAGGAGGCTCCGGCGCCGACGATCTCTGCCGAGCAGCGGCGCACCATCACCGAGGCGGCGGTCGCGCTGGCGCGCGAGGTCGGCTACGTCAACGCGGGCACCGTGGAGTTCCTGCTCGACATCGACAGCGGCGACTTCTTCTTCCTCGAGATGAACACCAGGCTCCAGGTCGAGCATCCGGTCACCGAGGCGATCTGCGGCGGGCTCGACCTCGTGGAGGCCCAACTGCGGATCGCCGCAGGCGAGCCGTTGGACGTCGCCCAGCAGGATCTCTTCATCTACGGGCATGCGATCGAGGTGCGGGTCTACGCCGAGGACTCCTTCGCCGGCTTCCTGCCCCAGGCCGGGACGGCGTCGCTGGTGCGGTGGCCGGCCGGGCCGGGGATCCGCGTCGACCATGCCTTGGAGAGCGGGCAGGTCGTCAGCACGGCGTACGACCCGATGCTCGGCAAGATCATCGTGCACGCCGCCGACCGCGACGCCGCCCGGCGCGGGCTGCTGGCCGCCCTCGACGACACCGCGATCCTCGGGCTGACCACGAACGTCGGCACCCTCCGCCTGCTCGTGGCGAGCCAGGAGTTTCGCGACGCGCAGATCGACACTGCCTGGCTGGACCGGCATCCACCGACCCTGCCGGGCGCCGACACCGCTCGGCTGCTGGCGGCGTGGGCCTCGGCCAAGGCGTCGCGAGCCGAGGCGGCCGGGCCGTTCCGCCACGACGGGTGGCGGCTCGCCGGGCCGCCCGCGCCGGTGCTGGTGGAGCTCGACAGCCCGGTCGTCGTCGACCTCGACGCCGTCGACGGGCACCCGGTGACGGTGCTCAAGCACGAGGGTGGCCCGGACGGGGGGTTCGAGGCGACGCTCACGCTCGACGGCGACCGCCACCGCGTCGTGGGGTCCGTCGGGGTGCACACGGTCGAGCTCGTCCACCAGGGTCAGCGCTGGGTCTTCGCACGGCCCGATGCCTTCGCCGACCACGCGGTGCACGCCGGCGACGGCACGATCCTCGCTCCGATGCCGGGCACCCTGCTGGCCGTCACCGTGTCCGAGGGCGACACCGTGACGGAAGGTGACCCGCTCGGCATGATGGAGGCGATGAAGATGGAGCTCACGCTGCGCGCGCCGTTCGCCGGCACGGTCACCCGCGTTGGCGGCACCGCCGGCGACCGGGTGGCGTTGGGCGACCTGCTGTTCGAGGTCGAGGCACCGTGACCCCGGCCGTGCACCCCGCCCCGGGGCTCCCCGACAGCGTGACGATCTACGAGGTCGGACCGCGTGACGGGCTGCAGAACGAGCCGGGCGTGATCCCGACCCACACCAAGGCAGCCTTCATCCGCCGACTGCTCGCGACCGGCCTCCCGATCGTCGAGGCGACGTCGTTCGTCCACCCGCGCTGGGTGCCGCAGCTCGCCGACGCCGAGGACCTGATCAGGATGCTCGGCGACGAGGGTCGGGACCTCCCCGTGCTGGTCCCCAACGAGCACGGCCTCGACCGCGCGCTGGAGCTCGGCTGCCGCCACGTCGCGATCTTCGGCAGCGCCACCGAGACGTTCGCCCAGCGCAACCTCAACCGCAGCCTGGACGAGCAGTTCACGATGTTCGAGCCGGTGGTGCGTCGCGCCCGTGACGCCGGGCTGGACGTGCGGGCCTACGTGTCCATGTGCTTCGGAGACCCGTGGGAGGGCGACGTCGCGCTCGACCAGGTGGTCGACGTCGGCCGCCGGCTGCTCGACCTCGGCGCCTCCCAGCTCAGCATCGGCGACACCATCGGCGTCGGCACCCCCGGCCAGGTGCGGGCGCTGCTCGCCGCCTTCGGTGGCGCCGGCGTCCCCGTCGACCGGCTGGCGATGCACTTCCACGACACCTACGGCCAGGCCCTCGCCAACACCTACGCCGCGCTCCAGGCGGGCGTCACCACCTTCGACGCCAGTGCCGGCGGCCTCGGCGGCTGTCCCTACGCCAAGTCCGCCACCGGCAACCTGGCCACCGAGGACCTGGTCTGGATGCTGACCGGCCTCGGCATCGAGCACGGCGTCGACCTCGACGCCCTGATCGCGACCAGCCTGTGGCTGGCCGGCGAGCTGGGGCGGCCGAGCCCTTCGGCCGTGGTCCGCGCTCATGGGGCCGCCAACTCCTGAGCCCCCAGCGCCGGCGGGGCGGCGTACGGCACAATCGCGCTCATGACCCGGGTCGTCTACCTGCACGTCGGTGCCCCCAAGACGGGCACCACCTATTTGCAGGACCGGCTCTGGCTCAACGCGGCGCGGTTGGCGGAGCAGCGGGTGCACGTCCCCACGGGGTCGCGGTTCACGACCTCGTCGATGTTCCACTTCCGGGCCGCGCTCGACCTGCTCGGTCAGGACTGGGGTGGCGCGCGCGGCCACGCCGCGGGGGCCTGGCCCCAGCTGGCCCGCAAGGTGCGCCGCCTCGACGGCACCGTCATCGTCAGTCACGAGATCCTCGCCCCGGCGCCCGCGAGCAAGGTCGCCAAGGCGATGAACGACCTCGAGGGCAGTGAGGTCCACATCGTCTACTCCGCCCGCGATCTCGGCCGGCAGCTCCCGGCGGCGTGGCAGGAGAGCATCAAGCAGGGCCGGAAATGGACCTTCCGTCGGTTCCTGAACAAGGTCGAGACGGGCAAGCCGTGGTTCTACCGCGCGCTGGACCTGCCCACCGTGCTGAGCACCTGGGGCGACCACCTCGCGCCCGACCACATCCACGTCGTCACCGTGCCGCCGAAGCGGCAGGCGACCGGCCGGGGTGAGATCTTGTGGCTGCGGTTCTGCGAGGCGTTCGGGATCGACCCCGCGTGGGCGCCGCTCGACAGCGAGCGGGCCAACCCGTCGCTCGGCATCGCCGAGACCCAGCTGATCCGGCAGCTCAACTCCCGCCTCGAGCGCTCGGTCCGCCGGGAGGCGAGCTACGACCTGTTGATCCGCGACCTGCTCGCGCAGCGGGAGCTGGTCAACCGCGAGTCCCTCCCCGTCCGGCTGCCACCCCAGCGGTTCGGCTGGGCCGACGAGCAGGCGCAACTGTGGATCGACTGGCTGGAGGGCAGCGGCGTGCACGTGATCGGCGACCCCGAGGACCTGCGTCCCGTGCGTCCGCCGGAGGACGAGAAGTGGCGCAACCCCGACCGGGCCCGCGCCAAGCCGGTCCTGGAGGCCGCCCTCGACGCGCTGGAGGCCATGACCCGGGAGGCCGCCCGCCGGCCCGACCCCGACCGCCAGCTGACCCACCTGGTGCGCCAGGGCGCCGACCGGCTGCGCAAGCGGTGACCGCGGACCCTCCCGACGGCCACGACCGCGCCTGGGGGTGGCTGGCCCACCTCCGCTCGGGCGGGACGACTCCCTGGATCGACTGGCGGGGTGCGGGCGAGCAGGGCGGCCCGGTGCCCGGTGCCCAACAGCTGGAGCTGCTGCGGCGGCTCAACCTGGCCGGCCGGCCGAGCGGCGGGCTGGTCAGCCGGGTCCTGGGCGCCCGTCCTGCGGGCCGCGGCAGCCCCGACCTCGGGCTGGTCGGCGCCGCCGACCACGACGGCTTCGGGCCGAAGCCGGTCGACCCAGCCCGGTTGCCGGCCGGCGAGCTGCTGCGGATCGTCACCTCACTGCTGGCCGAGGACCTCGCGGCGTACCAACCGCCGGTGCTGACGTCGAGGCGCCCCTGGCCATGGCGGTCGGGGCCCCACGTCGTCGGGGACCCGCTGGTCGCCGACCGGCTCAACGCCGAGCTGGCTCGTCGTGGCCGGCCCGCCCGGGATCGGTCCCCGGTCGTGGTCGCCGCCGCACCGCTCGCGCGGCTGCTCGCCGACCTATGGCTGGCCCGGTGCTTCTCGACCGGGGCCCCGCCCTGGAGCGACTGGCTGTCCGGGATGGCGCAGAAGGGTCGACTGCCACCCCGGATCGACCTGGACCGGATCGTCGGGGGCTCGGTCCAACGCGTGGGCGCGGACAAGGTCACCGTCCTACTCGACCCCGCGGGGGTCGCGCCCCGGCTGAGGCTGTCGGCGCCGTCGCCGCCTCCCCCCGCCGATGCCGGCGAGCTCGGCCGCAGGGTGGCGGCCGTGCTCGGAGTCCTGGTGACGCCCGATCGGCGGGCCAGGTTGCTCGACGAGGTGCTGCGGCCGCGGCTGGCCGGCGCGCCGGGGCCGCCACCCGGCGTACCCCCCGAGCACGCGGACTGGGTCGCCGAGCAGGCGGGTCGGTTGGCGGAGATGCTGTCGTCCGGTGACTACGCTGTCGTGGGGGATCCACGCCAGGTGCTGCCGGCCGAGGCTCCGGGGGCGATCCCCTCGGTCGCCGGGGCGCTCGACCTCGGCATCGCAGTGCTGTTGGAGGGGCTGCCCGGTCCCGGCGGACGACCAGGGGAGGCGAGCGCGTGAGCAAGCGGGTCCTGCTCCACGTCGGCACCCCCAAGACCGGCACCTCCCATCTCCAGGACGTGCTGTTCCGCAACCGCCGCCGCCTTGCCCTGCACGGCATCCACTACCCCGCGCACCGGTTCGACGCCCACTTCCTGGCCGCGCTGGACCTGATGCGGCTGCCCTGGGGCGGCCTCGAACACGAGGCGGTCGGCGCCTGGGACCGCCTCGCCGAGCGGGTACGCCGATCCAACGGCACCGCCGTCGTCAGCCACGAGATCCTCGCCGCCGCTTCGCGCTCCCAAGCGGTCCGCGCGGTGGAGTCCTTCGGCGAGGCCGAGATCCACCTGATCCTGTCGGTGCGCGACCTCGCTCGCCAGATCCCGGCCGAGTGGCAGGAGAACGTCAAGCACCGCAGCACCGTCCCCTACGGGCGCTTCCTCGAGATGATCCAGGACCCTGACCGTCAGGGGCGGATCGCAAGCTGGTTCTGGAGCGTCCAGGAACTCCCCGACATCATCGCTCGCTGGGCCCCAGAGCTGCCGCCGGAGCGGGTCCACCTGGTCACGGTGCCGCCCCCGGGGGCGGACCCCGACCTGCTCTGGGCGCGCTTCGCCGAGACGTTCGGCCTGGCCCGGCTCGACCTGGAAGTCGGCACCGAACGGGTCAACCCGTCCCTGGGCGTCCCCGAGACGACGCTCATCCGACGGGTGAACCGGGCGGCCAACAAGGTGCTGCCGCCGGCCGACTATCGCCCGCTGGTACGCGAGCTGCTGGCGCACCAGACCCTCGCCCAGCGCACAGCGTCTCCGCGGCTGACCCTCCCGCCGGACGTGCATGAGTGGGCCGGCGAGCTGTCAGGGACCTGGGTCGCGGAGCTCCGGGAGCGTGGCTACCACGTGGTCGGCGATCTCGACGAGCTGCTGGGCGGTCCGCCCGCGACGTCGTACGCCGACCCCGACCGGCCCCGCGAACGCCAGGTCGCGGCCGCCGGCGTCGACTCGATCCGGGCGCTGCTGGTGGAGAACGCCCGGCTGCGCCGCGAGCAGGAGCGGCTGGAGGGCGAGTTGCGCGCTGCCCGTGAGGCGGTGGGGCTGCGCGGCAAGGTGGTGAACCGGCTCGAGGCCAGCCGGGTCGGGCGCGGCCTGCTCGGGGTCTACCGCCGCGGACGGGCCAGCAGCTCGCGCTCGGCGTAGCGGCCGACCCGCCAGGTGTCGTAGCCGTCGACGCCCATGCCGACCAGACCGCCGACCAGCGGGACCCGCCGCCCGACCGTGATGACCAGCCGCTTGCCGGCCACTTGTGAGATCAGGTCGGAGGCCACCTCGGCCGAGATCAGCCGGTCGAGCTCGGGGTCATGGGCCGGCGCCGTGGCCAGCGCCATCGGCGGGGCCGGCAGCTTCTTGGCCTTGACCAGGTCGTCGATCCGGTCCTCGCCGAGGATGCAGGAGAGCACGGCGTTCTTGACCCGGGCATCGTCCAGATCGTAGCCGCGCAGGTGGGCGATGCCGGCGACCATGCGGCACTGGATCAGGGCCAGGCCGGTGATGTTGGCCGGGATGGTGACGGCGGCGGTCACCAGGCCGCCGAGGTTGGTCACGAAGCCCTGCGCGCCGGCGTACCGGACGTGGTTCTCGATCACCTCGTGCACGCCCCGGTCGACGTGGCCGCGCTGCTCCTCGAGCTGCTTCTCGGCGGCGGCCGCGGCCGGCGGTAGCGGACCCACGCCGTGGATCGCCCGCTGCAACGCCTCGCGCACGAAGCTATGGGTGAGACCCGGCGCGGCCTCGGCGACCCGTGGCGCCAGGCCGTTGGTGACCGTGCTCTTGAGGCTCATGGGCGCATCCTACGGTCGGGGTCCTTGCGGGGCCGATCGGTTGATCCGGAGTCTCCGGCCTGGGGCTAGGTTGGCGGGCGTGCCCGTGACCCCGTCTCCCACGCCCTGGGACTTCGGATCGTCGTCGCAGTGGGACGAGTCCGACGACCTGGTGTCGATCGGGGCGGACCTCGAGCCCGGCACGCTGCTCTCGGCGTACCGCCAGGGGTTGTTCCCGATGCCCGCGGGCGGGCCCGGCCAGCCGCCGTACTGGTTCTGTCCGGCACGCCGGGGCGTGCTGCGTGTGGGTGACCTGAAGGTCAGCCGGTCGCTGCGCCGCTCGGCCTCGCGGCTGCAGGTCCGGGTCGACTCCGCCTTCGACCAGGTCCTGCAGGAGTGCGGCGACCCGACCCGGCCGGGCGGTTGGATCGACGACGATATCCGGGCGGCGTACCGACGGCTCTATCACCTCGGGTGGGCGCACTCGGTCGAGACCTGGATCAACGGCGAGCTCGTGGGCGGGCTCTACGGCATCGCCGTCGGCGGGCTGTTCGCCGGGGAGTCGATGTTCTTTCGCGAGCGCGACGCGTCGAAGGTGGCGCTGGTGGCCTTGGTCGACCTGCTCCGCGACGAGTACGCCGACCAGCGGCTCATCGACGTCCAATGGGCGACCCCGCACCTGTCGTCGCTGGGGGTCACCGAAATGCCGCGCGCCGAGTACCTGGCGGGGCTGCCGGCGTTGTGCGAGGTGCCGCTGCCCGCGGCGTTCGCGGGCGAGTGAGCGCCGGCTGACGGCGCCGTACCAGGAGCCGGGGTCGCCGTCCATTCCCCGACTGCCGCGGGTTTGCCGACACTTCCACCGTGCTCAAGCGCCGCACTAGTGTCGGGAAACCCGCGGCAGTGGGGATGGGGGTACGGCGCGGGCTCGCGCCGTTCGCGGGTGAGGAGCCGGGTCAGCTGCCCATCATTTCCTGCATCTGCTCGATCTCGGCCGTCTGGCCGTCGATGATGGCCTGAGCGAGGTCGAGCGCCGGCTGGAAACGCCCCTCGTCAAGCTCCTGCTGGGCCATCTCGATGGCGCCCTCGTGGTGTTGGACCATCATCTCGAGGAACAGCTTCTCGAACTCCGCGTCCGAGCTGGCTTCCAACGAGCCCATGTCGGCCTCCGACATCATGCCCGGCATCTCGTCCGTGCCGTCCATGCCTTCCATGTCCCCCATGTCGCCCGTGTCCCCTGTGTCGCCGTCGCTGCCGTTGACATGGTCGCGCGAGGTGGCCGGGATGTCCTCTCCCCACGAGGTGAGCCACCCCGACATCGTCTCGATCTCGGGTGCCTGGGCGGTGCGGATCTGCTCGGTCAGGGCGGCGAAGTCCTCGCTCATCGGCCGCCCCCGGGTGAGGTCGACCATGGCCAGGGCCTGGGCGTGGTGGGGGATCATGCCGTTGCCGAAAGCGACGTCGGCGTCGTTGTGCTCGGTGTCGGAGGGCGCCTCGCTGCTGGTGCCAGCGGTGGGCTGGTCGTCGGTGCTGCCGCACGCAGTGAGGAGCAGGGAGAGGCTCAGCAGCGCGCTGCCGAGGGTGGTGAGGGTACGTCGAGTCATCGGATCTCCTGAAAGCTCGGAACGGAAGGGTCGTCGGTGTCCGCCGTCCCGGGGTCGAGACGGCGGAGGCGACCGGTCAGCACCTCACGACAGAGAAGGCCAGGATCGCCGGTGGACCGGCTCCTCGGCTGCGGCGGCGCCCGGCCCGGAGCTCCGCCTGCAGGCCAGCCCAGAGTCTCTTGCTGTCGGCGCCGGTGCGGCGTCGGGCAGCCGGGCGAGGGCGGTGCTTGCGCAGCAGGAAGCCTCCACCCGCCACGGCCAGCATGAAGGCACACAGCATGGTCGACGCCCGGCCCCCCGCAGCGACGCCCTCAGCAGCGACGCCCCCCGCAGCGACGCCCTCAGCAGCGACGACCTCGGCAGCGGCACCCAGCGGATGGGCCAGGCTGCCGGCGACGGCGGCGGTCATACCGGTCATCTCGGCCATCGAGGAGTCCGCATGATGGGTCAGCCCGGACATGCCCAGGAGACCGACCACGAGCGCGGCGGCGAACCACCACCGTGCGGATCCGAGGCGCTGCCGCCCGGGCGTCGGCACGGTCGGTTGTCTCACGCGTGCAGAGTACCTGCCGACCCGGGCATCACTTGAGCAGCCGGCTCAGCCGGCGATCGGCCAGCGGCTTGCCGCCGGTCTGACAGGTGGGGCAGTACTGCAGACTCGAGTCGGCGAAGGAAACCTCGCGCACGGTGTCGCCACAGACCGGGCAGGCCTGGCCGGTGCGGCCGTGGACGGCGAGGTTCGACTTCTTCTCCTTCTTCAGGTCGGCCGCAGCCAGCCCGCGGGAGCGCTCGACGGCATCGCCGAGGACGCCGCGGACTGCGGCGTACAACGTCTGCAGCTCCTCGGCGGACAGCGAGCTTGAGGGCTTGAACGGCGACATCTTTGCCGCGTGCAGGAGCTCGTCGGAGTAGGCGTTGCCGATGCCGGCGATGGTGCCCTGATGACGCAGCACGCCCTTGATCTGGGCGCGGCCGGCGTCGGTCAGGATCGTCTGGAGCACGTCGATCGTGAAGTCGTCGGACAGCGGGTCGGGCCCGAGGCGGGCGATGCCCGGCACGTCGCCTGGGTCGCGGACGACGTAGACGGCAAGGCTCTTCTTGGTGCCGGCTTCGGTGATGTCGAGACCCGAGCCGTCGTCGAGCACCACTCGAGCCGCCAGTGGCGACTTGGTGTTCGGGCGCGCCGGCAGGGCGGGGACCTCGTCGCGCCACCGCACCCATCCGGCGCGGGCCAGATGAAGGACCAGGTGGATGCCGGAGGCGGCGATGTCGAGGAACTTGCCGTGCCGGGTGACGCCGTCCACCACGGCGCCCTCGAGCGCTGAGAGCGGCGGGTCGAACGTCTTCAGCGCACTGAACGCCGCGATGTCGACCCGCACGATCGCGCGGTCGGCGAGGCGGCCCTGGAGGTCCTGGGCCAGCGCCTCCACCTCGGGGAGCTCAGGCACGGGATCAGTCTAGGCAGTGACACGTTCCCAGCCACGGCGCACAATGGAGGGGTGCAGCCTGTCCGTCCGCTACCGGCGGCGGGGTCGGTCTTCTTCGACGCCCGCGGGGGTGACCGCGCGCTGCGGGTTTCCTGGCACGCGGAGTCCGACATCGTGGTGCTCTCGCTGTGGCGAGAGAACGTCTGTGTCGGGTCGTTCCGGCTGGCCGTCGACGAGGTTCCGGACTTCATCGACCTGCTGCGCGAGGGCCTGGACACGGCGTACGCCGCCGCCGGGCGCCGCCGGATCTCCTCGGTCTGACCCTCCCGGACGCCCGAGCGTGGGTCTGCCGGCCGCGGACGTCGGCGAAATCTAGGGAATCAGTTAGATGTGTCGATACGGTGGTCGACATGGATCCGATCCGCAATCCCTACGCGCCGGGGGCGGGGCAACGGCCGCCCGAGCTGGCAGGTCGCGACCGGGAGCTCGACCAGTTCGACGTCACCCTGGAGCGCGTGGCAGCCGGCCGCCCCGAGCGGAGCATGGTGCTGTCCGGCCTGCGCGGGGTCGGCAAGACGGTGCTGCTCAATGCGCTGCGCTCGCAGGCGGTCAACCGGGCCTGGGGTACCGGCAAGATCGAGGCCCGCCCGGACCAGTCGATCCGGGTCCCGGTGGCCCAGGCGGTGCACGCGGCCGTGCGCGAGGTGGCCCACCGTCATCGCGACCCCGACCGCGTGGACGAGGTGGCCGGCGTACTCAAGGCATTCGCGCTGCGCGCCGGCCCGGCCGATCGCAAGGCGATGCGGTGGACCCCGCCGGTCGACGTGGCGGCCACCAGGGGACGCGCCGACTCGGGCGACCTCGAGCTGGATCTGATCGAGCTGTTCGCCGACGTCGGCGCATTGGCCGGAGACCTCGGGGTGGGCGTGGCCCTGTTCGTCGACGAGATGCAGGACATCGGCGTCGATGAGCTCGGCGCCGTGTGTGCCGTCGTCCACGAGATCAGCCAGCAGGCGGCACCGGTGCTGGTGGTCGGCGCGGGGCTGCCACACCTGCCGGTCTCGTTGGCGTCCGCGAAGTCGTATGCCGAGCGCCTCTTCCGCTACGTCTCCGTCGACCGGCTCCCGCGCGAGATGGCCGACCGCGCGTGGCGGGTCCCTGCTGCGAGCGAGGGGGCGGAGTTCGAGCAGGACGCGCTGGACGCGCTCTACGCGCTGACCGACGGCTACCCCTACTTCGTCCAGGCCTACGGCAAGGTCACCTGGGATGCCGCGGTCGGCTCCCCGATCACGGCCGCTGACGTCCACGAAGCCGCGCCCGAGGCAGAGGCCGAGCTGGCGGTGGGATTCTTCGGCGCCCGCTACGAGCGCGCGACCCCGGCCGAACGCGACTACATGACGGCGATGGCCGATCTCGCGGGTGATCGCGATGACGGCCCGGTGCCCACTGCTGACGTCGCACGCCACCTCGGACGCAAGCCGCAATCCCTCTCCCCGGCCCGCGACGGGCTGATCAAGAAGGGGCTGGTGTACGCCGCCGAGCGCGGCAGCGTCGCCTTCACCGTGCCCCACTTCGGGAAGTTCCTGCGCGAGCGCGGGTGACCGCGGCAGGACTACCGTGAGGACATGACCACCCTTGGCCTTATCGGAGCAGGACACATCGGCAGCACCCTCGCGCGGCTGGCGACGGCCGCCGGTGTCGAGGTGGTGGTCGCCAACAGTCGAGGCCCCGAGACCCTGCAGCAGCTGGTGGAGGAGCTCGGCCCGCCAGCCCGCGCGGCGCACGCCGCCGAGGCGGCGGCTGCGGGAGATCTGGTGGTGGTGTCCATCCCACTGCGTTCGATCGCGAGCCTGCCGGTGGCCGCCCTGGCCGGCAAGACCGTGATCGACACCAGCAACTACTACGCCCAGCGCGACGGTGAGATCGCCGAGCTCGAGGACGGTTCGGTCACCACGAGCGAGCTGCTGCAGCGCCAGCTGCCGACGTCCCACGTCGTCAAGGCGTTCAACAACATCTTCTGGGGCCACCTGGGCATGCTGGCTCGCCCGTCCGGGAGCCCGGAGCGGTCAGCGCTCCCGATCGCCGGCGACAACGCGGCCGCCAAGCAGCAGGTGGCCGCCCTGTTCGACACCCTCGGCTACGACACCGTCGACGCGGGCGAGCTGCGCGAGGGCTGGCGCTTCGAGCGCGAGACCCCGGCGTACGGCGATCTCTACCACTCCGGCACCGGGCTGTGGACCGCCGAGTCGGCGACACCGGCCGATGCCGACACGATCCGGACCCGGCTCGCCGCGGCCACCCCGCCCGGGCAGCGGGGCGCTCACGGCTGACGCTCAGCCTGCTCGGTGGTGATCGGCGAGCCGGGCGAACCCGTCATCCAGGCTGACGCGGGGCGACCAGGCAAGCACCTCGCGCACCCGACGCTGGTCGAACCAGTGGGCCGTGGCCAGCTGACCCGCGAGGAAGCGGGTCATCGGCGGGTCATCGGATCGGCCGGCGAGCCGCCAGAGCCCTTCGGCCACGGCGCCGCCTGTCCACGCCACTGCGCGGGGGACCGAGTGCCGTGGCGCGGGCGCACCGGCGGCGTCGCAGATCCGCTCGAAGAGCTCCGCCACCGTGCGCGGCTCCCCGTTGGACACCACGAACGCCTGGCCGTGCCCGTCCTCCGCGTGATCGAGCGCGCACACGACGGCGTCGATGGCGTTGTCGACGTACGTCGTGTCGATCAGCGCCCGCCCACCGGCGACCAGGGCCAGCCGGCCGGAGCGCGCGCGATCAACGATGCGGCCGACCAGCTGGGTGTCGCCGGGCCCCCAGATCAGGTGCGGGCGGAGGGCGATGGTCGCGAGCTCGGCTGCGTCTGCGGCCAGCACGTCGAGCTCTGCCTGGGCCTTGCTGCGGGAGTAGTGGCCCTTGCTCCGCTGCGGGTCGGCCGGGTCGGCGGCACTGCCGACCAGCGCCGAGCCCGAGTGCGCCACGGAGGGCGAGGAGAGGAAGACGAACCTCGCGACCCCGTGGACCCTGGCGGCGTCCAGCAGGGTGCGGGTGCCGATCACGTTCGTGTCGTGGAACTGCGCGGCCGTGCCGACCACGCCGACCCGCGCTGCGACGTGGATCACGGCGCCGGCGCCGGCGACGGCCCGGTCCACCGCGACCGTGTCGGTGACGTCGCCGAGCACCTCGGGCACGCCCAGCTCGGCGGCGACAGCGCTCGGCCGCCGCTGCAGGACGACGACCTCGTCACCCCGCGCGACGAGCGCGCGAACGACTCCCGCCCCCAGCAGGCTGCTGCCGCCGGTGACGAGCACCTTCATCCGGGCCTCACGGCGTGCCCGGCCGGCGCCCGTCGAGGACGCGCTCGGCCCAGCGCCCCACGGCGATCCGGTCGATCTTGGAGTTGTGCCGGATGTCCACCGGCAAGTCGTCGATCGTCAGCACGGCCGCGATGCCCGTCTCCACCTCGCCGACCGCCGCCCGGACGGTGTCGCGCAGCTCGGGCGGAGCCAGCCCCGAACGCTGGTCGTCGGTCTCGACGACCACGACGACCTGGGCGGTGCCGGAAGGTCCGACGCCGACCGCGGCCGCGCGGCGTACTGGTGCCACCGACTCGGCCCGCCGCTCGATCCCGACCGGCGTGATCGGACCCTCGGCGGTGCCGATCACATGCCCGAGCCGGCCCTCGATCCACAGCCGGCCGTCGGCGTCGAAGTGGCCGACGTCGCCGGTCCGGTGCCAGCCGTCCTCGGGGGTGGCCGCGTGCTCGGTCACCCAGAGCCGGTCGTAGCGCTGCTTGACGTGCCCGGCTCGCACGCACACCTCGCCAGTCACCTCCGGCGTCGTCGTGCGTGCCCCGCTGGGCGCTCCGCCGTGGTCGAGCGGCGCGATCTCGACCGTGGCGCCCGGCACCGGACGACCCACGCAGACGCCGTTGCCGGGCCCGGCATCGTCCAGCCCCGGCAGGTCGATGTCGGCGACCGGCAGCACCTCGGTCATGCCGTACGGCGCGTGCGCCTCGGCGGCGGGCACAAGCGCGAGCATGGCCCGCAACAGCTCGGCCGGCACCGGGGCTCCCGTGGACAGCAGCATCCGGACCCGGGCCAGTGCCCGTCGGGCTGGTGCGTCCAGAGAGTCGGCCGTGCGCACGACGTTCGCCAGCGCAGCAGGGGAGGCGAAGACCAGCGTGGCGTTGACCGCCGCCGCCGCGTCGCCCATCGCCTTGGCGGTGAGGGTGCGCGGAGAGGTGAGGTCCATGTCGGGAACGGCCGCGGGGATGCCCAGGGCCGCCCCGAAGAGGGCGAACGGCCCGAACGCCGCCACCAGCCGGTCGTCGACGGTGATCGAGTAGAGCGCGGCCAGCTCGTCGCGCTGGGCCTGCAGCTGACGGTGCAGATAGAGCACACCCTTGGCCGGCCCGGTGGCCCCGGAGGTGAACGCGATGGCGGCCGGGTCGTCGTCGCTCGGCGGCTGCGGGACGGGCCTGTCCGCGCCCAGGGCCTCGATCTCCTCCAGGCTGCCGCTGACGCCGAGACCCCGGCGCGCGGTCGCGGGCATCGGGCCGACCGAGATCAGCTGCGCACCGGTGGCCATCAGCCTGGCGGCAGCGAGACCCTTGGGTACGCCGATCAGGTAGGCCGGCCCGGCGCTGCGCAGGGCGGTCCGCATTCCCTTGATCCCGAGCCCGGCGTCCACCACCACGGCGATCGCACCGGCCCGCCAGATGCCGTAGAGCGTGGCGGTCACGTCGGCGCCGGGGGGGACGAGCAACGCGATCCGCGCCCCGGGAGCGATGCCGCTCGCGGCGAGGCCGGCGGCGACCAGGTTGACCCGCTGATCGAGCTCGGCGAAGGAGATCGAGCGCGCCACCCCCTCAGGCCCGAGCTCGGTCACGGCGGGGGAGCCGGCGGTCGCGGGGTCGGCGGCGCGCTCTTGGATCCCGGCCCACAGCGGACGCCCGGGCGCCGTCGGTGCGAAGGGCGGCTCGGGCGCGGGAACCCGGTCGGCGAGGAGGCTTCGGGCGCTCACCCAGGCCGCGACGTCGCTGGCGAAGGTGGGGGCGTCCTCCGGCACGAAGTGGCTGGAACCCTCATAGCGGTGAACGTCGGCGTGCGGGAGCCGGCCGATCAGATCGCGGAGATACAGGTCGGAGAACACCGGGTCGCGGGGACCCCACAGCAGCAGCACCGGCACCGTCGCCAGCGCGTCCAGCCCGTCGGCGATCGCGTCCAATCGCGCGGCACTGGTCGCGCCGTCGTCGAGCGGGATGTCGGCCACGAACTCCTGGATCGCCCGCCGCCTGCCGGCTTCGGCGTACGGCGCGTAGTAGCCGGCGCGCACCTCTGGCGGTGGCACCGGCCGGGACATGAACAGGCCGGCCCGGATGAAGTTGCGGGTCCGTGCGGTCAGCGCGGGCAGCACCCCGGGCAGCCTGGCCAACCGGATGACGCTGGGGGCAGTGGCGTTCTCCGGTTGGTGGACCGCGGTGTTGGAGAGCACGACGCCCGCCAGCCGGTCGACGTGCCGCAGTGCCCAGCCGAGCGAGATGGGACCACCCCAGTCGTGGGCGACGGTGATGATCGGGCCGCCGGCTGCGGCGCCGGTCAACCCCAGGGCGCCGGTCAACCCCAGGGCGTCGGTCAGGGAGTCGAGGTCGTCGACGCGTTGCGCGAGCGGCCGCAGGGTGCCGGTGCGCTCGGAGAAGCCCATGTCGAGGTGGTCGACGGCCACCACTCGCCAGCCGGGCGGGGGTGCTGCGACGACGCGGCGCCACAGGTAGGACCAGCTCGGGTTCCCATGGACACACAACAGCGTCCCGACCGGCGCGGGGGCGTCGTCCGGAAGCCCGGCGTGGGAGTCCAGGACGTGCCAAGTGCGGCGTACGCCGGTCGAGTCGACCGCGGCTACCTCGCGGGACCAGCGCTGCTCCAACCCGCTCAACCCGGCGGGCGGGAGGCTCACCAGCGGATCTCGGCTGCAGCCGCGTTGATCCCGGAGCCCATGCCCAGCAGGATGACGCGGTCGCCGCGGTGGATCTTGTCCTGGTGCATCGCGAGCGTGATCGGGATGGCCGCCGGGCCGATGTTGCCCCGGGTCGGGAACGTCAGCGGCGCCTTGGCGGGGTCGAGGCCGAGCCGGCCGAGCATCGCCTCGCAGTGCACCGTGGAGACCTGATGCATGATGAAGTGCTGGACGTCGTCCCAGTCGAAGTCCTCCTGGGCGGCCTTCCACGCGGCTTCGGCCACGTCGAGACCGGCGAGCAGGAGGCCCTTGCTGTCGGTGACCATGCGCTCCATGTCGCCCAGGCACAGCAGGTGGTGCTCGGTGGCCGCACGACCGACGCCGCCGACGAAGGCGTGCCCCTCGGGGTGCCGGTCCGCCGGACCCATGACCATGCCCGCGGCCCCGGAGCCGAGGGTGAGCGTGGCGAAGTTGGCGAACAGGTCGTCGACGGTGGTCGTCTCCGACTGCAGCCGCGCCAGGGTGCGCTCCTGGACCGTGCGGCTGCCCTCGCCGTCGACGATCAGGGCGTACTCGATCTGTCCGGACTCGATCATCATCGCCGCCAGCTGCATGCCGTTGACGAACCCCAGGCACGCATTGGAGAGGTCGAAGTTCAGGCAGTTGCTGGGCAGGTCCAGGGCATGGTGGACCGCGACCGCGGCCGAGGGCTCGAGTCGGGCACGGCAGACCGAGCTGTCGATGAGAAGCCCGATCTTCTCGGCGCCGATTCCGGCCTCGGCCAGGGCGAGCGCCCCGGCCCGCGCTGCCGCGTCGGAGAACTCGGTGCCCTCGGGCCACCAGCGCCGCTCCTCGATCCCGGCCAGCTGCTGGAGCATGCCCGGGCGAACGTCGAGCCGCTTCAGGGTGGGGGCCAGCAGCTCGTCGAAGTAGTCCGAGGTGACGACCTCGGGGGCATCCAGCGCCGTCACGGAGAGGACCGCTGAGTTGCCGAACCGGTAGACGGTGTTCCCGCTCACACGCGCTCCTTGCATCAGGTGCCCCGATTCTGCCACGCGAGCCCTACTCGGGCGGCATCGTCAGGAGCTCCCGGGTGGCCTTGGCTGGGGGCCGGCGTGGGGGCGGCGTTTCACAGCCTCATCTGGGTACCTAGATGAAGCGCCACTTCTCAAGGCGTACACACCTACAGAAGTGACGCTTCATCAAGAGACCTAGATGAAGCAGAGGTCCCCCAGCGCACATGCAAGAGTGGAAGCGTGACCCAGCGCGACAGCCTGACCCGCTTCGCCTGGCTGTCGATCGCGGCTGCGGTCGCCACGATCGCGCTGAAGTTCGGCGCGTGGTGGATCACCGGATCGGTGGGGCTGCTCTCGGACGCGGCCGAGTCCGTGGTCAACCTGGTCGCCGCCGTGGTGGCCCTGGTCGCACTCACCGTGGCGGCACGCCCGGCCGACGACACCCACCCCTTCGGCCACACCAAGGCGGAGTACCTCTCCGCCGTCGTCGAGGGCGGGATGATCTTCGTGGCCGCCATCTACATCGTCGGCACCGCCGTCGAGCGGCTGATCCACCCGATGGCCCTGGAGAACGTCGGGTTCGGTCTCGGGATCTCGGTCGTCGCCTCCCTGATCAACGGTGCGGTAGCGCTGGTGCTGTTGCGCGCGGGGCGGGCGAACCGCTCCATCACGTTGGAGGCCGACGGGAAGCACCTGTTGACCGACGTGTGGACGTCGGCCGGGGTGGTCGTCGGCGTGCTCCTGGTCGCGCTGACCGGCTGGCTGCGGCTCGACCCGATCGTCGCGCTGCTGGTCGGGCTCAACATCGTCCGGACCGGCTGGCATCTGATCTCGACCTCGGTCGGCGGACTCCTGGACAAGGCCGTCGACGCCGAGACGCAGGCCGCGGTGGACGGGGTGCTGGCGGGTTTCGCCTGCGCGGAGGTGCGGTTCCACGCCGTACGCACTCGCGAGGCCGGCCACCGCAGCTTCCTCAGCCTGCACATGCTGGTGCCCGGCGACTGGACGGTGCAGCGCGGCCACGACCTGGTCGAGGAGCTGGAGCAGGCGCTGCACGAGGCGATCGAGTACCTGGACGTCTCGCTGCACGTCGAGCCGTTGGAGGATCCCCGGTCCTACGAGGCCCATCTCGGCGTCGACGCTCCCGACCCGTCGTCGTAGCCCGGTCCCGGTCGAGCCGTCCTGGCGGCGGAGCGGCACTAGGCTGGCGCCGTGGCCCTCAAACAACGTGAACCGCGTGAACCCGTCCGGGCGATCCTGACGTCGTCGCAGTTCCAGGAGTCGGTCGACGCGCTGGTCGCCAAGACCGGCCGCACCGGCGACGACGTACGCCGCGACGCCGCGGACTGCCTCGATGAGATGGTCGCCGAGGTCGGACCGCAGGCGACCCAGGCCTGGGACCGGATGGGGAAATGGTTCACCCGCTCCTACATCGTGGACGCCCAGACCACCGGGCTCGCCGAGCTGGCAAAGCTCAGCCAGACGCACTCGCTGGTCTTCCTGCCCAACCACCGGTCCTACCTGGATCCGTTGGTGCTGCGCACGGCGCTGGCCCCCCGCGGGTTCGAGCCCAACCACATCCTCGGCGGCATCAACCTGGCGATGTGGCCGATGTCGGAGCTGGGCCGGCGCAGCGGGCTGATCTTCATCCGTCGCTCCACGCGCGACGACCCGGTGTACCCCGCGATGATGCGGCTCTACTTCGGCTATCTGCTGCGCCACCACGCCAACCTGGAGTGGTACTTCGAAGGCGGCCGCACCCGCACCGGCAAGCTGCGCCCGCCCAAGATGGGTGTGCTGCGCTACCTCGTCGACGCGTTCGCGGCCGAGGGTGCCGGCGCCGACGACGTGCTGTTGGTGCCGGTGGCGATCGTCTATGACCAGCAGGCCGAGGTCGAGGCGCTGTCCCATGAGGAGTCGGGCGGAGCGAAGACCCCGGAAAGCCTGCGCTGGCTGGTGGGCTTCGCTCGGGCCCAGTCGCGGCTGCGCGGGCGGGCCCACCTGCGCTTCGGGGCACCGCTGTCACTTCGCTCGGTGCTCGACGAGGCGCAGGAGCGGGCCGGGTCGGCCGACCCGACCGCGGTCGTGCCGCGGGTGGCGTTCGAAGTGGCCCACCGGATCAACGACGCCACCCCGATCACGCCGTCGGCGTTGGTGACGTTCGGGCTGCTCGACAACGACGGGCGGGCGCTGACCCTCGCCGAGACCCTCACCGTCATCGAGCCCCTGGTCGAGTCCGTCCGCCACCGCGGCCTGCCGCTGACGTCCGACGTCGACCTGGCGCGTCCGGCGGGGCTGTCCAAGGCCCTCCGCACGCTGGTGCGCGAAGGGGTCGTCGAGGAGTACGCCGGCGGCCTCGAGCCGGTCTACGCGATCGCGCCGAACCGTCAGCACGAGGCGGCGTTCTACCGCAACACGGTCACCCACTTCTTCATCAACCGCGCCATCGTGGAGGTGGCCGCGGTGTGCGCGGCCGAGGAGCGTGCCAGCAACCTGACCCGCGCGATGTGGACGCACGCCCTCGCGCTGCGCGACCTGCTGAAGTACGAGTTCTTCTTCCCGACCAAGCGCGCGTTCTCCGAGGCCCTCGGCGCCGAGGTGGTCATGGTCAAGCCCGACTGGGAGGAGGGCGTCGGCACCCTGGACGACGTGACCGAAGTCCTGAAGGACTCCCGCGTCCTGATCGCGCACCGGGTGATCGGTCCCTTCCTCGAGGCGTACGCCGTCGTCGCCGAACGACTCGCCGACCGTGAGCCCGCGGCCCCGCTCGACTCGGATGCGCTGATCAAGGAATGCCTGGGGGTTGCCCGTCAGCGGATGCTGCAGCAGCGGCTGCACAGCCCCGAGTCGATCAGCAAGGACGTGATGAGCGGAGCGCTCAGGCTGGCCGACAACCGTGGGCTGCTCGGCCCGGGCGGAGACGAGCTGCGCGAGGAGAGGCTCGCGTTCGCGGCGGAGCTGGCCGAGGCCGCACGCACGGTCGGCGTGATCCGCAAGGTGGCGCTGGGCGGACTCGGGTCGCTGGCGAAGGAGGCGTGAGCATGGCTGACATCGACAACCTGCTGGCCGAGATCGCCGACGGGCCCCAGGGCCCCGAGGTCGGGGCCTTCTTCGACTTCGACGGCACCCTGATCGATGGCTACTCCGCCACGATCTACTTTCGCGAGCGGCTGACCAGCGGCGAGGTCGGGATCGCCGAGCTGTTCGGCACGCTGGTCGAGGTCTTCAACATGAAGGGTCGCGGCCACGACGTGACCCGGTTGGTGGAGGTCGCCCTCGAGGCGCTGGCGGGGCGTGAGGTCGCCGAGCTCGACCGGTTCGCTCAGGAGCTGTGGCGCTCCCGCATCGCTGCCAAGGTCTTCCCCGACTCGCGCCGGCTGGTGCTCGCGCACCTGCGCGCCGGGCACACGGTCGCGCTGGCCTCGTCCGCGACCAGGTTCCAGGCGGCCTCGGCGGCCGCCGACCTCGACATCCCCCACATCCTGGTGACCGAGATCGAGGACGAGGACGGCATCCTCACCGGGCGGGTGCGGGGTCCCATCCTGTGGGGAGCAGGCAAGGCCCAGGCGGTGCGCGAGTTCGCCGCCGAGCAGGGCGTGGACCTGGCGGCGTCGTACGCCTACGGCAACGGCGCCGAAGACGTGGACTACCTCGAGACCGTGGGGCGTCCGCGACCGCTCAACCCCGACAGCGGGCTGGCCCGGGAGGCCGAGGAGCGGGGCTGGCCCGTCCACCGGCTGGAGCGCGCCCGGCGACTGACCCCGGTCAACGTCGTCCGATCGGTCGCCTCGTTCGCCGGTCTGGGGATCGGCGTCGCGGCCGGGCTCGGCATGGGTCTGCTCAACCGCGACCGCGCCACGGCGCTGTCCGTCGCTGCCGCGGTCGGCTCGGAGCTGTCGTTGGCCGCCGCTGGGGTCGACCTGGACGTGCAGGGGCAGGAGAACCTCTGGAAGGCCCGGCCCGCGGTGTTCTTGTTCAACCACCAGAGCCAGCTCGACGTGGCGATCCTGGCGGCCCTGCTGCGCCGCGACTTCACTGCGGTGGCGAAGAAGGAACTGTCGAAGGACCCGACCTTCGCCGCGATGGGCTGGCTCGCCGACGTGGCGTACGTCGACCGGTCCGACGTTGCGCAGGCGCGTGCGGCGCTGGGCCCGGCGGTGGAGGCGCTGCGCGACGGCAAGTCGCTCGTGATCGCCCCCGAGGGGACCCGCTCGCCGACGCCGAAGCTGCTGCCGTTCAAGAAGGGCGCGTTCCACCTGGCCCTGCAGGCCAAGGTCCCGATCGTCCCGATCGTGATCCGCAACGCCGGCACGGTGATGCCGGCGCACTCGCTGCTGATCACCCCGGGGACGGTCCAGGTGTCGGTGCTGCCGCCGGTCGACACCTCGCGCTGGACCCTCAAGGGCCTGGACCGGCAGGTCACCCGGGTGCGCCAGAGCTACCTCGACACGCTGGCCGCCTGGGAGGAGTAGGCACCCCGATTGCCTCCGCCTAGGCGTGAGCCTTACGGTGATCGGATGCTGAATATGGGCCGCCGGACGCCGGCGTACGTCGAGGGCATGGGGGCACTCCCGCAGGACAAGGGCGTCGCTTTCCGCGTCTGGGCCCCCCACGCCGAGGGCGTCCACGTCGTCGGCGACTGGAACAAGTGGAAGGCGCTGGCCACTCCGCTCACCCACGAGGGCAACGGCTACTGGTTCGGGGTGGCGGCCAAGGCCCGGGTCGGCCAGGAGTACCGCTTCAGCCTCACCACACCCGCCGGCGTCCTGTCCAAGATCGACCCCTACGCCCGCCAGGTGACCAGCTCGGTCGGCAACGGCGTGATCCTCGACCACGCCGACTTCGACTGGAAGGACGACGCGCCGGTCGTCCCGCCACACCACGAGCTGGTGGTCTACGAGCTGCACATCGGATCGTTCTACCGTGAGGACCCCGACCGCCCGGGCACCCTGAAGCTGGTCGGGGACAAGCTCGACCACCTGGTCCGGCTCGGCGTCAACGCCGTCCAGATCATGCCGCTGATGGAGTTCGCAGGAGACCTGTCCTGGGGCTACAACCCGTCCCACATCTTCGCCGTGGAGTCGTCGTACGGCGGCCCGGAGGCGTTCAAGACGTTCGTCCGTGAGGCTCACAAGCGCGGGATCGCGGTGATTCTCGACATCGTCTACAACCACTTCGGCCCGAGCGACCTCGACCTCTGGCGCTTCGACGGGTGGAGCGAGCACGACAAGGGCGGGATCTACTTCTACAACGACGACCGCTCCCAGACTCCCTGGGGGGACACCCGGCCGGACTACGGCCGCGAGGAGGTGCGTCGCTACCTCCACGACAACGCGATGTCGTGGCTGCACGACTACCACCTCGACGGGCTGCGCTTCGACATGACGCCCTACATCCGCAGCGTGCACGGCTCCGGCTACGACCTGCCCGAGGGCTGGGAGCTGATGCGCTGGGTGAACCTCAGCCTGCGCGAGCAGTTCCCCGGCGCGATCAGCATCGCCGAGGACATGCAGCAGGACCCGCGGATCAGCGCCACCTCCGACGACGGAGCGGCGTTCCACGCGCAGTGGGACGGCGCGTTCGTGCACCCGGTGCGGCAGATCGTGATCGCCTCCGACGACCAGGACCGGTCCATCGCCGCCCTCAAGGTGGCGCTCGAGGCGCGGTACAACGACGACGCCTTCCAGCGGGTGGTCTACACCGAGTCCCACGACGAGGTCGCCAACGGCCGGGCAAGAGTGCCCTACGAGGTCAACTCCGACGACCCGACGGGGTGGCACGCGCAGAAGCGCTCCACCCTCGGCGCTGCCCTGGTGTTCACCGCCCCGGGGATCCCGATGATCTTCCAGGGCCAGGAGTTCCTGCAGGGGGCGTGGTTCCGCGACAACGTTCCCCTCGACTGGGACCAGGACGAGAGCTTCGCCGGCATCGTCCGTCTCTTCCGCGACCTGATCCACCTGCGCCGCAACACCGACGGGCTCTCGCGCGGGCTCACCGGTCAGCACCTCGACGTCTTCCACGCCAACGACCCGGACCACGTGGTGGCCTTCCACCGCTGGGCCGAGGGCGGGCCGGGCGACGACGTCGTGGTGATGATGAACCTCAGCCATCAGCTGCTGGACGACTACGTCGTCGGGCTGCCGGCGGCCGGGGCCTGGAGGCTGCTGCTGAACAGCGACGCAGAGGTCTACAGCCCCGACTTCGCCGACACCGCGAGCGCCGACGTCCACGCGGTCGAGGGCAAGTACGACGGCCTGCCGGCGCGCGGGGTCGTCACGATCGCGCCCTACTCCGTGCTGATCTACGGTCGCGCCTGAGCGCTACCCGATCCGGAAGGCCCCGGGTTGTGCGGGTCCCCGTTCGCGTTCGGAGCGCTCCAGACAGAACTCGTTGCCCTCGGGGTCGGCCATCGTCACCCAGCCGCTGCCGTCTTTCGCCCGGTGATCCTCCAGCACGGCGGCGCCGAGCGCCATCGCCTGGACGACGGCCTCGTCGCGAGTCATGCCCTCGGGTTGCAGGTCCAGGTGGACACGGTTCTTGGCGGACTTACCCTCCGGCACGGGGATGAACAGGAAGCCGGTGCCCGCGTAGGGGTAGTTCGGCGCGACCACCACCTCCGGGTCGTCGTCGTAGTAGAGGTGCCAGCCGGTCAGGTGCGACCAGAAGCGCGCCAGCGCGGAGGCGTCCGCGCAGTCGAAGGTGATGTTGTGGAGGTGAAGGTGCACTCTCACATCGTGCCGCCCCGATTCATCGGCGGCAACAGCGAGCAGCGGTGGTCTGGCCGGGCTGCTATCTGCGGTCCAGCAGCCCCCGCACGTACGCCGCCTGCCCGAGGTGCTGGGTGATGTCGTTGACGACGGAGATCAGTCGCACCGCGGCGGTGACGGGCGGGTCCCACCGGGAGTCCACGATGCGTGGATAACCCTCGTCGGGGAGGGCGTCGAGCACCCGCAGCGTGAGCTGGTGGACGGCGTGGTGGTACTCCGTCAGCAGGGCGGGCCCGTCGACATCGAACGCGGCGACGTCGTCAGCGGTGTGGCCGTAGCCGTGGGCCTCGGGCGGATACGGCAGGTCGAACCGATCGGCGTACCCCTGGCTGGTCCAGACCTGGTCGACCTCGCCGAGGCCCGCGAGATGGTCGTCCTGAACGCGGGCGAGGTGCCAGACCAGCCAGCCGATCGAGTTGGCGTCAGGATCCGGCTGCCAGCGCAGGTCGTCGCGGTGGAGTCCCTCGACGACGTCAGGCAGATCGTCGTGGACGCGGCCGAAGGCGTCATGGAGCAGGCTGTGGGCAAGCGTCATGGCGCCAGAGTGCCCTGATCCGGCCTCGGGATGTGCCCGGCTGGCATAGTGCGGGGCACAGCCCCACGACGCGAGGAGGAGCGTGTGGCTCGCGTCCGGGAGCAGGACCACGGTCCCCGCCTGCAGGAACGCCTGCAGGAGCGCCTTCAGGAGCGCCGGGAGGAGCGCCGGCGCGGGACCTCTGGCAACGCTGCTGGCCGACCTGCGCGAGAGCGTGCGCGACGTGACCCCGATCGTGCTGGTGGTGGCCTTCTTCCAGCTCGCGGTGCTGCGCCAGCCCCTCCCCGGCTTCGACCGGATCCTCGTGGGTGGGGTGGCGGTCGTCCTCGGCCTTGCCCTGTTCGTGCGTGGACTGAAGCTGGGGCTCTTCCCACTGGGTGAGCTGATGGCGACCGGCCTAGCCCGGCGCGGCAGCATCTGGTGGCTGATGATCTTCGCGTTCGCGCTGGGCTTCAGCACCACGGTCGCCGAGCCGGCGCTGATCGCCATCGCGAAGGAGGCGGCTCAGGTGGCGGCGTCCGACGGCGTCATCGCTGACACCGCCGCGGCCCGCAGCCGCTACGCGACCGGTTTGCGGCTGACCGTCGCCCTCTCCGTCGGCACGGCGATCGTGATCGGCGTGATCCGCATCATCCGCGGCTGGCCGATCCTGTGGCTCATCATCGGTGGCTATACCGGGGTCGTGCTGATGACGTGGGTCGCGCCGGCCAACATCATCGGCATCGCCTACGACTCCGGAGGCGTCACCACCTCCACCGTCACGGTGCCGCTGGTCACGGCCCTCGGTGTCGGGTTGGCCGCCGCCGTGAAGGGTCGAAGTCCGCTCGTGGACGGATTCGGGCTGATCGCGTTCGCCTCGTTGACGCCGATCGTGTTCGTGATGATCTACGGGACGCTGATATGACCGCGCTGGCGGAGCTGATCGTCGAGGCGCTTCGAGACACCGTCATCGCCGTGCTGCCGATCGCCGCCCTTTTGGGCTTCTTCCAGGTGGTGCTTCTGCGCCGCCCGGTGGCGCGGCTGGGCGAGGTGCTGGCCGGGTTCGCCATGGTCGTGCTGGGGATGGCGCTGTTCCTGGCCGGCCTGGCCGAGGCGCTGTTCCCCCTCGGCCGCCTGATGGCCGACCAGCTGACTGCCGCCGCCGGAGCCTCCGGTGCCGTGCACTGGAGTGACTACGGCTGGGTCTACGTCTTCGGTGTCGCCATCGGCTTCGCCACGACCATCGCCGAGCCGGCCCTGATCGCGGTGTCTCTCAAGGCCGCCGAGGTCTCCGGGGGCACGATCAGCTCTTGGGGGCTGCGGATCGCGGTGGCCGTGGGGGTCGCGATCGGGATCGGGGTCGGCTGCTTCCGGATCGTGACGGGGACCCCGCTGGCGGCGTACATCATCGCGGGGTACATCGTGGTCCTGGTGCAGGCGACGATGGCGCCGAAGGCCATCTTGGCCCTGGCGTTCGACACCGGGGGAGTGACCACCTCGACGGTGACGGTGCCCCTGGTGGCCGCCCTCGGGCTGGGCCTGGCCAGCACCATTCCAGGGCGCAGCCCGGCGCTCGACGGCTTCGGGTTGATCGCCTTCGCCAGCCTGTTTCCTATGATGACGGTCATGGGCTACGCCCAGGTGGGTGCCCGGATGCGCCGTCGGACCCCCCACGTCCGGCAGGAGGCCTAGCGTGCACTTCAAACTGATCATCGTGGTCGTCGAGGACGCCGACACCGCCGAGCTGCTCCGGGTTGCCCGCAAGGGCGGTGCCACCGGGTCGACCGTGCTCAGCCAGGCTCGGGGCGAGGGCCTGGAGCCCCAGCGCACCTTCTTCGGCCTCGACCTCGACGCGCGACGCGACGTGATCCTGCTGCTGGTGGAGCAGCACCTGAGCCGCCGGATCCTGGAGGCGGTCGCGGACGCGGGCGGGTTCGACCGACATCCTGGTCGCGGCATCGCGTTCCAGGTCGACGTGGAGGACGCTGTCGGGGTGTTGCTGCAGGCCAAGAGGCTCGAAGACGTGGTGGAGGAGGAGCTGTGAGCGAGCACCGCATCGTGGTGAAGGTCCGTGACGTGATGAAGCCGAATGTCGACCTGGTCGACGGGCTGGTCACGGTCGCGGAGGCGCTGAGAAGGATGAAGCACGTCGAGACCAAGGCGCTCATCGTCGACAAGCGCCACGAGGGCGACGAGTACGGCGTGGTGCTGATCTCCGACATCGCCCGTGAGGTGCTGGCGAAGGACCGGGCGCCGGAACGGGTCAACGTCTACGAGATCATGTCCAAGCCGGTGCTCTCGGTCGATCCCGACATGGACATCCGCTATGCCGCCCGCCTCTTCGACAGGTACGGCCTCTCGCGGGCTCCGGTGGTGGAGGACGGCGAGATCGTCGGCATCGTCAGCTACACCGACATGGTGCTGCGCGGGCTCTACAAGGACCTGTAGCCGAGGTCAGCCGGTGACGATCTCGCCGCCGGCGGCATCCCAGGCCGAGATCCCTCCGCCCAGGTGGTAGATCGAGGTGAAGCCCTGACCGGCGAGGTAGTCCACGGCCACGCCGGAGCGGTTGCCGCTGCGGCAGTAGATCGCGTAGCTGCCAGCCGGGTCGAGGGTGGCGGCCTGCTGCGCGAACGAGGGGTCCTCGACGTCCAGGTTGAGCGCCCCCCGCAGGTGGCCCTCGGCGAACTCCGCCGGAGTCCGGACGTCGAGGATCAGGGTGCCTGGCCGCTTGAGTGCCTCCGCGAAGTCGCCGGGCGAGAGCTCGGCTCCGGCCTCGGGCGCGGCACTGGCCGTGGGGCCCGCGGAGACGCTCACGGCCTGGTCGGTGGCCGATGCGCACCCGGCGAGACCGGCCGAGAACACGGCAGCGGCAAGCAGAGCGGTGAGGCGGCGGATCATGGTCACTCCTCGGGTGGGCACTCGGGAACCCTGGAACTGTATACCCTAGGGGGTATCATCGACGAATTGGGCGACCTCCCGCCCCAGCCGCCCTCGCTGGTGCACAATGTTGCCGTGACGGCGAGCACTCGGCCGCAGGTGGTGGCTCACCGCGGCGCCAGCCACGAGAACGCCGAGCACACGCTGGGCGCCTACCTCGAGGCCCTGAACCAGGGAGCTGAGGGGCTGGAGTGCGACGTCCGGCTCACCGCCGACGGACACCTGGTCTGTGTGCACGACCGTGACCTGCGGCGCACGGCTCTGCATCCCGGCGTGGTCTCGACGATGCACCTGGCCGAGCTCGACAGTCTGGACTTCGCGGCCTGGAAGAACCCCTGGGCCGAGCTCGACGACGAGGCGCCCGAGCCGGACGCCGAGGCCGGCAAGGTGCTCACGCTCCGGAGGCTGCTGGAGACGGTGGCCGACCTCGACCGCCGGGTGGAGCTGGCGATCGAGACCAAGCACCCGACCCGGTACGGCGGCCTGGTCGAGCGCCGCCTGGCCGAGCAGTTGCGGCACTTCGGCTGGCACCAGGAGGGCGCGCCGGTGCGGGTGATGAGCTTCTCCTACACGGCCTTGCAGCGGATGGGCGGGCTCACTCCGGGGCTGCCCCTAGTGATGCTGCTCTCGCGCAAGAGCGCCTGGGCGATGCTGGAGAAGGTCGTCGGTCGGGACTGGATCCTCGGGCCCGGGATCGCACTTCTGGAGGAGCATCCTCGGCTCGCCCGGCGGCTGGGGGACAGCGGCCACGACCTGCACGTGTGGACGGTCAACACGGCAGAACAGCTGCAGACCTGTCTCGACCTCGGGGTGAAGGCGGTGATCAGCGACCGGCCGGCGTACCTGTTGGAGCTGTTGGACGGCCCGCCCCAGTAGGTTTGGCGCCCATGGGGAAACGTTCACGCTCCAAGACCCGCGAGGCCGGGGCCGTCGCCACCGCGCCTGCCGCCGGAGAGGTGGGTCCGCGCCGGCCGTGCCCGTGCGGATCCGGCAAGCGTTACAAGCACTGTCACGGGGCGCCGGGCGGGGCCGCCACGGCCTACGTCGCCCGCCCGTTCGCCGGGCTGCCCTCGGAGTGCGACGTGATCGCGATGCGCGACCTGGTGCCCTCCGCGACCGCGTCCCTGGCGCTCCGGGACGGACCGACGGTGCAGCTGTGCACCCTGCTGCCGGGTGCTGCGCCGGCGATGGTGCGTGACTCCGGGGAGATCTGGCTGGCGCTGCAGGTGCGGCACCAGTTCGGCGACCCGTCGCGCGACCTGGCGGCCGTGCTCGAACGCGCCCTGGTGGCCGAGCCTGGCGTCGTCGGTCTCACCGACCCGCCCGGTGTCGGCCCGCGGCTGCAGGACCTGGTCGCGGAGGGGGACCTGACCGTGACCGTCCACGACGGCTTCGGGTTCTGGGTGTCCGATGTCGAGGACTCTCCTGAGCTGCAGGCGGCCCTGGAGCAGGCCGACGCCGCTGCGACGCCGACCTCCCGGCTGAGCTCGGTCGAAGCGGCGTACTGGACCGACGTCGGGACCAAGGAACACCTTCGCTGGGTCCTGCCGCACGACGAGGACGCCCTGCTCAACGCGCTGTCGCGGCTGCACGCCGCGGGCCGGGACCGGTTGGTGGAAGGCTCACGGCTGGTGGGGATGTTCCGGGCCTACGGCCTGCTCGCGCCGGTGTGGGACCTCGCGCCCGGCACCGGAGCGGCCGTCCTGGAGGAGCCGGCGGCGGCATTCGCGGAGTCGCTGGCCGAGGCATTGGGCGACGACGCGCCGCTGTCGTCGCAGGAGCGGGCGGCCCGCTCGGGGCTGGCCAACCGTCAGGTCACCTTGCGCTGAACCGCTCCGGATCAGAATGTCCGTACGATTTTCAACTTCGTGACGTCGAATACCGCGGATTCGGTTGAGTTCCCATCCACGTTGTCGTAGATTTCGGGGCGCCCGGCCGTTGTTGCATCCCCCGTCAGCAGCGGCCGGGCTTTCACATTCGTCAGGCCGGCAGCGGCTGCCGGGAGACCGGGCAGCTCATGCACCGAGGGCCGCCCCGGCCGGAGCCGAGCTCGGAGCCGGCGATCTTGACCACCTCGATGCCGGCGTCCTCGAGGCGACCGTTGGTCTCGTCGTTGCGCTCGTAGGCGACGGCGACCCGCGGGGCGAGGGCCAGTGTGTTGTTGCCGTCGTCCCACTGCTCGCGCTCGGCGGTGACCGGGTCGAGTCCGGTGTCGATCTGGTGCAGGACGTCGATGCCCATCGCCTTCGCGGCCGCGCTCAGGAAGGGCTCCGGCGTTGCGACCGACAGCACGATGTCGGTGTCGGTCTCGCCGGGCTCGAGCATCGTGACCGCGACCGCCCTCAGGTCGTGGGCGACGTTGGGGTACATCACGACCTTGTCGACGTCGACCATGGTGCAGACGGTGTCCAGGTGCATGGTCGCCCGCTCCTGCGCGATCGGCACCGCGAGGATCGTGTGGGCGAGGCCGGCGTGGAAGACCTGGCGAGCGAACCGCTCGGCGCCGGCCGGCGTGGTCCGCTCTCCCACGCCGACGGCGATCACGCCGGGGGCGAGCAGCAGAACGTCGCCACCCTCGACGTACTCGTGCTGCCAGCCGTGGATCGTCTCCGTGCCGGCGAACCGGGGGTGGAGCGTGTAGATCAGCTCGGTCAGCTGGGTCTCCCGAGAGCGCGCCGGCATCGCAAGTGAGGTGATCGCGACCCGGTCCCGGACCCACACGCTGGAGTCGCGGGTGAACAGCAGGTTCGGCAGCGGGTCGATCAGGAAGTCGTCACTCGCCAGCAGGGAGGTGACCAGGCTGGACCCGTTGCGCAGCTCGTCGTTGCGGATGCCGCCCGTGATGTGTGCCGTGAGCTCTGCCGGGGTGGCGTTCTGCAGCACCTCGCCCAGGTAGCGGCGCAGGGTGTCTCCGAGGTGGAGGGCGGCCAAGGTGCGGGTGACCGCCAGCTCGCGGGCCGCTCCACTGGCGAAGGTCTCGGTGAGCAGGTCGGTGAGATAGAGGACCTCCACCCCTCGGCCGCGCAGCGCGTCGGCGAACGCGTCGTGCTCCTCCTGCGCGCGGGCCACCCAGGGGATGCCGTCGAAGAGCAGTCGGTCGTTGTTGCGCGGGGTCAGCCGCTTCAGCTCCGTGCCGGGGCGGTGCAGCATGACGGTGTGGAGCGTGCCGACCTCGGAGTCGGCGCCGTGCGGATTGTCAGACATGCGCGGCAGCCTAGCGGTGGGGAGGGGCCGACGCTCAGCCCCAGAGCTCGTACGCCGTCAGCCCGGCGAGTGCGAGGCACACGGCGGCGCCGACGTAGTGCAGGGCGTGCAGGGGAACGACTCGGATCAGGGCCCGGCCGGCGATCACCGCAAGCCCGCTCACCAACAGCAGCGCTCCGAGCGCACCGGTGAAGACGCTGGCGGGGGCGTCGTACTTGGCGGCCAAGGAGACCGTCAACAACTGGGAAAGGTCCCCCCATTCGGCGGCGAACAGCACCAGGAAGCTGGACAGGATCACCCGGGCTCCGTGCGGGTCGCCGGCCCGGTCGGCGTACTCGTCGCCAGTGGCCTGCTGGTGGCTGCGGCCCGCACGGAACAGGATCACCGCGCCGACGACGAACATCGCCAACGCGAGCCCGTGCACCATCCCCGATGGGAGCAGCGCTGCCGCCTTGCCGACCGCGACGGCGACGAGGGTCTGGACGGCGAACGCGAGGCCGACCCCGATCCAGACGAACATCGGGCGGTACCTCGTGGAGAGGACCAGGGTGGCCAGGAACGTCTTGTCGGGGAGCTCGACGACGAAGATCGTGCCGAACGTGAGCACGAGAACTGCGAGATCCACGCGGCCATTGTGCCGTTCTCCACAGCCGAGGAATCCGGCGTTGACCGGGAATCCCCAACCTGGTGCGCTGGAGGCGGGGTCGACAGACCGAAAACGGGGGGATGAGCAATGAACAGGTTGGTCAGTGTGGTGATCGGCGTGGTGCTGGTGGGGCTGGTGGGCGCGCCCTCCGGGGCCGCCCCGGCAGCGGCCGGGGAGCGAGTCATGTCGGGGACGGTCGTGGCCGGATCCGGAGAGCCGGTGGCCGGTGCTCTCGTCGAGGCAACGGTGGAGCAGTGGCGCGGCGACAACGCCTTCCGTGAGCAACCACTGGGGGAGGCCACGACCGACAGCACCGGCCAGTTCGCCATCCTCGGCGCGGTCGCGCCCGGCGCGACTCGGAACCCGGACGGCTCGGTCAACGTGTTGCTCCGGGTCGTCGCCGAGGCCACGGAGAAGTACTTCCTGGTGAGCGCCGTGCCGCCAGTCGGCTCCGGCACCTCGTGGGCCTGGGGGGAGCAGGCGGACCAGTCCTTGGTGCCTGAGCAGACGCGCGGGGCCAGTGGCGTCCTCGCCGGCGAGCCGGTCGCTGCGCTCCGCCTGTCGATGTCCGGGGCGACGCCGCTGGCCGCCGCCGACGCCAGCCGGGCTTCTGACCGGACTCCTGACCGGACTCCTGACCGGGCAGCGGCTCGCGGCTCGAAGATCACGTTGGCCCAGTGCTACGGAGCCACGACCTACTACATCGTCTGGGTGTTCAGCGGCCGCAAGCGGGACCGGATGATGCCGATCCAGAAGCTCGACACGCAGACGCATTCGAAGGCGAAGCTTTTCTGGTCGAACAGCAGGAATTCAACGTTCACGGAGATCTTCAAGGTTCCTGAGCACCGCGCCTATTCTTTGGGGCTCAGCTACTCGCGCATTCACGCGCGGGGTGCGGGTCTCACTTGGAAGAGCCCAAACAAGTTCCACGGTCTCTACCGCCTTGACTGGCGTTATCGGAAGTACGTGCAGTACTGCACGACCTCGGCGCTCGCAGACACCCGCAAGGAGCTGCAGGAGTCGGACGCAGCCGTGCGGACCGGCAAGTCGAGGTGGCGCTCCTTCAAGTGGCTCTCGGGGAACCGTCCCTACAGCGTGTTCGACTCGTTTCTGTGTCACGAGGCCACTGGTCCGAGGATCAGTTACGCGAATCTCTGGGTCATGCGGAAGACGAGCCACCGTTTGCAGGCCTATGCCTCATTGGTCGGCGTAGGTCTGGAGGCGCAACAGAAGAACTCCAGAATCCACAAAGTGAAGTACCTACTGGATCGCGACTCGAAGTTCATGAAACTCTGCGGCAATGACAACGACCCGGTCCACGCGACCCTGGTTCGGGAAGTCGACTACTAGCGTGCGAGCGTTGAGGTGGCGACTCCTTCTACTGGCGGTGGCGTTCGCGATGGTGGTGGTCGTGGTCGTGGTCGCACTGTGGGATCGGGAGGTGCGGCCGGATCGCGAGTCGGGAGGCCCGCTGGAAGTCCCTCCCAAGCACGGCTACATGTTCACTCTGCCGCAAGGGACGAGGTTCACCGACTCCTTCGAGAGGCTGACCGCGAACGGTGACCGTCCGCTGGTTCTGGAGTCGGTGGAGTTGGTGGGAGGGGAGGGACTACGGCTCCTCGGCTTCAAGATCCTTGGTCCGGAGCGCGACACGACGCGGGACTTCTTCCCTGAGTACCCGCCGGCCCTGGAGGACGTGAAGGAGCTCGGCGCGACGGCGATCCTCGACGGGCCTGGTGCGGTCATCGAGCCCGGCAACGAGATGGGCTGGGAGCTCCTGGTCGGGATTGAGATCACTCAGCCGGGGCCGCTGTGGCGCAAGGGACTGCGGATCAACTACAGCGTCGACGGGAAGAAGTACACCGCCTTCTTCCCGGCTCAGATCCAGGTCTGCACCGAGGTGGGGCAGAAGGGGCCCGGGGGAAAGTGCCGGCGCTAGCGGGAGCGCTCGAGCGCGGCGGGGTAGACCCCGAGGATCTTCACGTTGGTGGTGAAGAACTGCAGCTCCTCCAGCGCGCGGGCTACCGGTAGATCGGTCGGGTGGCCGTCCACCTCGGCCAGGAACTGGGTCGCGGAGAAGTGACCGTCGACCATGTAGCTCTCCAGCTTGGTCATGTTGACGCCGTTGGTGGCGAAGCCGCCGAGCGCCTTGTACAGCGCCGCGGGCAGGTTGCGCACGCTGAAGATGAACGACGTCACGACGGGCCCGTTGCCGGGCGGAGCCTGGTCGAGCTCGCGCGAGAGCACCACGAACCGGGTGGTGTTGTGGTCCTCGTCCTCGACGTCCTCGCGCAGGATCTGCAGGCCGTAGGTCTCCGCGGCCAGAGGCGGGGCGATGGCGGCCTGGGTGACGTCGGCGGCTTCGGCCACCTCCCGGGCCGCTCCGGCAGTGTCGCCGCTGATCACCGGCTCCAGGCCCAGCTCGCGGATCACCTTCCGGCACTGACCCAGCGCGTGCACATGGCTGTGCACGGTGCGGATGGTCTCCAGCGACGAGCCGGGCACGCCCATCAGCATGAAGCGGATCCTCAGGAAGTGCTCGGCCACGATGTGCAGCCCGGAGCCCGGCAGGAAGTGGTGGATGTCGCTGACCCGGCCCGCGATCGAGTTGTCGATCGGGATCATCGCCAGATCCGCGTCCCTGCTCTCGACCACGGCGAAGACGTCCTCGAACGACGCGCACGGCACGGCCTCCCAGTCGGGGTAGTGCTTCAGGCACACGGTGTGGGAGTTGGCCCCGGGCTCGCCCTGATAGGCGATCCGGCGCGGGCTGGGCGTCGAGGTCACGGCCGCATCCTCCCACGCTCATGGCCTGACCGGCCGAGTGAACCTCAGCGCGGGACTCGCACGAGCAGGCGCCCCTGGACGCACTCCATGTGCAGCTCCCTGCCCGGGCCGACCGTGTCACCGTCCAGCTGTCGCGGCACGTCGTCATGGGCGCGGAGCACCACGGTGCGACCGGTCATCCGGTCGATCGTCTGATCGGTACGCCGCCGCCGCGCGATGACTCGCACCGCCAACGGAATCCACGAGAAGAAGCTCCGAGGGTGCAGCACCACGACGTCCACCAGGCCGTCGTCGATGACGGCGTCCGGCAGCAGCGGCATCCCCGCCTGCAGGAAGCCGACGTTGCCGACCACCACCGTGCGAGCGCGGTGGCGGGTGAACTCGCCGCCGTCAACCGAGATGTCGATCCGCGCGGCGGGGAACATCAGCGCCTTGGCGCCGGACAGGACGTAGGCCAGCCAGCCGACCTTCTTCTTGATGCCCTCGTTGACGCCCTCCATCATCGCGGCGTCGAGCCCCATGCCGGCCATGACCATGAAGTGGGTGGCCTCGAGGTTGTCGCCACTGACCTTGACCAGGTCGATGGCGCGGTCCTGTCCGCTGAGCGCCACGTCGATGGCCGCTCGGAGGTACAGCGGGATGTCGAGGTTGCGGGCCAGGAGGTTGCCGGTGCCTGCCGGGACGATGCCCACGGGGATCCCGGTCCCGGCCAGCTCGGCACAGACCTCCCGCACGGTTCCGTCGCCGCCGCAGACAAGCACCAGGTCGGCACCCTCCACGGCGGCGGTGTGGGCCATGCCGGTGCCGGAGTCCTCCACCGTCGTGTAGTGCCAGGTCGGCGGCGACCAGCCGGCCTCCGTGGCCATGGTCGTGACGATGGCACGGAACTGCCCGGGGTCCTCGACCTTGATCGGGTTGAGCACCACGGCCAGGACGCGGTCGCTGGGGACGGCCTCGGGCAGTCGTGCCGCCGACCCGACGTGGCTGCGCGGCAACGGGGTGTAGAGGCCCAGGCCGATCACGGTGACGCCCGCGCCCACGAGCCAGCCCGCCACCACATCGGTCGGGTAGGCGTGCCCCAAGACCACCTCGCTGACGCCGACGAGCACCGCCACGGCGATCGCGGCGCCGCCGCCGACGCGGCGTACCGACGAGCGGCGGACCAGCATCGCCAGCAGCAGCAGGCTGGTCCCGGCCAATGCAGCGGCCAGGGTGGCCGGCTCGGAGGGCATCGAGCCGCTCGCCAGCTGTTCACCCGGCACCCAACCGGGGCGGGGTCGGTCGACCGACAGGCGGATCGCCGACGCGACCAGCCAGGTCACGACCACCACCCCGACGGTGTACGCCGCAGCGCGGTCATGCTTGCGCGTCAGCAGCCCCAGCGCGATGCCACCGCCCATCAACGCGGCGCCGTACACACTGAAGACCAGCACGAGGCCGCCCAGGACGGAGTGCAGCCATCCGCGGTCGGCCACGTCTCGGGCGACGGCTTCGGGCCAGTCGTCAAGCGATGCCAGCCAGGCCGGCTCGACTCCGGCGACCAACGCGACGACGGCCACCAGCAGCAGCAGGCACGCGGCTCCCGAGGCCAGCGCCACCAGGCGAGGACGTTCCAGCACCCCCGCAGTATGCCCGTCCGCCGCGACCCCGCGAGAACCGCCGTGCTCGCGGCCGGTACGGCCGTTAGCCTGAGGCCATGATTGATCCGCGCGTTCTCCGAGACGACCCCGACCGCGTGCGTGCCGCCCAGGCCAAGCGCGGGCTGTCGGACGGCGTCGTGGATCGGGCGCTGGCGGCGGACGAGGCGAGGCGCGGCGCCATCGTGCGCTTCGAGGCGTTGCGCGCGGAGCAGAAGCAGCTCGGCAGGCAGATCCCGCAGGCCCAGGGCGACGACAGAGCCACGCTCCTCGAGCGCACCAAGGCCCTGGCCGCCGACGTGAAGGCCGCCGAGGCCGCCCAGGGCGAGGCCGAGACCGAGTGGCGCGAGGCGCTGATGTCGATCCCCAACCTGGCAGCCGACGCCGCCCCCGCCGGCGGCGAGGACAACTTCGCGCTGATCGAGACGATCGGCACGCCTCGCGACTTCGCGGCCGAGGGCTTCGAGCCGCGCGACCACATCGAGCTCGGCAGGCTGCTCGGCGCGATCGACCTCGATCGGGGAGCCAAGGTCTCGGGTGCGCGCTTCTACTTCCTGACCGGGGTCGGCGCCCAGTTGGAGCTGGCCCTGATCAACCTCGCCATGGAGCAGGCGCGCGACGCGGGCCTGACCCAGGTGATCGCGCCGTCGCTGGTGAAGCCGCGGGCCATGGACGGCACCGGCTTCCTCGGCCAGGCAGCCGACGACGTCTACCGGATCGAGGGCGAGGACCTCTACCTGGTCGGGACCTCCGAGGTCCCGATGGCGGCGTACCACTCCGACGAGATCCTCGATGTCGCCACGCTGCCGAAGCGGTTCGCCGCGTTCAGCCCGTGCTTCCGCAAGGAGGCCGGCTCGCACGGCAAGGACACCAAGGGGATCATCCGGGTCCACTGGTTCGACAAGGTCGAGATGTTCGTCTACACCACCTTGGAGGAGGCCGACGCTGAGCACGAGCGGCTGCTGGCGTGGGAGAAGGAGTTCCTCGACAAGCTCGAGCTGCCCTACCGGGTGATCGACGTGGCCGCGGGCGACCTAGGACTCTCGGCGATGCGCAAGTTCGACTGCGAGGCCTGGATCCCCACCCAGGGCAAGTACCGCGAGGTCACCTCGACCTCGAACTGCACCGACTTCCAGACCCGGCGGCTCGACACCCGCGGTCGCCTGGCCGACGGCTCGATCGGTCCCATCGCGACGCTCAACGGCACCCTGTGTGCCATGACGCGCACCATCGTGGCGATCCTCGAGAACCACCAGCAGCCCGATGGGTCGGTGCGGGTGCCGGCGGCACTGCAGCCCTGGCTCGGCACCGACGTGCTGAGGCCGGTGGCTGGTGGCTGAGGCTGAGGCTGACCCAGGGTCCGGCGTGGCGGCGGACGCCCGGCAGCCGGGGCTCGTCGCGCTCGACATCGACGGCACGCTGCTCAAGTGGGTCGACGGAACGGGCCAGACCCGTGAGGAGGTCGGCGGCGCGGTCTACGAGGCGGTACGCCGCGCGCGCGAGGCCGGTGCCCACGTGGTGCTGGCCAGCGGTCGCTCGCCGCACGGCATCATCCCGATCGTCCACCTGCTCGACCTCCACGAATCCGGTGCCCCGCCGCTCTGGGCCGTGGCGTCGAACGGCGCTGTGGTGTTCCGCTACCCGCCGTTGGAGGTCGTTCACGAGCGGACCTTCGACGCTCGTCCGGCGGTCGCCGCGGTGCTGGAGCAGCATCCGGGTGCCCTGGTCGCGGTGGAGGAGCGCGGCATCGGCTACCGCGCCAACCGGCACTTCCCTGAAGGCGAGCTGTCCGGCGAGATCATCATCACCGACGTCGACGACATGATCCAGGGTCACGTCAGCCGGGTGATCGTCCGCGACCCGGACGCGTCGGCGGAGGACTTCGTGGAGCTGGCCCGCAACCTGGGGCTGCACGGCACGGACTACATCGTCGGCTGGACCGCCTGGCTCGACCTGGCGCCTGTGGGAGTCTCCAAGGCCTCCGGCCTGGAGTACGTCGCCACCGAGCTCGGGCTCACCGGCGCGGACGCACTGGCGATCGGCGACGGCCGCAACGACATCGAGATGCTCCAGTGGGCCGGACACGGGGTGGCGATGGGCCAGGCGGTCGACGAGGTGAAGGCTGCTGCGGACGAGGTCACCGGCGACGTCGATCACGACGGGGCCGCACGGGTGCTGGAGCGGTGGTTCCCCGGTGGCTGAGCCGCTGCCGCGGCTGGTCGCCACCGACCTGGACGGCACGCTCGTCCACTCCGACGGCTCGGTCACCGAGCGGACTCGGGCCGCGCTGATGCTGCTGGAGGAACGGGGAGTCCCGGTGGTCTTCGTGACCGGGCGGCCGCTGCGGTGGGCGACGGAGGTGTTCGAGCATGTCGGTGAGATCGGGCTGGCCGTGGTGTCCAACGGTGGCCTGGTGTGGAACGTCCCCGACCACCTGATCCACCTGGAGCGGGCGATCGAGCCGCCCGACGGCGTCGAGGTGTGCCGACGGATCCGAGCGGCCGTGCCCGGGTCGGTGTTCGCGGTCGAGACGCTGGACGGCATCGCCCTGGAGCAGGAGTTCCTGGAGCGGCACCAGCTGCCCGAGGGCAGCCGGAGGGGCCCGATCGAGGCGATCTTCACCCGGCCGGCCGTCAAGCTGCTGGCCCGCCATGAGGAGCTCGAACCTCTGGACTACTGGCGGCGCGCGGAGGATGCGGTCGGGGATCTCGCCGAGATCACCTGGTCGTCATCGAGCACGCTGCTCGAGATCAGCGCGGCCGGCGTGACCAAGGCGTCCACGCTGGCCCTGCTGTGCGCTGAGCTGGGGGTGGACCGCGCCGACGTGCTGGCCTTCGGCGACATGCCCAACGACCTGCCGATGCTCCGGTGGGCCGGGTCGGCGTACGCCATGGCCAACGCCCATCCGAGCGTTCTCGCCGCCGCCGATGCGATGGCGCCCGCGAACGACGACGACGGGGTGGCCGCGACACTCGAGGCCATCTTCGGCGGCTGACCCCGGGCGGGAGTGGTGGCCCCGTAGGCTGGGCGCCGTGTCCGCTCGCCTGCTGTTCGACCTGCCTCGTCGGGGGTTGGCCCGCACCCTGCTCGGCGGCGCGTTGGCCGCGTTGCTCGTCGCCGGAGCGTTCCCCTGGCTGGCCGAGGGCGCGGCGGCTCGCCCCGAGCTGTGCACCTGCCGCCACTCCGGCAGCGTCGGCACCCGCGCCGAGCAGGTGAGCACCGTCTTCACCGCCCAGGTCACCGCTCAGCAGACCGACGCGGTCGGCACCGGCGCGGACACCCGGCAGGTACGCCGCTACACGGCCGTCGTCGAACGGGTCTACGAGGGCACTGTGACGAAGAACCAGGTGACGGTGGTGTCCCCGGCTTCGCTCTCGCAGTGCGGGCTGGGACGGATCCCGACCGGCAAGACCTGGTTGTTCTTCGTCAACGGCAGCGATACGAAGTTCGTCGGCAACAGCTGCCACGGCAGCGAACGTGCCACCAGCGCCCTGCTGCGCCGGGTGGAGCGGGTGCTCGGCTCCGGTCAGGTGGTGGTCGAGCCTGAGCCCGCAAGCCCGCCCCTGGCGTGGACGGACGAGGACACCACCGCGCCACCCCCGCTGGGTCGGCTGGTCGCCCCGGGCGCGGCGGCAAGCATCGTCGGCCTGCTCGGGCTGCTGGTGGTCGGCCGCGCGCGCCGGCGCACGCGCGACACGCAGGACTAGCTCTCCTCAGCGGAGCCGGATGGTCAGAGGTACATGCCGCCGGACGAGCCCGGCGGCTGGTGAGGCAGCTGCGGATCCATGCCGGGCTCACCGGGGGCATGGCGAACGCCGGGCGGCAGCGACTTCCGCATCTGCTCGAGCTGGGCACGGGCGGCGATCTGCTGGGCGTAGATCGCGGTCTGGATGCCGTGGAACAGCCCCTCCAGCCAGCCGACCAGCTGCGCCTGGGCGATCCGGAGCTCGCCCTCGGTGGGGGTGCTCTCCTCCGTGAACGGGAGGCTGAGCCGCTCCAGCTCCTCGACCAGCTCGGGAGCCAGGCCGGTCTCGAGCTCCTTGATCGAGGCCTGGTGGATCTCCTTGAGGCGGTGCCGGCTGGCCTCGTCGAGGGGCGCCGACTTCACCTCCTCCAGGAGCTGACGGATCATGCTGCCGATCCGCATCACCTTGGCCGGCTGCTCGACGAGGTCGGTGATCCGGCTGCTCTCGTCGTCCTCGGACTCCTGTTGGTCGGCTCGCAGCCCCTCGACCAGGTGGGCCGGGATAGTGCCGACCGGCTGCCCGTCGGGGCCGACGACCACCACCTGCGGGGTCTCGCCGTCGGTCGTCGCTGGGCTTTCGTGGCGGTGCTCGCTCATGGGCGCAACCCTAGCGAGCGGCCGGGAGCGGGCCGGGGTGCCGGCTCAGAGCGCGAGCACGATCTTCCCGACGTGGCCGCCGTCCTCCATCAGCTGGTGCGCGGCATCGGCTGATGCGAGCGGCATCGTGGTGTGGATGACGGGGAGTACGACGCCGTCCGCCACCAGCGGCCACACGTGCTCGACCACGGCCGCGCAGATCGCGGCCTTCTCCTGGGCCGGCCGCGACCGGAGGGAGGTGGCGATCACCGCTCCGCGCTTGGCCAGCAGCGCGGACAGGTCCAGCTCGGCGCGGATCCCGCCCTGGAGGCCGATCACGACCAGCCGCCCACCCGGAGCCAGCACGTCGACGTTGCGACCGAGGTAGGAAGCGCCCATGTTGTCGAGGACCACGTCCACGCCGCGGCCGTCCGTCGCGGCACGCGCGACCTCGACGAAGTCCTGCTCGCGGTAGTTCACGACCACGTCGGCGCCGAGCTCGCGACACCGCTGGGTTTTCTCCTGGGAGCCGGCGGTCGTCACGACCCGGGCCCCCAGGGCGGCGGCCAACTGGATCGCCATGGTGCCGATGCCGCCGGCGCCACCGTGGACCAGCAGGGTCTCCTCGGGCTGCAGCCCGGCCACCATGAACACGTTGGACCAGACGGTGCACGCGACTTCCGGCAGCGCCGCGGCCTCGACCAGGCCTACCCCCGCGGGTACGGGCATCAGTTGACCGGCCGGGACGACCACCCTGTCGGCATATCCGCCGCCGGCGAGCAGGGCGCAGATCTCCTCGCCCACCGACCAGCCCGCGACGGCGTCGCCGAGCGCCGCGATGGTGCCGCTGCACTCGAGCCCGATCACCTCCGACGCGCCGGGAGGCGGCGGGTAGAAGCCCCTCCGCTGGAGGACGTCGGCTCGGTTGACCGCGGTGGCGGCGACGTGCACGAGCACCTCGCCGGGACCCGGCTCCGGGTCGGGCAGCTCGACGACCTGAAGCACCTCAGGGCCACCCGGTTCGGTGGCGACGACGGCGCGCACGAGCTCAGTCGTCGAGGGAGTCGCCGGTGTGGTCGACCGCCGTGTCGTCAGGGACGTCGTCGTCGACGTCGTCGGGGTCAGCAGCGCCGGCAGGGCGGTCCCACCCGTCGGCGAGGATCTGGGCGCGCGCGGCCAGTGCCTCGATCTGGCTGGGATCCGCGCCGCTCTTGCCGGCGGCGTAGCCGAGGAGGTAGGTGGTGATCGGGGCGGCAGGGCGCTCCACGTTGTGAGCGGCGGCCCGTGCCAAGTCGAGCACGAGGCCCTCGTCGACCTCGGTCTCCAGATCCAGAACGTCCATCAGTTCGTCGATCCAGTCATGCAGGTTCACGAGCCCCACACTCGTCTACCCGGCGCGGGCGTGCAAGCCCCCGGGTGCCGGCCGCTTCCCGCCGTCACCTGGGCATTCGGCTCACGAACCCCCGGGCGACGGCAGCCCGGTGTAGTCCTCCCAGGTGTCCACGTCGCGTCCTTCGTCGGCGGCCGCCGGCAGCGTGGCGAGGTCCAGAGTCGCCAGCAGTCGGTGCAGGGGCAGCCCGGCCTCGGCGCCCCGCTCCGGGCGGGCCGCGTCCAGGGCGGCGACGCGCAGTACTCCGGCGAGCTGGCGGCGGCCGGAGTCGTCGGCCAGGAATGCGCCGTCGCGCCCTGACGCCGCCGCGACCAGGCGGGCGACCGTGTCGCGGCCGACCAACGGCATGTCCACCGCGAGCACCACCAGCAGGTCGGCCGGATGGGTCAGCGCGTCGCGGCCGGCCAGCAGTCCCGCGGCCGGGCCGCCGAGCGGCGGCTCCTCGCGTGCGAACCGCACCGGTCGGTCGGTTGGTTGCTCCGGCCCGACGACCACGGTCTCGCCCGCGAGGCCGACGGCGGCGAGGGCACGCGCCAGCAGCGATCGGCCGGCGTACACCAGCGCGGACTTGTCGGCGCCACCCAGCCGGGATCCGGTGCCGCCGGTGAGGATGACGGCGGCGATCTGCTCGTGACTCATCGGGCCTCATCGTGCCACCCGGGCTGGGCTGCCGGGCGCGCCGGAGCCGCCGGACGTGAGGAAGTGGCAGGCTGGCCCACGTGAGCGACCTCAACTCCGAGCAGCTGCAGGTCTCCCTGGTCCAGGCGGCCTCGGGGCTGGACGTCGACGACAACCGGGAGCTCCTGGGTCGGCTGACTCCTGCCGGCGCTCATCTCGTGGTCTTCCCGGAGGCCTTCGCCCGAGACTTCGGCGAGCCGGGTTCCGACGTGAGTGGGGCCGCCGAGGACCTGAACGGTCCGTTCGCGACCGAGGTGACCCGGGTGGCCGCGCAACGGCACACCACGATCGTGGCCGGGATGTTCGAGACGTCTGCCGACCCCGGTCGCCCGTTCAACACCCTGGTGCTCCGCGGCGCTGCGCAGGCGGCGTACCGCAAGATCCACCTCTACGACTCGTTCGGCTTCCGCGAGTCCGACCGGCTCAGTGCGGGCGAGGTCGCGCCCACGGTCGTGGAGCTGCACGGCTTCGGGGTCGGCCTGATGACCTGCTACGACCTGCGCTTCCCTGAGCTCGGGCGGGCGCTCGCTGCAGCAGGCGCCGAGGTTCTGGTGGCGCCGGCCGCCTGGGTTGCCGGCCCGCACAAGGTCGACCACTGGAGGACGCTGATCCGGGCCCGCGCGATCGAGAACGTCGCGTACGTCGTGGCGGTGGGGCAGCCGGGACCGCGCTACACCGGGCACTCCGTCGTCGTCGACCCGTGGGGCGACGTGGTCGTCGAGGCCGGAGCTGCGGACGAGGTGCTGCACGCCACCCTCGACCGCGGCGTCGTGGCCGACGCTCGTGCCGCCAATCCGTCGCTGTCGAACCGGCGACTGTAGCCTTCCTCCCCGTGTCTCCGCCCACCGCATCCCGCAGCGCCGGCCGGCGCGCCGCACGTCGGACACCGCGCTCGTCACGCACCCGGTCGATGATGTCGGCCGCGGCGCCACGACTGCTGGTGATGCTGCACGGCCTGCTGGTGCTCACCGGCATCGTGGGCCTGGTCGCTGACGGATTCGGTGTCGGGCCGGCGTACGCCGGCGGTGTGGGCGCGGTGCTGGTCAGCACGACCTACACCTGGGTGCTGGCGGTGCGCATGAGCGGCCGGTGGTTCCTCTACACCGCGCTGGTCGCGGTGCTGGCCTGCGTGGCGGCATTCGGCCCCTACGACCTGATGCGGACCGGAGCAGCAGTCACGACGACATCGCTCGGCGCGGTGCTGGGGGTGATGGTGACGGTGCCCACCGTCCGGTTCACCGCCGCCGCGCGTGAGGTGGTGCTGGCGATGGCGGTCTCGTTCATCGGGGCGGTGGCGGCTCTGGGCTATGAGCCGGTCCTCAACGTCGAGCGGTTCGGCTACACCACCCTCGGGGTCTCGTTGTTGCTGGTGCTCGCGCTGGTCTACCGGCTCGGCGCGGGCCTCCCGGGGCTGGGCACCCGCGGCCTGGTCGTCGTCGTGGGCGGCGGTGTGGTGCTGGCCGTGACGCTGGCCTACGCCGAGCTGCTGCGGCGCTACGGCACGCCGGGCCTGGTCGCCTCGGTGTTCGACTCGGTGGCCTGGACCCGCGACCACCTGGGCGCCTTCCCGCGGCCGCTGCAGGCGCTGCTCGGCATTCCGGCACTCGCCTGGGGCTGTCACCAGCGCGCCCGGCGGCGTCAGGGGTGGTGGGTCTCGGCGTTCGGGGTCGCGGCGACGGTGCCGATCTCGCACCTGCTGGTGAGCCCGGCGTTCAGCGCCGTCGACGTGGTCCTCACCGAGGCCTACACCCTGGCGCTGGGGCTGCTGGTGGGCTATCTGGTGATCCGGGCCGACCTGCGGGTCACCGGGTCGCGGGGACGCCGCGGCCGCCGCGCCGAGATGGAGGCCGCGATCCGGCCCGAGCCGTCGCGCACCCAGGCGCTGCTGTAGGCGCCTCGCGCAGCTCCGGCAGAGGGGGCGGGATTCGAACCCGCGGCTGACATCTCTGCCAGCGACCGCTTTCAAGGCGGTTCCGATCGGCCGCTCCGGCACCCCTCCGTGTCCGGCCGGGCCAGAACCCGGCGGCACCCCGGCAGTGTAGAGGGGCCGCGGCCATCCCGGGCACCGCCGATCCGCGGAGGTGGACTACTCCGAGCCGCCGAGCTCGAGCTCCACCTCGTCGTAGGCCAGGTCGTGGAGCCGTTGGACGTGGTGACGGATGTCGCAGACCAGTCGCCGCAACTCCTCGCGGACTTCCTCGATGCTCTCGTTCTCCAGCACTTGGGGGCCGATGACACTGAGCCGGCCGAGCAGCGCATTGCGCTCCCGCAGCATCGAGCCGCCGCGGGCCGCCAGCCACTCGTTCTCGTGGTGTGCGGTCTCGGCGATCAGTTCGTCGCGGACGCCGGCCATTCGCTGCCGCACCGACCACCGCCAGGTGCCGAGCCGGGCGCCCGGCTGTGGGGGCACCTCGAGGGCATCGTGGAGCTCGTGCAGGGCGTCGGCAGTGGGCCGCATGGAGCCTCCCGGTACGGCGCGGATATCGGGTAGGGACTTCGAGTGTGACCCGGTTGCCGTCCGCACACAAGAGGCCGCCCGGGTCGGCAGGTTGGCGCACCGGGCCGGGGACCGGTTGAATCGGGGGATGGAGTCCAGGTATCGCCTGTCGCCACCACTCGCGGCGCGTCTGCTCGGCGTGGGGCTGGTGCTCGTGGCGCTGCTGGTGATGATCGGCACCGTCGTCGCGGCCGCGTCAGGGACGTCGGTCGGGCTCCTGCTGTGGGTCGCGGCGGTGGCCGTGGCCCTGGTGGTCGGCCTCGGCCTGTGGGTGGCGCGGGGGTGGGTTCTGCTGCGACTGGACGACGACGGCTACCGCCTGCGGTTGTGGCGCTCCGCAGGGGTGCGCGCCGCTCGCTGGGACCAGGTCAGCGACGCGTTCGCGTCCTACGCCGGAGACGAACCGGTCGTGGTCCTGCAGCTGCTCGACGGACGGCGGACCGTGATCCCGGTGCGGCTGCTGGACACCGACCCGGAGGAGCTCGTGCGTGCCCTTCAGCGCCACCTTCAGCGCGGGCACGGCATCCGCAAACTGTGACCCGGCAACCGATTCGGACCGCGCCGCCTGGGGGCGGTAGCCTGTCTGCGCGCCGAGAGGCGTGGGGAGGCGTCGCCTAGTCCGGTTTATGGCGCCCGCCTGCTAAGCGGGTTTCGGTTAACGCCGATCGCGGGTTCAAATCCCGCCGCCTCCGCCAGGTCACCGGTGCATCCGGTGAACATCTAGACCCCGTCCCGACCCTCGGTCCGGGCGGGGTCTTCCCATGGCCGTACGACGGCCGCGACGTAGCCGAAGACATCGTTGTCAACCCCGAGGAAGTGCAACCTTTCGCAATGCATGATGTTGAGCCACCGTTCGCCGTGACGGAACCCGAACCCCGACCGACAATGAAGTCCGAGGCCAAGCGGGCCCAGAGTGAAAGCGAGTCATCACCATGAACATCACACGTCGCATCGTCGGAGTCCTGGTGGCCGCAGCGCTCAGCTTCGCCGTCGTCAGCGCCGCCTCGCCGGCCGAGGCCAGGAAGGACACCAGCTGGGGCATGGCCACGCCCGGCCAGCCGTAGACCGGATATCCACGCAGCACAGCTCACCAAGAGCCAGAGACGGGGATCAGCACCCAACTTTCACGCTGGTCCCACAGCCCACCCCCCATTTAGGCCGTCTCTCGGGAAGCGAGGGCAGTGGTCATCTGATCACTGCCCTCGTTGGCTGTTCTGGCGAGATCGTGAGAAGCCCGGCGCCGCCTCGGGAAGCGAGCCGTCAGCCCTCGTGCTCCTCGCCGGCGACCCCGGCCCGCCCCATGGCGTAGCCGAGCTGGAAGCGGGTCTGGGCTTCGTACTGCTCTTTGAGGTCGGCGACGTAGCCGGCGTACGTGCGAGGGCTGACGCCCAACCGCTTGGCGCTGGTCGGATCGGCGTGACCTTCGATCAGCATCCGGATGGTCATCGCCCGTTGCTCCTCCGCCACATGCCGCATCATCGTGGACTCGCGGTTGGAGAACGGTCGGGCTCGTTCCCAGGACCGCTCGAAGATGTCGACGAGGTAGGCGACGAGGGACGGCTCCCGGATCGCGAGGGCGGCACCCAAGCCCTCGTGGCTGGGGATCACCACGACCTGTCGGTCGACCACGATCATCCGGTTGAAGAACTCGTCCAGGGTGCGCACCTCGGCGCCCCGCGCGCTGACGGAGGCGACATACTTGTGGGTGATCGAGCTGCGTCGCGCGGAGTGCTGGTAGAGCGTGCGCATCGCGACGCCCCGGTCCAGAGCGGCGGCATCGCGCACCGCCGCCGCCGCCAGCGTGCCGGCGTTGCGTCCGGTCTGCGGCTGCGCGGTGAGCAGTTCGCGCTCCGCGTCGCCGACGAGCGAGGCGAGGAACGGATCGATCGCACTGCCCCGGATCTCGGTGATCGGACCGCGTTCGGCCCCGGGGGCGCGACGCCAGGCCTGCGCCAGTCCGGCGAACGCGGTCGCCCACTGCGAGGACTCCGCGAGCAGTTCGGCGCCCTGTTGGCTGATCGGGGAGATCACCCGGCTCTGCACCGTGGTCGGGTCGACGGGGACGTAGCGGTCAGACACCTCGTCGAGGGCCAGCAGCCCGACCCGCTCTAGCAGCTCGAAGGCCGGACGCAGTGCGCTGCGAGGGTGGATTCGCGGGTCGTCGGAGGACAAGCCACCGAAGGCCACGGCGTCCTCGAACAGCGCGGTGGCGTCGGTCTCAAAGACCGCCCGGTCGCCCGGGCCGAAACCTTGCACTGCCCCCTCCTCAAGCCCCTCTCTCGCCGACCCGTCTCCTCGGCATGGTGCCACACAAGTCGACAGAATGAGGGCCCCTTACCCGAATTCGGGCAGGGGCCGACATCCGAGGCAGCGGGAGGGGCTACTCGCCCAGGCGAGCCTTGAGGCCGTCGAGCTCGGTCCAGAGCACGGCGGGGAGGTCGTCGCCGAACTTCTCGAACCACTCGGTGATCAGCGGGATCTCGGCCTTCCACTCCTCGGCGTCGAAGGCCAGGGCCTTGGCCATCTGCTCCCCGGTCACATCGAGCCCCTGGGTGTCGATCGCGCCGGGGGCGGGCACGAGACCGATCGGCGTCTCGACCGCGTCCACCTTGCCCTCCAGCCGCTCGATCACCCACTTGAGCACCCGGCTGTTCTCGCCGAATCCCGGCCACAGGAACGAGCCGTCGTCGTCGCGACGGAACCAGTTGACGAGATAGACCTTGGGCATCTTGGCCGCGTCGTGCTGCTTGCCCATGTTGATCCAGTGGGAGAGGTAGTCCCCGGCGTTGTAGCCGATGAACGGCAGCATCGCCATCGGGTCGCGGCGTACGACGCCCACGGCCCCGACCGCCGCGGCCGTGGTCTCCGACGACAGCGTGGCGCCGATGAACGTGCCGTGGTTCCAGTCGCGCGCCTCGGCCACGAGCGGGACCGTGGTCTTGCGGCGGCCGCCGAACAGGATCGCGTCGATCGGCACACCGGCGGCGGCGTAGTACTCGTCGGCGAGGATCGGGCACTGCTCGATCGGCGTGCAGTAGCGGCTGTTGGGGTGGCTCGACAGCTCCCCGCTGTCGGGAGTCCACGGCTCGCCCTTCCACGACGTGGCCTTGGCGGGCGGGTTCTCCAGCTCCTCCCACCACACGTCACCGTCCTCGGTCAGCGCGACGTTGGTGAAGATCGAGTTGCCGCGCTCGATGGTGCGGATGGCGTTGGGGTTGGTGGTCTCGTTGGTGCCCGGCGCCACCCCGAAGAAGCCGTGCTCGGGATTCACGGCGTACAGCCGGCCGTCCTCACCGAAGCGCATCCAGGCGATGTCGTCGCCGAGGGTCTCGACCTTCCAGCCGGGGACAGTCGGCTTGAGCATGGCGAGGTTGGTCTTGCCACAGGCGCTGGGGAAGGCCGCGGCGACGTAGCGGACGTCACCGTCGGGTGCGGTGAGCTTGAGAATCAGCATGTGTTCGGCCAGCCAGCCCTCGTCGTGGGCCTTGGCGCTGGCGATCCGCAAGGCGTAGCACTTCTTGCCGAGCAGCGCGTTGCCGCCGTACCCGGAGCCGTAGGAGACGATCGAGCGCTCCTCGGGGAAGTGCACGATGTACTTCGTGTCGTTGCACGGCCAGGAGACGTCGGCCTGACCGGGTTCGAGGGGCGCCCCGACGGAGTGCAGGCAGGGCACGAAGTCGGCGCCGGACTCCTCGATCTTGCGGAGCACGTCGGTGCCGATGCCGGCCATGATCCTCATCGAGGTCACGACGTACGCCGAGTCGGTGATCTCCACGCCGAACAGCGGGTGATCGGCGTCCAGGTTGCCCATCACGAACGGGATGACGTACATCGTCCGGCCGCGCATCGAGCCCTCGAAGAGGCCGTTCAGGATCCCCTTCATCGCGTCGGGGTCCATCCAGTTGTTGGTGGGACCGGCGTCGTGCTCCTGCCGGGAGCAGATGTAGGTGCGCTCCTCGACCCGGGCGACGTCGGTGGGATCGGAGGCCGCGTGGAACGAGTTGGGCTTCTTGTCCGGGTTGAGGCGGGTGAAGGTCCCGGCCTGCACGAGCTCCTCGGTCAGGGTGTCCCACTCGGCCTGGCTCCCGGTGACCCAGTGGACGGCGTCCGGCTGGGTCAGCTCTGCGGTCCGCGTCACGAAGTCGAGGATGCCCTGATGGGTGGTGGGGGCTTGCGTTTCGGTGGTCATTCGGTGGTCCCTCCGCTGGCGAATGCGAATGGTGCAGAGCACCCGGCCGCGCTGCCGGGTGACGACTCTGCCGTCAAGTTACCGCCGGTGGAATCCGCTGCCTATTGGATCGATCAAGGGGTGTGACCTGGGTCTCTTTCCGCTCAACCACGACGTCGATGGCTGGGCCGGAGCCGCGTCCAGGCCACCCGATAGCGTGGGGGCCCGAACCCGGAGGAGGGCCGGCCATGCTGCTGCTGTCGTACGCCGCGGTGCTGCTGCTGGCGGTGCTGGTCTCGCACCTTGCGCACCGCACCGTGCTGTCGACGGCGGTGGTGTTCCTGGTCGCCGGCTTCCTCCTCGGCGACGGGGTGTTCGGGGTCATCGACCTCACCGGCGGCGACGACCTGGTCGGCGGGCTGGCCGAGCTCGCCCTGTTCGCCGTGCTGTTCACCGACGGGATGCGGGTGGGGGTGAAGGACCTCACCTCGGCCTGGCGGTTGCCCGGGAGGGCGCTGCTGCTGGGGCTCCCGTTGACGCTTGTGATCACCGCGTTGTTCGCGCACCTGGTGGCCGGGCTCGGGTGGGTCGACTCGCTGCTCCTGGGCGCGGTGCTGGCGCCGACGGACCCGGTGTTCGCGGCGGCTCTGGTCGGCAACGTTCGGGTGCCCGGCCGGCTGCGGCATCTGTTGAACGTCGAGTCGGGCGTCAACGACGGGCTCGCGTTGCCGTTCGTCGTTGTGCTGGTCGCCGTCGCCGCCGGGAGCGAGGACCTGCACGTCGGCGAGCTGAGCGCCGAGCTGGCGCTGGGCATCGTGATCGGGGTGGTGGTGCCGTACGCCGCCATCCGGCTGGAGCGGACCCGTCTGTTCCGGGCGGCCGGCCACTATGAACCGCTCAACGCCCTGGCGATCGGGCTGCTGGTGCTCGCGATCTCGCAGGCGACCCACGCCAACCTGTTCCTCGCGGCCTTCGCCGCCGGGATCACGGTGGCGACCTCGGGAGATCGGCAGCGCGAGACATTCGTGGAGTTCGGCGAGCTGGTGGCCGAGCTGTTGAAGCTGGCGGCACTCCTGGTGTTCGGAGCGCTGATCACCCCGGCGTTCGTCGCGGACATCAGCCTGGGCGGGTGGGTGTTCGCGGTGCTCGCGCTCTTCGCGGCACGACCGATAGCGCTCTGGCTGTCGTTCCTCGGCTCCGCACTCACCCGGCGCGAGCAGTTCGCCGCGATGTGGTTCGGGCCGAAGGGGTTCGCGTCCGTCGTCTACGGCCTCTACGTCCTCAACGCCGGCATCTCCACCGGCGACGAGCTCTTCCACCTGATCGCGATCACGGTGGTGCTGTCGATCCTGCTCCACTCCTCGACCGACATCGTCGTCGCCCGTGGCTTCGACGAGGAGAGCGAGGCGCCGCACTGGCACGGCGAGGATCCCTCGATCGGCGGCGACCTGGCCCTGGAGGCCGAGCCGGGATCGGCCCCTGGCGTCGAATGATTTCGGCATCCCCCCAGCGCTCGGCTATTCTCATGCAGTCCTCGTGACAGGCGCCCGTAGCTCAACGGATAGAGCATCTGACTACGGATCAGAAGGTTGGGGGTTCGAATCCCTCCGGGCGCGCAGATGAACCTGCCGCTGACCACGACGAGCCAGTACGACGCGGTCGGTGCGTCGTACTGGCTCGCATCGCGGAACCGATCTCTGTCCTAGTTGCTCATCGCGAAGGTCGACCGGGTCTTGGTGTCCTCACGACCGAAGAAGCCTTCGCCCAGGTCGTAGGTGTCCACCACGAAGTCGACGTCCTTGTCGTCGGCGGTGCCACCGATGTGGTCGTTCCCCACACCGAACAGCCGGCCGAAGCCCAGTCCGCCGGCGTCCATCGTGCTCGACCGCTTGTTGGAGTTGTCGGTGTGCCAACTGCCGAGCAGGTGGCCGATCTCGTGACTGGTCACGTTGCCGATCCCCTGGGCCACGAACGCCATTCGGTCGCTCTCGGGTGTCAGGTAGGAGTTCAGGGAGTACGACGCCCACCGGTCCGCGGGCGCGCTCAGGAGATCGAGGAGCACCAACGCCTTCTCGGTGCGCTGGAAGTTCCCCGGGTCGATCGACTCGGCGATGCCGATGGTCGGCACTCCGCTCTCACGGATCGACCCACCCACGACGACCGTGGTGACCCCGGGCTGGCCGGTGAGGTCCGGCCCGTCGAGGCTGGTCGTGAGCTCGACGTCCACGGTGCTGCTGAGCCCGTTGGCAGCGAGGTCGGCCTGGACGTTCTCCATCACGTTGGCCTTGATCCGGGCGATCAGGTCGGCCTCCTGGCTGCCGTCGAGGCCCCACCGCGGCAGGAACTTCCACAGCGGCGACAGCTCGACGACCCCGTAGCCGCCCCAGACGCCGGTGTTGACCCGGGCGCCGTCGAAGTCGAGGTAGATCTTCTGCGGCGTGGCCGCCCCAGCTCCGCCGTGCCGGTAGACCTCGAGGCGGCCGATGTAGGCGCCCCTGCCGCTGCTGTACTGCACGTAGTAGCGGCCGGGCTCGCGGGCGACGTACTCGCTGAGGCCCCGGCCCCGGGCACCCGGAAGCGGACTCGCCGCGGGGAAGATGAAGCTGGCGTCCTGGTTGGACCCGTGCGACTCGCCGCCCGCCGGACCCGAGACCGTCACGAAGCCCTTGGTGTTCAGCGTTGCGGCGAGCACGTCGCCGGCCTCGAGGTCGACTGCGTAGCTGTCCGTGTCGCCCGGGGCTGACGCCGCACTCAGCTGATAGTTGCCGGTGGTCGGCCCGTTCGATCCGCCACCGATCACCCACCAGCCGAAGACCACCAGGTAGTACGTGTCGTCCTGGCGGATGCCCACATCGAGGTTCACCTTCTTGCCGAACTGCGGAAAGGAGTCGCCGACGAGGTTGTAGTTCTTGTCGATCAGCACCATCGCCGGCTTGAGGTTGCCCTTGGTGGTGGCGACGGACACGTTGAGCATCTCGCCGGCCTTGAGCGACAGCTTGTAGAAGTCGATGTCGTCCTTGCGCCGGTTGCCGGTGCCGGGGCCATCACCGCGGTAGCCCGTGGTCTTGACGGCGATGCGTCGGTTGGAGACACCGAGATCGCGCGCCTTGCGCATGGTGCCGTCGTTCTCCTTGTTGGGCTTCACCGAGGTGTAGGCATAGCCCGGGACCGTGACCGGGTTCATCGTGCCGAGGATCGTGGCCGCCGCCTCGTCGCCCGAGCCCGTGCCGAAACCGGCGATCATCTCGGCCGAGCTCGTCGTGTCGTTGTAGCCGCGCTCGCCGGGTCCCTCGGTCTCGGAGTAGGTGAGTCCGGGGACCGCCACGCGCGCTCCCGACGCCCGGTGAGCCCGGCTGTCGACGCGGGCCGCGGACAGCCGGGCGGCCTGCGCGGCCCACCCTTGGTAGTCGGGTCGGACCCAGCCCGGCAGCAGCGCCAGGGACGGGTTCGGCGAGGCCGGCTTGGCGCCCGCGAACTTGGTCATCCGCTGCCGCATGAACTTGCGAAGCGACGCCAGCTTGGCGGCGTCGCGCGCCTTCGCCGGCGAGCTCACCAGCGCCGAGGGCGCCGGCGCTGACGGCGCCGCTCCGGCCTGTGGCGCGAAGAAGCCGGCGAGCAGCGCGAGCGCCGTTGCGGCCACCCAGCCGGCGGCGTACTGATGCGTTCGAGATCTCATGCAGGTTCCTTTGGTCATGGGACCCGGTCAACTCCCCCCACGGACAGGCAAGCCTGGGACTCCGCGCCGAGCCCTCGCTCGGGTCACCGATCGGTCCACCGCATGAAGATCGCTCCGACTCCGGCTCGAGTCAGCCCCCGTTGCAGTGATCGGGAGGGACTCTACTCAGAATCGCTGTCGGCGCTAGTGGCCTCGCCCGGCGACGGCGCAGTTCCCCGGAAACAGACATCGAGGCGTCGTACGCCGCGTCGGGTTTGCCGGGGCGGAGCACCGGGTAGACCTCGACCAGACCGCTCCGGCCACGAAAGGGCTTCCCCGATGTCCGACTACGACGCGCTGCTCGGCACCGTCGCCCGGATCGCCGACGCAGCGATCGAATGGGACATGAACCTGCGCGGTTGGCACAAGGCGGAGAACGGCTGGGTCTCGGATCTCACCGTGAGCTCGGGGACGACGTACCTGCTCGACTTCGCGGGGATGTCGATCAGAGACTTGCACTACGGCGATCTCTACCCCGTCGGCGAGGGCGGGTTCTCGCAGTACAGCTTCCGCCCGCTCTGGCGCAGCTGGTACCAACGCGCCAACGAGGCGTTCCGGCCGTGGCTGGGGCTGCCAGATCCCGGGGACTTCGAGCTGCCGATCGGCACGCTGCAGTCGGCGGCCGGCTCGCTCAACGTGAATACGACGGTGGTCACGTCCGGCGCGGGCCCGGAGGCCGGTCTGGAGTCCGGCAATGTGGACCTGGACGCCAACCTCTACTCGCTGACCGGGGAGATCACCGCGATGAACGGCGTCGCGATGGACAGGTTCGCCCTCAGCTACAGCAACCGTCTCCCGGGCGTGATCCGCGGTCAGCTGGCGATGACCGCGATGCTCGGCTGCTGCCTGACGGCGGAGCAGAACCTCTGGAAGCAGGCCCGACTGGACGTCGCCCGGATCGCCGACGACGTGCTCGTCGTGATGAAGGAGCAGGGCGGTGACGACGGGGGCGCCAAGCTCAAGATCCTCGGTGCCGTGCTGGCCGGCGCGAGCCTGTTCTTCAGCGGCGGGGCCAGCGCCGCCGTGATCTCGAACGGCCGGGCGATCGTGGGTCTGCTCAGCGGCTTCCTGCCTGCCGACCAGGCGCTCACACCGGATCAGCAGGGCCTCGCCGGCAGCACACCCAGCGAGGTGCACGGCAAGCTCCTCGACGTGCTCGAGACGCTCGGCACCGCGGCCCGTGCCGAGGAACGCCTCCTCCAACAGAGCCTCACGGACTCCTCAGCCGAGGTTGGCACCGGCACGCCGGACGCCTTCGAGCTCGGCGGCCGGCCAGCACTCTTGGGGCTCCCGGACGACGGCGTCCTGCACCCCCAGGACATCGACGTGAAGCCCGACACCCTGGTGATCCTCGGCACCGACGTCGTGCCTGCCATCGCCGCGACCCTGCGCAGCGCCCGGAGAGCCGTCGCCGACGCAGCCGGCTCCGCGCCGTGGGAGCGCACCGCGGCGATCGGCCTCGGCCCGACCGGAGCGTACGACGACTGGGCGGTCCTGCACGGCCAGCTCCTGGACGTGCTCACCGGCACCTCCAGGACGCTGGAGGACGTCGGCGGCAAGTTGGTCGACGTGGCGGCCCTGTTCGTCGAGGTCGATCGGGACGTCAGCCAGGACTACGGACGGCTGACACCCCGGTGACCTTCGCCGCCGAGACTCGGGCGCCAGAGGGGCAGGACTCGAAGCCGGGGCGGCCCTGCTCGACGGCAGCCTCGGGATGGATGTGGCGGGTCTCGCGCCGGCGGTTGCCCGGTGTGACCAGGTCGACGAAGTAGATCTTGGGCAACATCTTGGCCACGGTGAGCGCGACGTACATCACCGTGTTGATCGCCACGAAGGCCGCGAGCACGGCGAACGCCTCGCTTCTCAGGATGCCCTCGGGCAGCAGGATGCCCCAGAGGGTCGCCGACGCGCTCATCGGGTGGCCGCCATCGTCGGACGCGGGTCGGTCGGCACCACATGGCTCCAGGTCGCGGTCCTGGCCAGCGAGATGTCGAGGATGCCCTTGACGTAGACCACGTTGAGGAACATCGCGAACAGCAGCTCCGGGAACAGCGCGAGTCCCAGCAGGCGCGCCCGCCAGCCGCCGTGCCACACGCTCTGCACGCGCTCGATAACGAACACACCCCCGACGACGAGCCAGAAGGGGTACCAGACCCACGAGTCCAGGGCCGACAGCATCAGCGCCATCAGCAGGAGATAGGCGCTCAGCGCGATGACGCCGTAGCCGATGCCGAGCTGCTGCGCCCAGTAGCGGAAGGTCTGCGGCCGCATCCCGTAGGTCGCGAGGTTCTCCAGGGCTCCGCGCTGCCAGCGCAACCGCTGCATCCACAGCGTGCGCCAGGTGGGCATCACCTCGGTGACGACGGTGCACTTGGGCGGCGAGATCAGGAGTGCGCCCAGGGTCTTCAGCGCCAGCGTCAGCTCGTTGTCCTCGGTGAGAACCACCGTGTCGTAGACGTCGCCCGGTACGCCGGGGAGTGCGCCGCCACGGTGCTCGGCCACGGCGCGAAGCGCCCGGGGACGAAACATCGACGCCGTCCCGGTGAGCACGAAGACCCGCCCGCGGCGGCGACGCAGCTCGCGCGAATAGCGGATGTACTCGTTGCGCTGGAACTGTCCGATCAGGCCGTGGCCCGGTTCGCCGTAGAAGAGACCACCCACCGCCATCAGGGCCCGGTCGTCGGTCATCCTCTGCACCGCTGTCGCGAGGAACCCGGGGTCGAGGGTGGTGTCGGCATCCATCACCATCACCAGGTCGTTGTCCAACTGGCCCGGGAGGACGGTCGAGAGCGCCTGGTTGAGCGCTCCTGCCTTCTTCTTCTCGTTGCCGACCGTCTCGAAGACCTCGACCCCGGCCTCGCGGGCCAGGGACACCGTCAGGTCGCTGCAGTTGTCGGCGACGACGATCACCCTCTCCGGTGGGTGCGTCTGGTTGCTCAACGACGCCAGCGTCGCGCCGATGCAGCCCTCCTCGTTGTGGGCCGGGATCAGCACCGTCACCGTCACCGGGCCGGCGTAGACATCGCGGGTCGTCGCCATCACCAGCTTCGGCGCCAGCGGTGTGGCACCGGTGTCCTCGCTGCGCCGGGCCCGGGTGGAGATGCGTCGCTCCAGCCACGCGACCCCGGCTCCCAGGACCAGCGCGAGCCCCGCGGCGAGCACGAGCGCCCGGGTCGACGGCACCGCGGCGTCGTAGAGGTAGCGCCAGGTGCCGAACTCGCCCTGCCGGGGGGACCCACCCGCCGCGGGACCCTCGGCGGCAGCGGCGAGCCACATCAGCACCGCCCCCAGGCAGGCTGCGCCCAGGATCAAGCCGCCCACAGCGCGTTGGAGATACCGCATCTCAGCGACTGTCGGGGACGAGCCCAGCCAGTGACGCCGGGAGCAGGAACGTCGCTTCGAACTCCTCGTACGGGATCGGCTTGCCGATCAGGTAGCCCTGGGCCAGGTCCACGCCCTGCCCTCGGACCACATCCAGCACCTCGGGCTCGGACACGAACTCGGCGATCGTCTGCTTCCCGAGGTCGCGAGCGATGCCGACGATGGAGCGCATGATGGTGCGGTCCACCGCCGATTTGTGGGAGTTCGCGACGAACTCCCCGTCGATCTTGACGAAGTCGAAGATCAGGTGCTTGAGGTAGTAGAACGAACCGAATCCCGCACCGAAGTCGTCGAGGGCGAAACTGCAGCCGAGCCGGCTCATGCGCTCGGCGAAGTGGCGAGCCAGCTCCACGTCGGCCACCGCGGCCGTCTCGGTGATCTCCAGGATCAGCGCCTCCGGCGCCACCTCGTGCCGGCGCAACGAGTCCACGATGGCGGTCTCGATCTCCTCCTGCCCGATCGAGCTGCCGGAGAGATTCACCTCGAGCCGGAAGTCCGGTCGGAGCTGCCTCATCTTGGCCAGCATCTCCACGCTGTGCGAGAGCACCCAGGCATCCACGCGGGGCATCAGCCCGACTCGTTCGGCGATGTAGAGGAACCGCGACGGCGGCACCAGCTCGACCTCGGTCTTCATCCGCAGCAGCACCTCTGCGGAAACCACCTCGTCGGTACGCAGGTCCATGATCGGCTGGAACAGCAGCTCGAACCGATCGTGGTCGATCGCCTCTTCGATCTGGCTCTGCCACTCCAGCCGGGCCCCGCTTCGCGGCAGGCGGCTGCGATCCTCCTCGAGCCCGGCGAGCTGGTTGCGGCCGGCGTCCTTGGCGTCGTACATCGTCATGTCGGCCAGGGCCAGGATGTCCATCCCGCGGCGGCTGGCGGCCAGGAAGGTGACCACGCCGACGCTGGCGGTGACCCGCCTCTGGACGCCGTCCAGGGTCGATGCGTGCTCCCGGATGCGCTGGATCACGGAGTTGGCCACGATCTCGGCGGTCTCCTGGGTGCCCATGGTGAGCAGGATCGCGAACTCGTCACCGCCCAGTCGTGCGACCACGTCCGTGGCGCGCAGCTCGCGACGCAGCAGCCCTGCGATGGTGATCAACAGCTCGTCCCCCGCCCCGTGGCCGAGGGTGTCGTTGACCCGCTTGAAGTTGTCGAGGTCCAGCAGCAGCACGGCGCCGTCCGGTCCGTAGCGCTTGCAGCGCTCGAGGTGCCGGGCGAGCTCGACGTCGAAAAGGCGCCGGTTGGCCAGGCCGGTCAGCACGTCATGGTCGGCGAGGTGTGCCAGACGTTCTTCGTAGCGACGTCGCTCCGACATGTCCACGGCGGTCACCAGCACCAGGTCCTCGTCGACCTCGGAGGAACCCGGACCGGGCTCGGTGTGCAGGACGGTGCTGTTGAGCGACACCGCGAGATCCCGACCACCCAGGTCGCGCAGGGTGCAGTCGGTGGAGACGTGCGCCTCGCCGTCTGCCAGGAGCCTGCCGAGGTGGTTCTCGATCTCGGCCTGGCCGAGCGGAGCCAGCGAGGTCAGGCTGCGGCCCTCCAGTTGCCCGGGCTCGGCTGCCAAGATGGCCCGCAGTGCCGCATTGACGCGCTTGATACACCCGGCCGTGTCCAGGAGGGCGACCCCGTGGGGGGCGTCCTCGAAGAGCCGCTCGCTGCGCTCGTTGGCGCGCAGCAGCGCCTGCTGGGTGCGCACCTCCAGGGTCGCGTCGATGCCGACGCCCAGGAAGCCGGTGACCGCACCGTCGGCGTCGCGCAGCTCGGTGACCACGAGGCGGACGTAGCGCCGCTCCCCGTCCTTGCGTACGTAGGTCCAGGTGCGGCCGGGCGCGTCGGAGCGCGCCAGCTCGGCAAGAACCACGAGCCCGTCAGGCATCTCGGCGTCGGCCTCGATCCCCATCTCATCGGCGGCCGCGGTGAGTTCGTCGACGTCGAAGAAGCGCGTCACGCGCTGGCCGACGGCCTCGTCGGCCGTGTAGCCGAGGAGCTGTTCGGCTCCGGCACTGAAGGTGCGCACCACGCCATCAAGCCCCACGGAGACGATGCTCGTCAGGCGGGCACCACGCAGGATGCTGTCCATCTGGGAGTTCGCCATTCGGACGGCGGCGCTCTCCCGACGCAGCCGGGTCACCAGCCCCTGGACGACAGGTGCGATCACCAGCGCGATCGCGGTCCACACAGCCACCCGCCGCCACTCGTCGGCCGGGTACGCATCGCCCCCGATCAACCACATCGGCAATCCGAGGGTCGCCGTCGTCAGGACGGCGCCCACCATGAGCTCGCGTCGAGTGGCGGTGATGGCGAGCCACAGGATGGGCAGCAGCACCATGGCGGTGAGCCCCGAGGTTGCGCCACCGGATGCGTCGCGAGCGATCGCGATGAACCCGAAGGCGGCGTACGCGGCCACCGGTTCCAGCCAGCTGCGCTGCGCTCGACGCATCGCCACGTGGAGCAGGCTGACCGACACGATGAACAGCGCCACGGTGAGCGCGGTCGCCCCGGGACGGTTGCCGAACGGCGGCAGGACAGCGGCGGCCACGCCGGTGCCGGCGACCAGCACGAAGGGGCCGGCCAGCCGCCACGTCGGCCGGTCCAGATCGATCTCCGGCGTCGCATCGACAGGGGAAATGGGCATGGGCGGTCTCCTGATCACGAGGACCGCGAACGGGTCCCGAGCGGTCCGTCCTCTTCACCCCCGCGTCACGGCGGAGGCATCGGGCACCAGGCTAGGCGCCGGAACGCGTCTAGACCGGCGTTTCGGGAAAGTCGCCCCGGTCGGGTCAGAGCCGGCTGTTGAGCAGGGCGACGAGCCCGTCGCAGTCGGCGACGGTGAGGGTGGCCCCCGGGTGGGAGACCAGCCCGAGTGGGTCGATCGCCTTGACCGGAGTCTTGAACCTCAGGCAGACGCCGCGGTCGCCGTTGGTGGCGAAGGTGACCCCGCGATCGGTGAACGACAAACGGGCGGGGCCGGCGGCCTTGATCCAGCTGTAGTCGCCGGTCAGGTTGACCTCGTCGAGGTTGGCGAGCGGGGTGCGCAGCCGCCAGAGTCCGAACCTGACGAGGATCTCGTCGTCACCGACGTCGACGTACGCCGTCCGCTCGGTCACCCCGAACAGGGTCGCCGGCAGTCGGTAGGTCGGGGCGAACCGGAAGTCGAACCGCGTCGTAGCCATCGGACCAGGCTCTCACGGGCGACCCGCTGTCGATTCCGGCGTCGCTCGCGCGTCATCACCTCACAGGGCGGGGATCGGCCCCGCCTCCTGGTGAGGAGGACGAGATGGCGACGTACGTATTGGTCTACAGCGGTGGATCGGGCATGCCCGAGGGCGAGGCCGAGCAACAGGCCGTGATGGCGGCCTGGGGCGCGTGGTACGAGAAGCTGGGCGCCGCCGTGGCCGACGGTGGCAACCCCTTCGGGCCGTCGGTGTCGCTGACCTCCGACGGGGAGACGGGGGCGGGCAAGTCGGGGCTCACCGGCTACAGCGTCCTCACGGCGGACAACCTGGCCGACGCGACGACGGCCGCGCGGGCCTGCCCGGTGCTGGTGGACGGCGGCACGGTGGAGGTGTACGAGACGTTCGACGCCATGTGAGAGCGCGTGCCCTCAGGTAGTGTACCTATGGTGCGGTGCCGGTTCGTGAAGCAACCGCGGACCCGAGGGAGACATCATGGATGTGCTGGCCGGCAACAAGGAACTCAATGCTCGAGCCCTGATCCTGCCTTTCGCGCTGACCATGCTGGGGCTGGTCGTCGCCGTACACGTCATCCTGGTGGTCCGCGATAACCGGATCGGCGTCCTGGAGACTCTGCCGCTGGTGGTGGTGGCCGGCTACTACGCCTTCTTCCTCATCACCCGCGGATCGGAGCTTCGTCAGATCCGCTTCGGCAGGCTGGTGGCCCACGCGACGGCGTACGTCATCGTCAACGTGGGCTACCTGCTGCACGCGTACGTGTTGATCGTGGTCAACAGCCCCGCGATCCGCGGGGACAGCCACTTCCTGCTGGATGAGGGCTGGTTCGGAGCTACCTTCAGCATGGCCACATTCTGGGGCCTGGGGCTGCTCGTCCACGCGATCGCCAGCATCGCCGGTCGGGGCTGGGAGGAGCGCCCGTGAAAGGGGAGTCAGAGGAATGGCTCGACGAACTGGTGCGCAGCTGGACCGAGGTCTACAAGAAGAGCCTCACCACGTTGGAGCTGATGCGGATCGTCGCCGAGCTCGCCCCGGCGCCGGCGACCGACATCGGTGAGCGGTTCGTCCAAGCGACCGGATGGAGTCTCACCGACCGGAGCCTCTATCGCACCCTCCGGCGGCTGAGCAGCCTGGGCCTGCTGTCTGCCGACGAGGTCGCCATCCCCCGGACCGGAGCCAAACGCAAGGACTACTCGCTGACCATCCTGGGGAGGGCCTACCTGAAGCGGATCGAGGACGTCGCCCTTCAAGCCCCGTGATCCTCACGACGGGACGCGGACATCCAGGACCTGCAGCGCCGCGCGAGCCACGTGCGGCTCGGCGCCGTCAGCGACCGCTGCCGTCGCCAGCTCACCGACCGTCACCTCGACGAAGAGGCGTGCCCGATGCTAGGCAGGAGGCTAGTCACGACACGGAAGGATCCGCCATGAAGCTCGAGTTCCTGTTCGTCCCGACATCCGACCTGAACGCCTCGGTGGCCGTCTATCGAGACGGCCTGGGTTTCACCGAGCTGTGGCGTGAGGGGGACATGACGGTGGCCCTGACCCTGCCCGGCAGCGACGTGCAGCTGATGCTGGACGCCCACGATCCCGACGCCGCGGTCGGGCCGCTCTTCGTCGTTGACAGCGTCGTGGCCTTCCACGCGGCCCGACCCGGAGCGCTGGTCGTGCTCGAGGAGCCTTCGGAGATCCCGGGTGGCTTCCTGGCCACCTATCAGGACCCGGGCGGGGGCACCGTCTACGTCATGGATCAGTCGACTGACTCCGCGCCCGAATAGGGCGAGGACGGTCGAACTCCCGGGGTCAGCGGGCGGGGAAGATCGCGAAGCTGCCGACGGTGCGTCCGTCGACCTTGGTCATCTTGCCGGCCACGACCACCACCGAGGCGTCCCCGTCGATTGCTCGGACGCCCCAGAACTTGTTGAACACCGGCAGGAGGGTGCTGTCGCGTGCGCCGTCGGCGGTGTTGAGCAGCACCAGGTCGCGCCCGACGACGTTGTTGCAGCCGTCGTGATAGCCGCCGACCACGGTGTCCTGGATGATCCTGACGGCCTGGGCGTTGCCATTGCAGAAGTAGCTCCAGATCCCTGCGCCGGTCGTGGTGTCGAACCAGCGGATCCGGTTGTCCGCGCCCGCCACAGCGAGCCGTGAGCCGTCGGCGTTCAGGTCGAGGCCCTGGCCGTAGTCGCTGAGCGCGGAAAACGTCACCGGCACGACCTGGCCGGCGGCGTCCAGCTTGGTGAGGAACTGGCTGGCCTGTCCGTTGACCGCGGTCTGGCGTCCGCCGGCGTACACGAACCCCGTAGCGGGGTCTACGGCCAGCGACCGGATCTGCCCCGAGACGTTGGGCGTCCAGTTGGTCGGGACGGCCGTTGCCGTGTCCACCGCGCCCGCCCGACGCCGTTGCTGTCCGCTGATCTTGTTGAACGCGCCGCCGGCGTACAGCACGCCGGACTCCTCATGCAGCGCCCAGACCACCTTGTTGGCGTCGGCCTGCCAGGTCAGATCCACCTGACCCGTCGCGAGGTCCAGGGCTGCGAGGTTCTTGCGCGCTACGCCACCGATCGTGGTGAAGCTGCCGCCGACGAAGAGCCGGGTCCCGTCCGTCGTGAGGGCCCGGACGATCCCGTCGGTGTCCGCCCGGAAGTCGGTCACCAGCTCACCGGTGCGGACGTCGAAGGCGGCGAGGTCGACCCGACTGGCTGTAGAGCTGCCGTCGAAGGAGCGCGCGGTGGTGAACTGGCCGCCGACGTACGCCGTGTCGCCGACGAGGACAGTGGCGAACCCCTGCCCGTTCAGCCGCCACGACTCGATCGGCGGCGTGTCGTACTGCACCGGCGTCGCGGCGGCAGGGGAGACCCCCCACCCGACCACGGCCAGCAGCGCGAGCACGCTCGCGCGGCCTGCTCTGCCGAGATGTCGCGTCGGTGATAGTGATCCGGACAGCGCTGACTGATTCATCTGACCCCCCACAGGTCTTGCTAACCCTGTCGAGGCTAGGCGGGCTCGTCGTCGACGAGAACCACCCGAATGGGGGTTTTACCGACCCGCGCTCAAATGCGATCCAGTGGTCTGGACCGGTGCGGGGGCGGGTGCTACGGCGTGGGCTGGCCGGCGCACCACTTGGTGTAGCGCATCGGGCTGAGCACGAGCACGGAGTCGACACCGGCGCCGACAGCGGCGGCGTACATGGTCTCGTTCTTGAGCTTGGCGGAGTAGACCCGCAGCCCCAGCGCGTGAGCCCGGGCCATGTTGGCGGTGGTGTACCACTTCATCTTGGCGACCATGCCGTCGGTGAAGGTGGCGGCGAACTCCGGGTCGAACGTCGGCCAGTGCGGGCTCTTCCAGGCGTCGATGCTGTCGGGGTAGGCGCGGTGGATCCGGCGCACCGACGGGATGTTGCGGGAGTAGAGGGTCACCTGGTCGCGCAGGCCGTAGCTGTCGACCAGGTCGACCACCTGCTGGACCTGGCCCGGCGCCCACTTCTGCACGTTCTTCAGCTCGAGCTGGACCCGCACGCCGCGATCACGCGCCAGCTCCAGAGTTTCGCTCAGCGTCGGGATCGGCAGGCCCTTCGGGACCGTCCGCAGCTGGCTGAGCTCCGCGTAGGTCATCTCGACGAGGGGGCCGGTCCCGTCTGTCAGCCCGTCCACGGTGGCGTTGTGGAACATCACGAACACGCTGTCGGCAGTCGGCTGGACATCGGTCTCGATCGCCTCGGCGCCGCGCCGGATCGCGCCCTTGAAGGCGGCGATGGTGTTGCCGTCGCCCGTCACCTTCGACCCTTGGTGGGACGTCAGCGTGACGGCCTCGCAGGGCTTCTCAGCCGCGGCCGAGGCCGGGGCGACGCCCGCACCGGCCAGGGACGCAACCACGAGAGGCGCGACGAGCAATGCGGCGCGCAGACGACGAGAAGGCATGCAGGGTCCCCTATGTTCTTTTCACACGATCAGGCGATGTCTGGGGAGGACGCTAGCCCGGGTGCCGACTGAGGTCCACTCCCGGTCCGCGCAGCGACTACGATCGAACGTCGTGACGCCCGGCCTCGATCTGCTCGCCCTCGGCACGGCTGAGTTGACCGGCCGGGCCGCACGCCGCCGCGACCGGCTGTTCGGTCGCCGGATGACCTACTCGCCGAAGGTGTTCATCCCGCTGACCCGGCTGTGCCGCGACCGCTGCGGCTACTGCACCTTCGCCACGGCTCCACGAGACCTGTCCGCGGCGTACCTCTCGATCGAGGAGGTCCTCGCGATCGCGGGCCAGGGCGCCGAACACGGCTGCCACGAGGCGCTGTTCACGCTCGGCGAGGCCCCCGAGAGCCGGTACGCCGCCGCGAGCGACTGGCTGGACGAGCACGGCTACCCGAGCACCGTCGACTACCTCGCCGCCGCGGCTCAGGCGGTGCTGACGGAGACCGGCCTGCTGCCGCACGCCAATGCCGGCGCGATCGACGCGGGCGAGCTGACTCGGCTGCGGGAGGTGGCGCCGTCCCAGGGAATGATGCTGGAGTCGCTGCGGGGAGACCTGGCCGCGCATCGGGGTGCGCCCGACAAGTCGCCCGGGCGTCGGCTGGCCACCTTGGAGGTCGCCGGCGCACTCCGGATCCCGTTCACCACCGGCATCCTCGTGGGGATCGGCGAGACCGAAGCAGATCGGCTGACCGCGCTGCGGGCCATCCGCGAGTCGCACGAGCGGCACGGCCACGTGCAGGAGGTGATCGTCCAGAACTTCCTGCCCAAGCCGGGGACGGCCATGCGCCACGCGCCGGCGGCCGACCACGAGGAGCACCTGCGGGCGATCGCGTTGGCCCGGCTCGTGCTGCCCGATGGTGTCCACGTGCAGGCGCCGCCCAACCTGACGGAGCCCGAGCGCCTCGGTGACCTGGTCGCCGCCGGCATCGACGACTGGGGCGGGGTCTCGCCGGTGACCGTCGACCACGTCAACCCCGAGCGCCCCTGGCCCGCGGTCGAGCTGCTGCGGGCCGCCACCGAGGCGGCCGGCCACACGCTGGCGCCGCGGCTGGCCGTCTACCCCGAGTGGGCCCACGACGCCTGGCTCGCTCCGGCCACCCGCTTCGCGGTGCTCGACCGCTCCGACGCCGAAAGCCTCGCCCGCGACGACCCGGGAGCGGTGTGGCCCGAGCGTCATCAGGCCGCGGCCAACGTCGGCACCGGGGCCGAGGTCGTGCAGATCGGGCGCCGGTCCACCGCGTGGTACGCCGGCGCCGGCACCGACCCGCCCGTGCGCGTCCCCGCACGCGCCGCCACGCGCGGCCCTGTGGCGGAGGTGCTTGCCGGAGTGCTCCAGGGCCAGGACCCCGAGCACGACCAGCTGCTCACGCTGTTCACCGCGCGCGGTGACGAGGTCGCGGCCGTGGCCGAGGCGGCCGACGAGATCCGTCGACGGGTCGTCGGCGACGAGGTGACCTACGTCGTCAACCGCAACATCAACTACACCAACGTCTGCACCTTCCGTTGCACGTTCTGCGGCTTCTCCAAGGGCCCCCTGTCGCTGAACCTCCGGGGCCGTCCCTACCTGCTCGAGCTCGACGAGATCGCAGCGCGGGCCCGGGAGGCATGGGAGGCCGGCGCCACCGAGGTGTGCCTCCAGGGCGGGATCCACCCGAGCTTCGACGGCGACTTCTATGTCGAGGTCGCCCGCGCCGTGCGCGACGCCGTACCCGAGATGCACCTGCACGGCTTCACCGCTCTCGAGGTGCTGGAGGGGGCGCGCCGACTGGGCGAGTCGCTCGACGCCTACCTCCGGCGCCTCCAGGACGCCGGTCTGCGTTCGCTCCCCGGCACCGCCGCGGAGATCCTCGACGACGAGATCCGCGCCGTGCTGTGTCCCGACAAGCTGTCCACCGACGAGTGGCTCGAGGTGCACCGCACGGCTCACCGGATCGGGCTGCGCTCCAACGTGACGATGATGTTCGGCTCGATCGAGCGGCCGGAGCACTGGGTGCGGCACCTGCTCCGCGCGCGGGCGCTGCAGCGCGAGACGGGCGGGTTCACGGAGTTCGTGGGGCTGCCGTTCGTTCACATGGCGGCGCCGGTCTACCTCAAGCGTGGGGCGCGGCGCGGCCCGACCTGGCGCGAGACCGTGCTGGTGCACGCGGTCGCCCGGATCGCCTTCGCCGATGACATCCCGCACGTGCAGGCGTCGTGGGTGAAGCTCGGCACCACCGGCGTACGCCAGCTGTTGCAGGCTGGCGTGGACGACCTCGGCGGCACCCTGATGGGCGAGAACATCTCACGCGCCGCCGGCGCCGCCCATGGGCAGACCCTGGCCCCGGCCGACTTCCGGGCGCTCGGGGCCGAGGTCGGGCGACCGGTGCGCCAGCGGACCACGCTGTACGGCGCGCCCGTCGCGGTGAGCAGCGCTTCGCGTGACGTCGTCGCCGGCACCTGAGCCGCGCTGTCCACGCCGCGCCGCCCCCGCAGGCGGCTCTCGGGTCGGGTTCGCCTTAGGGTGGTCGGGCTGCCGTCGGCTGGGAGACGGCGGTCTCGGGGAGCGCAGGCACGGGCACAGGGTGGTCTCGAGCAGATGACGAACGGCAGCAATCACAAGCGGGAGGACGCGTCCGCGAAGCGCCCCGTCGCGGGCATCATCGCCGCGGGGGTGGTGGCGCTGGTGCTGGGGGTGGGTGCGGTGTCGGCCATCGTGGTCGCCGTCAACGACGATGCCGGGCCGACCGAGGGGACCGGTGCTGCGGCAAGCGCCTCCGAGGACGGCACCCAGGCCGGCGATGTGAGCGCCTCACCGAGCGAATCTGCCGGTGCCTCGGCCGGTGAGTCGGCGGGTGAGCAGCCGGGTGAGTCGACCGGGGCCGTGAACGCGACGCTCAAGAAGTGCCGCGGTGAGCTCAAGTCGGCCGACAAGGTGGTCAAGGCCGCGCGCACCGGCATCCGTCACCTGAAGGTGCACATCGGCGCCCATCAAGCATGGATCAGCGGTCAGATCACCGAGGACAAGAAGTCCGCGACCTACAAGCGGACCCGCCTGCTCGGCCCGGGTGACCTGGAGCGCTACGCCAACGCGCTGACGTCGTACGCCGATGCCGACGCCAACGCCGCGGAGACGTGCGCCTCCCAGTCCGGCGACTGCAAGCGACGGAGCCGGGCGCTCGGCGCCTCCTTGGCCGCCGGCGACCAGGGCATCGCGCATTGGGATCAGCACCTGACGAACATGGCCGACTTCGCGGCGGGCGAGTTCGACGCCACCCGTGCCCAGCAGCTCTGGGACCAGACGCGTGCCCAGATGCCGCAGATGACCAGGCCCTGGAACAAGGCAGAGCGGAAACTGGATCGGGCGCCGCGCTGCGCCTAGCGCGCGGGGACCCCAGGCAGCCAGTCCGGCTCTGGCCAGCGCGGTCGGTGTAGAATCGAACACATGTTCGATCTCATCTTCGGCGATCCGAGACGCACGTCGACCGCGACCAGCGGCGACGTGCGTGCCTGGTCGGAGGAGCTCCTGGATCTCGATCGCTGTGTCGACGACTCCGAGCGGATCGCCCAGCTGTCGGCGCTGGAGGATCTCAAGGCTGCTGCCTGCGCGGCCCAAGCGCGGATCGCGGTCGACTTCGCGGCCTCGCAGGAGCGTGCGCAGGCCGATACGGGGATCCCGTCCGCGAGATGCGGTGCCGGGATTGCGGCTCAGGTGGCGCTGGCGCGTCGAGAGTCGCCACATCGTGGCGGCCGCCTGCTAGGGCTGGCCACGGCGCTGGTCCACGAGATGCCGCACACGCTGGCCGCCTTGGACCGAGGTCTGCTCAACGAGTGGCGTGCCACCGTGATCGTGCGCGAGACCGCGTGCCTGTCCCGGCAGGACCGCAGTGCGATCGATGCCGAGGTCTGGGCCGATCCGGCGCGCGTCACCACGCTCGGCGACCGGGCCCTGGCCGCCCGGGTGCGTTCCCTGGCCTACCGCGCCGATCCCCAGGCTTCGGTCGCTCGGGCCGGTCGCGCGGAGTCCGAGCGGTGCGTGACGCTGCGACCGGCGCCGGACACGATGACCTACCTGACCGCTCTGCTTCCCGTCGCACAGGGCGTCGCGGCGTACGCCGCACTTCGGCGCGCCGCTGACGCCAGCAGGGCCAACGGCGATGACCGCAGCCGCGGTCAGGTGATGGCGGACGTGCTGGTGGAGCGGGTCACCGGCCTCGCGCACGCCGCCGAGGTGCCGGTGCAGGTGCACCTCGTCCTGACCGACGACACCCTGCTCGACGGCGGGCACGACGCCGCGACCGTGACCGGCTACGGGCCGATCCCAGCGACGGTGGCGCGCAAGCTGGTCGCCGGGGCGTCAGCCAGGCAGCTGGCGTCGCTGAGGAGGCTCTACATCCGGCCGGGCGATGGGCGCCTGGTGTCGCTGGAGTCCCGCTCCCGATGCTTTCCGAGCGGTCTGGCCGACTTCATCGATCTGCGTGACCAGACCTGCCGCACCCCCTGGTGCGACGCACCGATCCGACATCACGACCACGTCATCTCCGACGGTGCAGGAGGGCCGACCGAGGCCGGCAACGGCCAAGGTCTGTGTGAGGCGTGCAACTACGCCAAACAGGCGCCGGGCTGGCGCGCTCGCCCCAGCCCCGACGGCTCCATCACCACGACCACCCCGACGGGAGCTCGCTACGCCTCTCCAGAACCGGACCCGCCCGGTGGTCGGCCGCGAAGAACGCGCGTCTTCGGCGCGCGGGCCGATCTGGTGTGGGATCTGCCCCGGCTCGAGTACGACGCGGCGTGACGCCGCTCGAGCCGCATCCCATGCGAGCATCACGCTATGTGGAGCGCGGCAGCAGGCACCCGTGCCTCCCCAGGGTCGAGCCGACTGGTGTTCGCGCTGGCCGCGGGGCGCCGTGTTGCCCGCCGCCGAAACTCTATAAGGAGAGACATGCTGACCCGATACGGAACCATGCCCACCGAACGACCCGAGCGTTACGCCAAGCAGCTCGCCGGCCACTGGGCACGCAAGGGGAGCTCGGGGAAGAGGACGGCGCCACCGTGATCCGCTTCGACAGCGGCCAGGTCGTCGAGCTCCGAGCCGAGACGGGCGCCCTGCGGATCACCGCCTCCGTCCCCGACGACGCCGACCCGGACGGCTTCGCCCAGGTCGTGGCGGAGCACCTGCAGCGCTTCGGCAAGCGCGATGAGTTGGTCGTCACCTGGGATTAGCCGGCGTGGCGGTCGATCGCCGCCCTGGCCCGGTTCACTGACGAAGCGCTGCCCAGGCCTGGAAGCCGCCGGCGAGGTCGCTGACGCGAGACAGGCCCAACTGCTGGAGCGAGAACGCGGCCAACGTGGAGCTGTAGCCCTCGTTGCAGACGATGACGATGCGTTGGGCGGGATCATCAGAGCCCTGCCGGCGGAACGGGCTGGTCGGGTCCAGGCGCCATTCCAGCACGTTGCGCTCGATCACCACGGCGCCAGGCAGCTCCCCGTCCGCGCGTCGTTGCTCACCGGGGCGGATGTCGACCACCAACGCGCCCAGCGCCAGCTCGCGCTCAAGGTCCTCGGGTGCGACCTGGTCGAAGTGGCGGCGACACTCGGCCATCATCCGACCGATCGCCGAGCCATCCTCCGGTTGAGCACTCACTGTGGCATCACACCCTGCCCCAGGTGCGGTCGAAGAACCCGATCGTACGATCCATTGCCCTGGTGAACTGCGGGCCGAACGCGTGCTGTTCATCGGCATACCACGCGAGACGGGCACGCACCCCGGCTGCTCGCAGCGCGCGGTACGACGCCCGCGCCCACCGAGGCGGGCAGGTGTCGTCACGGCCACCCTGCACGATCAAGAGCGGTTCGGTGATCCTCGCGAAGTACGTGCGGGCGCTGATCTCCCGCCAGAACCGGCCACTGCCCGGCTCACCGGGAAGGCCGTAGCGGCGCGCGACGTACGCCGTCAGCTCGTCGCGCGCCGGGTCGCCCCGAACCCAGCGGTCGAAGTTCTCTGCCTCGAGCGAGCTCACCGGCGCCCATACCGAGGCGGCGCCGACCAGCCCGGGCGCCATCTCGAGGGCCTTGTAGACGACCCCTCCACCCATCGAGCGGCCCAGCAAAGCCACCTTGTCGTCGGCGACCGGCACCTGGCGGGTCTTCCGCAGGGCCAACACGGCGTTCACGACGTCGACGGCATAGCCCAGACGGAGCTCTCGGGCGGCCTCGGGGTCGTCGTCCGACCCGGCGTGGTTGCGATAGTCGACGTGGAAGGCGACGTAGCCGCGCGCGGCGAGCAGGCCCCGCTCCCGGGTCATCCCCTGCCCGGAGACGTAGACGTCCGGGTCGATGTAGCCGTGCGCCAGCACGACCGCGGGGAACGGGCCGGCGCCGCGCGGCACGTTGAGCACGCCGGTGACCCGCAGTGGGCCGCTGCGGTAGCTCGCGGCGTACGACGTGTAGGCCGGTGTCTCTTCGCGGACGGCGCCCAGGCGAAGGTCGCGACCGGAGAACGAACGGTCGAAGTACGCCGGCAGGGACACCGGGAACGGCGGCTCGCTCTGGCTCGGCGACTCCGATCGAGACGGCTCGAGGGCGGCGTCGGCGGTGCTGGTCGCGGAGGTGGTGAGCGGCTGCGTCGGCCCCGCGCTGGGGCTCGGCGTGGCTTCGTCGGGGTCACCTGTCACCGAGCAGCCGGTGAGCGAGGAGCCCGCCAGCAGCGCGAGCAGCGCAGCGGCTGCGAGCCTCGTCATGGATGCACCGCCACCACCTCCAGCACCGGGCCGGCTGCCGTGATCGTCACCAGGTCCGGCCGCAGCCGACCGGTGACCCGGACTGCCTCGCCCGGCCGATGCCCGGTCGGCATTTCGACCAGCTCCAGCCGCCGGCCGTCGTCGGCGTCGAGCACCCACGCACCGCCCTCGACCACGACACCGTCGATCTCCAGGCGGGTCAGCACGCCTGGCACCTCGATCACGGGCATCGCGGCGTCCAGCCGGGCCAGAGCCTCGCGCTGGCGTGCACGCAGCCCTGCCCGCGCCGGATCGTCTGGACCTGGCGTCACCCAGCCGGTGCCGGAGTGTCGACCCGCACGATGGTCGGGTCCGGCATCCCGTCAGCGCCGCCGTAGACCACCGAGCCGAGGTACCTCGTGTTGTCCGCGAGCCCGCTGAACGACAGCGAGATGTCTCCTGTGTCGCCCACCGTGGCCGTGGCCGGAGCCGTCACCGACATATTGCCTTCGTCGGTGTCCCCGAGCGACCAGTTGAACAGCGTGTAGTTGGCGTCCGGACCGTCGGTCTGGAACGCGTGCACGAACACGTAGTACGACCCGGGCGCCGGGTTGAGGAGGTTGACCTCCTCGTTCGAGGTGCCGCTGCCACTGCCTCCGACGGAATTGCCGTCGGGGTCGTAGACGTACAGATCCAGGTCGTCGTCGCCGTCCGTGGCATCGTCGAACAACGAGATCCGGGCGTACGTCGTGCCGGCCGGGATGTCGACCATCTTCAGCTCCGTGCCGGGACCGAACGGTGCGTAGCTGTCGCCCGGGTCGTCGGCGACCGTGCCGTCCTGGGTCTCCGGCGCGATCAGGCCACGTGCGGTGGCGGTGAACGGACCGTCGAACCCGTAGCCGACCGTGTAGGTGATCGGGTCACCCGTCCCGGAGACCTGGGCAGGCGCCGCCAGGGCCAACGGCTTCGCAAGGATCGGGATCCGGACCTTCGGACGCTTCTTCGCCCGCCAGGTGAGGTAGCCACCCGTGTAGGCGTTGAGTTCGGCCGTCGTCCTGGTGAGAGTCACCGTGAACGACTTGGTCTGGCCCTTGCGGATGAACAGCTTCTTCGGCGATACCGACACGTTCACACCGTCGAGGCCCTGCACCTTGGCGCGGTAGGTCCCGGCGTACGGCCCGACGTTGGTCACCCGACGGGTGACCGTCTGGCTCCCGGCCAGCCCGCCGATGGAGATCGACGGGGTGTTCAGGTCGCTCGGGTCGAGGGAGTAGCCGTCGCCCTGCAGGAAGTCGCAGGTGGCCGGGTTGATCCCGCTGGGGTTGGTGCCGCACAGGAACGCCAGCCAGTCGTAGAAGTCGCTGTCGTAGACCAGCTGCGTGCGGTTGGCAACCTTCGGGTCGACGTGACCGGCGCCCGCGCTGAAGATCACCGACGGGTCGTCGGCCGGGCCGTCGAGCACGTCGTACGCCGAGGTCATCAGCGCCGACTTCACCGACATCGGCGTCCAGGCCGGGTGGCTGTACATCATCAGCGCCGCGAGGCCCGCGACGTGCGGCGCGGACATCGAGGTGCCGCTGTAGACGTCGAAGTCTCGCCCGTGGTTTCCGAGCGGGGACACAGCGGCCAGGATGTCCTGGCCAGGTGCGATCAGGTCCGGCTTGAGCAGATCACCAGCACCCGCGATGAGGGGGCCGCGTGAGGAGAACGCCGCGGTGTACGGCGCCGGCTCGTCGAAGGTGATCGTGGCCTGGGCGATCGTGGCCGTGGCCCCGGACGTGGCAGCGTAGGCCTCGACCGCGGCCAGTGCGTCGTTCTGCAGATGCACCGACGGCACGAAGTGGAAATCGGCGTTCACCGAGTTGGGCGAGGGGTTGATCAGGATCATGCCGACGCCGCCGGCCTCCTTGACCGCCAGGCTCTTGTTGATCCGGGCCGTGGCACCGCGTTCGCAGACCACGATCTTGCCGGCCACCTCGGCCGGGTCGAGGGCGTTGCCTCCGTCGGAGTCGGAGTAGCACAACCTGGCCTGGTCGGGGTCCGCGCCGGGTGCGGCGACGTCCTTGGAGTTCACCACGTCAGCGCTGACCTCCTCCGCCGCCAGCGAGGCGCCGGCGTACGACGTGCCGTCGCCCAGAGCGACTGAGCCCTGGCCGTTGCGCGGGTGGGTGCCCGCCGCGACGGTGGTGATCCACGGTGAGGGGTGCGCCACCGTGGAGGCGGTGGGACCGCTGTTGCCCGCGGAGGCGGAGACGAAGACGCCCGCGTCCGCTGCGAACAGGAACGACACCTCGACCGGATCGAGGAAGTTGGTCAGGGTGCCGCTGATGGAGTAGTTGATGACGTCGACGCCGTCGGCGACGGCCTGGTCGATGGCAGCCACCAGGTCCGAGGTCACGCCGCCGGCGGTGTCTGCGGTCTCGCTGGACCACAGTGCCTTGTAGGTGGCGATCCGGGCTCGGGGCGCCATGCCGCTCACGGTGCTGCCCAGACCCTGGGCCTCTCCCGTGGTCGGCGTGTTGTAGTTGCCGCCTGCGGTGCTGCCCGTGTGCGTGCCGTGGCCCTGGTAGTCGCGCGGTGAGTTGAACTCCCACGGACGGTTGGCGTCGATGCCGGCGTCGCCTCCCTGGCCCAGGTTGAAGTAGCGGCCGCCGATCAGCTTGTTGTTGCAGTCGGTCGTGGCCCACTCCTCGCCGGCATCGCAGGTGCCGCTGAAGCTGGCGAGCGGCTGGTAGGCGAGACGGCCGGTGGCGGAGGGCTTGTTGCGCTTGACCCGATCGGCGAACGAGAGCGACTCGGGCCAGATGCCGGTGTCGATGATGCCGATCACGACATCGTTGCCGGCCCGGCGGGTGCCGCCCAGCTTGTTCCACAGTCCCCCGGGGCCGGAGAGCCCGAGGAAGGACGGGGTGTACGACGTGTCCACGGTGTAGGTCTGCTGCTTCGAGACGTTGAGGACGCCCTTGGCCTTGGCCAGCGCCGCCGCCTGCCCACCGGTCAGCTTCGCCGCGAACCCGTTGAAGGTGTAGCTGTAGCGGTAGAGCGTGCGCGGGCTGCCGACGGAGCGGAGCACGTCGGTCTGCTTGGTGCGCAGGTGGCTGACGTAGTCACGGACCCGGGGCAGGCTGCGGTTGAGGCTGCGCCCGGCCGCAGGCCTGGTGGCCTTGAGCCCCGCCTTGCCTCCGGTGTAGCCGGCGACGGGGGGCTCCAGCAGCTGCACGACATAGATGCCGGCGGTGTACTGCTCGGTCTTCTCGAATGTGGTCGTCTCCGCGGCGCTGGCGCTGTTCAACGCTCCGCCGGCGAGCACGAGCGGACCGACGCAGAGCGCGGCCACTATCTTTCGCAACATGCAAGCTCCTCGATTGATCGCGTCTCTCCCGAGCTGACACGGCCCGCCAAAGGGGCCCGTTCGGACCCTAGCGGGACGGTGCGGGGCGTGGGAACCCCTGGCGATCATCAGGCGGTCAGAGGACCGGCTGATCGGGACCCGTTTCCTCGGCGGGCTCGTCGGCCGGCTCCTGGCTCCCGGGGTCTGGGCTCCCGGGGTCTGGGCTCCCGGGGTCTGGGCTCCCGGGGTCGGGGCTCCCGGGGTCGGGGCTCCAATCCGACGGGGTCAGCCAGCCGGCGGGTGGCATCGCGTAGTGGTGGTGCATGAAGGGCTGTCCCGCCCAGTAGCCGTGGAGGTACACCCACGCCGGTGCGCCAGCCAGCCAGTGGTTGCTCCACGCGCCCCGATAGCTCAGCGTGCGCGGGTGCGGCTCCTGGCCGGCCTCCAGGCCCGACTGACATGCCTCACACACCGGCACCGGGGTGGACAGCCCGGAGGCGGGGTACACCATGGTCGCCGCGCTGAGGCCGTGTCGGGGGTCGACGAAGCAGGGAGGCGTGCGGGTCGGCAGCGTGCGGTTGTCTCGCAGCGCCGCTGCTGCGGCGAACTCGAAGCGGGCGTCGGCCAGGGTTCGGGCCACGGACTGGGCGTCTGCCGAGCTGCGCAGGCTCGCGAGACGCTGCTGCCCCTGCTCGAGCAGCAGGCGGATGGTCCCCAAGCGGGAGTCGACCCCCTCGCGGTCCCCGCTCACGCTCGGGCCGAAGCCGTCGAGCCGCAGGCGAAGCTCCTCGAGCTCCTCGGTGAAGGAGGAGCGCAGCGAGGTCGTCGTGTCGGCGTCGAGGGCACTCGTGCGGGCTCCCGAGCGACGTCTGGCGGTGAGGCCGATCGCCCCCAGACCGACCGCCAGGGCGGTGATCACGCCGAAGGCGAGCCTGCCGGGGCCGCCGGAGCCATCGGACTCCGGGTCCGCCGCCAGATCCTGCTCGGAGACCAGGGATCCCCCGCCGGTGCTACCGCCGGGTCCGCCAAGCTTCAGGCGGTCATCGGCCCCCTTGAGGAAGCGTCGCAGTAGAGGTGCGGCGTCGCTGGGACAGCAGGCGCTCGCCCGAGCGGCCGCGTTCTCGATGTCGTACTTCGTGCTGCCGCGCGCCCACTGGGTGGCGTAGAAGGAGTAGCCCTCGGCCTTGCTGGGCGCGGAGACCAGCACGGCGTAGGTGCCGCGCCTGTCCACGCGTGCGTAGATCTGCTTCAGGAGCCGGTCCGGCCGGTAGGCCAAGCCGGCGCCGGTGCGGCCTCCTTCGTCGACGGTCAGCCGCTCCACGGGCAGCACCAGGATCCGCACCGGCCCGGGCGTCGCGGCGGCGAGCCGGGTCAGCGTCTTCAGCTCGTCGCCGCCGAGGGCGCCGTCCTTGAGGACCGCGGGGTCGACGTAGACGCCCGGCTCGGCCACCGCGTCGGCGACGGTGTCGAGGTAGCGGTCGACGTCGCTGCGGCTGCCCTCGGCCGAGGCCGGACCGGGGAGGGCGACCAGCGCGAGCACGACCATGGCCGACGCGGCGAGGCCGCGCGCGGCAACGGGAAGGGAGCGGGCGCGCAGCACCGGCATGCGTCCGCCTCTCCGCTGGGCCGCGTCCGCGACCCCTCCGTCGTTGTCAGGGCAATCCTGCCCCACCGGGTGCGGTGTTCGTGGGCTATTCGCCGCGGATCCGGCGCCTCAACACGTCGAGCTGCTTGCGCTCCGACGACGACAGCGAGCCCATCCCGGTCTCGCCGATCTTGTCCAGGAGGGCATCGAGCTTCGCACGATCGGAGTCCACGGCCGGCGCCGATGACCCCGCCCAGGGGCCGGCCACCACGCCTCCGCTGCTGCGCGTCGGGCGTCGGGTCCGGCGGACGCGCGGTGCGGACGGCGTGATCCTGGGGATGGCGGCGTACTCGCTGAGCAGGCCGTAGCGGCCCGCCACGATCGCGGCGAGCCCGAGGCTGAGCACGAAGTGGAGCAGGACCACCCAGGAGCGGTAGGCCGTCAGCTGAAGGAGCTGCACGGCCACGATCACGAGCCCGAAGAGCCAGGCCGGGATGTTGAACAGGAAGCGAGCGTGCGGACGCTCCGCGATCCAGATCAGCAGGATCATCAGCTCGAGCGTCCCGAGCCCGACGAGCACCGGCTCCGACCACCCGAACGGGATGCTCAGGAAGACGGCCAGCATCCCGATGGACAGTGTCAGCCACGTCAGCAGCCCGGTCATCCGGGCGCGGCCGATCTCCTCCTCCAGGGTGCCGCCGAAGTACCAGAAGAAGAAGATGGTCACGATCGGCCAGATCCCGGCGCGGATGTCGTTGGCCAGCGGCCAGGTCGCCAGCCGCCACACCTGCCCCACGCCGACCCGATCGGGGAACAGCGCCAGCCACGCGGGCAGGACCGGCGCGAAGGCGCCGAACACCAGCACGGCGCTCGAGGCGATCACCACGAACATCGTGGTGGTGACCTCGAGCGTGCCGATGCGGAACCACGGGTCGTGCTGACCGCCCGAGGAGCCTGGGAACCGGAATCCACTCGCCACCCGGGAATGCTAGCCGTTCGGGCCAGGAACGGCGGCGGGCACGATCGCTCGTGCCCTCAGATCGCCTCGATCTGGGGATACTCCGGCTGCCACATCCGGGCGAACACCTGCTGCACGGGGTCGGTGAGCGGGGCTGCTGCCACGCCCTCTGCCTCGGCGGCGCGGGCCACCGCCACGGCGACCGTCGCCGACACCATTCGCAGGTCGGTCAGCGACGGCAACAGGGAGGCTCCGGGGCGGTAGGCGTTGACCAGGCCCGCGAGCGCGTCGGCCGCGGCGCCGACCATGCCCTCGGTGACCTGGCTGGCGCGGCAGACCGTGACGCCGAGCCCGAGTCCGGGGAAGATCAGCGCATTGTTGGCCTGGGCGATCTGGTAGCGCACTCCGTCGTGGTCGACCGGTCCGAACGGGCTTCCGGTCGCCACCAGCGCCCGCCCGTCGGTCCACTCCAGCACTTCGGTCGGGGTGGCCTCTGCCCTGCTGGTCGGGTTGGACAGGGGCATGATGATCGGCCGCGCACAGTGCGTGGCCATGTCCTGCACCACTTCTCGGGTGAACGCGCCGCCTCGGGTCGAGGTCCCGATCAGGATCGTGGGATGCACCTCGCGCACCACCTCCTCGAGCGTGATGTTGCCCTGGTCCTGCACGTCCCAGCAGGACACCTCGTCGCGTGGCCGGGCGTAGGGCTGCTGGAAGTCCATCAGCTCGGGCTGGTCGTCGACGTAGAGGCCGTTGATCCCGATCGCGTAGAACCGATCGAGCGCCTCCGCCTGGCTGAGGCCGGCCGCGACCAGCCGCTCGCGGACCAGTTGGGCGATGCCGATGCCGGCGTTGCCGGCCCCGAAGATCACGATCCGCTGCTCGGTCAGGTCGTGGCCGGTCACGTCGACACCGGCCAGGAGCGCTGCCAGCACGACAGCGGCAGTGCCCTGGATGTCGTCGTTGAACGTGCAGAAGTCGGTGCCGTAGCGGTTGAGCAGCCGGTGAGCGGTGGCCGGCCCGAAGTCCTCCCAGTGGATCATCGCGTTCGGGAAGAGGCGTGAGGCCGTGGTGACGAAATGGTCGACGAACTCGTCGTAGCGCGCTCCCCGGACCCGGGCGTGACGCTCGCCGAGGTACATGTCGTTGTTGAGCAGGCCGAGGTTGTCGGTGCCGACATCGAGCACGACCGGGATGCCGCGGCGCGGGTGGATGCCGGCGGCGGCGGTGTAGAGCGACAGCTTGCCGATGGCGATCTGGATGCCGCCGATCCCCTGGTCGCCGATGCCCAGGATCCCCTCGGAGTCGGTGGCCACGAGCAGGTCGACGTCGTCGGTGCCGAGGCCGTAGTCGAGCAGGGAGCGCTCGACGTCCTCTGGCCGGTCGATCGAGAGGAACACCCCTCGTGGCCGGTTGAACTCGTGGCTGAACCGCTCGATCGCCTCCCCGATCGTGGGCGTGTAGACGAACGGCAGCATCTCCTCGAGGTGACCCTCCAGGAGCCGGTAGAAGAGCACCTCGTTGCGATCGCGCACGTTGGCGAGATGGAGGTACTTCCCGAGCGGCGTGGAGGTACGTCGGAACTGCTCGTAGACGCGCTTGGTCTGGTTCTCCATGCTCGTCACGCCGGTCGGCAGCAGCCCGACCAGGTCGAGCGCGCGTCGCTCGACGTCGGTGAAGGCCGTGCCGCGGTTGGTCATCGGGTTGGAGAGCACAGCCCGCCCTCGGGTGCGCACCCGCAGCGCAGCCCCCCGGGTCGTGGTGTCCTGGTCGTAGTCGCGGGCGCTCATGACTCCCACCTTGACGGGCGCCAGACTTCACCACAACTTTGCCCGTCGCCTGGTTGCCATTGCGCCGTCGCACGGTCAGGATGCGGGGGGATCACTGCGATGGAGGATGACATGGGGAGCAAGCGGGCCGCGACGGCCGTCAAGATGGTGGCGGCAGCGGCCGCGTTGGTGATGGCGAGCGGCGTTGCCACGCCGGCGTACGCCGGCAAGGATGACCGCGATCGGCACGACAAGCGGGGCAGTCAGGTGACGGTGATGTCGCGCAACGTCTACCTGGGTGCGGACATCAACCGGCCGGTCACGGCAGCGCTCACCGCGCAGGCCCAGGGCAAGACGCCGCAGGAGATCCTGGTCGCGCTGGCCAACGCGACCCACGAGACCCGCGAGATCGTGGACCGGACCAACTTCCCGGTGCGCGCCACGCTGCTGGCGCGCGAGATCGCGCGCACCAAGCCGGACCTGGTCGGCCTGCAGGAGGTCGCGCTCTGGCGCAGCGGCCCGCTCGAGCTCACCAACGTCAGCGTGCCCAACGCGACCACCGTCGACTACGACTTCCTCCAGATCCTGCTCGACGCGCTCGCGGCCCGGGGTCAGCGCTACGTCGCCGTGAACGTGGGCGACCGCGCCGACGTCGAGGCGCCCAGCTTCACCGGCAGCCCGTTCGACCAGACGATGGGCGGCACCGTGCGCGACGTGCGGATGACGATGCGCGACGTCATCTTGATGCGGGCCGACGCCGGGCTGAACGTGCTGGACAGCGGCGGCGCGGTGTTCGCCTACAACCTGAAGGTCAGCGTGGCCGGCAACCCGATCAGCTTCGACCGGGGCTACCAGTGGGTGGACGTGCGGAAGGGCCGCGAGCAGCTCCGGTTCGTCAACACCCACCTCGAGGCCTTCAGCTCCGACCTGGCGCTGGCCCAGGTGAGCGAGCTGCTGGCGGCGACGCCGACCGACCGCGATGTGATCTTCGTGTGCGACTGCAACTCCGACCCGCTCAACGACAGCATCAAGTCGGTCGACACCGTGCCGCACAAGGCGCCCTACGACCTGGTCACCGGAGCGGGAGGCTTCACCGACGAGTGGCTGCGCTGGGCCCCGGCCGAGGACGGCTGGACGTCCGGGCTGTCCGAGACCGTGGACGACGCGACCGGCGACGGCTTCGACCACCGGATCGACATGATCTTCGCGCGCTCCGCCGAGGGCGCCGGGTACGCCGTCGACAAGGGCCGCGTGACCGGCACCTCGATCAGGGACCGCGACCGGACCACCGGCCTGTGGCCCTCCGACCACGGCGGGGTCGTACTCCGGTTGCGGCTGGGAGACCGGAGGCACCACCACTAGGCGTCAGTCGGTGGTGAGGGCGACCGAGCCGCTGCGGACGAAGTCGACGGTGTCGTAGAGACGGCCGCCGTCACCGGGCCGCGCCCAGCGCACCAGGCGGAGGTCGTCGGCCATCAGCTCGCCTGCCCGGATGTTGTTGCCGGGGTCGCCGAGTCGCAGGTAGGGCTGGGCAGCGGTCACGCCGTCGGGCACCACCACGTCGAGCCGGTACTGCCGGCACCCCTGCTCGTCCTGCGACGGGCCGAGCGGGAGGACGGCGACGTCGGAGCTGGCGCCGGCCATGCCGGCGTACCACCGGATCTCGGCCCGCGCTCCGTGCGAGGACCGAGCGACGCTCACCACCAGGCTGAGGCGATCGCCGGGCGAGACCGGGACGCGATGCGCGGGGTAGGCGACGACATCGAAGTCGCGCGCGGGCTGGCGCACCGCGTGCAGCCCGCGGCTGCCGGTGCAGGCTGCGTCGTTGCCGACCCGGGTGTACTTGCCGAGGCTCCACAGCAGGGGGACCTCGTCGTCGGACCCGGTGTCCATCCGCTCGATGCTTCCCGTGCCGTAGAGCAGGTCCTGCCCCATCACGACCCCCTCTCGGCCGGGCGCAAGCCAGGTGCCAGAAGGGAGCGGGAGGACGTCGCCGGCCGCACCCTCGAGCGTCGGGGAGCCCGGAGAGGAGAGGCGGGTGGTGGTGGCCGTGCCCGGACCGAGTAGTAGCGGGCCGTCGAGCAGCCCGGCCGCCGTGCGTGCGGAGGCGTCGGCGAGCAGCCCGGTGGTCGGCACGGGCGCGTAGTCCGCGACGGCGAACGGGTCGACCTGAGTGCGCACCGGCTTGCCGTCCCGGAGGTCGACGCGGAGCAGGTAGGAGCGCAGCGTCGACCAGAGGTTCTGGTCGAAGACGAGGTTCCCCATGGTCTCCACGACGAGGGCCCCGCGGTCCTCCACGATCCCGCCCACCACGTGCGGGTGGCCGTTGACGACCAGGGTCGCGCCCGCCGCGGTCGCGACGTCGGTCAGCGCCCGCACGGTGGGGTCCTGGGTCTGCTGGTACTCCACGCCACCGTGCATCATCACGACCACCACCTCAGCCCGGCTCCGGGCCGCAGCGATCGCGCTCCGGAGCGGGGCCGCCGCACATCGCGCGGCACCACCCTGCCGCGGACCCGCGACGTACTGCACCGCGTAGCCCGAGCCGGTGACCGTCGTGCAGCCGATGAACGCGAGCCGTTGGCCGCGGGCATCGACGTACGCCGGCTCCCAGGCCTCGGCCGGCGTCCGGCCGGCCCCGAAATGGGCGAGGCCGGCGGCCTCGACGGTCCGGATCGTGGAGTCCAGTCCCTCGCCGAGGGCGTCGTAGACGTGGTTGTTGCCGAGGTCGACCACATCGACGCCGGAGCGTTTGAGAGCGGCGGCCGCGGCGGGGGCGGTCGCGAAGACCAGGTCCTTCTCCTGCTGGAAGCGCTGGGGGCGGGCGCCGCTGAAGTAGGGATCCCGCACCAGCGAGGTCTCGAGGTTCACGACGGTGACATCGGCGTCGGCGAGCAGTGGCGCGATGTCCTGGAGCACGGCGCGGTGCTGCGGGACCCCGGCCCCCGGACTGAGCCACGTGGTCCCGCGGGCGGTCGGCTCGTAGAAGCGGCGCCCCAACATCACGTCGCCGCCGAAGCGGAGGGAGACGGTGCCGGGCGTTTGCCGGACGAGGTCGATGATCGGCTGCTGTCCCGGAGCGACCGCGAGCACCCTGGCGGAGTACCCGGGCGCTTCGGCACGGACCAGCGTGGGTGCGTCCAACCGCAGCCGGACCTGGCCGCCTGCGTCAGCCTCGTGGGGGCTGCCCGCGCCGCCCGGGCCGCCGAGGTCGGTGACCGAGGCCTGCGCAAGCCGCGCGCCCGAGGCTGCGTCCACCACGGTGCCGAGGGTCACCAGGGCAGGGTCGACCACCGCGGCCTGGCTGGGGGTGGGCTCCGGGCTCGGTGCCGCCTGCGCCCAGACGTACCAGAGGAAGATGCTGCACACGACCAGCGCCATGACCGCGGGGATATACAGGCGGGTCACGCCCTGCTCTCCACGCACCCGACGAGGATAGGAGCGCAGGCACTGGTCTAGAGGGGTTTTGGGCAGATCGGTGCCGCCCGTGACGGCGTACGCCGGCTGTCGCCGAGGCGCTCGTCCTCAGTCGCTGCCGGGGATCCGAGGGTCCAGCGTCCGGATCCGGTCCGGCTGGAAGCCGTGCTCGATTCCCCAGAGCACCGCGCGGGAGCGACTGGTGACGTCGATCTTGCGGTAGCAGGTGCGGATGTAGCTCTTGACCGAGTTGATCGACAACCCGGTGCGCTCCAGGATCTCCTTGTTGGACATGCCCTGGGCGATCAGCGCCAGCACCTCCGACTCGCGGGGGGTGAGCCCCTCCTCGCGTCCGGGCCAGTCCCCTCCGACGGGGGCGCGGCTGGAGTCCTCGGCGGACACCGTGACCTCTCCGAGGTGCACGGCCTCCAGGGCGCTGACCAGATCGGCAGCGGTGAGCCGTTTCGACAGATAGCCGCAGGCGCCGACCTGAAGGCTGGCCCGCTCGAGGGTGGAGTCGAGGTTCCAGGTATAGACGACGACCTTGCTCACGCGCGGGTTGGCGACGAGCCGCGAGACGGCCTCGTGGTTGCCCGGTGGCTGGGCGAAGGTGTCGTAGAGCGCGATGTCGACGGGGCTGACGACGGAGGCGTCGGCGTCCAGCTCCACCACCTCGATGCGGTCGGTGTAGGAGCGCAGCATCGCCGCCACGCCATGGACCACGACCTCGTAGTCGTTGACGACGGCCATTCGAATCGTCACGGGCGGATCGTACTGCGCTGCGGGGTGCATGGCTCCACCCTCAAGGGGGTACCGCTACCCCGGCTGAGTCGCTTGACTCGCTGTGCCTCTCCGGCGCCGGACGGGCACCAACCGCCAAAGGAGTACGACATGGTTGTTCTGGGTCTCATCCTGCTGATCGTGGGACTGGTAGCCAGCATCCCGACCCTGACCACGATCGGCGTGATCCTGCTCGTCGTGGGGCTGATCCTGAATCTGGTCCCGATCGGCGGCACCCGCCGTCGCGTGTTCTAAGGAGGACGTGATGGGTGTCGGACTAGGAATCGTTCTGCTGCTGGCGGGTCTCGTGCTGGCCCTCGACGTCGTGAACGTCGGAACGCAGTGGGTGGATGAGGGTCCCCTCGGGTTGATCCTGATCGGGGTCGGCGTGCTGGCCATCGTGCTCGCGCTGGTGATGAATCAGCAGCGACAGCGAGTGACGCACGTCGAGGAGCGCCGCGACGTGACCCACTGACGGGGGGGTCCGGATCCTGGGTCGGTCACGACAGGCCCAGGATCCGCCCGTCGTCGTCGACGTCGATGTGCTCGGAGGCCGGCAGCTTCGGAAGACCGGGCATGGTCATCACGTCGCCGGTCACCAACACGACGAAGCCGGCCCCGGCCGCCAATCGGACCTCGCGCACGTTGACGGTGTGGCCGGTGGGGGCGCCCAACGAGGACGGATCGGTCGAGAAGGAGTACTGCGTCTTCGCCACGCAGATCGGGAGGCGGCCGTAGCCGTCGGCCTCGATCCGCTCCAGGCGTCGCCTGGCCTTGGCGTCCCAGGAGACGTGGCCCGCGCCGTACACCCAGGAGGCGACGGCCTCGGCCTTGTCGGCCAGCGGCATCTCGTCGGGGTAGACGAAGGAGAACCGGTCCTCGGTGGCGCCCTCGATCGTCTCCAACACCGCCCGGGCCAGCGACTCGGCGCCGGCACCACCGTCGGTGAAGTGGGTCGCGGGCACCGCGCTGGCACCTTCCTCAGCCACCAGATCGACGACGGTCTTGATCTCGAGGTCGGTGTCGGTCGGGAAGCGGTTGACCGCGACCACGAGCGGCAGGCCGTAGACGTCGCGCACGTTGTGGATGTGCCGCCGGAGGTTGGCCATGCCGGCCGTGAGGGCCTCGACGTTCTCCTGTTGGAGGTCGGCCAGCGGGACGCCGCCGTGGTACTTCAGGGCCCGCACCGTGGCCACGACCACGACCGCGTCCGGGCGCAGGCCGCTGGCGCGGCACTTGATGTCGATGAACTTCTCTGCGCCGAGGTCCGCACCGAAGCCGGCCTCGGTCACGACGTAGTCGGCCAGCTTGAGCGCCGTTCGCGTCGCGATCACCGAGTTGCAGCCGTGCGCGATGTTGGCGAACGGGCCGCCATGGATCATCGCCGGCGTGTGCTCGAGGGTCTGCACCAGGTTGGGGGCGAACGCGTCTCGCAGCAGCACCGTCATCGCGCCGTGGGCGTTGAGGTCGCGCGCGGTCACCGGCTGCTTGCTCTTGTTGTAGCCGATGACGATGTCTCCGAGCCGCTTCTTCAGGTCGGAGATCGACTCCGCCAGGCAGAAGATCGCCATCACCTCCGAGGCGACGACGATGTCGAAGCCGTCCTCTCGGGGGTAGCCGTTGGCGACGCCGCCGAGCCCGACCACGACGTCGCGCAGGGCCCGGTCGTTGAGGTCCACCACGCGCTTCCAGGTGACGGTGCGCGGGTCGAGGTCCAGGGCGTTGCCGTGGTGGAGATGGTTGTCGATCAGTGCGGACAACAGGTTGTTGGCGGACGCGATCGCGGCGAAGTCGCCGGTGAAGTGCAGGTTGATGTCGGTCATCGGCACGACCTGGGCGTAGCCGCCGCCCGCCGCCCCGCCCTTCATGCCGAAGACCGGACCCATCGACGGCTCGCGCAGCGCGACCATCGACTTCTTGCCGATCCGCGACAACCCGTCGGCCAACCCGACCGAGGTGGTGGTCTTGCCCTCGCCGGCGGGAGTGGGTGAGATCGCGGTGACCAGGATCAGCGTCCCGTCCGGGCGGTCGGCCAGGCTGCGGATGTAGGGGAGCGACACCTTGGCCTTGGTATGGCCGTACGGCGACAGCGCCTCGGCCTCGATCCCGAGCGTCTCCTCGGCCAGCGTGACGATGGGGCGCAGCTCGGCGGCGTCAGCGATCTCGATGTCGGACAACATGCTGCGCACGCTACTCCCGGGCCCGGGCGTTTGTCTCGTATCGCGCATCGAGTTGCTGACAGCGCAACAACGTCGGCCCCGTAGGGTTCCCCCGTGGGACTTCACCTGCACCGGGCCGGGCGCGCTGATGCCCTGGCCGACGGGCTCGCGGCGCTGTTGGCGACCCCGCTGACCGATCCGTTCGCCACGGAGGTGGTGGTGGTGCCGGCCCGGGGCATGGAGCGGTGGCTCTCCCAGCGACTGTCGCACCGCCTGGGGGGCCGGGCCGAGCTCGGCGACGGAGTGTGTGCCGGCATCGAGTTTCGCAGCCCGTGGTCGCTCCGCGCCGAGATCACCGGGACCCGTGATCAGGACCCGTGGGCACCGGAGGCGCTCGCCTGGCCGGTGCTGGCAGCGCTCGACGCGTCCCTCGGGGAGGCCTGGGCGGCCACGCTCGCCGCCCACCTCGGGCACGGCGTCCCCGGCGAGGAGGGAGATCTGCGCCGCGGCCGGCGCTACGCCGTGGCGCGGCGCCTGGCCGGCCTGTTCGCGGCGTACGCCCAGCAACGCCCACTCGTGCTGGCCGACTGGGAGCGCGGCCTCGACGGCGACGGCGCGGGCGAGCCTGTCCCTCCCGATCTGGCCTGGCAGCCACCACTGTGGCGGGCGGTCGTGGCGACTGTGGGCGGCTCGACCCCGCACACGCTCCAGGCCGCGACGGTGGCCCGGCTGCGCGAGGACCCGGGCGCCGTCGACCTCCCGACCAGGCTCTCGCTGTTCGGCCACACGCGGCTGCCCGCGACGGAGGTGGAGCTGGTGGCGGCGCTCGCCGAGCATCGCGATGTCCATGTCTGGATGCCGCATCCGTCCCCGGCGCTATGGCAGGCCCTGGAGCCGGCGCCGTCCGTCCGGCCCGGTCCGATCGCCCGGGCCGCCGACCACGGCCACGAGCGGGTGGGGCATCCGCTGCTGGCCACGCTCGGCCGCGATGTCCGCGAGCTCCAACGCACCCTGTCCGGCGTGGACTGGGCCAGCTCGGCGGCGCTGGCCGAGCCTGAGCGTCCGGCCACCCTTCTCGGCCGGCTGCAACACGATCTGGGCGCCAACGCGACCGGTTCTCGTCGCGACCTCGAGGCCGGTGACCGGAGCGTCCAGGTGCACGCCTGCCACGGCCCGGCGCGGCAGGTCGAGGTGCTGCGGGAGGTGCTGCTCGGGCTGCTGGCGGACGACCCCACCCTGGAGCCGCGCGACATCCTGGTGATGTGTCCTGACATCGAGAGCTACGCGCCGCTGATCCAGGCCGGGTTCGGACTGGCGGACGTCGTCGGGGAGGCCGGCCACCCCGCCCACCGGCTGCGGGTGCGGCTCGCGGACCGCGCGCTGACCCAGACCAACCCGCTGCTGGCCGTGGCCACCCGGTTGCTCGATCTGGCGGGAGGTCGGGCCACCGCCAGCGAGGTGCTCGACCTCGCTCACGCCGCGCCGGTACGCCGCCGCTTCCGGCTCACTGACGATGACCTGGAGCAGCTCGCCGACTGGGTGCGCGAGGCCGGCGTGAGGTGGGCGTTCGACGCCGAGCATCGCAGCGCGTTCGGGCTCGAGGGGGTCGTCCAGAACACCTGGCGGTTCGGGCTCGACCGGGTGCTTGCCGGAGTCACGATGTCGGCCGACGCGCGCACCTGGCTCGATCGGACGCTCCCGCTCGACGACGTCGGCAGCGGCCAGGTCGACCTGGCCGGTCGGCTCGCGGAGTACGTCGACCGTCTGGTCGCAGCGACCGACGCACTCGTCGGCACCCATCCCCTGGAGCACTGGCTGGCGGCGCTCTCCGAGGGCGTGGCGGCGCTGACCGACGTCCCGCCCGACGAGGCCTGGCAGACGGGCCAGGTGCAGCGGGAGCTGGCCCGGATCGCCGGCGAGGCCAACACGGCGGCGGGCGAGCTGAGGCTGCCGGACCTCCGCTCGTTGATCACCCAGCGCCTGGCCGGCCGGCCCACGAGAGCCAACTTCCGCACCGGCACGCTGACGGTCTGCACCATGGTGCCGATGCGGTCGGTGCCGCACCGGGTGGTGTGCCTGCTCGGCCTCGACGACGGGGTGTTCCCGCGGGCCGGCGTGGTCGACGGCGACGACCTGCTGGCCCGCAGCCCGCGCACGGGCGAGCGAGACCCCCGCAGCGAGGACCGCCAGCTCCTGCTCGACGCGATCCTCGCGGCCACCGAGACCCTGGTCGTGACCTACACCGGTGCCGACCCGTTCAGCGGGCAGACCAGACCGCCTGCGGTGCCGCTGGGTGAGTTGCTCGACGCGCTGGACGCGACCGCCACCCCGGCCACCGGTGCCGACACCACGGTGCGGGACGCGATCACCGTGCGCCATCCGCTGCAGCCCTTCGATCCTCGCAACGCCGAGCGAGGTGCTCTGGTGGCCGGGCGGCCCTTCACGTTCGACGCGACGGCGGTGGCGGGTGCTCGGGCCGCGGCGGGTCCACGGCTGCCCGTCCCCGTCTTCCTGGCCGGGCCGCTGCCCGCCCGGCCCGACCACGAGGTGGCCCTCGACGACGTGCTGCGGTTCTTCAAGCACCCGGTCCGCGACTTCCTGCGCACGCGGCTCGATCTGGCGCTGTCCTACGACGAGGACCAACCCCTCGACGGGCTGCCCGTCGAGATCGACCAGCTCGCCCAGTGGGGCGTCGGTGAGCGTCTGGTCGCCGACCTGCTGTCCGGGATCCCACCCACGGCCGCCCGCGAGCAGGAGTGGCGGCGCGGGGTGCTGCCGCCCGGAAGGCTGGGCTGGCGGGCCCTGGGGGAGATCCTCGAGCGTTCCATGCCGCTGGCCAGGGCGGCCCTGGAGCGGCGTACCCGTCCGGCCACGGCGGTCGACGTCGATGTGGACCTCGGCCACGGCCGCTGGCTGCGCGGCACCGTCCCGGAGGTGTACGGCGACCGGCTGGTCGCCGTCGGCTACTCCCGGCTCGGCGCCACCCACCGGCTCCAGTCGTGGCTCCGGCTGCTCGCGTTGGCCGGCTCCGACGCCGACCGCAACTGGACCGCGCAGACGATCGGCCGTCCGGGCAACAGCAGGTCCCGCGACGACCATGCCGTCTCCCTGCTCGGACCGATCGACGACCGCACCGCCCGGGCTGCGCTTCGCGAGCTGGTCGAGCTGCGCGACCGAGGCCTGACCGAGCCGCTCCCGCTCCCCCTCAAGGCGTCGTACTCCTATGCCCGGATGCGTCGCACCGAAGCGACCGTGGCCGAGGCGCGTCGCAAGGCCGGCTTCGACTGGGACGACGGCCGGTTCCCCGGCGAGCAGTCCGAGGCCGCCCACGTCAGAGTGCTCGGCGCCCGCGCACCGCTCCCGGGGACCGGTGCGCCGCCGGGGGCCGACGAGGCGTCTCCTGGCGAGACCGACCGCTTCGGGGCCCTGTCCCTGCGCTTGTGGAGCCCGCTGCTGCAGGCCGAACAGGGGAGCTGGTGATGGACGAATCCGCACCGTCGGAACCGACCGGCCCCGACCCGGTCCCCTTCGACCTGGCCGGCCCGCTGCCCACCGGCACCACCCTGCTCGAGGCCAGCGCCGGCACCGGCAAGACCTTCACGGTCGCAGCCCTGGTGACTCGCTACGTCGCCGAGGGCGTGGCCCGCCTCGAGGAGCTGCTGGTCATCACGTTCGGTCGGGCCGCGAGCCAGGAGCTGCGCGAACGGGTCCGCGACCTGTTGGTCGAGGCCGAGCGGGCGCTCGCTGATCCGGTAGCCGCAGACCTGGAGCACGACCTGGTCGCGCTGCTGCTGGACGCCGACGCCGAGGAGATCGCGCGGCGGCGGCACCGGGTGCGCGACGCTCTCGCCGACTTCGACGCCGCGACCATCGCCACCACGCATCAGTTCTGTCACCTGGTGCTGCGCTCCCTCGGGGTCGCCGGCGACACCGAGGCCGGCGCGGCGCTGGTCGAGAATCTGGACGATCTCGTCGAGGAGGTCGTCGACGACCTCTACCTGCAGCGGTTCGGCGCGCTCGCTGCCCGGCCGCCGTTCGACCGGGCGACCGGGCTCCGGCTGGCGTACGCCGCTGTCGGCGACCCGCAGGCCGTGCTGGCGCCCGACAGCCCGGATCCCACGACGACCGGCGGAGCACGCGCCGGCTTCGCGCTTGCGGTGCGGGCCGAGGTGGAGCGCCGCAAGCGCCGGCTGGGGGTGCTCAGCTACGACGACCTGCTGGCCCGCCTGGCGACGGCACTGGACGACGCGGACGCACCGGCCCGCGGCCGGATGCGAGCCCGCTGGCGGATCGTGCTGGTCGACGAGTTCCAGGACACCGACCCGACCCAGTGGCAGGTCCTGGAGCGGGCGTTCGTCGGGCACGCGACCGTGGTGCTGATCGGCGATCCGAAGCAGGCGATCTATGCCTTCCGTGGCGGGGACGTGGTCACCTATCTGGCAGCCGCCGCCACCGCGACCGGTCATGCCACCCTCGCCACCAACTGGCGCTCGGACCAGGCGCTGGTGGCTCGGCTGCAGGTGGTACTGCGGGGTGCTGCACTCGGCGCCGAGGAGATCCGGGTCCGTGAGGTGCACGCCCATCACGAGGGCACCCGGCTCCACGGAGCGCCGCATCCGGAGCCGTTCCGGATCCGAGCGGTGGCGCGGGAGGGGTTCCGGCTGACCCGGCGGGGCGACATCCCGATGCGGGCCGCCCGAGTCCACATCGCGCAGGACTGCGCAGCCGACATCGCCGGCCTGCTGGCCGCCGGCGCGGCGTACTCCGGCCGGCCGCTGGCCGCAGGCGACGTCGCCGTGCTCGTCAGCACCCGCGACCAAGGCCTGCTGGTGCAGGCCCAGCTCGCCGCGCGCGGGGTGCCCGCGGTCGTCGCCGGAGGCGGCCACGTGCTGCTCACGCCGGCAGCCGACGAGTTCCTCACGCTGCTGGAGGCGCTCGAACAGCCGCACCGCTCCGGTCGGGTGCGATCGGCCGCGCTCACGTCGTTCTTCGGCGAGTCCACCGCGGCCCTCGACGCGGGCGGTGAGGAGATCACGGACGCGGTCTCCGACGCAGTGCGCGGCTGGGCGCTGCTGGTGCGGTCTCGGGGAGTCGCCGCGCTGTTCGAGGCCGCCGAGGAGCGCGGGCTCACGGCGCGGGTGCTCGCCCGCACCGACGGCGAACGACTGCTCACCGACCTACGCCACATCGCGCAGCTGCTGCACGACGTGGCGGTCCGGGACGGGCTCGGCCTGACCGCGCTGCTGCACTGGTTCCGGGAGGAGCGGCAGCGCAACGCGCCCACCAGTGAGCGCACCCGGCGCCTCGACAGCGACGCAGCGGCGGTGCAGATCGTCACCATCCATGCCAGCAAGGGCATGCAGTACCCCGTCGTGTATCTCCCCTTCGCGTTCGAGAAGTTCCTGCACTCGGTCGACCAGGCGCTGTTCCACGACGCCGCCGGGCTGCGCAGGCTCGACGTCTCCGGCTCCGGCTCCGACTGGGACGACCATGTGCGCCGGCACCAGGCGGAGGAGGCCGGCGAGGAGCTGCGCGAGCTCTATGTCGCGTTGACCCGTGCACAGTCGCAGGTGGTGGCCTGGTGGGCACCGACCCCCAACACCCCCGACGGCGGCCTGCATCGACTTCTCTTCGGTCGCCGCCCCGGCCAGCCGGTGGTGCCGGCTCGGCAACCGGTCAAGGACGACGACTACGCCCGCGGCGTGCTGCGCGCCATCGAGGACCTCGGCGGGCCGGCGTACGAGCAGAGCGTGGTGGCTGAGCCGCCCCCGCCCCTGGCTACAGCGTCGCCCCCCAGGCTCGCTGCGCGTGAGTTCGACCGGGCCATCGACACCGACTGGCGGCGCACGTCGTACTCCGGGCTGATCCGCGTCGAGGACACCGGCCCTGGCGTGACCAGCGAGCCGGAGCAGCGGCCCCTCGAGGATGAGGAGGTGGAGGTGGTGCCCGCCGCCACCACCGACGGGGACGCGTCGTCCTTGCTCTCGCCGATGGCCGACCTGCCCGCCGGCGCGACCTTCGGCAGCCTGGTCCATGCCGTGCTCGAGCACACCGACCCCGACGCGCCCGACCTCCGGGCCGAGCTGCTCACCCACGCCACCGAACAGCTGGCCTGGTGGCCGGTCGAGGCCGCCGCGGAGACCCTCGCCGACGCGCTCGTGCCCCTGCACGGGACGCCGCTCGGACCGCTGGCGCCGGGGCGCACGCTCGCGGACGTGCCGTTGGCCGACCGCCTCTGCGAGCTGGACTTCGAGTTCCCGCTGAGCGGCGGCGACTCCCGGGGCGAGGTGCCGCGGGTGCTGCTGTCCGCGCTGGCAGGAGTGTGGCGGCGACACCTTCCGGCGGACGACCCGTTGGCGGCGTACGCCGCGACGCTGGAGCGACCCACCCTCGGCGCCCAGGTGTTGCGCGGCTACCTCTCCGGGTCGATCGACGTCGTGCTCCGGCTGCCCGGGGCGGACGGGACGCCGCGTTTCGTGGTGGCCGACTACAAGACCAACCTCCTCGGGGAGCCGGGACGGCCCGTGACAGCGGCGGACTACGGGCCGTCCGAGCTCGCAGCGGCGATGCTGCACTCGCACTACCCCCTGCAGGCACTGCTCTACTCCGTGGTGCTACACCGGTTCTTGCGCTGGCGGCTGCCCGGCTACGACCCGGAGCAGCACCTGGGCGGCGTGCTCTACCTCTACCTGCGCGGGATGTGCGGACCGGACTCGCCGGTGGTCGACGGCCACCCCAGCGGTGTGTTCAGCTGGGCTCCGCCTGCCGGGCTGGTGACGGCCGCGTCCGACCTCCTGGCCGGGGAGGTCGGCCGATGACCGAGCTGTTCGAGCCCGAGGGCGGCCACGACCGACGGCTCGCCCGCGCTGCGACGGGCATCCTCGCGCGCTTCAACCAGGCCGGCGTACTCGAGGCAGGCGACGTCCACGTCGCGCTCCGGCTGGGGGAGCTGGTGGGTGAGGCCGACGAGTCGGTCCGGCTGGCGGTCGCGATGGCGGTCCGCGCCGTCCGGCGCGGCTCGGTCGCCGTCGACCTCGGCGAGGTACGCGACCTCGATGTCGATCTGCCCTGGCCGGAGCCGGTCGCGTGGCTGGATGCCGTGGCCCACAGCCCGTTGACCGCGGCGTCGGTGCTCCACGTCGACGACGGACTGCTGTCGCTGGACCGCTACTGGCGCGAGGAGGCGCAGGTCAGCGACAACCTGCTGGCCCGCTCCGCCCAGCCGGCGCCGGCGGTCGACGACGAGATGCTGGCCGAGGGCGCCGCCCGGGTCTTCCCCGAGGGGTACGACGAGCAGCGCGCCGCCGCGCGCGCAGCGGCGGCCCGCTGGACCACGGTGCTCACCGGTGGCCCCGGCACCGGCAAGACGACCGCGGTGGCCGGCCTGCTGGCCCTGCTCGCGGAGCAGGCGCAGGCCGAGGGCCGTCCGCCCCGGATCGCGCTGACCGCGCCCACGGGCAAGGCTGCCGCCCGCCTGCAGGAGGCGGTGGCCGCCGCGACCCGCACGCTGCCTGCCGACGACCGCGCTCGCCTCGACGGTCTCGGCCATGGCGCGCTGACGGCGTCGACCCTGCACCGCCTGCTGGGGTCTCGGCCCGACTCCCGCACCCGCTTCCGTCACCACCGGGGCAACCGGCTGCCCCACGACGTGGTCGTGGTGGACGAGACCTCGATGGTCTCGCTGACGATGATGGCGCGCCTGGTGGAGGCGGTGCGGCCCGACGCCCGGCTGGTGCTGGTCGGAGATCCCGACCAACTGGCCTCCGTCGAGGCCGGTGCGGTGCTGGCCGACCTGGTCGCCGGGATGGGCGAGCGCGACCCTGGCGCGGTGGCGGCGCTGCGCACGTCCCATCGGTTCGGCGAGCAGATCGGCGCCCTGGCCGCCGCGGTGCGGAGGGGCGACGCCGACGCGACACTCGAGCTGCTCAGGGCGGGCGACGCGGCCGTCGAGCTGGTGGACCCGGCCGCCGTCGACGCCGCGGCGGTGGTCCGCGCGGTGTCGTTGGAGACCGCCCGGAGCATCCAGGCAGCGGCCTGGTCGGGCGATACGGACTCGGCGCTGGCAGCGGTGGACGGCCACCGGCTGCTGTGCGCGCACCGGGAGGGCCCGTTCGGGGCGATCCACTGGAACCGTCAGGTCGAGCGCTGGCTCGGGGAGGCGCTCGGCACGCCGGTCGGGCCGGCCTGGGGCCGGGAGTGGTACGCCGGCCGCCCGCTGCTCGTCACCGCGAACGACTACGGCCTGGGTCTCTACAACGGCGACACCGGCGTGGTGGTGCGCGACGGGGACCAGCTGCGCGCGGTGATCGGCAGCGCCGGAGCGTCCCGGTCCTTCGCGCCCTCGCGACTCGCCGAGGTCGACACCATGCACGCGATGACGGTGCACAAGAGCCAGGGCAGTCAGGCCGCCGTGGTGACGGTGCTGTTGCCCGAGGAGGACTCCCGGCTGCTTTCCCGCGAGCTGTTCTACACCGCGATCACCAGGGCTCAGGAGCGGGTGCGGGTGGTGGCCACCGAGGCCGCCGTCCGCACCGCGGTCGAGCGGCGCGCCAGGCGGGCGTCCGGCCTGCGCCAGCGGCTGGCCCGCACCGCGGTCGGGGAAACCTCGGCGTAATAGGCGGGGGCTAGCCTCGGCACATGCCGTACCTACTGCGTGTGGAGCTGCCGGACGTCCCGGGCTCCTTGGGTCGCGTGGCTGCGGCGATCGGTCAAGCGGGGGCCGACATCGAAGCGCTGGAGATCGTGGAGCACCGCGCCGACGGCTGCGCCGTTGACGACGTGGTGCTGGAGATCCCTCCTGCTGTCATGCCGGACTCGGTCGTGTCGGCCTGCAACGCCCTCGACGGGGTCGACGTCCTGTGGATCACTCGCTACGCCGCGGGCGGCAACCTGTTCCTCGACCTCGAGGTGGTCGAGGAGCTCACCACGTTGGGCCCGGTTGCCCTGGATGGTCTGATCGGCATGCTGCCGAACGCGTTCCGGGCCGACTGGGCCGCGCGGGTCGAGCGGACGGCCGAGGGCTCGGCGGTGGTCAGGGCCACCGATGCCGCGCCCGTGGAACTGCCCTGGGTCGAGCTGACGGTGGCGGCACGTCTGCCCGAGTGCGACGACGTCACGCTGTGCTGCGCGGCACCCTTGGCCCAGGACGAGATCATCGTGCTCGGCCGCACGGGTGGGCCTGTCTTCCTCGACTCCGAGCTGGCCCGACTCGGGCACCTGGTGTCCCTGGCCGCCTCGATCGCCCGGGCCTGAGCGAGACCTAAGCCGGGCAGGCGTCGCGGTCGTCGGCGTCTGTCGGCGCAGACTCCGGATCGAAGCGTTGCCGGAAGGTGAAGGCGTGCTCAGTGGGCCCGTGCTGCCGAAGATGGTCGAGCCGCTCGATCGCCTCGGCCGCCGTCGGGCGATGCCCGGCCGGCACCCACCAGAGCACGGTCACGACCGAATCCAGGCGCTCGAACCATTCCCGCCGGCGGCGCAGAAACTCCACGTGGAGTGTCCGGAAGACATAGTCGGCCAGCGCCTCCGCCGACTCCCAGGTCGAGAAGTTCACGAGCATCGAGTCGTCGTCGGGGAAGGGCCGCTCCGCGATCGCGTTGCCGTCCTCGGTCTGAAAGCGCCAGACGAACCCAGGACTGGTCTCAGCCAACGCGTTGATCTCATCGAGTGCGTTCATGAAGTCCGCGACGACCGGCGAGTCCTCGGGGGCCACCAGACGGCCGATGTTGAGCTGGGCGAGGTGGTGGCTGCGCATGCGCAGAGGGTACGCCCGGCGCTGCGCCGGAGTCAGACCGCCGGCTCGCTACCCGCGGGTAGCATCGAGGCATGAAGCGCACGATCTACGACGAGGACCACGAGGCGTTCCGCGAGTCGGTGCGGGAGTTCCTCGACCGCGAGGCCAAGCCCCACCTGGAGGACTGGATCGAGGCCAAGTCGCTGCCCCGGTCGTTCTGGCTGGCCGCGGGCAAGCAGGGCCTGCTCGGCCTGGAGGTCCCGGAGGACTATGCCGGTTCCGACGCGGGCGACTACCGGTTCAACGCGGTGTTCACCGAGGAGCTGGCGAAGGTCAACATGGCGCTGCCGTCGTGCGTGGGCATCCACGCCGACATCGTGGCGCCGTACCTCGTCCATCTGACCACCGACGAGCAGAAGCGGCGCTGGCTCCCGGGGTTCTGCTCCGGCGAGATCCTCACCGCGATCGGGATGACCGAGCCCAGCGGCGGCTCCGACCTGGCCGCGCTGAAGACCACCGCGGTGCGTGACGGTGACGACTGGGTGATCAACGGCTCCAAGACGTTCATCACCAACGGGTACTCCGCCGACCTGGTGCTGGTGGCCGCGCGGACGGCGCCGGAGAAGAAGGCCCGAGGGATCACGCTGTTCGCGGTCGAGGCGACCCGCGAGGGCTACTCCCGGGGCCGCAAGCTCGACAAGGTCGGCCAGGACGAGTCCGACACGGCCGAGCTCTTCTTCGAGGACGTGCGGGTGCCCGACGACAACATCGTCGGCGAGCTCGACGAGGGGTTCATCCACATGATGACCTGGCTGCCGCAGGAGCGCTTGGGCTCGGCGGTGACCAACCTCGCGCACGCGCGCCAGATCCTCGACGAGACCCTCGTCTACATCAAGGAGCGGCAGGCCTTCGGCAAGTCGATCGGCCAGTTCCAGCACAACAAGTTCCTGGTGGCCGACCTGGTCACCCGGGTCGAGGTCACCCAGGCGTACGTCGACCAGTGCGTGCTCGCGCACTGCGCCAGTGAGCTGACCCCGATCGACGCCGCGAAGGCCAAGTGGTGGACCGCCCAGGTGCAGGGCGACGTCCTGGACCACTGCGTCCAGCTGCACGGTGGGTACGGCTTCATGAACGAGTACCGCGTCGCCCGGGCCTGGCGCGACGCCAGGGTCACCAAGATCTGGGCCGGCTCCAACGAGATCATGAAGGAGCTGATCGGGCGCGACCTCGGCCTGTGATCTCCGTGGTGCGAGGATGACGCCGTGACCTCGGAGAGCCCGGACCTGACGCTCGATCCCGGCCAGCACGCCGACGAGCCGCACGAGAGCAACGTGAGCGGCCGGCTGAACTGGCTGCGGGCCGGCGTGCTCGGTGCCAATGACGGCATCGTGTCCACCGCGAGTCTGGTGGTCGGCGTCGCGGGGGCCACGAACGACCAGACGGCGATCCTGGTCGCGGGCGTGGCCGGCCTGTTCGCCGGCGCGATGAGCATGGCCGCCGGCGAGTACGTCTCGGTCAGCACCCAGCGCGACTCGGAGAAGGCGCTGTTGGCCAAGGAGCGCCGTGAGCTCGAGGAGGAGCCGGACGAGGAGCTGGCCGAGCTCGCGCATCTCTACATGCAGAAGGGGATCAGCGAGGAGCTCGCGCTCCAGGTGGCCGAGGAGCTGACGGCACACGATGCTCTGGCCGCTCACGCCGAGGTGGAGCTCGGGATCGACCCTGACCAGCTGACGGACCCCTGGCAGGCTGCTTGGGCCTCGATGGTGGCGTTCACCGTGGGCGCGCTGTTGCCGTTGCTCACGATCACACTCTCGCCGGAGTCGGCAAGGCTGTGGGTGACCGCCGGGTCGGCGGCCGCAGCACTCGCGCTCACGGGCTGGGCCAGTGCGCGGCTGGGCTACGGCCCACCCGGGCGCGCCGTCATCCGCAACGTCATCGGTGGGCTGCTCGCGATGGGGATCACCCACCTCATCGGGTCGCTCGTCGGCGCGCAGATCGGCTAGTCGGATGCTGTCGCGGTGGGGCGTACGAAGCCGCGTCCTCGCGGTCTCGCTCGTGGTGCTGCTGATGACGCTCGCGCTCTGGACGTGGCTGCTCTACGCCCTCGCGAACAGCAGCCTGGAGGCCTCCGCGCGCCAGCAGGGCACGATACTGGCGCAGCAGGTGGCGGCGACGCTGTCGGTCGTCGAGCCCGCCCGCGCCGTCCCCGAGCGAGCGGCCGCCACCGACATCGACGTCGTGATCCAGGTGGTCGGCGCCGAGGGGACCGTGCTGGCGGCCTCGCGCGCCGCGGCGGACACGGTGCCGTTGGCGGAGCTGTCCCCGGCCGTGGGCCTCAGCGAGTCCCAGGTCGTGCCTCGGCTGCGGGCGCTCAACGAGGAGGAGTTCGTGGTGACCGCCTTCGGTGCCACCGGGGTGGACGGCACGCGGTTGACGGTGCTGGTCGCGAGCCCGGTGCACTTGGAACGGGAGAACACCTCTCGCACGGTGCTGCTCGCCTCGGTTACCGCCGCCGCTGCCCTCGGGGTCGCGGCCCTGCTGGTGGGCTGGGCCGTCGCGGCCAGCCTGAGGCCGGTCGAGCGGCTGCGCAGCCAACTGGCGGGGATCGGCGGTCGCAGGATCGGCGACCGGGTCGACGTACCCGAGACCGGAGACGAGCTCACCCGCCTGGCCGAGACCATGAACCAGATGCTCGCTCGCCTCGAAGGTGCGTACGCCGCGCAGGCCGGCTTCGTCTCGGATGCCAGCCACGAGCTGCGCAGTCCCTTGGCGACGCTGCGCACCTCCGTGGAGATCGCCGCCGCCGACCCGACCGGCCAGGTGTGGCAGGAAACCCGCCCGGTGGTGATGGCGGAGATCCTGCGGCTACAGCGGCTGGTCGACGACCTGCTCACCCTGTCTCGCTACGACGCCGGCGCGATGCCCCTGCGACCCCGTGAGTGCGATCTCGACGACCTGGTCGTGGAGGCAGCGCGACGCACGGCCGAGGAGACCGACCTCAACGTCGCCGTGCTCGCCGAGCCGGTTCGCGCGAACGCTGACCCGGATCGGGTGGGCCAGGTGCTGCGCAACCTGCTCGACAACGCGGTGCGCCACGCCCGCACCGGTGTCCGGGTGGCGCTCGCAGCCGACGACGGGGTCGCGTCGGTGACGGTCGACAACGACGGCCCGGTGGTGCCGTCCGAGAACCGGCAGCGCATCTTCGACCGGTTCGTCCGGTTGGACGCCACCCGGGGGCGCGACACGGGTGGGGCAGGTCTCGGGCTGGCGATCGCCGCCGACATCGCCGCTGCCCACGGCGGCTCCTTGGCAGCCGGGGAGGCCGACGACGGCTGGTGCCGTTTCGAGCTCAGGATTCCGCTGGGGTGACCGGGCCGCCCACGGGCGCCAGCCGGTAGCCGACCCCGCGCACGGTCTTCAGGCTCACGACGTCGAACGGCAGGTCGATCTTGCGGCGGAGGTAGCCGACGTACACCTCGACCAGATTGTCGCTGCCGGGGTAGTCGGAGTCCCACACGTTGGCGAGGATCGCGCTCTTGGAGACGGCGTCGCCGCAGCGACGCATGAGGTAGTGGAGGAGGAGGAACTCCCGTGGAGTCAGCTCGATCAGGGTGGCGCCGCGATGGACCTGCCGGGTGTTGGGATCAAGGCTGAGGTCGCCGCAGGTCAGCACGACCGGGCGCTCGGGGGCCCCGCGCCGCACCAGGGCCCGCAGCCGCGCGACCAGCACCGGGAAGCTGAACGGCTTGGTGAGGTAGTCGTCCACTCCCAGGTCGAACGCGTCGGTCTGGTCGAACTCGCCGTCCTTCGCGGTCAACATCAGGACCGGTGTCCAGACCTCCGCGGCACGCAGGTCGCGCAGCACGTCGTAGCCGTGCTTGCCGGGCAGCATGATGTCCAGCATCACGACGTCGTAGTCACCGTGGCGCGCCATCGCGAAGCCGGTCACGCCGTCGTGCACGACATCCACGACGAATCCCTCGTCAGCCAGCCCTCGACTCAAGGTCGCGGCCAGGGGGCGCTCGTCCTCCACCATCAGTACTCTCATCGCGGGTCTAGGGTCTCAGAGTGCTCTCAGCGCGGCACGCTTACCCTCAAGCATCATCGACACGACATCGGGAGGAACCTTGTTCGACACGATCGGCGGACTGCCCGTCCATGCCCTGGTCGTCCACGCCGTGGTCGTGCTGGGGCCGCTCTCGGCGCTGCTGCTGCTCGGCTACGCCCTCAAGCCGCGCTGGCGGGCGGGTCTGCGCTGGCCGACCCTGCTCCTGACCGCTGCCTCTGCGCTGTCAGCCTGGGTGGCGACCTCCAGCGGTGAGTCGTTGGAGCATCGCGTCGGGGACCCTGCGTTCGACCACGCCGAGAAGGGTGACCTGGCCGCGGTCAGCATCTACGTGCTGCTCGGCGTTGCCGTCGTCGTCACCCTCTTCCTCGCGCGACCCGGTGCCGCGGTCCGGCTGGGCGCGGCCTCGCTGGTGCTGACCCTGGTGGCGCTGGGATTCTCCGGGTTCGCGGTCTTCAACGCCGGCCACAGTGGTTCCAGCTCGGTCTGGAAGGGTGAGATCGCGAACACCAGCGGCGACGACTGATCACCGCCGCCGGTCCTAGCCTGGGGCCGTGCGAATGTTCGTGGCGGTCACGCCCAGCGACGAGGCGGTCGAGGACCTTGATGCGTTCTTGGCGGTGCGTCGCGAGGCCGGACCGTTCCGCTGGACGCTCGCCGAGCAGTTCCATGTGACGCTGGCGTTCCTCGCCGAGGTGCCCGATCGCCGACTGGACGACCTGGTGGAGCGGCTCGGCCGCGCCGCCGCGCGGCGTACCCCGCTGGACGCGAGGCTGGCCGGTGGCGGCGCCTTCCCGAACGCCGCCCGCGCCCGCGTGCTGTGGACAGGCCTCGAGGTCGACGACTCCGGTCGCGTCGAGCTGGGCCGGATGGCGACCGGGGCGCGAGCGGCCGCGTCGAGGTCGGGCCTGGAGGTGGCCGGCCAGCGGTTCCGGGCGCACCTCACCGTCGCGCGCCTCGGCAGACCCGCCGAGGTGACCAACTGGGTGCGGCTGCTCGACGGCTATCGGGGGCCGGCCTGGCGCGTCGACCGGGTCGACCTGGTCGCGTCGTATCTCGGGGAAGGGCCCCGCAAGCGTCCCCGCTACGAGACCGTCGAGTCGCTCCCCCTGTCAGGGTCCCGGGAGGTCTAGGCTGCTGGCCGGGCTCGGGAAGTCGACGGGAGAGCGTGATGGCCAAGGGACCTGGGTGGTACCCCGACCCGTGGGGTGGCACCGGACTGCGATGGTGGGACGGCCAGAACTGGACCGAGAACGTCCAGGGCCAGCCGGGGCCGGGCATGTCGCCCGCGGTGACGATGGCGGGCGGCCCGCTCGTGGGGCCGGGCCAGACCCGCAAGTGGTACTACGAGTGGTGGTTCATCGCGATCATGCTCTTCTTCTGCTGCTCGCCCTTCGGCCTGATCCTGGTCTGGACTCGCCCGTCGACGGCGGCCCCCACGAAGCTGGTGATCACGGTGGGGTTCCTCGTGATCGAGGTGCTCCTGGCAGTGGCCATCTTCTCGATGTTCCCGGACAGCTTCACGACCGGGGTCTAGGGCAGGTCAGGCCGGCGGCAGCTGGTGGACGATCTCCTCGACCCGGTCCTTGGCGTCGCCGAACAGCATCTGGGTGTTCTCCTTGAAGAACAGCGGGTTCTGTACGCCGGCGTACCCCGTGGCCATCGAGCGCTTGAACACGATCACGTCGTGGGCATGCCAGACCTCCAGCACCGGCATCCCGGCGATGGGGGAGTTGGGCTCGTCCAGGGCGGCCGGGTTGACGGTGTCGTTGGCGCCGATGACCAGGACGACGTCGGTGTTGGCGAAGTCGTGGTTGATCTCGTCCATCTCGAGCACGATGTCGTAGGGGACTCTGGCCTCGGCGAGCAGCACGTTCATGTGGCCGGGCAGCCGGCCGGCGACCGGGTGGATCCCGAACCGGACCGTGATCCCGCGAGCGCGGAGCTTGGCGGTGAGGTCGGCGACGGCGTGCTGAGCCTGCGCGATGGCCATGCCGTAGCCGGGCGTGATCACCACTGACGAGGCCCCGGCCAACAGCTCCGCCGCCGCATCGGCCTGGATCTCGCGGTGCTCGCCGTAGTCGCGGGCCTCGCCGACGACACCGCCGTCCGAGCCGAACCCACCGGCGATGACCGAGATGAACGAGCGGTTCATCGCCCGGCACATGATGTAGCTCAGGATCGCACCGGAGGAGCCGACGAGCGAGCCGGTGATGATCAGCAGGTCGTTGTTGAGCATGAAGCCCGCAGCGGCCGCCGCCCACCCGGAGTAGCTGTTCAGCATCGACACCACGACCGGCATGTCGCCGCCGCCGATCGCGGCCACCAGATGGAAGCCGAGCACCAGGGCCAGCACGGTCATCACGGCCAACGGGATGATCGCGGAGTCGCCGTGGTCGGTCATGAACCACACCATCAGCACGGCCGAGACCACGATGATCGCCAGGTTGAGCAGGTGCCGCCCCGGCAGCATCAGGGGCGAGGACGTCATCCTGGCCGACAGTTTGAGGTTGGCGACGATCGAGCCGGTGAACGTGACGGCGCCGATGAAGACGCCCAGGAACACCTCGGCAGCGTGGATGCTCTCGCCGCTACCGACGTTGGCGAGACCGGGCTCGAGGTAGGAGTTGTAGCCGACCAGGACCGCGGCGAGACCGACGAAGGAGTGCAGCAACGCGACCAGCTCGGGCATGCCGGTCATCTCGACCGTGCGCGCCCGCCAGGTGCCGATGCCGGCACCGACCGCCATCGGCACCCCGATCAGCAGCAGCGTCAGCAGGCTGGAGGTCTGGAAGCCCGGAATGGTGGTCTGGCGCAGCGCGAGCACGATCGTGGCGACCAGCGCGAGCGCCATGCCGGCCATGCCGAACAGGTTGCCGCGCTTGGCCGTCTCGTGTTTGGAGAGTCCGGCCAGGGCGAAGATGAACAGGACCCCGGCGATGATGTACGCCGCCTGGACCAGGCCGTCCAGGCGTTCAGAGGAGAGCAGCTCGTTCATGCCTCAGTCCTTCCGGAACATCTGGAGCATGCGCAGCGTCACCAGGAAGCCACCGAAGATGTTGATGCTGGCCACCAGCACCGCGATCACGGCGAGCGTCGCCACCACCGGGTTGGTCGAACCGACCTGCAGGATCCCGCCGACCAGGATGATCCCCGAGATCGCGTTGGTCTCGCTCATCAGCGGTGTGTGCAGCGCGTGGGCCACGTTGGAGATGACGTAGTAGCCGACGAAGACCGCCAGCGCGAAGACCGTGAAGTGACTGAGGAACGACGCCGGGGAGTAGGCCGCGAGGAGGGCGAACAGGACGCCGCCCAGCGCGGCGGCGTACACCTTGCGGCGTGGGTCGGGTGGCTTCGGTGGCGGAGCCGGCTCGACCGGAGCGGCCGCGACCGGGGCCGCCGAGACCTGGACCGGAGGCGGCGGCCAGAGCGGCTCGCCCTCGTGGACCACCGTCAGCCCTCGCTGCACGACGTCGTCGAGGTCGAGTGTCAGCTGCCCGTCCTGTTGCGGCGTGAGCAGCTTGAAGAGGTTGACGATGTTGGTGCCGTACAGCTGCGAGGTCTGCGCCGGGAGGCGGCTCGCCAGATCGGTGTAGCCGATGATCGTCACCCCGTTGTCGGTGACGACCTTCTCGCCGCCCACCGTGCCCGCGACGTTGCCGCCGTTGGCGGCGGCCATGTCGACCACGACGGTGCCCGGCCGCATCGCCGCGACGGTCTCCGGCTTGACCAGCAGCGGTGCCGGTCGCCCGGGGATCAGCGCCGTGGTGATCACGATGTCCGCGGCGAGTGCCTCCTCGGAGTACATCGCCGCGGTCGCGGCCTCCTGCTCGGCCGTCATCTCCTTGGCGTAGCCGTCGGAGCTGACCTCCTGCTCCATCTCGACCGTGACGAACTGCGCGCCCATGGACTCGACCTGCTCGGCAACCTCGGGGCGGACGTCGAAGGCGCGCACGATCGCGCCCATCGACCCGGCTGCCCCGATCGCGGCCAGGCCGGCAACACCGGCGCCCACGACGAACACCCGTGCCGGCGGCACCTTGCCGGCAGCGGTGACCTGACCGGTGAACTGCCGGCCGAAGGCGTGCGCCGCCTCGATCACGGCGCGGTAGCCCGCGACGTTCGCCATCGACGAGAGCACGTCCATCGACTGCGCGCGCGAGATCCGCGGCACCGCGTCCATCGCCATCGCGGTGAGCCCGGCTGCGGCCAGCTTCTCGAGCAGCTCGGGGCTGCGTGCCGGTGCCAGCAGCGCGACGACGGCCGCACCCGGCCTCAGGCGGGCGATCTCGTCGTCGGTGGGCGCGTCGACCTTGACGACGATGTCGCTGGCCCAGACGTCGTCCGCGGAGCCCACGGTGATGCCGGCGTCGGCGTACGCCCGGTCGGGCAGGTCCGCGAGGGCGCCTGCCCCGGACTCCACCACCACGTCGTACCCCAGGGTGGCCAACTGGTCGGCGGTCTTCGCGGTTGCGGCCACGAGTGTCTGGCCGTGGTGGGACTCTCGGGGGATGCCGATGCGCACGATGCCTCCTGGTGGGTGGCCAGCCTGACCGCCGCAGGCTCAACGTACTAAAGCCGCTGAGCGTCGACGGCCTGGGGGTGGCCACAACAGGACGGTCCGGTTTCGGCCATTTCGCAACCCTTCTGCGGCGCGCCTGCTCGGGGCCACGATCGTCGGGAGCGTCACCAACCGGGTGGTGTCTCCTTGATTCGGAGGTAGCGAGATGACGATGCCCAACCCCCACGCCCCGCTCGTCCCGGCAGCCGGCATCGGGCGGCGAACGCTGCTCAAGGGAGCCGTCGTGGCGGCGGCCGTCCCCGCGGCCGTCCTCGGGACGGCGTCGCCGAGCCACGCGGCCCTGACGTACTACAGCACCATCGGCACCGGGTCGGACGTGGTGAACACCCGGCTGCGCGAACTGTCCGGTGGGAACTATGTCCATGTCACGAACAAGAGCTTCCAGTACGACCCCGGCTTCCACACGATCTGCAACTCGTGGGCGAACACCTACGGCTCGATCCTGCGCTACGTGACCTCCGGCACGGTCAAGACCTCGTGGTTCGGTTGCATCGGGGTCTACGCCAACAAGCCCGGCAACCATGGCGCCGGCAACGCGTTCGACCTCACCTACGCCCGACACTCCAACGGCGTCTATGTGGACGCGAACTACTCCCACAAGAGCACCGCGGGGATCACCCACAACCGTCGGTACGCCGGCCTCGCCTGGGCCACCCGCAAGCACTGCCCGGAGGTCGGCATCGTCGGCTCCGACCCCACCCACGGCAACCACATCCACGCGGGTCGCTACAAGAACGGCAGCTCCTCCCTGTTGCTGTCGCACTTCGGCAACTCGTGGGATGCGTTCCTGGTGCAGTACGCCTGCAACGCCTTCATGGGTCGGGGCCTGGTCTACGACGGCGACTGGGGCAACCAGACCGAGGCCGGGTACGTCGAGCTGATGCGTCGGTTGGGGCTGCCGGCCACCGGGTCGAGCTCGCCGTTCAGCTCCACGACCGGGCTGCAGAACCTCGCGCACACCCTCTGCGCGAGGGGCATCACGGCCTCGGCCATCTGAGCCGGGGACCGCGGCCCAGCCTCAGTGACTGCCGGCGCTGCCGTAGAGGCGGTCGCCGGCGTCACCGAGTCCGGGCACGATGTAGCCGCGCTCGTTGAGCCGCTCGTCCATCGCCGCGGTCACGACGGTGACCGGAACGTCGATCCCGTCGAGGCCCTGCTCGAGCCGCGCGCAGCCCTCCGGTGCCGCCAGCAGGCAGATCGCGGTGATGTCGTCGGCTCCGCGCGAGGTGAGGAACTGGATCGCGGCGGCTAGGGTCCCGCCGGTCGCGAGCATCGGGTCGAGGAGATAGCACTGGCGACCCGACAGATCGTCGGGCAGCCGCTCGGCGTACGTCGACGCCTCCAGCGTCTGCTCGTTGCGCACCATGCCCAGGAACCCGACCTCGGCGGTGGGCAGCAGGCGCAGCATCCCGTCGAGCATGCTGAGGCCCGCACGCAGGATCGGGACGACCAGCGGCTGGGGCGCGCTCAGCCGGACACCGTTGGTGGGCGCGACGGGAGTCCGGATGTCGATGGGCTCGACCCGGACGTCGCGGGTGGCCTCGTAGGCCAGCAGCGTGACCAGCTGGTCGGCCAGCCGGCGGAATGTCGGGGTGTCGGTGTTCTCGTCGCGCAGAGCGGTCAACTTGTGGGCAACCAGGGGGTGATCGACGACGAGGGTGCGCATGGCCCGCACCCTAGTAGAGAAGCGGGTTGGCGGCCCCTGCCAGGTCTGTCACGCTGGGGGTGTGACTGCTGCGCAGATCGAGGGCATCGACTTCGCGCTCGCCGCTTTCCGCGAGGAAGGCGTGTGGACGTTGGAGGAGGTCGCCCACGACCTGGTCGTGGATCTCGACACCTTCACCACCGCCTTGCGCCGGTTCCCCGGGGACTTCGGGGCGCTCGGCCTGGTGGTGGTCGACGAGGACTTCTTCATGGTCGTGCGGGTGGCCGGGCCGCAGGTGCGGATCCTGTTGTCGGACGTGACGGCGGCCGAGGAGTGGGAGCTCGCCCGGTCGGCGGTGCAGCACCTCGGCCTGCCGATCCCCGAGGAGGACGACGAGCAGGTGCCGGCCGGAGACCTGGACGTCCTCGGCGACCTCGGAATGAACGCCATGGACATGGGGGTGCTGCTCGACGACGACGACCTCTTTCCCGACGAGATGCTCTCCGACGTGGCGCGCAGGGTGGGCTTCGGCGCCTTGTTCGATGAGGCGGTCGGGCTCGCCCCGGCCTGACGACGCTGCGTCGATGACCGTCCCCGCCGCCCAGTGGAGCGACCCCATGCGTCGTGCCCTGGACGAGGCGCGAGCGGCGTTGGCCACCGGCGACGTGCCGATCGGCGCCGTGGTCCTCGACGAGGCCGGCGTCGTGATCGCGGCCGGCCGCAACGTGCGGGAGGCGGAGCACGATCCCACCGGTCATGCCGAGGTGGTCGCCCTCAGGGCCGCTGCCGCGCATCGTGGCGAGTGGCGGCTCGAGGGCTGCACGCTGGTGGTGACGTTGGAGCCGTGCACGATGTGCGCCGGGGCCGCGGTGCTCGCCCGCGTCGAGCGGGTCGTGTTCGCGGCGTACGACGCGAAGGTCGGGGCCGTCGGCAGCCTGTGGGACGTCGTCCGCGACCGGCGCCTCAACCACCGCCCCGAGGTCGTGGCCGGGGTGCTGGCCGAGGAGTCGAGCGCCCTGCTGGACGCCTTCTTCGCCGCTCAGCGAGCCGACGGCTGAGTCGGTCGGATCCACGCGCGGCCGATTCGGCAGGCCGATCCGGCTCCGGTAACCTCGTCGGCGGTGGCGTGTCCGAGCGGCCTAAGGAGCACGCCTCGAAAGCGTGTGTGGGTGCAAGCCCACCGTGGGTTCAAATCCCACCGCCACCGCCATCCTCAGGCAAGCCCCGCTCCGGTCCGCCCGGGCGGGGCTTCGTCGTCCTGGCGGCTACTCCCGGCCCAGCCGGCGTCCGCTGAGCGTGTCCCAGCGCAGACGCACGTAGAGCGGCCGGGTCCCCCCGACCCACGGGTCGGGGTTCCAGCCCCTGACGATCTCCTCCAGCTCGGGCCCGGGGCGCACCTGCGAGCCGGGCCCGCTCGCCACCACGCTCCACCCGAGCTGGCGCTCGGAGTCGATGTCGTCGACCTCGAAGGCCAGCCGGGTCTGCCAGGCGTGCGTGCCCAGCACGCTGTACGCCGTGGTGCGGAAGACCACGGACCCCTCGGCCACCGTGTAGTTCACGGGGAAGACCTGCGGTCCGTCCGGCGTACAGAACACGACACGGCCGACCACCGCGCCCTGCAGCAGCTCCAGGCAGCTGGCTTCGGACAGCACTGCAAGATCGCTCATGCCTCCATCGTGCCCTCTACGACGCGCCGTCGGAAGCCGGGGTCACCAGTCGGGGCCACCGCGGGGTCAGCAGTCGGCGGGGAGCGCCGGCAGCGACCGGACGTTGCCATCGCGCAGATAGATCGGGAACCCGCATGCCGTCGCGACGAGGCGGTAGTGCGAGGTGAGCGTCGCCTGGGCCGCCCCCGAAGCATCGAGCGACCAGGTGTCGAGGGGGCCGAGCACCACGACCCAGTCCGGCCCGGACGTCCCTCCGAGCGTCGCAGTGAGCTGGTGAAGCTCCGGGTCGAGGACGCGGATCGGAAGACTCCAGAGGTAGGGGTAGCCGGGCCGGAGGCCACTCATGTGCAGGACCTGCGGCTGCCCGTAGACCACGACTCCCGTGTCGCCGGGGTGGCGAGCCTGGGCCAGCCAGGCGGCGAGGACGCCCTCCCGGCCCAACGGCCGCTCCACCTCGGTGACCAGCGTGACGCCGCCCGCGACCAGCGCCGAGACGACCGTCAGGATCAGGGCAGCCGGCAGCAACCGGAGTCCGTCGATGCGGGTGGCGCGGGCGACCAGCAGCGCGGTGGCCGGGATCAGGGCCAGCAGGTAGTGGGCCCAGTAGCTGCCGCCGGCGGCGACCCCGCCGAGCTCGGCGACGAGCATGGCGGCCGCGGCCAGGATCGCAGGCTCTCGGCAGCCTCGCAGCCGCCAGGCCGCAGCCAGCAGCAGCGTGCCCAGCCCGCTGGCGAGGGTGATCACCAGCAGGAGGAGCACCCGGTGGTCGTTGGCCGCGGACGGGGTCGCTGCCAGCACCTGCGAGGCCGAGACGCGGAAGGTGACGACTGCCTCCCACAACGGTCCCAGGCCCGGCCCCCACGCGGCCGCGATCAACGCCAGCAGCGCCGGCACGGCCGCCCCGAGCGCGACCAGGGCCAGCCTCGACAACGTCGGCCACCGGCCGCGACGACGCGCCCAGCCGTCGGCGATCAGCAGCGCCGCCAGGAAGACCAGCCCGTCCACCAGGTTCTGTTTGACCCACGGAGCGGCCCCGGCCGCCAACCCGGCGCCGATCAGGAGCACGCGGTCGTGTCGAGACCTGCGCACCGCGACCAGCCCGACCAGGACGGCGGTCATGACCAGGGGCAGGCCGACCACCTCGGCGTTGACCTCGTGCCCGCCGAGCATCGGGTTGCTGAGCAGGGCGGCGGCGGTCAATGCCGCCGCCAGGGCGCCGCGTCGACCCGCGAGAAGCCGACCCGCGTGGCCGGCCAGCATGACGGTGGCGACCACCAGCACCACGCCGATCGCACGCAGCGAGATGAAGTCGCCGGTGAGCGCCGCCAGGCGAAAGACCAGCAGCAGCCCGGGTGGTCGGTCCACGAAGAGGTGTCCGTAGAGACCGGGGCCGGAGTTGCTCCACTGGCCGGCGACCAGCAGCAGTCCGCCCTCGTCGGGATACTCCTGCCGAGAGAAGAACGGCAGCCGGAGCAACGCCGTCACCACCGCCACGACAGCGATGGTGACGCCGATCGGCAGGTCGCGGATCCGCGTCCGGAGAACGCGGGGCACCGGCACGCTGCCGACGGTACGTCGCCACGCTGAAGCCCCGCTGAGCGCGACTCAGGAGTCCAGGAAACCGAGCTCGCGCAGTCGCCTGATCTCGGCGACGAGGGTCGGGTGACCGGACGCGTCGGCGACGCGGGCGCCCTCGGCGTACGCCGCCGGGCCGGTCTCACGGGACTCGAAGACCACGGTGACCCGTCGGTCGTCACCCGCGTGGAGAACCGCCCCCAGCAGGGCGACAGGGTCGCTGCGCTCTTCGAGCGCCAGCAGCCGCACCTGCGCGGGAAGACGCGGCACCTGCGCGGCGGGGGACCCGGCCACGACCACCTGGTCGACGGTGAAGCCCGGATGCGCCGTCGCGGCGACCTGGGCCGCGGCGACACCGCCCTGGGCGATGCCGACCACCAGGACCCGGGCGTCCGGGACCCCGGCGGTCGAGGCGGCGATCGCGTCGGTCGCCCGGTGGGCGTACCCCTGATCGTCGGCGCCGACCAGCCGGAGCCCTTGCAGGCCGACGTGCGGGCCCGGCAGGTAGGCGATGAAGCACCGGTCGTCGACCCGGTCCACCCGCACCCCGACCTCGCACTCCAGCAGGGTGCTCACCAGATCGGCGAGACCGTCGGGGCGCCGGTCCCCGCCGGGGGCTGGCGGCTCGACCGACGTCTCGCCCAGCACGGCTCCGGCCAGGTCGCGCAGCGCGGCGCCCGTCGTCACCGGCAGCAGGTCGAGGCCCAGCCGCTCGAGCCCGGTGTCGGCCAGCTCGGTGGTGGCGTCGGCCGGCATGCCGGCGGTGAGCAGGGCGCGCATCCGCAGGCTCGCCAGCAGTCCTCCGCCGCCACTGGTCAGGTGCTCGCGCAGCTCGGGGTTCTGCTCGGCCAGCTCGGAGAGGTAGGCCGCGACATCGTCGCGCTCGAGCGACTCGGTCTCGATCAGCCCGGCGGACACGATCGCGCCGCCGAGAGCCACCTGCGGCGCGAGGTAGCCCACGGCGCGGCCGGCGATGCTGCCGAGAGTGGAGTACGCCGCCTCCTGGAGCTCGTCGATCCAGCGGTAGGTCAGCACCGTGGCCCGCACCACGAAGGCGTCGGCATCGAGCTCCACCGAGCGCGTCTGCAGTCCCGCCTTGCCGGTGCTGATCGCCCGGAGGGCGGTGTCGACGGCCTCGAAGGTGCGGGGGGTCAGCTCGGCCGAGGCGGCCACGTCCGGGTCGACGAGCACCTCGGTGCCCAGCCGTGCCCGGTGCCGAAGCTCGGCTCCGGTGGCGTCGAAGACGTCGGCCAGCGCCATCATCTGGTCGTAGGCGTCCTCCGACCCGGCGAGGGTCGACGGCCCGGTCACGAGGTCACCGCCGCGAGCGCCGGCGCCAGCGTGAGAGCGAGGTCGGACGGCTCGACCGCCCGGACGACCAGGCTGCCCGAGCCGGCGGCCGGAGTCGGCTCAAGGGCGTGCCACCCGTCTCGGAGCAACAGCCACGAGACCGCGGCCACAGGCAATCCACCGGCGCGGTGCACATCAGTGGCCAAGACGCGGAGGCGGCCACGGCAGGGGCCGGTGAGTGCGCCGAGCGCCGTCTGGGCGTCGGCTGAGGCCAGCGGACCCCCGGCGTCGTCGGTGATCGGGCCGAGCTGCTCCCACAGCACCGGCAGCAGGTCGGCCCGACCTGCGGCCACTGCTTCGGCGGCGGTGTCGGCCAGCTCGAACGGCACCCGGAGCCCGTTCAGGACACCGAGCCTGTCCCCTGCCCCGTCGGCGCCCACCTCGGGCACGGTCGCAACCCGGGCCAGCTCGTCGGCCCACTGGGACGTGTGGCACCAGGCCAGCTCGAAGACCAGGCCGTCGGCCGTGGACAACGCGGCCACTGCGTCGCCGAGCTGGCGATGCCAGGACCGAAGCCGGTCGCGGCCGACAGCGAGGTCGAGGTCGACGGCCAGCCGGGGCGCAGCCAGCAGGCCGAGTGCGCCCGCGAGCCCGGCGTCCAGCTCGCCGGCCGTCAGCAGTCCTCGTCGGGTGAGCGAGTCCTCGGGGTCGGGCAGCGCCCGCACCGCGCCGTCGTACGCCGACTCGGCGTCACCGCCTGCGGCGCCCAACCGGTCGTCCAGCCGGTCGCCCAGCCGGTCACTCCGGCCCGCACCGACAGACCCGCCGCCGGGTCGCGGCGGCCTCGACGTGGCGAACGGCAGCGGGGCGTTGTTGGCCAGGCGGGCGGCGTGCTGCAGCTCGGCCAGGGTCAGTCCGATCCGGCGCGGGAGGCCGTCCAGCAGGTCGGCCGGGGGCGGCGTCGGGGTCGTGGTGAGGTCGACGACGGTCATCGTTTCTCCCCGGGAAGGTCGGGGGCGGAACCGGGGTCGTAGTCCAGCCAGTCCTGGTGCCCCGCCGGCGGCGGGCTCGCGCCGGGCGCAGGTCGCAGTCCGGCCCGACGCTCGGCCGCAGCGATCAGCTCAACGAGGCGCTCGACCTCGTCGCGATGCCGATCCAGGGCCTCGGCGGCGCTCTCGTGGCCGACGGCCAGCTCACGCAGGCGGGAGGCGCGGTCCCGGATCCGCTCCCGCATCGCGTCGGCCGCGCGCCCGTGCCAGGTCACCGACTCGGCGTTGCCGACGAGCCGGTCGGCCAGCAGCCGCAACTCGGTGGCCTGCTCGCGCAGGTCGCCGGCGCGGTGCCGGATCACCTCGGCGTCGCCGTACACCGCACCCACCCCCGACCTTCGCTCGCCCCGTGACCGTCAGGGTAGCCAGGTGGTGTCGGGCGGCGTGGCGGCGCTCATGGCCGGCGGGTGATCTGGAATGCCTGCGAGTGGACCTCGGCCTGCTCGCCGGTGAGGAAGCCGTCGCCGCGCAGGTCGCTGACCGCGGCGACCAGCGAGGGGTGCGCCGAGGCGTCCACTCCGGCGGCGCCGTTGCCGTAGTGAGCGAGGTCGTGGTTGGCGCCGAGGCTGGGCCCGTGGTCGTCGAAGGTCACGGTCACGTGGTTGACGGCATCGCGGTTGTCCTCGCCGTCGACCAGAGGGGTGACGTCGCCGTGGTGCTCCAGCGACAGCACCTGGGTGCCGGCCGGGTAGGTCCCGATCGCGGCCACCGGGGACCCGGCCGTGACCACCTGGGCGACGTTGAACTCGGTGCTGTGCGAGGCGATCCACGCGGCCTCGATGCCGCCCTGGGAGTGTCCCGCGAGCAGCACCGGGTCGGTGGGCGCGATCCCGGCCTGGTGCATCGCCTCAAGGATCCCCTGGGCGTAGGCCGTGCTCTGTCCGTTGACTGCCAAGAAGTTGGTGGGCATGTCCCGGACGTCACCGTCCATCGTCCAGGGCAGCGTCGCGAGGTCGTCGGTGCCGGGGAGGTAGACGATGTGATGGGGGACGCCGTCGGCGCCGAGCCAGGTCTGGATCTCGACGGTGCCGTTGTTCTCCGGGTTGAGCTCGGTGGACCAGGAGTTCACCGCGTCCAGGTGGGTCAGCACGTCCGCGAGGCTGCCCGGCGTCGGCTGGTGCCCGCCAGGGCTTGCGAGGTCACCGCGCACCGCGACGTCGGGAGCGCCGTCGGGTGGGTAGAGACCGGCGAGCACTCCCGCCGCCCCCTCCGCCGTCGGCGTGAAGAGCGGGATGCCGAGCGGGCCGAGGGGTACGCCGGGGGTCAGCCCGTCCCAGAAGCCGTCGACCAGCCCGCCGCCACCGTTGATGAGGTGCTGCACCACGTCGGGGTGGTCGATCATCCAGGCCTCCAGGTCCTCGGCCAGGGTGTCGGGGATCACCCCGCCTTCGCTGACGGCCAACGCGGGCAGCCACACCGGTGCGGTGGTGACGGCGACAAGGAGGACGGACGCCAGCGTGAACCCGATCACCCGCCCGACGGTGTAGTCGACCACCTCGAACGTGACCCGGACCAGCTCGTCGGTGGTCTCGAACGCTTCCACCGTCACCCGCACCAGGACTGCGTCGGCCTCCCACGCGAGGGACGCGAGCAGGATCCCGTCCGGACCCGTGGTCGCCCACGCGACCGCGGCCTCGGCCTCGGCGAAGGTGAGAGGGGAGAGGATCGCGGACTCGAGCAGGTCGCCGTTGGCGAGCAGGCGAGCGCCCAGACCGGCCTGATCGCGCATCCGGTTGCTCGCGGTGTCGTACGCCGTGGCGACGGCGCGCATCTGTGCATACTGCGCGGCCAGGCCGGCCGACCCGCCGGTCACCTCGCTCGGCGGCACTGGCGTCGGCGGCACTGGCGTCGGCCCCGTCTGGGGGTCCTGGGTCAGCATCCGCGGACCCCGTGCACGAGGCGGGCGACCTCGGCCGCCAGCTGCTGTCGCGGCACCGGTGCCAGCCGGACCCACGGACCCTCGGGTCGTGACAGCGGGGTCAACGCCCGCCACCCATCGGCGTAGCGCAGCCAGCTGACCACGCCGAGCCGCCGGTCGCCGCCGGGGCCGTAGCCGGCCACCGTGGCGCGCAGCCGCCCGGTCACGCTTCCGTGCACCCGTCTCAGCTGCGCCTGCGTGTCGACCGGGGTGAGCGGCAGGGGCGCGCGGGCTCCGTCGACGTGCTGCCGCAGCAGCTCGGCCAGCAGGTCCTCGCGTCCCCGACGGAGGCATTCGCCGGAGGCCAGCAGCAGCGGCAACGACACGGTCAGGTCCGGCGCCGGTGGCGTGCCGGCATGCTCGTCGGCCGCCTCGGTCACGTCCACGTCGGTCTCGTCGGACACCACCGCCGTGAGCTGGTGGTGCCACCAGGTGAGGTCGCACCAGGCGAGCTCGAAACACCCCCCGGTCGTGGTGATCCAGCTGACCCGGTCGCCCGACCAGCGGTGCCAGGCCCGCAGCTGGGCGAATCCCGGCGGGGCCTTGGGCTCACGTCGGGAGAGATCGAGATCCACGGTGATCGGGGCCTGGGCGAAGGTCGTGAGGGCGGCCAGCACGGATGGGCGTACCCCGCCGTCCGCCAGCACCCCCAGGCCCGACAGTTCAGTCACGGGGTCGTCCGGCTCCGTCGGCGCGGTGGTGGGCGCGGAGGTGTGCGCGGTAGAGGACAGCCGGGAGGCCAGCGTGTCGACGGGCTCGTCCGCGCGTTGCCAGGGCAACCGGATGCCGGCCGTGTCGGCAAGCCACTCGACGGCGCACCGGCTGAGAGGCAGCCGCACCGGAAGGCCGCCGAGCCGTGCGTCCGAGCCGGGTTGCGGAGAGACGGCCACGGTGACAGCGCTCATCGGTGCAGCCCCGGCAGCTCCACCGTGAGCCAGTCCCGATGGCCGGTATGAGGTGCCACGAAGCGGGCCAGCAGCTCGTCGACCTCGGTGACCAGCTGGTGGGCCCGCTGCTCGATCGCTGCGATCAGGGCCGTGAGCCGGTCCACCGCGGCCGCGTGCCGGTCCAGAGCTTGCGCGGCGTCGTCGTGCTCCGCGGCGGAGCGCCGTAGCGCGGCCACCCGGCCTCGGGCGCGGGTACGCATGGCGTCGGCCGCCCGGCCCTGCCAGCCCACCCCCTCGGCCCGCGCAAGCAGGTCATCTGCCTCGGCTCGGATATCGCCCGCCTGCTGCCTGAGGTCGCCCGCGAGGCGGCGGATCACCGCGGTGTCGCCGTACATGCCTGCCGCCCCCTCGTCCGCAACCGTTGTCGGAGTCCTGCCCGCAGCGGGCCGCGACCAAACACTCGGATCGGGGTCGGACGGAAAACGGCTGGTGTGGAGGGGTTCACACCCGACCAGCGGTCGGACTACGGTGCAACACGAAGCACGTCCCGGTAGGCCCGCTACGACCTCCGTGATCCCGTCTCGGAGTCCGACCCCAGGGAGTCACGATGCCTCGTCGAACTCGTCGTCCGATCGCGCGGGTGGGTCCTCACCCACGATGGTTGACCGGACTGGCCGCCGCCGTGCTGGCGGCGCTGGTGCTGGTCCCCGGCGGAGCGTCCCGGGCGGCGACCGAATCGGTGACCCTGGCCGGCAGCGTCCAGTCCGAGTTGGGGTGTGCCTCGGACTGGGACCCGGCCTGTGCGGAGTCCCACCTCACCGCAGACGCGGCGACGGGGGTGTGGAGCGGCACGTTCGACGTCCCGGCGGGCAGCTATGAGTTGAAGATCGCGGTCAACGACGGCTGGACGGAGAACTACGGCGCTGGCGGCGTCGCGGACGGGCCCAACATGCCCCTGATCCTGCAGGGAGACGCCCGGCTGACCTTCTCCTTCGACGAGAGCACGCACCTGCTGACCATCGCGGCCGAGGTCAGCGGCGCGTCCGCGCGCGGCGACCGCGCGCTGGCCCGGTCGTCGCTGCGCTCGGACCTGACTCGTGAGCGCTTCTACTTCCTGATGGCCGACCGGTTCGCCAACGGTGACCCCGCCAACGACCTGGGCGGTCTCACGGGCGGCCGCCTCCAGACCGGCTTCGACCCGACCGACAAGGCCTTCTACCACGGGGGCGACCTCCAAGGTCTGACCCAGAAGCTCAACTACATCAAGGGCCTGGGCACCACCGCGATCTGGCTGACGCCGTCCTTCAAGAACCGGCCGGTGCAGGGCACCGGATCCGACGTCAGTGCCGGATACCACGGCTACTGGATCACCGACTTCACCCAGATCGACCCGCACCTGGGCACCAACCAGGACATGGAGGATCTGATCGCCGCTGCCCACGCCAAGGGCATGAAGGTCTTCTTCGACATCATCACCAACCACACGGCCGACGTGATCTCCTACCAGGAGGGCACCTACGGCTACGTCTCCTCTGCCACCAGCCCCTACCGCGACGCCAACGGCGACGTGTTCGACCCGCGGGACGTGGCCGGCTCGCCGGACTTCCCGCCCCTGGACCCGGACGTCTCGTTCCCCTACCACCCCGTCTTCCCGTCGCCGGCTGACGCGACGGTCAAGGTGCCGGCCTGGCTCAACGACGTGACGATGTACCACAACCGCGGGGACTCCACGTTCGCCGGAGAGTCCAGCGAATGGGGCGACTTCATCGGGCTGGACGACCTGTTCACCGAGCGCCCTGAGGTGGTCGACGGGATGATCGACATCTACCAGGCGTGGGTCGATCTCGGCATCGACGGCTTCCGGATCGACACCGTCAAGCACGTCAACCTGGAGTTCTGGCAGAAGTTCTCACCGGCGCTCCTCGACCACGCCAGCCAGCAGGGCAACGACGACTTCTTCATGTTCGGCGAGGTGTTCGACGGCAACCCGGCGTACCTCAGCACCTTCACCACCGACGCCAAGCTGCAGGCGACGCTGGACTTCGGCTTCCAGGCCAGGGCGGTGCCCTTCGCCCAGGGCGCAGAGCCGACGAAGCTGGCCGACTTCTACGCACTCGACGACTACTACACCGACACCGATTCCAACGCCTACCAGCTGCCGACGTTCCTCGGGAACCACGACATGGGCCGCGTCGCGAAGATGCTTCAGGGCGCCTCGGCCGACGACGCGGAGCTGCTGGCCCGGGTCAGGCTCGCGAACGACCTGCTCTACCTCACCCGTGGCCAGCCGGTCGTCTACTACGGCGACGAGCAGGGCTTCATCGGCGCCGGCGGTGACCAGGACGCTCGCGAGGACATGTTCGCGACCCAGACCGAGCAGTACGCCGGCGAGAAGGTGCTGGCCGGTCCCTCCGGGTCTCTCGACCGCTTCGACCGTACGCATCCGCTGTACCGGCAGATCCGGTCGCTCTCGCACCTGCGCCGCGGCCATCGGGCGCTCGCCAACGGCGCCCAGCTGCCGCGGTACGCCGACGAGGACTCCGGCGTCTTCGCGTTCTCGCGGGTCGCCCGGTCCAAGCACCCGCGGGAGTACCTCGTGGCGCTGAACAACTCCACGACCGACGCCACGGCGACCATGGACGTCGGGACGTCCCGGGCGAGGTTCCGCCCGGTCTTCGGGACCCGCCAGGCGATCCGCTCCGACGCCGCGCGCTCGGTGACGGTGACGGTCCCCGCGTTGTCGGCCGTGGTGTTCAAGGCGAGCAAGCCGCTGGACGTCGGCCGCTCGGCACCGACCGTGACCTTCCGAACCCCGACCTCCCATGAGGTCGGTGGCCGCGCCGAGATCGGTGTCGACCTGACCGGCACCGGCGCCGCCGGCCTGAACCAGGTCTCCATCGCCTACCGCCCGGTCGGGACCTCGGACTGGACCCGACTCGGCACCGACGACAACGCGCCGTACCGCGTCTTCCACAACGTGTCCGGGCTGGCCAAGGGCACGGTGCTGGAGTACCGCTCCGTGGTCCGCGACCCGCGCGGCCACCTCTCGGCGACCTCCACGTCGGCCGTCGTAGGCAACCCGCCGAAGCCGCCGACCGGCGGAGGAGGCGGCGTGGTCGTGCAGCCCGACGCGGTCAGCGTGCCCGGCACGCTGAACAGCGAGATGGGATGCGCGGCTGACTGGATGCCGGACTGCGACCAGGCCCAGCTGGCCCTCGACCCGAACGACCTGGTGTGGAAGGGCACCTACTCGCTGCCGGCCGGCGGCTGGGGCTACAAGGCCGCCATCAACAAGTCGTGGGCGGAGAACTACGGTGCCGGCGGGATCGCGGACGGTCCGAACATCGACCTGACCACGACGGCCGACCCGGTGACGTTCTACTACGACCACGGCACGCACTGGGCGACCAGCGATGCGCAAGTGCCGATCATCACCGCTGCGGGCAGCTTCCAGAGCGAGCTCGGCTGTCCCGGGGACTGGCAACCGGACTGCATGAGGCCGTGGCTGCAGGACCCCGACGGCGACGGCACCTACACCTGGGTGACCACGCTGATCCCCGCCGGGGACTATGAGTTCAAGGTCGCGCACGGCCTGTCGTGGGACGAGAACTACGGAGCCGGCGGCGTCGCCGACGGGGCCAACGTCGCCATGAGCGTCCCGGACGGCGCGACCGTGACCTTCTCCTACGACGTCGCGACGCACCTGGTCACGGTGACGACGGGCTGAGGTCGCGGCCCGGCTAGCTGCCCAGGTGGGCGGTCAGCCGAGTCAGTCCCTCGGCGATGTCATCGGGGGTGCCCGCGAAGCTGAACCGGACGAACCGGTGGCCGTGCTCGGGATCGAAGTCGACGCCGGGGGCCAGGGCCACGCCGGTGGTGGCGAGGGTCTGGTGACACCAGGCCATCGAGTCCTCGGTGAGGTGCCCGATGTCGGCATAGACGTAGAACGCGCCGTCGGCCGGCGCAAGCCGGTCGATGCCGAGCCGTGGCAACCCGTCGAGGAGCAGCGCGCGGTTCTCGGCATACCGGCGGACGTGGCCGTCGAGCTCGGCGTACGCCGGCTCGGTGAAGGCGGCGAGGCAGGCTCGCTGCGCGATCACCGGTGGGCAGATCGTGAAGTTGCCCGTGAGGACGTCGACCGCCCGACGGAGCCGCTCGGGCACCAGCATCCACCCGATCCGCCACCCGGTCATGGAGAAGTACTTCGAGAACGACGAGAAGACCACGGCCTCGCGGGAGGTCTCCCAGGCGCTCCGAGCCAGCCGTGGATGGCCGTCCAGGGGGGCGTACTCGATGCCGTGGTAGATCTCGTCGGACACCAGCTGCACCCCGTGCTCCTCGCACCAGGAGGCCACCGCGGCGAGTTCCTCGGGGAGCAGCATGGTGCCGGTCGGGTTGGCCGGCGAGGCGACCACCAGACCCGCGAGGTCGTCGAGCGCGTCGAGCTGTTCGACCGTGGGCTGGAACCGGGTCTCGGGGCCGGTGGGGATCTCGACGACCTCGCACCCCAGCGCCGTGAGCACGTTGCGGTAGCAGGCGTAGCCAGGTCGCGCCATCGCCACCCGGTCGCCCACGTCGAACGCCGCGAGGAACGCCAGCAGGAAGCCGCCCGAGGAGCCGGTGGTCACCACGACGTCCTCGGGCGTGACGTCGATGCCGTGGGTGCGGCGATGGTGCCCGGCGATCGCCGAGCGAAGCTCGGGGATGCCGGAGGCGACGGTGTAGCCGAGCGGGTCTCCCGACCCGAGCAGCCGGATCGCCTCGACGCGAACCGGCTCGGGGGCGCCGGTCATCGGCTGGCCCGCGACCATGTTGACCAGGTCGCCGTGCGAGGCCTGGCGGGCCTGGGCCGCCGCGAGCAGGTCCATCACGTGGAAGGGAGGTACGTCGGCGCGCGCCGCGACGGCGTACCTGCTGCTGGGCCGGCCGGTCATCCGCACATCGTGCCCGCTCTCGCGGTCCGCCGCCACGCCGGTGGCCGGTGGCACCGGTGTCCCCCGTTACGATCATGGCCACCGACGACGTGCGCCGGGAGGACCCCGTGACTTTCGACCTCCACCAGCTCGACACGTTCGTGTTGGTGGGTTCGGCTGTCACTTTCCTGGCGATCCTCGCGGTGCGGCTCTCCTCCCGGGCGGGTCTGCCCAGCCTGTTGATCTACCTGCTGATGGGCGTCGCCCTCGGTGAGTCCGGCTTCGGCATCTACTTCGAGAACGCCGAGATGGCGCACGCGATCGGCTTCGGGGCGCTGGCACTGATCCTGGCCGAGGGTGGCCTCACCACCTCCTGGCGGGAGGTCCGCCCGTCGATGCGGCTAGGTTTCCTGCTCGCGACCGTCGGTGTGGCCACCTCGGTCACGGTGATGGCGCTGGCCGGTCACTACCTGCTGGGGATGCCGTGGGAGCTGGCGGTGCTGCTCGGTGCGGTGACTTCGCCGACGGACGCCGCCGCGGTGTTCTCGGTGCTGCGGGTGGTCCCACTGCCGCAGCGGCTGGTGGGGGCGTTGGAGTCCGAGTCGGGCCTCAACGACGCCCCGACCGTGGTGTTGGTGACGCTCATCTCCTCCGGGGCGGTGGCCAAGCACGGAGTCGTCATCGTCGGCGCGATCATGGTCTACGAGCTCGTGGCCGGGGTCGCCTTCGGGCTGGCTGTGGGGTTCGCCGGCGCCTGGGTGCTGCGCCGGGTGGCGCTCCCGGCGTCGGGGCTCTACCCGATCGCCGTGCTCACGCTGGCGCTCCTGGCCTACGCCGGCGCCTCCGCGCTGCACGCGTCCGGGTTCGCCGCGGTGTACATCGCGGCGCTGGTGCTGGGCAACCAGGAGCTCCCGCACCGCGCCGCCACCAAGTCCTTCGCCGAGGGCGTGGCCTGGCTGGCCCAGATCGGGCTGTTCGTGATGCTGGGGCTGCTGCTCTCCCCAGGTCGGATCACGCTGGGGACCGTGGCGCTCGCGCTGGCCGCCGGGCTGGTGCTGACGTTCGTCGCGCGGCCGCTGTCGGTGCTGGTGTCCTCCGTGCGACAGGGGCTCGCGCTGCGCGAGACGGCCTTCATCTCGTGGGCCGGCCTGCGCGGCGCGGTGCCGGTCGTGCTGACCACCATCCCGTTCGCGGCGGACGTCCGCGACGCCACCAAGCTGTTCGACATCGTGTTCGTGATGGTGATCGTGGCGACGTTGCTGACCGGTCCGACGCTGCCCTGGGTGGCCAAGGTGCTCCGGGTCGCCCGCCGTTCTGAGCCGCGCGGGCTGGAGGTCGAGGTGGCCCCGCTCGAACGGGTGGCGGCCGACCTGCTCCAGGTGACGATCAGTCCGGTCTCGAAGATGCACGGCGTGGAGGTCGGGGAGCTGCGGCTCCCGCCGGGAGCCTCGGTCTCCATGATCATCCGCGCCGGTCAGGCGATGGTCCCCGAACGGCGTACCGTGCTTCGCCACGGCGACGACCTGCTGGTGGTGACGCCCCGGTCGGTGCGGGAGGCGACCGAGGTCCGGTTGCGGGAAGTGTCCGCCGGCGGGCGGCTGGCGCAGTGGCTGGGCGCTGATCCCGGGCGCGGCTGAAGGTCTGTGCGGGCCCCGTCGTTGAGTGGCGGAGAGGGCTCGGTTTCGTGATCTGATCGTGACCTGGCGGCCTGTGGAAAAGGGCCTCTGGCCTGCGGGAATGTCGGTGGTGCCTGGTTGAGTGGGGGTATGTCGACGCAGCCGCTCACCGTTCCCGTTCCGGGGTCTCCGGACGCGGTGTTGGCGGCGGCGCGGGGGCATCAGCGGGCCGTCTCGTCGGGTCGAGGCGGGGTTGTTGGTGGCGGTGGTGGAGTGGGCGGCGCTCCATGAGCCGACCGATCTGGGGGACGCGGCGTCGTGGTGGCTGGCCGGTGAGGCGATCCCGCTGGCCGGCGACGGCACGCCGGAGATCGCCGCCTGGGCGGTGGCGGAGTTCGCGGCCGCGGTCGGGCTGACCACCGACGCCGGCAAGCGGTTGATCGGGCAGGGGTTGGAGCTGGCGTGGAGGCTGCCGACCTTGTGGGAGCAGGTGCAGGAGGGTCGGGTGCCGGCGTGGCGGGCGCGGCGGGTCGCCGACTCCACCATGAGTCTGACGAAGCCGGCGGCGGGGTTCGTGGACCGGCAGGTCGCCGCCGTCGCCGGGAAGGTGTCGCTGCCGCAGTTGGACCGGCTGGTCACCGAGGCCAAGGTCCGCCACGAGCACGCGGAGCGGCCGGACCCGTCCGACCCCTGCCCGACCGGCCCGGACCGGCGGCACCTGCGGGTGCACACCGGCGACGTCTCCTTCGACGGGACCGTCCCGGTGGCCGGGGAGCTCGACCTCGCCGACGCCCTGCACCTCGACCAAGCCCTCGCCGCTGGCGCCGAGCAGTTGAAGCTGGCCGGGTCCGCCGACACGTTGGACGTCCGCCGCGCGGTCGCGCTCGGGGAGATGTCGCGGGCGCAGCTCGCGCTGACCCTGGACCCGGCCGACAAGGGCGGCGTCTCGTCGACCGGGAAGCCTGTTCGGCCGGTCACCCTGTTCCTGCACCTCTCTGACACCGCGCTCACCGGGGCCGGCCCGGTCGGGAGGTGTGAGAACACCTCGACCCCGATCAGCGTGGAAGCGATCCGGGCCTGGTGTGGCCACCCCGACACGAAGATCACGGTCCGGCCGATCCTGGACCTGGCCGACCACATCCGCGTGGATCAGTACGAGATCCCCGACCGCCTCCGGACCCAGATCGATCACCGCGACGGCGGCTGCGTCTTCCCGTGGTGCACCCGACCAGCCCGGGCCTGCGACCACGACCACCGCGTCCCCTACGACCCCGGAGCTGAGACCGGCGACCCGGCCCGCGGCCCGACCTGCTCCTGCAACCTCGCACCGCTCTGCCGACATCACCACCGACTCAAGACCCACACCCCGTGGCGCTACCGATCACCCGAACCCGGCATCTACCTCTGGACCAGCCCGCACGGCTACGTCTTCCTCCGCGACCCCTCGGGCACCACCGACGTGACGCCACCCGGCGCAGCAACGACCGCCGGTTGCCCGGACTCCGCACACCCGCCCGACCAGTAACCACGCCGCCCCACACCCCGCCACCTGCGACCCGTGGCGGGGCATCGGCACGCCTGGTGACGCACACCCTCATGCTTGATGTTGGGGCGGGTCGCGCCGTAGCGGTAGCGCCGGTGGTTGAGGCTGAGCGCCCCCGCGGCCGACCCGGTCTCGGGAGGACGCCAGCCAGCCGGTGGCGCTGTCCCGGCTGTGTGGTGCCTAACGGGGGCGCGCGGTCGCGGTGGCGGTTCGGCCGGGGGTCCGGCCGTTCAGGGCGGTGACGGTGACCCGGTATCGCTTCCCGCTGGCGAGCCTGGCCAGCCGCATCCGCGTGTCCGTGGTGTACCGGGTCCTCGGGTCGGCCCCGGACCCGCGGCGGACCCAGGTGACGACGTAGCTGGTGGCCCGGTTCGCGGCCGTCCAGCGCGCGATCAGTCGGTGCCAGCGCGGGATGAGGGTGAGCGAGACCCGGCCTGGCGCGCGCTTGTGCGGCCAGACCTTGACCACGTTGGAGAACAGGTGCTCGGCGACTGCGCTGCCCTTCAGCGCCTGCAGCCGGAACCGGTAGTGGTGGTAGTTGACCAGGCCGCCCGCCGTCAAGGTCATGGTCGGCGGCTCGAGCGGGTACGGCAGCTGGTGCCACTTCTCACCGTCGGTGACGTCGCGGACCCACACGAACACGCCAGTCGCGCCCGGCGGCAGCGTCCACGACAGGTCGGTGTGCCCGTCCCCGTCGGCCGCAGCCAGCACGGCGGGCCGGGTCGGCCCGTTGTCCACCTGAGGCAGCGGCCGCGGGTAGGGGCTCCCGACGCCCAAGCTGGCCAGGGCGTCGGCGACACCGGCGGCCATCTTCACCTCCCCGGTTGCGGCCAGGTGGGCCGGGTCGTAGGTGTCGACCCACTCGGTGAACCCGGCGCCGGTGGCCGCGGTGACCACCCGGGAGGTCGGCGTGTCCAGTCCGTCGGCGAGGCCTGGCAGCGCGTCGTTGTAGGCAGTCACGTTCGCGAACCAGGTCTGCGGGAGTTCGGCGAGGACCACGTCGACGTCCGGGTCGGCGGCCCGGGCGTCGGTGATGAAGGTGCGGGCCTCGTCCACGACCGCCGCCGGCGGCGCGCCCAGCCAAGTCAGGTCGTTGATGCCGAGCGCCTCGACGACGACGTCGGGACGGCACGCGGCGACCAGGTCGCCGATCGGGTAGTCCTGGCCGGCGAACGCCATCCCCCACCGGGCCGCGTGGTCCTGGTCGAAGTCCGGGTCCGCGTAGTCATGGGAGCCGAACTCAGCGGTCTGCCGGTTCCGCAAGTCGTCACGCGGGCCGACAAAGTCGACCCCGGCCCCGGTCAGGTGCCGCCAGAGCCGGTACCGCCAGGTCCAGTCGTCGACCGACCCCTGGGCCACCGAGTCCCCAACGATCAGGATCGAGGTGGCGTCTGCGTCGAGGGCCGGCCGGCAGGTAACCGGGTCCGCCAGGCTCGCCGGGTCGGGGGCGTGGCGGAGTACCCGCTCAACCTCGGACTCGCCATCGAACTCGAACTCGCCGGCCGGTCCCGGCCGGGCGGCGGCCGGTCCCGTCAGCGCCGGTGCCGTCAGCGCCGGTGCCGTCAGCGCGGCCACCGCTGTGACGGCGACCAGCCCCAGCCTCGGCGTGCGTCGCTGCAGCCGGCTGTCCCGCGTGGTCGTGGTCCTCACTGCGGCCGTCCGCCGCGCCCACGTGCGCGCGACGAGCCCGGTCGTCCCCGTCATACCGGTGAAGTCCCCCCTTCGTCGTTCAGGGTAGACGCCGCTCAGCGACGCGAAGACGAATCGGCCATTGCTGGTGCAGGCAAGTGTCGAGGACCCCGCTCTCCGTTCGACTACCAGACACACCGCACCACGCGCTCATGGCGCGCAGTGTACGCCCGCAGCCACACGGATCTGGCAGCCGCGATGCGGGCTCACTGGATCTCGGGATGTGATCCTCGCCGGGACGGTATGCGCATCCCCGGCCAACCCCGATCAGCTAGTCATCCCTATCGGTGCGTCTACCTGTGGAGCAGCCCGCACGGCTACGTCTTCCTCCGCGACCCTTCGGGCACCGCCGACGTCACTCCGCCTGACAGCGTCGCTGCTGTCGCCTGCCAACGGGAGCGCCAGCAGTCCCGGATCGGCGCACCGCGGTCAGGAGTCGCCCTCAGGAGTCGCTGGGCGGCAGGCAGACCTTGGTGTCGGAGCTCAGCTTGAGCGACTTCTTGCCCTCCACGACGTTGCGGAACTTCGGTCCGACCACGAGCGTGACGCCGAGACCGAGCGGCTCGTTCTTGCGGATCCGGGCGCGCTTGCCGAGGTAGGACCTTACGAGTCGCCCCACCGGCCCCTTGGGGTCGTCGACCCACACCTCGGCCACCTTGACGCTGATCCCGCTGGGCGCGTCGGCGTAGGTGTCGATCGGGAAGCCCGCAGCGTCGAGGTCGTTGGCGGTCCGGCTGGCCAGACCGGACCGGTCACTGGCGTTGTAGACGCTCACGATGACCTTCTCGGGCGTCAGTGAGTCCCCGGCAGCCAGCGTTGCCTGGGTGCACGGCGGCGGTCCGGAACGTTGCGGGAACGGCTTGGTGAACGCGCCCCACCCCCACATGCCACCGGCGACGACGATCGCCACCAGGGCGACCAGCGTCATGCCGGTCCGCAGGGCGCGTGTCATCAGCCCTTCACCGCCACCACGCGGGCGTGCAGCACGTTGCGCTGCTGCAAGGCAGCCCGCAGCGCGCGGTGCAGGCCGGTCTCGAGGTAGTACTCGGCCCGCCACTCCACCACGTGGGCGAACAGGTCGCCGTAGAACGTGGAGTCCTCGTCGAGCAGGGTCGCCAGCTGCAGGGTGTCCGTGGTGGTGACCAGCTCATCCAGTCGAACCTGGCGTGGGGGAACGTCGGCCCAGCCCTGGTCGGTGAGCCCGTGGTCGGGGTAGGGCCGGCCCTCACCGACGCGCTTGAAGATCACGCTGGGGAGTCTAACCGTGGCCGCGGAGGCCGCCGGATCGCGTCGTACGCCGATACGCCGCGAGCCGGCGCCCCTATTAGGGTGGCGCCCATGAGCGAGACGCCGGACGCCGCTGCCCCCGAGAGCACACCCAAGAGCACGCCCGAGAGCGAGCCGGTCGAGGAGGCTCCCGAGACCACCTCCGAGCCGCCCGTCGAGCTCGACCCGATCGCCGCGGCGGTGGCGCCGGGCTATGCGTTCGAGGGGCCGGCCCTGGAGCTCGGCGGCCTGATGCTGAACGCCAGCGACCTCTCCGACGTCCAGATCAGGATCCCGCTCGGCATGGTCAACCGGCACGGGCTGGTCGCGGGTGCCACCGGCACCGGCAAGACCAAGACCCTCCAGCTCCTGGCCGAGCAGCTCAGCACGCACGGCGTCCCGGTCTTCGCCGCCGACATCAAGGGCGACCTGTCGGGCCTCTCGGTGCCCGGTGAAAGCAACGAGAAGATCTCGGCCCGGGCGACGTCGGTCGGCCAGGACTGGAACGCCACCGGCTTCCCCGTGGAGTTCTACGCCCTCGGGGGCGAGGGCACCGGCATTCCGCTGCGGGTCACGATGAGCGCGTTCGGCCCGATGCTGCTGTCCAAGGTGCTGGGACTCAACGACACCCAGGAGTCCAGCCTCGGCCTGATCTTCCACTACGCCGACCAGGCGGGGCTGCCACTGCTCGACCTCGCGGACCTACGCGCGGTCGTCGGCTACCTCACCTCCGACGAGGGCAAGCCGGACCTGAAGCACCTCGGGGGCCTCTCGCCCGCGACGGCCGGTGTGATCCTGCGCGAGCTGATCGGCTTCCAGGACCAGGGAGCCGACGAGTTCTTCGGCGAGCCGGAGTTCGAGTCCAAGGACCTCCTGCAGACGACCGCGGACGGCAAGGGCCTGATCAGCCTGCTGGAGCTGCCCAACCTCAACGACCGTCCGGCGCTGTTCTCCACCTTCCTGATGTGGCTGCTCGCGGATCTCTTCCACGATCTGCCCGAGGTCGGAGACATCGACAAGCCGAAGCTGGTGTTCTTCTTCGACGAGGCGCACCTGCTGTTCCACGACGCCTCGAGCGGCTTCCTCGACCAGATCGCCCAGACCGTCCGCCTGATCCGGTCCAAGGGCGTCGGCGTCTTCTTCGTGACGCAGAGCCCGACCGACGTCCCGGACGACGTGCTGGCCCAGCTGGGCTCCCGGGTGCAACACCAGCTGCGCGCCCACACGCCCAACGACGCGAAGGCGCTCAAGGCCACCGTCAACACCTACCCCAACAGCGAGTACGACGACCTCGGTGACGTGATCATCAGCCTCGGCATCGGCGAAGCGGTGGTGACGGTGATGAACGAGCGCGGCGCTCCGACTCCCGTGGCCTGGACCCGCTTGCGCGCGCCCGAGTCACTGATGGGCCCGGCCGACGCCGCCGCGATGGAGCAGGCGGTGAAGGCCAGCCCGCGCTACGCGACGTACGCCCAGTCGGTGGACCGGGAGTCGGCCCACGAGAAGCTCGCCGCCAAGCTGGAGGCGGGCGCCCTCAAGGCCGACGAGGACGCGAAGCTCAAGGAGCAGGTGCGCCAGGAGAAGCTCGACAAGGCCAAGGACCGCAAGGAGAAGGACGACGGCGGGATCATCCAGGACGTCGTCCAGTCCGGTGCCTTCAAGGACTTCCTGCGCACCGCTGCCCGCGAGGTGGCGCGCGGCATGTTCAAGTCGGGCCGCCGCTGAGCCTCAGGGCAACAACGGCACGAAGCGGTAGCGCCCGTGCCGGCTGATCTGCTCGTCGGCGGCGTGGCGCACCACCAGCACCATCTCGCCGGCCACCGGGATCACCAGCCGACCGGGTGCGTCGTCGTCGGCGACCAGCTGCTGGACGAGGTCGTGCGGGAGGGTGCCCGCCTCGGCGGACACCAGGATCCGGTCGTACGGCGCGCCCTCGGGCCAGCCGAGCACGCCGTCGAGCGCGTGGTCGATCCGCGCCCACGACTGGTCGGTGTCGGCGAGGTTCGCCGCGCCGAACGCCACCAGCTGCGGCACCCGCTCGACGCCCTGCACGCTACCGCCGGCTCCGACCAGGTGCCCGAGCAGCGCCGTGGTCCATCCCGACCCGGACCCGACGTCGAGCACCCGATGGCCGGGCCTCACGTCGAGCAGCGCCAGCATGGCTGCCACGGTCCGCGGCTGGGAGTTGGTCTGGTCGTGCCCGATCGGCAGTGGGCCGTCGTAGGCCGCCTTCCTGCGCTGGGCTGCCGGCAGGAAACCCTCCCGCGGCCAGGCGTGGAACGCCCCCTCCAGACGTTGCCGGTCCGTCGGGTCCATGAGCCCGACGCTACGCCCGGGACCCGCTCGACTCGCGCTCCAGCACCAACTGCTGAACGTCGAGGTAGCCGGCGGCGAAGCCGGCCCGCGAATAGGTGAGGTAGAAGTGCCACATCCGGCGGAAGACCTCGTCGAAGCCGCCTTGCTCCGGGCTGAGCGCCTGGAGGTCCGCGGCCAGGAACGCGTCGTCCCACATCCGCAGCGTCTCGGCGTAGTGCAGCCCGAAGGACAGGCGGTCGGTCACCCGCAGCCCGCACGGCTGCGCCACCTCGTCGATCAGCTCGACCGAAGGCAGGAAGCCGCCGGGGAAGATGTACTTGTGGATCCAGGTGTAGGTCTCGAGCGTGGCCACCATCCGGTCGTGCGGCATCAGGATCGCCTGGAGACCGGCCCGCCCGCCCGGCACCAGCCGGTCGGCGATCGTGCGGAAGTACTCCGGCAGGAACTCGTGTCCGACTGCCTCGATCATCTCGACGGAGACCACGGCGTCGTACTCGCCGCGGACGTTGCGGTAGTCGGTGAGCTCCACCTCGACCCGATCGGCGAAGCCGGCGGCGGCGATCCGCTCCCGGGCGAGCGTCTGCTGCTCCCGCGAGAGGGTGACGGTGTGCACGACCGCCCCACGCCGAGCGGCCCGGAGGGCAAGCTCCCCCCACCCCGTCCCGATCTCCAGCAGCCGGGTGCCGTCTCCGACCCCCGTCACGTCGAGCAGCCGCTCGAACTTGCGGGCCTGGGCCTCGGGTAGGTCGGCCGCGGTCGGGTGGTCCGGAGCGGCGGCGACCCGGCACCGCCCGCTGCCGCTGACGGAGGTGTCGAACAGGGCGGAGGAGTAGCTCATCGTCTGGTCCAGGAAGGCCTGGAAGAGGTCGTTGGACAGGTCGTAGTGATGGGCGATGTTGGCCCGGGTGTTGTGCACGGAGTTCCGCTCGTGGTGCGGCCGCCGGGCGACGTACCACCCGCGAAGCCGCTGCAGCCGCTGCGGGATCAGGGTGCCGATCTCAGCGGCCAGCACGGACAGGAGCCGGGGCAGGTCGGGGGAGTCCCAGGCGCCGGTCATGTAGCCCTCGCCGAACCCGATCAGGCCGTCGCGGCCGATCCGGGCGTAGAACTCCTCAGGTCGCTGGAGCACGATGGTCGGCCGCAGGGTGAGCCGGCCCGTGGCCTGGCCGGGGTGCGGGTCCGCCGGCGGGTACGTCGGGCAGGGCGTCACCACGTCCAGATCGAAGCGGTGCGCGACCGCGCCGAAGAGCCGCTTCGCGATCGCGGCCGAGACCTGGGTACGCGGCCCTGCGGGAACCTCGAAGAGGCCTGGCCAGCGGG
>CAVQOT010000005.1:0-239873 GCA_963714495.1 uncultured Actinomycetota bacterium | reverse complement strand
TGCTGGAGCGGTCACCGAGCTGGGTCATCACACGCCCTCCTGTCGGGTGTGGGTAGGTCGGGGTCGGATCGGAAGTCGTCGTGCCCACAGCCAGATGCCGTGGGCGCGGATCAGCAAGGAGCCGGCCAGGGCAGCCGGCGCCGCCCGGAGCACGCGGCGGCGGGTGGCCGTAGTCGGGCTGCTCCCGCTGAGCACCGCGCTGAACACCTCGCGGTCGCCGTCCTCGGTGTCGTCGCCGGTGTGCAGCGTGACCGCGATCTTCAGCCGCTCGCCCGGGACCGGCACCGCCAGCTCATAGTGCCCGTCGACGCCGTGGAACGGCGAGACGTACATCTGCTTGTCGGTGCGGGCCCGGCCCTGCGCGTCCGGGTGGACGAGGTAGGCGTGCCGGTCGCCGTAGGTGTTGTGCACCTCGACCACGACGGCAGCGAGGGCCTGGTCGCGGTCGAAGCACCAGTGGACGCTGATCGGGTTGAAGCAGTGGCCGAACGCGCGTGCGTTGGCGGCCATCAGCACCCGACCGTCGGTCAGGTCGACTCCGTGGTCGGCCAGGAACGCGTCGAGGTTCTCCCGGATCGTGTGGGCGGGGTTGCCGAGGTGGTCGCGCGCCTCGAACCGACCCAGCGGACCGTGGTCGGGCAGCCGGTCCAGGTCGACCAGCCAGGTGAGGTTCCGGTGGGTGAAGCTGCGCCGGAACGGCGTACGCCGAGTGTGCGAGATCGTCGCGTCGTACAGCGAGGGCGTCGTGGGCAGCACCGCTCGTGAGGCTTCTTCGCCCCAGCTGAAACCGAGCCGCTCCGCGGCCCGGAGGCCGGAGCTCGCGCCGTCCTCGTGGAATCCCCAGCCGTGGTAGGCCCCGGCGAAGACGACCCGGTCGCTGTCGATGTCGGGCAGCCGGGCCTGGGCGGCCACGGAGGTGGGGGTGTAGAGCGGGTGGGCGTACTCCATGGTGGCGATGACCGACGCGGGGTCGATCCGTTCCGTGCCTCCCAGCGTCACCAGGTAGGGCGTGTCGGTGGGCAGCCGCATCAACCGGGTCAGGTCATAGGTCACGGTGACCTCGCCCTGCGAGCGCTCGGGCCGCAGGAAGTTCCACGAACCTCGTGCGTGGACGGCTCGGGGGAGCAGCGAGGTGTCCGTGTGCAGGTGGGCGGTGTTCGCGGAGTAGGGGATCGCGGCGAGGAGCTCGCGCTGCAGCGGCGTCGGCTCGGCGAGCATCGCCAGCGCCTGGTCGGGGTGGGTGGCGATGACGACGGCGTCATAGGTCCGGGTCTCCCCGTTGCCGTCGGTCACCTCGACGCCGTCGGCCGTCTCGAGCACCGAGGTCGCCTTGGTGTCGAGCCGGATCTCGCTCAGCCCGCCGGCGACCCGGTCGACGTACTCGTGGGAGCCGCCGGACACGGTCTTCCACCGCGGGGAGCCGAAGACGGCGAGCATGCCGTGGTGGTCGAGGAACCTGAACAGGTAGCGAGCGGGGTACTCCAGGGCGACGTCGGGATCGCAGGACCAGACGGCGGCGACGAGCGGCTCGGCGAAGTGGCGGCGGAAGTACGCCGAGAAGCGGCCGGCGTCGAGGAACGCCGCGAAGGTCTGGTCGTCGTCGGCGCGCTGGAGGACGGCCCTGGCTCGCCGGTGGAAGCGCGGGACCTCCACGAGCATCCGCAGGTACGCCGGCGACGTGGCGTTGCGAAACGTGGGGAAGAGGCCGCGCGCCCCCAGTGCGCCGGCGTACTCCAGGCCGATGCCCTCGTCGGAGACCGACATCGACATCTCGGAGTCCTGGGTCGCGACCCCGAGCTCGCGGAAGAGCCGCAGCAGCACGGGGTAGGTCCGCTCGTTGTGGACGATGAACCCGGTGTCGATCGCGAGCTCGCGGCCGTCGGGCTCGATCACCCGATGGGTGTCGGCGTGGCCGCCGAGACGATGGTCGGCCTCGATCAACGTCACCCGGGCGGCACGCGCGCTGACGTGTGCCGCTACCAGCCCGGCCACGCCGGATCCGATCACGGCGACGTGTCGGGGCGGGGGGTGGGAGCCCTTCCCACCCTTCGGGGTGTGTTCCATGGTGTCGCTCCGGTTCCCTGACTCGTCCCGACTCATGCCTGTGTGAAGTCGAAGAGGGCGATCGGCTCGGTGGAGGGTTCCAGGGAGCCCCCTGCCGGTTCGACCGTGATGCCGGCAGCGACGGCGTCGGTGGCGTCTCCTTCGAGCAGGACGGTCTGGTCGGCCTTGGGTGGCATCAGGCCCGCGGGGGCCATCTCGCCGTCCGGCTGCTGCAGCCACAGCTCATAGACCTTGCCGTCCGGGGCCAGGGGCATGTCGGAGGTGGTGATCACCGCCCGGCCCTCGGACACGGAGCGGACCAGGGTGGCCGTGGCGCCGCCGTCGAAGGTCAGACGCACGGTCTGGGCGTCGTCGGCGCGGAGCACCCGCTCGGACGCCGTCAGCGTGGGCGCCTCGTTGGTCCACGGCTGCCAGATGCCCAGGCCGACGCCGAGCACGGCCAGCACCGACGCCGCGACCAGCAGCGTGAGCCAGGGTCGGCGGCTGCTGCGGGGCTCGGCCGTCGGGACCACCGGCGGCAGCGGCCGGACGGTGGCGATGTCGGCCAGCACCCGGTTGCGCAGGGAGGGGGGCGGGGCGAGCGCGGAGTCGTCCGCAAGGACGGCCGCGGCCTCGCGCAGGCTCTGGACCTCGGCCTGGCAGTCCGCACATTCGACCAGGTGGCGCTCGAACCGACCACGCTCCAGGTCGTCGACGGCATCGACGGCGTAGGCGCCCGAGAGCGCATGCAGGTCACTCATGCCAGAGCACCTCCCACTCCGATGAAGTCTCGTAGTCGGATCAGGCCATCCCGGATCCGGGTCTTGGCGGTGCCGAGCGGCAGGCCGAGCAGTGACGCGACCTCGGTGTGCGTGTAGCCGCCGAAGTAGCTCAGCTCGATCGCCTCCCGCTGTGCCGCAGTCAACTGTTGCAGTGCGTGGCGCACTCGCTTGGCCTCCAGCGAGGCCTGGGCGGCCTCGGCGGTGACGTCGCGGTCGACCTCGTGGGTCTGGCGCTGGTACGTCGTATCTCGTCGGGTGGCGGCCTCGGCCGAGCGGACCCGGTCGACCGCCTTGCGGTGCACGATCGTCAACATCCAGGAGACGGCACTCCCCTTGGCGGGGTCGAACCGGGTCGCGCTCCGCCAGATCTCCAGGAAGGCCTCCTGGGTGACCTCCTCGGCCTGGGCCGGGTCACGGACCACCCGCACGGCCAGGCCGTACGCGCGCGCGGCCGTGGCGTCGTACAACACCGCGAACGCCTGCTGATCCCCCCTGGCGGACTGCTTCAGCAGCGCCCCGAGGTCCGCAGCCGAGTCGGCCGTGCCCTCCGGCGACCCCTCGGGGCCGCCGGAGGGAACCGGTCGGATCTGGTTCATGTGCGCGATCCTTGCGTCTTTTGGTCGACCTGGGAAACAGGGTCAGGGCATTGGCTGGGCAGCTGACCTCATGGAGGGCGTTCGGAGCCGAGGCCGGTTCCGGATTGCCCGAGCCGCGGCTTCGCCGAACCCGCCCTACGCTGGAGGCATGGCAGACACCCCCGCCGCGTTGGTGCGGTACGCCGTCCAGGATGCGGTCGCCACCGTGACCCTGGACTCCCCGCACAACCGCAACGCCCTGTCGCGGCAGCTGGTCACCGAGCTGGCGGCCCACCTCCAGGCCGCGGACGCCGACCCGGCCGTGACCGTGGTGCTGCTGCGGTCGGAGGATCGGGTCTTCTGCTCCGGCGCCGACCTGACCGAGGCCTCGGACGCGGGGATGGCGGAGGGCACGCGCGCGATCGTCGGGCTACAGCGAGCGATCGTGGCGCTGGACAAGCCGGTCGTCGTCGAGGTGGCGGGTCCGGTGCGCGCTGGCGGGATCGGCCTCGTGGCCGCGGCCGATGTGGCGATCGTCAGCGAGGAGGCGACGTTCGCGCTCACCGAGGTGAAGCTCGGGCTCGCGGCGGCGATCATCTCGCTGACCGTGCACCACCGGATGACATCGCGGGCAGCCACCCTCACCACGCTCGGCGGCGAGGTGTTCGGCGGCGCCGAGGCCGCGGCGTACGGCCTGGTGACCAAGGCGGTCCCGGCGGACGCCCTGGCGCCCGAGGTGGCGGCGGTCTGCGCGTCCCTGGCGAGCGGGAGCGCCCAGGGGCTGAGGGAGTCCAAGCGGATCCTCAACCGCGACCTGCTGGCGCGGATCGACGAGCGCGGCGAGGAGCTGGCGTCGTTGAGCACACGTCTGTTCGGCTCGGAGGAAGCACGCGAGGCGATGACCGCCTTCCTGGCCCGCTCGAGGTAGGCGCCGCCCGCCGTAGGCCGAAAATGGGCCGCCCGCGGGCAACCGTCGGCGGAGTCCAAGCGGTAGTACGGGTGTGACGCTCACGACCATGCCGAGATCGGGGGACCGGGTGATGCAGGCCGTCGGATTCGACGACTTCGTCGCCGCGCGCTCGGCGTCGCTGCTGCGTACGGCGTACCTACTCACGCGCGACCACGCCTTGGCCGAAGACCTGCTGCAGACGGCGCTGGCCAAGGCGTGGTTCGCCTGGCGGCGGATCGAGGGAGAACCGGAGCCCTACGTACGCAGGATCCTGGTGAACACCTACGCGTCGTGGTGGCGCCGCAAGTGGCGCGGGGAGCTCGCCACCGAGGAGCTGCCCGACGAGGGTGCGCACGATCGCGACACCGACGGGGCTCAGGACCTCTGGACGGCGCTCGGGAGACTCCCGCGCAAGCAACGAGCCGTGGTGGTGCTGCGCTACTTCGACGACCTCACCGAGACCCAGACGGCGGAACTGCTCGGCTGCTCGGTCGGGACGGTCAAGAGCCAGACCAGCAAGGCGTTCGCGAAGCTGCGGATCGACCCGTCGCTGACCTCGGACGAGGGATCGGTCGCCGAGACCACGGAGGAGGGGCGGGCATGAACACCATCGACGACCTGCGGGCCAGCCTGCGGGGGCACGCCGACGACATCGGGCTCCCCCCGGGAGAAGCCTTCAGCGCGGCCGTCCAGGAGCGCGTGGCCGGCGTACGCCGGCGCCGGCGGGCGGGCGTGGCCGGCGCGGCCGCGGTGGTGCTCGCCGTCGTCGGCGGAGTGATTCTCCTGCCGCATCGGAACCAGCCCGACCCTGCGGCCCAGCGACAGCTCGCCGGCCACCTGGCGCCGAAGACGATTGACTCGCTCGGCTACACGTTTGCCTTCGCGGGCGGAACTGAGGGCGCCGATCGGGTTGCCTACGCGTTCTCCGCCGACGCCGGCCCGCGCCTGCTCACCTGGGCGGCGGCGGATCCGGCAGTCGCCAGCCTGTCGGCGGAGGACGTCGATCTCAACGGCGACGGGGTTATGCCGGACGAGTCGCCGCTGCTCGCCGCGGACTTCTCAGACTTCCTGCTGATTCGGCCGGGCGAGTCGGGACGGATCGAGCTCACCGGGGCGGGAGAGGTCGCGTTCGCGGTCTACGCGCTGGATCGACCCGCCCCCGGCGAGACCCAGGGCGACCTGACCTTCCGCCGCGACCTCCCGGGTTGGACACTCGACTCCGCCAGTTTCGGGCAGCCCGGGCAGAGCGAGGTCACGTTCACGTTCACGGTGCCGAACGGGGTTTTCAGCCTCGACCTGTACTGCCAAGGCGGCGGCGGCGGGGCCGCGCGCCTAGCGGGACTTTGGCTGAACGGACGACTGCTCGAAGAGTCAGGCAGCTGCCCGGAACCGGGTCAGGTGTACGACGCCGGCACCGGCGGGCACTACTACGCAGGCCCGCTGGAGATCGACGGGAAGCGCTACGTCGCCGGGGACACGGTCCGGGTCACCGCCCGCCTCCTGAGGAAGCGGGGGGACTCCGCCGCGACCTCGGATCCTCGGGGCCTGCTGGCGCTCGGCGTCTATCGGCAGAACGGCAGGGACTCCAAGGTCCAGGAGGTCGGCGGTCACCGCTACTCGCCGCTGCCGCAGCGGGTGACGGCGGTCGCCCGGGGGCGGACGCTGCGGTTCTCGGTGCCCCCGTCTGACGGCCCCGTGCTGATGAAGCCGACCCTTCCGGAGTCCGGCTTCCGGGCGTGGGAGCTCGTCGTGGACGGGCGGGTGGCGGCGAGGCACGAGACCGCGGTGCCGATGGCAGTCACGCTGACTACCGCCCCGCTGATGCCGTGGCAGGACCGCACCGTCACCCTGCGGTTAGTCGAGGGCAGCATGCCGGCCGTGCCGGTGCGGGCCCAGATCCTCGTCCGGATCGACTGAGGCCCTCCCTTCGTCCGGACTCCCCGGCCAGGTAGGCTTGTCGACTTGCCGGAATCAGTGGGACGAAGGACGGGCCAAGGGTGTCGGAGGAGCTGGTCGCACGCGAGGTCGCGGCCGAGCAGGAGTTCGTGGACCTGGTCTACGTGCAGTTGGAGAGGTCCTCAGCGGCCGCCCAGGCACTGGCTCGGGAGGGCCACGGCCGGGCCAGGCTGGGGCACGAGGGCGGCCTGGTCGAACGCGACGCCATGGTCTTCCAGGCGGCGCGTCGGATCGCGCAGCTCGACGCCGCCCACGAGGGGCTGGTGTTCGGACGCCTCGACCTGCAGGAGGAGCTCGACCCGGAGCCGCGCTACATCGGCCGGATCGGACTGCGTGACGACGACCGTGACTCGCTGCTGATCGACTGGCGGGCGCCTGCTGCCGCCGTCTTCTACCAGGCCACCGCCGCTTCCCCGGAGCGCGTCGTCCGGCGCCGAGTGCTGCGCTGCGCCGGCGCCACCGTCGTCGGAGTCGAGGACGAGCTCCTCGACGCGGACGCCGAGACGGATCTGCCCATCGTGGGCGAGGGCGCGCTGATGGCACAGTTGTCGCGAGCCCGCGACCGGTCGATGCACTCCATCGTGGCCACCATCCAAGCTGAGCAGGACCGCGCGATCCGGGCGCCCGCGAAGGGCGTGGTGTCGATCTCGGGGGGCCCGGGCACCGGCAAGACGGTCGTGGCGCTGCACCGGGCGGCGTACCTGCTCTACACCGACCGGCGTCGCTACGAGGGCGGCGGGGTGCTGGTCGTGGGGCCGTCGGGGGTGTTCATGCGCTACATCGAGCGGGTGCTTCCGTCGCTGGGTGAGACTGCGGTGGCGCTGCGGTCGCTGGGCGAGGTCGTCGACGGAATTCGAGCCGTCCGCCATGACGAGCCCGCGGTCGCCGACGTCAAGGGTGCGGTCCGGATGGCCGAGGTGATGCGACGTACGGCGCGACAGCAGACGCCGGACAGCCCCCGCGAGTTCCGCATGTTCTGGCGCGACGACGTGATCGTGCTCGGCCCGCGTGAGCTCGGCCAGATCCGGCGGTCGCTGATGTCGCACGGTCAACGCAACCGCCAGCTGCCGCGGGTCGCGTCGGCGCTGCTCGAGGCGATGTGGCGCCAGGTGACCGGCGAGCGCGGTCTCGAACGTGGCCGGGCGGCCTTCGACGACGAGATCCTGTCCGACAAGCGGTTCCTCGACTTCGCGCTCGCCTGGTGGCCGCCGCTGGACGCGCCGACCGTGCTCGGCTGGCTGAGCGACCCGGAGTTCCTGGCCCGCGTGGGCGAGGGCGTCGTGTCCGCGGAGGACCAGCGGCTGCTCACCAAGTCGTGGGCCGACGCAGCGGCGCCCAGCGTCGAGGACGTGCCGTTGCTCGACGAGCTCCGCTATGCGCTGGGTGACGTCCCCGACCGCCGCGAGGAGGACCACGAACTGGACGACCACGTCGGCGGAGATCTCGAGGAGCTCACCACGGCTTCTGATCGTGAGTACGCCCCGGCCGGGCGGCCGTGGGCCCCGCCGAAGCACCGGGTCGAGGACGACGGCTTCGCCCACGTGTTGGTGGACGAGGCCCAGGACCTCACTCCGATGCAGTGGCGGATGCTCGGGCGCCGGGGTCGGGCCGCGACCTGGACGATCGTAGGCGACCCGGCGCAGTCGTCCTGGCCGGCACCCGAGGATGCGGCGGCGGCTCGCGCGACCGCGCTCGAGGGCAAGCAGCAGCACACGTTCCACCTGTCGACGAACTACCGCAACTCCTCGGAGATCTACGAGTTCGCGGCGGCTTACGCGCGCCGCGTGGGGCTGGATGCCGACCTCCCGACCGCGGTGCGCTCGACCGGCGTCGAGCCCGTGGTCCATGCGGGTGCGGCAGATCTGGAGGCGGCGACCCGGGAGGCATTGGCGGCGGTCGTCGGCGAGGTGGCGGGCACGGTCGCGATCGTGGTGCCCGGTGCCCGCCGCTCCGAGGTGAACGGCTGGTTGGCGTCCTGGCCGGAGTTCGCGGCTGACGCGAGGGGGGCCGGGGTGGCGGCCGGGGCCGGCGGACCTTCCGGGGAGGACCGGATCGTGGTCCTGACCGGCCTCGACACCAAGGGCCTGGAGTTCGACGGCATCGTGGTCGTGCGGCCCGACGAGATCGAGGCCGAGTCCACCACCGGCCGCGCCACGCTCTACGTCGTGCTCACCCGCGCCACCCAGCTGCTCACCCTCCTCTCTTAGCCCACCCGTCGTGAGTTGACAGCCCACCCGTCGTGAGTTGACGGGTCCCCCGTCAACTCACGACGGGTCGGGCGGGAACTCACGACGGGTGGGCGTGGGTGGGGACGCCGGCGTACCGGCGCCGTAGGGTTTGCCCATGCCCGAGCACCCCGCCCGCCCGGCCGCGCCCGGGGTCGATGCGCGGGCCGCCCTCGAGGCGCTCCAGGGGCACGAGGCGTGGGCGGTGATCCGGCGCTCGACCCGGGCCGGGGACCGCGACACGGTCGGGCTGGTCGGCGGCACCCGCAGTGTCGTCGGGTCGATCCTGGACGTGCCGTTGGAGACCGGCGCGCCGGAGGACGGCCACATCGCCGACCGGCTGTTGGCGATCCCGTTCCGCCAGGTTCGCGAGCGTGGCTTCGAGGCCCACGACGACGGGACGCCCCTGGTGGTCGTCGACGTGGAGAGCGAGCAGGAGTTCACGGTCGCCGAGATCGTCGACGCCATCGACGACGTGCCGGTGGAGTTCGCGGACCGGGGCGGGTTCGACATCGGCGACGACGACTACGCCACGCTCGTCCGGTCGGTCATCGACGACGAGATCGGCCAGGGTGAGGGCGCGAACCTGGTGATCGGTCGCCACTACCGCGCGACGCTCGCCGACTGGGGGCATCGTCAGGCGCTGACCGTCCTCAAACGGCTGCTGCAACGCGAGCGCGGCGCGTACTGGACGTACTGCTTCTTCACCGGCGACCGCTACCTGATCGGCGCCACCCCCGAGCGACACGTCTCCATCCACGACGGCGACGTCCGCATGAACCCGATCTCCGGCACCTTCCGGATCCCGCGGGAGGGCGACGTGAAGGGGCCGCTGATGCGGTTCCTGCGCGACGAGAAGGAGATCTACGAGCTCTTCATGGTCGTCGACGAAGAGCTGAAGATGATGTGCGACATCTGCAACGAGGGCGGGCAGGTGCTCGGCCCGTTCCTGAAGCCGATGAGCCATCTCGTGCACACGGAGTACCTCCTCGCCGGGCGCACCAGCCGCGACCCCCGGCAGATCCTGCGGGACTCGATGTACGCCGCCACGGTCACCGGTAGCCCGGTGGAGAACGCTTGCCGGCTGATCGCGAAGTACGAGCCGGTCGGCCGCGGCTACTACGCCGCCGCGCTGGCGATCCTCGGCAGGGACGACGCCGGCGGCCCGATGGTCGACAGCCCGATCGTGATCCGGACCGCCGACGTCTCGGTCGACGGCAGGCTCACCGTGACGGCGGGAGCAACCCTGGTGCGGGACTCCGATCCGGCGTACGAAGTGGCGGAGACGCACGCCAAGGCCAGTGGCATCCTCAGCGCGTTCGGGCTGGTGCCGCAGGCGCCCGCCACCGACGTCAACGTGGCCGAGCTGGTCAACGACGAGGACGTGCTGATCGCGCTGAACGCCCGCAACCGGCAGCTCTCGACGTTCTGGCTCACCGACCAGAGCGGCGCCGCAGCCGATCCGGTCCTCGCGGGCAAGAGGGTGCTGATCCTCGACGGCGAGGACGACTTCGTGAACATGCTTCGACACGTGCTCGGGGTGCTCGGCATGACCTCGGAGGTGGTCCGTCACGAGGAGTACGCCGACGGCGTGCTCGACGACGCCGACCTGGTCGTCGTCGGCCCCGGACCCGGCGATCCGCGCGACGACGACGACCCCAAGATGCAGCGGCTGCGAGCCGCGGTGGCGCGTCTGATGGAGCGCGAGCAGCCGTTCCTGGCCGTCTGTCTGGGGCATCAGGCGCTGTGCCATCACCTGGGCATCCCGCTGGCGTTCAAGGACATCGTCTTCCAGGGGACCCAGTCGCCGGTGTCGATCGGCGGACGCACCGAGCGGGTCGGGTTCTACAACACCTTCGTCGGCCGGACCGGGGCCGACGGTCTCCCCGCCGGGGTCGTCGTCGAGGCCGATCCCGAGTCCCGCGACATCCACCTCCTGGCGGGCCCGCACTATCGCGGGATCCAGTTCCACGCCGAGTCGATCCTCACCCAGCACGGCCTGGAGCTGCTGCACTCGCTGGTCCGCGACCTGCTCGTCTGAGCGGCCGTCAGGGATAGGTTGAGCCCCGTGGGTACGCCGGACGTCGTGGTCGTCGACCACTACGACTCCTACACGTGGAACCTCGTGCACCTGGTGGCGGGTGTCACCGGTCGGCTGCCGCGGGTGGTGGAGCATGACCAGGTCTCCCTCGAGGAGGTGCTCGCACACTCCCACGTCGTCCTCTCGCCGGGTCCCGGCCACCCCGCCGACCGCCGCGACTTCGCGGTCGGCCGCGAGGTGCTGCTGGCCGGCACCCGCCCGGTGTTGGGCGTCTGCCTGGGCATGCAGGGCCTGGTCACGACGTACGGCGGCACGGTCGGGCGGGTGCCACCGGCGCACGGGGACGTGGCCAAGATCGTGCACTGTGGCACGGGTGTCTTCACCGGCCTCCCACAGCGCTTCGCGGCGGTGCGCTATCACTCCCTGGCGGCCCTCGACCTGCCGCCGGCTCTCGAGCCGACCGCCTGGGCCGAGGACGAGAGCGGCCCGGTGATGGGGGTCCGGCACCGCACCCTGCCCCTGCACGGTGTGCAGTTCCACCCCGAGTCGATCCTGTCCGAAGAGGGGTCGCGGCTGGTCGCCTCGTTCCTGAACGGCGCGCCGTGACCGGCGCTGACGAAGCGGACCCCGCGCACGACGACTGGGCGGCGTACTTCCGCGACCTGGCCGAATCCCACGCCCGCTGCTTCTGGCTGGACGGCGGTGGCGCCCGCGCCTGGTCGGGTCGCCGCTCGATGATCGGCTGGGTGGCCGACGACGGGCTCTCCCTGACCTACGACGCCGGCCGCCGCGAGGTCACCCGCCATTGCGGGGGCGTTGCCGAGGTGGTCGACAGCGACCCGTTCGCGGCGCTGGAGGCCGAGCTCGAGGCGGGGCCGCCGGACGCGCACTGGATCGGCTACTTCGGGTACGCCGCCCACCCGGACCTGCCGGCCCGACCGGACCCGCATCTGCCCGACGCGGTGTGGATGCGCGCCGACGAGCTGCGGTTCTTCCAGCACGACCAACCGCCCTCGCCGGCGTGGCCGACCCCGCAGAGTGAGACGACCGAGCTGCCCGAGGACTACGCGCACGCCTTCGAGGAGGTCCAGGAGCAGCTCCACGCCGGCAACACCTATGAGGTCAACCTCACCTATCGCGCCGAGACGGCGAGCGACCTGAGCCCGCCCGAGGCCTACCTCCGGCTGCGGGCGCTCAATCCCGCGCCGTACGCCGGCTACCTGCAGCACGACCTCCCCGACGCCCGCGCGTGGCTGCTCAGCTCCTCGCCCGAGCGCTACGCCCTGATCACGGCCGACCGGCTGCTGGAGACCAAGCCGATCAAGGGCACCACCCCTCGCGGTCCCACGCCGGAGGAAGATGAGCGGCTGCGCGCCCACCTGGCGAGTGACCCGAAGTTCCGCGCAGAGAACCTGATGATCACCGATCTGCTCCGCAACGACGTGGCGATGGTCTGCGTCCCCGGGACGGTCGAGGTGCCGACCCTGATGGAGGTCGAGTCCTACGCCTCGGTCCACCAGCTCGCCTCGACGATCCGGGGCCGGCTGACCGACGAGGTGACCCCGATCGAAGCGCTGCGCGCGCTCTTCCCGGCCGGCTCGATGACCGGAGCCCCCAAGCGGCGCACGATGCAGGTGATCGACGCGGTGGAGGCCACGCCGCGGGGCGTCTACGCCGGCGCGTTCGGGTGGATCGGGGCGGACGGCCGGGCCGACCTCGGCGTGGTGATCCGCAGCCTGATGACGTCCGGCGACGGCGTCTGGCGGCTCGGCACCGGGGGCGGGATCACGGTGCGCTCCGACGCGGCAGAAGAGTACGCCGAGTCGTGCTGGAAGGCGGAGCGGCTGCTGGCTGTGTTTGCTCGGCCGTGACCGCCGGCGCGCCGTGCCACGGGCGCCCGGGCAGGACGAGGGCCAGCCTGGTGCCGCCACCGGGCGCCGGCCCCGCCGCCACCGAGCCGCCGTGCCGATCGGCCACCTGCCGCACGATCGCCAGCCCCAGCCCGGAGCCGGGCATCGAGCGTGACTCGTCGGACCGGTAGAACCGCTCGAAGACGTGGGGCAGGTCCTCCTCGGCGATCCCCGGGCCCTGGTCGTCGACGGTGAGCGTGCCCTGGTCACCGGAACCGATCAGCCGCACGGTCACGACGCCACCGGTCGGGCTCCACTTCACTGCGTTGTCGAGCAGGTTGGCCACCGCCCGCTCCAGGACTCCGCTGTCCCCCTCGACCCACCACGGCTGCAGCGCGACATCGAAGACCAGCCCCCCGTCGGCGGTCGGCGCGCGGCGGCGTACCCGCGCGAGAGCTCGCTCGACCACCTCCCCGAGCTCCAGGTCCTCGTCGGTGCTGGCGGCGGGCTCGTCGCGGGCGAGCTCCATCAGGTCGCCCACCAGGGTGGTGAGCTCCTCGATCTGGGCGCGTACGTCGGCCAGCAGCTCGGCGCGCGCGGTGGCCGGCAGGCCGCCCTCGTCGTCGGCCTGTGCCAGCAGCTCCAGGTTGGTGCGCAGGGAGGTGAGCGGGGTGCGCAGCTCGTGGCTGGCGTCGGCGACCAGGCGGCGCTGCCGATCCTGGGAGGCGCCGAGCGCCGCGACCATCTGGTTGAACGCCGACCCCAGCCGCGCGACCTCGTCGTCGCCCTCGGTGGTCAGCGGGGCCAGCTCACCGGTCCGGGCGATGTCCTCGACCGAGTAGGTGAGCCGGCGGACCGGCCGCAGTCCGTTGCGCGCGACCGCCCAGCCGGCCAGCGCCGAGGCCAGCACCCCCACGACGCCGAACAGCAGCGTGACCAGACCGAGTTGGCGCAGCGTCCGCAGCTGCGGCTCCTGGGACTGGGCGAGGACCACCGCCTCGCCCTTCTCCGCGGGGACCGTGACCACCCGGAACTGAGTGCCGTCGGCCACGACCGTGCGCATCATGCGCGGCCGGATGCCGGCGGCCACCTGCAGCTCCTCGCGGCCGAGCTCCAGGGTGGGCCCCTTGTCCGCCGAGCGGGAGCCCCCGGTGACGTCGATGAAGATGATCCGGACGTCCGCGGCGCCGAGCGCCCACGAGGGCACCTGGTCGCCGGGGCCGATGATCGGATCGAGCCGGCGTCCCTCGACGACCTTCTCGGCCCGCCGGATCAGCGACTCATCGAGGGAGCTCTGCAGCTGCATCCGGACGGTGGCGTAGGCCCCGAGGGAGACGAAGGCCAACGACGCTCCCACTGCGATCGTGGCGAGCAGGGTGACCCGGCTGGCCAGCGAACGCCGGTAGTGCCAGCCCACCGGTCAGGACTCCTTGAGGACGTAGCCGACGCCGCGCACCGTGTGGATCAGCCTCGGCTCGCCCTCGGCCTCGGTCTTGCGGCGCAGGTAGCCGACGTAGACCTCGAGGCTGTTGGCGGTGGTGGCGAAGTCGTAGCCCCACACCTCGTCGAGGATGAACGCACGCTCCAGCACGCGGCGCGGCCGTCGCAGGAACATCTCCAGCAGCGTGAACTCGGTGCGGGTCAGCTCGATGGCGCGCTCGCCTCGGCGTACGTCGCGAGAGGCGAGGTCCATCGTCAGATCGGCGAAGCCGAGCGCCTCGTCGCCGTCGCCGTCGGGGGGTACGACGCGGCGCAGCAGCGCGCGCAGCCGGGCCAACAGCTCGGCGAGTGCGAAGGGCTTGGTGAGGTAGTCGTCCGCACCGGCGTCGAGGCCCTCGACCCTTTCGCCCACGGCGTCGCGCGCGGTGAGGACCAGGATCGGGACGTCGTTGCCAGCGATCCGCAGGGCGCGGGTGGCCTCGATGCCGTCGAGCCTGGGCATCATCACGTCCATGATCACCACGTCCGGGGCGGCGGTGCCGATCCCGGCCAGGGCCTGGGCCCCGTCGGCGGCCAGCGCGACGTCGTAGCCGTTGTACTCCAGCGACCTCCGCAACGACTCGCGCACTGCCTGGTCGTCGTCGACGACCAGCACCTTGGGCCTGGGGTCGGGCGCGGCGGTCACCCGGTCAGGGTGCCATGGGTGGCTGAAACGTGCCTGAGAGGCGCGAGTCAGAGGAAGCGTGCGGAGACGACGGCCGCGCGGGCGGCGTACCCGCCGCCGAACAGGCAGGCGTGCACGAGCAGCGGGTGCAGCTGGTGGACGCCGACCCGGTCGCGCCAGCCGTCGACGAGCGGCGCCGCGGCGTCGTAGGCGTCGAGGACCTTGGCCAGCTGCGGGAGGCCGAACAGCGAGAGCATCGCGAGGTCGGTCTCGCGGTGCCCGCCGTGGGCAGCCGGGTCGATCACGTGGGCGTGGCCGTCGTGGCCCCACAGGACGTTGCCGTTCCAGAGGTCGCCGTGGAGGCGGGCCGGGTCTTCCTCGGGCACCAGGGAGGGCAGCCGGGCGAGCACCTTCTCGACCTTCGCGGCCTGCTCCGGCGTCACCGCGCCCCGCTCGAGGCCGAGCTTGAGGTAGGGCCGGACCCGCTGCTCGGAGTAGAACTCCGCCCAGGTCGCGGCCGGCTGGTTGGACAGGGGCAGCCGGCCGATGAAGCCGTCGACGTGGTCCTCGCCCACCGCGCCGTACGCCGGTGCGCCGGCAGCGTGCGTCGCCGCCAGCGCGGCACCGAAGGAGGTGGCCGCATCGGGTCCGGGCTTGCCCCTCTCGACCCAGCGCAGGATCACGCAGTCGTCGTCGGTGGCCAGCACCTCGGGCACGTCCACGCCACCGGCGGCAGCGAGCCAGCGCAGTCCACGCACCTCCGCGGCGAAGAAGCCGGCGGGCGGCCGCGGATGGGTCTTCATCAGGGCGGTGGTGCCGTCGGAGAGCCGGATCTTGGTGGCCGTGGCGATCTCGCCGCCGGCGACCGGGGCGGTCGCGATCACGGCCATGCCGAGGAGGGCCTCGGCGCGCCGCGCGACTCCCGGCTGCCTGGTCATCGCTCCTCCAGCTCCGCGGGTAGCTCACGGGACTGGTCACGGGACTGGTCACGGGAGAGGTCACGGGAGAGGGCCGTCACGATCGCCGCGCTCGTGCGCTCCACCACGGCCAGCACCTCCTCGAATCCGTCCGGCCCACCGTAGTACGGGTCCGCAACGTTGCCACCGGGGTCGACCGGGTCGAAGTCCCGGAACAGCTGCACCTGGTCGGCGGGATGGCCGGCCGCGGCCGCCTGGGCGCGCAGGTCGTCGAGGTGGCCGTCGTCCATCGCGAGCACCAGGTCGTAGTCGTCGGCCCAACCGCGGGGGAGCTGGCGGGCTCGATGGCCGTCCGGGTCGTAGCCGGCCGCGGCGAGGGCGCGGGCGGAGCGGTCGTCCATCCCGCCTCCGACGTGCCAGTCGCCCAACCCGTAGCTGTCGACCTCGGCGAGATCACCCAACCCGGCCTCGGCGATCAGCACGGACAACACCACGTCAGCGGTGGGAGATCGGCAGATGTTGCCGGTGCAGACGACCGTGACGCGGTAGCGCCCGTCGGTCCGCTGCGGAGGGAGGTTCACGGGCATTCGAGGTGGCCCGGGTCAGTCGTCGTCATCGACCACGACGTTGATGAAGCCGGTCACCAGCGTGATCACGATCGCGCCGAACAGTGCCGGCCAGAAGCCGGTCACGTGGAATCCCAGGTCGGCCTTGCCGGCGATCCAGCCGGTCAGCATCAACATCAGCGCGTTGATCACGAGCAGGAACAGCCCCAACGTCAAGATGATCACCGGCAGGCTGAGGACCTTCACCACCGGCTCCACGGTCGCGGAGACCAGCCCCATGATCAGCGCCACGACCAACAGGGGGATCGCCTTCTCCTGCCACTCGGCGCTGCCCGAGCTCGGCCCATCGAAGCGGATGCCGTCGATCAGCCATGCCGCCACGGCCAACGCAGCGGCGTTGGTGAGCAGCCAGGTCACGAGTTTCACGGGGTCGACCCTAGTGCGTCAGCGCTGGGTGGCCGCGAACAGTGCCTCGCGGATCGCCACCTCGGCACCGGCGAGGTGCTCCTCCAGGTCGGCGCCGGCGGCCTCCAGGTCGCCGGCCTCGAGCAGCGCCAGCAGACGGGTGTGGGAGCCGGCCTGGTCGTGCGCGTTGCGGCGGATCCGGTCGATCTGGGCCAGGGCCACCTTGAGCTCGGCGATCAAGGTCTCGGCCATCGCCACCAGGCGCGGGGACTCGCTCAGGCCGACCAGGGACAGGTGCAGCGCGAGGTGGCGCTCGTTGAGATGTTGGTACGACGCGCCGCGGTCGACGGCGTCGGCGTACTCCTCGAGCGCGGAGCGCACGGCGGCCCGCGACTCCTCCGACGCGGTGGCCCAGCGTCGGACGCCGGCCAGCTCCAGCACGCCGCGCGCGCGCACGACGTCGGTGATCGCGTCCGGATCGGGGGAGGCCACGGACACGCCCCGGTTGGGTTCTCGGGTGGCGATGCCCTCGGCGACCAGCGCGGCCAGGGCTTCGCGCACCGTCGAACGAGCGACGCCGAGGGAGTCGGAGAGCGCGACCTCGCGCAGCGGCGTGCCCGACTCCAGCTCGCCGTCGAAGACCGCGCGGCGCAGCTCCTCGGCGACGCGGTCGACGGTCGAGGAGTGGGTGAGCGTCAGGCCGTCGTAGGGCGTCGCGTCGGGCGCGGGCTCCGGTGCTGCTCCGGGGTCGGACATGCCCCCATTGTGTCGGGCGGCCCCGACGGCGACGGCGCCGGCTTGCGTGGTCGCGACGAAGTCTGCACAATCGGGCCCAGATTGTCCGACAATCTGGCAATCTTGATCGCCCGGCCGACCACGGCCGCACGGACGAAGGGAGGCGAGACATGACCGACCCCGCAGCTCAGGGCGGACTGGACTGGGGCTACCGCTACGTGAAGGTGGCCCCCAGCCACTTCCGGGTGGAGTATGAGATCAACCCCTTCATGGACCTCGCCGACCAGCCCGACCCGGTGCTGGCCCACGAGCAGTGGGACACGCTGGTCGCCGCGATCGAGCGGCTGGGTGGCCGGGTCGATGTGATCGGCCAGCGCGAGGACGCGCCCGACATGGTCTTCGCGATGAACCTCGGACTCGGGGTCGAGACCGCCGACGGTCGCCCCCACGTCGTGATGTCACACATGCGCTACCCCGAGCGCCGGATGGAGACCGGCTCGGCGGAGCAGTGGTTCCTCGCCCACGGCTACACCACGTCGTACGTCGGTCGCGACGGCATCGGCGCCCACTTCGAGGCCGGCGACGCCTTCGCGTTCGGTGACGCGCTGTTCGTCGGCTACGGTCCGCGCACCGAGGAGCTGGGCCTCAAGCACCTGGCGAAGGATCTCGACATCCGGGTTCGCGGCTTCCGGATCACGCACCCGGGGATGTATCACCTCGACCTGGCGTTCTGCCCGCTGTCGGCGACCCGGGCCATCGTCTGCCCGGCGGCCTTCGACGAGGCGTCCGCGGCGGAGATCCTCGCGCGGATCCCCGAGCCGCTGGTGATCACCGAGGAGGAGGCGCTGACGACGTTCTGCGCCAACTCGATCGTGATCGGCTCCACCGTGGTGATGCCCGCGTGCCCCGACCGGGTGCGCGCTCGCCTCGAGGAGTGGGGCTTCGCCGTCGAGATCGTCGACGTCTCGCAGTTCCACAAGGGTGGTGGGTCGATCCGATGCATGACCAACCCGGTGGACCTACGGATCGGTCGCGACCTGGCCGTCGTCCCCGGTGGCGACGTCGTCCTCCCCTAACGAGACGGCGCTGCGGGTCGCACGAGACGGCGCTGCGGGTCGCACGAGACGGCGCTCGGGGTTGCCCTTGGCTAGGGTGCACGACATGAGCCTCCCGCAGCCGCGGCGCAACGTGCAGGCCATCCCGGCGTACGTCGCCGGGCGGCCGGCGGCGCCGCAGCCGGGGCTCACGGCGTACAAGCTGTCGTCCAACGAGAACCGCTACCCGCCGCTGCCCGGGGTGCTCGAGGTCGCGACAGCTGCGGCCGCCCAGATGAACCGGTATCCCGAGCTGGGCGACCACGCGTTGGTAGCCGCCCTCGCAGCCCGGCACGGCGTCGCCGAGGAGCAGCTCGTTGCGGCGACCGGCTCCGTCGCGCTGATCTACCAGCTCGTGCAGGCATTCTGCGAGCCCGGCGACGAGGTGGTCTACGCGTGGCGGTCCTTCGAGGCCTACCCCATCGCCGTCGCTGCCGGTGCGGCCGCCTCGGTGCGGGTGCCGGTCACACAGGAGGGGCGGCACGACCTGGCGGCGATGGCCGAAGCGGTCACCGACCGCACTCGGGTCGCGATCGTCTGCACGCCCAACAACCCGACCGGTCCCGCCCTCACCCACACCGAGCTGTGCGGCTTCATCGACGCCGTTCCGGAGCGCGTGCTGGTCGTCGTCGACGAGGCCTATCTCGAGTTCGTCCGGAGCCCCGACCCGGTCGACGGCCTCGCGCTGCTCGCTGAGCATCCCAACGTGGTGGTGATCCGAACGTTCTCGAAGGCCTACGGGTTGGCCGGCCTCCGGGTGGGGTACGCCGTGTCGACACCCCCGATCGCCACGGCGCTGCGTGCGGTCACGCTCCCGTTCGGGGTCTCGGGGGTGGCGCAGGCGGCGGCCCTCGCCTCGCTCGACCACGAGCCGGCACTGCTTGCCCGGGTGGACGCGCTGGTAGGCGAGCGGGACCGCGTCGTCGCCGGCCTTGCCGAAGCGGGGTGGCGGGTCCCGGACCCCCAGGGAAACTTCGTCTGGGTCGAGCTGGGCGAGCGGACTGCGGGGTTCGCGGCGGAAGCCGAGGAGGCCGGGCTGGTCGTTCGCGCGTTCGCCGGGGAGGGCTGCCGGGTCAGCATCGGTGAGCCCGAGGCCAACGACCGCCTGATCTCCTTCGTCGCCGGCCAGGCCCCCCGGGCGGCGGGGTAGCGCTCGGCCCTCCGATCCGGGGGATCACCGCTGTTCGTCGAAGTGCCGGGCTAGTCGCCGGTGCCGATGTCCGAAGAACCAACCGACGATCCTGGCGAAGATCGGAGTCAGGAACGGCAGCCGAGCCTCCAGGGTGACGCGGTCCGTCACCACGGTTGCGTCGGCCCCGTCCGGCTCCACGATCCGTTCGTGCTCCCACCGTCGCATGCTCAGCATCGATGACTTCTCGTGAAAGCGACGGCCCGGCTCGAGCTCGGCGATCGTCAGGAGGTCGTAGTCGAAGGGCAGCACTCCGAAGAGTCGCAACCAGAACCGCCCGAGCGGCACCCCGACCTCGACGGTGTCGATCCTCATGGAGGTGGTGGCCCCTCGCGGCGGGCTCATCGTCATCCACGGCAGCATCTCGTCGTTGATGCCTGCCGGCGTGACGACCCGAGCCCAGACCGAGCTCACCGAAGCGCCGACGACACTGCGCTGCTCGACGATCACACTCAAGCATCGCATCGCATGGCAGTTGCGGCGCGCCGCAGCCAGCGGGGGTATGACGCGGGGCGGCGTCAGCTCTTACGGTGTCGGGTCCAAGCGCGGCGCCCAGGTGAGCTGCCGGTCCTCGATGAAGACTGCCCCGGACTTGCTCGCTGCGATGGGGGCGGGGCCGGTGCCGCCGGCGACGTCTTCGCCAGTGCGCGCGTCCAACGACACCCAGTCCGCGCCGACGTTGCCGTAGGCCTGGCCGAGCCCCACCAGGGTGACGGTCGGCGCGTAGCGCGACTTCGAAGGCAGCGACCACAGCTCGGTGTTGCGGTTGAGGCCCCAGCCGACGAGGCGCTTGCCGGGCAGCAGACAGACCGCGACGGACGGGGTGGCCGCACGGCAGTCGAGCTTCGCCGTGTCGATCGCCTGGCCGGCGCCGCTCCCGCCAGTGCGCAGGTCGACCGAGGCGATCGCCAGGATGCCGAAGGGGCCGCTGCGGGCCAGCAGCACCCGCTTCGCGGTGCTGCCGACCAGCGAGACCTCGCTGGTCGCCGAGAGCCCGGCCCACCGTTGGCGACCTGTCTGCGGGGCCAGCCCCGCCACGTCGCCGGGCGTGGTCGCATTGCCCCGGAAGACCACGACGGCCTTGCCGGTCACGGTGAGCACGCGCTCCCCCCGGTGTCGCCAGGCAAGCACGCCCTTGTCCAGGTCGATCGCCACGGCGGTGTGCGACGCCTGGTCGCCCCTGCCGTGGGTGACATCGAGCACGGCCGTGCGGCCGACGATCCCCTTCAGGCGGGGCACCGCGTTGCCGACGGTGACGGCCGGGTCGCGGGCGAGTCGCACGGTGCTGGTCGTCGTCACGTCGCCGGTCTCTCGGTCGAACTCCTGCACCGTGAACACGTCGCGGCCGACGCTCGTCCCGGTGCCGGCCATGGGCACGGCGGAGAGCAGGTAGCCCGAGGGCCCAGCCTCGGGCAGCCGGACGTCCATCAGGGAGCCCCTGCTCGGTTCCAGGGTGTACGCCGGCTCGAGGTCGGGCAGGGTGCGCACGATCAGCGCCCCCCCGGAGAGCGTGCCGAGCTGCTGCTCGGTGGCGATCACCCGCACCACTCCCTCGTCGTCGATCGGTGTCGCGGCGTCGTGGTCGAACGGATCGACGACGTCAGGAGAGCCAGACGCGGAGCTCGAGTCGGTCACCGACGGGTCGTCAGTGGGGGACTCGGAGGCCTCATCGGAGGACGACTCCGAGGGCGAGCCGGAGGCCGACTCAGACGGGGTGTCCGACGGCGCCGGCGAGTCGTCGGGCGCACCAGAGCAGCCGGCCGCGCCGGCGACCAGCAGCGCGGTCAGGGCGGCGACCAGTCGCTGTCGCGCCCGACCCGAGCGGTGATGGCTCACGAGTGGTCCTCCGTCGACGTGGTGCAGTGCCTGATCAGGGTACGGGCACGGCGCCACCGAGGGCATCCGCGGTCGAGGGCCAGACCGGTTGGCGAGACGGTCGGGCCCGGCGGTACGTTGGGAGCGGCTCGATGTGGGCTCGGTCACAGCGGCCGGGCCGGCCCCGCACCACCCCCGCGGTCGCCGCCACAGCGAGTGGAGACCGCCGGCGGAGACCCCGCGGGCCGCGTGATGAGAAGGAGGGCCCGTGGCCGACCCTGACCTGATCCAGCTCCTCACGCCCGAGGGTGAGCGGGTGGAGCATCCCGACTACTCCTTCGGTGTCGGCCTGACCGCCGAGCAGGAGGCGGAGCAGATCCGCGACCTCTACCGCGACATGGTGCTCACCCGCCGGATCGACACCGAGGCCACGGCGCTGCAGCGACACGGTGAGCTCGGCATCTGGGCCCAGCTCCTGGGGCAGGAGGCTGCCCAGATCGGTGCCGGGCGGGCGCTGCGCCGCCAGGACTACGTGTTCCCGACCTATCGCGAGCACGGGGTGGCCTGGTGCCGTGGGGTCGACCCGCTCCAACTGCTCGGTCTCTTCCGCGGTGTCGACCAAGGCGGCTGGGACCCCCGGGAGAACAACTTCCACCTCTACACGATCGTGATCGGCGCGCAGACCCTGCACGCCACCGGCTACGCCATGGGCGTCCAGCGTGACGGTCTGGTCGGCACCGACGACCCGGAGCGCGACACGGCCGTGCTCGCTCACTTCGGCGACGGGGCGTCCTCGCAGGGCGACGTCAACGAGGCGTTCATCTTCGCCGCGTCCTACAACGCGCCGGTCGTCTTCTTCTGCCAGAACAACCAGTGGGCCATCTCCGAGCCGATCGAGCGGCAGACCCGGATCCCGCTCTTCCAACGGGCACTGGGGTTCGGCTTCCCCGGGATGCGCGTCGACGGCAACGACGTCCTCGCGACGTACGCCGTCACCCAGGCCGCGCTGTCTCGGGCCCGTGAGGGCCAGGGCCCGACGCTCGTCGAGGCCTACACCTACCGCATGGGTGCTCACACCACGACGGACGACCCGACCCGCTATCGGCTCTCCAACGACGTCGAGCGGTGGAAGCTGCGTGACCCGATCGCCCGCGTGGAGGCCTACCTCGCCCGCAACGGCCTTGCCGATGTCGACTTCCTGGACGGAGTCCGGGCTGAGGCCGACGACCTCGGCGCTCGGCTGCGCGAGGGTTGCCGGGCTCTCCCGGACCCGTCTCCGCTCAGCGTCTTCGACCACGTCTACGCCGAGATGCCACCGGAGCTGGCCGAGCAGCGCGACGAGTTCGCGTCGTACCTCGCCAGCTTCGACGGCGCTGCCCAGGGGGCTGGGGCATGACATCGACGAAGGTGACGCTCGCCAAGGCCCTCAACATGGGGCTGCGTCGGGCGATGGAGGACGACCCCAAGGTCCTGGTGATGGGCGAGGACGTCGGCAAGCTCGGCGGGGTCTTCCGGATCACCGACGGCCTGCAGAAGGACTTCGGCGAGGACCGGGTCATCGACAGCCCGCTCGCGGAGTCCGGCATCGTCGGCACCGCCGTCGGCATGGCGCTGCGCGGCTACCGGCCGGTGGTGGAGATCCAGTTCGACGGCTTCGTCTACCCGGCGTACGACCAGATCGTCTGCCAGGTCGCCAAGATGCACTTCCGCAGCCAGGGACGCCTGCCGATGCCGATGGTGATCCGGATCCCGTTCGGCGGCGGCATCGGCGCCGTGGAGCACCACTCGGAGAGCCCGGAGGCACAGTTCGCACACACGCCGGGGCTGAAGGTCGTGGCCTGCTCCAACCCGGTCGACGGCTACTGGATGATCCAGCAGGCCATCGCCTGCGACGACCCGGTGATCTTCCTGGAGCCCAAGCGGCAGTACCACGCCGACAAGGCGGAGCTCGACGACACCGCGACCCCGGAGCCGCTGTTCGCCTCCCGGGTGGTGCGACGCGGCAGTGACCTGACATTGCTGGCCTACGGCCCGATGGTCAAGACCTGCCTACGAGCCGCGGAGGCCGTGGCCGGCGAGGGCAAGAGCCTCGAGGTGATCGACCTGCGCACCGTCTCGCCGCTGGACATGGCCCCCGTCTTCGAGTCGGTACGCCGCACCGGTCGCGCCGTGGTCACCCACGAGGCGCACGTCAACCTCGGCCTGGGGGCCGAGGTGTCCGCCCGGATCACCGAGCAGTGCTTCTACTCCCTGGAGGCGCCGGTACTGCGCGTCGGCGGGTTCGACACGCCCTACCCGCCTTCGCGAGTCGAGGAGGCGTGGCTGCCCGACCTCGACCGGGTCCTGGATGCCGTCGACCGAGCACTGGAGTTCTGATGGCCGACTACCTGCTGCCCGATGTGGGCGAGGGCCTCACCGAGGCCGAGCTCGTCGCCTGGAAGGTCAAGGTCGGCGACGTGATCGCGATCAACGACGTGGTCTGCGACATCGAGACCGCCAAGAGCATCGTCGAGCTGCCCTCGCCGTACGCCGGCATCGTGACCGCCCTGCTCGTCCCCGAGGGCGAGACGGTCCCGGTGGGCACGCCGATCATCTCGATCGCCCAGGAGGGCGAAGCCGTCGCGGCGCCAGCGCCCGCCGATGTCGGCGGCGCTGAGGAGATCGACACCAACGTTCCGCCGGAGGGGAACCCGACCCTGGTCGGCTACGGCCCCCGCGAGGGCGGGGTTCAGCGCCGCGCCCGTCACCGCCCCGGAGTTGACGAGGCCGGCCGGATCGCGGCGCACGCCGACGTCCAGGACGCGTTCACGCCCGGCGAGGGCGTGCAACACGACCGGGCGCAGCAGCTGATCGGTTCGCTGCTGAGCGAGGAGCCGGGCGCGCCGGTCGTCGAGTCGCCACCCGGCCCGGCTCGGGAGCGCGCTCTGGCGAAGCCTCCGGTCCGCAAGCTGGCCAAGGATCTCGGCGTCGACCTGGCGGCAGTGGCGCCGTCCGGCGAGGGCGGCACCGTCACCCGCGCCGACGTGGAGGCCGCTTCGAGGTCGATGCCTGCGCGATACGCCTCGGTCGGAGGTGTCCCGGCCGAGCCCGGACCGGGCCAGCTGCGCGAGTGGCGCGAGCCGGTCAAGGGCGTGCGCAAGATGATGGCCGAGGCGATGGTGGGCTCGGCGTTCTCCGCGCCCCACGTCACCGAGTGGGTCACGGTGGACGTGACCGCCACCATGGACCTGGTCGCGCGCCTCAAGCTGCGATCGGAGTTCCGCGACCTCAAGGTGTCCCCCCTGCTGGTCCTGGCCCGGGCGATCGTGCTGGCGTCCCGGCGTACTCCCGAGATCAACTCGAGGTTCGACGCCGAGACCCAGGAGATCCTCTACCGCACCTACGTCAACCTCGGCATCGCGGCGGCGACGCCTCGCGGGCTCGTGGTGCCCAACGTCAAGGACGCCCAGACCCTGTCCTTGGCCGAGTTGGCGCAGGCGCTCGCCGACCTGACGGCGACCGCGCGCGAGGGGCGCACCCAGCCGGCGGAGATGGCCGGCGGCACGTTCACGATCACCAACGTCGGCGTGTTCGGCATCGACTCGGGCACCCCGATCATCAACCCGGGGGAGTCGGCCATCATGGCGTTCGGCGCGATCCGCAAGCAGCCCTGGGTGGTCACTCGGGGAGGCGAGGACGTGATCGAGCCGCGCCGGGTCACCACGTTGGCGCTGTCGTTCGACCACCGCCACATCGACGGTGCCGCGGGCTCGCAGTTCCTCGCCGACGTCGCTGGGATCTTGCAGGATCCAGGCACGGCGCTGTTGTTCTGAGGGCACCCCGTTCGAGCGCGTGCGGGACTGGGTCGCTCGGCCAAGTCGGGTCACTCCGGATTGTCGACCCTCAGGGTGTGCCGCGGGCCCCCGGCCCCGGGACAGACCGCCGGGCGGGGTTTACGGGGCGACTCGTCCGTGCCTCGCGGTGAGCCGCTGAAATCGCGTCGTGGTCGCCGCAAGCGATTCCTCTTTCGGAACCGTTCTCTCGTGATCACGCCCCAGGTGGTGCTGACGTCGGCTCCTTGGTGCTGAGCCGTGGCCAGTCGCGCCGGGTCAGCACCACCAACATTGCAAGGGCCGGTGCCGACCAGATCAAGAAGCCCCAACCGAAGAGCACCAGCGCAAGGTGGAATCCGATCACTCCGAGCCAACCGATCTTGGCGGCATACCCGCCACGAAGCAGCAGTAGTCCGAGCGTCAGCTCGCCTGAGGCGACCGCGAGCCCCCACATGCGAGGGTTCGCCATGAAGACCTCGTTCCAGCCTCGCTCGACCCACGCCATGACCGCGGCGTCGGCGAAGTGCCGGTAGCTCTGGGGATCGATGGCGGCGACTCCCACGTGGATCCCGCTGGTCCAGAGGAAGAACGAGCCGACGATCGCGCGCGCGGTCCAACGCGAGGTCCTGGCCGCCTCACGAGAGGCTGCCCGCAGCGACCCTGGGGGCGACATGCTCGTCATCGTGTCACCTCCGAGACGCTCGAATCTCCGCCTGGTCGTCATTGCATCGCACACTTATCACCGATGGGAGAGGCGAAGGTCCTGAGCCCGGCGGGAGATCGACCACTCCGCGAGCTTTCGGTCCCCGGAGCAGGTTCGGCTTGCGGCGATGTTGGCCGTCCTCGACTCGAGTGTGGTCGTTGAGGATGACTCGCGGACCCGAGCACGATGGCATCCCCGTGCCCGTCGGCAGCGGCAGCCCACAGCGTCACCACAGCCGTGCCACTTATGTTCTCGAAGCAATCAGTAAGTCGCCATCTGAGGAGCCGACGTTTTGCCAACACCATCCCGCCTCGCCAGTCTCCTGGTCGTCTTGGCGCTCTTCGCGTCTGCTTGCGGAAGCGATAGCTCGACCGTCGATGCAACGACGGAGTCCTCCGAGGAGGTCAACGGTGCGGTGACAACGGTCGATCCCGAAGCCTTCTTCGACGGCGCCCTCACCGAGGACGCGACCACGACGGACTGCACGTTGGCGAGCGGAACCGAGACCTCGTGCTACGAACTGACGATCGCTGGCTTCCCAGCCACCCGCGACGAGATAGGCCCGTGGTGCCCGAAGACCACGTCCGACACCGCGGAGGACGCCGGGATCTGGTTCGATGGCGAGGCGGTGTACGACGTCGACGGCGAATTCATCACGAGTCTCGCCGAGATCTACGACGACCCGACATGGAAGCTGTACGACGACGAAGGCAACGTCTTGTCGACCGACACTTCCGCGAAGTTCAACGACCTCGTCACCGGAGGAGCGCAGGCTGACCCGGACGCAGGCCCCGTGAACCTGTGTGTCTACGGCGAGATCGAGTGGACCGAGAGCGGTGGCGCGGTCCCTTCCACCGTCGAGATCCCCATCACGCCAATCGTGGCCGACGAGCCCACCAGCGCCGGCACGACGGTCGGCGTCACGCTCGACGGTGTGACCATCGACGGCAGCGCACCGATCGATCTCATCCTGGGCAACTACACGATCGGCGTCTTCGATGACTGTGGTGGCCACGTCAACCCCCAAGAGGGCTATCACATGCACGCGACGACGGGTTGCTCGAATGCCGAACAGGACGTCGCCGAGGGCGAGACAGCGCTCTTCGGCTATGCCCTCGACGGCTACGGCATCCACGCCCCCTACGCGGAAGACGCCGCGATCGACTCCCCGCTGGACGACTGCAACGGTCACGAAACCGACAGCCTCGGATACCACTACCACGCCAATGCCGTGGCGGAGAATGCTGTTCTGACCTGCTTCAGCGGTGAGACGACCGAAGCGGCAAGCACCGGACCGGGTGGTGAAGGGCCACCCGCGGGTGGCAGCGCACCCCCCAGCGGCGGTTGATGACCCTGACGAAGCCCTCGCTTCGACGCGAACACTCCGACATCGTGGACATCACACGAGCCTCCCAGCCGCCCCACCGGAGGCGCACAGACTGACCCATGACAGTCAGGGACATGAACTCAACAGCCTGGCCGAAGAAGTCCCTTGTTGCGCTGTCCCTTGCCGCAGCTCTGATGCTCAGCGCCTGCGGCGCTGCTGACACCACGTCCGTCGCGTCTACAACCTCAGGGAATGATGGCGCCTCCGCCTCTGGCGAGGTCAGCGGAGATGCGGGTGGGCCGCCTGCTGGCGACGGTGAGGCAGGCGCACCGCCTGCGGCAGCCGCTGGTGCCGATTCTGCAGGTGCTTCACCCGACCTGACGAATGCGGCAAAGACGCTCGGAGTATCGGTCACCAAGCTCGAGTCGGCGCTGGGTGGTCCGCCGCCCGACTTCGAGGCGGCTGCCAAGACTCTGGGCGTCTCCGTCGACGAACTGATGGCCGCACTCCCGTCCGATGCCAACCCCAGCTAGGGGTCTGATCGACTCACGTGTCGGCTTCCTGACGGTGCTGTGGGAGGCGGAGAGTGAAGGTTGACCCACCTCCGGTGGTCGGGCTGACCCTGACCGATCCGTGGTGCTCGTGGGCGATCTGTTGGGTGACCGCCAGCCCGAGGCCCGCGCCACCGTGGCCGTGTCGAGCTCGGGACGAGTCTGCCTGATAGAAGGGCAGGAAGATCCGCTCCTGCTCGGTTTCGTCGATCCCGGCTCCGTGGTCGATCACGCTGATCGCGACGGCATCGGGCGGCGTCTCCACGGCGATCGTGACTGGGGTCGCGGTGGGGGTGTGGGTGCAGGCATTGGCACCGAGATTGAGGATGGCCTGATGGATCCGGGCGGGGTCGCCGGCCAGCCGCGCACCGCTCTCCGCATCGATGTGGGTCTCGATCCGACGTCCCGGGTACGCCGCTCTGAGGTCGTCGACCACCGCCCGCACGACCTGGGGCACATCGACCTTCGAGACAATCTGGGCACTGGTCTCTCCGCCGCGGACCAGCTCCATCACGGAGTTGACCAAGCGGTGCAGTCTGACGCTTTCGTTGCCGACGCGTGACATGGCGCGGTCCAGGGCTCCGGGCTCGACCAGCATCCCGCGCTCGTACAGGTCGCTGTATCCCTTGAGTGCGGTGAGCGGGGTGCGGATCTCGTGGGAGACGTCGGCGAGGAACCGTCTCATGTCGTCGCGGGCCTGGGTGGCCACCGCCTCGGATCGTTCGTGCTCCGCGAGAGCGGCGCGCAGCCGCTCGACCATCCTCTCGAGGTCGGACGAGAGGTCGGAGACCTCGCGGGATCCACCGGCGTGCTGCAGCTCGGTGTCGAGGACCCCGTCGGCGATCTGGTTGGCCGTGTCTCCCATCGTCGCCAGCGGGCGGACCAGCCGACCGGCCAACCACCACGCCATCGCGGACTCGAGCAGGATGATGACCAGTCCGCCGATGATCACGTTCCGCCTCAGGGCCTCGGTCGTGGCGTCGTAGCCGTCCAAGGACAGAGCCGAGACCCGGACCTGTCCGTCGGGCTGTGGGGAGACCAGGACGCGGTGGTCCCCGATTTCGGTGGTCGTGGGCTCACGGATGGCGCCCTCGGACGAGACGGTGAGCTGGACGGGCGGGTCCACCCCGGTGGCTCGCGATATCGGTGGGGGTGGGACCGTTCGACGGCGGCGTCACTCCATGCGGTGGACCAGTTGCCGGTTGGGCCAGGTCGACGCGTTCCGCGCGTGCGAGTTCCCGGTCGATCGCCGCCAGCCGAGTCGAGCGATCGCTCTGGTCGATGTAGATCGCGAACACCAGGAAGCCCACAGTGATGGTGGCCAGGAGCGGCAGGAGGATCACCCACCGCAGTGAGAGACGGTTGACCTCGGCTCCTCACGCAGGACGTAGCCGAGGCCCCGGCGGGTATGGATCAGCTGCGGGTGACCGTCGTCGAGCCTGCGCCTCAGGTATCCCACGTACAGCTCCACGACATTCTCCGCGCCGTCATAGTCCTCACCCCAGACGTTGAGGAGGATCTGCGCCTTCGACACCACGACGCCACGGTTGACCATCGTCTTTCGAGACGTCCGGTTCCGTTCAGGGACAGACCGTCGCGTCGTCGAATGGCCGTGTCAGAGCACGCCCTTTGGCTAACGCGATGGTGAGCTGGTCGGTGGCCCGCTGGGTCCAGATGGCGGGTCATGCCGCTGCTGGGATCGTTGGAGCAGGTATCGCTGCAGGGCGGCCATATCCGGGGAAGGTTCGTCGGCCGGCGGTTCGTGCCCGCTTGTCCCTGCAGGGGGCCACTGGGGGCTATAGGGCGTCGGCAAGCTGCTGGCGTGGCTCAGGTCGCTGATGGCGATGGGTCCGGCGACGGAGTCGTAGTAGGCGACCAACGCCTGGAGGCCACATCCTTCGGGGATGTCCGCGGCCCGCATGCGCGCGACCTGGCGCAGTGTCGCGGCGATCGTCGGCCGGTCCAGTGGCTGGAAGTGCCGCTCGTCAGCGACCTCGATGATCCGGTCCAGGCGGTAGTGGGTCGCGATCCGTGCGAGGTCGTCGTAGTCGCGGGGACGGGCGTCTTCGTAGATGACCGTCAGCTTCTGAGCGCCTAGCTCGACGGGATCGATCATCGGCCCGTACCGCCCGGGGACCGGGTCGAGGAGGATCGGGTCGCGCAGGAGCTGGATCTTCACCGGCAGGGTCGGACGCCCACGCGTGGCGGTCCTGCGAGGGCGCACGAACCAGGTCAGGATCTGGCTGGGGTCGCCCAAACTGTCGTTGTCGCTGATTTCGTAGTTCGCGCCTTGGAATGCGGCCCGGACCCGGCTCGCGACAGTCCCGAAGTCTTCGCGGGAGTCGATGAACGCGTCAAGGTCCTCAGAGTCGCGATCAACGAGGCCGTGGGCGATCAACGCACCCCCGCCTCCCAGGGCCATGCGGCTCCCTGAGGCCGACAGGAGGATCGCTGCGGCGCGCTCCTGGCCGCTAGACAGCGGCACGAGGTCCGCCAACCTCGGCGTCGACGATGTGGCCGAGTGACTTGAGGTGTTCGGCCCAGGCGGTGCGCCGCTGGTTGCTGATTCGGAACAGCGGCAGGAACCGGGCAAGGAGCTCAGGCTCGATCCAGGTCCGCGCGTCGGCCGCGGTGCCGTTGGTCAGGACCAGGCTGTAGGACTCGAGTACGTCGCCGGGGTCTTCGGCCTCGAACCACCTCGCACTCGCACTTCCTGACCAGTTCAGGTGGATGCCGAGCCGGAACCGACCGCGGGGCCTGAACACCGGGCTCCAGCTCTCGACCGGCGCGGTGATGTAACGCCCCAGTGGGTCGGTCCCGAGACGGACCGCCTCCCCACTCCATGCGTGCCCGAGCTGCCGCAGGACCTCCTCGACATCCGCAGGAGTCGAACGGCGACCGGAGAGCCACTGGCTAACGGCCGCCTGCGTGACGTTGACGGCCGCAGCGAAGGCGGTCTGGTCGAGATGGGCAGGACCCATCACATCGACCGCGTCCGCCAAGCTGACCATGTTCACCCTGTAAATATAACAGCCGAGCCACTGTCGCCAACTGAGAGCGGGCGACGATGCCTCAGACCCTCAGGGTCTGACCGGCCCGGTCAATATCGCCCGGGACGGCCGTGGGTGTCCCGGTCGCCGCGACAACCCGAGGATCCTCTTGCGGGCACCAGCGACTGGGCCTGCAGGCTGCGGCGCGACAAAGGCACGCCCCGCACACTTCTCCTACAAAAGTACGGACATATCCTTTACGGGAGGCCGGCGCCACCGTAGGCTCATGGTGTCGGAGTGGCCGGTCGAGGTTCCTTGCGGAGGTGTCGTGCAGTACGGATTCGCGATCGACCAGGGGACCTGCATCGGGTGTCACGCGTGCACCGTCGCGTGCAAGACCGAGCACGAGGTGCCGATCGGCCAGTTCCGCACCTGGGTGAAGTACGTCGACTCCGGGGAGTTCCCCACCACCACCCGTGACTTCGGGGTGATGCGGTGCAACCACTGCACGGACGCTCCCTGCGTGACGATCTGCCCGACCCAGGCGCTGTTCAAGCGCGAGGACGGCATCGTCGACTTCGACAACAGCCGGTGCATCGGGTGCAAGGCCTGCATGCAGGCGTGCCCCTACGACGCGATCTACATCGACGAGGACACCCACACCGCCTCCAAGTGCAACTTCTGCTCGCACCGGGTCGACCAGGGCCTGGAGCCGGCCTGCGTGGTCGTCTGCCCCACCGAATCGATCTGGGTGGGTGACCTCGACGACCCCGAGAGCGCGATCTCGCAGTTCGTGGCGACCAACGACACGCAGGTGCGCGCGCCTGAGCAGGGCACCGGTCCCAACGTCCACTACGTCAACGCGAGCCCGAGCGTCCTCCAGCCGCTGGCCGCTCCCGTGGACGACACCTACATCTGGGCCCAGCCGGACTCCCTGCGCCGGGCGATCAAGAGCGACCTGACCATCGACCCGGAGACCAAGGCGGTGACCACGCTCAACACGGCTCACCCGCGGCCGTGGGGCTGGATGGTCACGACCTACCTCTGGACCAAGGGCGTGGCTGCCGGCGCGATGATGGTGGCCGGGCTGGTGGCGCTGTTCGGCGGTGCCGGCGACACCCTGGGCGACATCGGCGCCCCGGCGTTGGCGATGGCCGGGCTGCTGGCGACCGCCGTCCTCCTGGTGGCCGATCTCAAGCGCCCCGAACGTTTCTGGTATCTCCTGGCCAAGCCCAACCCGTCGTCGTGGCTGTTCCGGGGTGGCCTGGTGCTCGGCATCGCGGCCGGGCTGGCGTTCCTCTGGTTCGTCTTCGGGATCGCCGATCAGCAGACCGCGATCCGCTGGCTGGCGCTGCCGGCCGTGGTCGCCGGAGGTCTTACCGCGGCGTACACCGCCTTCCTGTTCCGCCAGGCCGAGGGCCGCGACCTGTGGCAGAACCCCATGCTCCTGTGGCATCTGCTCGCGCAGGCGTTCATGGTCGGCTCGGGGGTGATGCTGATCCTCGCCCTGATGACGGCGTACGGCGACCTCAAGACCCCGCTGATGGTCGGACTGCTCGGCGGCAGCGTGCTGCACCTGTTCTTCGTCGGTCTCGAGCTCGGCGGTCGCCACTCCACCGCCAACGCCGCCGCCGGCGTGAAGATCATGATCGGCAGTCGCTACGGCGGCATCCTGCGCACCGGGATCGGGCTGGCCGTGGTCGCCGCCGTCCTGGCGATGTGGGGTCTGATCACCGGCATCGTGCTGCTGGGTGCCGCCGGCGGCGTCGTGGCCCAGGTCGCCCTGCTGATGTACGAACACGTCTTCGTCCGCGCCGGCCAGGAGGTCCCCCTCTCGTGAAGGAGCAGTCATGACCGCCGAGCACGAGTCCGCCAGTGGGGTTCCCCTGCCCGGACAGCGCAGCCGCTGGGGGCTGAACAACTACCCGCCTCCGGAGGAGTGGGACCGGCACACCCAGGCCGATCCCAAGACCCGCGAGCCCCGCGACTACATGCTGATCCCGACGGTCTGCTTCAACTGCGAGTCCTCCTGTGGGCTGCTGGCCTACGTCGACCACGCGGACCTCTCGATCCGCAAGTTCGAGGGCAACCCCGCGCACCCCGGCTCCCGCGGACGCAACTGCGCCAAGGGCCCGGCCACCATCAACCAGGTGCACGATCCCGAGCGGATCCTGCACCCGATGCGCCGAGTGGGCGAGCGCGGCTCCGGCAAGTTCGAGGAGGTCTCCTGGGAGGAGGCGCTGACCGACATCGGCGGCCGGATCCGGAAGGCGATCGTCGAGGGACGCACCGACGAGGTGATGTACCACGTCGGACGACCGGGCGAGGACGGCTTCGCCGAACGGGTGTTGCAGGCCTGGGGCGTCGACGGCCACAACAGCCACACCAACGTGTGCTCGGCCGGTGGCCGCACCGGCTACACCCACTGGATGGGGTTCGACCGGCCGTCACCGGACTACGCGAACGCCAAGACGATCGTGCTGCTGTCCAGTCACCTCGAGACCGGCCACTACTTCAACCCGCACGCCCAGCGGATCATGGAGGCCCATCAGAAGGGCGCCAAGATCGCGGTCCTGGACCTCCGCCTGTCCAACACCGCGTCCCACGCCGACCTGTGGATCGCCCCGTGGCCCGGCAGCGAGGCGGCGATCTTCCTGGCCGTCGCGTCGTACCTTCTCCGCACCGGCCAGGTCGACCGCGAGTACCTCCGGCGCTGGGTCAACTGGGACGTCTACCTGCAGCGGCTGCACCCGGACGCCCCCGCCGACGACTTCGAGGTGTTCCTGGAGCGGCTCGCCGAGGACTACGCCCACTACACCTTCGAGTATGCCGCGGCCGAGGCGCACGTCGAGCCCGGGCAGGTCGAGGCCTTGGCCCTGATGGTCGCGGAGGCCGGCACCCAACTGGCCACTCACACCTGGCGCTCCGCGACAGCCGGCAACCTCGGCGGCTGGCAGATCGCGCGCAGCCTGTTCTTCCTCAACGTGCTGACCGGCAGCGTCGGGACGCCCGGCGGCACCCACCCCAACGGCTGGGACAAGATCATCGCGCACTTCCCACAGATGCCGCCGCCGAACGAAGGCTGGAGCGAGAAGCTGTGGCCCATCGAGTACCCCCTGACCACCAACGAGATGTCGATCCTGCTGCCGCACCTGCTCCAGGACGGCGACCGCGGCAAGGTCGACGTCTACTTCAGCCGCGTCTACAACCCGCTGTGGATCAACCCTGACGGCTTCACCTGGATCGACGTCCTGACCGACGAGTCGAAGATCGGGATGCACGTCGCGCTCACCCCCACCTGGAGCGAGTCCGCGACGTTCGCGGACTACGTGCTGCCGATGGGGCACGCCTCCGAGCGTCACGACACGATGTCCTTCGAGACCCACACCTCGAAGTGGCTGGCCTTCCGGCAGCCGGTGATGCGCGTGGCCATGGACAAGCACGGGCTCGCCTACGCCGACAGCCGCGACGCCAACCCGGGCGAGGTCTGGGAGGAGAACGAGTTCTGGTTCGCGCTGTCGTGGGAGATCGACCCCGACGGCTCGCTCGGCATCCGGCAGTGGTTCGAGTCGCAGGAGCGGCCGGGCGAGCGGATGACCATGGACGAGTACTACGACATCCTCTTCAACAAGGCGGTGCCCGGGCTGCCCGAGGCGGCCGAGCAGCAGGGCCTCTCGCCGCTCGAGTACATGCGCAAGTACGGCGCCTTCGAGGTCGTCCGTGACCAGTACCGCCTCGATGAGCGGCCGCTGACCGACGCAGAGCTCGACGGCGCCACGCCGGACGCCAACGGCGTCCTCCGCAAGCCGGTGACGGGGGAGACCCAGCCGCCGCTGGTCGGCGAGGCCGGGGCGGTGGGGCTCGAGCACCCCGACGGCACCAAGACGTTCGGGTGGCTGTCGCCGTCGCGAAAGCTGGAGCTGTTCTCCACGACGCTGGCCGACTGGGGCTGGCCGGAGCAGGCGACCCCGGGCTACATCGAGTCGCACGTGTCCGCGCGCAACATCGACCGGGCCAACGACGAGTTCGTGCTGATGCCGAACTTCCGGCTGCCGACGATGATCCACACCCGGTCGGGCAACGCGAAGTACCTCAACGAGATCTCCAACACCCATCCGCTGTGGTTCAACGCCGCGGATGCTCAGGCGATGGGGCTGAAGACCGGTGACCTCGCCCGAGTGAGCACCGAGATCGGCCACTTCGTCGCGCGGGTGTGGTCCACCGAGGCGATCCGCCCCGGTGTCGTCGGGATGTCGCACCACATGGGCCGCTGGCGCCAGGACGGTCACCCCGGCAGCCGCTGGGTGATGGGCAAGGTCGACCTCAACCGCACCGACGACGGCATCTGGAGCCTGCGCTACACCGACGGCATCAAGCCCTTCACCAGCGAGGACCCCGACTCCGAGCGGATCTACTGGGACGACCCCGGCGTGCACCAGAACCTCGCGTTCCCGGTGCAGCCCGACCCGATCTCGGGCATGCACTGCTGGCACCAGAAGGTGCGGATCGAGAAGGCGCGCCCCGAGGACCAGTACGGCGACGTGCAGGTCGACGTGAAGCTCGCGCGCGAGGCCTACCGCCGCTGGCTCGCGATGACCCGTCCCGGTCCGGGTCCCGGCGGCATGCGCCGGCCGGAGTTCATGATGCGTCACGTCACGCCGAAGCGGAAGGCCTACCTCCTCGACCGGGCCACGGAGTGAGCCGGTGCGGCTGACGCCGCCGACGCGCGGTGACCTGGTCGCGGGGGTCACCGTGGCCCTGGTGCTGGTGCCGCAAGCGATCGCGTACGCGCTTCTGGCCGGCGTACCCCCGGTGCACGGCCTGTACGCCGCCGCGATGGCGCCGATCCTGGCCGGCTTCGTCGGCTCCTCGCCGTACCTCCAGACGGGGCCGGTCGCGCTCACCAGCCTGCTGACCTTCGGCGCTCTCGCCCCGTCGATCGCGACCGGGACCGAGAGCTACGCCGCCCATGCCGCGCTGTTGGCGCTGGTGGTGGGCGCGACCCGGCTCCTGGTCGGGTTGCTGCGAGGGGGGTTCGTCGCCTACCTGATGAGCCAGCCGGTGGTGGCGGCCTTCACCCTCGGTGCCGCCGTGCTGATCGCGAGCTCGCAGATCCCGGCGCTGCTGGGGGCCACGGGCACGTCGACGAGCCCGCTGATCGCTGCCGCGCAGGCGCTGTCGCACCCGGCCGACTGGTCGTGGATCGGGATCACGGTCGGCGTCGGCGTGTTCTCGATCGTCGTGCTGGCCAAGAAAGTCAGCCCGTTGATCCCGGGCGCCTTGATCGGCACGGTCGGCGCGCTGCTCCTGGTGAAGGTCGGCGGCCTCGACCTGGTCGTGGTCGGCGACCTCCCGAACGGCGTACCCCTGCCCGCGCTGGACCTCCCGTGGTCGGCGACGCCCGGCCTGCTCCTTGCGGGGGTCGTGATCGCCCTGGTCGGCTTCGCCGAGCCCGCCAGCATCGCGCGGCAGTATGCCTCCCAGGATCGTACTCACTGGGATCCCGACCGAGAGTTCATCGGGCAGGGCCTGGCCAACCTCGGTTCCGGTGTGTTCGGCGGCTACCCCGTCGGCGGCTCGTTCTCACGCTCGGCGCTCAACCGGCTCTCCGGTGCCCGCACCCGCTGGAGCGGCGTGGTCACCGGACTCGCGGTCCTGGCCGTGCTGCCGGTGGTGTCGGTGCTCTCCGACATGCCCAAACCGGCGTTGGCCGGACTGATCATTGCGGCCGTGCTGCCCCTGCTCAACCCCGACCCGATGTGGCGCACCCGGACCATGTCGCGTCCGCAGTTCGCCATCGCCCTCGTCACGTTCGTGGTGACCTTGGCCGCGGCACCCCGGGTGCAGTGGGGCGTGGTCACCGGTGTCGCCCTTGCGCTGGCGGTGCACCTGTGGCGGGAGCTCCGGCTGGACATGGAGGTGTGGACCCGCGGCGACGAGCTGCACGTGCGGCCCCAAGGCGTCCTCTACTTCGGCAGCGCCCCTTTGTTGGAGACCAGGATCCTGGCGGAGCTGGCGGATCAGCCGACCTTGGGGAGGGTGCGGCTGCATCTGCAGCGGCTCGGCCGGATCGACCTCACCGGGGCGCTCGTGCTCCGAGCGATCTGCCGCGACCTCGCTCGCGCCGACGTGTCCGTGGAGATCCAGGGTGTTCAACCGCAGTGTCAACGGCTGGTCGAAGCGGTCTTCGCGAGGGACGACGTTGGTTACACTCGCCGCCCAGCAGGAGGAGGGCCGGAGCGGCCAGCCACGGATCTGGCCGAGGAGGTGGGAGATGACGCCCCGCGCCGGTCCACGGACACTTGACCGGGACTCGACCGATCCCCTGTGGTCCCAGCTCCGCGACGACCTGCTGCTACGGCTCGAGGGTGGGGACTTCCCCGAGCGGTTCCCGGGGGAGATGGACCTGGTCGACGTCTACGGCGTCAGCCGGCACACCGTCCGCGAGGCGCTGCGGCGCCTTCGCCAGGACGGCCTGATCGAGTCGTCCCGGGGCCGGTCGTCGGTGGCGCACCCGGGCGTGATCTCCCAGCAGCTCGGCGCGATGTACTCCCTGTTCCAGGAGCTGGAGGCCCGCGGCATCGAGCAGCGCAGTGAGCTGATCGTCGCCGACCAGCGCACCGACGCCGAGGCCGCGGCGCGCCTCGGCCTCAGCGACACGACGAAGCTCGTCTACCTCGAGCGCCTCCGGCTCGGTGATGACGATCCGATCGCCTGGGACCGCGCCTGGCTGGAGCCCACGCTCGCCGCCCCGTTGCTCAAGCTGGACTTCACCCACACCGGCCTGTACGACGAGTGGCAGCGCAACGCGGGGGTCCGGCTCACCGGCGGCCGCGAGCGGATCAGCGCGGTCGTGCCCTCCAAGGATCAGCGCACCCTGCTCAAGATGAAGCGCGACGAGGCGGCGATGCTCGTGGAGCGCACCGGGTGCCTGGGTGAGCGGCCGGTCGAGTTCCGCGTGACGATGGTGCGCGGGAGCAGGTTCAGCTTCTCCGCGGAATGGGAGTCCGGGCGGAACTACCAGGTCGACATCGCGGGTGCCTCGTGACCGCCCCCGGCCTCCCCTAGATCAGCCGCTGCCGCTCGAACTGGTCAGGAGGTTGGCGCGGGCGCTGGCGGTGCCGCTGTCTCCACCGGATCCGAGCGATGCCGGCGCAAGGTGAGCATCAGCGACTCGGCCGTGTAGAACGCGATGTAGGCCAGCGACACGGCGAGCACCAGCGGGTGTGGGTCGGGCAGTTGCGCCACGATCACGGCGTACGCCACGAACCAGACCGCCGTGGCCGCCATGTTGGTCCGCCACCAGTTCTCGGTCCGTGACGGGTAGACGTACTTCACGGGCACGAACACCAGGACGGCGAGCACGGCCACCAGCACGGCGGTCACCGTCGGGGACACCCCGAAGATCACGACGTAGAAGGCCACGACGTTCCAGTACGACGGGAAGCCGAGGAAGAAGTGGTCGTCGGTCTTCGCGTCCGCGCGGCAGAACTGGTACGACGACGCGAGCAGCGGCAGGCAGGCCACGGCTCCGCCCAGCACCCCGCCGGGGAGCCGGCCGTCGGCCCACAGCAGGACGACCGGGGCGAAGCAGTAGGTGAGGTAGTCGACGATGTTGTCGAGCAGCGCGCCGTCGAAGCCCGGTGTGGTCTCTTTGACCTGCAGCCGACGCGCGAGCAGCCCATCGGTGCCGTCGATGACCATGGCTGCCAGGAACAGCCACAGCACGGTGGTGGTGCGGCCCTCGACAGCCGCCACCACCATGGCGAACGCCAGCACGGCGCCCGAGGCGGTGTAGACGTGCACAGCCCACGCAGCCGCCACGGAAGGCGGGCGCGGAGGAGCAGACAGGTTGGTCATCGCTGGCGGGCCTGACGTGGGGGACCGGCGGACAGGGCCCTACCTCGCCGGCGGTCGGATCTGCCCAGTATGGCCCCGCGGGCGCTCCCGTGTCAGATCCTCGCCCGAGGTCAGCTCGACATCGAGCCGGTCGACGGCGTCCGGGACGGTGCGGTGCACCCGGCCCTGCTCCCGCAACGCCTGGAAGAAGGCATCACGCGACACGATGTCCTCCACCGGACCGCGCAGCGCCGCCAGGTGGAGCGTGACGCCGCCCTCCTCGAGCTGCTGACAAACCGTGCTCAGGCTGTCGACGCCGGTGTAGTCCGCGGTGTTGATGGCCGAGCAGTCGACCACGATGTGCCGGATGCTCGGGCGCCGGCGAACCAGCTCGGCCAGCCGGTCGGCGATCGGCCGGGCGCTGGCGAAGGTGAGTGGGGCGTCCACCCGCACCACGGCCAGCTCGGGTGAGGTGAGGACGTCGTGGCGGGCGACGTTGCGGAAGACCCGTTCCCCCGGCATCTGGCCGAGCTCGGGCAGATGCGGGCGGGCCGAGTGCCGCAGGAACAGCGCCACGCTCACCACGACTCCGACGCCGATCCCGGCGGCCGGGCCCAGCCACAACGTGGCCAGCGCGGTGACCAGGAGCGCCACCAGGTCGGAGCGCCGGACCCGGCCGATGGCCAGCGCCCCGACGATGTCGATCAGGCTCGCCACGGCCACGACGATCACCGCGGCCAGGGCGACCTTCGGCAGCCGGGCCAGGAGCGGGGTGGCGGTGAACAGGGCGACCACGATCAGGAGCGCCGAGATCACGCCGGACAGCGGGGTGCGGGCGCCGGCGTTGAAGTTGACCGCCCCGCGGGAGAACCCGCCTGCGACCGGAAACCCGTGGGCGAGGCCGGCCGCGCCGTTGGCGAGCCCGACCGCGATCAGCTCCTGGTCGGGCTCCACGCGCGTGCGGGTGCGACGGGCGAACGCGGTGCCGGTGCTGATCGACTCCATGTAGGAGATCAGGGCGACCGCCGCCGCCGACGGCAGGAGCGCGCGCAGGTCGGCGACCCCCACCTCGGGCAGCCCCGGTGTCGGCAGGCCGGCGGGGACCTCACCTACGAGGGTGACATCGAGCCCGGCGGCGGCCACCAAGGCCGTCGCGCCGGTGACGACGAGGAGCGGGCCCGGCACCCGGGGCAGCCACCGTTTCAGCACCAGCAGCGCGAGGATCGAGCCGGCTCCCAGCGCGAGGGTGGCCGGGTCGACGTCGCCGAGCTTCGGCACGATCCCGCGCATCGCGTCGACGAAGGTGGTGGCGGGCGCCGACAGGCTCAGCCCCAGGAGGTCCTTGAGCTGGGTGAGTGCGATGGTGAGCGCAGCCGCGGAGGTGAACCCGCTGATGACCGGGGTGGACAGGAAGTTCACCAGAGCGCCCAACCGCGCCAGCCCGGCTGCGAGCTGGAGGAGTCCCACCATGACCGCCAGCCCGCTGGCCAGGGCCAGATAGCGGCCGGGGTCGCCATCGGCGAGGGGAGCCACGGCGGCCGCGGTGAGCAGCGAGTCGATCGCGACCGGGCCGACCGAGATGTAGCGCGAGGTGCCGAAGGCGGCGTAGACGACCAGCGAGACCATCGCGGCGTACAGGCCGGTGATCGGGGGTACGCCGGCCAGGGCGGCGTACGCCATCGCCTGGGGGATGATCAGGACGGCGACCGTGGCACCGGCCTTGAGGTCGGCGCCCAGGTCGGTGCGCTGGTAGCCGGGCAGCCACTGGAACGCCGGCACCAGGCGGGCCAGGGCGGTTGAGGAGGTGTGGAGAGCGCTCACAGGTCATTTCCGGCGTAGGACTGGTTGAAGCTCTTGTTGGCGAGCGGAAAGTCGGGAACGATCGTGTCGGCCAGAGCGACCGGCAGCGCCGGCCAGTTGAGGAACGACGGGTCGACCACCTTCACCCGGGCCACAGTCCCGTCCGCCCCGAGCTCGACTCGGGTGACCAGGGCACCACGCCAGGCCTCGACGACGCTCGAGCCGGTCCCCGTGCCCGCCTCCGGGCCCGCCTCCGGGCCCGTGCGCTCGACCGCGACGGCATCGGCTGACGCGCTCTCCCAACGGGGCAGCAGATCGGCCACCAGGCGTGTGGAATCGGCAATTTCCTCGGCGCGGACCAGGAACCGGGCCAGCACGTCGCCAGTGTCTCGCACCACCGGACGCCACCAGTCGGGAAGGTCTACGAAGGGATGATCCCGACGCGCGTCCTCGTCGATGCCGCTGGCCCGGGCGACGAACCCGACGACGTCGAGCTGGCGAGCCGTGTGCGTGTCCAGGACGGCAGTTCCCGTGAGCCGGTCTCGTACGGTCGGATGGTCCAGGCTGATCTCCACGAGCTCCTCCGTCTCGGCCGCGACCCGGTTCAGCAGGCTCAGGTCAGGGGCGGCGCGGAGCCGGGCCCCGCCGAGGGCGATGCCGCCGCGCAGCAATCGATGGCCGGTCACCGCCTCGTGGTGACGCAGCAGCGTCTCGCGGAGTCGCTGGCAGTGCGCGTGCACGATGCCGAAGCCGACATCGTTGACGATGCCGCCGAGGTCGGCGACGTGGTTGTGGAGGCGTTCGAGCTCCAACAGCATCGCTCGCGCCAGCCGGTCTCGCTCGGAGACCGGTGTGGCCGTGGCGTCCTCGACCGCCATCGCGTACGCGAGGGAGTGGCCGACCGCGGTGTCACCGCTGATGCGCTCGGTCAGCGCCAGCGCATCGGCGGGTTGGCGGCCTTCAAGATGACGCTCGATGCCTCGGTGGACGAACCAGAGGCGGGCCTTCATCCGCACGATCGTCTCGCCCACGACCGAGAACCGGAAGTGCCCCGGCTCGATCAGGCCGGCGTGCACCGGGCCGACGGGGATCTCGTACACGCCCGGTCCGGACACGTGAACGAAGGGGTAGGAACCCACATCCTCCGGGAAGTCGGGGGTTGTCTCGTGGCCCCGGCGCAGGGGGTACCAGCCCTGGGGCCAGTGCCCGTGGCGCACCATCCGGCGCGGCAGCGGGTGGTCGCGGGGCTCGACGCCCAGCAGGTCCCGCACCTCGCGGTCGAAACGGCCGCCGGTCCACGACACGCCGGCGAGAGTCGGGACCCACGCGTCGGCGGAGGGTACTGCGACCTCGACCTCCTGCCGCTGTCCTCCGGGACGCAGCAAGAGGTGAGTGATCCGGATCTCGGAGTCGTGGTCCCGGGCTGAGGTCAGGGCCAGTCGCCAGCCGTCGGCCAGCAAGGCGTCGATGACTCCCGGCAGGTCGTCACGGCCCACGACCTGGCGGATCACGGGCGAGGTCACGGCGCCACCCCCAGCGCGGCGACCGCTTGGGCGAGCACTGGCTGTAGCCCCGGCAACAGCGCGAGGACGGCAGCCGCGACCAGCGCGAGCGCGAGGGGGAGCACACGGGCGGGGGGCGACTCGGCCCCGTTGACCGATGATGGGCCTCCCGGGGCGGGCCCCAAGGTCATGGACAGGGTGTGCCTGGCGAGGGCCGCGAACACGAGGACCAGCAGGACCACGGTGACCAGCGAGACCCAGCCCAGCCCGCGCTGCCACGCGGCCACGATGATCGCGACCTCGCTGAAGAAGAGCGCCCCCGGGGGAAGGCCCAACAGGGTGCCCATGCCCACGAGCATCGGCCACGCCAGCCGCGGTCGCTGTGCGAGCAGCCCCGTCACCTCCGAGATCCGGGTGGTGCCGAGCTCCTCGAGAACACGTCCGGCGGACACGAAGAGAACGGCCTTGGCCAGGCCGTGACCGAGCGCGTGCAGCAGCACGGCGGTGATCGCGAGTGGCCCGCCGATGCCGGCGCCGATCGCCACGATGCCGAGGTGCTCGGTACTGGAGTAGGCGAGCAGTCGCTTCAGGTCGCGCTGTCCCACCATCAGGGCGGTGGCGACCGCGAGCGAGAGCAGCCCACCGCCGATCAGCAGCACTCGCATCAGCATGGGTCCGGCGACCGCGTCGCTCACGGCCTGGAGCCGCAGGATGCCGTAGAACGCGACCGACAGCAGAACGCCGGACATCAGCCCCGATACCGGAGCGGGTGCCTGGCTGTGCGCGTCGGGTAGCCAGGCGTGCATCGGAGCGAGCCCGGCCTTGGTGGCGAGGCCGAGCACGGCGAGGGCCAGGGCGAGCCGGGCCAGGCGAGGGTCGAGGCTTTCGGGGGCGGCCATCAGCGCGACCCACGAGAGGGTCGGCTCCCCGCCGGCCGCGGTGGCGGCGTACAGGAGGACGAGCCCGAACAACGCGATGGCGATGCCGACCGAGCCGAGCACGACGTACTTCCAGGCGGCCTCGACCGCCCTCCGGTCCCCGCGATGGCCGACCAAGAACGCCGTGGCAATGGTGGTGCCCTCGATCCCGACCCACATCACGCCGAGGTTGTCGGCGAGCAGTGTCAGCGTCATCGCGGCGAGGAACAGCACCAACCAGCCGGCATAGCGCGGGTCGGAGTCGTCGTCACGCCCGACCGTGCCGGCCCACGTCACGGTGAGACCGACCGCGCCGACCAGCACGAGGAAGTACGCCGACAGCGCGTCGACGCGCAGCACCCCACCGGCGAACGGCTGGCCCGGCCGGAGATCCGCATCGAGCATGACGAGCCCTGCGGCGAGCAGCAGCGATGCCGCCACCAGCGGCGCGAAGCGCGTCAACGAGGCCAGCCGGGCCATCAGTCGGCCAACTCTGTCAAGGCGTCCAGATCGGTGCTGCCGAAGACATGCTCGATCCGGTGGAGCAGGACCCGCAGGATGAGGACCACCAGGATTACATCGAGCGTCACGCCCAGCTCGACGACCAGGGGCACTCCTCCGGTGGCCAGGAACGCGACCGTCGCGATCCCGTTGTCGACCACGACGAAGCCCACCAGCTGTGCGAGCGCGTCGCGACGGATCAGCATGACCAGGAAGCCGATCAGGACCAGTGCGAAGCCCACGGGGACGGCCCCGGCGGCCTGCCCCGACGCGGCGACGACCGGGCGCGATGCCCAGAAGGCAGCGGTGGTGAGCACCGTCGTCGCGAGTAGCGCGGTGCCCGGCGACATCCGAGCCGGCGAGGTCGAGCGCAGTCGCTTCGCGGTGGAGTGCACCGCCCACGGCACCAGAACGGCCTTGACCGCGAACACGAGGACAGCAACTCCGGCGAGCTCATGGTCCCCGGCGCTGAGACCGAGCGTCAGCACCAGGACGGCAAGCGCCGCACCCTGAACGGCCAACAGCCGGGCAGCGTCCCGGGGGGCAGCTCGCCACACCAGGAGCACCGAGGTGAGCAGCAGTGCTCCGGCGCCGAGCGCGACTCCCTGGGCGACCAGGCCGCTCATGCCGGCCCCCCGGACGTCAGGAGGTAGGACGCCGTGACGGCCAGGAAGGCCAGGACGAAGGAGCCGGCCAGGAGTTCGGGGACCCGGAAGAGCCGGACCTTGGCCAGGAAGACCTCGGCGGCCGCCACCGCGATCCCCAGGCCCAGCACCTTGGCGGCCAGGGCCGCCATCCCGATCACCAGCGCGACCGGGCCGGACTCCAAAGCGATGCCCCAGGGCAGGGTTACGTTGCCCAGCAGGCCGAGCAGCACCGTCAGTCGCAGCCAGGAGCCGAGCTCCAACCAGCCCAGATCGCGCCCGGAGCTCTCCAGAACCATGGCCTCGTGCACCATCGTCAGCTCCAGGTGCGCGGACGGGTTGTCCACCGGCAGCCGACCGGTCTCGGCGATGATCACGATCGCGAGGGCAGCGAGCGCGAGCAGCGAGACCGGTGAGACCACGGTGCCCGGTTCGGAGGCCCGGGTGCGCACGATGGCCGAGAGCACGCTGCTCCCGGCAGGGATCGACAGCGCATAGATCGCCAGCAGCACGGTCGGCTCGAGCAGCGCCGCGATGGTCATGGACCTGCTGGAGCCCATCCCACCGAACGCCGAACCGGAGTCCAGCCCGATCAGCGCCATCGTGACGCTGCCCACCAGCAGCACCGACACGATCACGAACAGGTCGTCGGGCACCAGGCTCGACCGCCGCGTGGCCACCAGCGGGAGCAGCGCGGCCAGCACGAGGCTGCTGGTCATCAGCACCACGGGGCCGGCGCGCGACACCAGGCCGGTTCCGGAGGACTGGAGGGGCTCCTTGCGGAGCAGCTTGAGCAGGTCGCGCCAGGGTTGACCGGCGCGCGCCCCGCCGCGGCCTTCGCAGCGGGCGCGCGTCGCACGCATCAGCCCGAGCAGCGTGGGGGCGAGGGCCACGACGAAGGCGACCTGGATGAAGGCCACGGCCACGTCGCCGAGCCCGGCTCGGCTCACCACGACGAGACCACCAGCAGCACCACGATCAGGGCGCCGAACGAGTATCCGAGATAGCGCTGGATGCTGCCGTTCTGAAGGGCTCGGGCACGGTCGGAGAACCGGGTCACGATCCGCACCGCTCGTGCGTAGACCTCGGTCTCCACGATGTCGCCCACCACGTGGCGATAGCTGATGCCGTGGATCAGGTGCCGGGACTCGGCATAGTGCTCGACCTCGAGCTCGCGCTGGGGCGCGAGTGCCTGGCCGAAGACCCGCACCAACGGCTCGGCGTACGACGTGGCGGTGTACTGCATGCGGGGGCTCACGCGCGCCCCTCCGCAGCCCCACCCGAGCTCGACGTGGCGTCGCGGAGCCCGACGTCCCCACCACCACGAGCCCAGCAGCACCGGGGCCGCGCAGGCGAGCGCCACCAGGCCGAGCGCGGCCGGGTCGAGGGTGAGTCCTTGGCCGGGCAGCGTGAGTCCGGCCAGCCGGGTGTCACCGCTGGCGGTTCCCGTGCGTTCGGGGAACGCGCGGGAGATGGCGCGGGTCAGGGGTCCGGGCAGCAGCCCGAGCATCAGCACCGCGGTGGCGGCTGCGGTCAGGGCGATCCGCATCCACCACGACCTCTCCTCGGCGGCGGCGGCGCCGGCGCTGCGGGGGCGGGCCAGGAAGGCGATCCCGAATGCCTTGACGAAGGTGAGCAAGGCCAGGCCTGCGGTCAGCGCCACCACTCCCATCGCGGCCGGCAACAGCACTGCCAGCAGCGGATCGGTGGGTGCGCCTCCGCGGATCAGCGACTGGAGCAGCACCCACTCCGCGACGAAGCCCGACGTCAGCGGGAGTGCGGCCGCGGCGAGGGCGCCGACCCCGAAGCTGATGGCTGTGAGCGGCATCCGGGTCCCGAGGCCGCCCAGGTGGTCGAGGTCACGTTCGCCGGTGGCATGCAGGACGGCACCGGAGCCGAGGAAGAGCAACGTCTTGAACGCGGCGTGGCTGACGACCAGGAGCCCCGTGGCCATCAGGGCCAGCCCGGCCAGATCCTCGCGCCCAGCGGAGCGGTAGAGGTCCGCCATGGCGAGCGTCACCACCATCAAGCCGATGTTCTCCGTTGTCGAGTAGGCAAGGAGTCGCTTGAGATCGCTGGTCACCGACGCCTGAAGGATGCCGTAGACCGCGGACACCAGGCCGACGACCAGCAGCAGTACGGCCCACCAGCGAGGACCGTCGGGGAGCAGGCGGAGCGAGACCAGGAGGAGTCCGTAGATCCCGGTCTTCACCATCGCACCGCTCATCACCGCCGAGACGTGACTGGGTGCCTCGGGGTGCGCTCGTGGCAGCCAGACATGCAACGGCACCGCGCCGGCCTTGGTCAGGAAGCCGGTGACGAGCAACAACCAGGCGATGCTCGCGGCGGCGCCGTCGGGGCGCTGCTCGGCCAGGACGCGCAGGTCTGTGGAGCCGGCGTGCGCGGTGAGCAGTGCCAGCCCGGAGAGCACCAGCAGAAAGCTCAGGTGTGTCATGGCGGCGTACCACAGCCCGGCTGAGCGGCTGGCCGGCCTGCTGGCGTGGTCGGTCAACACGAGCACGCCGGAGCCGAGCGCCATCAGCTCCCAACCCAAGAGGAACGAGACCGTGTCACCGGCCATCGCCACCAGCTGCAGTCCCAGGATGAATCCGACCCAGGCGACCCAGGCGGTGCGAGAGCCGCTCGGCCCATGCGCATAGCCGATGCCGAACACCGCCGCGACCAGGGCGACGGCGCTCATCACTACCAGGAAGAGTGCGCCGAGCGGGTCGGGGCGCAGCACGAGCTGGCCGAGCGCGGCGACGGCGGTGCCGCCAGGCGCCATCGAGACCTCGACCCGGCCGCCTCCGAGCACGCCGATGCCGACCACAACCCCCGCGGCCGCCTGGAGTGCCGAAGCCGAGCCGGCGACCGGCGACCGGAGGCGGGCGGGTGTCACCAGGGCCAGCAGGACCCCGCCGAGGGCGGTGCCGAGCACCGCCCACACCGCCAGGGTCACCGTCCGGTCACCTCGCGCAGCGCTGCGACGATCTGCTCGGGGCGAGGTGGGCAGCCCGGCACCCGGAGGTCCACGTCGACGATGTCGTCGACGGCGCCCGCGACGCCGTAGGCGCCGCGGAAGAGCCCGCAGTCCACGGCGCAGTCTCCGAGCGCGACCACCACCCGGGGCTGCGGTGTCGCCTCGACGGTACGCCGCAGCGGCTCGGCCATGTTGTGGGTGACGACGCCGGTGACCAACACGGCGTCGGCATGTCGGGGCGAAGCCACCAGTCTCGCGCCGTACTGCTCGGCGTCGTAGACCGGGCCGAACGCCGCGGCGACCTCGATCTCACACCCGTTGCACGATCCCGCGTCCACGTGTCTGACCTGGACGCTGCCGTGGAACGGAGCCGGATCCACGCTGGAGCCCGACGGCGCGGGTAGCGTCTCGGCGACGCGGCCCGCGCGCCGGATCAGCGACGCCAGCCGCCTCGCGGTCACGCCAGACCGGGTTGGCGACTCAGCTTGGCGATCGCCCCGTCGATGTCACAGCCGGGGCCACGGTTGTAGGGCAGTTTCATCAGCAGCATCCCCATCATGCACGTGTTGCTCAGCGCTGCGAAGGTGAGACCGAAGCCTATCGCGAACGCGAGCCATTTGGCCGGCGGGAACCAGAGGCTGGCCAGAACGGACAGGAACACGATCGACCCGGCTACCAGCCGGACCTGCCGGTCCAGCGCCCACTTCTTGATCTCGCCGTGCTCGACGGGGGCACCCGCCTGAACCCAGGAGTTCATGCCTCCGGAGATCACGACCATGTCGCTCAGGCCGGCCTGCCCGAGCTTGCCGGCCGCCTGCTCGGCGCGGCCGCCGGCCTGACAGACCAGCACGAGGGTGCCGCCTGCGGCGCTGACGATCCGTCGCAGATGCGGGTCGAGCTGGTCGACCGGCAGGTTGATCGAGTTGGGGATGTGGGTGGTGAGGAACTCACCCGGGCTGCGCACATCGATGACCAGGGTGGCCGGATTGGTGATCAGTTCTTGCGCCTGACCCACAGTGACGGCCTGGCCTTCGCGGACCTCGGTCATGGGGGTGCTCCTTCTGTGGGGTAGGCAGATGATCGGGTGATCGGGTGAATGGGTGGTGGTCAGACGGCGAGCAGGTCGGGGATGCCGCCGGGGTTGACGACCCGGACGTCGTAGCCGTGGGCGGTCAGCCGGCTGGCGGCGATCACGGCGCGTTTGCCGCTCGCGCAGGCGATGAGCACCGGACGCTTGCGGTCCAGCTCGGCCGGGATGCCTTGGGTGTAGATGTCGGCGACGAAGCGCTCGACGGCACCGGGGTAGCGACCCTCGGCCCGCTCGTTGGGCATCCGGACATCGAGCACTTGCATGTCGCCCTCGGCCGCGAGCGCACGCGCCGCCGTGACATCGACCAGCTCGAAGTCGGAGTGCAGCGTCGCGCCGGAGACGTCGTTGACGACGCCGACGACGTTGTCGAACTGGATCTGGGCCAGCTGGGTGATTGCTGCCTCGACGTCCTGGTCGGGGTTGGCCACGATCACGATCGGCTCGTTGTAGGGGACCAACCAGCCCACCCAGGATCCGAAGTCGTCGGCGAACTCGACCGCCACCGTGTCCTTCAGGACGCCCTTGGCCTGGTCCTCGCGGGGCCGCATGTCGACGATGTGGACATCGGTGCGCCCCTCGACCTCCGACACGGGGATCCGCGGAACCGCGCGGGTGGGCAGTGGACGCACCCCCAGGGTGTTGGCCGGACCCATGTAGCGGTAGAAGCCGGGAATCGGCATCGGCGAGCGCAGCATCGCCTCGGACATCTCCTCGGGCGAGCCGTAGGCAAGCAGCGGGTTGGAGGCGACCTCCTCCGCGATCGTCGAGGTGTACTTGCCGGCGCCGGAGGATGTGCAGAATGAGCCCTCGCCGTGCGTCGGGAGCAGCTCGACATCGCCGGGCAGTCGGGCCAACCGGTGGAGCGAGAGGTACTGCAGCCGGGCCAGGGTGTCGGCGCGCTCGGGGCCGAGCAGGTCGGGCCGGCCGGCGGAACCGACGAGCAGGCTGCCCCCGGAGAACAGCGCCACCTCCTTGCCGTCGATCAGGATCAGGTAGCTGGTGTGCTCGGGGGTGTGGCCCGGGGTGTGGATCGGGCGGATCGTCAGCCCGTCCTCGCCCTCGAGGTCCTCCAGGTGGAAGGCGGGCGTGTGTCGGTACGCCGCGGCCGAGGCCGCCGGCAGCACCAGCTCGGCGCCCGTCTTGAGGGCAGCCTGCTGACCTCCGGAGACGTAGTCGTTGTGCAGGTGCGTCTCCAGCACGAAGCGCAGATCGATGTCGCGCTCGGCCGCCGCGTCCAGGAACCGTCCGATGTCGCGCTGCGCATCGACCAGGACGCCCTTGCCCTCGTGTTCGACCAGATAGCTCTGGTCGCCCAGCCCGGGAGTGCGGAACGGGGTGATCTGCATCGAGTCCTCCTCAGAAATACCGCCAGGGGTATCAATGTACGTACTTTTGAGCAAGAGTCAAGCCGTACCTCGGCATTCATCACCGGGAGTCGCGCTTCGGTGTCGTCGCGCCGTACAGCCAGGCGTTGAAGAAGTCCGTGAGCTCCTGCCCCGTCTGCTCCTCCCACCAGGCCAGCCACTGCTCGCCGTCCGCGTTGCCATACGCCACCGCGCGCGGCCACGCCTTGACCAGCCGCCAGAACTCCTCGTCGCCGAGCTTGAGCCGCAGCTCGTCCCACATCAGCGCGGGGCCGTAGTAGACGTTGCCCTCGCCGAAGGACTTCGGAGCGTAGTCGGCGGGGGGGCCGGCCTCGTCGCGCAGCTGTTGGTCGTAGGGCCGCAGGTCCGTCATCACGCTGTCGATCGTGCGGCCGCCGTCCTCGGCCTCGTAGACGAGCTGGAGATACGTCGTCATGCCCTCGTTCATCCAGAGATCGCTCCAGTCGGTCGGCGTGACCAGGTCGCCGTACCACTGGTGGACGAGCTCGTGCACGATCACCGGCTTGGACCTGATGTAGCGGGTGTCGCCCAGGGTCACCAGCGTCTGGGTCTCCATGCCGCTGCGCGACTCCGTGAGGATGATCCCGGCGCTGGAGAAGGGGTAGGGCCCGAGCTTGCCCTCGACCCACTCGATCGCCTCGGTGCCGAAGCTGAGGTCCTGGAACGCGCCCTTCTGGGAACGCAGCGCCCAGAAGGCGACCGGGGTGCCGCCGGAGGTCCGGTCGCGTCGGACCCGGTAGTCGCCGATGGCGATCGTGATCAGGTAGGACGCGGCCGGCTCGGCCAGGTGGAACTGCGTGACCGTCTGTCCGTCAACCACCTCCCGGGAGGTGAGGGTGCCGTTGGTGACGCCGACCCAGGGGGCACCGACGCGGACCGTGAAGTCGTAGAGCGCCTTGTCGGAGGGTTGGTCGTTGACGGCGTACCACGTGTAGGCGCCGAAGGGCTCCTGCATGGTCCACACCGAGCCGGACTTGGCGACCGTCCAGCCGGTGGTCGAGTAGTCCGACCTGGTCGTCGGCGCCCGGACCGGTTCGGGGGTGCCGGCGAAGCTGAGCTCCAGGGTGTACTCCTGGTCCGCCAGCACGGCAGCCTGGATCACGAGGTCCTTCCCGTCGTGCTCGGCCACGACAGGCACCCCGTCCAGGGTCACGGTGCCGACCTCGAGTGGCGCGCCCAGGTCCAGCTGGAAGGAGTCGCCGGTGGTGGTGGCCCGGAACCTCAGCGTCTCCTGCCCCTCCAACCGCTGGGCACGGCGGTCCCAGGTGAGGTCCAGGTCGTAGTGCAGCGCGTCGACGGACGGGTCGCCCACCTGGGGGTAGACGCTGTCCTCGACCGGGTCGCTCTCGGCAGCCGCAAGCTCGCCGAGATCCTTGGGCCGCAGGGGTAGGACGGTCGGCTCGGCCGGATCCTGGGGCGCCGGCTGGCCGGTGCACGCGCCCGCCGCGAGGGCGAGAGCCAGCGCCACAGCGATGGCCTGGGATCTCATGTTGCTTCCGCGGGTCGACTCGGGTCGCGCAGCGTCGTGGCATGTCCCTCGAACGTCGCGACGATCCCGTCGCCGTCGCTCACCTCGACGTCGTAGACACCGCGGCGGTCCGCACGGCTGCGCTCGACGGCGGTGGCGAGCAGCTCGGTCCCTTCGGGCACCGGCCGATGGAACCGGATGGAGGCGCTGTGGGCGACCGTGACCGGGCCGTAGGAGTTGCAGGCGCACGCGAACGCCGAGTCGGCGAGGCTGAACACCAGTCCGCCATGGGCGATGCCATGTCCGTTGACCATGTCGGCGCGCACGGTCATCCGCAGCCGGGCTCGTCCGTCGCCGACCTCGAGCAACTCCATGCCGAGAGACCGGCTGGCGCGGTCGGCCGTCCACATCGCCTCGACCGGGCTCATCCCAGCTCTTTGCTCATCAGGGCTACGGCCTTGTCACCCTCGACGGCCAGGGCGCCGACCTGCAGGTAGCCGCGTCGGGCGTGGAAGGCCAGGGAGGCCTCGTTGGGTGGCTCGGTGTTGACCTCCAGCGTGAGCCGGGAGTACGGCGCGGCCACGCGCTCGACCTCGTCGTACACGAAGCTGGCGAGGCCGCGGCGCCGGAAGCTCTCGTCGATCGCGATCCGGTCGAGGTAGTAGAAGTCAGCGTCGAAGCGCGTGGAGAACTCGCGATAGTTGGCGGAGTCGTAGGCCGATCCCGGGCCGAAGGTGAAGACGAACCCGGCCACCGCGCCGTTCACGTCCACCACATCGGCCCGGTCGACCATGCCGAGCAGCTCGCGCAGTCGCAGCTCGTCCATCGGTGAGAGCAGCTCGACGTAGAGGTCGTTGAGCGCCAGCACCGCGGCGTGGTCGCGCGGCTCGACCGGCCGCAGCACCGCGCTCACGAGTCGCCTCGCAGCAGCGGGCGGGCGAGCCGTCGGCCGTGGTGCACCTGGGCCTTCACGGTCCCGACCGGCAGCCCGAGCTGCTCGGCGATCTCGTCGTAGGTCAGCTCGCCGTACTGACGAAGGATCAGCGGCTGGAGGTACTGCGGGTGATCACGCTCGAGGACCTCGAACGCCTCCAGCAGGTCCAGCCGCGTGCCCGCGATCACGCTGGTGGTGCGCGGATCGGGACGCTCGAGCTGCTCGGTGTCGGCGGCGACGGCCTGGCGCTTCATCCGGCGGTACGCCGACCGGGCGGCGTTCAGCGCCACCACGTGCAGCCAGGTCGTGAAGCGGCCGCGGCCGTTCCAGGTGCCGATCTTGCCGGCCACACTGATCAGCGTCTCCTGGCAGGCATCCTCGGCGTCGGGGGAGTAGGGGAACACCCCGCGGCACACGTTGAGCGCGCGCGGCCGCACTGCCGCCAGCAGGTCCTCCAACGCCGCGCGGTCCCCGGCCTGGGCGCGGCGTGCGAGATCGTCGATCTCGTCGGCGGTCGCGCCGATTCCCCCGTGGCCCACCCCGTGGTTCACCCCGTGGTTCACCCGGCCTCCCGTCGTCGCCGTTGCCTTCTGCACCATAATGCCGGGGTGCCCTCACCTTCACGTCTCGGGCGGTACGCCGTGCGTCGGCGGATCGGCGCCGGCGGCTTCGCCACGGTGTGGCTCGCCTACGACGAGGAGCTCGACTCGCTGGTCGCCGTGAAGGTGCTGGCGGACAACTGGAGCGTAGACCTGCATGTCCGGCAGCGGTTCGTCGAGGAGGGACGCTTCCTGCGCAAGGTCGAGTCGCCGCACGTGGTGCCGGTCTACGACGCCGGGCAGCTCGACGACGGTCGGCCCTACCTGGTGATGGCCTACGCCGACCAGGGGAACCTGGTGGACCGGCTCGATCTGTCGCGGCTCCCGCTCGGACAGGCGATCGGCGTGATCAGGCAGGTCGGCGCAGGGCTTCAGGCGCTGCATCAGCGCGGGGTGCTGCACCGTGACGTCAAGCCGGCGAACGTACTCTTCCGGACCGTCGACGGGGAGGTCCGGTCGATGGTGGGCGATCTGGGTCTGGGGAAGGCGATGGAGGCCACCTCCCGGCTGACGATGATCGGGGGCACCCCGTCCTACGTCTCCCCCGAGCAGGCCCGTGGCGAGTCCCTGGACGAGCGATCGGACCAGTACTCCCTGGGGGCCCTCGCCTATCTCCTGGTGGCCGGGCGGCCGCCGTACGCCCATGCGTCGCTGGCTGCGGCGACCAGCCCGCCGGCACCGGCGCCGCTGGACCCGCGATTGCCGGCAGGCATCGAGGCGGCCGTCCTGCGGTCGCTGGCACCGGTGCGGGAAGACCGGTGGCCTGGAATCGCGGACTTCTTGTCGGTGCTGACCGAGGCTGTCGCCGACCATCCCCACGCCCGCCCGGAGTGGCCCGAGGCCTGGATCCCAGCCGACCCGGAGCTCACGCAACCGGGCAGCCGACCTTCACCGCCGAATGCGGCGCGCCCCGTCGCATCGCAGCCCGAGGCCCACACCCCGCCGCCGCTCCGTCGCTGGCCGGGCCCGGCCCGCGCCCTGGCGGCCGTGGCGGGTCTGGTGCTGGGGGCGCTGCTCGGCGTGGTCGCGGAGCGGGCCGTGGCCCCCGGCCTGACCCTCAGCGATGCCTCCGGTTCCCTGAGCGTGACAGTGCCCCGGTCGTGGACGCAGACACGCTCGACGCAGGCGTGGCAGCCACCGGGGCAGGAGTCGCTCTTCCCGGGCATCGCGTCCGGCACGTCGCAGGACTGGGTCGATCCCGGCGAGTCCGGGGAAGGCGTCTTCGTCGGCATCCTCCCCGGGGACGGCCTCCCGGCGGATGTCCCCGGCCACGCGGAGTGCGAGGGCAGCCCGAGCCGCACCGACGACGAGAAGGACGGCGACCCGCTGGTCACCGTGGTGTGGACGGGTTGCCCCGGGGTCGTCGTCGAGCGAGTGGTGCGGCTGACGCCGGGACGGCTGCTGTGGGTGCAGGTTCGCAGCGGCAGCCAAGCGGTGGCCAACCAGGTGCTCGACAGCGTTCGGACCCACGGGTTCTAGGCCGCCTCAGAACTCCGCCGGTCGGACCTGCGCCGCGAGCAGGCCGACCAGGGCCTCCAGGCCGCCGCGGTCGACCTCGCGACCGGTGGCCGCGATCTCGACCTCGGCGTTGGTGCCGCCGCGGGGTGAGACCCACCGGATCACACTGACCTTGCGGTGCTGCACCTGGACGAAGCTGAAGATCAGCTGGTTGTCGCTGACGTCGAGGGACCGGAAGTCCGAGATCGCGGGAGCGCTCTGCAGGTCGCTCACCCGCAGCGAGATCATGTTGCTCGGGGTCCGGGTCTGGCTGCCGACCAGCTCCACCCGCACGGAGTAGGTGTTCCGCGGGTTGTCTCGCAAGGTCCAGCGGGCCTCTCCGGGCGCGGTGTTGGTGCGCTGCCACCCGACGGGGACCGGGAACGTCACCGCGAACGGGCCGCCGCCCAGCGTGTCCTCGTGGGTCTTGAAGGGTGCCTGGAGCGGGCCCGGCTCGGTCGGGTCGGGAAGCACCTCCAGAGGCGGGGTGTAGGGGTACGACGGGTTCGCTGCGGCGAGCGGCTGGGGCGTCCCCGTGGCCGGCGCCGGTCGGTCGAGCAGGGTCGACACACCGAAGCCGGCTCCCCCGCCGACCAGGATGAACAGGAGCACAGCCCCGAGTCCCCGCCAGGTCACTGTCGCAGGATAGTGGGACGCCCGAGAGTCGCTACGTTGTGGCCATGACCAGCTTCGTGCTGCGCCGGGCCAGCATCGTGGAGATCGAGCCGGGCACCGGTCACGGCCCCGATCCCGTGGACGTGAGGGTGGCCGACGGGGTGGTGGTCGAGGTCGGCCGCGACCTCGACCGTCCCGCCGGGGTCGCCGAGTTCGACGCCGACGGGCGGTGGCTGATCCCCGGGCTCTGGGATCAGCACGTGCACCTGCCGCAGTGGGCGGCGACCGCCTCGCGGCTCGACCTGGGATCCGCTCGGTCCGTCGCAGAAGCGCTCGCCGGCGTCACCGGCCGGCTGCGGGAGCAGGCCTCCGGCTGGGTCGTCGGCTGGGGTCACCGGTCGGTGCCGTGGGAGCCACAGCCGACGGTCGCGGCGCTGGACGCCATCGCGGGTCCCCGACCGGTGGCGCTGGTGAGCGGCGACGGCCACCACGCCTGGTTGTCCAGTGCCGCCCTGACTGCGCTCGGGCTGCCCTGGCGGGAAGGCGTGGTGGCCGAGACCGAGTGGTTCGCGTCCTACCCGCACCTGGCTGCGCTCACCGCGCCCCCGCCCGCAGCGCTGCTGGCCGCCCAGCAGGCTGCAGCCGGTCGTGGTGTCGTGGGCCTGGTCGACCTGGAGTTCGGCATGCGGCTCGAGGACTGGTCGGCGCGGCTGCCGGGTCCGCTGCGGGTGCGGGCGTCGGCGTACCCGGAGACGCTGGAGGCGGTGCTGGGCGCCGGCCTGCGCACGGGTGACGTCCTGCCGGGCGCCGGGGAGCTGCTCACGATGGGGCCGCTGAAGATCATCTCCGACGGGTCGCTGAACACCCGCACCGCCTGGTGCTGCGAGCCCTTCAGCGACGGCGGTGGGAGTGGCGCCGCCAACTACGGACCCGAGGAGCTGCGCGCGCTGATGTCGCAGGCGACCGACGGCGGTCTGGAGGTCGCGACGCACGCCATCGGTGACCGCGCCGTGACCGAGGTGCTCGCTGCGTACGCCGACTCCGGCGCCCGCGGCTCGGTCGAGCACGCCCAGCTCGTACGCCGCGAGGACCTGCCGCTGATGGCCCGCTTGGGACTGCGCGCGAGCGTCCAGCCCTGGCATCTCGTCGACGACCGCGACGTGACCGACCGATGCTGGGCCGACCGCGCCGACCGGGCCTACATGTTCCGCTCCCTGCTGGCCGCAGGGGTCGAGCTGGCCCTCGGCTCGGATGCTCCCGTCGCTCCCCTGGACCCGTGGCTGGCGATGAGCGCGGCCGTGCACCGCAGCGGCGACGAGCGGCCCGCCTGGCAGCCGCAGGAGTCGCTGACCGTGCGTGAGGCGCTGGCGGCGTCCGTCGACGGTCGGGGGACCGTGCGGGCCGGGATGCCCGGCGATCTCGTGCTGATCGAGGACGACCCGATGGCCGCCGGCCAGCCGGCGGATCAGGCCGCCCGGCTGCGGGCCATGCCCGTGGCCGCCACCTGGGTCGGCGGGACCCTGGTGGCCGGCTCCTGGGCCGGCTAGGTGCCGGCGGCTCGGGTGGTCAGGCCTCGGGGACTGGGTCCTCGGCGGTGACGGCGAGAGCCACGGTCAGCTCGAGCACGGTCGCCGGCTTCTCCAGCTGGTCGCCGAACAGCTCTCTGAGCTGACCCATCCGGTAGCGCACCGTCTGCGGGTGGACGAACAGCTCGGCGGCCACCTCCTCGCGCCGGCCGTGGTGCAACAGCCAGGAGCGCAAGGTGGTCTCGAGCTTCTCGGCCGTGCTGGGCCGGACCCCGCTCAGCGGCGCCAGGGCCCGGCTGCGGAGGTCGGCGAGGGCGTCCGGATCGGCGGTGAGCACCAGCTGGGCGAGGTGCTCGTCGGTGTCGACGGCGTCCGGCCCACCGGCGATCGCCGCGGCCCGCAGGGCGCGCGTGTAGGAGCGTCGTACGTCGAGCCAGGGGCTCGCCTGACCGACCACGGCATGCCGGCCGCCGAGGTCTCGCAGCAGCCGCGATCGGGCTCTGCCATCGACATCGGGCACCAGGAGCACGGCCGTGCCCGACTCGGCCAGGTCGGGGGCCTCGCCGGCGACCAGGGCGGACTGCGGCAGCATCGCGCGGCTTGGGCGGACCTGGGCCTCGGGGAGCAGCACGGCCGTCAGCGTGCGCGGCGGCGACCACTCGGCGCGCTCGGCCGCCGCGGTCAGCACGTCCACGTCGTCGCCGCGGAGCAGCGCGAGGGCGAGCAGCTCCAGCGCCCGCTCGCGTCGACGACCGGTGCTCTCCAGCTGGTCCGCGTGGCCGGCGACGCTCGCGGCCGACAGCTCGTCGATGTAGGCGAAGACCAGCTCGGCGAAGGAGGCCACGGTCGCCGCCTGAACCTCGTGGTCGACCAGTGACGCCGACAGCTCCCGCCACGACACCCGGGCGCCGACGCGGTAGGCCGCCAGCAGCGCGTCGGCGCTGCGACCGTTGCGAGCCTCGCCGCGCCCCAGCGAGTAGGCGCCGTCCAGCGCCGGGGTCAGTGGGGTGCCGGTGCGGCCCATCCGACCCGAGGAGGCCAGCTTGAGGAAGCCGGCGAGGGCCACCTGCACCGCCTGCTCGATCGTCTTGCCCATCGGGCCGCCGAACGGGCCGGCGTAGGCCGGGACCTCCTCCATCACCGCCACGATCGTGTGGGTGGCCACCTCAGGCAGTCGCGCCTGCAGGTCGGCGATCACCACCGGGTCCAGGGTGAGTGAGGCAGCGGGGTCGGTCAGGGGCATGTCGATCAGTGTGCTTGTTCGGAAAGAACAAATCAAGGCACTTAGATTCACTTCTGGTGGTCATGTATTACCCCAAGAGGTCAGGCATCATGGTCGCTATGACTGCGACCGCTGTGCCGGCCCGACCGCCGTTGCGCACGCGCGCCCTGAAGCTCGCCGAGGCGGCGACCACCCCGTTGCTGCCGGCCGACTACCTCGACCTGTTCGCGCCACTGCGCTCGGGTGCCCCCTTGCGTGGGCGGATCGTCGAGGTGGTCCCCGAGACCGCCGACGCCGCCACGCTGGTGATCAAGCCGGGCGCCGACTGGGCCGGGCATGCTCCCGGCCAGTACCTCCGCGTCGGTGTCGACGTCGACGGCATCCGGCAGTGGCGCGCCTACTCCCTGACCCACGGCCCCCGGGCGGACGGGCACCTCTCGATCACCGTCAAGGCGGTGCCGGACGGTGTCGTCAGTGGCTACCTGGTCCGCGAGGCGAGGCCGGGCACGCTCGTGCACCTCGAGCAGGCCGCGGGCGAGTTCGTGCTGCCGACCAAGGGTGGACGGTTCCTGATGGTGACCGCCGGGTCGGGGATCACCCCCGTGATCGGCATGCTCCGCAATCTCTTCCCGTCGACCGACCAGGGCGTGCTGCGGCCGGCGCGCTCCACGGCGTACGACATCGCGGTCCTGCACGTGGCGCCCAGCGAGCCCGACTCGATCTTCCTGTCCGACCTCAAGGCACTCGACGCCGCCGGAGCGATCCGCCTGGTCGCGAGGTACGACGACGTCCACGGAGTCCTCGACGTCGACTCCCTCGAGAGTCTGGTGCCGGATCTGCACCAACGCATCACGTTCGCGTGCGGCCCGGCCGGTCTTCTGGATGCTCTCGGGAGTCATCATGAGGCGGCCGGCCTGACGCTCCTCACCGAGCAGTTCCGGGTCTCTCGCGTGGCCGTGGGTGAGGGTGGCAGCGTCACCTTCGCCGGGTCCGGAGTCACCGTCGACGCCGACGGGGCGACGCCGATCCTCGACGCCGCCGAGGACGCCGGTGTCCTGATGCCGAGCGGCTGCCGGATGGGCGTCTGCTTCGGCTGCGTGCTCCCGCTGCGCGAGGGCGCCGTGCGCGACCTTCGCAACGGGGCCGTGACCACTGCCGCTCCCGGCGACAACGTCATCGTCCAGACCTGCATCAACGCGGCCGCCGGGCCGTGCGAGTTCGACCACTAGACCCCCCCGACCCAGCCACCTGCCGACTCAGCCACCGCACGCCGCGAGGAGCCTCCCCATGACCGCCATCCAGAAGAAGCCCGACAACCCGATCGCCCACCTGACCGCCGAGGACATCGAGCAGCTCGGGCGCGAGCTCGACGCGATCCGGCAGTCGGTGCTGGACAGCCGCGGGGCCGACGACGCGGCGTACATCCGCAAGGTCATCGCCAGCCAGCGCTACCTCGAGCTCGGCTCCCGCGCCGTGCTGCTGTTCTCGATCTTCCCGCCGGCCTGGCTGGTCGGCACCGCCGGCCTCGGCGTCGCCAAGATCCTCGAGAACATGGAGATCGGCCACAACGTCCTGCACGGCCAGTGGGACTGGATGCGCGACCCGAAGATCCACTCGACCACCTGGGAGTGGGACAACGCCACGCCGGCCGCGCAGTGGAAGCACAGCCACAACGAGGTCCACCACACCTACACCAACGTGATCGGCAAGGACAACGACCTCGGCTACGGCATCATGCGGGTCGACGAGGACCAGACCTGGACCCCGGCCAGCCTCGGCCAGCCGCTCTACAACTTCGTCAACATGCTGCTCTTCGAGTACGGCATCGCGTCCTACGACCTGGAGCTGCGCGGCGCCGTGAAGTCGGGGCGCACCAAGGACCCGGAGTTCCGCCGCAACGCCCGCAACGTGGTGAAGAAGATCCGCAAGCAGGCGACCAAGGACTACCTCGTCCACCCCTTGCTGGCGCTCCCCACGGGCTCCTTCCTCCCGACCCTGGCGGCGAACGCCGTCGCGAACGTCATCCGCAACGTGTGGTCGCACTCGATCATCATGTGTGGGCACTTCCCCGAAGGTGTCGAGACCTTCGAGAAGCGCTCGATCGAGGGAGAGACCAAGGGCGAGTGGTACGTCCGCCAGATGCTCGGCTCGGCCAACATCTCCGGTTCCAAGGCCGTGCATGTCATGAGCGGCAACCTGTCGCACCAGATCGAGCACCACCTCTTCCCCGACCTGCCGTCCAACCGGTACGCCGAGGTGGCGCCGCAGGTGCAGGCCCTGTTCGACAAGTACGGCCTCACCTACTGCTCGCGGCCGCTCATCCCGCAGGTCTACTCCGCGTGGCACAAGGTGGTCCGTCTCTCGCTCCCCAACGGCTGGCTCGACACGACGACCCCGCGCAACCTGCCCTCGCAGCTCAAGCTGCTCTACGGCATGGTCAAGGGCGGACCCCGGGTCCGTCGGGCCGCCCAGGCCCGGATGGTCCAGCAGGCGCGCAAGGCGCGTGAGGCGAAGGCCGCCAAGGCCACCCCGGTCCAGGAGCGCGTCGCGGCCTGAGCCGTGCCACACTCTCGCTCATGACGGTGGATGCCTACTGGGCCCTGATCGACCAGGCACGCGCCCGAGCAGCCGACGCCGACGCCGACGCGGTCGCGGCCGCGCTGACGGGACTGCTGACCGAGGCCGGTGTCGACGCGGTCCGAGACGCTGACCACGCCTACCGCTCTCTCGCGGCAACGGCGTACGGCTGGCCGCTGTGGGGCGCGGCGTACGTCATCAACGGTGGCTGCTCCGACGACGGGTTCGAGTACTTCCTGGGCTGGCTCATCGGGCAGGGCCGCGATGTCTTCGAGCGCGCCGTGGCCGAGCCGGACTCGCTCGCCGAGGTGGTGACCGGCGACGACATGGATCAGGTCTTCAGTGAGGACATGCAGGCCGCCGCCACCACGGCAGCGTTCGCGCTCACGGGCGGATGGTCGACCGGCGCGACGAAGGTGCCGCTTCCGGAGCTCGACGGTGGCTGGGACTTCGACGACAGCGGGGAGATGGCCGCGCGCTACCCGCGTCTCGCTGCCATCTTCCTTCCCTGACCCCCAGGAGCCGGCCCGCGCAACCTCAGCGGGCCTGGTCAACCGGTGTCCGCAGCGTCGAGACTGGCGCCATGACTCGCCACGACGCCCTGCTGTCCCGCGCCCGGTCCGCCCTCGACGCCTGCGGTGCGGTCCTCCCCGAGGGAGCCGGCTGGACCGCCAGGTCGCCGATCGACGGCTCGGCGCTCTGCTCGGTCGGTGCCGGGGCCGCGGCCGACGTCGAGGCGGCGATCGAGGCCGCTCACGCGGCGTACCTCTCCTGGCGGGAGGTCCCCGCGCCACGGCGCGGAGCGCTGGTCAAGCGGCTAGGGCGGCTGCTGGAGGAGCACCACGAGCAACTGGCCGATCTGGTCACGATCGAGGTCGGCAAGATCCGCTCCGAAGCGTGGGGTGAGGTCCAGGAGATGATCGACATCTGCGAGTTCGCCGTCGGCCTCTCGCGGCAGCTGGAGGGGCGCACGATGCCCTCGGAGCGCCCCGGGCACCGGCTGATGGAGACCTGGCACCCCGCGGGTGTGGTCGCGGTGATCTCGGCGTTCAACTTCCCGGCCGCGGTCTGGTCCTGGAACACCGCCGTGGCCCTGGTCTGCGGCGACAGCGTCATCTGGAAGCCCTCGGAGCTCACGCCGTTGACGTCGCTGGCCTGCGCCGCGCTGCTCGACCGAGCCATCGTCGAGAGCGATGGGCCTGCGGGGCTGCACCAGCTGCTGCTGGTCAGCCGGGACGACGCGGCCGCGCTGCTCGATGACCGTCGGGTGGCGGTCGTGTCGGCCACCGGGTCCGAGCGGATGGGAGCCGAGGTGGCCCCTCGGGTGGCCGCGCGCTTCGGCCGGACGATCCTGGAGCTGGGCGGCAACAACGCCGCCGTCGTGGCGCCGTCGGCCGACCTGGACCTGGCCCTGCGAGGCATCGTCTTCTCGGCCGCGGGCACCGCCGGGCAGCGGTGCACGACGATGCGTCGCGTCATCGCGCACCGCAGCGTGGCCGACCGGCTCGTCGAGCGGATCGCGACGGCGTACTCCGGGCTGCCGGTCGGCGATCCCTTCGATGAAGCAACCCTGGTCGGTCCGCTCATCAGCGCGCCGGCCTTCGAGCGCATGCAGGGCGCCATCGCGCGCGCCGTCGAGGCCGGCGGGGAGCTGATGGCCGGCGGGGAGCGCGTCGAGGTGGCCGGCCCGGACTCCTACTACGTGCGCCCTGCGGTCGTGAGGATGCCGGCCCAGGTGGAGGTCGTCCGCGAGGAGACGTTCGCCCCACTGCTCTACGTCATGACCTACGACGACCTCGGCGAGGCCGTCGCGCTCCACAACGACGTGCCGCAGGGGTTGTCGTCGTCGATCTTCACCCTCGACCAGCGCGAGGCGGAGACCTTCATGTCGGCTGCCGGCTCCGACTGCGGCATCGTCAACGTCAACATCGGCACCTCCGGTGCCGAGATCGGGGGAGCCTTCGGCGGCGAGAAGAACACCGGCGGCGGGCGTGAGTCCGGCTCCGACGCGTGGCGCGGCTACATGCGACGCGCCACCAACACGGTGAACTACTCCGACCAGCTCCCGCTCGCGCAAGGCGTGAACTTCGGATGACGCGCGAGCTGCCCGCACGCGCGGACGTCGTCGTGGTGGGCGGCGGAGTCATGGGGGCGTCGGCCGCGTTCCATCTCGCTGAGGCGGGGGTGCCGGACGTGCTGCTCCTGGAGCGCGACAGCCTCGGTGGAGGCTCGACAGTGCGTTCCGCCGGCGGCGTTCGAGCCCAGTTCTCCGACCCTGTGAACATCCGGCTGGGCGCGCGCAGTCTGGCGGCCTTCGAGGAGTTCGCCACCAGACCGGGCGCCGAGATCGACCTGCACCAGGTGGGGTACCTCTTCCTGCATTCCCAGCCGGAGGCGTGGGCCGCCGCGCAGGAGTCGGTCGCCCTCCAGCATGACCTCGGCGTCCCGACCCGGCTGCTGACGGCGGCGGAGGCGGGGGCACTGCATCCCGGCGTGGTGCTCGACGACGTGCTGGGTGCGACGTACCACTCCCGCGAGGGCTACTGCAGCCCGGAGAACGTCGTGAGCGGCTACGCGGACGGCGCGCGGGCCCACGGCGCGACCGTGCGCACCGGTGTCGCCGTCACCGGGATCGAGGTCTCCGGCGGCAGCATCACCGGAGTCCGCACCTCGCACGGTCTGGTCGAGACCGGCGCCGTCGTCTGCGCCGCCGGGGTCTGGTCCCGTGAGATCGGCGGCTGGGCGGGCGTCGACCTGCCGGTCGCGCCGCTGCGCCGCCAGATCCTGGTGACCGAGGCCCTGCCGCCGCACCTGGCCGAGCGCTTCGCGGGGGACGTGCCGATGACCATCGACGCCGCGACGACGCTGTACCTCCATCGCGAGGGGCCGGGTCTGCTGATCGGCATGTCGTATGCCGCCGAGGCACTCGGGTTCCACGAGGGCGTGAGCGACGCCTGGTTGCCGGCGCTGACCTCGGCGCTGGAGCACCGGGCTCCCGACCTGCTCGACGTCGGCATCGCCCATCGGTGGGCCGGCTACTACGAGGTGACCCCGGACCACAACGCGCTGATCGGCGAGTCGAGCGCTGTGGGCCGATTCCTCTACGCCACCGGGTTCTCCGGTCACGGCTTCCTCCAGGGCCCGGCAGTCGGTGAGGTGCTCCGTGACCTCTACCTCGGTCGCGACCCCATCGTCGACGTCGCGACCCTGGACGCCGAGCGCTTCGCAGCGGGCGTCCACGTCCGCGAGCTCAACATCGTGTGAGGCCCCGTCATGACTGACTCCCCGCACGGGCTCGAGGTTCCTCCCGAGATCCTCGAACTCGATCCCGACGAGCTGCGTCGCGTCGGGTACTGGGTGGTCGACCGCACCCTGGAGCACCTGGCCACGTTGCGCGACCGCCCCGCGGTCACCGAGCGCTCCTACGACGAGCTCGTCGCTGCCCTCGGCGGCCCGGTGCCGCGGGAGCCTGCCGACCTGCTCGACGGTCTCCGACTGCTCGCGGACGTGGCGCTGGAGGCTCAGCAGCACGGGGACCACCCGAGGTACTTCGCCCGCGTCCCCGGCCCTTCCTCACCGGTAGCGATCGCCGGTGAGTGGTTGGCCGTCGGCATGCAGGCCATCGCCTCGACGTGGGGCGGCGGCTCAGGCCCGGCGACCCTCGAGCTCGTCGCGCTCGACTGGCTGCGCGACGCGCTCGGCCTCGCGCCGCAGGCCGAGGGGATCGCGCTCAGCGGTGGGTCGTTGGCCAACACCACGGCGCTGATCGCCGCGAAATCGGAGCGCGGGGGCGGGGTGCTCTACCTGTCGGACCAGTCCCATGCGTCGATCCGGCGCGGGGCGGTCGCCACCGGCTGGCCGGCCGAGGACGTCCGAGTGCTGCCGACCGATGAGGACCTGAGGCTCGCGCCCGCAACGCTCGCCGCCGCGGTGGAGGCCGACCTGGCCGCTGATCGCCGTCCGGTCGTCGTCGTGGCCACCGTCGGGACCACGAACAGCGGCGCCGTCGACGACCTGCGCGGTCTGTCCGCACTCTGCCGCGCGCATGACCTGTGGCTGCACGTCGATGGAGCGTACGGCGGCCCGGCCGCACTGACCCCCCGGCGGAGTGGCATCGAGGCGCTGGACTTGGCCGACTCGTTCGTGCTCGATCCGCACAAGTGGCTGTTCCAGCCTTATGACGTGGCCTGCCTGTGGGTGGCCCGGCCCGGAGCGCTGCACGCCGCGTTCGCCATGCATCCGGAGTACCTCACCGATGTCCAGGGCGGTCCCGTCGACCTCCACAACCGCGGCCTCGAGCTGACCAGGCACAGTCGAGCGGCGAAGCTCTGGCTGACCCTGCGGACCTACGGACTCGACGCGATCGTGTCGGCGGTGGAACGCGGGATCGCCCTCGCCGAGGAGGCCGAGTCACTGGCAGCGGCTGCCGGTTTCGAGATCACCACCACCGCCAGCCTGGGGGTGCTCACGTTCGGGCTACCGGGGCTGGACGACGAGGGCCACCAGCGGATCGCGGCCGCGGTCACCCGCCAGGGGTATGCCGCGGTGAGCAGCACGGTCATCCACGGTCGCCGGGTCCTCCGGCTCTGCACCATCAACCCGCGCACGACCGTCGACGACCTGGTCGGCACGATCGAGGTGATCGCTCGCTGCGCGGTGGAGACCGGGACCTAGATTGGGCGCATGACCCCCGAGGAGTTCCGCGCGGCCGCGCACGAGCTGGTCGACTGGATCGCGGACTACCGCGCGAGCGTGGCGGAGCGGCCGGTGCTGGCTCAGGTGGTGCCGGGCGAGGTGGCGGCCGGAGTGGCCGCCACGGCGCCGGAGCTGCCGGAGCCCTGGGCCGACGTGCTGGCCGACCTGGACCGGGTGGTGGTGCCCGGCGTCACGCAGATGCAGCATCCGGGGTTCTTCGGATGGTTCCCCTCCAACGCCTCGCTCGCATCGGTGCTCGGCGACATGGCGAGCTCAGGCATCGGGGCGCTCGGCATCACCTGGCAGTCCGCGCCCGCGCTGACCGAGGTCGAGCAGGTCGTCACCGACTGGCTGCGCCAGCTGACCGGCCTTTCGGAGGAGTGGACCGGGGCGATCCACGACACCGCCTCCACCGCCTGTCTGGTCGCGATGCTCGCGGCCCGCGAGCGCGCCACGTCGTACGCCGAGGCGCGCGGCGGCCTGCAGGCGGAGGAGCAGCCGCTGGTCGTCTACACCTCACCGCACGCGCACTCCTCGGTCCCGAAAGCCGTGCTGCTCGCGGGGTTCGGACACGACAACCTGCGCTACGTCGACGTGGACCCGCAGACCTACGCGATGCGACCCGAGGCGCTCGCCGCCGCGATGGCCGACGACGTGGCAGCCGGCCGCAGGCCCGCTGCCGTCGTGGCGGCCGTCGGCACCACCGGCACCACGGCGGTCGACCCGGTGCGGTCGATCGTGGCGGTGGCCGCCGAGCATGGGGCGTGGGTGCACGTCGACGCCGCGATGGCGGGCTCGGCGTTGCTGCTGCCCGAATGCCGCCACCTGGTCGACGGGGTCGAGGGCGCCGACTCGCTCAGCTGGAACCCCCACAAGTGGCTCGGCACGATCCTCGACTGCTCGCTGCTCTATGTGCGCGACGTGGAGCACCTGGCGCGCGTGATGTCGACCAATCCGGCGTACCTCCAGTCGGCGGTCGACGACGACGTCGTGCAGTACAAGGACCTCGGCATCCCGCTCGGCCGGCGCTTCCGGGCGCTCAAGCTGTGGTTCCACCTGCGCCTGGACGGCGTGGAGGCGATCCGGGCGCGGCTGCGTCGCGATCTCGCCAACGCCGCCTGGCTGGCCGACCAGGTCGCCTCGACCCCCGACTGGCGGGTGCTGGCGCCGGTCGCATTGCAGACGGTCTGCCTGCGGCACGAGCCGCCCGGGCTGCTGGAGGAGGCGCTCGACCAGCACACGCTCGCCTGGGTGGGGCGGGTCAACGCCTCCGGCCGGGCGTTCGTCACTCCGTCGGTGTTGGACGGCCGCTGGATGGTGCGGGTCTCGATCGGCGCCGAGCCCACCGAACGTGCCGACGTGGCAGCCGTCTGGAGCCTGATGCAGCACGCGGCCACCGGGGCCTAGGGCTCCGGCCCGGTTCAGGGTGGCCGGGGCGAAGGTCCCCGACCGGGGCGGGATCAGCCGCCCAGAGCGGCGGAGACCACCTCGCGGGCCTCGTCCTGAACCTGGGCGAGGTGCTCGGGGCCGAGGAACGACTCGGCGTAGATCTTGTAGACGTCCTCGGTGCCCGACGGCCGGGCAGCGAACCAGGCGCTCTCGGTGGTCACCTTCAGCCCGCCGATCTTCGCGCCGTTGCCGGGCGCCTCGGTCAGCCGCGCCGTGATCTGCTCTCCGGCCAGCTCGGTGGCGGTCACGTCCTCGGGGGAGAGCGCGCCGAGCTTGGCCTTCTGCTCGCGGTTCGCGGGGGCGTCGACCCGGGCGTACGCCGGGTCGCCGTGGCGCCCGGCCAGGTAGTCGTAGTGCTGGCTCGGGGAGCGTCCGGTGGCGGCCAGGATCTCCGAGGCCAGCAGGGCCAGCAGGAGGCCGTCCTTGTCGGTGGTCCACACCCGGCCGTCGCGCCGCAGGAAGGACGCGCCCGCGGACTCCTCGCCGCCGAACCCGAACGAACCGTCCAGGAGCCCCGGCACGAACCACTTGAACCCGACCGGGACCTCGACCATCGGCTTCGCCAGGCTGGCCGCGACCCGGTCGATCATCGACGACGAGACGAGGGTCTTGCCGATCTGGGCCGTCTCGGGCCAGTCCGGGCGAGCGCCGCCGAACAGATAGTTGATCGCCACCGCCAAGTAGTGATTGGGGTTCATCAGCCCGCCGTCGGGAGTGACGATCCCGTGTCGGTCGGCGTCGGCGTCGTTGCCGGTGGCGATGGCGTACTCGTCCTTGCGGGCGATCAGCGACGCCATCGCGGATGGCGAGGAGCAGTCCATCCGGATCTTCTCGTCCCAGTCCAGGGTCATGAACCGCCACGTCGGGTCGACCAGCGGGTTCACGACGGTGAGGTCGAGCCGGTGCCGGTCGGCGATCTCGCCCCAGTAGGCGACGGCGGCGCCGCCGAGCGGGTCCGCGCCGATCCGCACGCCGGCGTCGCGCACCTTGTCGAGGTCGAGCACGGCGGGCAGGTCGTCGACGTAGGTCCCCAGGAAGTCGTACGCCGAGCAGGCCGCCCGCGCGCGGCCGAGCGGCACTCGCTTGATGTCCGAGAGCCCGCCGGCGATCAGCTCGTTGGCGCGGGCCGCGATCACGGAGGTGGCGTCGCTGTCGGCGGGGCCGCCGTGGGGCGGGTTGTACTTGAAGCCGCCGTCGCCGGGCGGGTTGTGGGACGGCGTGACCACGATGCCGTCGGCGAGGCCGGCCCCGGTCGTGCGCCCTTCGTTGGCGCGCAGGATCGCGTGCGAGACGGCGGGCGTCGGGGTGTAGCCGTCGCGTGAGTCGACCAGCACCGTCACGTCGTTGGCCACCAGGACCTCCAGCGCGGAGGCCCACGCCGGCTCGGAGAGCGCATGGGTGTCCCGCCCGATGAACAACGGGCCGTCGTACCCCTGGGACCGTCGATAGTCACAGATGGCCTGGGTGGTCGCCAGGATGTGGGTCTCGTTGAACGAGGTGGTGAGGCTGCTGCCGCGGTGCCCACTGGTGCCGAAGGCGACCTGCTGGTCGACGTCCTCCGGATCGGGCACGCCGGTGTAGTAGGCCGTCACCAGGTGCGGGACGTCAACGAGGTCGGACGGTTGGGCGGGGGTTCCCGCGCGCGAGCCGGTCATGGTGACATCATGCTGTCCAGACCGCGCGGTGGGAACCACACGTCCGCCTGCGGGACACTTCCCCTCGTGACACCCTGAATCTCCAGAACAGCTGCTCGGGCCGGCGCGGGGGAGGAGCCGATGAAGCACGCCGAGCGGCCGGTCGTTGACGCGACCGTGCTCGACCGCGTGGCTCGGCATGCCCGCGCCAACGTCGAGGCTGAGGCCAGCGCCGGACTCGTGTCGGCGATCACGGCGTTGTACGGCGCCGCCCTGGAGCCGGCCGATCGGGTGATCGTCCACCCCGACGCCCTCTCCGCGTGCCGTTCGGTGCGCGACGCCCTCGGCGTCGCCGGCCACCCGCTGGTCGCGTCGGGAGCGCCGCCGGCCACCCTGCTCGCGGCGGCCACCCGGCGCCACGTCGACCTGCACTTCGGCGCCCGACCGTGGGCCCGCTTCGTCGGGATCCTCGGCGGGGCCGACCTCGACGAGGACTTCTTCGCGCTCGTGCGCCGCCACGTCGATGCGGACGCCGCGCCGGTGTTGCTGGTGCTGGAGGCGCGCGACGGGGTCGGGATGCGGCTCCAGCAGGCCGGATGCGGTGTGTCCGAAGTGCGGTTCGGGCCCAGGCTGTCGGCCGCCTTCGTGGACTGCCCCGAGCTTGAGACCTGGCTGAAGCTGCTGCCGCCCAACCGGCTCGGCGACCTCGAACACGGGGTCTCGCTCGACGACGGCGAACTGCGGTTGGCGCTGCTCGACGGCGCGCCGGTGCCGGTGTGGAGCTTCGTCGGCCGGCTCTCCGATTCCGAGCTGGCGGCACTGGTGGGCGACCTCGGCGGGGACGACCAGGAGTCGCTCCTCGCGGCGTTCGACCGCTGCGCGGCCGCCCGGACCAAGGTCAACGCCGTCCTGGTCCGCCCGACTCCGGCGCCCGCGCCCGCGGACGCGTTCGACGAGAGCGAGCCGCTGCCCGCCGACCTCTGGCCGATGCTGGCTGACCGGGCCACGGCCCTGGGCAGGCTCCCGCTGAGCCCGGACCCGTGGTCGGCTGTGGTGCCCACCGGCACCGGAGCCAGCGCCAACCACCCGACCTCCACCAGGGCGGCATTCCTGCGCAGCCTGCGGGCCCTGGAGCGGGAACCCGCCCTGCAAGGGCATCTCGTCGTCGCCGACGACAGCGTCGGCCCCACGGTGCCGACACTGGAGCAGCTCGGGCTGGCGCGCGAGATCTCCGGTCAGCCGCTGCTCGCCGCCGGGGTCGTGGAGAGCCTGGCGTCGGTGGCCGAGGCCAGCCTCGCGGCGGCGTCGGGGTCGCGGTTCGTGCTGGCCGGCGAGGAGTCCGCCATCGGCGTCCCCCAGCTGACCCTGCTGGAGCCGGCGTACGCCGTCGCGGTCGACTGGCTGCTGTGCGCCGCGCTGGCGGAGGTGGGCGGCGAGGGTCGCGGCGCCGTGCACGTGCGGGTCAGCCGGCGCCCGGTCGAGCAGCAGCCGTTCGCCGACGCCCGCGAGCGTGTGGGCGACGCGGTGCTGCGCGGGCAGGTGCTCAGTGGCGCCTATCGCCTGATCGACGGCGGCAGCGGATCGCGGCCCGCCGTGCAGATCGCGGCCAGTGGATCGACGCTGCCCGAAGCTGTCGCCGCTGCCGGCGAGCTGGTCGAGGAGGGAGTGCGCGTGCACCTGGTGGACGTGGTCTCGCCCGACCTCGTGTACGCCGCCTGGCAGCGGACGTTGCGCTACGGGATCCGGACCGCGACCACGCCCGCGCTGCCCGGCGTACTCCGGCAGGCCTTCGAGCCGGGGCTCCCCATGGTCACGGTGCACGACGCGGCGCCGTACGCCCTCGGCTGGCTGGGCTCCGCGCTCGGCGTCCCCGCCGTCGCAGTGCCGGCCACCGACCTCGATGCCGGCTCGATCGTCAACGCCGCGCTGGCGGCGCTGTCGTTGGGGTGATCTGGGTTCTCTGCTTCATCTGGGTACCTAGATGAAGCGTCACTTCACCAGGCGTACAGACCTAGGGAAGTGACGCTTCTCCTGGGTACCTAGATGAAGCAGAGACAGGGACCCACCGGTAGGTTCGACGTATGCCGCGCGACCCCGGAACCGTCACCTGCACCGTCGATGCCGGGATCGCCCAGGTGCGACTCTCGCGGCCGGAGAAGCTGAACGCGCTCACCCTCGACACCCTCGACTCGCTCGTGTCGACGGCGTACGAGCTGCGTGCCGACAAGACGTTGCGCGCCGTGGTCCTCGCGGGCGACGGCGATGCCTTCTGCGCGGGACTCGACTTCGCCACGGTGCTGCGCGAGCCGTCGCGGGTGGCCCGGGCGTTCGTGCCGCGGCCGTGGCGGGGCACCAACACCTTCCAGGAGGCGTGTTGGGCGTGGCGGCGGCTGCCGGTGCCGGTGATCGCGGCCGTCCACGGGCACTGCCTCGGCGGCGGGCTGCAGATCGCGCTGGCGGCCGACTTCCGCTACGCGACCCCCGACTCGACCTGGTCGGTGCTGGAGGGGCGATGGGGGATAATCCCCGACATGTCGGGCATCCGTAGCCTGGCCGAGCTCACCTCGATCGACACCGCCAAACGGCTCACGATGACCGCGGAGATGTTCTCGGGCAAGGAGGCGCACGACCTCGGGCTGGTGACGGCCCTGGACTCCGACCCGGTCGTCGCGGCCACGGCGTTCGCCCAGGAGCTGTCGGCTCGCTCTCCCGACGCCCTTGCCGCGGCCAAGCGGCTGTTCAACGGCACCTGGACGGCCTCGCCGCGGCGTACCTTCGCGCGGGAGCGGTTCGAGCAGGCCTTCCTGCTGGCGGCGCGCAACACCAAGGTCGCCCGAGAGGCGGCCTTCGCCAAGGTCACGCCGATGTTCGGCCCTCGCCAGCGTTGATGCCGCGGTGTACGACGGCAGCACACGGCTGGCGCGCACCCCGGAGACGCCTCAGGGGTAGGCCAGCCCCACGGCCTCCTCGCTGACCTCCCAGAGCCGGCGCTGCGCATCGTGGTCCTGGGCCGGCGAGGCTGCCTCGACGACCGTCGGCCGCCCCCGCATCTGGCCGATCGAAGACGGTCCGCAGTACGTCCCGCCCGGGAGGTCTGCCGTCGCGGCCATCAGCGTCGGGAGTGCGCCGTCGGTGATGGGCTGGGAGACCGCCTTGACGGCGGCATCGAGGATCGAGGCGGCCGGGCCGGTGGCTCGCCCCAGCTGACCGTTGACGACCAGGTGGCTGCCGGCGAACCCGGGATGGGCCGCCAACGCCTTCACCGGGAGCTCGGCCTCGCGCAGGCGGCGGTCGAGCTCGAAGGTGAAGAGCAGATTGGCCAGCTTGGACTCGCCGTACGCCGGCCAGCGCAGGTAGCGACCCTGCTCGACCCGCGGGTCGCCCACGGGCGCCCGCCTGGCCATGCGGTGCATCTGCGAGGCCACGGTGACCACCCGCGCGTCACCGGAGGCGACCAGCTGTGGCAGCAGCAGCCCGGTGAGCAGGAACGGACCGAAGTGGTTGGTCGCCATCTGCAGCTCGAAGCCGTCCGCGGTGCGGTGGTACGCCGGCGCCATCACCCCGGCGTTGTTGACCAGCAGGTGGAGCGGCCCCAGCCGCGCCGCCTCGCCGGCAGCTTGGCGCACCGAGGTGAGGTCGGCGAGGTCGATAAGCAGCAGGTCCAGGTCGGCGTCGGCGACCTGGTCGCGGATCGCCGCGGACGCCGCGTCCAGCTTGGAGGACGACCGGCCCGCCAGCACCACGCGCGCGCGGTGCCGGACCAGCTCGAGTGACGTGGCATAGCCGAGCCCGCCGGGACTGGTGCCGGTGACCAGCACCGTCTTCCCGGTGAGGTCAGGGATGTCCGCGAGGGTCCGATCCTGGGCGGCCCCGGGCCGGTGACCCGGCAACGTCGGCAGCCTCATGGGGTGACGGCAAGCGCGTCCAGCAACCGCCGCCCGAGGTCGGCGTCGCCGGTCACGGTGACGGCGTCCGGGCCGGGCATCCGACGCCCACCGGCGACGAGCACAAACGTCTCCCGGTCGGTCTCCAGCCGCACCGTGGGCGCGTCCGGCCCGGTCGCGGCCAGCTCCCCGCGGCCCTCGGCGTTCACGATCGCGGTCACGGGGTCGCTGCCCCGGACCGCGAACACCACGGTGGTGCCCGGAGGCGCTCCCAGCCGCTTGGCCAGGACGTAGGGCACCGACTCCAGCAGGTAGTCGGCGGCGTGCCGGGCGGCAGGGGAGTGGAAGTTGCCCGCTCTCCCGGTGGCGCGACGGACATCCTGTTCGTGCATCCACACATCCAGCGGCCGGTTCCGCAGCAGCGTCCGCCAGCTCCAGCCGACGCCTCCGAAGATCTGGGCGGGCTTCGCGGAGCCGTCTGCGGGCGGATCCTCGAGCAGGGAGGTACGCCGCGTGGTGGCGCTCTCGCGGATCTCGTTGATCAACTCGTCGGGGTCGCGGTCACGGCGTGCGACGACCCCCTGCTCGGTGTAGGCCTGCATCAGGCTGGTCACGTGGTCGGTCGGCTCGATCTCCACCGTCTCCTCGGGGTGACCGGCAAGGATCGACTCGAGATGGGCGGTGTGCGCGGCGACCGCGTGGACGTCCCAACCGGGCAGGTCGGTGGGAGTGGCCCACTCCGCCGGATCGAGTGACTCCAGCAGATGCGTGAAGTCGTCGACCGCGCCCCACCAGATGTCGACGTACCCTGTCAGCTCCTCCGCGTCGCCCATGCCCAGAAGCCTACGGCTCCGGTCATACCTCGCGTCCGGGCCCCGGTCCGAAGGTCGTCCCAGGTCCCGGGACCGGTGAATTCGCCCCGCCGCGGCCATGATGAGGCAGTATGTGATCCGTCCATGTCGAATATGCGCCAGCTCACCATGGCGCCGTCTCGGGAGGTCCTGCCATGAGCCGACGCGTCCAAGCGCGCCGTGCCACCGGTTTTCTTGCTGCCACGAGCACGCTGCTCGCGGCTCTGGTGTTCCTCCCACTCACCCCGGCGTACGCCGCCGGCCCGGAGCTGACCCTGGCCAAGTCCGGCCAGGACAAGGTGCTGGCGGGAGACTCGGCTGCGTACTCCCTCACCGCCACCAACCCCGCGCAGGCCGGTGCAGAGCCGGAGTACAACCTGACGTTCCGCGACGAGCTCCCGGTCGGCGTGACCTACCTCCCGGGGTCGACCACGCCGTCGTCGTTCGGTGAGCCGCAGATCGTCGTGGATACCGTCGACGGTCACCAGACGCTGATCTGGGACAACGTCGCGGACCTCCCGGTCGGCGCCGCCAAGACCCTCGAGTTCAGCGTCGACATCGACAGCCTCGAGCACCCGGTGGGGTCCACATTCACTAACACCGGCGACGTCTATGCCAACAGCAGCCCGCGGACGGTCGCCCAGTTCGATGCCGCGGGGGACCCGACGGGTGGCTACACCGAGTCGGTCTCCTCGTCCCCGGTGACCACGAGCATCACAGCGTTGAAGATCAACAAGACCGAGCCGAGCCCCGAGCAGGAGCTGCTCCGCGGCGTTCACGACCACGCCACCGTCTACACGCTGACCGTGCGCAACAGTGGCACCGGGTCGACCACCGGCGCCACGGTCGTCGACTACCTCCCTGCCGGGCTGGAGTTCCTCGGTTGCGGGGACGTCGACAACAGCGCCGCCGTGGAGTACCCCGGCGCGCCGAGGCTGGACGCGATTCCCGACCTCACCGCGGACTGCCCGACGCCGGTGAGCGTCGAGACGGTGACGGACCCTCCGGGCAAGGCGGCCGGGGTCTACACCAGGGTCGAGTGGGACCTGGGGAACCTGGGTCAGGGAGCCGTGGTGACCCTCAAGTACGCCGCCGGCATCCCTCAACGCGCGAACGAGGCCACCTTTCCCGGGGCGACCCCCACGCCCGCCAGCCGCGGCCAGGCCGCGAACCTCGACAACAACACGCGCGTCTCGACGCGCGAGCTGACTGCCGAGGACAGCTACCGCAACTACGCCGAGGCCTCGGGCACCTACCAGGGCCGAGTGGTCACCGGCACGAGCCGGGCCGTGAGCGACAGCGACTCCCGGGTGGTCACGTCGGAGGACGTGGCGCTGCAGAAGAGTGTCTCGCCGTCGGCCTTCGAAGGCGGTGGCATCGCGACGTACACCCTGCGGGTCTCCCTCTCGGAGTACGCCGACGCGTCCGGCATCGTGCTGACCGATCACCTGCCCGACGGGCTGTGCCCGCTGAGCACCACCCAGAACTATGCCCCGGGGAGCCCGGCGGAGTGCGCCGCCGGATCCGGCTTCGCCGCGACGGGAGCGAGCTTCGCGGCGGTGCTGGCCAACGGCGACGGCTCCTACGACATCACCTTCACCCCTCTCGCCAGCACCCGCAACGGGGTCCTCACCGTCACTTATCAGGCCCGGATGAGGAGCGTCTTCGGAAGCAACGGTCAGCCCACCGTCTCGGGGGACGGTTTCCAGAACACCGTCGAGCTGACGGGGACGTCGGTCCCGGCCGCTGGGATCACCACTCCGGACAGCGGGCCGGTGATCATCTCCGACGAGTCCTCGGCAGGGCTCGAGTCCGACGAGCCGACACTCGACAAGACGATCCAGCCCGACGTCACGCCCTACGCCTGCTCGTCCGACCCGACTTCCTACGTCGAGCCCGCCGACTCGCCCGCGGCCGATCTGACGTTCGCCGAGGGCTCGCGGGTGTGCTTCCGGATCCGGCTGGACTTCTCCGACTCCAACTCGACGCGCAACCCCGTGCTGGTGGACTTCCTGCCGGACTACCTCAGCTACGAGGCCGGCAGCGCGGTGGTGGCAGAGGCGACGGGATCGGAGCCCGCGACCCTGGCGGCGACCGAGCCGCTGAGCTGGGAGATCGGGACCACGCAAGGGTCGGCACGGTACAGCCCTCCGGGCAGCCACTTCGACGTGCGCTTCAGCGCGATCGTCACCAAGGCTGCTCCGCCGCCGGAGCCCGACGTCACCGGGAACCTCGCCAAGTTCTCCTGGCAGAACACCGACGACCAGGCTTTCGGGCTCCGCGACAAGCTCGAGCTCGGCATCGCGCCGGCGCCTCCCGTCACCCTCAAGAAGGGCGCCGCCAGGGTGACAGCGCTCGCGACCCCGCTCGCCGACGGTGCCAGCGTGGTCGCCGACGAGGTGCTGGAGTACTCACTGACCCTGGGGAACGCCGGCACGGCCGCGAACGAGAACGACGAGCCGATCCTCGGGCCGGACGTCTGGGACGTGCTGCCCGCGGGCGTGTCGTGCGCCGAGGTGTCGGCCGCCACGATCTCCGATGGCGGCGCGTGCACCGATCCCGCCGATCCCGGCCACCCGACCTTCGCCCTCCGGGACACTCGGAGCGCCGTCCGCTGGAACCTGCCGGACTCGGTGTCGATCGACCCGGGCGCCGTCAAGGTGCTGACCTACCGGCTCACGGTGCCGAGCGGCGCGAGCGTGTCCACGACGTACACCAACACCGCCTCCGTCGCGTCGTTCGCGACTGCCAGCAACATCGAGACGATCGCACAGCACCACCCCGCCGGCAACGTGGACACCACGGTGACCGACGACCTGATCGACGCTCCGGCCGCGACCGACACCTTCACCGTGGTCACCCCCTCGGCCCTCCTCGCCAAGTCCCACGTGACCTCGATCACCGAGGCCGGCAACGGGGTGCAGGACGCCGTGGTCGGCGAGCTGGTGACCTACACGATCGCCGCCACGATCCCGTCCCACACCAGCGTGTACGACGCCGTGCTGCGCGACCCGATCCCCACCGGGCTGACGTTCGTCTCCGCCACGGGGGCACTGTCCACCGACGGCGGGACCACCTTCGCCGCCCTGCCGGCCGCCTTCGGCCTGGACGCGGGGGACGGCACCCTGACCTTCCCCTCGGCCTACGCCAACGGCTCCGGTTCCGACCACGTCGCCCGGGTCACCGTCGTGGCGCGGCTGGCGAACGTGGGCGCGAACACCCACGGAACCGACCTGGTGAACACCGCCAGGTTCACGAGCAGGTCGGCGGTCGGCGGCTCGGACCTGACCCCGGTCACTGCGGAGTCGACGGTCACCGTGGTGACTCCCGACCCCGGCCTGACCAAGACCGACGACGAGGACGACAACGTGCTCGTCATCGGTGACGTCGTCACCTACACGCTGACGGCCAGCAACGGGGCGGGTCGCCCACCCGCCCACGACATGTTCGTCGTCGACTGTGTGCCCAGCGACCTCGACGTGACCGCGATCGTGTCTGGTTCGCCGGACCAGGGCACCGTGTCCTACGGCCCCAGCACCGGAAGCGACGGCTGCGCGACCGGCACCACCCGCATCGAGTGGAACGTCGGCGACCTTGCGCCCGGCACCAGCCGCACGCTGAGCTACCGGGCGTCGCTGGGCTTGACGGCGACGGGCGGCCTGCCGATCACCAACACGGCCACCCAGACCTCGAGCACCCTCGACGACGACAAACGGGCTCCGGCGGACGCCGACAACCCCGCCGAGCAGGTCTTCACCCGCATCGCGACCGACACCATGACAGTACGGGGCCCGTCGGTCGCCAAGTCCGTGGATGAGGTCAGGCACGCCGTGGGCGAGCGCGCGACGTACACCGTCCGGGTGACGCTGCCCGCACGGGTCAACTTCCCGGATGCGGCCGTCGTCGACACGCTGCCGGCCGGGCTCGACGTCGCCACCCTGCAGACCACGTCGGTGGTCTGCGAGCGAGCCGACACGTCCCCGTGCACCGTGGCCGGGTCCCCGCTGACCGGCTCGGCGAACACCGTCGGCTGGTTCCTGGGTGACCTGGCCGCCGACACCCAGGTGCGCACCGTCACCGTGGTCTACTCGGCCGTGGTGGCCGACATCCCCGGCAACACTGCGGGGGTTCCGTGGACCAACGGCGCCGAGGTGAGGTCCAACCTGGAGGACGGGCCCGACCCGACCTCGGTGGACGCCACCTGGGACTCGGTCAGCACCCCGCCCGCGACGGCGACGTTCACCGTCACCGAGCCATCGCTGTCGATCCGCAAGTCGGTGTCGGACACCACCCCCGAGCCGGGCCAGCCGGTGACCTACACCCTGGCCGTCACCAACGCCGCCGGCGCCGCCGTGAGCACGGCCCACCAGGTGACCGTGGTGGACACCGTGCCTGACGGAGTCGTCGTCGACCCCACCTCGATCAGCAACGGCGGCACCCTCGCGGGCGGGTCGGCGACCGGGGGCGGCACCATCACCTGGATCCTGAGCGGGCCCATCGCCCCGGGCGACACCCGGACCCTCACCTACACCGCGCGGCTGGCCTCGCCCACTCTCACCGGTGACCTCGTCAACACCGCCGACATCACGCGCTACACCAGCACGGCTGCCGGTGGGCGTGAGTACGACGGTCCCTCGGACACCGCGACCGTCACCGCCGCCCTGCCGCACGTGACGGTCGCCAAGGCCGTCGTCGAAGGGGACCTGGCGTACCTCGGTGAGGCCAAGACGTGGCGGATCACCGTCACCAGCGACGGCGACGCCACGGCGCTCGGCGTCGACGTCGCCGACGTACTACCCCCGAACTGGACCTACGACGCCGGCTCGGCTCGGGTGGTCGTGGACGGCGCCGCCGCCAGCCAGATCGATCCGGCGACCACGCAGTCGGGCAGCGTGCAGTCCCTGACCTGGACCGATATCGCAGACCTGCCCGTGGGCGACACGATCGTCGTCACGTTCACCGCCACCCCCCAGCCGGGCGCGGTCACCGACCCTGGCATCGGCCACAGCGTCGACCATGTCAACCAGGCGAGCACCACTGCTGAGGACGCCGACGGGAACCAGGGCCCGGCAGGCGGTGGCTCGTATCACGGGCCGCCCAGCACCGCTGTGGCCCACCTCGACTCGGCCGACCTGTCGGTCGACAAGGCCCACACCGGGAACCCGGTCGCCGGCGGGTCCTTCGCGTGGTCGGTCACCGTCTCCAACGCCGGCCCCGACCCCGCGGTCGGGCCGTTCTCCGTGACCGACACCCTCCCCGGCGAGGTCACCGGAGCCGTGGCGGCCGGAGCAGGATGGACCTGCTCGACCGGCAGCGGCGAGATCGTCTGCACCCGCACCGACACCACGGAGACGCTGGCCGCCGGTGCCGACTTCCCGACGATCACCGTGACCGCGGGAGTTCCGGCCGATCTTGTCGAAGGCACCGTCCTCACCAACGCTGCCGACGTCTCGGCGAAGACCTACGACCCGGACACCACCAACAACGCCGACAGCGACGACGCGACCGTGGACGCCCAGGCCGACCTGAGGGTCGCCAAGCGGCTGGTCGGCGCGATGGTCGCCGGCGCACCGGCGACCTACACCCTCGACGTCACCAACCTGGGCCCCTCGGTCTCGCGCGGTCTGATCACGGTCACGGACACGCTGCCGTCCGGCTCGAGCTTCGTCTCAGCCGAGGGCACCGACTGGAGCTGCGCGGAATCGGCCGGCGAAGTCACCTGCACCCACACCGGACAGGTCGCGGTGGGCGCCCTTCCACAGATCACCGTCACGGTGGGCATCCCGGCCGACCAGGTGAACCCGGTGACGAACCGCGTGGCGGTCGCCGGACCCTTGGACGACAACCCGGACAACGACGCCGACTCGGTGACCACGGACCCGACGACGAGCGCGGACCTTGCTCTGCAGAAGGCGTCGTCGGGCGAGTTCATCGCGGGCGAGCAGGGCACCTATCGCTTCACGGTCAGCAACAACGGTCCCTCCGCTGCTCAGGCTCCGGTCCGGATCACCGACACCCTGCCCGGCATGCTGACCTATGCCGACTTCACCTCGGTCACCGGCAGCTGGACCTGTGCCGCCTCCGGCCAGGACGTCACCTGCACCCTGGTGGGCGCCCTGGCCGACGACGGTGAGGCGGTCGTCGAGGTCGTCGTCGACATCGACTCGACCCACACCGGGCCGATCACCAACAGGGCGACCGTGGGGTCCGGCACGTCCGACCCGAACACCGACAACAACACCGACGACGACGACACGGGAGTCCGCACGCGTGCCGACCTGTCGATCGCCAAGAGCCACACCGGTCAGGTGGTGGCCGGTCAACAGGTGACCTACGACCTGGCCGTGCGCAACAACGGTCCGTCGCTGTCACCGGCCACCGTCACCGTGACCGACACCCTGCCCGCCGGGATGAGCTTCGACAGCTTCAGCGGCGCGGCCTGGACGTGTGCGGCGCTGGGCCAGCGCGTGACCTGTGACCTGACCGGGTCCCTCGGCGCCCGCACGGACGCCCCACCGTTGTCGATCATCGCCGACGTGGCGCCCGACGCCGGGCCGGCCAGGCCGGTCAACGCCGCCACCGTCGACGGGCCGCTGGACGACCCGGACTCCGACAACAACATCGCGACCGATCCCACCGACGTGACCGACCTGGTCAACGTGTCGTTGGTCAAACGGGTGACGGGGGCGAACCCCGTCGCTGCCGGCGAGCGGGCCACCTTCGAGATCGTGGTCCACAACGACGGCCCGTCGGTCGCGGACTCCGTCGTCGTCACCGACGCGTTGCCGGACGGGCTCACCCTGGTGTCGGCCAGCGGCCCGGGGTGGACCTGTGATGACGGCGTGCCGCTGACCTGCAGCCGCGACACTCTGGGCGCTGACAGCGACGCGCCGGCCATCACGGTGGTGGCGAGGGTCGGGGCCGGGGTGCCCGACGGCGCGCGGATCGTCAACGCCGCCTCGGTCTCGACCGCGACCGCGGGGGACGACCCTGCGGACAACGAGGGCGAGGCCGCCCTCGACGTCCAGGCCCGGGCCGACCTCGTGCTCACCAAGTCCCACTCGGCGGCCAACGTCGTCGCGGGGACCGCCACGACGTTCACGATCGACGTGCGCAACGACGGTCCGTCGGACGCGGTCGGTCCCCTGGTGGTCACCGACACGCTGCCCGCGGGCATGTCCTACCTGTCGGCCACCGGAGGGTGGGTCTGTGACGCGGCGGGCGCCGACGTGACCTGCACGCTGGCCGGGGACCTGTTGGCCGGTGCCGCGGCGCCCACGCTGGGGCTCATCGTCCAGGTCGATGCCGGCGTCGACCCGCAGGACCTGCAGAACGTCGCCGACGTGACCTCCTCGACGGTCGACCCCGACCTGGACAACAACGTCGATGACGCCACGGTCGCCATCGTGCAGAACGCCGACCTGTCGATCGTCAAGAGCCATGCAGGCACGGGCATCGTGGGCGAGGAGCTGACCTTCACGCTCGGCGTGACGAACGCCGGTCCGTCTGAGGCTAACGCCGTGACGGTGACCGACACGCTGCCCGCCGGTCTCGACTTCGTCAGTGCTGAGGGCGCCGGCTGGACCTGCGCGGAGTCAGGCTCGGAGGTCACCTGTGAGCTCACCGGCCCGCTGGCTCCCGACACCGATGCGAGTCCCCTGATGGTCACCGTGCTGGTGCGGGCCAACGCCTTCCCGGCCGCGGTCAACGTGGCCGAGGTGGCGTCGGAGGCGACCGACGCCAACACCGACGACAACATCGCCGAGGACTCCCTCGAGGTGGCTCCGCTGGTGAACCTCACCATCGACAAGCGCCATGCCGGGGACTTCACGGTCGGCCGGCACGGGACCTTCATCGTGGAGATCACCAACGAGGGTCCGACCCCGGCCCCGGGTCCCGTCACGGTGACGGACACGCTGCCCGCGGGCCTGACGTTCGTGGCAGCGTCCGGCGTGGGTTGGACGTGCGACGAGGTCGACGGCGCGGTCACCTGCGAGCACGGCGAGCTGGCAGTGGACGAGGTCAGCACCATCGAGCTGGTCGTCCTCGTCGGCCCGACGGCGTACCCCTCGGTCATCAACGCGGCCGCGGTGGCGAGTGACTCCGCGGAGACCGACACCACCGACAACGCTGACGAGGACCCGGTCACGGTGATCCCCCTGGTCGTGCTGACGCTCGCCAAGGACCTCGTCCGGGTCAGCCGGACCGAGGCCGTGTTCGACCTCACCGTCACCAACGAGGGGCCCAACGACTCGGTCGGGCCGATCGTGGTGACCGACCCGCTGCCCGCCGGCCTCGCCTACGAGTCCTTCTCGGGCGCCGGGTGGACATGTCGGAACGCCGGGCGGAAGGTGACCTGCACCTACGACGGGTCGTTGTCCGTGGACGAGGATGCCACAGTGCGTCTCGTCACCGCCGTGACCGCCGAGCCGGGGTCGCAGATCACGAACGTGGCATCGGTCTCGGGCGGCGGCAGTGAGGTGGCGGCCGACGGGGTTGCGTCGGTGCAGGTCCCCGCCAGTGGCGCGGGATCGGGGCTCCCCGACACCGGCGGGCCATGGCGGGGTCTGCTGCCTCTCGCCGCCTTGCTGGTGCTCGGCGGTGCCGCGCTCCTGACTGCGGGCCGACGCCGGAGCCACCAGGAGCCCTGAGCCGGCGGACGGGGCGCGCCGCCGATGGGGTGAACCGGGCGTCCTGTCCGTAGACTCACGCCCAGCCGGTGGTTCTCCCGCAGGGATGGCCACTCGTCTTTCAAGCCCGGTGTGGTGCGCGGCAGGAAATCGCGCAGAGACCAGTGATCGGGTGCCCCAGCAGTGGGGGAGAGACCGTGTCTCGCAGGCTCACCGATCCCGCACCCGCGGCGTCGAGCGCGGATGCACCCGCACCACTGAAAGTTGCCGACGCATGTCTGCGCCTGCCCTCGACCCGACCGCCGACCTCATGCTCGACCCCGCCGACGATCCGGCTCCCACCCGTGACGAGCCGCAGTCCGTCTTCGCGTCCCTCGCCCCGCGGATGATCGCCGCGCTCGCCGCGCAGGGCATCACCACGCCCACCCCCGTCCAGTCCGCCGTGATCCCCGATGCAGCGGCCGGCCACGACCTGCTGGGCCGCGCCCAGACCGGCTCCGGCAAGACCCTGGCCTTCGGGATCCCGCTGCTCTCGCGGCTGGCGGGGCGCCGCTCGCGTCCGCGCCACCCGCGCGCGGTCATCATCGTGCCGACCCGCGAGCTGGCCACGCAGGTGTCCCGGGCCCTCGATCCGCTGGCCGCGGCCGTCGGCCTGAAGACGGTCACGGTGTACGGCGGCACGCCGTACGAGCGGCAGACCCGACTGCTGCGACGCGGCGCCGACGTCGTGGTGGCCACCCCGGGACGGCTCGACGACCTGCTCGAGCGGGGTCTGTGCTCCTTCGGCGACATCGAGGTGACCGTCCTCGACGAGGCCGACCACCTGTGTGACCTCGGCTTCTACCCGGCCGTGGACAAGCTGGTGAGGCTGACCCCGGCCGGCAGCCAACGGATGCTGCTCTCGGCGACGCTCGACGGCGACGTCGACACGCTGGTCCGCAGTCACCTGCGCAACCCCCGTCGACACGAGCTCGATCCCAGCGTGGGTGCCGTGTCCACGATGACCCACCACACACTGATGGTCGGCGGGTTCCGCGACAAGGTGACGGCCGCGGTCGACCTGGTCGAGGCCAACGGCAAGACGATCATCTTCACCCGCACTCGCGATGCCGCGGTCCAGCTGGCCGCCGCGCTCACCCAGGAGGGTGTGGAGGCGGTCGATCTGCACGGCGACCTGAGCCAGCGCGTGCGCGAGCGCAACCTCGCCCGCTTCTCCAGCGGCCAGGCGCGCGCCGTCGTTGCCACCGATGTGGCGGCGCGAGGCATCCACGTCGACAAGGTCGGCCTGGTCGTGCACTTCGACGCTGCCAACGACGCCAAGGCCTACCTCCACCGCTCGGGCCGCACCGCTCGCGCCGGTCTGGGGGGCGCCGTCATCACGCTGACCACGCCGAAGTTCGCGGCCGCGGTCGAGCGGTTGCAGCGCGCTGCCGGGGTGGAGGTCCTGCACCACGATGTGCGCACGGTGGCGCGGCCGATGACGGCCGAGACCCTGGTCGAGACCGGTCAGCAGACGCCGGCGCGGCCGGCGTACGACCGCAAGCCGCAGGGTGGTCAGGGCCAGGGCCATCGAGGAGGGTCCCGTCGCGACGGCGGCCGCCCCTCGGGCGGCTACGCCGGCCGGGGTGCCGGGCGCGGCCAGGGCGGCTCCCGCCAGCGTCCCGCGTCCGGGAAGCAGTGGGGCACGCGTCAGGGCTCCTGACTCGCTGGCGCCGCGGCGTCCCGGGAAGGGACGTCAGCGGCGACCGGACTGCATCCGGGACCCGACCAGGACCAGGCAGCCGAGCCCGACCAGGATCCAGGCGATGGGCCCTTCGTCGATGACCCCCTTGCCGACGTTGACCGCGTCGAGCCCGAACAGCAGCCCGACCAGCAGCAGCACGATGCCGGTCACTCGCATACCGGCACTGTGCCGCATCCGGGTGAGGACTACCTGAGAGACACCCTGGAAACGGCTACTGGTGTGTACGACGCACCTGACGCGTCGTACACACCAGTAGGTGTCCGTCACCCGGCTGCGACCCGGGCGCGAGCCTCGCTCAGAAGGCCGCCTCGTCGAGGTCCATCAGGGACAGGTCGGTGGACTCGGCGATCGCCCGCTCGGCGCCGATCTTCGGCAGGTTGTGGTGCGCGAAGAACTGCGCCGCTGCGACCTTGCCCTCGTAGAAGGCCTTGTCCGACACCGACACCTCGCCGGACAGCTTGCCCAGCGCGATCTCGGCCTGGCGCAGCAGCAGCCACGAGCAGACCACGTCGCCGAGCACCATCAGCACCCGGCTGGTGTTCAGCCCGACCTTGTAGATGTTGCGCAGGTCGCCGTCCTCGGCGGCCGGGTCAGCGGTCATCAGCTCGTTGATCATGTGGCCGACGATCGCGTTGGTGTCCTCGAGCGCCTGTGCGAGCAGCGTGCGCTCCACCTTGAGCCGGCCGTTGCCGGCCTCTGCGGACAGGAATGCCTGGATCTCGCCCGCCAGGTGCCCCAGCGCCTTGCCCTGGTCCTTGACGATCTTGCGGAAGAACAGGTCCATGCCCTGGATCGCGGTCGTGCCCTCGTAGAGGGTGTCGATCTTGGCGTCGCGGACGTACTGCTCGATCGGGTAGTCCTGCAGGAAGCCCGAACCGCCCAGGGTCTGGAGCGACTCGGTGCCGAGGAGCACCCACGAGCGCTCCGAGCCGTAGCCCTTGACGATCGGGAGCAGCAGGTCGTTGACCGCCTCGGCCAGCGGGTCGGGCTCGCCGGCATGCTCGGCCATGATCACCCGGTCCTGCCAGGACGCGGTGTAGAGCACCAGCGCCCGCATCGCCTCGGCGAAGGACTTCTGGGTCATCAGCGAGCGGCGTACGTCGGGGTGGTGGGTGATCGTGACGCGCGGTGCCGTCTTGTCGGCAGCCTGGGTCAGGTCGGCGCCCTGGACGCGGGTCTTGGCGTACTCCAGTGCGTTGAGGTAGCCGGTGGAGAGCGTGGCGATCGCCTTGGTCCCGACCATCATCCGGGCGTTCTCGATCACCTGGAACATCTGCGCGATGCCGTCGTGGGCCTCGCCGAGCAGCCACCCCTTGGCGGCCTCGCCGCCGCCGACGGTGGAGTCGCCGAACGTGACCTCGCAGGTGTTGGAGACCTTGATCCCCATCTTGTGCTCGACGCCGGTGACGTAGGCGCCGTTGCGCTCGCCGGTCAGCTCGCCGGTCTCGTGGTCGAAGTGGAACTTCGGCACGATGAACATGCTCAGCCCCTTGGTGCCGGGACCACCGACGCCCTCGACGCCGACCGGGCGGGCCAGCACCAGGTGGACGATGTTGTCCGACATCTGGTGCTCGCCGGAGGTGATGAAGCGCTTCACGCCCTCGATGTTCCAGGTGCCGTCGTCGTTGGCCGTGGCCTTGGCGCGGCCCGCGCCCACGTCGGAGCCGGCGTCCGGCTCGGTCAGCACCATCGTGGCGCCCCAACTCTGCTCGACCATGATCTCGGCGATCCGCTTGTCGCGGTCGTTGCCGGCGCGGTGGATCACGGCGGCGAAGGCCGGGCCGCAGGCGTACATCCAGATCGGCGCGTTGGCGCCGAGCACGAGCTCGCCGATCGCCCAGTTCAGGGTCGACGGCGCGGGCGTGCCCCCCAGCTCCTCGACGATGCCGAGCCGCCAGTACTCCGCGTCCATCCAGGCGCGGTAGCTCTTCGCGAACGCCTCCGGCACCGGCGCGGTGTGCGTGGCCGGGTCGAACACCGGCGGGGTGCGGTCGGACTCGACGTACGACGCCGCGAGGTCCTCGCGGCACAGCCGGTCGACCTCGGCCAGAATCTCACGCGCGGTCTCACCGTCGACCTCGGCGAACGGCCCCTGGCCCAGGACCTCGTCGCGGCCCAGCACCTCGAAGAGGTTGAACTCGATGTCGCGGAGGTTGCTCTTGTAGTGGCTCACGGGACCCACCCCTGATCTCGGATTGCTCGTGGACGGCGCGCACGGCACCGGTTGGCTACTCGCCAGTAACATCCATTCTGCCTCGCGTCGGGTGGCCGCGCAAGGAGTTCGGGAGATGCCGCACCGCCAGCGTGGTGTGACCTGGCCCACGCCGGGGCTCTGTGTCGACCCAGTCCAGTGCCTTACTCGACTTCTGCGAGAATGCGCCTATGCGCGTCTCTGCCAAAGCCGACTACGCCCTGCGGGCGTTGATCGAGATGGCCGGCAGCGACGGGTCCGCGCCGGTGAGCGCCGAGGAGCTGGGTCGCCGGCAGGACATCCCGCACGGCTTCCTCCAGGCCATCTTGGCCGACCTTCGCCGGGCCGGGATCGTGGCGTCGCAGCGAGGTCAGTCCGGCGGCTGGCGGATGGCGCGTGACACCGCGGAGGTCTCGGTGGCCGACGTGATCCGCGCGGTCGACGGGCCGCTGGTGTCGGTCTACGGACTGCGGCCCGAGGCGGTCGAGTACAACCCCTCGGCGCGGGTGCTGCAGCACGTCTGGATCGCGGCGCGCCACTCGCTGCGTGATGTGTTCGAGGAGGTCTCGATCCGCGACCTGGCCTCGGGCACGCTGCCGCCCGACGTGGCCGCACGGACCGTCGACGAGGACGCCTGGCAGTCGCACTGACGCGGTGGTCAGCCGCCGTCGGACCGCTCGGGCCGAAGCCAGGGACAGACCATGTCGCGGCTCCGGAACCGGCGGTGCGCCGCGTCGTGGACGACCTCATGGGTGGCGGCATCGAGTGGGGTGAGTGGCACCCCGATCGGCACCAGGTCGACCTCGACGTCGAATGTCCCCATCGTCGTGTCGTAGGTGCGCAGCGGTCCGAGCCGGCGGAGCATGGCCAGCGAGGCCGGGTTGTCGGCGGCCACCGCGGTGAGGAGGTGGCTGACTCCCAACGGCCGCTCGCGCATCAGCACCTCGAGCAGCGCGGTGGCGACTCCGCGACCCTGCCAGTCGTCCTTCACCGTCACCGCGACGTCGGCCGCAGCGGGCTCCTGGGGGTAGCGCACGCAGCGGGCGACGCCGGCCGGCACCAGGTCGTCGCCGACCTCGGCCATCATGACCAGCGCCACGTGGTCGATGCCGTCGACCTCGTCGACCAGGTGGGTCAGCATCGCGTCGGACAGGTGCAGCACCGGTTGCAGGAAGCGACGCCGGCGCGACTCTGGCGAGAGGGCTTCGAACTCGCGGATCAAGGTGGCGCGGTCGGTCGGCAGCAGCGGCCAGACCCAGCCCGGGGTGCCGTCGCGTAGCGTCACCTGCTCTGCCATCGTCGTGGGCCCCGTGCTCAGCGCTCGGCCCGGGCGTGGACCTCGGCACCGACCCAGCTCAGCAACGGCGCGATCGTGCGCCAGTCCTCACGGACCGCGTCCAGCAGCGCCGGCTGGTGAATCACCGAGTCGAAGCCGTAGGACTTGGAGACCGTGAGCGACTTGTGTCGTAGGAGGTCGATCCGGGCGTGGTCGGCGGAGTAGCCGCGTGGCGCGGTCTTCAGGGTGTCGCCGCCCAGCTCCCAGCCCGCGCCGACCAGCTTCTTCAGGACGCGCTGGAGGCGGGGGCCGGTCTTGCCGTCGGCCACGGCCTCGCGGTACGCCGCCAGCCTGGCGCTGTCCGCGTCGTAGAAGCCGCCGCCGACCATGACGCCCCGGGCCGAGAGCTGCACGTAGTAGCCGGCCGAAGGACCCGTGGCGACATAGGCGCCCTGGGCCGTCTTGTAGGGCGTCTTGTCCTTGCTGAACCGCACGTCGCGATACGGGCGGAAGATCTTGGCCTCGCCGAACTCCGGCGCCAGCGCGGCGCACAACGACGTGAACGGCGCCTTCACGTCGTCGAGGTAGACCTGTTTGTGGGCCTCCCAGTACGACTTGGTGTTGTCGACCTCCAGGTCGTCGTAGAAGTCCAGTGCCGCGACGGGGAACCCGGTGAACTCCACAAGGCCGAGCCTAGGTGCGTGGCTCGCGGCTGTCGTCGCTGGGGCCACGCACCTAGGTGTGCTGGCCGGTCAGCTGCGCTGCGCCAAGTGCTTCCGCAGTGCCGCCACCACCGGTTTGGCCACCATGTTGAAGGTGTAGAACCCGTAGTGGGCGGTGCTGGTCGGCGAGGAGCTCTTGTCCTGTGCGGTGTAGGGGGACAACCGCTGGACATAGGGCAGGCGGCGGTCGGTCACCCGGAACATCTGCACGATGTACTTGGCCTGCTGCGCGGGGGAGATGCCCCCCGCCACCGGCCCGGTGTTCCACCCGAACTCCGTGAACCACACCGGCGTCGCAAGGTCGTTGTGACCGCGCATGATGGCGCGCATCTCGCGGACCTTCCGCAGCCAGCCGGGCACCTTACCGCTGGGCCAGAGCGGCCCGTGATCTGCGTAGTACGGATGGATCGCGAGGACGTCGAAGCAGGGTTTGGCCCCGGCCCGGTAGAGGTCTCTGACCCAGTCGACGGCGTTCATTCCGGTCCCGGCGGACACCACCTTCGCCTGGGGCGACGCCTTCCGAACCGCCGCGTGGGCCCGGCACAGCACCTGCTTGTAGTCCTGGATCGTGGCGCCCTTGAGGTGGACCCCACCGCTCACCTCGTTGTAGATCTCCCAGGAGGTGGCCTTCCCGGCGTATCGCCTGGCCAGCCGGCGCAGGGCACGCTCGTAGTCGGCTGGGTCGTTGGGAAGGTACTTCGGTCCCTTGCCGCCGTTGGCCCATCCCGGGGTCCCGAGGAAGGTGAAGGACACCGTGAGGCCGCGTTTGTTGGCCGAGCGCACGACTCGGTCCACGCGCTTGAGGCCCCAGGCGCTCCAGCCGGAGTCCGACCGGGTGGGCTTGCGCGGCTGGACCAGAGCCCAGGGCAAACCGATGCGCACCCATCGGAGGTGCATGCGCTGGAGGTTGTCGAACATGGCTCCTCTGTCGGCGTAATGGGTGCCCCAGAGGGCGTGATAGGCGATCCCGGCGGCAGGGTGCTTCGCGGCGCGGGCCAGCACGGTCGGCTGAGTGCCTACGGCCCGAGGGGTCACTGCGGGAGCGGCACTCCCGGGGGGTGGCGCGGCGACGGCCGGCACCGCGGCGGTGACGCCGGCGAGGGCGAGCGTCGCCGCGACGACGCTCAGGGATCGACGGTTCAGGTTCATGAGGGAAGCCGTTCCTTCGGGGTCCGGGCCGAGATGACCCGCGGGGAATCCTCAGGACGCTAGCAACTTCTTTACTTTGGGCATAATCGGACCGTGATCGTTCCGTGATCGTTCCGTGATCTTGTCCGGCGGGTTCAGCCGAGGGCGGCGGTGACCTGCTCGTCGCCGGCGGACGTGAGCGCGGTCAGGGTGAGGTGGTCGCCGCCGCAGCGCAACGGGGCGGTGATGAAGCCCTCGGTGGCTCCGGCCGCCTCGTAGACCACGTCCAGCCCGGTCTCGGGGCTCCAACGCAGCACCTGCGCCGGCTCACCGCCGCCGGCGTCCTTGCTGAAGAACGCGGCCCCGCCGCAGGCGAGCAGGGTGCCGGACGTGGCCTCGCCCAGGTCGAGCGTGCCGTCGGGCCCGGCGGCGTACACCCGTGCCTGCTCGACCCGGTTCTCCTTCGGGATCATCGTCCACACCCGGGAGTCGGCGAGGGTCACGCCTTCCCAGCCTGAGCAGGCCTCGGCCTGGTCGTACGGCGCCGGCTCGGCGTCGTCGACCGCCTGCAGGGTCACCACGGTCCGGCAGGCCGGCTGGGAGTTGTCGAAGGTCAGCAGGCTGAGGGTGCCGTCCGAGCCGACCCGCGCGTTGCTGAAGCCTTGCCGCTTCGGGGCGCACCACACCTGGCGCAGGCTGTCCTGGGCCAGGTCCTCGGCCGCCAGGCAGTAGGACCGGCCGTCCGGGCCGCCGTAGGTCGCGTAGTAGGCCCGACCCCCGCCCAGCGCCCAGATCCCGCCGGTCGTGGTCGGCACCGATGAGTCCCCGTCGAGCTTGCTGGTGTCGCCGTCGGCCAGGTCGACGATGGTGGCCGTCGAGGGCTGCTCCTCGAGTCGGTCCTGGCTCACCACGAGGGCGTAGGCACTGTCGATCAGGGCATCGCTGATGCGGGTGCCGCGAGGCGCCTCGACACTGACGGGGGTGGGGCCGTCGATGGTGGCGGTCCTGCCGCTCGCGGACACCGTGAGCGTCCAGTCGCCGGCCATCGTCGTGGCGTCGTCGACAGGCCCGAGGACGGGCTCCCAGGCCAACAGGTCGGTGTCGGCGGTCACCCGCGTGGGCGAGCCACCCGGCCCGGGGGTGGCGGTGGCGCTGGAGCCGGTCGGCGTGGGTGACGCTGACGGTGCGGCGCCGGAGCAGCCGGTGAGGGCGAGGAGCAGGGTCACCGCGGCGGCGTACGACGGCAGGTGCGAGCGCGGCATCAGACCCCGATGTTGTGGAACGGGTGGGCCAGGTTGGCGCGATAGCTGCGATAGGCCTTCTGCCACTGGACGCGCTTGATCGCCGGCTCCGACGGGTCGAAGCGCCGCTGGTTCCACGGCTCGAAGTAGCTGATCAGCCGCACGCCGTCCTTGCGCGTGAAGTAGCCGCGTCCCACCTGGAAGTGCCCCGAGGCGTCGTCGTCGAGGTAGGGGTAGTACTTCTTGAGCAGGATCGGGTGCAGCACCAGGGGTGCCTGGTAGTCGTGGATGTGGCGGGCGAGCAGGAGGTACCACTTGCCGTAGCCCCACTTGGCCACGTCGAGGGTGACGTAGGGCCCGGCGCGGTCCTTGTTGTCCCAGCCGGTGTTGTTGTTGATCACCCGGACGATGCTGCTGATGCTGGTGCCACTGGTGGTGGTGCCGAGCTTGCCGGCCCAGTGCCGCTGGGTGCGCTTCTTGCCGGTCCAGCCCCACACGATCATCTGGGTGGAGCCGGGCCCGCACCAGTAGGAACGCACCTGCTCGCGGGTCTGCTTCGGGTCCAGGACGGTGTCCTTCCTGGGATAGTCCGCGAGTGTCTTCTGCTTCGGCTTCGAGGACGCGGCGGAGGTGCCGGCCTTCGCGGCGTACGACGCGGCCGGCGATGCCGCGGCCGGGCGGGCCTCGGGGTGCCGGCTCCAGAAGCCGCGCGGGTAGGGAACGCCTTGGATCTCGTGCTTGAGCGTCCACACCTTGGCGACGGCCCGCGCGGCGGCGGTCAGCTCGCCGCGCTCGACGGCGGCGCGAGCGAGAGGGGCCATCCTGGCGGTGCGGGTGAGGTCGGCGAGCGGGTCCAGGTCGCCGGTGGTCTCGTTGGTCGCCGTGCTCCGGGCTTGGGTGGCGGCGGTGGTCGCGAGCCGCGACTGAAGCTCCGCGGGCTCCTGGTCGGTCCAGCCGACGTGCAGGCAGTAGGTCAGCTGCTCGAACCTTGCGCACCGCACCTGCCTGGCGACCAAGGCCTCCGGGCTGGGGCGGGATCGGGTGGCCGGCTGGGTCAGTCCGGAGTCGACCACCCGGTCGATCTCGCGCTGCATCGCCGGAGTCAGCCGGGCCGACCCGGGAGCTGAGGCTGGGCTCGACGGGGCGGTCGGCCGGGTGCCGGCGCCGGCCGCCGTACGCCGGGCGGTGCCGTCGCCGGTCTGGGACCGCGGCACGAACGGCGCGGCCGCCAGCAGAGTGACCAGGGCGGCGATGGCCAGCGTCCGGGGTCGGGGCAGGCGCAATCGGATCGGGCGACGGCGGAACATGGGGGAAGCACCTTCAATCGCGGGTGAGCGGTCAGGCCGTGGTCACTCGCACCACGATAACCTCAGGTGCCCCATGAGTCACATGCGCATGAGTCCCCTGCGCGCCAGCCGTCGCGAGATCGGTGCCAGACGGGGTCGTCGTCCACGACGGGGGGGCGCAGGTGATGATGGAGCGGATGACGAGATTCGAACTCGCGACATCGACCTTGGGAAGGTCGCGCTCTACCAGCTGAGCTACATCCGCAGTGCCGTTCGCCTGGAACGGCGGCTGCGATGCTACCAATGGCTGACCGCCAGAGCGAACGCCAGCGGCCCGCCCGCTACTGCGCTGCTGCGCCTACGGAGAAGTCACCCCGATGTCGGAGCAGTCCTTGGCCTGGCCGCGGAGCTGTTGGTCGGTCGTCTCCAGCTCGTTGAGCACCTGCCGGAGCTCCTTGGGGCGGAAGTCGCGGACGTAGCCGGCGGCTTCGCCCAGGAGCCGGACGGCCTCCTGCACGGAGTCAGACGCCTCGGAGCAGGCGGCCGGGATCACCATCGTGGTGTCCTCCGGGTTGGCCGACTGGCTGCTCGACGTCGCGTCGGCGCCAGACGCGGAGTTGGTGGAGGCGTCGCCTCCACCGTCGGGGTCGGAGCCCGAGGCGACGCCGATGACAACGCCACCGATCAGGGCCCCGGCGAGAAAGGTCACGGCCGGCAGCCAGATGGCCAAAGACAGTCCAGACCGTGGACCCGACGGCGGTTTCGCAGGCGTTTCGGCATTGTCTTCGGTCATGGCTGTCAGATCCCTTTCGCGGATGATGTCGGCCGTAGTATGCCACCACCGAACAGGGGAGGGCTGATGCGATTCAGTGCCAGGACCGCCGATGGTTCCACCATCCGCTTGCTCGACTCGCTGAGCCTGTTGTGGTTCGCGATCTGGCTGCTCATCGGTGGCTGGACCTGCTTCAGCCTGTGGCAGGTGGCCGATGTCGGAGACACCTTGGCGGTCTCGGGGTCAGCCCTGCATTCTTCCGGCGAGGCGTTGATGAAGCTCGGCCCGATCCCGGTCGTGGGCGACGAGGCCGCTGCGGTCGGTGCTGACGTCACCGCCACCGCCCAGGAGGTGACGGTCCGTGGGTCCGAGGTCAAGGGTCAGCTGCGGCAGCTCGCCGTCCTGCTGGGCCTGGCGATCATCGTCGTCCCGATGGCGCCCATCGGCGGGCTGTACCTACCCCTCCGGCTGGCCCGAAGACGGGAGATCCGGGCGATTCGCGCGGCGTTGGCCCGACATCCCGACGATCGTGGACTGGATCGGTATCTCGGCGCTCGCGCGGTCGCCAACCTGAGCTACGCAGAGATCCGCGCCGTGACCAACGATCCCTGGGAGGACCTGGAGGGACACCCGCGCGAGCTGGCCGAGGCAGAGCTGGCGCGACTCGGCATCGCTCGGCCCGTGAGTTGATCGGGCGGCTCGTGCGTCGCGCCGACGATCCTGATCGCGACTCCCACCTCGGCCGCTGGAGCTCGGCCTACGCCCGCCTGATCACGCGCTTCCGGTGGGTCGTCATCGGAGCCTGGGCGCTCGCGGCGGTGTCAGCGGTCATCTGGATGCCGGACGAAGGGGCGGACAGCAACGGCTTCGAGGGCATGCTCACGCAGGAGACTCCGGCGATCCGCACGGAGCTGCGCTCCTTGGACGAGTTCGGCTTCCCGCTGTTGGCTCGCACGACTCTGGTCCAGCGGGATCCGAGCGGCCTGTCCGTCTACGACCAGGCCCGGACGGTCACCAACGCCGCGGCCCTCAACGAGGGCCGCTATGACGATGTCGCCCCGATCTTGGGAGCGATCCCGCTGAGCAACTCACTCGAGCTGTTCCCCGGCGCCAACGAGAGCGGTACGACGGCGCTGACCTACCTGTTCGTCGACCCGACCGCCAGTGTCGGGCGCCAGCGACGGGCCGCGCAGCGCTATGCCGATCGCTACTTCGGGCCACAGGACAACGCCGTGGGGGTGACCGGTTCGGTCCCCGCGAGAGCCGAGCAGGGCGGGATCATCTCCGACAAGCTGCCTCTCGTCGAGGCGTGGACCCTCGCGGCGATCCTGACGATCGTCGGCGTCGCCTTCCGCTCCCTGGTGGTTCCGCTGCTCACCATCGTGGTGGCCGGCGTCGGCTATCTGATGACCTTGCTCTTCGCCTCGGTAGCCGCCGCGATCCTCGACTTGCCGACTCCGGCAGAGCTGCGCCCGGTCGTGGTGGCGATGCTGTTGGGGGTCGCCACGGACTACGTCGTGTTCCTGGTGTCCTCGATGCGCCAGGAGTGCGGCCATACCCAGGACCCCAGGCTGGCCGTGGAGCGGGCCACGGCGCGGTCGGCCCACATCGTCGCCGCCGCCGGGTTGGCGGTGGCGGCGGGGAGCGCCGTGCTGATCGTGGCGAAGGCACAGTTCTTCCGCGCCCTGGCTGCGCCGCTCGTCCTGACGGTGATCGTTGCGCTCGTCGTCTGCCTGACGCTCCTGCCCGCGCTGCTCGCGGTGACCAGCCGGGCCGTGTTCTGGCCCGGCGGTCAGGGCAGGCCGAGGGAGGTGAGCGAGCGCCGCAGCTCGCCCGTCCTCGACGGCCTGGCCCGCCGCATCACCGGTGATCGGCAGATCGCGGGCATGGTGATGATCGCCTGCGTCCTGCCACTCGTGGCGGCCGCGATACCGGTCCTGCGGATGGACTTCGGGGTGTCGTTCGTCGCGTCTCTCCCGACCGACACCCCCGTGCGCCGGGCCGCGGCCGCGGCCCAACAAGGATTCGCCGAAGGCATCCTCTCCCCGACCGAGGTGCTGATCGAGGGTGAGGGGATCACCCGTGACCGCAAGGCCATGCGGGCGCTGAGTGAGAGCCTGCGGACCCAGCCCGGCGTCGCCGGGGTCATGGGACCGTCGGACCTGCCGGTCGGCCGGCGATTCAACGTCTTCCTCGCCGGGAACGGCAACGCCGTGCGCTACCTGGTGGTGCTCAGCGACCAACCCCTCGGCGCTGCGGCCATCGCCCACTTCGACGCACTGGAGTCGAACCTCCCGCAGTTGGTGCGGGACAGCGGAATCGCGGGAGTGGAGCAGACCGGACTCGGGGGTGACACGGCCGCGGCGTCGTTCATCGTGCACTCGACCGAGGACGACCTGCTGCGCATCGCGCTGGCGGCCCTGCTGGTGAACTTCCTGATGCTGCTCGTGTTCCTCCGGGCTGCGGTCGCCTCCCTGTACCTCCTGGGAACCTCACTGCTGTCGGTAGCCGCAACGCTGGGGCTGACCACGGCGGCATTCGAGGCCATCGCGCCGGGCCAAGGTCTGACGTTCTACGTGCCCTTTGCCGCGGCGGTCCTGTTGTTGGCCTTCGGTTCCGACTACAACGTCTTCTCGGTCGGCAAGGTGTGGGACGAGGCCCGGGCGCGCCCGCTCCCCGAAGCGCTGGTGGCGGCGATGCCGCCGACCACGCGAGCGTTGGCGGCGGCGGGTCTGGCGCTGGCCGCGAGCTTCGGAGTGCTGGCGCTCGTGCCGCTGCTGCCCTTCCGTCAGCTCGCGTTCGCGATGGGTCTCGGGCTCTTCATCGACGTGTTCGTGGTGCGGCTGCTGTTGGTGCCGGCCCTGCTCATGGTCGTCGGGCCGGTGAGTGCCTGGCCGAGCCGTCGCTTCGACCCTGCCCGGCTGGTGGAGGCGAGGGCGGCCGACCCCGACTAGTCGACGGGCCCCAGCGTCGGACGTTTGGCGGACACGGCGTCGCCGCTGGAACGCCCGGTGACCCGGCGCTGCACCCACGGGACGGCGTGCTCGCGGGCCCACTGGAGGTTCTCCCGCCGGGCCTCGGCCTTGGTCAGATCCGGCTTCGGTGGGAGCGGTGGCTCGGCGATCTCGTGGCGGATGCCGAGTCGCTCGAGCACCGCGATCGCGATGTGGGTGTGGCCGAAGGAGTTCAGGTGCATCCGGTCGGTGTCCCAGATCGCCCAGGCGGGCGCGTCCCTCATCCGCCACATGTCCACGACCAGGGCGCCGTGGGTGTCGGCGATCTCGCGCACCCACTCGTTGTAGATCGCCATCCGGCCCCGCACCGGCCGGAACACGGCCGAGATGCCAGGGTCGTAGGCCGTGAACATGACCACCGTCGCGCCGGTCTTGGCCAGCCGCCCGACCCCCTCGTCGTACGCCGTCGCGAGCGCGTCGATCGACACCTTGGGCCGCAGGATGTCGTTGGCGCCGGCGTAGATCGTCACCAGATCGGGGGCGAGCCCGACCGCCGGCTCGACCTGATCGGACAGGATCGAGGCCATCTTGCGGCCGCGGATGCCGAGGTTGGCGTAGCCGAACTCCGCGGCGCCGGGTTGCCGGGCCAGCACCTCGGCGACCCGGTCGGCCCAGCCGCGCAGGCCGTTGGGACGAGAGGCGTCGGGGTCGCCGACCCCTTCGGTGAACGAGTCGCCGAGCGCGACGTACCGGTGAAAGACCATGGCCGGTAGGTTACGACCCGTGCTGCTCTCCGACCGCGACATCCTCGCCGAGATCGCCGACAAACGGGTCTCGCTCAACCCGTGGGACCCGACCATGGTGCAGCCGTCGAGCATCGACGTGCGGCTGGACCGGTTCTTCCGGGTGTTCGAGAACCACAAGTACCCCCACATCGATCCGGCCGAGGACCAGTCTGAGCTCACCCGCGAGGTCCTGGTCGACGGCCACGATCCGTTCATCCTGCACCCGGGGGAGTTCGCGCTCGGGTCGACGTACGAAGTGGTCTCGCTGCCCGACGACATCGCCGCGCGGGTGGAAGGCAAGTCGTCGCTGGGGCGGCTGGGGCTGCTGACGCACGCGACGGCCGGCTTCATCGACCCCGGCTTCACCGGGCACGTGACCCTGGAGCTGGCGAACGTCGCAACGCTGCCGATCAAGCTGTGGCCGGGGATGAAGATCGGGCAGCTGTGCTTCTTCCGGCTCAGCTCTCCGTCGGAGCATCCCTACGGTTCGGAGAAGTACGGCTCGCGCTACCAGGGCCAGCGCGGCCCGACGCCGTCGCGGTCGTTCCAGAACTTCCATCGCACCAAGATCTGAGGCCCTCGGTCGTCGGCCGGTCGTCGGCCGGTCGTCAGCCGGTCCTCACTCCGGCCGTCAGCCGTCGAAGCGCTCCGGCCGGATGCGTGCCCGGGTACGCCGCTCCCGGCGAGTGTTCGCGCCAGGCCGGGTGTCGCGGGTGCGGCTCCTGACCTGCTGCTCGGCCTGCCGGGCGAGGGCGGCGTGAAGCTCGAAGTACATGGCGGTGTCCTCTCGTGATGGTGGGATTCAGAGCTGGCGGAGGGCGATGTCGCCGCTGACGGTGTTGGCCCGGACCTCGACGAAAGCGGCGCCCTCGGCCGGCTCGCCCGCGCCGTCCAGCGTGGAGCTGATGTCGCCGGTAAGTGTGGAGACGTCAGTCCAGACCGGGATACCTGCTGGGACGCCGACCTTGACGTCGCCGGTGGCGCCCCGCATGGTCAGCCGGCCGCGGTGAGCGGTGGCGACGACCATGTCGCCGGAGGCGGTGGCCAGCGACACGTCGTCGTGGGCGTCTTCCACGGTGAGGTCTCCGGAGCCGGTCTTGACGGCAGTCGACCCGTGGGCGGTCGCGATCCTGACGTCGCCGGATCCGGTGGACACGGCGACTTCGGACCCCGCGTGCCGGATCTGGACGTCCCCGGACCCGGACTTCACTCGGAGCTCGGCGTTCGCAACGTCGATCGTGACGTCGCCAGAACCGGTCTCGACCTGGCTCGGCTCGGTGACGGTCTCGACCTGCACGTCGCCGGAGCCCGAGCGCAGGGCGCAGGCGGCGTACTCGCCGACCAGGCTGAGATCGGCCGAGCCGGACCTGACCAGGGCGTCGGACCGGGTCGGGAGCGTCACTTCCACGAACACCTCGGCCTCGCCGCCGAAGAAGCCGGTGTGCTGTCGCGGCGCCACGATGCTGATCTCGTCGCCCGCGTGGCGCACGTCGACCTGGTCGGCCACCGGGCCGCTCAGCTCAATGGTGGTCTGATCGGTGTTCGTGGCGGTGAGCCGGACGCTGCCGCGGCCGAGCTCGCAGTACAAGCGGACCGGGGCCGGGGTGTCGAACTGGTAGTCGCTCATCGTTCTTCCTTTCGTGCGCGGCGGATCGGCCGCGCCACCCGGTCGAGGGTGTGCGGGGCCACGGAGCCGGCGACGCCGGTCCCGGAGGTGAGGGTGGGGTCAGACCCAGCCGGTCATGCGGCGCCGGCCGGGCTTCCCCTTCTGGGCGAACGGGTCGAGGTTGCCCAGGAAGGGCACGCTCGACAGGTCGATGTCGATGTTGATCGCGTGGTCGTGGGTTGCCGCCCGGACCACGCTGACCAGCCAGGTGTTGAGGCTCTGCCCGGCCTGGCCGGCCTTCTCCTCGGCTTTGGCCTTGACCGACTCGGGGATCCGCAGCGTGACCCGGGACAGGCCTCCCTCGTCCGGGTCATCGGCGGGTGGCGTGATCGGCGGGGCCGGAGGGGGCGGCGGCAGCGGAGCCGGTGAGTGGACGACGAAGTCCAGCTCGCGGCCGTTGAGGCGGACGTCGACGCCGCCGGCCGGCATCTCGGAGGTGATCTCGGCGGTGGCGTGGGAGATCGCCTCCATCAGCGCGAGACGGGCGGACGGGTCGAGCGCCATGGCCAGCCGTTCGGCGGCCTGCCTCACCTCGTCGCCGCCGGCCTCGGCAGCGGCGACGAGGTCGCGGCGGAGGCTCTCGACGTACGGAGTGATGTCCATGCGCACCACTATGACGTCATCGTGACGTCATGTCAAGGTCGAACTGACGTCAACTGTCGTCGTGGTGGCGTCACGCGGCTGTTCTGGGCGTCAGCCGGTGACCTCGGCGGTTGCCGCGACGGCGGCGATGATGCCGTCGTACCCCGTGCAACGGCACAGGTTGCCCGAGAGGGCGATCCGGATCTCGTCGTCGCTGGGGCGCGGGTTGTCACGCAGGAGGGCAGTCGCGGAGATCAGCATGCCCGGCGTGCAGAAGCCGCACTGCACGCCGCCCTTCTCGAGCATCGCCCGCTGTAGAGGGGCCAGGTCCTCGCCGTCGGCGAGGCCCTCGACGGTGGTGATCTCGGCCTTGTCGGCCTGCACAGCGAGGTAGGAACAGGCGTTCACCGGGCGGCCGTCGAGCAGCATCATGCAGGCACCGCACTCGGAGTCGTCACAGCCCTCCTTGGACCCGGTGAGGCCGACCTGGTCGCGCACCGTGTGCAGCAAGGAGGCGGCCGGGTCGACGGAGAGGGGGTACTCCTCGCCGTTGACGGTCAGGGTGATGTCGATGTTCATCGCTGGTCGCTCCAGTCGCTCGCGGGGATGTGGACGGAGCCGCCGGTTGCCCGGATCACGGCCGCGTTGATCGCGCGGCGGGTGATCACGGCGGCCATCGCGGCGCGATAGCCCGACGACGCCCGGACGTCGGAGATCGGCGTGGCGGCCGCACTCGCCGCCTCGCCGGCGGCCTGGACTGGCTTCGGGCCGGGCGCGTGACCGATCAGGGACTGCTCCGCGGCGGGCACCCGGCAGATGACGGGCGTCAGCGCGGTGATCGCCACCCGGACGGCGCCGATCACGCCGTCCTCGTCGAGCTCGACGTACGCCGCAGCGCCGACGACCGCGATCTCCATCTGGCGGCGGTACTGCAGACGCACGTAGGCGCTGCCCGATCGCTCCGGCGGTGCCGGCAGCTCGATGGCCTCCAACAGCTCACCGGCCGAGGCCGAGGTCTTGCCCGGTCCCGTCCACAGGTCGGCCAGCCCGACCCGACGCGTCCCCGAAGGTCCGGTCAGCACCGCCACCGCGTCGTGGCAGAGCAGCGGTGCGCCGGTGTCCATCGCGGGCGAAGCGTTCATCACGTTGCCGCCGAGGGTTCCGTGGGCGCGGGTGGCATGGGACCCGACGATCGCCGAGGCGTCCAGCAACCCGGGTGCCGCTGCGGCGAGGGCGGCTGACGCCAGGATGTCCACGTGGGTCGTGAGCCCGCCGATCCGGATGGTGCCGTCGGCGATCGTGATCTCGGACATCCCGGGGATCCGGTGGATGCCCACGATCGAGTCCGGCAGTGGTGCCTTGCCGTGCCGGGCGCCGACCACCAGGTCGGTGCCCCCCGCGACCGGCCTCGCTCCGGACGCCATCGCGGCCACGGCGCCGGCGACATCGCGTGCTTCGACGTACGTCGTCATCGGGTCTCCTCCTGCAACGCTCGCCACACCCGTTCGGCGGTCATCGGCAGCTGGGTGATGTGACTCCCGACCACCTTGGCGATGGCGTTGCCGATCGCGCCGGACGTCGGGACGCTGGGTGGCTCCCCGACACCCTTGGAGCCCTTCGGGCCGGCGTTGGGGGTGTCCACCTCGATCCACTGAACGTCGATCCGAGGTCCGTCGCTGGCGGTCTGCAGCTTGTAGTCGAGCAGCCCCGGGTTGAGTTGTCGTCCGTCCTCGTCGAAGTACGTCGCCTCCGACAGGGCCTGCCCGATCCCCATCATCACCCCGCCGTAGACCTGCCCGTCGGCACCGATCTTGTTCACGATCACGCCCGAGTCGTGGGCCGCGGCGAAGGCCAGCACCCGCACCACCCCGGTCTCGCGGTCCACCTTGACCCGCGCCGCATGCGTGATCAGCTGCGGCGCCAGGAACGAGTCGAGCCCGAGCCGTCCCACGCAGGCAGACGGGATCTCGGTGGTCGGGTTCTCCGGCAGATCGCCCGAGCCCTTGCCCAGCAGCGGGGTCCCGGAGCCGGCCAGCGCGGCGATCGTCACCGACGTCCCGGGTGCTCCCACCGCGCGCACGGACCCCTCGACCAGCTCCAGGTCGGCCGGGTCGATCTCGAGCTTCTCGGCAGCCAGCTTCAGCAGCTGCTCGCGCACCTCCTGTGCCGCCGCGACCACGGCCCGCCCGTTGTTGAACGTGGTCTGCGATCCCGAGGCGCCCATGTCCCACGGTCCGGCGTCGGTGTCCTGGTAGAGGATCGAGAAGTCCTCCGGTGCCATCCCGAGCTGCTCGGCCGCGAGGATCGGCAATGCCATCACCGCGCCCGTGCCGCACTCCTGGGCCCCGGTGACGATGGTGCCGGTGCCGTCGCCGTTCAGCTTCACGTAGGCCCCCGAGGGTGACGCCATCGACGGCCACCAGCCGCAGGCGAAACCGATCGCCTCGTCCTCGGGCAGCTCCTGGCCGTACCCGATCATCTCGGCCGCGGCCTCGAGCGTCTCGAGCATCCCGATCTCGTCGAACACCTGGCCGGTGGGTCCGTGCGAGCCCTCGCGGATCAGGGTCCGCCGCCGCAGCTCGACGGGGTCCATGTCCAGGGCAGCCGCCACGTCGTCCATGTGCTGCTCCAACGCCCAGCACGCCTGCGGTGCCGTGGGTGCTCGGATCGACGATGACGGCTGGTTGGTCGAGTAGGTCAACAGCGCTCGCACCGCGATGTTGTCGAGCTCGTAGGGCCCGCAGGCATGCATCGCCGCCAGCTGCGCGAAGAAGCCGCCCTCGCCGGTGTAGGCGCCCTTGTCGAGGTGCAGCGTCGCGCGTCGGGCCACCAGGTGGCCCTCACGGGTGGCGCCGGTCTCGAACTCCAGCACCATGCCCTCGCGGCGATGGTCCGGAGCCAGGAACTCCTCGCGCCGAGTGAACACCAGTTTCACCGGGCGCCGAGCGGCCCGCGCCAGCGCTGCCACGTGAGCCTCGAAGTGGAAGTCGCACTTGGAGCCGAACCCGCCACCGAGCAGCGGCACGATCACCCGCACCTGGGTCTGCGCGATGCCGAGCGTGTGAGCCACCCCGTCCCGGGCCGCGAACGGCACCTGGGTCGAGGTCCAGATCGTGACCCGGTCGCCGGTCCACTGAGCGAGGATCGCCCGGGGCTCGATCGGCGCCCCCTGGGAGGCGTCGGCGACGTAGCGGCCCTTGACGACGACATCAGCGCCCGCCATCGCGGCGTCCGCGTCGCCCTTGATGATGGTGGAGTTGCCGACCACGTTGCCCTCACGGTTGAGGTCGTCATCACCGTCGTACGCCGCCCAGTCGGGGTGCACGAGCGGCGCCCCGGGCTCGGCGTTCGCGACGTAGTCGGGGAGGGCGGGGAGCACGTCGTACTCCACCTTGATCGCGGCGGCGGCCTCCCGGGCGATGGCTTCAGTGCGGGCGGCGACCGCCGCGACGACGTCGCCCTCCCAGCGGACGACCTCCTTGGCGAAGAGCAGGCGGTCCTGGACCATGCCGCCGTAGAGGTTCTCCGGCACGTCGGCGTGGGTCACCACGGCGTAGACGCCCGGGATCGCGCGGGCGGCCGCGGTGTCGAGGCGGGTGATCCGGGCGTGCGGGTGGTCGGCGAAACGGAAGGCCGCGTGGGCCTGCCCGGTGAGGTTGATGTCGGCGGTGTAGCGCCCGAGCCCGGTGACCTTCTCCTTGCCGTCCGGCCGGATGAACGTCCGCTGCCGCTCCTCGGTCACCGTCATGGCTGCCACCTCGTCTCGCGTCCCTGCGGCCCCGGCTGGGTCACCGCCGGGCTCGCTGCCGATCGTAGGGGAGGCGCGCGGCTCGGTCAGCCCCGGTCGGTGCCGGGGATGCCTACTGGTGCGTACGACGAGGTGGTGGGCGTCTACTGGTGCGTACGACGCACATGGCGCGCCGTACGCACCAGTAGACGGGGTTGGCCCAGCCTCACGGTGACCCGAGCAGCAGGTTCACGGCCACGATCTCATCCCCCGCATCGACCCACAGCTGGATCTCGACGGCGTCCTGGCACGCCCCGGAGCCCCCGGCGCTGATCACCTGCGTCCAGCTGCCACCGGTCCCCACGACCGACTCCTCGACGGCATCGGGACACGGCGGACCCGTGTGCGAGGTCAACGAGAACGCCAGCTCCCCGTCGTAGGTCGCCAGCACGTCACGGGCCGAGAAGCTCGGACCCCTTCCGGCGTACCCCGCCAGCTCCACCCGCCAGGCCGTCGGGTCCCGGACCAGCCGCGACCCGGGGACGGTGGCGAGGCGGCGGTTCCCGACGTACAACCCGACCTGGTCGGCAAACGCCGGGGGAGGCCCCTGACCGCGCACCCAGGCGGCGAAGGCCTGGCCGAGACCCACCGGGTCGTTCGAGTCCGCGCCGCACGGCAGCAGCCTGGTCGTCAGCACCACCGTGGCACCCGGGGCGAGCCCGGTCCCAGGGGGCGGGTTCTGGGCCAGCACGAAGTAGCCCCGCCAGCAGCCCAGTGTCACCCCGCCGATCTGCTCCTCGGCGACGGTGAGCTCGGCGCGCCTCAACTCGGCCCGGGCCAGGACGAGGGGCAGTGCGGTGACGCTGGGAACGACTGCGTCGGGCGTGGCTTGGCTGTTGGGCGACTCGAGCCAGCTGAGGTTCACGCCGGCCAGGACCTGGGAGCGCCCCTGGTCAACGCTGCGCCAGTTGAGCGTGACCCGCCACTGGGGGTAGGCCTCCGGACCGTCGGTCGGGAAGTCGATGGTGAAGGTGTCGGTGAGGGAGGTGCTGTCGGCCCGCAGGGTGGGTTGTGCGTAGCGGTCGCTCTCGAGCTCGCGCACCCGCCCGGCCGCCGCGGCGACCACGTCGGCGGCGGTGCCGGGGCACCGGCTCAGGTCCGGGGAGCAGGCCGGCCACGAGGCGGTGTCCGCAGCCTCCCGGTCGCTGAGGTCGGCCGTCACGCCGTTGACCGAGACCGAGACGTTGGTGGCGAACGCCGGTGGGCGGCTGCGCCCGGCCGCGAAGTCCAGGAAGCTCCAGATGCGCGGGTCGGGCAACGGGCAGGACCCAGCGGAGACGCTCTTGCGCGACACCACGAGCGTGACCACGTCACCGGCCGAGAAGCGAGAGCCGACCGCGGGGCTCGTGCGCACCGCCCGGGCGTCGGCGCCACACGTCGGCTCGGTCCGTACGTCGACCTCGAGGTCGCGCGACTCCAGGAGCTCGCGGGCGCTCGCGGCGTCGTACCCGAAGACCGAGGGGACCTGATCCGCTGCGAGCGCGGCGGAGTCCCACGGCGTCAGCAGGGCCGGGTTCGGGCGCGGCGTGGGGTTGATCGCGGGAGGTTCCCCGCCACCGCCGCGATGGGGTGTCGCGACGTAGGCCACCCCGGCGAGCGCCAGGACGGCTGCCGCCACCACGGCCGCGATCGGCACCCGGCGCGGCGCCGGAGTGGGCACCGTCGCGGACGAGAGCTGCGGCAGCGTGATCGACTCCGCGGCGGCCCGAAGCAGCTCGGTGGCCAGCTCGACGTGGGCCTCGTGGTCGTGCTCAGTGGGTGCACCCGACGCGGCCGTGCCGGCGGCGAGCAGGGCCACCGCCTCGGAGTCGCGGGACCGGATGAGCGCCGGGCGATGCCCGAGCACGTCGCAGACCTGGTCCTCGGTCAAGGCGACATAGCGCCGGAGCACCACCGTCTCCCGCGCTTCCGGCGTCATCCGGTCAAGGGTTTGTCGCACGGCCTGGCGTGCCCCGTCGGCGTTGTCGACCCCCCGGGCGGCGGAGCGCCGCGCGCGGGAGGTCTGGTCGTGCCAGGCGTCGTGCAGGCTTCGGAAGGCGACGACGTCCGGGTCGTCCGTGCGTTCGACGCCACGCCAGGACCGGGCAGCTGAGGTGAGCGCCCGCTGCACGAGCTCATCGGCCCGTAGCTCCGGACACCCCCAGAGGACGGCGGCTCTGATCAGGGTGAGCCGGCGCGCCGCGGCGTACTCGTTGACGTCCATGGCTCGCCCCCCCTTCGCCGGTCCTCGCTTTCCAGTAGACCGCGAACCGGCGCACGCGTCACGGGGAGCCGAGCAGCAGGTTCACCGCCGTGATGTCGTTGGCGGTCGCTTCAGTGCGTGCGGGGATGTCTACTGGTGTGTACGGAGCACCTGGTGCGTCGTACGCACCAGTAGACATCCACACCGAGCGCGCTAGAGGTCGAAGAGGGAGTCCGCGGCGTTGATGTCGACGTCGGTCCGCGGCTCGGGGGCGTCGGTCGACTTCTCGTCAGGTGCGTCGTCCGCGTCCAGAATCGTCTCGGGGTCCTCGATCGCGGGCACCTCGGATGCTGACTCCGGGACGGCTGAATCAGCGTCCTCCATGGGCGCCGCGGCCGCAGGCTCCGCGGGGGCGGCGATGTCGAACAGCGATCCGGCCGGGATCGCCGGCGCCGGCGATTCAGCCGCAGGCGAGGGCTCCGGCTCAGCCGGCTCGGGCTCGGCGGGTTCGGCCGCGGTGGCCGGCGCCGCAGGCTCCGCGGGGGGTGCGATGTCGAAGAGGGACCCGGTCGGGATCGACGGCGCCGGCGCTTCGGCCGCTGGCTCTGGCTCCGCCGGCTCGGCCGCCGGGACCTCAGGGGCGGGCACGTCGAACAGCGATCCGCCCGCTGCCGGAGCGGACGGCTCGGCCACTGGTGCCACCGGAGCGGGCACATCGAAGAGGGAGCCACCGGCGGCGGGGGCAGCGGGTGCCGCCGGAGCCTCGGCCGCCACGGGAGCAGGCACGTCGAACAGCGATCCGCCCGCTGCCGGAGCAGCGGGAGCCGGCGGCGCTTCCTCAGTCACCGCGGCCGTGGCGGCAGCGGCGGCGGGTTGCGACACGCCGCCCGCGGGCTCCGTCTCCGCCGCCAGAGAAGGCTTCTTCGTCGAAGACTCACCCTTGACCGACGCGAGCAGCAGCTGGGCGACGTCGAGCACCTCGACCGACTCCCGGGCCGTGCCCGAGGCCTGCGCGGCGGTGAGCCCGTCGGACAGCATGACCCGGCAGAACGGGCAGCCGACCGCGATCTGGTCGGCGCCGGTGTCGACGGCCTCGGCGGTGCGGTTGTCGTTGATCCGGGTGCCGATCTTCTCCTCCATCCACATCCGGGCGCCGCCGGCGCCGCAGCAGAAGGAGCGCTCGGAGTTGCGGGGCATCTCCACGAACTCCGCGCCGGGCAGCACTTCCAGCAGCTCGCGGGGCGGGCTGTAGACCTGGTTGTGCCGGCCGAGGTAGCAGGGGTCGTGGTAGGTGATCGACCGCTTCGCCGCGGACGGACCCGACGCCACCGGCGTCAGCGAGCCCTCGCGCACCAGCCGGTTGAGCAGCTGGGTGTGGTGGACGACCTCGAGCTCGAGACCGAGTTGGGCGTACTCGTTCTTCAGTGAGTTGAAGCAGTGGGCACAGGTGGAGACGACCTTCTGCACCCGGCGCTCGCGGAACGTCTCGATGTTCTGCTGCGCGAGGCTCTGGAAGAGGAACTCGTTGCCGGCCCGACGCGCCGAGTCGCCGGTGCAGGTCTCGCCGTTGCCGAGCACCGCGAACGACACTCCTGCCCGGTGCAGCAGCTCGGCCACCGCCTGGGTCGTCTTCTTCGCGCGGTCCTCGTAGGCGCCCGCGCAGCCGACCCAGAACAGCCACTCGACCTCGTCGAGCGACTCGACGTCCTCGCCGACGACGCGCACGTCGAAGTCCAGACCCTTGGCCCAGTCCAGCCGCGAGGTCGGCGACATGTTCCAGGGGTTGCCCTTGTTCTCCATCCCCTTGAACAGCTGGTTGAGCTCGGCCGGGAAGTTGGACTCGACCAGCACCTGATAGCGCCGCATGTCGACGATGTGGTCGACGTGCTCGATGTCCACCGGGCACTGCTGCACGCACGCACCGCAGGTCACGCACGACCACAGCACGTCGGGGTCGATCACGCCGCCGCCGGTCGGTGACCACGGGTCGCCCTCCGTCGGGCCGACCAGGGGCCGCTCGGACTCGGCCACGGCGTCCGCCGGCCCGCCGCTGCCGGCCAGGATCGCCGGCCCGGCGGCGTACGCGTGGTCGCGCAACGCCATGATCATCAGCTTCGGCGACAGCGGCTTCTCGGTGTTCCACGCCGGGCACTGCGACTGGCAGCGGCCGCACTCGGTGCAGGTCGCGAAGTCGAGCATGCCCTTCCACGAGAAGTCGTCGATCTTCCCGACCCCGAACGTCGTGTCCTCGTCCAGGTCGTCGAGGTTCTCCAACACCAGGGGTACGCCGGCCGCGGTGAGTGGCTTGGCCGCGCCCAGCGCGATGGGCTGGCGCTTGAAGAGCACGTTGATCGGCGCGGTCATGATGTGCAGGTGCTTGGAGTGCACCACCTCGATCAGGAACACCAGCATCACGCCGATGTGCAGCAGCAGGCCGAGCCCTTCGAGGAAGTGGAGGGTCCCCTCGTCGAGGCCGTCGAGCAGGCGCCCGACGGCGTTGGAGACGAACGCGCCGGAGTTGTCGAAGTTGCCGAGCGCGGCGGCCGCCCCGCGGAACAGGAACATCGTCCAGAGCACGTTGAAGATGAAGAACAGCACCAGATAGGCGCCGAGCTGGTGGGAACCCTTGAAGCGTGACCCGCGACCCAGCTTGGCGGGGGAGTTCTGGAGCCGGATCGCGAAGAACGTCGCGATGGCCAGCAGACACAGCAGCGCGATCAGGTCCTGCACGAAGCCCAGAACCGCCCAGTGCCCGATCAGCGGGATCGAGAAGTCGTCGGGTCCGAACATCACGCCGTACGCCTCGACGTAGACCGAGCCCAGGATCACGAATGCCCAGAAGACGAAGAAGTGGGCGAGACCCGGCACCGTCCACTTCAGCAGCCGTCGCTGCCCGAAGACCTCGACCAGCTCGGTCTTCGCGGCGCGGCCCAGCCGTCCTACGACGCCTTGGACCCGGTCCGGTGCGGGCTGGCCGCTGCGGATCACTCGGAAGAGGAACCACAGCCGGCGGGCCACGATCGGCAATGCGACCAGGTTCATCAGGAGGCCGATGACGAGGACAGTGTTCACGGGCCAGACGATACGGAAGAACGGCGGCGACGGTAGTCCCGGAGCCCCGTGAGGTATCTCCCAATCGGCGCCGGACCCGCGGACGCGGCAGGCTCAGCCGACGATCGCGACGTTCTCCACCTCGGTGGATCGGGCATCCTCGCGGTGGTGGGCGACCTCGGCCCGGACGTCGTCGAGGGCCGCGGTCAGCCGCTCGATCCCGGCTCGGAGTCGTCGCTCGTAGTCTCGCTGGGCCTGCCGGGAGGGGGTCTCCTCGGTCCATCCCCGCATCTGGCTGTTGGCCGTGTCGAGGGTGCCGGTGAGATGGGAGGCGATCGCCTCGGTCGCCGTCGTGAGCGCGCTCTCGATGTCGCTCAGCGCCTGCTGGTGCACCACCAGTCCCCGGTCGCTCACCGCGGTCCACCGAGCCGCTGCTGGAGGAGGCCGTAGTGATCGGACTGCTGACCCTCGTTGACGACGTGCTCGAGGTCGACCGTGGCCAACGCCTGGCCGTAGGCGTCCAGGATCGGCGACAGGCTGCCGGCCACGTCGAACCAGGAGGTCAGCGCCGCGCCCAGGCCGGCCGCCGCCGCACCCTGGAAGCCGGCCGCGGACGCGCCGACGGTGTCGCTCAGGTCGGTGAGGATCGTCTGGAGCGGCTCGATCGACTGAGCGACGGTGAGCGCCGCTGCCGACGGCTCGCCGAGGTTCAGGCCGATGGTCATGGACGGTCCTCGATCTGGTTCGGTGGGGCAGGTCGGTTTAGGAAGTGTCTACCCGGGGCATCACCGACTCAAACCCGTCGCCGACTTCGGCCCGATTCTTGAGGAGCAGCGCGTGCCGTCCTACGACTTCGAGGTCGACCTGGCCAGCCTCGGGCAGGCCGCGCAGGGCCTCAGCGACACCGTCCAGCTTTTCAAGGACAAGGACGTCGAAGATCTGGTGCCGAGCGAGGACTCACTCGGCAGCAGCGTCGTGTGGGACGCCGTGGCCGAGTTCAAGGACCGGTGGGAAGACGGCATGAACAACCTCGTTCACGACGTCGAGGAGATGGCCGGCCGGCTCGGCAAGATCGCCCTCAACTACTACGAGATGGACCAGCGCGGGCACGAGACGTTGACGGCAGCGGCCGGCAGGGTCGCCGAGGTGACGGTCATGGGGAGCTGAGCGTGGCCGGACCGGACTTCACGATCCGCGGCGATCCGGCGCTGATCCGGGAACGTGCCGCGACGACCTACGCCAAGGGGCAGGCGTTCTACGACACCGGGGCTGCGCTGTCCCGGATCTCCACCGAAGGCTGGACCGGTCGGGCGGCCGACCACTTCCGCGACGCCCACGACCTCGAGCCCGAGCGGTGGACGCGCGCCGGCGACGGCTTCCGGACCGCGGGCACCGCCCTGGAGGCGTACGCCGACGCCGTCCAGGAGGCGCAGCGAGTAGCCGCCTGGGCGACGGGTGAGTACGCCCGCGGCGAGGACGTCACGGCACGGGCGCGGTCGGCGTACGACCAGGACGTCGCCCGGGCCCGTCAGGAGGTCGCCGACGCTGCCGCCGTCGGCGAGTCGATGACCCTGACGATCTACCCGTTCCAGGATCCCGGCCAGGCGGTTCGCGACAACGCCGTCAGCGACTTCACCACTGCCAAGGCGACCCTCGACGTGGCAGCGCAGACCTGCGCCGACCAGGTGCGGGCCGGCTGCCGCGACGCCCCCGAGAAGCCGGGGTGGCTCGAGTCGGGGCTGCGGTTCGTCGGCGGCATCTTCGAGGGCGCGGGTGAGGCGATCTGGGATCTGCTGGTCATGGTGACGCCGTTGAGCGCGCTCAGCCTGATCGACGACCTCTACTCCCTCGCCACCGGGGACCTCACCGCCGAGGAGCTGATGACGAAGTACCGCCTCTCGGTCGAGTCGGTCGGTGGTCTGCTGGAGGCTCTTCAAGATGACCCGGTCGGGTTCGGGAGGGAGCTCGGCAAGGGCCTGTTGGACTGGGACACCTGGGCAGATGACCCCGCCCGTGCGATCGGGCATCTGGTGCCGGACGCGATCATCGCGCTGGCCACTGCTGGGTCCGGGGCGGCGGTCTCGGGGGTCGGCAAGCTCGACGACCTCGCCGGGCTGAGCAAGCTGGACGACCTGGCCGACCTCGGCCGGCTCGACGAGCTGGGGGACCTCTCGAGGCTCGACGACCTGGGCGATCTCGGGCGTCTCGATGACCTGGGCGACCTGGGTCGTCTGGACGATCTCAGCTCGGCCGAGGCCGCCGCGATCACGAGGTACACCGACGTCACGCACTATGACGACCTCAACTCCTACCTGCGAGGCAACGACCCCGGCCGCTACACCGCCGACGAGCTCGCCTCGCTCTCCGACGACGTGAGCAGCGGGCTGCAGCGCCTGCCCGCACAGCCCGGTGAGACCTTCCGCGGCACCAACCTCCCCGACTCGGTGCTCGACGACCTCGCCCCGGGCGGCACGTTCAGCGACCCTGCCTTCTTCAGCTCCAGCGAGCAGGCCTCGGTCGCCCAGGGGTTCCGGGGTGACGGCAATACGATGTTCCACATCGAGGGCCAGTCCGGCCGCGACATCCAGAGCCTGTCGGTGTTCAACAGCGGCGAGGCCGAGATCCTGTTCGACAAGGCCACGACGTTTCAGGTGGTCGACAAGGTCTGGAACGACGCCGGCGGCTATTGGGACATCTTCCTCAAGGAGTGATGGGTGACAGACGAGATGACGACCGGCGAGCAGCCAGCTGACGAGGCCGTGGCGACACTGCTGCGCGGTCTGTCGCGCCTCCCGGGATACGACGGCGTCACGTTCCGAGGCCGCCCGGCCGGGGCCCGGTTCGGTGCCGCCGCGGGCCAGGTCCTGGTCAGCACCGGCCTGGTGGCCACGTCGCGGGACCCGCGCGTCGCCTCGGAGAACTTCACCGTCGAGGAGATGTACGCCGTGGTCGGCAACGCCGGGCGCGCGATCGAGTCCCTGTCGCAGCATCCCGACGAGCACGAGGTCGTCTTTCTGCCGGCCACCATGTTCCTGGTCCTGAAACGGGCGCGGGTGGGTGATCTCCCGGTGACGGTGGTCGAACAGCTCGACCCGCAGCGCGACCCCGCTGATGGGGGCAGCGCCAGCCTTGAGGAGGTGGCCGGCCGGATCGCCGCCGCGGTCCTGTCCGCCCGGGAGCGAGCGGACACGGCTGTCCACAGTCCGGGGAAGTTCGTGGGTGACATCGCCTGACGGAGGTCAGCGCCCGCCGACGCGCCGCCCGAGCTGCTCCGCCACGCGGCGTACGCCGAAGGCGAGAACGGTGGGGTCGGCCTCTCCGGCAGGGAACGTCACCGCGACCCCCGCGACCGGGTGCCCGTTGTGGTCCAGCACCGCTGCCGCCACGCTCGCGAAGCCGGGGGTCACTTCGCCGTCCTCCGTGGCGTAGCCGCGCTGGCGGGTCTCCGTGAGCAGCGAGCGCAACGCGGAGAGCGTCGCAGGGCCCTGCGCGTGCCGGTCCACGAAGGCGTCGCGATCGGGGAACAGGGCCCGCACCTGGGCGGCCGGGAGGGCCGCGAGGATCGCGCGGCCGCTGGCGGTCAGCTGGGCGGGCAGCCGGACGCCGACATCGGTGACGAGGGGAGGGCGGCCCGGCGCCCGCTCCTCGAGCACGTAGAGCACGTCGCGTCCGTGCAGCACCGCGAGGTGGGCGCTGTGCCCGACCTGGTCCACCAGTGAGGCCAGGGGGTGCCGGGCGATCCGCTGCAGTGGCACCTGGCGGGCGTAGCCGCTCCCGACCTCGAACGCCGCGACACCGAGCCCGTAGCGGTGGTCCTCGGGCAGATGCACCACGAAGCCCTCGGCGGTCATCGCGGTCAGCAGGTGGTACGCCGTGGAACGGGGGAGGTCGCAGGCGCGCGCGATCCGGTCCACCGAAACCGGGGCCGGTTGGCTCGCGAGGAATCGCAGCACCTGAAGTGTCCGAGTCGCCGCAGGGACGTTGCTGCGGCCGGGCAGGGGCATGCGCGCATCGTACGGCGATCCGACGGGGCGGTCCGGGGCGCGCCGCTCAGGTCACCTCGTCGGTGCCGAGCGACCAGCCAGGCAGACCGGTGAGAGCACTCTCGACCCCGCCGCGGATCGCCGCGATCTGGGACTGGGCGTCGGCACCGCTGAGGGCCGCGATGAAGCAGACGACGGTGATCGCGTCGTCGTCCATCTGGAGCCGGTGGTGCTCCGGAGGGGGGACCGAGAGCTGTGCGCGGAGCGCCTCGGCCACCTCGAGGCGGTCCGCGACGACGTCGGATCCGGCCTCGGGTCCGGGATCGCGGCTGACGACCAGCGAGGTGAGGTACACCGAAACCTAGTTAGGAGGCGCGGACGGCCAGCCGAAGCCACCCTTGGCGTCGATAGCGGGCGCAGCCGAGTCGCCCAGGGTCACCCCGAGGATGGCCGAGCCGGCGAGCAACGAGCTGATGAGGGCGATCACGAGACGTCGCATGGTTCCTCCTGGGGCGAGTGGGATGGGGTCTGGAAGGAACAATGGACGCTGGGCCATACTCGCGGGAAGACTTTGCGATTGGCCGGGAGCGGCCGTGGCCTGAACAGTCCACGAAACGGGGGGTGCGGTGGAGTTCGACGCTCGAGCGCGCGCCGTCTATCAGCAGTTGCTCCTCCAGCCGGGGCTGAGCCTGTCCGACGTGGCTGCCGGCACCGGGCTCGAGGAGGCCGAGGTGCGCCGGGCGCTGGACCAGCTGGCCGATCTCTCCCTGCTCGGCAAGGACGGCGCGGGACTCCAGGCCACACCTCCGCGGGTTGCCGTGGCACAGGCGGTGGCAGCCGCCGAGACCGAGATCCTGCAACGCCAGCAGGAGGTGGCAGCGCTGCGCGCGACGATGGAGGCCATGGCGCAGGAGCACGAGTCGCTCCTGCATCGCGAGTCGCTCATCCGCTACGACTCCAGTCAGGCGGTCCGGGCCCGGCTGGCCGAGCTGGCGATGGGCGCCAGGCTGGAGTGTCTCTCGGTCAACCCCGGACGCAGCCACGACCAGGTCGAGATGGAGGCCAGCCAACCCCTCAACAGCGACGCCCTCGCGCGAGGAGTCGCTATCCGCGCGGTCTACCAGGACAGCTGTCGCACCGACCCGGCGACCCTGGCCTACGCCCGGCGGCTGACGGAGGAGGGGGGCGAGGTCCGTACGGCACCGAGCGTGCCCGTCCTGATGGTGCTCATCGACGACGAGGTGGCGTTGCTGCCGTGGCACACCGAGGTGCCGAGCGACGGCGCTGTCGAGGTGCGGGTTCCCGCGATCGTCCAAGCGCTCAACAACTACTTCGAGCTGCTCTGGCGCAGCGCCGACCCGCTCGGCTCGGCACGGCACCGCGACGTCGACGTGCACAGCTCGATGGCCCAGGAGCTGGTGCGGCTCGCCGCCAGGGGGTTGACCGATGATGCCGCGGCCCGCCGCCTCGACCTGTCCACGCGCACCGTGCGGCGGATGATGGCCGAGGTGATGACCGAGCTGGGCGCCGCCAGCCGGTTCCAGGCCGGGGTGGAGGCCGCGCGCCGGGGTTGGCTCGACTAGTCACCGCTCGTCGGGAGGGCGAGCTAGGCCAGCGTCGGCCGCGCGAACGGCAGGTAGCCCAGCGAGCGGTTCACCGCGACCATCGCGTGGTTGGCGTCGTCGTTGCCGGACATCGCCCGCACGACCCCGACGGCACCGGCAGCGACAGCCCCGAGGGGTCGTTGCCCACCACCGCCGAATGGGCGCGCCAGATCACCCGGGTCGACCATGGACATCGCGAAGCTGCGGGTGGGAGGAACCCCAGGGCGTTCGTGGCGGCTGGGCTCGCCTCGTCGTCCTCCACGATGCTGCGCACGAGTGCCTTCCCCGCGGCGCGTGCAGCACGGACCTGAGCGTGCACCAGTGCTGCGCCGACCCCGCGGCGTCGCTCGCCGGGGCGACCATCACGAGCAGCGCTGCATGGTCCTCGTCCGGAGCGGCATGGAGGCGGCTGACACCGACCACGGTCCCATCGATCTCCGCCACCAGGCGTCGCGCACCCGGTGGCTCGGTGCGCATCTCGTGCTCGGTCGAGGCCGCGTTCTGGACGACGTACGGCGAGCAGGCCGACACGATCGAAGCCCACGGCCCAGCGTCATCCAGCGTCGCCGGGCGCAGGAGCGGGGTCACCCGGTGACCGTAGGGCTCGGTCTCGGGACGGCGCGGAGCGGTCGGTCGGATGAGGTGCCCCGATCTGGTGGTTCGGCCACGACTGGAAGTCAGGGTCGCGTAGGGTCCGGACCGGCGGCCAACTCGGGTCGTGCCGTTTCTCGGATGGATTGGGGTTTTCGCGTGCCAAAAACAGGTCAACAGAGGCGCAGACTGAGGTCGCGCCGTGCCAAATTCTTCGCCGGTGGAGTCGCCGCCGTCGCTGCTTTCAGCGTCGTCGGGCTTTCCCCGGTCTCGGCCGCAGCCAGTGACAAGATCGTGGGCTGTGTGCGGTCCACGGGAATCATCCGCATTCTCTCCCCCGGCCAGCACTGCGGTCGTGCCGAGGACAAGCTCAGCTGGAACATCAAGGGTCAGCGGGGCGCGCGCGGGCCGCAGGGTGCCCAGGGACCTGCCGGCGCTGATGGCGCCGACGGTGTCGACGGTGTCGACGGTGCTGACGGTGCTGACGGTGCTGACGGGCTCGACGGGCTCGACGGCGCGGACGGTGCCGTCGGCGAGCAGGGCCCGATGGGCCTGACCGGTGCGGACGGTGCTGCTGGCGCCGACGGCGCGGCTGGTGTCGACGGTGCTGCTGGCGCTGACGGTGCTGACGGCGTCGACGGTGCTGCTGGTGCCGACGGCGCGACTGGTGTCGACGGTGCCGAGGGCGCTCAGGGCCCGATGGGTCCGGAAGGTCCGCAAGGTCCGGCTGGCGCCGACGGTGCTGTCGGCGCCACTGGCAACAACGGTGCCAACGGCAACAACGGCGCCAACGGAAATGACGGTGTTGCCGGTAACGACGGTGCTGCCGGTAACGACGGTGCTGCCGGTAACGACGGTGCTGCCGGTAACGACGGTGCTGCCGGCAACGACGGTGCCGAAGGTCCGGCAGGTCCCGAGGGTCCGGCAGGTCCCGAGGGTCCGGAAGGCCCCGCAGGTCCGGCTGGTCAGGATGGTCCGGCAGGTCCCTCCGGCATCATTGGGGCGACTGTGGTAACCAACTCTGCGGACTCCGACACGGTCAGCGTCAGCTGCCCGGCGGGCAAGGTAGCGGTGGGCGGCGGCGCCCAGGCCGGGGGCATTAACTGGCCCCGGCTGATCTCGAGCTACCCGACGTCGACCGGCGGCACGCCCGACGGTTGGACCGTGCAGTTCGACGACTGGTTCCCGGGCAACACCGCGTACGTCATCTGCGCCAACTGATTCACCCAGCCCTCGTGGCCCGCCCTATCCTGGGCGGGCCACGAAGGTCCCAACTTGCAGGACGGAACCCATCTCGATGACCCCCCAGCTTCACGCTCGTGCCCGGCATCTTCTGTTCGCGGTCCTGGTGTCCGCCCTCGTCGGGCTGGGTGCCACCTCCTGCTCGAGCGACAGCGGTACGACCGACTCCGCTCCCGGCAGTGGGTCGAGCTCGTCCAGTGCCGACCCGGCTGCCACCGCGCTCGAGGCCGGCCTCAAGGCCCATGCCGAGGGCGACCTGGCAACGGCCAGCGAGGAGTACAACAAGGTGCTCGGCTACGACTCGACCAACAAGTTTGCGTTGTACAACCTGGCACTGGTCGACAGCGCCAACGGCGATGACGATCTCGCTGAGGAGAAGTACCGCCAGGCGCTGGAGAGCGATCCGAGCTACGAGCCGGCGCTGTTCAACCTGGCGATCCTGCGCACCGCGGCGAAGGATCCGAAGGAAGCGATCTCGCTCTACAAGCGCGCCGTTGCGGCCCAACCCGATGCCGCGTCTGCGTGGCTCAACCTCGGCCTCCTCCAACGTGCCGAGGGCAAGGTCAAGGCGGGCAACAAGTCGGTGTCGAAGGCGCTGTCGCTCGACGCCACGCTGCTTGATCCGGCCAAGAAGGAGTAGTCGATTCGGGTCACGCCTACGACAGCGCCGGGAACGGCCGTCAGGTGATGGTCCAGGTCAGGGTCTTGGGTCCGATGACGACCCAGGTCCCGGACGCGGTCAGCACGCAACCCGAGGAACTGCAGTGGTACCGCTTCACCGTGCCCGCGAGCCTGCTCCGCGAGGTGCCGTGCCTGCAGTAGCGGGTGGAGTTGCCCGGGACCGGGAACGAGATGGAGGTCCCGATCGAGCTGGTCACGCTGGTTTCGAGGGCTCCGGACACCGAGGCGTCGGCCTTGGCGAAGATGACGCCTGTTCCCACAGGTGGCGGCGGCGTTCGCTGCTCCCGCGAACGCGCCCACGGCCCTCCCGGCGGGCGCCGGGTGCTCTCACCCTGGCCTGCCGGTGGCGCCTATCTCGGGTCAGGAGGGCACCGGGTCGGACGCGAGCCGACCGTGGACGTGCTCGTCGTACCGCCGGCCGTCGACGGCGTACGACGACCGCAGCGTGCCCTCGAGCCGGAAGCCTGCGACCTCCGCGACTCGGCAGGAGGCGGGGTTGGCGATCGCGTGCTCGAGCTGGACCCGGGCCAGGCCACGCTCGGTGAGCGCCCACGTGGCCACGGCGGCCACCGCCTCGCGGCCCACGCCGCGGCCCCGCGCGTCGGGCAGCACCCGGTAGCCGATCTTCGCGGTGGCGTGCTCGACGTCGATCGCGAACAACGACACATTGGCGACGAACAGCCCCGACTGCCGGTCCACGGCGTGCCAGGTCGCGTGCGAGCCGTCGGACCAGTCGGCACCGGCGCGGCACCACTCCTCGGCGTCGGCGAGCCCGTGCGCGACGCGCGTGGGGTTCCACCGGCGGACCTCGGCGTCACGCATCAGCAGCAGCGCCCGCTCGGCGTCGTCGACCTTGGGCGGCCGGAGGCGCAGCTGCCTCGTCAGGAGCTCCATCGGGAAAGGCTAGTGCCGCGGTCGAGCGATGAGCCTCAGTCGAGCTGCTTCAGCACCACCCGGGCGGTGCGGTGGCCCATGGCGTAGCCGTCGACCATCGCTGCGCGGAAGTGGAGGCCGCCCCAGATCCTCGACTCGAGCGCGTCCGTCTCGATCGCCGAGATGCTGGCGTAGGTCCGGTCGGCGTTGGTGTTGTAGGAGTGCAGCGTCAGTTGGACATCGTCGCCAAGCTCGCGACGGATGACCTCGGCCACGGGTGCTGTGAGGGCGGCGTGGCCGCTCACGTACTCCGAGTAGGGCGGCGTCGCGAGGAGGGGCGCCCACCCGGGCTGGGCCGTGGTCGCGGCGTTGCCGTCGAGGTCGGCCAGCGCAACCGCCTCGATCGGCCTCCAGAACCCGACGTCGTACTTCTGCCGCCAGCCGGCGATCACGGAATCTGCCTCGGCCGCATGCATGGCAGCGAAGAGATGGGTGCTGCGGAGCAGACCCAGTGGATGGGAGTCGAGGTAGCGCAGAAGGCCCTCAGTGAGCATGGTCGCCGAGTTGGAGTTGAAGAACAGTGCGGTGTCCGTCTGCGCCGGGGTGCGGCTGCTGCCGGACGCCGCCCCCAGCAGCCGGGTCTCCTGGTAGTCACGCGCCCACTCGGCCGAGTCGAGCTGCTCGGGGCCAGGGGCTGACGCCAGCCGGGAGACCACCAAGGGCCGGACGTAGCCCAGCCAGGGCACGAGCATCGCCCCACCCGGCGGCGGCTGCCAGACCCCGATGCCGGGAGCCCGGCTGTAGACGATCGAGGTGTCGCCGCGGCCGTCGTCGGCGCGCTCTGCGATCAGCTTCGCCGCGGCGCGGGCGCCGATCCGGACCCCCTTGGCCTTGGCTGAGGACTCGGGAACCTGCCCCAGGCTGGTCGCGAGGTCGGCGTCGAGGGCTGGCGCCGACGCTGGGAAGTAGTGCACGAGCACGTCGTGGGCCGCCACCGCCGTGGCGGCGACCTCCGAGGCGCGCCTGAGGTGGTCGGCCCTGCTGGCGGCCCGCTCCATGGCGAGGGAGGTGAAGCCGAGGTAGAGCGCTCCGACGGGGACCGGGGAGGCGTTCTCGGTGTAGATCGTCCGGATCGAGGTGCGTTCCCAGGCGAGCACGACGCTGGATGAAGCAACTCCGTGGTCGTGCGGCTCGCCGCGGTCGGCGGCGGCCGGTAGGGAGACGAGCATGGTGCTGCCCAGGGCTAGCCCGAGCGAGGCAGTGGCGAGACGAAGGCTGCGCATGAGGTTCCTCTCCGAGGACGAGTGGATGAACCTCTCGAGTCTCGGGAAGATGCGACCGCGCGGGCTATACGCGTTCGCGCGAACTTCTACCGTTCCAGCCGGTGATCCGCTCGCGATGGGGTGGTTGCTCAGCACCCACCAGATCGCGGCCTGTGAACGCGAGCACCGCGGCCAGCCGGTTCGTCACCCCGAGCTTGCGATAGGCGTGCTCGAGGTGTTTGCGCACTGTGGCCGGGGCGATCGACAGGTTCGCCGCGATCTCGGGGTTGGAGTTGCCGACCGCGACCTCCATCAGGATGTTGCGCTCCTGGACAGTCAGGGCGAGGGGGAGCTGGGCCGTGTGTTTCGATCGCAGCAGCCGACGGAACACCGGTTGCAGCAGACGCAGCCTGGCCAGCTCCTCTTCGGTGAACCGGTGCCGCTGTCGGTCGAACCAGAACTGGCTCACGTGGTCAGGGCCGTTCCGGAACCCGATGCTGACCGCATCGCCGTGGCCTACGTGGACGCCGCAATCCGCCGCCTGCTCCGGGCACCGGAGCCAATGGGTGAAGCCGACCAGCATCGGCCCGCCGGTGTGCTCGGGGTGGTCCATGGTCCGGTGCTGGAGCTCGATGTGCGCGACCGCGAAGCCCTGCTCGTCGAAGAGCCCGGCGCCCATGATGTCCGACGGCACCAGCCGGTCGATCAACTGGAAGACCCGGCGCCGCGGCAAGGGCTCACCCGGAACGGCGTCGAGCGCGAGCAACTGATGAAGGGCACTCTGCTGGCGCTCGGTGAGCACGACATCGACCATGGCGGATCCCCTGTCTGCTCGACGGTAGACCTCGGGGCGGGATCGTCGCTAGGGGTTTGTCGACAGCTGGCGGGCCCTAGCGGGTCTCGGATCCGAGACGGCGGACTGGCTCGGCTCTCTGGTCAGGAATGGGGACAGGGAGTCCAATGAGGACATGAGCACAGCAGGTCTCGCAGCGACGGCGATCCCCGCGTCGGTGGCGGTGGGCACCGAGGCGGTGTCCTTCTCCGACGTCGTGGCAGTGGCCCGCGACGGGGCTGCGGTGTCCTTGGCCGAGGGCGCGCTGGTGGCGATCGATCGGGCCCGCGCCGTGGTGGACGAGCTGGCGGCCGCGCCCACGCCGACGTACGGCGTCTCGACGGGGTTCGGTGCGCTGGCGACTCGCCACATTGCCCCGGAGCTGCGCGCTCAGCTGCAGCGGTCCTTGGTGCGCTCGCACGCCGCCGGATCCGGGGCCGAGGTCGAGCGTGAGGTGGTGCGAGCGCTGATGCTGCTGCGGCTGTCGACGCTCGCGACCGGCCACACCGGCGTACGCCGGGAGACGGCCCAGCTGGTCGCTGACCTGCTGACCCACGGGATCACGCCGGTGGTACGGGAGTACGGCTCGCTCGGCTGCTCCGGTGACCTGGCGCCGCTCGCGCACTGTGCGCTGGCCCTGCTCGGCGAGGGGGAGGTACGCGATGCTGCCGGGGTCCTGATGCCGGCCTCGGAGGCCCTGACCGCGGCAGGGCTGACGCCCGTCGAGCTGGCCGCCAAGGAAGGGCTCGCGTTGATCAACGGCACCGACGGCATGCTCGGCATGCTGGTGCTGGCGATCGAGGACCTGCGGCTGCTGCTGCGCACGGCTGACGTGGCCGCGGCGATGTCGGTGGAGGGCCAGCTCGGCACCGATCGGGTCTTCGCTCCCGAGCTGCAGGCGCTGCGGCCGCACCCCGGCCAGGCCCTGTCGGCGGCCAACCTCGTCTCGCTGCTGCGCGACTCCGGCATCGTCGCCTCGCACCGCGGGCCGGACTGCAACCGGGTGCAGGACGCCTACTCGCTGCGCTGCTCGCCCCAGGTCCACGGCGCCGCACGCGACACCGTCGAGTACGCCGCCACCGTTGCCGGACGCGAGCTGGCCAGCGCCGTCGACAACCCGGTCGTGCTCCCCGAGCTCGGGCGGGTGGAGTCCAACGGCAACTTCCACGGAGCTCCGGTGGCCTACGTGCTCGACTTCCTCGCGATCGTCGCGGCCGATGTCGCGTCGATCTCGGAGCGGCGGACCGACCGGTTCCTCGACCAGGCCCGCAGCCACGGTCTCCCGCCGTTCCTCGCCCACGACCCGGGCGTGGACAGTGGGCTGATGATTGCGCAGTACACCCAGGCCGCGATCGTCTCCGAGCTCAAGCGGCTGGCCGCGCCGGCGTCGGTCGACTCGATCCCGTCGTCGGCGATGCAGGAGGACCACGTGTCGATGGGCTGGTCCTCGGCGCGCAAGCTGCGCCGGGCTGTCGACGGGCTGACCCGCGTGGTCGCGATCGAGGTGCTCACGGCCGCTCGTGCCCTTGAGCTCCGCACGCCGTTGCAGCCGGGCCCGGCGACCGGCGCCGTCGTACGCCGGCTGCGGGGGGCCGGCGTGAGCGGCCCCGGCCCGGACCGCCACCTGTCCCCGGAGATCGAAGCCGCTGTCGAGCTGGTTCGCACCGGCGAGATCGTCGCCGCCGTCGAGCATGAGATCGGAGTCCTGCCGTGATTGCCACTCCCGCCTTCCTCGCCCACCAGTTCGCCTCGACCATCGACCGCCGCGACTGGCCCGCGCTGCGCGCGCTGCTCGCCGACGACTGCCGGGTCGAGCTGGTGCACGACGGTCGGACCTTCGGCGCCGACGACTGGGTGGAGTTCAATGCCGACTACCCCGGCCGCTGGAGCTTCATCGCCGAGGACATCCTCGTCGCCGACGGTCGGGCGGTCGTCCGGGCTCGGGTCTTCAACGAGGACGCGACCTACCACGTCGCCAGCTTCCTGACCGTCGTGGACGGTCTGATCCGCGAGGTCGCCGAGGTCTGGGCCGACGGCCATGCCAGCGCCCAGGAGGAATGAACCGTGTGGTCAGGACGTGCTCGACGCCGCGCCGGCGTCCATCGCCACGAACAGCTGGCACAGCCAGCAGGTGAACAGCACCAGCCCCGGCTCGTCGGCGAGCGTCGGCGAGATCGACAGTCGCACGGGCTGCTTGCCGTAGCCCTTCAACTCCAACTCGATCACCGACTGTCCGTCGAGGCTGAGCAGGTAGCGCTGCCGCCAACCGCGGGTCTGGGTGAGGTCGAAGGTGCGAGACGCCCAGGTGACCGAGCCCGCGTGCGACAGGGCCTTGGTGCGGTGGTACGCCCCGACCGGGAGGCTGCTCCGGCGGTCCAACGCCTCAGCCTTGCCGCCGGTCCAGCCGCGCGGCTCGAACGTCCAGTCGGGCTCCGCCGTCGCGCCCGTACCGGCGTCGGCCTTCTGGGTCAGCCAGCCGGCGCTGCGCAGCCAGCCGACTCCCTCGATCTCATAGCGCCGGCGGTCGTCCCCCGAACGCTGCAGGCGCACCTCTCGCACGACCGCGACCCTAGCAAGCGAGGAGCTTCCCGATGACCGACAATCCCCGCCTTCCCATTCGCGCCCCACGCGGGACAGAGCTGACCTGCGGCTCCTGGCAGACCGAGGCGCCGCTGCGGATGCTGATGAACAACCTGGATCCGGAGAACGCCGAGCGGCCCGAGGATCTCGTGGTGTACGGCGGCTCCGGCAAGGCAGCCCGCTCCTGGCCGGCGTACGACGCGCTGGTGGCGACGCTGCGCACGCTGAAGGACGACGAGACGATGCTCGTCCAGTCCGGCAAGCCGGTCGGCGTGATGCGCACCCACGAGTGGGCGCCGCGGGTGCTGATCGCGAACTCGAACCTGGTCGGCGACTGGGCCAACTGGGAGGAGTTCCGGCGGCTGGAGGAGATGGGGCTGATCATGTACGGCCAGATGACGGCCGGTTCCTGGATCTACATCGGGACCCAGGGGATCCTCCAGGGGACGTTCGAGACGTTCGCGGCGGTGGCGGACAAACGGTTCGGCGGGACGCTGCGGGGGACCATCACGCTGACCGCCGGGCTCGGTGGGATGGGCGGCGCCCAGCCGCTCGCCGTGACGATGAACGACGGTGTCGCGCTGTGCATCGAGGTCGACCCGCATCGGATCCAGCGGCGCCTGGAGACTCGCTATCTCGACGTGGCGGCCGACTCGCTGGACCACGCCGTGTCGTTGGCAGTGTCGGCTCGCGACGAGGGGCGGGCGCTCTCGATCGGGGTGCTCGGCAACGCCGCCGACCTGGTGCCCGAGCTGTTGGAGCGACACCTGGCCGGTGAGGTGCGCCTGGACATCGTCACCGACCAGACCTCCGCCCACGACCCGCTGTTCTATCTGCCGGCGACGGTGCGTTTCGAGGACTGGGAGACCGAGCGGACCGAGGACCCCCGCGGCTTCACCAAGCGCGCCCAGGAGTCGATGGCTCGGCACGTGCGGGCGATGGTGGAGTTCCAGGACGCCGGCGCGGAGGTCTTCGACTACGGCAACTCGATCCGCGACGAGGCCCGCAAGGGCGGCTACGACAGGGCGTTCGAGTTCCCCGGCTTCGTGCCGGCGTACATCCGGCCGCTGTTCTGTGAGGGCAAGGGACCGTTCCGGTGGGCCGCACTGTCGGGCGACCCGGCCGACATCGCGGCGACCGACCGCGCGATCCTCGAGCTGTTCCCCGACAACGAGCGGCTGCGAAAGTGGATCACGATGGCCGGGGAGCGGGTGGAGTTCCAGGGGCTGCCGGCGAGGATCTGCTGGCTGGGCTACGGCGAACGGCACCTTGCCGGCTTGCGGTTCAACGAGATGGTGGCCTCGGGGGAGCTGTCGGCTCCGGTCGTGATCGGGCGCGATCACCTCGACTGCGGGTCCGTCGCGTCGCCGTACCGCGAGACCGAGGCGATGCTCGACGGCTCGGACGCGATCGCGGACTGGGCGCTGCTCAACGCGCTGGTGAACACCGCGTCGGGCGCGACGTGGGTCTCGATCCATCACGGCGGCGGCGTCGGCATGGGCCGCTCGATCCACGCGGGGCAGGTGTGCGTGGCGGACGGGACCCCGCTGGCGGCGCAGAAGATCGAACGGGTGCTCACCAACGACCCGGGCATGGGCGTGATCCGTCACGTCGATGCCGGCTACGACCGGGCCTGCGAGGTGGCCACCGAGCGTGGCGTCCGGATCCCGATGGGCGATTCTGGATAGTCCGCCATGTTCGGCACGGCTGATGGGCCTCCAAACCGTGCCGAACGTAGCGGACTATGCGGGGGTGCCGGACTTATCCCCAGGGGTCGCCACCGTGGGTGTAGCAGGCTGTCGGTCGGGGCAAGCCGTCAGGTGTGGACTTCTGGACTCCGTACGTCGCCTCCGACCCGCAGTTGGTCTGGCCGGTGCGACTGGACCCGAGGGAACTCGCGGGGCCGAGCAGGAGTCAGGCGCGCAGCAGCGCGTGGCGTCGGTGCGCACGAGGCTGGTACGTCGCTGCTGGCGCCAGCGAGACCGACGTCGAACAGCGGATCCTGGAGCAGGCGGTTCGCGTGCTGGGGACGAAGGGAGCGATGTCGGGTTGGGCCGCACTGAGGTGGCGCGGCGCGGCCTACTTCGACGGCGTACGTGCTGATGGGAGCCGTCTGCCCGTCGACCTCCTCAGGCTCGGCGGGGGTGCCTCGCTTCCCGCTGGACGGGCGCGTTTCAGCGCTGCGCAGCTGTCGATCAGCGAGACCGAGCTGGTGAGGCGTATCCCTTGCGCGACGGTCGAGCGGTCGCTCTTCGACGTGATGAGGTTCGCTGAGTCGGATCGTCGGGCCGTGGTCGCGGGCGATATGACCTCGGCTGCCGGCCTCATCTCGATGGAGCACTTCGGCCTGTACGTCGCCCGTCGCAACGCGTGGGAGGGGGTGCCGCGGGTGCGTCGAGCCCTGGCGTTGGCCATCGACGACTCACGCTCTCCTCAAGAGTCCTGGATGCGGTTGTGCTGGGTGCTCGACGCTGACCTTCCACCTCCGGCCTGCAACCAGCCCGTCTTCGATCTCGCGGGGCGGCTCCTTGGCTTTCCCGATCTCCTCGATGCGGAGCTGGGGGTGGTGGGCGAGTACGACGGAAAGCACCATCGCCTCACGAAGCGACGAATGAAGGACCTCGAACGGGAAGGGGGATTTCGGGACGCCGGGCTGGAGTACTTCTCCGTCGTCGCCGGCGAGCTTCGCGATCGGCAGAAGGTCGCACGCCGAATGCGCCAGGCATGTGCGAGGGCCAGGCGCCGGGGTCCGGCCGAGCCGTCGTGGACGCTGACTCCCCCACCCTGGTGGGACCCTCGAGCGAGTCCACTCGCCCGCCGTCGATCCGCATAGTCCGCCATGTTCGGCACGGTTCGAGGCGGTGACAACCGTGCCGAACGTAGCGGACTATCGGGAGGAGACCACGGGAGTGAGAGGATCCCCAGCATGGCGACGAAGAAGCCGGCCCGCACGCGGGCCCCACTGCCCGGGATCAGTTCGCGCGCGTGGGAGCACCCCGCCGACAAGGGTGCCCTGGTGGCGCTGCGCAGGCTCAAGGGATTCGATGCCCTGCTCAAGGCCTTCAACTCGCTGATCAACGAGCGCCAGGTGCGGCTGGTCTACCTCGGCTCAGCGGTGCGCGTCAACGAGCGGCAGTTCCCGGTGCTGCACCGCGCGCTCGCCGACGTCGGCGCCACCCTGGATGCCGACGACCTCCCCGAGATGTTCGTCGCCGCCGACCCCACGCTCAACGCCCGCACCATCGGGATGGCCCATCCGATCATCGTCTTGAACTCCGCGCTGGTGGATCTCCTCGATGAGGAAGAGCTGCGCTTCGTGGTCGGTCACGAGCTGGGCCACGCGCTGAGCGGCCACGCGGTCTACCGCACGCTGCTCGAACGGCTGCTGGTGCTGACCGGCGTCCTCTCCGCCGTACCCGGCGGCGCACTCGGCCTGCGGGTGATCGTGGCCGCGCTGATGGAGTGGTCGCGCAAGGCGGAGCTGTCCGCCGACCGCGCCGGCCTGCTCGCGACCCAGGATCCCGCCGTCGCGACGCGCGTGCACATGAAGCTGGCCTCCGGTGGTCACCTCGACAGCCTCGACATCACCTCGTTCTTCGAGCAGGCCGCCGAGTACGCCGAGACCGAGGACCTGCGCGACTCCGTGCTGAAGGTGATGCTGACCGAGCGAGCCAGCCACCCCTTCGCCGTGGTCCGGGCGCGTGAGCTGCGCAACTGGGTCGACTCGGGCGACTACACCGCCATTTTGGGCGGCGACTACCCCCGTCGCGAGGACGACGCCACGGCCCCCGTCTCCGAGGCCGCGCAGGAGGCTGCGGCGTCGTACGCCGAGGCGTTCCGCCGCACCCAGGACGCGCTCGGCCGGCTGGTCCACGAGGCCGCAGGCTGGCTGGGCACGGCCAAGACCTGGCTCGACGACAAGCTCCGTCGGGAGTCGGACTGACGGTGGTCGAGCCAACCCCGCGGGAGGCTGTCCTGTCCTGTGTCGCCGGCCTGTTGCCGGAGGTACGCCGCCCCCTGCTGATGGTCGTGGACGGGCCGGACGGGGTCGGCAAGACCCGCTTCGCCAACGACCTCGCCTCCCTGCTCGGCGAGCGTGGCCGGCCGACGGTGCGAGCCTCGGTGGACGACTTCCATCATCCCCGCGCACACCGGCATGCCCTGGGCCGGACGCCTGAGTCGGTGTGGACCCGTCACTTCGACTACCAGTCCCTACGGCGCGAGCTGCTTGACCCCTGGCTGGCCGGGCCGGGGGCGACCTACCGCTCGGCCTGGCACGACGTCCGCCGCGACGAATACGTCCAGGCCCCACGCGAGTCGGTCCCCGAGCATGGTGTCCTCGTCGTCGACGGGGTCTTCGCCCAGCGCCCCGAGATCAGCCAGGCCTGGGACCTCGTGGTCTTCCTGGATGCCCCACCCGAGGTGACTGTGGCCCGGCTGGCGGCGCGCGACGGTAGCCCGGACGACGCCGGGCATCCCGACCAGCTCCGCTACCTCGACGCGCAGCGCCTCTACCTCGACACCTGCGGTCCGCAGCGGCAGGCCGACGTGCTCGTCGACAACAGCGATCTCGACTCTCCTCGGGTCGTCGAGCCTGATGATGACGAGCTGCCGCCCGGCTGGACGGCGGAGGGCGAGGAGATCGTGCGCACCGTGCGACTGCCGCGCAGCGCCACCGCCGCGGCGTACGCCGTCAACCAGGCCGCGCGATCTCAACCTCACCAAGAACCTGGAGTGGCGTCGTGATCGCAGGCAGGTACACGCTGGGCCGAGAGATCGGCCGCGGCGGCATGGGCGCGGTCTGGCTGGCCCGAGACGAGGTGCTGCACCGCGACGTCGCCGTGAAGCGGATCGGCATGCTCCCCGGCGGGTCCTCCCCCCACCTCGAGCGGGCGGCCCGCGAAGCTCGACTCGCCGCCGCCCTGAACCATCCCCACGTGGTCGCGGTGTTCGACCTCGTGCACGAGGGCGACGAGCGTTGGCTCGTCATGGAGTACGTCCCCGGAGTCACGCTGGCAACCCTGGTCGCCCGCGACGGCCCGCTGACGCCCGAGCAGGCCGCTCCGGTGCTGCGCCAGGCTGCCGACGCCCTCGCCGCCGCTCACCGCGCGGGCATCGTTCATCGGGACGTGAAGCCGTCGAACATGCTGGTCACCCCCGACGGGCAGGTGAAGCTGTCGGACTTCGGGATCGCCAGGGCCGAGGCCGACCCGACCCTGACCCAGACGGGCATGGTGTCGGGATCGCCCGCCTACCTCGCCCCCGAGGTCGCCTCGGGAAAGCCCGCGACGCCTGCGAGCGACGTGTGGTCGCTGGGTGCTACCGCCTTCCACGCGCTGTCGGGCCGACCGCCGTACGGGTCCGACGGCAACCTCCTCGGCGCGCTCTACCGCGTGGTCCACGAGGAGCCGCCCCGACTCGACCACCCTGGCTCGCTCGCGCCCCTGATGGCCCACACCATGGTCCGCGACCCCGAGCACCGGTGGTCCATGGCCAGGGTCCGTGACTTCCTCGCCGCACAGCCCCATTCGGTGATCGACCCGCTCGCGACGGTGGTCGCGGCTCCGCCGGTTCCGGAGTCACCCGAGGCGACCTCGGTGCTCCCGCAGACTGCCCGACCACCGATCCCCGCGGCCACGGCGCCGCCGAAGGAGGCATCGCGCCGGTCGGGGAGCCTGGTCCCGCTGGTCGTGGTGGTGGTCGCTCTGCTGGTCGGGGTAGTGGGATGGGCGGCTCTCCGTGGCGGCAACGACCCAGCGGATGTCGGCGCGGGTGGCACCCCGGCCGCGTCGTCTGCCTCTCCGAAGGACCCATCTCCCTCGGCGACACCATCCTCGGGTCCGACCGCGGACGGCATGCGCGCCTTCATCGAGAACTATCTGGCGACGGCCACCAGCGACCAGAAGCTCAGCTGGCCCATGCTGACCCCGGCCTTCCAAGAGGCCAGCGGAGGGTTCGGCTCCTACAAGAAGTTCTGGAAGGACCAGACCGCCGCCACGCTGCTCTCGTTGTCCGCCGATCCCGAAGGCCTCACCGTGGAGTACGACGTGCGGTACACGTCCAAGGACGGCAGCCGCACCGATGACAACGTGACGCTCACGCTGGTCTTCGACGACTCGACCTACCTCATCGACGGCGAGTCCTGAGCCCGGATCTGCGACACGGCATTCGGGGGGTTCAGCCCAACGCCGTGATCGCGTCGTGGATCGCGAGCGTTCGCTCGGCCGTGGCGACATGGAGGCTCTCGATCATCCGACCCTGGTAGGTGACGACGCCGGAGCCGCGGCCGGCCTCCCAGGCCGCGAGGATCCCGCGCGCGTCGTCGACCGCCTGAGCAGAGGGCGCGAAGGCCTGGTTGGCGCCCTCGACCTGGCCGGGGTGGATCAGCGTCTTGCCGTCGAAGCCCATCTCCCGACCCTGCCGGCACTCGGCCAGGAACCCGTCGGCGTCGCGCACGTCGTTGTAGACGCCGTCGAGGATCGCGGTGCCGGTTGCGCGGGCGGCGAGCAGCGCCAGTCCGAGCCCGGTCACCAGCGGCTGGCGGCCGGGGACATGCTCGGCGGAGAGCTCCTTGGCCAGGTCGTTGGTGCCCATCACCAGCACCGTCAGCCGCTCCGAGGCGGCCGCGATCTCCTCGGCATGCAGCATCGCGCGCGGAGTCTCGAGCATCGCCCACAACGTGGTGTCGTCCGGGGCGCTGTGTCGCTCCATCGCCTCGACGAGTGAGTGGACCGCCGCCGCGGAGTCGACCTTGGGCACCACGATCGCGTCCGGCCCGGCCGCGCAGGCGGCTTCGAGGTCGGCGTCGTGCCACTCGGTGTCGGCCCCGTTGACCCGGATGGTGAGCTCGCGGCGACCGTACTCACCCGACGCGGCAGCCGCGCAGGCGGCAGCGCGGGCGGCCGGCTTGGCGTCGGGAGCGACGGCGTCCTCGAGGTCGAGGATCAGGCCGTCGCACGGGATGGTCGTGGCCTTCTCCAGGGCCCGCGCGTTGGAGGCGGGGAGGTAGAGCACCGAGCGGCGGGGACGGAACTCCATCGCGCTCACGCCTCGATCGCGGCGTACGCCGCCGCGAGCGCGGGGTCGATCGCGGCCAGCTGCTCGGCCAGCCGCACCAGCACGAGGCACTGCTTGAGCGAGGCGTCGTCCTCCATCTTGCCGTCGAGCATCACCGCACCGGTGCCGCCGCCACCGAGTGCCTCCATCGCGGCGACGACGCGGCGGGCGTGCCGGATGTCCTCGACGCTGGGGGAGAAGACCCGGTTCGCGATCTCGATCTGCTTGGGGTGCAGGGTCCAGGTGCCGACACAGCCGAGCAGGAAGGCGTTGCGGAACTGGTCCTCACACGCGACCACATCGGCGATGTCGCCGAACGGTCCGTAGTACGGCGAGATTCCGTGCATCGCGCACGCGTCGACCATGCGGGCGATCGTGTAGTGCCACAGGTCCTGCTGGTACGTCGTCCGGGCGGCGCCGATGTCCGGCGTACCGTCGGCGCCGGCCGGGGGATCCTGCCGGACCAGGTAGCCGGGGTGGCCGCCCCCGACCCGGGTCGTCTTCATCCTCCGGTCGGCCGCCAGGTCGGCGGGGCCGAGCGAAAGGCCCTGCATCCGCGGTGAGGCGCCGCAGATGTCTTCGACGTTGGCGACGCCCCGGGCGGTCTCGAGGATCGCGTGGACGAGGATCGGCCGGGTCAGCCCGGCCTTCGCCTCGAGCTGCGCGAGCAGCCGGTCGACGTAGTGGATGTCCTCGGCACCCTGCACCTTCGGCACCATGATCACGTCGAGCTGGTCGCCGATCTCGCTCACCAGTCGGGTGAGGTCATCGAGCACCCACGGGCTGTCGAGTGCGTTGACGCGCGTCCAGAGCTGGGTGGGGCCGAAGTCGGTGCCGTGAGCGATCCGCACCAGGCCCTCGCGGGCGGCCTCCTTGTGGTCGGCCTTGACGGCGTCCTCGAGGTTCCCGAGCAGGACGTCGACGGTGCCGACCAGCTGTGGCACCTTGGCGGCCATCTTCTCGTTGGACGGGTCGAAGAAGTGGATCGCGCGGCTCGGCCGCGACGGGATCTCCCGCAGCGGCTGCGGCGCCCCCACGGCGAGGGGGCGGAAGAAGTCCTTGGCACTGATGCTGGGCATGGGCGGGACGCTAGCAATCCCAGGGCCTCGGGCGGTATGACGCACCACACGCGACCCGTCGTGAGTTCACACGCGACCCGTCGTGAGTTGTCAGCGCCGCCAGAACCGGCGACGGCGCCGACGAGAGCCCGACGGGGAGGTCTGGCTGCCCGCTGGTGGCGGCGAAGGCGCTGGGCGCCGGGCCTGCCACCGCTCGACCTCGGCCGCCAGGTCGCGCTGCTGGGTGACCATGGGCGGCCCGCCGAGCGGCTGATAGAACGCGGCCCGCACCCGCTCGTTGAACTCCTCGAGCTCACGGCGGACGTCTGCCTCGCGGGACAGCCGATCGAGCCGAGCGTCCAGCTCGGCGTCGTCCTTGCGCAACTGCAGCGCCGGGGGCAGGACACCCGAGATGTGTTCCCGCTCGATCAGCTTCTTCAGCCACCAGTCGGGATCGTGGGTCGCGCCGAGGCCCTCGAGCGGTTTGCCGTAGCCGGGGAGGTCGTCGAAGGCTCCGCGCTCGACCGCCTGACGAAGCTGCAGGTCCACCCAGGTGGCTTGCTGCTCGATGCGGGCGGCAGCCGCCGACCGGCCGGTACGCCGGTCACGGTCCGGGGCGGAATCGGAGCGGTCTGGCTGCGCCATCGTGACCAGAATACGGGCTCGACCGACGCTCAAGACACGATCGAAAGGGTTCCGTAACCCGGGAAGCATGGCGTGGAGGGCGAGTTCCACCGACCATGGAGACATGGCTCCTGCTAGAAACCTGTCCCTGTGGCGACGAACCGGCGTCCACGTCGCGGGTGTGGCGGCCGCTGCGCTGGCGCTGGCCGGCTGCGGCTCGACGACCAGTTCCGACACTGCCGCGGAGCCTGCTGCCGCCGCGTCGAGCTCGGCTGCGACCCCCTCAGCGGCGGCCTCGTCGCAGGCGCCGAAGAAGTCGAAGGCCGTGACGCCGGAGACGGTGCCGGGTCGCTTCGTCGACTGGGACGTCTACGACGCCGACCGCGCGGCGTACGCCGACTCCGACGTCGTGCTGCACTTCTCCGCGTCCTGGTGCCCGAGCTGCCGCGCGACCGAGGAGTCCTTGAACACCGACGGGGTGCCCGACGGTCTGACGGTCGTCAAGGTCGACTTCGACACGGCGACCGACCTTCGTCAGAAGTACGGCGTCACCGTGCAGCACACCTTCGTCCAGGTGGAGCCGGACGGCACCGAGATCAAGAAGTGGACGAGCACTCTGACCGGGGCCGAGATCGCGGCCGCGGCCGCGGCCGCGTGACCGCACCACACTGATGGTGGTCCTGCTCGGCGCGTTCGTCGCCGGGGTGCTCACCACCCTGGCGCCGTGCGTGCTGCCCTTGTTGCCCGTGATCGTGGGGGGATCCCTCTCGGGAAGCGGGGCGGCCACCCGACGAGCCGTCGTGGTGACCGCCTCGCTGGGGGTCTCGGTCGTGGCGTTCACGCTGCTGCTGAAGGCCTCCACGGCCTTCATCGGCATTGACCCGGCGGTCTGGAACATCGTCGCCGGCGGGCTGCTGATCCTGCTGGGGCTGGTGGCGTTGCTGCCGGGGGCCTGGGAAGCGGTGTCCGGCCGCCTGGCGCTACAGCAGCGCACCACCTCGGGGCTGTCGGCCGCGCGCGGCCGCGAGGGTGCGCTCGGGGCGGTGCTCACCGGCGCCGCGCTGGGCCCGGTGTTCACCTCGTGCAGCCCGCTGTACGGCTACGTCATCGTGACGGTGCTGCCGGCGCGGCCGGCGTACGGCATGGTCCTGCTGGCGGCCTACGTCGTCGGACTGTGCGGGGCGTTGCTGCTGGTGGCGTTGGCCGGCCAGCGGCTGGTACGCCGCCTCGGCTGGCTCGCAGACTCGCACGGGTGGTTCCGCCGCGGCCTGGGTCTGGTGTTCGTGATCGTCGGCGTCGTGGTGCTCCTGGGACTGGACCGCGACCTGCAGACCTGGATCCTGGAGTACTCCCCGATCCGGCCGTGGGAGCTCGACCAGGGGTTCATCCCGGAGGGGTGACCGGCACGGTGAAGGTGAAGCGGCAGCCGGGGCCGACGTTGGCCACCTCGACCGCCCCGGCATGCGCGGTCGCGATCTCCCGCACCAGCGCGAGGCCGAGCCCGCCGGAGGCGCCCTCGGCCGGGGTCCTGGCGCTCGAGCCGCGGAACCCCGCGTCGAAGACCTTGGCAGCGACGTCGTCGGGGATCCCGCCACAGCCGTCGGCGACGGCCACCGCGACCTGATTCGGCCCCCCGGAGACGGTGACGGTGACCGAGCCGCCGGAGGGAGTGTGTCGCACAGCGTTGGCGAGCAGGTTGGCCACGGCGCGCCCGAGCAGCTCGGGGTCGCCGTCGACCAGCACCTGCGCGGGCGCCGACCCGGTGACGCATACGCCTGACCGCTCGCCGACGATCCGAGCCGAGGCCACCACGTCCGAGACCAGGTCGCGCAGGTCCACCGTCTCGCGACGCAGGCGCTGGCCCCCTGACTGCAGCCGGGAGAGGTCGAGCAGGTTGCCGACCATGGTGTCCATCCGGTCGACCTCGGCGCGGATCCGGGCGAGGTAGTGCGGTGGGTCGGCAGCCACCCCGTCCTCCAGCGATTCGGCCATGGCGCGGATGCCCGCGAGCGGGGTGCGCAGGTCGTGAGAGACGCCGGCCACCAGGTCGCGCCGCGCCTGCTCCACCTCGACGGCGGCCGAGCGGGCGGCGTACTCGTCGGCTGCCGTCTGGATCAGCGACCGCATCTGCATGGCCAGCCAGGTGCCGAGCACCAGGGCGATCGGCAGGGCCGCCACCAGCACGATCAGGACCACGCCGATGTCGTGCTCGCTGAGGAACATGGCGCGCGCCGTGACCAGGACGCCGGCGCCCATGGCCGCGACGACCATGGCCGGGGAGAGCGCCGCCGCGACCACGGGGTGGCGGCGGGCGACCAGCCACAGCCCCGCGGCGCCGGCGACGCCCGTGACCGTGACCGTGCCGACGGCCAGGCCCGCGGCCTCGAGCTCAGGCGTCATCGGCGTCCCAGCGGTAGCCGACGCCCCACACAGTCACCAGACGCTGCGGGTTGCTCGGCTCGGTCTCGACCTTCTCCCGAAGCCGGCGTACGTGCACGGTGACGGTCGACTCGTCGCCGTACTCCCAGCCCCAGACGTCGTTCATCAGCTGGGTGCGTGACCAGACCGTGCCCGGGGTGCCGACGAGATGCCGCAGCAGGTCGAACTCCCGAGCAGTGAAGGCGAGCGGCTGGCCGCCCCGGGTGACGGTGCGGGCCCGGACGTCGATGACGAGATCGCCGTCGGTGAGCACTTCCGGCTGGGCTGTGACCGAGGGGCTGGTACGCCGGAGCAGCGCCTCCACCCGCAGCACCAGCTCACGCGGGCTGAAGGGCTTGGCGACGTAGTCGTCGGCGCCGACCTCGAGCCCGAGGACCCGGTCGGCCTCGTCGCCCCGGGCGGTCAACATCACGACGGGGACGCCGCCGCGCCGCGCACGCAGCCGCCGGAACACCTCAAGCCCATCGAGTCCGGGCAGCATCAGATCCAGCACGACGAGGTCCGGCTGGGCCGCCGCATCGGCTGCGAGCGCCGCGGGGCCGTCGGCGGCCTCGAGGACTTCGAGGCCGTCCCGGCGGAGGTAGGTGGCGACCACCTCGCGCACGGTCGGGTCGTCATCGACGACGAGCACGGTCGTCATCCTCTGAGCCTACGGCGGGGGAGGCGGGCAGATCGTGCCAAGTCCTTGCGGTTCGGTGACGTCGAGCGACAGCAATCGCCGCTTCGTGGCACCGGGAGTGCCGTTTCGTGCGACCGGGGGCGCCGTTTCGTGGGGGAGTCTGGGATCCGAGACCCGGGGATCAGCGTGGAGGTTGTCGTAGGGGTCCGCGAGCGGTGAACTGGTCGCGTGGTCACCAGTGCGAGCGGGGCGGGGTCGAGCGGGCGGGGTCGAGCGGGACGGGGTCGAGCGGGGCGGAGTTCGAGGAGATGTGGCGGGCGTTGGCGCCGGTGGGCCGGTCGGCGACGAGCGGTGGGTACTTCCGGCAGCCGTGGGGCAGCGCCGAGACCGAGCTGCGGGCGTGGTTCGCCGAGCAGGCGGCCGCGCGCGGGCTGACCCTGGAGACCGACGGGCTCGGCAACGCCGTCGCCTGGTGGCGCCCCGACGGGGTCACCGGGAGGCACGTGCTCACCGGGTCGCACCTGGACTCGGTCCTCGACGGCGGGGCGTACGACGGCCCGCTGGGCGTGGTCTCGGCCCTCGCCGCACTCGACCAGCTCCGCGCTCGGGGCCACGTGCCGACCCGGCCAGTCGGGATCGCAGTCTTCGTCGAGGAGGAGGGGTCGCGGTTCGGCCGGCCGTGCCTGGGCTCGCGGCTGGCCACCGGCGCCACGACCTGGGCGGAGGCGCTCGAGCTGCGCGACCGCGACGGCGTACCCCTGCCGGACGCCCTCGAGCGGGCCGGGCTCGGCGTCGACGGAGACCCGACCTGGCCGGCGCTGATCGAGGACACCCACACCTTCGTGGAGCTCCACGTCGAGCAGGGTCGGCACCTGGTGGATCGCGACGCTCCGGTGGGGGTGGCGACGGGCATCTGGCCACACGGCCGCTACCGGCTCGACTTCAGCGGCGAGGCCAACCACGCCGGCACCACCCGGATGGAGGACCGGCACGACCCGATGCTGACGTTCGCGATGACCTTGCTGGCGGCCAACAAGCAGGCGCGACTCGCGGGCCAGCGGGCGACGTTCGGCCGGGTCGAGGTCACACCCAACGGCAGCAACGCCGTCCCTTCGGCGGTCACCGCCTGGCTGGATGCGCGCGCTGACAGCGGGGCGGCCCTGGCGGCCCTGGTCGGTGAGATCGAGCGACTTGCCCGGGAGCGGGCCGCGCGCGACGGGACGACGTGCACGCTCAGCCCCGAGTCCGTCTCCGCTGCGGTCGCGTTCGACCCCGACCTCGCCCGAGCCCTTGCCGCGGACCACGAGGGCGGCGACTGGCCGTTGCTGCCCACCCAGGCCGGGCACGACGCCGGCATCCTGTCCGAGGCCGGCGTCGCGACGGCGATGCTCTTCGTGCGCAACCCGACCGGCGTCTCGCACTCACCGGACGAGTACGCCCCGACGGCCGACTGCCTGGCCGGCGTCGACGCGCTCGCCGACACCCTGGCGCGGTTGACGAGCGACCCGGTATGACGGCCGGAATGACGGCCTACCTCCTGGAGCGGGCGTGGCTCCCGGCCCCCGAGGGCAGCCAGTGGCGCGATGAGGTGCTGGTGGAGGTCGCGGACGGCCGCTTCACGCGGGTCGAGCCGGGCTGCCCGGCCGCCCGGGCCGAGCGGGTGCCGGGGCTGACCGTCCCCGGCTTCGCCAACGCCCACTCGCATGTCTTCCACCGCGCGTTGCGCGGCCGGACCCAGCACGAGCGCGGCAGCTTCTGGACCTGGCGCGACCAGATGTACGCCGTCGCCGCGCGGCTGAACCCCGACACCCTGTACGCACTCGCGCTCGCGACCTACCGCGAGATGGCCGCCGCCGGGTTCACCTCGGTCGGAGAGTTCCACTACCTCCACCATCAGCCCGACGGCACGGCGTACGACGACCCGAACGCTCTGGGCCGTGCCGTGATCGCTGCGGCACGTCAGGCCGGCCTGCGGATCGCGCTGCTGGACACCTGCTACCTCAGCTCGGGCTTCGGTGCCGCGCCGCAGGGCGTCCAGCGCCGCTACACCGACGGCGATGCTGCGCACTGGGCCGAGCGCCGCGGGGCGCTCGAGGAGACCGACGGCGTGGTGGTCGGCGCCGCGATCCACTCGGTGCGGGCCGTCCCGGCCGATCAGCTCGCCACCGTCGTGGAGGCGGCCGCCGGGCGACCCCTCCACATCCATCTCTCCGAGCAGGTGGCGGAGAACGACGCCTGCCTGGCGGCGTACGGCCGGACGCCCACGCAGCTGCTCGCCGACACCGGCGCGCTCGGCCCGACGACCACCGCCGTCCACGCCACCCACCTGACCCGGGAGGACATCACGCTGCTCGGGCAGGCGCCCGCCTTCGCGTGCTTCTGCCCGACGACCGAGCGCGACCTCGGCGACGGCATCGGTCCCAGCCGGCTCCTGCACGAGGCGGGGGTTCGGCTGACGCTGGGGTCGGACAGCCAGGCGGTGATCGACCCGTTCGAGGAGATGCGCGCGGTCGAGCTGGACGAGCGGCTGGCCACCAGGACGCGGGGGCACTGGTCGGCCGCCGAGCTGTTGACCGCGGCGACGGTGACCGGCCAGGCGTCGCTGGGCTTCTCGGATGCCGGCCGGATCGAGGTCGGGGCGCGCGCCGACCTGGTCAGCCTCGACCCGAGCAGTCCTCGCACCGCCGGCACCGGCCGCGACGAGGGCACCGTGGTCTTCGCGGCCTCCGCCGCTGACGTGACCCGGGTGATGATCGACGGTCGGCCGGTGGTCGGGCAGGGTGAGCGCGAGCAGATCGGCCGCGAGCTCGACCGGGCGGTGCGGGCCGTGATCGAGGAGGTGGAGTCATGAGCAGCCTGGTGATCACCGGTGTCGGGGAGCTGGTGACCAACGACCCCCAACGCGACGGGGTGCTCGGCCTGGTGTCGGAGGCCGCCGTCGTCGTCGAGCACGACCGGATCGTCTGGGTCGGTCCCGCGGTCGACGCGCCTGTCGCTGATACGGCGTACGACGCCGGTGGTCGTGCGCTCCTGCCCGGTTTCGTGGACAGCCACAGCCACCTGGTGTTCGCCGGCGACAGGGCCGGCGAGTTCGCCGCCCGGATGGCCGGTGAGCCCTACACCGCGGGCGGGATCCGATCGACCGTCGCCGCCACCCGCGCCGCCACCGACGAACAGCTCACGGCGCACGTGGGCCGGCTGGTGGCGGAGATGCACCGGCAGGGCACGACGACGTTCGAGACCAAGAGTGGCTACGGGCTGACGGTGCGTGACGAGGCGCGGTCGTTGGCGGTGGCGCGGCAGTTCACCGAGGAGACGACGTTCCTGGGTGCCCATGTGGTGCCTGCCGGGTCCGGACCGGAGGAGTACATCGCGTTGGTCACCGGCCCGATGCTGGCGGCGGCGGCGCCGTACGCCCGGTGGATCGACGCGTTCTGCGAGACGGGGGCCTTTGACGCCGACCAGGCCCGGACCGTGCTGCGGGCCGGCGAGGCCGCCGGGCTGCGCGGGAGACTGCACGCCAACCAGCTCGGCCCCGGCCCCGGGGTGCAGCTGGCCTGCGAGCTCGGGCTGGTCGCGGTCGACCACTGCACCTACCTCAGCGACGCCGACGTGGTGGCGCTCCGCGACTCCGGGACGGTGGCGACCCTGCTGCCCGGCGTGGAGTTCTCGACCCGGCAGCCCTACCCCGACGCGCGGCGGCTGCTGGACGCCGGAGTCAGGCTCGCTCTCGCCTCCGACTGCAACCCCGGCTCGTGCTTCACGTCCTCGATGCCGTTCTGCATCGCGTTGGCCGTGCGCGAGATGGGGATGACGCCTGCCGAGGCGCTCCGAGCAGCCACGGCCGGCGGTGCCGACGCGCTCGACCGTGAGGACGTCGGCCGGATCACGGTCGGGGCCCGGGCCGACCTGGTGCTGCTGGACGCGCCGAGCCACCTGCATCTCGCCTACCGCCCGGGCGTACCCCTGGTCGCCGGCGTCTGGCACGGTGGCCGCCCGCTGCTCCCCTGACCCTCCGGTCCGCGGAGGCCGTCCGGGTTCGTCCCACGCTGCCGACTGAGGTAGCTGCGCGGCCGGGCTCGCCGAAGATAGGGAACCTGCCCGATGTCCGGGCCTACCTCAGTGGCGGAGTCTCGAGTCATCCACAGAGGAGGACCGAGATGAACAGCTACCCGGACATGATGCTTGAGGCCGCGATGCGCTACCGCGCCGACCAGATCCTTGACGACTGGGCCCCGAGTCGCCGGCGCCACAGCCGACGGCTGGCCCGGCGCCGAGCGAACAAGGAAGGCCGTCGGTCGGCAGGGAGCACCGTCTCCGACGGCCTTGACTGAGGTCGTGCCGGACACCCGGCACCGCCCGAGGGAGGCGGATCTCGGCGGCGCGCGGGATCATGGGGAGGTGCCTCCTCCCCGCAGCGCCACGTTGGTGGGCCGCGACGCCGAGATCGACCGGCTCTGCGAGAGCCTGGCGATCGGGCGGACCGGCGAACGCCGAGCGGTGCTGCTCAGTGGGGATGCGGGCGTCGGCAAGACCCGGCTGCTCACCGAGCTCCGCGACCGTGCTCTTGCGTCCGACTGGCAGGTGGTGGCCGGGCATTGCCTGGACTTCGCCGACGCCGCGTTGCCGTACCTTCCGTTCTCGGAGGTGCTCGACCGCTTGGCCCACGACGCACCCGTGGCCACCGCTGCGGCGTTGGACGAGCACCCGGCGCTCGCCCGCCTCCAGCCCGGTCGCCGGGTTGCCGGCGACGCCTCCGACGGCGCCGTCGAGCCTCGCGCCTTGCTCGACGCGATGCACGCGCTGCTCGACCGGACGGCGGCCGACCGCCCTCTCCTGCTGGTGATCGAGGACCTCCACTGGGCCGACCGATCCACCCTGGACCTGCTGAGCTTCCTGTTCGCCCGCCCGTTCTCGTGGCCGGTGGCGATCGTGGCGTCCTACCGCTCCGATGACCTGCACCGCCGTCATCCGCTGCGACGTCAGATCGCCGAGTGGACCCGGCTGCGCGAGCTGGACCGGCTACAGCTCGAGCCGCTCCCCGGTCCGGACGTGCGCCGGCTGGTGCGGCTGCTCCACCCCGACGCCCTGCCCGAGTCGGACGTTGCCGCCATCGTCGCGCGCGCCGAAGGCAACGCGTTCTTCGTCGAGGAGCTCGTCGGTGCCGGTGCGTCCGGAGCCGCTCTCCCAGAAGACCTCGCCGGGTTGCTGCTGGTCCGCGTGGACCGGTTGGGGGCAGCTGGCCGGACGGTGGTCCGCGCCGTCGCAGCAGCCGGCCGTCGCGTCGCCCACGACCTCCTGGCCGAAGCCACCGGCCTGGACGCCACGGTCCTCGAGGAGGGGCTTCGGGACTCCGTCGATCGCAACGTGCTGGTGTCGGTGCGGGATGACTCCTACGCGTTCCGGCATGCACTGTTGGGCGAGGCGGTCTACGACGACCTGCTGCCCGGGGAGCGGGTCCGCCTGCACACGGCCTACGCAGAAGTCCTCGGGGCGGGCCGGTTCCGAGGAGCAGCCGCTGAGCTGGCCAGGCATGCCCGACTGGCGGGGGACCTGGCGACGGCGCTACAGGCGAGTGTGGAGGCCGGCGACGAGGCGGCGAGCGTGGGTGGCCCCGACGAGGCGGCCCAGCATTACCAACAGGCGCTGACGCTGCTCAACCAGGGGGTTGCCGCCGGCGACCTGGCAGCGGTGTCGGTCGTCGCCCGGGCGGCGGAGGCGCTCCTCACCGCCGGCAACGCGGTCAAGGCGATTCGCGTCGTGCGCGACCAGCTGGACCGGCTCCCCACCGACGCGAGCCCGGCCGATCGCGGGCTGTTGCTGTCCACGCTGGCTCGGGCGCTGCTCGTGGTCGACCATGACGACGACGAGGTACTCCGCTCCACCGAAGCCGTGGCGCTGCTGACCGACGGGCCACCACGCCGGCGGGCCAAGGCGCTGGCGCTGCACGCTCGGATCCTGGGCGTCCACGGCCATGCCGATGCTGCCCGTGAGGCCGGCCTCGAGGCGCTGGGGCTTGCCGAGAAGCACGACATGCCCGAGTTGGCTATCGACGTGCACACCACGTTCGCCTCCCTCGACCGGGACCGTCCGGCCGAGGAGGTGACCGCCACCCTTGCCCGCGCGGTCGTGCGCGCGGCGGACGTCGGCGCGAGCGACGCTGAGCTGCGGGCCCGCTATGCCCTGGGCCGGCATCTTCAGGATTCCGGTGAGTTCGCCCCAGCCTCCGATGCGTTCGCCTCAGCCGTCGAACTGGCGACGCGTCTCGGCGTTCCGTGGGCGCCGTACGCCTTCGAGAGCCGGCTGATGCGGGCCGTGGTCCTGCAGGCTGCGGGTGACTGGGACGAGGCCCTGCGGCAGCTCGACCCGGCTGGGGAGGTCCCGCCCGTCGTTGCCGAGGCGCTGCTGTCCGCGGAGCGTGCGTCGCTGCTGGCCGGCAGGGGGGAGCCCGGCGCCTTGGAGCTGGCGCGTGGCACCCGCCCCCAGTGGGACGTCGAGGGGCTCGCGGCCCTTTCAGCGTTCACCGCCGAGCTCGCCGTGCACGGCCATCGTCGGGACGCGGAGGCCGTCGTGGCGGCGTACGACGAGGCGGTCGGCGTGCTGACCCGGCTCTGGCGGACGTGGTTCCCCGCCCGGTTGCGACTCGCGGCGACGGCCCTGGGTGTGCTGGCCACCACGGCCGGAGGGATGACCGCGGGGCAGCGTGAGGGCTGGCGAGAGGCGGCGGACCGGCTCCACGGCGATGGGCTCCGGGTGCTGGCCGGCCGTCGCGAGGCCGGCGTGGAGTTCGGTCCGGAGGGGCAGGCCTGGTTCGCCCGGCTGGAGGCCGAGCACCTGCGGTGGCGGTGGGCCGCCCAGGTCGACCCGCCCACCCGTGAGGCCCTGCTCGAGGCCTGGCGCCGGGCCGAGGCTGCCGCAGCCGGCTACGGCCAGGTCGGCGAGCTGGTGACGGTGCGGCTGCGGCTGTCGGTGGTGCTGCGCGCTGTCGGTGAGAGCGCGGAAGCTCGCGACCTTGCCGACACGGTGCGGACGGAGGCGCGGCGCCTCGGTGCGCAGCCCCTGCTCGATGAGCTCATCGCCCTGGGAGGCGAGCCCGTCGGCCGACGACACGGCGCCTCCGTGGAGCTCACCGCCCGCGAGCGGGAGATCCTGGCCCTGGTCGCCGAGGGCCGCACCAACGGCGAGATCGGCAAGCAGCTGTTCATCAGCCCCAAGACCGTCTCGGTGCACGTGTCGCGGATCCTCGCCAAGCTGGGCGCTGCCGGACGCACCGAGGCGGCGGCGGTCGCCCGACGCCGTGGGCTGGTCGACTGAGCTCAGCCGAGGGTCTCGGGCACACTGACGCCGTGGAGGACTTCCGGTGCTCGGTCGCCAGCCTGGCCGACGACGAGTCGATCGCAGGCAGCGCGCCGACCGACAACGCCTGGCTCTTCGTGGAGTACGCCGGCCCGTGGGGTCGCCTGCCCGTCGACGAGAGCCGACTGTCCGAGCGGGTGCGCACCTGGCTCGGGGCACTCGATGGCTTCCGGGTGCAGCTGATCCGCCGCCCCGGCCGGGGCTCTCCCGGCGTGCGGGTCGTGGCGGCCACGGCGACGCCGACCGGCTTCTCGGTGGGGTCGGCGGTGCTACCCGATCACGAGGCGCTGGTGGGACTCGTGCTCGACCCGGCGCTGCCCGCGGCCGGCTTGCCGGCGCACGCCGACCCGCTCTGGCTGGTCTGCACCAACGGCCGCCGCGACCGTTGCTGCGCGGAGCTGGGACGCCCGGTGCTGGAGGCGCTGGCCGAGGTGTGGCCCGGCGACACCTGGGAGACCACGCACCTGGGCGGGCACCGCTTCGCCGGCACGCTGCTGGCGCTGCCGAGCGGGATCACCCTGGGGCGACTCATCGGTGCGGACGCCGTCGCGGCCTGCCGGGCCGTGGCCGAGGGCGGGCTGCCCGAGCGGATGCGGGGACGGGCCGGGCTGAGCCCCGCCGCCCAGGTCGCCGAGCTCCACCTGCGGGCCACCCACCCGGCCGCCGGGGCGTGGGAGGTCGTCGAGCGCGAGCAGGGTGAGATCGAGGTGGCGACGAGCGAGGCGTCGTACGTCGTCTCGGTCACCAGCCGCCCCGGGCCGGCGCGCCGTCAGAGCTGCGCCGACGACCGGACCAAGCCGACGACCCTCTGGTCGGTCGACTCCGTGCGCAGCCGCGGGACCCGAGCTTCCCGCGACGGCTGACCGGTGCACGCGAGGGTGAGCCGACCGGCGTCGTACCCTCTGCGGGTGACCGCGTCGATCCCGCCCGATGTCCGGGCCGATATCCCGCCCGATATCGAGGCCGGTATCGAGGCCGCCGGCATCGACCCGGACGACCTCGCGGTGACGGTGCGGGTGCTGCAAGCCTTGCACCACCTGCCCCCGGACCATCCGGACATCGTGACGGTCAAGCACGCGGCCTCCCACATGTACAAGGCACTCAAGCGCGAACGGCGCACCCTCAAGCGCGAGGCGGAGCTGTCCGCCGACCGGGCCGTCTCGGCGGCAACGGCGACCGGCTCGCCGATGCGGATCGACGATGAGACCCAGGGGATCGCGCTGGTGTCGACAGTGGCAGGCGCCTTCGCCGGTGAGCTGCTCAACCCGCGGGGCTGCTACATCTGCAAGACCGACTACACCCTGGTCGATGCGTTCTATCACTGGCTCTGTCCGTCATGCGCGGCGTACTCCCACACCAAGCGCGATCAGCGCACCGACCTGGTCGGGCGACGCGCGCTGCTCACCGGAGGGCGCGCCAAGATCGGGATGTACATCGCCCTGCGCCTCCTGCGCGACGGCGCCCACACGACCATCACGACGAGGTTCCCGCACGACGCCGCGCGACGCTTCTCCGCGATGCCGGACAGCGCCGACTGGTTGCCGCGCCTCAAGATCGTGGGCATCGACCTGCGGGATCCCACCCAGGTCATCGCCTTGGCCGACGAGGTGGCGAGTGACGGTCCGTTGGACATTCTGATCAACAACGCGGCTCAGACCGTACGCCGCTCGCCCGGCGCCTACAGCCAGCTCGCCGAGCTCGAGGCCGCCCCGTGGGAGGAAGGCCGCGCGCTCCCCGAGATGGTCACCTTCGACCACATCAGCGATGCCCACCCGGCCGCTCTTGCCGGGACGCTCGACCACCACGCGGTGGCCCACCACGACGGCGAGACGGTGCCCGACGCGGTGGCGGCCAGGGAGTCCAGGTCGAGGACGGCGGCCTCGATGACGGCGCTGTCGTTGAGCGCGGGATCGGCGAGTCTCGCGGCGCATGTGGCCGGGACGGCGGTGGACGCCGGCGGCCTGCTGCCTGACGTGCAGCGCGAGAACTCCTGGACCCAGAAGGTCGACGAGGTCGACCCGCTGGAGCTGTTGGAGGTGCAACTGTGCAACGCGACCGCACCGTTCATCCTGATCTCACGCCTCCGCTCGGCGATGCGAGCCGCGGCTCAGGCGGCACCCAGTGGGCGGGCGTATGTCGTGAACGTGTCGGCGATGGAGGGCCAGTTCTCTCGGCGCTACAAGGGGCCCGGGCATCCGCACACCAACATGGCGAAGGCCGCCCTCAACATGCTGACCCGCACCAGCGCCGGGGAGATGTTCGAGACCGACCGGATCCTGATGACCGCGGTCGACACCGGCTGGATCACCGACGAACGCCCGCACCAGGAGAAGCTGCGGATCGCCGCGGAGGGCTGGCACGCGCCGCTGGACCTGGTCGACGGCGCTGCCCGGGTCTATGACCCGGTCGTGCGTGGTGAGGCGGGCGAGGACCTGTTCGGGTGCTTCGTGAAGGACTATCGGCCCAGCGAGTGGTGACGTCGACGGCCATGGTGCGGCGGCCTACCCTGGTGACAAACCCGGGAGGCGTCGATATGGACGACCACGAGATCACGAGACTGAGCGACCAGCGGTTCGCGCGGACGCGACCGTTCGGCGGCCGGACTCCGCGGCCCGTCGACACCAGCGGGCTGCCGCCCGGTCCCGGCTGGCCCAAGCTGGTCCAGAGCGCGGCGCTGCTGCGCTTCCGGCACCGGTTCGTGCCCTACCTGCACCGGCGCTACGGCGACGCCTTCACCGTGGAGCTGATCCCGGAGGGACGCCCGATCGTCATCTTCACCCGGCCGGAGGCGATCAAGGAGATCTTCGCCGGCGACCCTGAGGTGTTCCACGCGGGCAAGGGCAACGCGATCCTGGGTCCGATCATGGGCGAGCACTCGCTGCTGCTGGTCGACGGAGCCGAGCACAAGCGGGCCCGCAAGCTGCTGATGCCGGCCTTCAGCGGCCGGTCGCTCGCGGGCTACCAGGACCTGGTCTGCGGTCTGGCCAAGACCGAGGTCGGGTCCTGGGAGCCGGGCACGCCGTTCCGTTCCCTGGACCGGATGAACGCGCTGACCCTCGAGGTCATCCTCCGGGTGGTCTTCGGCGTCACCGACGAGAGCCGGCTGGCCAAGCTGCGACCGCTGGTCACCGCCACGGTCGACGTCAGCCCCGTAGTGCTGCTCGGCTGGGGCGTCCCGCGCCTGCAGAAGTACGGCGTGTGGCGGCGCACCACCGAAACGTCCTACGCGCTGGACCGCCAGATCTACGCCGAGATCGCCGACCGCCGTGCCGCGCCCGACCTGGAGCACCGCACCGACGTGCTCTCCCAGCTGATCCGGATCGACGACGGCGGTGACCGGCTCACCGACACCGAGCTGCGCGACCAGCTGGTGACGCTGCTGCTGGCCGGTCACGAGACCACGGCCACCGCCCTGGCCTGGGCCCTCTACGAGGTGGGCCGCGACCCACGGCAACGGGCCCGTGCCCGCGAGGCCGTGCGGACCGGCGACGACGCCTGGCTCGAGGCGGTCGCCAAGGAGTCGATGCGGCTGCACCCGGTCATCCCGATGGTGGTGCGCACGCTGATGCGGCCGGCCACGGTCGGCGGCATCGACCTGCCGCGCGGCGCCACCGTGGCCGCGTCGATCCTGATCTCGCACGCACGCGCGGACAACCACCCCGATCCAGAGCGCTTCCGTCCCGAGCGCTTCCTGGACGGCAGCCCGGCTCCGAACACCTGGATCCCGTTCGGTGGCGGGGTGCGCCGCTGCATCGGGGCAGGGTTCTCCCTGATGGAGGCGGTGTCAGTGCTGCGCGAGGTGTTCGCGACGTACGACGTGGAGGCCGCAGGCCGCGACATCCCGAAGGTCCGCAACATCACCAGCGTCCCCAAGCGCGGTGCGCGGATCGTCGTTCACCAGCCGGCGGCGAGCCCGTGACCACCTTCGGGGCCGGCCGCCCGATGGCGGAGCTGATCCGCAGCAACGACCCGGTGCTGCTCAGCTTCCTTGCGTCCCTGCTGGCCGAGGAGGGCATCGTCACCGCGGTGGCCGACGCCAACATCTCGGCGCTCGAGGGCTCGATCGGTGCCTTCCCGCGCCGACTGCTCGTCGATGTGGAGCGCGCCGACGACGCCCGGGCGCTGATCACTGAGGCAGAGGTGGACGTCCTGCTGTCCTGACCGCCTCGTGCTGAGGGGGGGTGCGAGCCGCCCAGGTGGTGAGGCGGATCCCCGGCCTTTGCCCTGGTCGGCCATGATGGCAAGGTGCGGGAAGCAGATTCCGCAGCACGTCCAGAAGGGGGAGCGGTGTCGGAGCGTAAGGAACACCCGGTGATCTGGGGTCTGGTCGCCTTGGTGACCGTGGCCGCCTCACTTGGTCTGATCCTGGGGGTCGGCGCGCTGGCCGCCTCCCGCTTCGTCGGAATCGATGGCAGCGGCAGCGGCAGCTCAGCCGGGGCCGGAGAGTCCATGTACCTCCCCTCACCGTCGAAGACCGTGGCCTCGTCCAGCGAGTCCGCGTCCTCAGAACCCAGCGTCAAGCCCAAGAAGAAGAAGGCCACCAAGTCAGCGGCCGCCGCCGCGATCACGCTCACGGCGGGCCAGTCCTCAGTCGCGGCGATGCAGCAGATCGACCTCACGGGCCGCTACCCCGGCGGGGACGGCGCGATCCTCCAGGTGCAGCGGCTCGACGGCAAGCGGTGGGTGGACTTCCCGGTCACCACCTCGGTGTCCGGCGACACGTTCTCCACCTACATCCAGACGGGCCGGCCGGGAGCCAACAAGTTCCGGGTCAGCGATTCCGACTCCGGCAAGGTCTCCAACCGGGTGTCGGTCACCATCGGTTGAGCCCGCGTGACCAGGCGCCCGGTTGACTAGGGCCATGCTGCGCCGGTTGCTCGTCCTGATCGTGGTGGGAGCGACCCTGCTCGTGGGCCTTCCGGCCGCGGCGAACGCAGCCGACGGGGACCCGGCCACCGAGGTGGCGAAGGTCCGGGTCGGCGCCGAGCCCGACGGCAGCAAGGTCAGTCTCGACACCACGCTGTTCCTGCCGCCGGCCGGCGCGGGGGCTGGTTCCGGCGGGCGACATCCTGCGGTGCTCCTCACCCACGGTTTCGGTGGCAGCAAGGCCGACCTCGTCGGCCAGGCGACCGACCTCGCACGCCACGGGTACGTCGTCCTCACCTACTCAGCGCGCGGCTTCGGCGGCTCGGGCGGTCGGATCCACATCGCCGATCCCGACTTCGAGATCAAGGACGCCCGCGCCCTGGTCGACGTCCTGGCCCAACGACCCGAGGTCCAGCTCGATGCCCCCGGCGACCCGCGCGTCGCTGCCGTCGGCGGGTCCTATGGCGGCGCGATCTCGCTGATGACCGCCGCCACGGACCCCCGCATCGACACCGTGGCGGCCCTGATCACCTGGAACGACCTGGCCCACGCGTTCTTCCCCCAGAGCGCGCTCGCGGGCGCTGAGCCTGCCACCGATTCACCGGCCCACGTCGACAGCGCCGCCGCTCCCGGACCGTTCAAGCAGCTGTGGGCGTCCCGCTTCTTCCTGGGGACCGCGGCGTCCGGAGCCACGACCGACCCGGTCTGCGGCCGCTTCGACCCGACCATCTGCGCGCTGTTCCTCGGGGCTGCCCGCACCGGTCGGCCCGGCGCCGCGCTGCTGGACCTGCTCGCGGCTCACAGCCCGCGCCCGATCCTGGCGGATCTGACCGCGCCCACCTATCTCATCCAGGGCATGGCCGACTCGCTCTTCGGCCTCGAGGAGGCCGACGCGACCGCGCGTCAGCTCGGCGACGCCGGCACCCCGGTCGCCGTGCGCTGGATCGATGGCGGCCACGACGCTCCCAGCACGACAGCCGTCGCGGACGAGGACTCGATCCGCACCTGGCTCGACGCCTACCTGGCGGCCGGTTCTCCTACGGATCGCTCAGCGGACCCGCCCGTGCCGGCCTTCACGTTCGCCGAGCCGCTCGCCACCCGGGCCACCACCGCCGAGCTGTCGCAGTCGCCGCGCTACCTCGACGCTGCGACGTACACCGAGCAGGCGGTCGACGACACCGCCCGCCCGGTGCTCAACCCACCCGGGGGTCAGCCGTCGTCGTTGACGGTGCTGCCGGTGACCAACTCCGCGGCGGACCCGTTCACCGCGGTGCTGCCCACCTACCAGCTTGCGGCGCTCCCAGGTCAGTCCGCCGCGTTCGACACCCCGGCCTTCGACGCCGACCGGTCCGTCGTCGGTTCGCCGCGCGTGCGGTTGACGGTGACGTCCACCGGGACCGAGTCGACGCTCTTCCTGAGCCTGTGGCAGGTCTCCGGCGACACCGTCACCCTGCCGCGCCAGAGCGTGGCCCCCGTGCGCGTCGCGACCAGACCCGGGACGCCGACCACGGTCGAGGTCGCCCTGCCGGCCGGCACCTGGCAGGTGCCCGCGGGCGACTCGCTGCGGGTGCTGGTCACCTCCACCGACCAGACGTACGCCGCACCACGCACCGCCCGCGCCGACCTGGTCTCCGTCTCGGGCCTGTCCCTGCCGAGCGTGCCGGCCACGCCCGTGCCGGGTTCCGACGGCGCCACCAGCCTCGACAGCGAGAGCCTGGGAGTCGTGATCGCCATCGGGGTGCTCGCACTAGTGCTTCTCGGGGCCGCCCTGGTGCGGCGGTGGCGCCGGCGGAGCGCGGTGTTCCGTGAGGACCTGGCCGACGTGCCCCTGGTCATCAACGGTCTGGTCAAGACCTTCTCCGACGGCCACCGTGCCGTCGACGACGTCTCCTGGACGGCCGGCCGGGGAGAGGTCGTCGGCCTCCTGGGTCCGAACGGCGCCGGCAAGACCACCACGCTGCGCATGGTGATGGGCCTGATCTGGCCCGACTCCGGCACCGTGCACGTGCTGGGAGAGCCGGTGAGCGCCGGCTCCCAGGTGCTGGCCCGCGTGGGCGCGCTGATCGAGGGCCCAGGCTTCCTGCCGCATCTCACCGGGCGGCAGAACCTCGAGGCCTACTGGGCCGCCACCGGTCGCGACCCCCAGGATGCGGGGTACGACGAGGTGCTGGCGGTGGCTGCGCTCGGTGGCGCCGTCGACCGACCGGTGCGCACCTACAGCCACGGCATGCGGCAGCGGCTGGGCATCGCGCAGGCGATGCTCGGACTCCCCGAGGTCCTCGTGCTCGACGAGCCGACCAACGGCCTCGACCCGCCGCAGATCGCCGGCCTGCGGCCCATCCTTCACCGGTACGCCGCCGCCGGGCGCACCGTCGTCATCTCCAGTCACCTGTTGGCCGAGGTCGAGATGACCTGCTCGCACGTGGTGGTGATGCACGCCGGCAGGGTCGTCACCACCGGCACCGTCGCGGAGCTGGTCGACTCCTCCGACACCACGGAGGTCACGCTCCAGTCGGGCACCGATCCGCGGCCGGTCGCGGCCGCCCTCCGCCGCGTCGACGGGATCGCGGACGTGGAGATCGCCGACCGCCCGGACGAGGCCGACGACGCATCCGAGCCGAAGCTGGTCGTCACCGCGTCGCTGGCCCGCGGCGACGTGGTGCGCGCGGCCGCCGAGGCCGGTGCCCCGATCGTCGGCGTCAGCAGCCGCCGCCATCTCGAGCAGGTCTTCCTCGGCGTCATCGCGGCGGCGTCCGCGGACGGCCAGACCGACGGCCAGACCGACGGCCATCCGAACGGCACCGAGCCCGGCGTCGGCGAGGCCGGCTCGCTCACCGAGAGACTGAGGCAGGTGCGCTCCCGATGACCGACCTGGTGCCCCCGACCGGGCTCACCGCCAGCGGCGGCCATGACCGGCGCCCGCTGGCCTGGCGGGCAGAGCTGACCCGCCAGCTGCGCAGGCGGCGGACCTTCTGGTCGTTCGTGCTGCTCGCGGCGTTGCCGCTGGTCGTGGTGGGAGCGTTCGCCGTCGGTGGCGGCGAGCCACGCTCCGGCACCCTGGTCGACCTGGCCACCGGAGGAGCCGCCAACTTCGCGGTCTTCGTGACCGCGGTGTCGTCGTCCTTCCTGCTGGTCATCCTGGCCGCGCTGTTCGTGGGGGACTCCGTGCCGTCCGAGGCGTCCTGGTCGTCGCTTCGCTACCTCCTGATCGCGCCGGTTCCGCGGTCCCGCCTGCTCACCAGCAAGCTGGTCATCGGGCTGGGCACGATCGCCGTCGCTGTGCTGCTGCTGGTGGCGTGGTCGATGCTCGTCGGTGGCGTGTTCTACGGCTGGGCCTCCTTCACCAACCCGACCGGCGGCACCCTGGACTGGGTCACCTTCGCGCCTCGAATCCTGGGCGTCGTGGCCTACCTCGTGGTCTCGCTGGTGCAGGTCGGCGCGCTCGCCTTCGCTCTCGGCGTCCGCACCGACGCGCCGCTCTCGGCCGTGGGCGGCGCGGTGGTGACGACCATCGTGTCAACGATCCTGGGCCAGATCGACAACCTCGGCTCGCTGCGCAACGCGCTGCCGATGTACTACGACCGCGCGTGGTTCGACCTGCTCAGCCCGACCGTCGTCTGGGCCGACCTGCGCCACGGGACCCTGTGGGCGCTGCTCTACACCGGCCTCTTCGTCAGCGCCGGCTACGCGATGTTCCGTCGCAAGGACATTCTCAGCTGACCCGCGAGGGCCACGACGCAGCGACGCGACGGCGGCCGGCTGTCCTGCCAGGACACCGCCGAGCACCATCACCATCCCCAGCAGCTGCCGGAGCCCGAACGCCTCGTGGGCGAAGGCCACCCCGAGCAGCGTGCCCACCACGGGGTTGACCAGCCCGATCAGGGCCGTCGGCCCGGCTCCGAGGCGCCGGACGCCGGTGAACCAGACCAGGTAGGCGAGCCCGGTGCCCACCAGCCCCAGGTACGCGAAGCCGAGCGCTGCGCGGGCGTCGATCGCCGGCGGTGCTCCCTCGAACACCAGCGCCGCCGGCAGCAGCACCAGGCCGCCGGCCACGAGCTGCCAGGAGGTGAAGGTGAGCAGATCGGTGGGGGGCGTCCACCGCCGGACGAGGGTGAACCCGAGGGCGGACGTGCCGACGGCACCGAGCGCCGCCAGGATGCCGATCGGGTCCGCGGTGAATCCGGCCTGACGCACCAGCAGGGCGACGCCCGTGAGGCCGACGACGCCGCCGGCGAGACCGGACCAGCGAGGGGTCTCGCCGGCCCAGGCCCAGGCCATCAGCATCACCACGATCGGGGACACCGCCGTCATGGTGGCGGCCAACCCGCCGGGGAGACGATAGGCGGCCAGGAAGATCAGGGCGAAGAAGGCACCGATGTTGAGCACACCGAGGAGAGCCGCCCGCCACCACCAGGAGCCGTGAGGCAGTTCGCGGCGCCAGGCGAGGATCAACAGCCCCACCGGAAGGGCGCGGACCAGGCCGGCGAACAGCGGGCGGTCGGGCGGAAGCAGCGTCTGGGTGACGAGGTACGTCGAGCCCCAGGCGATCGGAGCGATCAGAGTGAGCAGCGCGGTGCGCCGCAAATCTTCCATGGAAGAGATAATAACTTCCGAAGAAGATATATTCCAGACATGGTGGATGACCGGGTGGACCATGTCGGGCGGATCATGGCGCAGTGGGCCGTGGAGCGCCCTGACCTCGACGTCTCTCCGCAGGGCATCATCGGGCGGCTGCACCGGATCTCCCAGCACCTGCACGAGGAGCTGCGCCCGGTCTTTGCCGCTGCTGGGCTCAGCGATGGCGACTTCGACGTGCTCGCGGCGCTGCGCCGAAGCGGCGAACCATATGAGCTCTCACCGGGGGCGCTGGGCGCCACCACGATGGTGACGTCGGGTGCGGTCACCAAGCGGGTCGACCGGCTGGTGGCCGCGGGGCTGGTCACGCGGGTCGTCGATGCCGAGGACGCCCGCGGCCGACGGGTGCGGCTCACGGCGGCGGGCCATGACCTGATCGACCGGCTGTTCGAGGTGCATCTGGCCAACGAGCACCGCCTGGTGGGGGAGCTCACCGACCTGGAGCGGACCAGGCTGGCTGCCCTGTTGGAGCACTGGGGACGCCTGCTGGGCGTGTGAGTCGACGCCCCCTCGGTGATCTGCGTCGGCCCCGGGTCAGTCCGGGATCCAGTCGAAGGTGTCCGGGTTGGGTCCGCTGCGCCCCGGCTCGCCCTCGTCGAGTGACGACACGACCTCCATGTCGGCGGCCGTCAGCGAGAAGTCGAAGAGCGCGAAGTTCTCCTCCATCCGCGCGGCGTGCATCGACTTGGGGAAGACGATGTCTCCGCGCTGGAGGTGCCAACGGAGGGTGACCTGGGCCGGCGTACGGCCGAGGCGGTCGGCGATCTCGCCGATGGTGGCGTCCTCGGCCACCTTGCCGCGGGCGATCGGCGACCAGGCCTCGGTGGCCACTCCGTGTCGCGCGTTGGCGGCGCGGGCGTCCTCGTTGGGGAAGTAGGGGTGCACCTCGATCTGGTTGACCACGGGGATCACCCCGGTCGCCTCGACGATCCGGTCCAGGTGCAGCGGCTGGAAGTTCGACACCCCGATCGAGGTGGTGCCGCCGGCCTCGCGGAGCTCGATCAGGGTCTCCCACGTGGAGACGTAGTCCCCGTCGTACCTCGTCGGCAGCGGCCAGTGGATCAAGAACAGGTCGACCCGGTCCAGGCCCAGCCGCTCCAGCGACTCCGCGAACGAGCGCCGGGCGTCATCGGGACGGTGGAAGCCGTTGTTGAGCTTGGTGGTGACGTACAGCTGGTCCCGAGGGATCCCGGACGCCGCGATCGCCTCGCCGACCCCAGCCTCGTTGCCGTACATCTGCGCCGTGTCGAGATGGCGGTAGCCGGCCTCGAGCGCGCGGCTCACCGTGGCCGCCGTCTGCTCCGGTGGCACCTGGAACACACCGAAGCCGAGCTGGGGGATGGTCGTGCGGTCAAGGAGGGCGATCGTGGGAACTGTCATGCCTTCCCTGACGCGAGACCGGCTCGGAGTATTCCCCCGACCGCCGTCACCGCTGGCCCGGGCCGGATCGGACCGCTGCCCCGACGTTTGCCGTCTGGACGCGAATGGGCAAGGATCGTGGGGTAGCAGCCGCTTCTCGGACGGCGCAACAGACAGCGACCGACACCAGAAGGGGAGCAAGGCTGTGGGCGGCGATCCGGGACTCAATGCGTCTCCGTGGATGGATGTCTCGCTCGATGGCCGCGCCGTCTCGATCGACGGAGTGCCCGTCCAGGCCGACGGCACCGCCGAGGGGCGCTATCTCTTCGCCCTCCACCAGATCGCCGCCGAGGTCGCCACCCCCCTCGGGCGTCGCGTCGGGGTGACGGTCACCGACGGACGCGGTGTCGTGAGCCACTTGGCCGTGCATCCGGACGGCACCGTGGACTCGATCGAGGAGCTGGTCCGGTCAGCCGGCCAGCCCGTCGTGGTGCCCCCGCCGCGCACCGGCGACGGCGCAGCCGCATCCTCGACGCGCCAGCCGTGGGTCGTGCTCGGCTCCCGCCGCCGCCTGATCGCCGTCGTGGCCGCCGTGGTGGCAGCCGCCGCCGCCGTGGTGGCGGCGCCGTTGCTCGACGGCCGGTCAGGTGACGTCGCCTCGTCGTCCATCGGAGACGCTGAGCTGGCCGATGCCGGGCCCGACTCCACGGTGCTGGACACGACGTCGGGCGGCGCTGCCGCGCCCGGTGCTGCATCTTCGGTTGCGGCCGAGGCGGTGGCGCACGACGTGGTCGCCGCTCCCGTGCTCCGGCTGCGCGTGGTGCTGGCCGCTCGGGTGGTCTCCGACCTGCCCTGCCAGCTCTCGATGGTGGCTCCGGCCACCTCACGGTCTGTGCGGGCCAGGGTCACCGTGATCACCGGCGACGGGCAGGTCTTGGTCCGCCGCTTCCGGCTGGGCCCCGACGGCCCGGCCACGCTGGTGCTCGAGGGACTTACTCCGGGTGTCGCTCGCTGGACGCTCGCCGCTCCTGGCGCGGTGCCGACCTCGGGCCGGCTGTCGGTGATGCCCCTGCCGCCCGAGGCTGCTGCTGCCCCTTCCGTGGCCCCTGCCCCTACCCCTACCGCTGCCCCCGCCCCGGCACCCGCGACGACGGGCAGCAACGCCGGCGGAGGTGGCGGGAACAACGGCGGCGACCCGCAGGCCGACCCCGTCGTCCCTATCGACCCCGACGACCAGTGAGCGGATGAGCAACTCTCCCTCTCGGGCCGCCTTCCGGGGCGCCCTGATCGTGGCGCTGACTTCGGTGCTGGCAGCGACGCCGTCGTACGCCGGGGAAGGCAGCATCGACCGACCTCGGACCGGCTTCCAGGTCCGTCAGGACGGCACCGCCGCAGGCGGCTGGATCGGGTCGCGCACGGCGGCCAAGCGGGCCGTCTTCCGGATCGACCCGGAAGCCAAGCCCTCGACGCCCGGCTTGCGCGATGCACGCTGGCGCAGCGAGCTGCGCGGTTCGGGTCCGGTGCAGGTCGACCGCTGGCGGGTGCGCCGGGCGGCATGGTTGGTGTCGAAGTACGGCACCTACGACTCCGAGGCACAGGCAGCCGCCGTCGAAGTCGCATTGCAGGCCCTGCTGCACGGAGGCGGCTACCGACTTGCGGGGACCGAAACGCGCCGTCGGCTCCGCCAGACCGGCGCCGCGACCTCGGTCCGTGACCTGGCCCGTTACATGCTGGACTCGTCGACCCGGATGGCCGGCCCCTACCGGGTCCGGGTCTCGGCCACCGGCGCGGTCATCGGCGGGCGAGCACGCTTCGCTGTCGAGGTGACGACCAAGCGCACCGCCGAGCCCATCCGCTACCTCCCCGTCGAGCTCATGTACGACGGGCATCGGCTCACCGGCACCACTGACGCGGCCGGAAAGGTCACCGCGTCGGCCAAGGCCGCGAGCGCCGGACCCCGGCCGGTGTCCGTTCGCGTGAGCAGGGTGCCGTCAGACCAGCTGTTCGTCCGCAAACCGACCCGGCGTGGCGCCTCCCGCGTGGTCGTGGCGGGTCGCAAGCTCCGGCTCACCCGGCAGGCCTCGGTGGCGGTCCAGGCGAAGCCGCGGGTCTGGGTCACCGCGCCCGACGTCCGCACGCTGCGTGATCCGGTGGGCGGAAGTCTGCACCTCGCCGGCGGCTATCCCTCGCCACGGCAGGCCACGCTCACCCTGCACGGGCCGTTCACCTCGGGTGACCAACCCTCCTGCGATCCGGCGCTGGCCGTCGCCACTGCTCCGGTTCCGGTGTCGGCCGACGGGCGCTATCCGGCCCCCACGCTCCGGGTGAGCAAGGCCGGCAGGTACCGCTGGTCGGTCTCGGTCCCGGCCGACGCCTACAACACCGCTGCGTCCCGGTGCGGCCAGTCGCTGGTGATGAAGGCCGTCCCCAGCCTCGCCGTGACCGCGACCGACGCCACGCTCCGTCGCCGCGCCCCGGCGGTGGCGAAGGTCAAGGCCGGCTCACTGCCAGCCGGCTTCGCCCGCAGCGCGATCGTGCGCCTCTACGGGCCGTTCGCCTCCCGTGACGCCGCCCGTTGCACCAAGCCCCGGCGGGCCCGGTGGCGGTCCGTGGACATCACCGCGCCGTCCACGACGGCGCGGACCGCTGCGGTCACCCTGGGCCGGCCCGGCTTCTACCTCTGGCAAGCAGTGCTGCCGGGGACCGACCTGACCACCCGCGTCACCACCCGCTGCGGCGCCGCCGGGTCCCGACTCCGCGTGCGCTGAGCTGCCCCGGGAGAATCCCCGGGGGAGTTGTTCGCAGGCCCGGGGAGATCCCGGGGGAGTTGTTCGCCTGCCCGGGGAGATCCCCGGGCCGGCTCAGGAACAACCCCGCCTTGCCCTGCGTTGAACCCCATGAATAGACTTGAGCGCAAGCGACTCAACTTCGCTCGACGTCATCCGGCCGCCGCCACGGCGACCGGCAGTCAGCAGGTCTGCGCAGCAGGCCGCGTCACCGGAGGTATACACACATGGCACGTGCGGTCGGCATCGACCTCGGGACGACGAACTCCGTCGTCTCCGTCCTCGAGGGTGGCGAGCCCACCGTCATCGCAAACGCGGAGGGTTCACGGACCACCCCGTCCGTGGTCGCCTTCGCCAAGGCCGGCGAGGTGCTCGTCGGCGAGGTGGCGAAGCGTCAGGCCGTCACCAACGTCGATCGGACCATCCGCTCGGTCAAGCGCCACATGGGCACTGACTGGAAGGTCGAGATCGACGACAAGACGTTCACGCCCCAGCAGATCAGCGCGTTCGTGCTGCAGAAGCTCAAGCGGGACGCGGAGGCCTACCTCGGCGAGCCCGTGACCGACGCGGTGATCACCGTGCCGGCGTACTTCTCCGACGCCCAGCGCCAGGCGACCAAGGAGGCCGGTGAGATCGCCGGGCTCAACGTCTCCCGCATCGTCAACGAGCCGACGGCCGCCGCGCTGGCCTACGGGCTCGACAAGGGCGACGACCAGACGATTCTGGTCTTCGACCTCGGTGGCGGCACCTTCGACGTGTCGCTTCTCGAGATCGGCGAGGGCGTGGTCGAGGTCAAGGCCACCAGCGGCGACAACCTCCTCGGCGGTGACGACTGGGATGCCCGTGTCGTCGAGTGGATGATCAAGAAGTTCAAGGACAACAACGGCGTCGACCTCGGTGCCGACAAGATCGCCAAGCAGCGGCTGCAGGAGGCCGCCGAGAAGGCCAAGATCGAGCTGTCCTCGTCCAGCGAGACCACGATCCACCTTCCCTACATCACCCACGGCGAGTCGGGCCCGCTCCACTTCGAGGAGAAGCTCACCCGCTCGGAGTTCCAGAAGATGACGTCCGATCTGCTCGATCGCACCAAGGCGCCGTTCCAGCAGGTACTCAAGGACGGCGGTCTCGCGATCAGCAAGATCGACCATGTCGTGCTCGTCGGCGGCTCCACCCGGATGCCCGCCGTGTCCCAGGTGGTCACAGACCTGCTCGGCGGCAAGCAGCCCAACAAGGGCGTCAACCCCGACGAGGTGGTCGCGGTCGGGGCGGCCCTGCAGGCCGGTGTCCTCAAGGGCGAGGTCAAGGACGTGCTGCTGCTCGACGTCACTCCGCTCTCGCTCGGCATCGAGACCAAGGGCGGCGTGATGACCTCGCTGATCGAGCGCAACACCACGATCCCGACCAAGCGGTCGGAGATCTTCACCACGGCCGATGACAACCAGCCTTCGGTCGAGATCAAGGTGGCGCAGGGCGAGCGTCCGATGTGGGCGCAGAACCAACCCCTCGGCAACTTCGAGCTGACCGGTCTGCCGCCGGCACCGCGCGGGGTGCCCAAGATCGAGGTCACCTTCGACATCGACGCCAACGGCATCGTGCACGTCTCCGCCAAGGACCATGCGTCGGGCCGCGAGCAGTCGATGACGATCTCCGGCGGCTCGGCGCTCGGCAAGGACGAGATCGACCGCATGGTCAAGGAGGCCGAGCAGTACGCATCGGAGGACGCGCAGCGTCGCGATGCGGTCGAGACCCGCAACCAGGCCGACCAGCTCGTCTACACCACCGAGAAGTTCCTCGACGAGAACGGCGAGAAGGTCCCCGACGACGTCAAGACCGAGGTCCGCGCCGACCTCGACGCCTTGAAGTCGACGCTCGAGAACACCGAGGCCTCGGCCGAGGAGTTGCAGGCGGGGGTGTCCAAGCTCAACGAGTCCAGTCAGAAGCTCGGCGCGGCCATGTACGCCGCCGCGGAAGCCGACGCTGCTGCCGCCGGCGGCTCCACCGGCTCCACGGGTGAGTCGGACGACGACGTGGTGGACGCTGAGATCGTCGACGAGCCCACGGAGGGCGAGGACCAGTGACCGAGGAGCCTCGCGACGCCGACGTGGCCGACGAGGCGGAGGTGTCGGAGGACGAGGCCGAGGTGGAGGCCCCGGACCGGGGGAGCTTCGGCGACCTGGCCGGGGAGTCCTCCGACGCCACCGAGGTCGAAGCGGATGGCGCGGCGCTGGACGAGGACCTCGGCCGCGCGCAGACCGACGCGGCCCGGGCCCAGCAGGACGTCGCCAACCTGACGGCTGACCTCCAGCGCCTCCAGGCGGAGTACCTCAACTACAAGAGGCGCGTTGATCGCGACCGCGAGCTGGTGCGTGAGAACGCGACGTACGCCGCGCTGGCGCCGATCACCGAGGTGCTCGACACCATCGATCGAGCGCGCGAGCACGGTCCGCTCGAGGACGGCCTGCGCGCGGTGGCCGAGCAGCTGGAGCGCACGGTCAGCGCGCTGGGTCTCACCAAGTTCGGCCAGCCCGGCGACCCGTTCGACCCACGGATTCACGAGGCCCTTTCGCACATCGGCGAGGACCCCACCGTGCTCGTGACCACCTGCCAGGTGGTCGCCCGCTCCGGCTATCGGATCGGAGGTCGGGTGCTGCGGGCCGCACAGGTCCTGGTGGTCGACCCCGCTCTGTCACGCGAGGAGCGGGCCGAGCGGGAGACACCGACCGACGAGCAGTGACGCGCGCGCACGACATCACGGACCAGGAGAGGGGGTGAGCGCATGAGCACCACGGACGGCTTCCGGGCCGACTGGGCGGCCAAGGACTTCTATGCCGAGCTCGGGGTGGCCAAGGACGCCAAGCCGGAGCAGATCAAGAAGGCCTACCGTAAGCTCGCCCGCGCCAACCACCCCGACTCCAACCCTGGCGACTCCGCCAAGCACGAGAAGTTCAAGGCGGTGGCCGAGGCCTATGACGTGGTCGGCGACGTCGAGAAGCGCACGAAGTACGACGAGATGCGCTCGCTCTATGCCGGCGGACGTTTCCCTGGCGGCTTCGGCGGGGGCGGCACAGGCGGCTTCGACGTCAACGACCTGCTCCGTGACCGCGCGGGCGGCGGCGGTGGCTTCGGTGACATGTTCGGCGACCTGTTCGGTGGCGGCTTCAGCCGCGGCCGCACGCAGGCCCGCGCCACCCGAGGCGCCGACGTCGAGACCACCGCGACGATCAGCTTCACCGACGCCCTCAACGGCGTCACGATCTCGCTGCGCCTCACCTCCGACTCCGCCTGCCCCGACTGCAAGGGCAGCGGTGGCAAACCCGGCACCAAGCCGCGCGTCTGTGCCGAGTGCGAGGGCGCCGGCTTCATCGTGTCCTCGGTCGGCGGAGCCTTCTCCCTCAATGAGACCTGCCCCGCGTGCGGCGGCCGGCAACTGGTCTACGACGAGCCCTGCCCGACCTGTCACGGCAGCGGTCGTGGCACCTCGGCGCGGTCGATCTCTGCGCGGATCCCCGCCGGAGTGAAGGACGGTCAGCGGATCCGGCTCCGAGGCAAGGGCGTTGCGGGCGAGAACGGCGGCCCGGCCGGCGACCTGTTCGTCACAGTGAAGGTCACCCCGCACCGGGTGTTCGGTCGCAAGGGCGACCACCTCACCCTGGAGGTTCCCGTCTCCTTCGACGAGGCGACGCTCGGCGCCGAGATCAAGGTCCCCACGCTCGGCGGGTCGGCGGTCACCCTGAAGGTCCCTGCGGGCACGCCCAACGGCCGCACCTTCCGGGTGCGCGGCAAGGGTGCCCAGAAGTCTGACGGCACCCGGGGGGACCTGCTGGCCACCGTCGAGGTGCAGGTGCCAGCCGTGCTCGATGCCGCCGCGCGGCAGGCGGTGGAGGCCTATCGCGCCGCGACGGCGGACAAGCCGCTGCGCGCGAACCTCTTCGAGGGCGTGTGATGGCTGATCTGATGCCGCCCGCCCCCGACGCCGCCGTCTACGTCATCAGTGTCGCGGCCGAGCTGACCGGCCTGCATCCGCAGACGTTGCGCTCCTACGAGCGGCTCGGACTGATCACGCCCGGCCGCACCGGCGGCGGCGGACGCCGCTACTCCCACCGTGATATCGAGCTGCTGCGGCTGATCTCCGAGCTCACGTCGTCGGGCATCGGGATCGAAGGGGTACGCCGGATCCTTCAGTTGGAGAACCAGGTGGAGGCGCTCCGGATCCGCGCCGACGAGCTGCTCGTCGAACTGGAGGCCACCCGGGAGGCGTTGCGCCAGGCCCTGGCCGGGCGCGTGTCGGAGGCCGCGGGCCGCCCCGTGGGCACCCTCCCGGTCCTCCGACAGCCGCTCACCGGACAGTCGATCGTGGTCTGGCGGCGCAGCCGAGCGTGACCGGCCCGGCTCAGCCCGCGATCGCGGCCGCGAGCGCGGCCCGGCCGCCGTCGGTGAGCCCGATCTCGAGTTCCCACGAGTGGCCACGCAGGGCGAGGACGTGCACCTCGGGGGTCGCGCCGAAGCAGAGGCGTGCCGTGGCGAGCACCATCGGCACGGTCAGGGCGTGGGAGGTGAACGGCACGTCGTACGCCGGCTCGGGAGTCAGCAACGCGAGGTTCTCGACGGCGGGATCCTTGGTCGCATCGACGAACAGCACCCGGCCGAACCGGCTGACCAGCTCGGCGTCCTCCAGCTGGAGCTGGTAGCCGCGGTGCAGCGTGGCGGCTCCGCACCGACCCGTCGCGTCCAGCCAGTCGATGAACGCCCACCCGAGTCCGTCATCCTGGCGGCCGACGTTGCCGATCCCGTAGATGAGGCAGTCGGCCGCGGCGAAGGAGTCGAGGAAGCCGGGCGGCAGCAGCGTGGTGGCCGGTGCGCTCACCCGCGCACCTGTTCCGCGACCAGCGCCCCGGCCGCGTCGTACACCTCGACGACCAGCGGCATCTGGCCGAGCGCATGGGTGGCGCAGGACAGGCAGGGGTCGTAGGCCCGGATGCCGACCTCGATCGCGTTCATCATGCCTTCGGTGATCTCGGCCTTCCCGGTCAGCTCCTGCTCGGCGACCGCGCGCACGGTGCGATTGAGCACCTCGTTGTTCTGGGTGGTGGCGACCACCAGGTTGGCGAACGTGATCGCCCCGTCGTCATCGGCGCGGTAGTGATGGATCAGCGTCCCGCGGGGCGCCTCGACCACGCCGATGCCCTCGCCGGTCCAGGCGCCGGGCGCGGGCTCGACCACCAGGTCGGTGCCCTGCAGATCAGGGTCGTGCAAGAGGTCGCGGATCACCTCGGCGGCGTGCAGCATCTCGATCGCGCGGGCCCAGTTGCCGTGCAGCGTCATCGCGTTGGCCTGACCCTGGGTGTAGGCATGGAAGCGCTTCAGCTCGGCGTCGGCCAGAGGCGTCGAGAGCCCGCGGGTGACGTTCATCCGGGCCAGCGAGCCGACCCGCACCGATCCCTGCCCGCGCCCGAAGGCCTTGAGGAACGGGAACTTCAGGTAGCTCCACTCCTCCACGGCCTCGGAGAAGTGGTCGAGGTAGTCGTGGTCATCGAGCTCGGTCACGATCTCGCGGTCGGCGCCGACGACCCGCAACCGGCCGTCGTAGTAGTCGATGTTGCCGTCGGGCCCGACCAGGCCCATGTTCAGCGCCGGCACCGGCGCGAAGCCGTCGACCGTCGCGCGGTGCTTCTCGTGGAAGTCGTGGAAGAGCCGCAGCCCGTCCTGGGCGTGGTCGAGCACCGTGTCCATCGCCAGCAGGCCCTCGTCGCCCTGCAGGAAACGGTCGCGCTCGGCCAAGGACAGCCCCTTCTGCACGCCGCCGGGGACCGCGCTGATGCCGTGCATCCGCTTGCCGTAGAGGGTCCGCAGCAGCTCCTGGCCCCACTTGCGCAGCATCACCACGCGGGTCACCAACGCGGGGTCGGCCTCCAGCAGCCCGAGCAGGTTGCGCTGCTCGGGGGCGGCGTCGATCCCGAACAGCATCTCCGGCACCACCAGGTAGAAGTACGCCGTCGCGTGCGACTGCAGCATCTGCGAGTAGTGCCCGAGCCGCCGGATCTTCTCCGCCGCCGGCGTGATCGCGCGCCCGACGCCGACGATGTCGTCGAGCACCTTGGCACCGGCGAGGTGGTGGCTGACGAAGCAGATCCCGCAGATCCGCTGGAGCAGCACCGGAGCCTCCCAGTAGGGGTGGCCTTGCACGAACCGCTCATAGCCGCGGAACTCCACGACGTGCAGCCGGGCATCGACGACCCGGTGGTCGTCGTCGAGGTTGACCACGACCTTCCCGTGGCCCTCGATCCGGGTCACCGGGTCGATCACGATCTTGCGTGCCATGGAGGGACCTTCCGGCTAGTCGAAGTGGGTCAGCGAGGTGGGCAGGTCGGGGGCCCGACCGTGCACGAGAGCGTCCAGCACGGCGTACACCGCGTCGCCGGACGGCGGGCAGCCCGGCAGGAAGTAGTCCATGTGAACGACCTCGTGACAGGGGTAGACCTTGTCGGTCAGGCGCGGGATCTCCGGGTGCAGCGGGATGGTCGGCCGGTCTCCGGGCACGGCGGTCGGGGCGTCGAGGTACGCCGTCGCCAGGCACTCGTCGAGCCCGATGCTGTTGCGCAGCGAGGGCACCCCGCCCCAGTTCGCGCAGGCGCCGACCGAGATCAGCACGTCGCAGTGCTCGCGGAAGTGCCGCAGCGTCTCGATGTTCTCCTCGTTGGCGACGCCGCCCTCGACGAGTCCCACGTCGCACCGCCCGGGGATCCTCTTGATGTCGGTGAACGACGAACGCAGGATGGTGACCTTGTCCAGCAGCCCGATGATCCGCTCGTCCATGTCCAGGGTCGACAGGTTGCAGCCCCAGCAGCCGCACAGCGAGATCGTCGACAGCGTGATCTTCTGGGCACGGGCCGCGACGGTCGCCGCCGACGGCGGGGTCGCCGGCAACTCGTGGGCCAGCTCGCTCTCGGGGCCGTCGGTCATCGGGGTTCGCCTCCCAGGGCACGTTCGCGGACGCTCGCCCGGTCGTAGCGGCGCTCTCCTATCGGCTCGTCGTAGCCCACCCGCTTGCGGAGGATGGCGCCCACCGGGCAGATCTCGACGGCCGCGTCGACCTCGGCATCGGTCAGTCGGTCGGCGCGGTCGCGGTCGAGCTCGACGCTCAGGTCCGTCCCGCGGCCGCTCAGAGTGAACACCGGCAGCCCGTCGCTGTCGCGCACGAAGTCCACGCAGCGCTGGCACAGGATGCATCGGTCGCGCGCGAGCCAGAGCTCACGGGCGCTGTGGTCGCTCTCGCGCGCGGGATAGCGGTAGGGGAATTCCGAGGCGAGCATCCCGGTCTCGGCGGCGACGCCCTGCAGGTCGCATCGGCCGCTCTTCTCGCAGCTGGGGCAGACGTGGTTGCCTTCGGCGAAGAGCAGCGCGACGATCTCGCGGCGGAACGCTCCGAGATCCTCCGCCTCGACCTCGACCACCGCTCCGTCCTGGGCGAGGACGGTGCACGCGGCCACCACCCGCCCATCGACGCGGGCGGTGCACACACGGCAGGTGCCGAGCGCCGGCCGTCCGTCGCTGAAGCACAGGGTCGGCAGGTAGACCCCCGCCGCGGCAGCGGCCTGCGCGAGCGTCGCTCCGTCCTCCACGGTGACGGAGCGCCCGTCCACGGTCAGCGTGATGGTCACGAGCGTCCTCCCGGTGATTCGGTCTCGGTCAGCGTGGCCGCCGCCGTTCCGTACGCCGCGAGCGCGGCGGCCTCGTCGAAGGACGGCCGCAGCGGGCCGTCGTCGGCGACCAGCCGGTCGGCGTACACCTCGGGGAAGTCACGCAGCGTGGTCGTGAGCGGTTTCGACGAGCTCACGCCGAGACCGCAGCGACTGGTGCCGCGCAGCATGGCCGACCACGACTCCAGGTCGGCCAGGTCGGCGGAGTCGGCGCGTCCGCCGTGGATCCGCTCCGCGAGATCGAGGAGCGCAGGATTGCCGGCCCGGCAGGGGACGCAGATGCCACAGGACTCACCCACGAAGAACCGGACGTGCTGTCGGGCGACGTCCAGCAGGTCGCGGGACCGGTCGAAGACGGTGAACGCGCCGTTGCAGCCGAGGTCCTCGTAGGCGAGCCGGCGATCGCCGTTGCGGGCGACCGAGACGCATTCGCCGGCCGGACCGGACACCTGGACGGCGTTCGCCTCCGGCGCCCCGACCCGGGTGAGCACCTCGCGCAGCGTGGTGCCCCAGGCCACCTCATGGACCCCCGGGATCTCGCAGTCGCCGGCGACGCTCAGCAACCGGGTGCCGGCCGAGTCCTCGGTGCCCATGGCACGGAACCACTGCGGTCCCTCCTCGAGGGCCCGGGTCACGACCGCGAACGTCTCGACGTTGTCGATGCACGTCGGATGGCCCAGGAAGCCGACCTCCGCCGGGAAGGGCGGCTTGAGCCGAGGGGTGCCGCGCCGGCCCTCGAGTGACTCGAGCAGCGCGGACTCCTCGCCACAGACATAGGCGCCGGCGCCGAGCTGGATGCGGATGTCGAAGTCGAAGCCGTCCCGGCCACCGATGCTGCGGCCGAGGAGGCCCTGTTCGCGGAACTTCTGGAGCTGGTGCTCCAGATAGTCGCGCAGGTAGGTGTACTCGCCGCGCAGGTAGAGGACCCCGTGCTGCGCATCGACGGCGTACGCCGCCAACACCATGCCTGCGATCACCAGCTCGGGCTGGCGGGTCAGCAGCACCCGGTCCTTGAACGTGCCCGGCTCTCCCTCATCGGCGTTGCAGACGACGTAGCGCGTGTCGGCCGCCGCGTTGGCGACGAGCCGCCACTTCAGCCCGGTGTCGAAGCCGGCTCCGCCGCGGCCGCGCAGCCCGGACATCGAGACCCGCTCGCGGAGCCGCTCAGGGGGGACGGCCACTGCCTCGCCGATGATCGCGGTCACGTCGGTCTGCGGCCGGAAGAACACCGGCCCGTGCGTGCGGACGTTGCACTCCACGAGGGCGTCGACGTACTCCCGGAGATGGGTCGGGACCCGGTCGGGGTTGGCGACGTCGCCGGGGGACTCTCCGTGCCGGATCCGGCCGACGATGTCGGCGACCCGCTCGGGCGTCAGCCGGGTGAAGACCACGTCGTCCACCAGCATCGCCGGCTCCTGATCGGACAGGCCGATGCAGGGGCTCGAGAAGAGCCCGAAGGTGCCCGTGGGGTCGACGCCGCCCAGCGAGGTCCCGGTGCCCTGTTCCAGCGCGGCGCGCACGTCGTCGTACCCCCGCATCCGGGCGAGCACGGTGTCGGCGAGGTAGATCTGGTGCCGACCGGCAGGTCGCTGATGGAAGAGGTGGTAGAACGACGCGGTCTGCCGGACGTCGCCGAGCGTGGTGCCGAGCCCGTCTGCCAGAGCACTCAACTCGTCGGTCGGCAGGTAGCCGTGTCGGCGCTGCAACTCCCAGAGCATGTCGAGCAGGCGCGTGCGGTCCTTGTCATACCGCCCGACCAACTCGGTCGCCAGAGCGCTCATGTCGCCTCCCTCGAAGGGCTGGCGGAGGCCTGCCCCCCACCCCTGACCCTACTCAGATCGGACGTCGGCAGGGACGTGTGTCGGGTCACTTTCTCGGTCAGCGGGAGATGCGCCCATCCCTGGCCGCGTGCCCTGGATGAGCTGGGAACGGAAACGGCGCTACCGCCCACCCCGCCCGAGGACGGGATGGGCGGTAGCCCGGGTGGTGGTCCCTGGGTCAGCGCACGGCACCGGACTTGGACCGGGTCGCCGGTCGCGGGGTGACGAGGCTGCTGCTCAGCTGGTCGATCTGCGTCAAGCTGACGTGGAAGTTGTTGTAGTCGGACCAGTTGCCGCTCATGTCCGAGTGGCAGATGACGTCAAGGTTGCCGGTGCTGGCGACAGTGATGTCGGCAGCACCCGCGAAGGAGTAGTTGTTCCCAACCTGACTGGCGACGACTTGGTCCATTCGAGAGCTCCCCCGATTCCGGCGAGGCGGCAGTACAACCACCCACCGGTCGGTCCGTAGATCCAGCCGTCCATCGTCGCTAGGTAGTCCCCGGCCGGCACGTTGGGAAGCGTGATGACGAACTGGCTGACGGCGGTGAAATTGATGTCCGCTTCATAGGCCAGCGTTCGCACGCCCAGGTCGGCCGCGTGCTTGCTGTCGACCATGTCGGCGTTGAGCTTGCCGACGCGGCCCTTGCTGTTGACCTTGATCGGGGCGCCGGTGCCGTTCTTGACCTTGAACTGCATGGCGGCACTGCTGACCGGTCGGAGAGCGTCGAGCCGGGCCGGCGTGTAAGTGCGGAGTGACAACCTGGCTGTGGACGGGACCTCGAGCGAGCAGAAACTGGTGCTGTTGGGGGGCGAGTAGACCAGGGCATTCATGGTGGCGGTAGGTGCCGGCCGGCACCGCCGGGAGTGTCACTGAGAAGCCGTCCAGGCTGGCTTGGTTGATCGCCGCCTCATAGACCTTGGTTCGCACACCCAGGTCCGTGGCGTGCATGCCGTCGACCAGATCGGCGTTGAGCTTGCCGATACGGCCCCTGCTGTTGACCTTGATCGGGGCGCCGACACCGTTCTTGACCTTGAACTGCATGGCGGGTCCGGGGGTGGTGCGCGTCAGCGCCGTGCCCTTGTTCGCGCTGTTCGACTTGCCCAGGATCATCGACCTCCCGGTGGCCGCGAAGGCCATGGAGTCGATCGCCATCACCAGGAGGAACCCGATGGTGAGGGCGGAGACTGCGGTCTTGAGCTGGTGCATGAGCATGGCTCCCTGCGGTTGAGTGGATGGGGCGTCCGACTCATCCGCGGCTGGGCGGCGTTCCTGACCCGGTCGGGACTGGTGCCTCCGCGACGCACACGATGTTTGCCCGGCGTGCCGAGCCCCTGGGCCACAGGAGAAAGTTGAGTGGAATGGACTCAACTTGTGGAGTGTTGAACAGGTGACGGCCAGACTGGGTGCCGCACAGCGTTGCGTCGATCGATGAGTGCGAGGGGGACACGTTGAGTCAGTTCGGAGCCGAGAAGTTCACGACCCGCAGCCGTGAGGTCATCGAGGCCGCGCAGGTCTCCGCGACCACCGCGGGGAACAACGCCACCGAGCCGATCCATCTGCTGGTCGCGCTGCTGCGCCAGGAGGACGGCACCGCGCGCAACCTGGTCGGCAAGGCCGGCGTCGACGCGTCCGGGCTCACCGCCCAGGCCGAGGCGATCCTCAACGCCCTCCCGAAGGCGAGCGGCGCGACCGTGCAGCAGCCGGGCGCCGCCGCCGCGCTCACCCGCACGCTGGCCAGCGCGATCGACCTCGCGGCCTCGATGAAGGACGACTACGTCGCCACCGAGCACCTGCTGATCGGCTGCGCCACCGTGGAGTCCTCGGCGCGGAAGGTGCTCATCGACGCCGGGCTCTCCGCGGACGGCCTGCGCGAGGGGCTCGCGGCGATCCGCGGCAACCGTCGGGTGACCAGCCCGGAGGCCGAGTCGACGTACGAAGCGCTGGAGAAGTACTCCCTCGACCTCACCAAGTCAGCCGAGGAGGGCCGGCTCGACCCGGTCATCGGCCGCGACGCCGAGATCCGCCGGGTGGTCCAGGTGCTCAGCCGGCGCACCAAGAACAACCCGGTGCTGATCGGGGAGCCCGGCGTCGGCAAGACGGCCGTCGTCGAGGGACTGGCCCAGCGCGTGGTCGCCGGCGACGTCCCCGACTCGCTCAAGGGGCGGCGGGTGCTGTCGCTCGACCTCGCGGCGATGGTCGCGGGGGCGAAGTACCGCGGCGAGTTCGAGGAGCGGCTCAAGGCCGTGCTCGAGGAGATCAAGGACGCCGGCGGCCAGGTGATCACCTTCATCGACGAGCTGCACACCGTCGTCGGCGCTGGTGCCGGGGGCGACTCCTCGATGGATGCGGGCAACATGCTCAAGCCGATGCTGGCGCGCGGTGAGCTGCACATGATCGGTGCGACGACGCTCGATGAGTACCGCGAGCGGATCGAGAAGGACCCGGCGCTGGAGCGGCGCTTCCAGCAGATCTTCGTGGGAGAGCCGAGCGTCGAGGACACCATCCAGATCCTGCGGGGCATCCAGCAGAAGTACGAAGCCCACCACGGCGTGCGGATCACCGACGCGGCGCTGGTGGCGGCCGCGTCGCTCTCGGACCGCTACATCACCGGGCGCCAGCTGCCCGACAAGGCGATCGACCTGATCGATGAGGCGTCCTCGCGGCTCCGCATGGAGATCGAGTCCTCACCTGAGGAGATCGACCAGCTCCGGCGGTCGGTGGAGCGGCTGAAGATGGAGGAGTTCGCGCTCGCCAAGGAGTCCGACGACGCGTCGGTGGACCGGCTGGGGAAGCTGCGTGCCGACCTGGCGGACCGCGAGGAGGACCTGCGCGCGCTCGAGGCCCGCTGGGAGCGGGAGAAGACCTCGTTGGAGGGCGAGGGCGAGCTGCGCCGGCAGCTCGACCAGCTGCACATGGACGAGGAGCGGCTGCTGCGCGAGGGCGACCTCGCCAAGGCCTCGGAGATCCGCTACGGGCAGATCCCCGAGCTGGAGAAGAAGCTCGCGTCCGTCGAGGAGGCCGAGAAGCAGGACACCGACCCCCTGGTCGGCGAGGAGGTCGGGGCCGAGCAGATCGCCGAGGTCGTCGAGGCCTGGACCGGGATCCCCACCGGCAGGATGTTGGAGGGCGAGACCGCCAAGCTGCTGAAGATGGAGGACGTCATCGGCGAGCGGCTGATCGGGCAGGGCTCGGCCGTCAACGCCGTGAGCGACGCCGTACGCCGGTCGCGGGCCGGCATCTCCGACCCGAACCGGCCCACCGGATCCTTCCTCTTCCTGGGCCCCACCGGCACCGGCAAGACCGAGCTGGCCAAGGCGCTGGCCGACTTCCTCTTCGACGACGAGCGCGCGATCGTGCGGATCGACATGAGCGAGTACTCCGAGAAGCACTCGGTGGCCCGGTTGGTCGGGGCACCACCCGGCTACGTCGGCTACGAAGAGGGCGGTCAGCTGACCGAGGCCGTGCGTCGTCGGCCCTACTCCGTGGTGCTGCTCGACGAGGTCGAGAAGGCCAACCCCGAGGTGTTCGACATCCTGCTGCAGGTGCTCGACGACGGCCGGCTGACCGACGGCCAGGGGCGCACGGTCGACTTCCGCAACACGCTGCTGATCCTGACCAGCAACCTCGGATCGACCTATCTGGTCGACCCGACGCTGGAAGTCGAGGCCAAGCGAGACGCGGTGATGTCGGTCGTGAGGCAGGCCTTCAAGCCCGAGTTCCTCAACCGGCTGGACGAGGTCGTGATGTTCGACGCCCTCACCCGGGAGGAGCTCGCCAAGATCGTCGACCTGCAGCTGGCCCTGCTGGACAAGCGGCTGGCCACGCGCCGGATCACGATCGAGGTCACTCCGCCCGCTCGCGTCTGGCTGGCCGACCAGGGCTTCGACCCGGCGTACGGCGCCCGGCCGCTGCGGAGGCTCATCCAGACCGCGATCGGCGACCCGCTGGCCAAGCTGCTGATCGGGGGGGAGATCGCTGACGGTGGCCGGGTCACCGTCGACGTCGGCGGAGACGGCCGGCGCTCAGCCCTTCGTCGACCCGACTGAGCCCGAACGAACTGCTTCTGAAGGGCGAAGAACACCGCCGGTCACCGGTGCGCACGTCAGGATCCTGTGGCCGCTCGCGGTCGATGTAGCGAGAATTCCGCTGCCTACGACTGTGCGAAGGTGGCCTCATGATGTCGACTCTCGAAATCTCGCATCAGTGGGTTGGCGGCCTTCTCGGTGGCCGTGTCAGCGGTCTTGCTCGTGCCACAGTCGAGTCACGCGGGCGCCGCAGTGAGCTGCCTCGAGGGCGGGGTGGTAAGCGGCAGGGTCGCGGAGCCCGGAGTCGAAGCAGGGGCACGGGTCAGGCTGTACACCGACGCCGTCGACTCGGCTACTCGCAAGGGTGACGTTGTGGTGCCTTCCCTGCTGGGTGAAGGCGAGACAGATGCATCAGGTTGCTTCACCGTCGCTCCGGCCGACGCGGCGACTTGGATCCAGCACGCTGATGTGTCCGGCACGTTGGTCGTTCGGTTGGTGGTGTCGGCTCCTGACAGGCTGCTGACCACCACTCGGCCCGTGGCACTGGCCCCGAGCGGTACGTCTTTGAGCGTGCGGGAGTCCTCGTCGAGCCGCGCGCCACTGCTGGCAACGCGCAAGGCAGTGACTGGCAGGGCGCCGGTCGTCGGCTCGTTGCGGGTCGACTTCGATCCCGCCGCGAACGGGCGTGAGGCCGCAGCGTCGATCGCAAGCGGTTCATCCGCCCAGCTCGGACGCCAGGACTATGCGAGCGTTCCCACGACCGCAGTCTCGGCCGCATGCAATGGCGGCTATCGGTGGAAGCTCCGCAAGCGCTTCGGGAATCGGAACACCGTCGTCGGCCAGTGGTGGAGCAGCACCCGGGCCACCAGGCAGGTGTGGAAATACGGCAAGGGCACCAGCTCCTACCTCGGCGCCGCGTGGTCGGCCGGCGGGGCGCCGGGGACCTTCAACGGGACCCGGGCGTGGTCCAAGTCAGTCGACGGTGTCGTGACATTCCCGGCCCAGCGGCGGAAGGCCGGCGTCTTCTTCAGGTCGTTCTTCAAGTACGGCAAGTACGACTACCAGCAGTTCGACTACTGCGCGGGCCGATGGGTCTACATCGCTACCTGGGTGCGAACCACGAAGTGGGTCAAGGGCACGGACTTGACGAAGGGCATTTCGGTGCCGGCTCAGGAGAAGCCTAGGTTCCGATGCTCCCCTTACCGCAAGGGCTCAAAGGACGAGACCGCGGTGAGCACCGCCATGACCTGGAGTGACGGGGTGACGCTCAGTGCCGCGATGAAGGGGCTGCTCGGAGACGTCACACTCTCCTCGCGCACGGGGTTCACGTCCTCTACGCGCAACTTCGTCGAGTTCAAGTTCGGCCGCGGGAGACTGTGCGGACGGTACGGCGACTTGTCCAAGCCCGGTGCGCTCATCGCTCGACCTGCCCGGTGATATGGCCGTGCGGAGAGGACTGGCAGGAGGCTTGACGGCTGTCATCCTCGTGTTCTCCGCGTGCGAGGCCGGACCGAGCGATGTGCCCCCGAGCTCGACGGATCAGCTCGAGTACTACGGCATCAGCCATCGGCTGTGCATCCCGGGGGAGCCGCCGACGGGGGCCGTCGGCTTCGATGTCTTCGTCAACCGGGGGCCGGGTGAGGTGCAGGTGGACCGTGTGGTCTGGGAGAACCTGTCCGGTCTGGAGATCCTGGCGGTGCGAGCCGACGAGCGGCGACCCGGCGACCTGGCGTTCTCGTTCGGGATGGCCCCGGGCGCTCCAGAGCAGTGGGCGGGACCGCAGGGCGTCGGTCGAAAGACCGGCCGATGGCAGCAGCAGGTCTGGCGGCGCTCGGTGCCCGCGGAGGGGGCGACCATCCCGGTCACCGACGAGGGGGAAGAGAACTGGACGACGTTGGTCATCCGCTATCGCGGCACCCGCGGCAAGGCCGGCCCCCTGCGGGTCGAGTACACCGACGCCGAAGGGAACACCGGTGCCGCGACCTCCGACGTGCGCCTCACGGTGCGACGGACGTGCTAGCCGACCACCCGTCCGGCACTCACGGGGGCTTCGACCCGGCGTACGGCGCCCGGCCCCTGCGACGGCTGATCCAGACCGCGATCGGCGACCCGCTGGCCAAGCTGTTGATCGGTGGGGAGACCGCTGACGGTGGTCGGGTCACCGTCGACGTAGGCGGGGACGGCCTGATGCTCAGCCCTTCGTCGACCCCAGGGTGAGCCCGGAGACGAACTGCTTCTGCAGGGCGAAGAACACCACCAGCACCGGCAGCGCCACCATCACCGACGCGGCGGCGACCAGGTTGGTGTCGGTGAAGAACTGGCCGCGCAGGTTGTTCAGCGCGCTGGTCATCGGGAGCTTGTTGAAGTCGGAGATCAGCACCGTTGCCCAGAAGAACTCGTTGTAGATCCAGGTCACCTCGAGGGTGGCCAGCGCGGCCAGGGCCGGACGCACCAGCGGCATGGTGAGTTGCCAGTACTGCCGCCACACGCTGGCACCGTCGAGCTCGGCCGACTCGTAGATCTCGTGCGGGATCGTCTTCATGTAGTTGCTGAGAACGAACGTGCAGAATCCCAGCTGGAACGCTGCGTTGACCAGGATCAGCGCCCAGTAGCTGCTGAGCATCGAGCCGGAGTCGCTCATCCACAGCGGCAGCGGGATCGACCGGAACATCCGGAAGACCGGGACCAGCAGGGCCTGAGGCGGGAGCAGGTTGGCCGCCAGGAAGAAGCCGAGCAGGGCCAGGTTGAATCGGAAGCTGAACCGGGCCAGCACGAACCCGACCATCGACGCCAGCAGCAGGGTGAGGATCACCGCGGGCACGGTGATGTAGAGCGAGTTCATGAAGTACTTGCCGAAGTTCCCGCGCTGCCAGGCGTCGGTGTAGTTGGCGAAGGTCCAGCCGCCGAACGACAGGTAGCCGTTGCGCTGGGTGTAGTTGTAGTCCCGGAGGGAGTTGACCACTGCCCAGACCAAGGGGAACAGCCACACCAGCGAGAGCGCCAGCATGATGGCAGTGGCGATGGCGCCGCGAGGCCGGCTCAGCACGCCGCCGGACATCTTGGGCGGGGGGGCCAGAGACTCGTCGATCGCGGGCGCTGGAGCCGTGGGGGCGGTGGGGAAATCTGCGCTCATCACTGGTCCTCCTTGAACACGATGCGGAGATAGATCGCGATGAACACTGAGGAGACCAGCATCATGAACACCGCCAGAGCGGAGCCGAAGCCGTAGCGGGTGCCCTCGCCGATCACGTTCTGGCTGACCAGGGCCCCGATCAGCTCCAGCCCGTTACGACCCTTGTTGATCACCCAGACCAGGTCGAAGGCGCGTAGGGACTCGATGACGACGATGACCAGCACGATCAGGTTGATCGGCCGCATCACCGGGAAGACCACCTTGAAGAACGTCTTCACCTCGTTGGCACCGTCCACAGCCGCGGCCTCGCGCAGCGAGTGGTCGACGCTCTTCAGACCGGCCAAGTAGAGCAGCATCACGTAGCCGGTGTGTCGCCACGCGGTGGCGACCAGGACCGCCCACAGGTTGACACTGGGATCGCCGTACCAGTCGACCTCCGAGTGGAAGACGTCGTTGATCAGCCCCTGGTCGCGCGAGTAGAACAGCTGCCAGATGAAGCCGACCAGGGCGAGCGACAGCACCACCGGCATGTAGAACGCGGTCTGGTAGAAGCGGCCGCCGCGCATCTCCCGGTCGAGGACGACGGCGAGGAGCACGCCCAGCATGGTCGGCAGGACGAACAGGAACACCAGCCAGATCAGGTTGTGCCGGACGGCCGGCCAGAACGGCGGGTAGATCGTGGTGATGTCCTGGTAGTTGCGGAACCCGACCCACTCGATGTTGCCGACATCGCCGATGCCGTTCCACTTGCCGAACGACAACGCGACCGATGCGAGGGCAGGCAGCCAGACCAGCCACAACACCAGCAGGGCCGGGACGACGACCATCGCCGTCACGACCAGTCGGTCGGCGGTGCGCATCTTGCGCCGCCGAGGGGGAGGAGCGGTCGACCGGACGTCGGTGGCCTTGGTGTCGGTTGAAGTTGTGCTCATCGACCGCTCCTCCTTGTCCTCGAACTCAGAAGATGGATTCCTTCTGCTGCTGGATGCTGGTGAGGATGTCGTCGATCTTGTCGGGGTTCTTCAGGAAGTCCTGGATCGACGGGACCATCACCGTGTTGGCGAAGTTGGAGTCGGTGTCGCGGTCCAGGAACTGCGCGATGTTCGCGGCGGCGCCCACGACCTCGGCCGACTTCAGCTGCAACGCGGAGTAGCTGTCGGTGCTCGCCCCGGAGTTGGCAGCGATGAACGGCACGTCGGCCGCGGCGTTGGCGGCGTCGGCGGCGGCTGCGGTGCCGAGCCACTTCAGCATCTCCTTGCCGGCGTCCTGGTTGGCTCCGGCTGCGGCGAGGCAGAAGCCGTCGATCGGCGCATCCAGTGCGGTCGCACCGATCGACGCGTCGAGCTCGGGGAACGAGAAGAAGTCCAGGTCGTCGACCACGTCGGGGATGGCGTCGGCGACGAACGTGCCGAGGAGGTACATGCCGGCCTCGCCGTTGGCCAGTGAGGTGGCCGCCTCCTGCCAGGTGCGACCCAGCGGGTCCGCCTGGTGGTAGGGGAGCAGGTCCGTCCAGGTGGTGAAGACGTTCTTGACCTCGGCGCTGTCCCACGCCTCGTCACCGGCCATCAGGCTCATGTGGTAGTCGTAGCCGTTGAGGCGCATGTTGAGGATGTCGAAGGTGCCCATGGCGGGCCAGCCGTCCTTGTCGCCGAACGCGAACGGGGCGAGCCCCTTGCCCTGCATGTCCTTCATCAGGGCGATGAAGTCGTCGTAGGTCTCCGGCGCGGCCCAGCCGTTCTTGTCGAAGATCGACTTCCGGTAGAACACGGCCCACGGGTAGTAGTCCTTCGGCACGAAGTACTGCTTGCCGTCCGCAGCGGTCGACGCGGTCTTGAATGCCTCGCTCAGGCCGTCGATGGGCCAGACGTCGCTGATGTCGGTGATCAAGCTGTTCTCGGCGAGCTGGTTCATCCGGAAGCCGGCGAACCAGGTGAAGACATCGTCGGGCGAGCCCTGCAGGTAGGTGTTGAGGCTCTCCTGGAACGTGTTGTGGTCGACCGCGTTCAGCGAGACGTCGACACCGGACTCCTTGGCGTAGGCGTCCGACATGCCCTTGAGCCGGTCGTACGCCGCTCCGGATCCCGCCGCCTCGTTGATCCCGAACTTCACGGTCTTGCTGCCGCCGCCGCTGCTGCTGCCGGAGTCGCTGCCGCAGGCGGCGAGGAACGACGAGCTGCCGACCACCGCACCGCCGATCGCGGCGTTGCGCAGGAAGCTGCGCCGGGTCGCCGCCATCGTCACCTGGGCGGACGAGGGGATGGCGATGCGGGACGCACCGTGGGGGCGGCTGTTCATAGATTCCTCCGGGGCACAGATTCAAACAGGACGATTGGCAGTCTTGAGCCAAGCGCTGGGGGTTGTCAAGGGCTCCGGGTAGTGATATCAAACTGAAACCAACAAGTTGTCGCAGGTTCGGACGTCGATCGATGTTCGATCTTGATCGAATGACGTGATCGAGGTGATCGCATGCCAGCCCCCCTTCCGAGCCTGGCCTACGGCGGCGACTACAACCCCGAGCAGTGGCCGCGGGAGGTCTGGGACGACGATATTCGGCTCATGCAGGAGGCCGGGGTCGACCTGGTCACCGTGGGCGTCTTCTCCTGGGCCTGGCTCGAGCCGCGCCCCGGGGAGCTGGAGTTCGGGTGGCTCGACGATGTGTTGGACCGCCTCCACCGCGGCGGGATCCGCGTCGATCTGGCGACGGCCACCGCGTCGCCGCCGCCGTGGCTGACCCGTCGGCACCCCGAGATCCTGCCGGTGACGGCCGACGGGACCACGTTGTGGCAGGGCGGACGCCAGTCGTACTGCCCGAGCTCGCCGGTCTTCCGCGAACACGGCCTGAGGCTCGCCCGCGCCATGGCCGAGCGGTACGCCGACCACGACGCCCTCGCGTTGTGGCACGTGAGCAACGAGCTGGGCTGCCACAACGCGCTGTGCTACTGCGATGTCAGCGCCGAGGCGTTCCGGGTCTGGCTGCGGCGGCGGTACGGCAGCATCGACGAGCTCAACCAGGCGTGGGGAACCGCCTTCTGGTCGCAGCGGTACGACGAGTTCGATGAGATTCTGCCACCGAGGGTCGCACCGAACTTCCCGAACCCCACGCAGCAGCTGGACTTCCACCGCTTCAGCTCCGACCAGCTGCTTGAGAACTTCGTCGCCGAACGGGACGTGCTGCACCAGCTGTCGCCAGGAGTGCCGGTCACCACGAACCTGATGGTGATGGAGCACACCCGCGACATGGACTACCTCGGCTGGGGCGACGAGCTCGACATCGTGTCCAACGACCACTACCTGATGGCCCACGACCCCGCCGCACACCGCGAGGCGGCCTTCTCCAGCGACCTGGTCCGCGGGGTGTCCCGAGGTCGCCCCTGGATCCTGATGGAGCAGTCGACGAGCGCGGTCAACTGGCAGCCGCGCAACGTGGCCAAGCGGCCCGGTGAGCTGCTGCGCGCGAGCATGCAGCACGTCGCTCGCGGCGCCGACGGGATCCTGTTCTTCCAGTGGCGTGCCTCACAGGCCGGCGCGGAGAAGTACCACGCCGGGCTGGTCCCCCACGCCGGCACCGACACCCGGCTGTGGCGTGAGGTGGTCGAGCTGGGGCAGGCACTCAAAGCAGTCGCCGAGGTGGCCGGCAGCACCTCGGACAACCAGGTGGCGATCCTGTTCGACTGGAACGCTCGATGGGCCAGTGAACTGGACTCCCACCCCAGCGCGGATGTGCGCTACCTCGACCGGGCGATGGCGATCCACGCGGCGCTGACCGACCGCGGCGTGGGCGTGGACGTCGTGCACCCGGGCGCCGACCTCGCGGCGTACCGCCTCGTCGTGGTGCCGACGCTGTATCTCGTCACCGACGAGCATGCGGCAGCGGTGGCCGAGGCGGCGGAAGCCGGCGCGACGGTGGTGGTCACCTACTTCAGCGGGATCGTCGACGAGCACGACCACATCCGCCTGGGGGGCTACCCCGGCGCGTTCCGCGACCTGCTCGGGATCCGCACCGAGGAGTTCCTGCCGCTGCGTGAGCACGAGACCGTTGGGCTCAGCGACGGCACGACCGCCGACGTGTGGACCGAGGACCTGCGGCTGGAGGGCGCCGAGGCCGTGACGACGTACCGCGACGGCCCAGCGGCGGGGAAGCCGGCCGTCACCCGGCGCAGGGTCGGTGCCGGAGCGGCGTGGTACGTCGCCACCCGCACCGCTCCCGAAGCGACCGCCGCGCTGGTCGACCGCTGGGTCGCCGAGGCCGGCGTCCGGCCCGTGGCCGACACGGCACCGGGCGTCGAAGTGGTGCGCCGCCGCGCCGAGGACGGTCGTCGGTGGACGTTCGTCATCAATCACACCGCCGACCCGCGCACCGTGGGAGTCTTCGGGCACGAGTTGCTCGAGGGCATCGACGTCGGTGCCGCCGGCTTGATCGTCAACGCGGGCGGCGTCGCGGTCGTGAGGGAGGTCTGATGCTGGCAGCACAGCGTCGCGCGCGCATCCTCGCGGAACTCGAACGCGACGGCATCGTCCGGGTGAGCGGACTGGTCAGCCAGCTCGGCGTCTCCGACATGACGGTACGCCGCGACCTGATCGCCCTGGAGCGGCAGGGCGTCGTGGACAAGGTGCACGGCGGCGCGATGCTTCGTGCCGAGCCGGCGACCTCGGAGCCGGGGTTCGAGGCCAAGTCGGCGCGACGCCTGAGCGAGAAGGAGGCGATCGCCGCCCGCGCGGCCGAACTGGTCGCGCCCGGATCCGCGATCGCCATCTCGGCCGGCACCACGACCCACCACTTCGCCCGCCACCTCGTGGACATCCCGGGTCTGACGGTCGTCACCAACTCGGTCTGGGTGGCCGACGTCCTGCACCGATCCGCCGCCGACTCCGTCTCGGTCCTCCTGACGGGAGGGCTGCGCACCCCGTCCGATGCTCTGGTGGGGCCGCTGGCCATCGCGGCGCTGCGGTCACTGCACCTGGACGCAGCGTTCCTGGGCGTTCACGGCATGGATGCCCAGGCCGGCTTCAGCACTCCCAACCTCATGGAAGCGGAGACCAACCGCGCCATGATCCGCAGCGCTCCGCGCCTGGTGGTGCTGACCGACTCCAGCAAGTGGGGCATCGTCGGCCTGTCCTCGATGGCCGACCTCGCGGAGGCCTCGGTCGTGGTCACCGATGTCGGCCTCTCGGCCCAGGCGCGTCAGACGTTGAGCGACCAGGCGGGCGAGCTGATCCTGGTCCAACCGTGATTCGATAGGGGCATGAGCTCCCCGGGTGACTCGGCCACCGACCGGCCCAGGCAGGTGACCACGGCGGCCTGGCTGATCATGGGCGGCTCCGGGCTGCTCATTGCAGCCGCGTTCGAGACGATCTCGGGGCTGAACTCGCTCGAGACCCGCGAGAACATCCAGTCCGCGCTCGACCAGGCCCCCCTCTCCGGCACTGGAATCGACCTGCAGTCGGTGCGCTCAGCGCTGCGCATCGCGGCCCTGATCCTCGGCGGCTGCGCCGCGGCGACGGCGATCCTCGGCTACCAGGTGCTACGGCGTGATCGCACGGCTCGGACCGCGCTGACTCTGCTGGCGCTGCCGTTGGTGCTGACCGGCTTCACCACGGACCCGTTCTTGGCCCCGATGGTCGGCGCCGCGATCGGGATGCTGTGGGTGCAGCCGGCGCGCGACTGGTTCGCCACGGCTCCGCGCGCCGGATCAAGCGCGTAGCTCGGCCGCGCGCAGGCGGCGTACACCATCGGCGATGACGGTCTCGTCCTTGCAGAACGCCCACCGCACCAGCTGCCGCCCGGCGTCCTGGTCGTCGTAGAACGCCTGGGCGGGGATGGCCACGACTCCGGCCCGCTCGGGGAGAGCCAGGCAGAACGACCGGCCGTCCGGCCAGCCCAGGTGGGAGATGTCGGTCATCGTGAAGTAGGTGCCTTCGCTGCGATGCGCGGGCAGCCCGGCCGCAGCCAGCCCGTCGAGCAGGACGTCGCGCCGGTGCTGCAGATCGTCGGCGAGCGCGCTCGGCCAGTCAGGCTCCTCGTCCAGGGCGTGGGCGACGGCCGGCTGCAGCGGGCCACCCGAGCAGAAGCTGAGCCACTGCTTGGCCGCGAGCACGGCACCGACCAGGTCGGGCGGGCCGGTCGCCCAGCCGACCTTCCAGCCGGTCATCGAGTAGGACTTCCCCACGCTGGAGAGGGTGAGCGTGCGCTCGGCCATCCCCGGGAAGGTCGCGAGCGGCGTGTGCCGGACCCCGTCGAACGTGAGGTGCTCGTAGACCTCGTCGGTGATCACGGTCAGGTCGCGCTCCACCGCCACCGCGGCCAACGCCGCCAGCTCGTCGTCGCGGAGCACCGTGCCGGTCGGGTTGTGCGGGCTGTTGACCAGCAGGAACCGGGTCGCGGGGCTCACCGCGGCGCGAAGCGCGTCGACGTCGAGCCGGAAGTCGGGAGCGTGCAGGGTCACCGGACGGCGTACGGCGCCGGCCATCTGCAGGACGGCGACGTAGGAGTCGTAGTACGGCTCCAGCACGACGACCTCGTCGCCGGGGTTCACCAGCCCGAGGATCGCGCCGGCGAGGGCCTCGGTGCAGCCGGTGGTGACCACGACCTGGGTGTCGGGGTCCAGGGACAGGCCGTAGTGCCGTTGCTGGTGCCGGGCGATCGCCTGTCGCAGCGCCGGGATGCCGATGCCCGGTGGGTACTGGTTGGCGCCGGTCTCGAGCGCGCGCACCGCGCGGGCGATCATCGACCGGGGGCCGTCGGCGTCCGGGAAGCCCTGGCCCAGGTTGATCGACCCGGTTCGGACGGCGAGCGCCGACATCTCTGAGAAGATCGTGGTCGGGATGCCGCGGATTCTCTCGGCTCGCATGCCGCCCACCGTAACGGGAGGACCCACCACCGATGCCGTCATCGAAGGAGCAGTCGACGCTGCCTCCGCGGACGACTCGCCAGCGCTGGTCGCTGCGGCTCGGGTTGGTGCTGGTGGCCGGAGGAGTCGGGCTGCTGGGCTGGATCGGGTGGCAGATGTACGGCACCAACTGGGTCTCCGAGAAGAAGCAGGCGGAGGCGATCGAGGCGCTCACGGTGGAGTGGGAGCGCGGCCAGGAGCTGGCGCGGGTGCCCGCCGGCCGGGTGAGCGCGATCGTGCGCATCCCGCGGTTCGGCGAGGGCTATGAGGTCCCGCTGATCGAGGGCACCTCGGACGCCGCGCTGGCGTCGGGGATCAGCCACTTCGAGGACTCGGCCGAGCCGGGGGCCAAGGGCAACTTCGCCCTGGCGGGGCACCGGGTGACCCACGGGGAACCGCTCCGGCGGATGCCGGAGCTCCAGCCGGGCGACGAGGTGATCGTGGAGACCCGCGAGGCGACGTACACCTATGTGCTGGACAGCGGCGGCGATGACCTGGTGGTGCCATTCACGGCGTCCTGGGTGCTCGACCGGCGGCCGGTCAACCCCGACGGCGGCCTGCAGCCTCCTGCCGGCGTCGGGCCGGCGCTGCTCACCGTGACGACGTGCTCCGAGCTGTTCCACACCGACAACCGGCTGGTCGCGTTCGGGCACCTGACCGGGACCGAGCCGCGCTCCTGACCCGTCGCGCCGCCGGATATGGTGCCGCCCATGACCGACCCCGCTCTGGCCCGCGACATCGACTCGTGCTGCCGGCTCTCCGGTGAGTTCACGCTGCGTTCGGGCCAGCAGGCCACGGAGTACTTCGACAAGTACCTCTTCGAGGCCCAGCCGGCGCTGCTGGCCAGGGTCGTCGAGCAGATGGTGGCCCTGGTGCCGGACGGGACCGAGCTGCTCGGCGGGCTCGAGCTGGGGGGCGTCCCGATCGCGACCGTGCTCTCGGCGCGCACCGGGCTGCCGGCGCTGTTCGTGCGCAAGGAGCCCAAGGAGTACGGCACCTGCAAGCTGGCGGAGGGGCCGGAGGTCGCCGGCAGGCGAGTCACGCTGGTCGAGGACGTGATCACGACCGGGGGCGCGGTGCGCGACGCCACCACGGCGCTGCGTGCGGCCGGGGCAGTCGTGGAGGTCGTCGTGTGTGCGATCGACCGCTCACCGGCGGGCGCCGACCCGCTCGCGGACATCGGCCTGGAGGTTCGCCCGGTGCTCACCAAGGCGCAGCTCGACGCCGCGCGGAGCTGATCCGGCGTACGCCGTCAGGCGGCCGCCTTGCGGCGGTGCCGCCACCACTCGAACGCGATCGGCAGCAGCGAGAACGCCACGATCAGGATCGCCAGGGCATCGATGTTGTCCTTCAGGAAGGCGATGTTGCCGAGGAAGAAGCCGAGCAGCGTGATCGAGCCCACCCACAGCACGGCGCCGATCAGGCTCCAGGTCCAGAAGCGGCGGCGAGGCATCTCGGTGACGCCGGCCACGACGGTCACATAGGTCCGCACGAACGGGACGAACCGGCCGAGGACCAGCGCTCGCCCGCCGTGCCTGGCAAAGAAGGCGTTGGTCTGGGCTATGTGCTTACGCTTGATGATCCGGCCGTCGTGAAGGTTCAGCCGGGGGCCGATCAGCCGCCCGATCTCATAGCCCGACACGTTGCCGAGGAAGGCCGCGCCCAGCAGCGCTGCCATGGCCCCGAGGATCTCGACGTAGGTGTTCCCGGGCAGCAGATCCAGCTGCCCGCCCGCGATGAAGAGCCCGAGGGAGAACAGCAGCGTGTCCCCGGGCAGGATCGGGAACAGCAGCCCGCACTCGACGAAGATGATCACCAGGCTGATCCAGAACAGCTCGGTGCCGAACCGCTGCAGCAACCATTCGGGGTCCATCCAGCTGATGCCGAAGAGGAGCGGGGCCACCAGCGAAGTCACGCGGGTCACCCTAACCGGGGGTTCCTGAGAGTTCGCCTACCCTTCCACCATGGGTGAGGAGCGGGCCGAGGAGCGGGCGCCCTACGACCCGATGCCGCACGGCCCGGCCGAGGTCGGGGTCGGGCCGTGGGAGGGCCCGTGGCCGGCCGGGGCGGCGTACGACCCCGAGCTGCTGGCGCACGGCGACCGCCGCAACGTGGTCGACCGCTACCGCTACTGGAGCATGGCGGCGATCGTCGCCGACCTGGATCGCCGGCGACACGACTTCCATGTGGCCATCGAGAACTGGCAGCACGACTTCAACATCGGCACCATCGTCCGCAGCGCGAACGCCTTCCTCGCGGCGGAGGTGCACATCGTCGGCAACCGGCGGTGGAACCGGCGCGGCGCCATGGTGACCGACCGCTACCAGCACCTGCGGCACCACGAGTCGGCCGCCGAGCTGGCGGCGTACTTGCACGAGCACGCTGGCGGGCCGGTTCGGCTGCTCGGGATCGACAACCTGCCGGGCTCGGAGCACCTCGAGACGATGACCGTGCCGCGGCGGGCGTGCTTCCTGTTCGGTCAGGAAGGGCCGGGGCTCTCGGAAGGGGCCCGGCGCGTCTGCGACGGCACCTTCTCCATCGCGCAGTTCGGCTCGACGCGGTCGATCAACGCCTCCGCCGCCGCGGCGATCGCGATGCACACCTGGATCCGTGCGCATGCCGACCTGGCTGGCGACGACTCCTGGCGAGGCTGAGCGGCCGAACAGGTGAGACCGCGCGGCCTGTCCACGGGCGTTGGGCCGAGGAAAGTGACCCGGGGGTAGCCACTAGGGTGGAAATCGAGCCGGTCACCATCCCCGTCCGGCCGACCACATCGTTCGAGGAGTTGCCCGGATGCCCATCGCCACCCCCGAGGTCTACGCCCAGATGCTCGACACCGCCAAGGAGCGCGCCTTCGCGTTCCCGGCGATCAACGTGTCGTCCTCGCAGACGCTCAACGCCGCCCTCAAGGGCTTCGCCGACGCCGGCTCCGACGGCATCATCCAGGTGTCGACCGGCGGCGCGGAGTACTTCTCCGGCCCGTCGGTGAAGAGCATGGTCACCGGGTCCGTCGCGTTCGCGGCGTACGCCGCCGAGGTGGCCAAGGCCTACCCGATCAACATCGCACTGCACACCGACCACTGCCCCAAGGACAAGCTCGACGGGTTCGTGCGGCCGCTGGTCGACATCTCTGCGGAGCGGGTGGCGCGTGGTGAGGCCCCGCTGTTCCAGTCGCACATGTGGGACGGTTCCGCCGTCCCGATGGACGAGAACCTCAAGATCGCCGAGGAGCTGCTCGCCAAGTGCGCTGCGGCGAAGATCATCCTCGAGGTCGAGATCGGTGTCGTCGGTGGCGAGGAGGACGGCGTCGTCGGCGAGATCAACGAGAAGCTCTACACCACCCCGGAGGACGCGCTCGCCACCGTCGCCGCGCTCGGGGTCGGTGAGAACGGTCGCTACCTGACGGCGCTGACGTTCGGCAACGTGCACGGCGCCTACAAGCCGGGCCAGGTCAAGCTGCGTCCGGAGATCCTTCAGCACGCGCAAGAGGCCGTGGTCGAGAAGCTCGGCCTCGGTGCGGGGTCGCAAGCCCTTCGACCTCGTCTTCCACGGTGGCTCGGGCTCGTTGCCCGAGGAGATCGCCGCGGCCGTCGACTACGGCGTGGTGAAGATGAATGTCGACACCGACACGCAGTACGCCTTCACCCGGCCGATCGTCGAGCACATGTTCCGCAACTACGACGGCGTGCTGAAGGTCGACGGCGAGGTCGGCAACAAGAAGGCCTACGACCCGCGCGCCTGGGGCAAGGCCGCCGAGGCCGGCATGTCGGCCCGCATCGTCGAAGCCTGCGAGAACCTGCGCTCCACAGGCCACACGCTCGGCGTCTGACACCCGCCCGCCCCCGCGCCCCCGCGCGCTCCCGCGCGCTCCCCACTGGCGCGGGTTTGTGGCCACTCCTGCGGTGCTTGAGCACGCACTCAGTGGCGTCAAGCCCGCGGCAGTGGGGCCGGGGCAGCCGTCCGAGGGCCCAGAATCGTCCACACTCGGCGCACGGGGCGCTCGATCCCACAGCGACGGCATTGCGGGATGCCCAGCTCCCGCAGCCGCGGGACCCTGGGCGCATGTCGTCGGAGTTCCGCCCAGAGCTCGCCGGGATCGCGGGTCGGCAGTGGGGCTTGGTCACGCGCACCCAAGCCCTGCAGGCTGGGTACGACGATGGCGAGATCCGTGTGCTCTCGAGTCGTCGCGGCCCCTGGCTCGGCGTACGCCGCGGCGTCTATGCGGTCCGCGAGGCCTTCGAGTCGCTGCCCCTTGACGAACGGTGGTGGCGGCGTGACCTCGCGGCGCATCTGACGATGACAGTCCCGCATGTGCTGAGTCACGACTCCGCGGCGCAGGCGCTCGGCGTGCCCCTCCTCGGCCGTCGAAGCGGGCCGTCGCACATCACGCGGCCGGGCGTGGGCGGGTCGCGCACTGAGTTCGGCGTCAAGCATCACCTTGGCCGTGAGTGGCCGGCTGACCTCCTGGTGGCCCACGGCGTGAAGGTCACCGGCTGGGCCCGCACCAGCCTCGATCTCGCGCGCGAGCACGGCTTTGCGGCGGGCGTCGCGGCGATCGACGCCGCCCGACATCAAGGAGCCAGCATGCGCGAGTTCGAGAGGGAGCTCGCACTCATGCGCCGCTGGCCCCATGTGCGTCGGTGCCGCTCCGCCTTGGCGTTCTCCGACCCTCTTGCCGAGAGTCCGGGTGAGTCATTGGCCCGCATCCTGGTTGCCGAGTTGGGCCTGGGCGACGTCCAGTCCCAGTTCCCGGTCCTGATCGGATCCCAGATCGCCTACTGCGACCTGCGGGTCGGTTGCCATGTCTTCGAGTTCGATGGGCGGGTGAAATACCGCCCCCGTGAGTTCGGCGGCGTCGCCGACCGTGATCCGGACGAGGTGATCTGGGAGGAGAAACGACGCCAGATCGAGATCTGCGCTGAGGGCCTCGGCATGTCGCGCCTGGTGTGGGCCGACTTCTGGGGAGATCAGCGCGACCGGGCCAAGCGCCGGCTTCTCGCAGAGTGCGCTGTCACCGAGCGGCGCTATGGGCGCGAGCTGCCGGAGCACCTGGCGCAGTTCGCCGCCCTGCATCCGCGCCGCGCTGCTTGAGGCGGCCGACCCGTCGCCAGTTCCGTGGCGCGCCCTCAGGCCGCCCACTGGTGCGGGTTTCCCGACACTCCTGCGGTGCTCGAGCACGCACTCAGTGGCGTCAAACCCGCGGCAGTGGGGATCGGCGCGGAGCGCCGGCGGTCAGCCCGGCGGCCACCCGGCCCGGTCAGCCCAGCAGGGTGTCGTACGCCGCCGGGCTGGAGTCGCGGAGGAACGCCGAGCAGCGGTCCCACTCGTCGGCCTCGCCGATAGCCCGAGCGGAGAGGGCCAGCAGCGCGAGGCAGCGCAGGAAGCCGCGGTTGGGCTCGTGCTCCCAGGGCACCGGCCCGTGGCCCTTCCAGCCGTTGCGGCGCAGCATGTCCAGCGACCGGTGGTAGCCCACGCGTGAGTAGGCGTACACCGTCACGTCATCGGCGCCTGCGGCACGGGCCTGCTCGGCCATCGCCGCCCAGGCGGTCGGCGAGGCCGGATGGCTGCGGACGACGTCCGCCGGCGGCGTACCGTCGGCCAGCTCCGTGAACGCGGGGTCCTCGGGCAGGTGGGTGGGCGGGGGACCGGACATCAGGTCGACATGCTCCATCCCCCCAGCGTGACAGGCCGCGGAACACCTGGTTCCGCTGGGGTGTTGACTGCGGACATGACCCAGCCCCCGATCGGCAACGGCCCGGCCGGCCCGGCCGGCCCGGCAGCCCCGGCAGCCCCGGCAAGCCCGGCAGCCCCGGCCACCACTGCCGGGTCCGAGCACGACAACCCGTGGCCGGCGCTGTACGCCCTCTGCCTGGGCTTCTTCATGATCCTGGTGGACTCGACGATCGTGTCGGTGGCGACGCCCGCGATCATCGAGGACCTGCGCACCGACGTGAACTCCGTGGTCTGGGTGACCAGCGCCTACCTGTTGGCCTACGCCGTGCCGGTGCTGATCACCGGCCGGCTCGGCGACAGGTTCGGGCCGAAGCGGCTCTACCTGATCGGGCTGACGGTGTTCACGTTGTCCAGCCTGTGGTGCGGTTTCACCGGCAGTGTCGAAGGCCTGATCGTGGCGCGGGTCTTCCAGGGGCTGGGCGCGTCGATGATGACGCCGCAGACGATGGCGATCATCACCCGGACCTTCCCCTCGGAACGTCGCGGCCAGGCGATGGCGCTGTGGGGGGCGACCGCGGGAGTGGCGACCCTAGTGGGCCCGATCCTCGGTGGCGTCCTGGTCGACTGGCTGGGTTGGGAATGGATCTTCTTCATCAACGTGCCGGTCGGGCTGGTCGGCTTCGTGCTGGCCTGGCGGCTGGTGCCATCGCTGGCGACGCACGACCATCGCTTCGACTGGCTCGGTGTCGCGCTGAGCGGGACCGGCATGTTCCTGCTCGTCTTCGGCATCCAGGAGGGCCATGCCTACGACTGGTCCACGATCACCGGAGTGGTCACCGTCCCGCGGATGATCTTCACCGGCCTCCTGTTCCTGGTCGGGTTCGTGGTCTGGCAGGCGCGCAACCGGCGTGAGCCGCTGGTGCCGTTGAGTCTCTTCGGTGACCGCAACTTCTCGCTGGCCAACGTCGCCATCTCGGTGATGGGCTTTGCGATCACGGCCTTCGTGTTCCCGTTCATGCTCTACGCGCAGCTTGTCCGAGAGCTGTCCCCGACCCGCAGTGCGCTGCTCCTGGTGCCGATGGCAGTGGCGACGATCCTGCTCGCTCGTCGAGTGGGCCAGCTGACAGATCGGATCCATCCGCGGACGCTGACCAGCGTGGGCTTCACCGCGGCGATCGTCAGCCTGGTCTGGCTGTCCACGGTGATGACGCCCGACTCGGCCACCTGGCAGCTCGTGCTCCCGGTCGCGCTGCTCGGCATCGGCAACGCGTTCATCTGGGCGCCCAACAGCGCGACGGCGACCCGCAACCTGCCGCTCCACCAGGCCGGCGCGGGCGCTGGGGTCTACAACGCCACCCGCCAGGTCGGAGCCGTGCTCGGCTCGGCCGCGATCGCCGTGCTGATCGACGCCCGTCTGGCAGCCAACGGGTTGATCTTCTCCCCCGGCGAGGGCGCAGGCAGCGGCGGGCTGCCTGCCCAGGTGCTGCGGCCGTTCAGCGACGCGATGGCCCAGGCGACCCTGCTGCCGGCCGCGGTCCTGGTGCTCGGCCTGCTGGCTGCGCTCGGCTTCGCCCGACCTAGTCACCAGCAGGCGGTCCTGGACGGCTCGCGGGTCGCCCCCGCAACCAGGGACAGCCGCGACTGAGGGAACAAGCTCAACGACCGAGCAACGAGCGCACCTGATCGCCACCGAGGGCCACGATCAGCGTCGGCAGCCGCGGTCCGCGGTCCGCGCCGACCAGCAGGTTGTAGAGCAGCCGGAAGAAGTCCTTCTGGTCCGTCTTCACCTCATCGGTCGGCTGATCGGAGACGTCCAGGCCCACGGCGAGCTTGGGTACGCCGTAGACCAGCGCGGTCACGTGATCGAGGTCCGACGCGTCGCCCAGCCGGTCCAGGAACAGGTCACGCCACCGCGCCTCCGCCTCGGTCATCCGGGCGAGCCGGTCGGTGTCGGCCTGGCCGCGGACCAGGGTGCGGTCCTCGGCCGGCACGTACTCCGAGACCCAGCCCATGGCCTTGGACAGCCGCGGCTCGAGCTGGGCGACGCTGTCGTGGGCGTGGCCGACGTCGGACACGATCCGGCTGATCTGCTCGGCGGACCCGGCCGTCACGTCGGCGACCGAGGACAGCACCCGGAACGGTACGACGACCTCGGGGGTCGGCAGCCGACCGGCGGTCGACGTCGAGGCCGCCCGCTCGAAGGCCAGCACGTGTGCGTCGCGTCTCGCCGGGTCGGCGGCCTTCCGGCCCAGCGCATCCCACTCGTCGTACAACCGGACCACCTCGGGCCCGAAGTCGATGTCGAACGCCTGCTTGGGCTGACGACGCACGTAGAGCCAGCGCAGGATCGGCGCCTCCAGCACCCGCAGGGCGTCCAACGCGGTCGGGACCCCGCCCTTGGACGAGGACATCTTGGTCATGCCGGCGAAGCCGACGAAGGAGTAGCCGAACCACGACGGACGCGGCCATTCCCAGATCTTCTCGACCAGCTCGTGGCCGACGGTGAACGACGACCCGGGGCTGGAGTGATCGGCGCCGGCCGGCTCGAAGTTGACCTTCTCGAAGGCCCACCTCATCGGCCAGTCGACCTTCCAGACCAGCTTGCCCTCGTCCTGCGTCGCCAGGTTGGTCACGAAGGACTCACCGCAGGAGTCGCAGGTGTAGGCCAGGTCGGTGGTGTCGTCGTCGTACGCCGTGAGCGTGGTCGTGTCGCGTCCGCAGCCGCGGCAGTAGGGCTTGAAGGGGAAGCGTGCCAGCCCCTCCCCGGTCACGTCGTCGTCGTCCACCGCGACGGACTCGGCCAGCGCAGCGGCCTCCTGCTCGTTCTCGGAGTCGGGCTTCTTGGTGCGGTAGCGGCCGAGCACCTCGTCGATCTCGTGGCGTCGGCGCACGGCGGTCAGGATCTGCTGGCGGTAGGCGCCGGCGGCGTACATCTCGGTCTGGTTGATCTCGTGCATCTCGCAGCCCAGCTCCGCGAGCGCGTCCCGCAGCGGCTGCTTGAAGTGCTCGGCCCAGGAGGGGTGGCACGCCCAGGGGTCGGGGACGGCGGACAGCGGACGCCCGATGTGGGTGGCCCACGACTCGTCGACACCGTGCGGCACCTTGCGGAACCGGTCGTAGTCGTCCCAGGACTGCAGGTGTCGCACCGCCACACCGCGGCGTCGCACCTCCTCGGCCACGAAGTGCACGGTCAGGAACTCGCGCAGGTTGCCGAGGTGGATGTCTCCCGAAGGGCTGATTCCGGACGCGCAGGTGACCAGGTTGCCCTCACCGGCGTGCCGGATGGCGTCGTCGGCCGCGCGCGTCACCCAGTCGGTGGGTTCGCCCTGCTGCCCCTGTGCGGCGGCTCGTGCCATGGTCCTGCCGTTCCTCGCGTGTTCGTGTGCCCTGGCCACGCTAACAACGGCGGCTCAGGCCGGCAGCAGCAGGGAGTACGCCGCCGGCTCGACGCGCCAGGCGCGGTGCCGTTCGGGGCCGTCGATCTCGCCGTCGGCGGAGCACCAGAACTCCTCGCCGGACACGGTGACCTGCTTGGCCCGCAGGTAGGTGACGTCGGCGTGGTCGGGATGGGTTCCTCGCGCCAGCCTGGCGGCGTACCCCAGTCGGGCCAGTGGGCCGACGCTGCGCGCGATCATCACGTCCACCCGCCCGTCCTCGGCGTCGGCCTCGGGCGTCAGCGGGGCGCCGCCACCGACGGAGGTCCCGTTGCCCACCGCGACCATCAGCAGCGGCTGGTCGAGGTCGCTCACCACCTCGCCGTCGATCTCGACGCGCAGCCGCAGTGACGGGGGGTTGAGTGCGGTGCGCAGCGCCCCGATCGGGTAGCCCAGCTTGCCGAGGTTGAGCCCGGCGACGCCGATCGAGCCGAGGCGGTCCTTCCACCACGAGCCACTTCTCGCGGCCTCGGCGCCGGCCCCGACGTGCACGCTGTTGACGACCACGCCGCCCAGCTCGTCGACGATCAGGTCCACGCGGGTGGGGACGCCGGTGGCCACGACCAGGGCGGCTTCCTCGACGTCCAACGGGACGCCGAGACACCGCGCGAAGTCGTTGCCGGTCCCGAGCGGGAGCAGCCCCAGCGTGGTGCGGTCCAGCTCGTGGCGACGATGCAACGCCCGGACGACCGCGTGCAGGCTGCCGTCGCCGCCGGCCACCACGATCGGCCGGGACCCTGCCCGGTGCAGGACGCTGTCGAGCTCGCCGAGGGTGCCGGTCGCCGCCACCTCGACCGACCCGTGCTGGCGGAGCACGGCCAGTCCGCGGGCCAACGCGTCCTCGTCCGCGGTCCCTGCTGCGGCGTTGGTGATGACGAGCATCGGGTCCACGTCACGGACCCTAGCGAAGGTAACCATGGCGGGGTGCTCGCTTTTGGTACCGTGCCCCCGCCGAAGAGGAGGGGGGCCCGCGATGCCCGCGATCGTGGTCCTGGGCGCCCAATGGGGCGACGAGGGCAAAGGCAAGGCCACAGACCTGTTGGCGACGACCGACACGATCGACTACGTCGTGCGGACCTCCGGGGGCCACAACGCCGGACACACCATCGTCGTCAACGGCGAGAAGTTCGCCACCCACCTGCTGCCCTCGGGCATCCTGACCCCCGGCTGCACGGCCGTGATCGGCAACGGCGTCGTCGTGTCTCCGGAAGCGCTGTTCCGTGAGCTCGACCTGCTGGCGGGCCGTGGTGTGGACGTGTCGCACCTGGTGGTCTCGGCCAACGCCCACATCATCGCGTCCTACCACACGGTCATCGACAAGGTCACCGAACGATTCCTGGGCAAGAACAAGCTGGGCACGACCGGCCGCGGCATCGGGCCGGCGTACGGCGACAAGGTGAATCGGATCGGCGTCCGGGTGGCCGACCTGATGGACGAGGGGATCCTGCGCCAGAAGGTCGAGGCCTCGCTCGATCTGAAGAACCAGCTGCTCGCCAAGGTCTACAACCGCCGGGCGGTCGAGGTCGACGCCGTGATCGAGGAGCTCCTGTCGTACGCCGACCGGTTGCGGCCGATGGTCGCGGACACCTCGCTGCTGCTCAATCAGGCCCTCGACGACGGCCGGACCGTGCTCTTCGAGGGCGCCCAGGCGACGATGCTCGACGTCGACCACGGCACCTACCCGTTCGTGACGTCGTCCAACGCGGTCGCCGGCGGCGTCTGCATCGGCGCGGGCATCGGCCCCACCCGGATCGACCGGGTGATCGGAGTGATCAAGGCGTACACCACCCGTGTCGGCTCCGGCCCGTTCCCGACCGAGCTGTTCGACGCGGACGGCGAGAAGCTGTGGAAGGTCGGGGGCGAGGTCGGTGTCTCGACCGGCCGGGATCGCCGCTGCGGGTGGTACGACGCCGTGGTCGCTCGCTATGCCAGCCGCGTCAACGGGCTCACCGACCTCTTCCTCACCAAGCTCGACATCCTCTCGTCGTGGGAGAAGGTTCCGGTCTGCGTGGCCTACGACATCGACGGCGTCCGGCACGACGAGATGCCGATGACGCAGACCGAGTTCCACCATGCGAAGCCGGTCTACGAGTACCTCGACGGCTGGTGGGAGGACATCTCCGGATGCCGCCGGTTCGAGGACCTGCCGAAGAACGCTCAGGCCTACGTCGAGGCCCTGGAGGACATGTCGGGCACCCCGATCTGGGGCGTCGGCGTCGGCCCGGGGCGCGAGCAGACCCTGGTCGTCCACGAGTCGTAGGCTCGCGCGGCTCGTGTCGCAGTAGGGTCTGGGTCCATGCGGCAGGCCGACGTCATCGTCGTGGGCGCCGGGCTGTCCGGTCTCTATGCCGCCCGTCAGCTGAAGCTGGCCGGCGTCGAGCCGCTGGTCCTGGAGGCAAGCGATCGCACCGGCGGCAGGATCCTCACCGAGTCGCCGATCGAGGGGCTCCCGCTGGAGTTGGGTGCGCAGTGGATCGGCGACACGCATCAGCGGATGCACCGGCTGGCCGCGGAGCTCGGGGTCGAGACGTTCGCGCAGTACGACGCCGGCGAGTCATCGTATGAGCTCGACGGCTCCGGCCTGCTGAGGCAGAGCGACTTCTACCGCAGGTACGCCGACGAGCTCGCGGCCGTCGACCGGGTGCTGGCCACGCTCGACGAGATGGCCGCGACGGTGCCGGCGGCCGCACCGTGGTCGGCGCCCCGGGCGGCGGAGTGGGACGCCGTCACTGCCGGCGCGTGGTACGACGCCCAGGGGCTGGCGCCCGTGGGCCGGACCCTCCTGGAGATCTGCACGGTCGGCATCCTCGCGGTGCCCACCGTCGAGGTGTCGCTGTTGCACCTGCTGTACACGATCTCCACCTGCGGCGTCGGGGCAGCGCTGTTCTCCGAAGCCGAGGGCGGCGCGCAGACCGCCCGCTTCGTCGGAGGGACGACCCAGATCCCGGACCGGCTGGCCGCTCAGGTCGCCGAGCATCTCGTGCTGGACGCCCCGGTGCAGACGATCGAGCACACCGCCGACGCGGTCACGGTGCACTGCCGCGGCGGGCGCACCTTCGGGGCTCGTCGCGCGATCGTCGCGATCCCGCCCGCGCTCGCCGGCCGCATCCTCTACGACCCGCCGCTGCCCGGGGTCCGCGACCAGCTCACCCAGCGGATGCCGCACGGCTCGGCGATGAAGGCCTTCTTCGTGTACGACGAGCCGTTCTGGCGCGCGGACGGCCTCAACGGCCAGCTCATCTCCGACGTCGGACCGGCGCGGATGTCCAACGACACGTGCCTCCCGGGCCAGGACGCCGGTGTGATCCTGGCCTTCCTCGAGGGCGACCAGGCCAGGACGTTCGGCCGGTGGCCGGAGGCCGAACGCCGAGCCGCCCTGACCGAGCAGCTGGTCCGCACCTACGGCCCGCGTGCGGCGCAACCGGTGGCCTACCTCGACGGGGAATGGGCGGACCGGCCGTGGACGCGTGGCTGCTACAACGCCAACCTCGGCCCGCTGGTGTGGACGACCTACGGCTGCGCGCTCTCCGCGCCGATCGGGCCGATCCACTGGGCGTCCACCGACACCGCGACCCAGTGGAGCGCCTACCTCGAGGGTGCGGTCGACGCTGCAGAACGTGCTGTGGCGGAGGTGCTCGGCAGCCTCGGCCGTCGGCCCGGCGTCGCTCCCGGGGAGGCCCGCTAGGCTCTCGCCCCGTGAAGACCCTGGTGATCGGCACGGGCGGCCGTGAGCACGCGCTGGCGTGGGCCCTCGCTCGTGATCCAGGGGTGACCGAGGTGCACGCTGCGCCCGGCAACCCGGGGATCGCCGAGGTCGCGACGCTGCACGAGGTCGACCCCATGGATGCCGGTGCGGTGGCCTCGTTGGCCGAGCGCCTGGGCGTGGACCTGGTCGTGATCGGTGCCGAGGCGCCGCTGGTCGCGGGCGTCGCGAGCGGCGTCCGAGCTCGCGACATCGCCTGCTTCGGCCCCAGCGTCGAGGCCGCCCAGCTGGAGGGCTCGAAGGCGTTCGCCAAGGAGGTCATGGAGGCCGCCGGAGTGCCGACGGCGGCCGCTCGCCTGTGCACCACCGCCGAGCAGGCAGCCGCTGCCCTCGACGACTTCGGGGCGCCGTACGTCGTGAAGGACGACGGTCTGGCCGCGGGCAAGGGCGTGGTCGTGACCGACGACCGGGAGGCGGCGCTGGCCCATGCGGCGGCGTGCGGGCGGGTCGTGGTCGAGGAGTACCTCGACGGACCCGAGGTGTCCCTCTTCGCGATCACTGACGGACGCACCGTCTACCCGCTCCAGCCGGCGCAGGACTTCAAGCGGATCTTCGACGGCGACGGCGGCCCCAACACGGGCGGCATGGGTGCCTATACGCCGCTGCCGTGGGCGCCCGCCGACCTGGTCGGCGAGGTGACCCGCACGGTCCTACAGCCGACCGTGGACGAGATGGAGCGTCGCGGCACGCCCTTCCGGGGCCTGCTGTACGCCGGCCTGGCGATGACCTCGCACGGGATGCGGGTCGTGGAGTTCAACGCCCGCTTCGGTGACCCCGAGACGCAGCCCCTGATGGCGTTGCTGGAGTCGCCGCTCTCCCCGCTGCTGTACGCCGCCGCGACCGGCACGCTGGCCGACGTACCCCCGCCGCGCTTCAGTGACGGCGCGGCCGTGGCCGTGGTGATGGCGAGCGCGGGCTACCCGGAGTCGGCGTCCCTGGACGACGTGATCGTCGGCGCCGAGACGCTGGACCGCGAGCCCGACGTGCACGTCTTCCATGCCGGCACCGCTCGGCGTGAGGACGGCCGGCTGGTCACCGCCGGTGGCCGGGTGCTGGCCGTGGTCGCGGTCGGGTCAGGCCTGGCAGACGCCCGCGCGAAGGCCTACGAAGGGGTCCACTCGATCACGTTCGCCGGCGCTCAAGCGCGCACCGACATCGCCCTCGACGCCTCGAGAGGCGGCTGAGCTCCAGGCCTGGTCGGGCCCGACGCCAGGAGGACGCGACTCGCGCGTCGTTCCGGTCAGGCCCAGACCAGCACCTCCTCCAGCGGCTTGCGGGTGATTGCGGGCACGGTGGCGTCGGCGGCCGGATAGCCGACGGGGATCACGACATAGGGTCGCTCCTCGGCGGGCCGCCCCAGGATCGGGCCGAGGAACTTCATCGGGCTGGGGGTGTGCGTCAGCGTGGCGAGACCCGCGCGGTGCAGCGTCGCCAGCAGCAGGCCGACCGCGATGCCCACCGACTCCTTGACGTAGTAGGGCTTCGGGCTGTGCGGGCCCTGATGCACCTCGAACACCACGATCAGTCCGGGGGCGTCGGTGAGGAACGGCTTGCGCCAGTCGGTGCCCAGCGGCGCCAGCGCCCCGAGCCACTCCTCGGAGGCCCGGTGGTCGTAGAACTCCCGCTCCTCCGCCTCGGCCGCCGCCCGGATCGCCTGTCGGCGCTCGGCGTCGGTGACGACGACGAACCGCCAGGGCTGGATGTTGGCGCCGCTCGGTGCGGTCGCCGCTGCGCGGACGGCCCATTCGAGGACGCCGTCGGGGATCGCCTCGGGTGAGAACTCGCGGATCGTGCGGCGCCGGGCGAGATCCTCGGCCAGCTCACGGGCCCGGGGGAGCGCATCCTCGCGCGCCACGTCGTACGACGGGGCCGGGATCGGGTCGACATCCTCTGCCATGCCGCCCAGGATAGAAGGGATGAACGGCGCAGAGACGGTGGCGGTGGACGTGGTCGTGACCGGAGTGGTCCAGGGCGTGGCCTTCCGGTGGTACGCCCAGGCGGAGGCGCTGCGGCTCGGGCTGCGGGGCTGGGTACGCAACGAGGTCGACGGGTCGGTGCACGCGTACGCCGTCGGCGAGGACGTCGCGGTGAGCGACTTCGTCGCCTGGTGCCATCACGGGCCGCCGTCGGCCTCGGTACATCACGTGGCCGTCACGCCCGCGGTCCGGGTGGCAGTCCGGGGCTTCGAGATCACCGCCTGACTTCTCATCGGCCCGGGCCGGGTCGCCCACGTCAGGACCGGTGCGCCCCCTACGATCAGGGGGTGACCGTCCCCAACGTGCTGGCCACGAGGTACGCCGCCCCGGACCTCGCCCAGATCTGGTCGCCCGAGCACAAGATCGTGCTGGAGCGCCGGCTCTGGATCGCGGTGCTGCGGGCCCAGCGCGAACTCGGAGTCGACGTCCCGGACGGAGTCGTCCAGGCCTATGAGCAGGTGGTCGACAAGGTCGATCTCGCCTCGATCGCGGCGCGGGAGCAGGTCACCCGCCATGACGTGAAGGCGCGGATCGAGGAGTTCTGCGCGCTGGCCGGTCACGAGCACATCCACAAGGGGATGACCTCGCGGGACCTGACGGAGAACGTCGAGCAGCTCCAGGTGCGCCAGTCGCTCGCCCTCGTGCGGGATCGCGCCGTGGCGGCGCTCGCGCGGCTGGGGCGACTGGCCGCGGAGCACGAGATCACCGTGATGGCGGGCCGTTCTCACAACGTCGCCGCTCAGGCGACGACGCTCGGCAAGCGCTTCGCCACCATCGCCGACGAGCTGATGGTGGGGCTGCAGCGCGTGGAGGAGCTGCTCGCCCGCTACCCCCTCCGCGGGATCAAGGGCCCGATGGGCACCAGCCAGGACATGCTCGACCTGCTCGGAGGTGACAACGCGGCCCTGGCAGAGCTCGAAGCGCGCGTCGCCGACCACCTGGGCTTCGACCGCACCCTGACCAGCGTGGGCCAGGTCTACCCGCGCAGCCTCGACTTCGACGTGCTGAGCTCGCTCGTGCAGCTGGTCGCCGCACCCGCCAACCTGGCCACCACGATCCGGCTCATGGCCGGCCATGAGCTGGTGACCGAGGGCTTCCAGGAGGGCCAGGTCGGCTCGTCCGCGATGCCGCACAAGATGAACACCCGCTCCTGCGAACGCGTCACCGGCCTCGCGGTCGTGCTGCGCGGCTATCTGTCCATGGTCGGTGAGCTCACGGGCGACCAGTGGAACGAGGGCGACGTCTCCTGCTCCGTCGTACGCCGGGTGGCGCTGCCCGACGCGTTCTTCGCCACCGACGGGCTGTTCCAGACGTTCCTCACGGTGCTCGACGAGTTCGGCGCCTTCCCGGCCGTCATCCAGCGCGAGCTCGACCGGTATCTCCCGTTCCTGGCGACCACCAAGGTGCTGATGGCGGCGGTGCGGGCCGGCGTCGGTCGCGAGGTCGCCCACGAGGCGATCAAGGAGGCCGCGGTGGGCGTCGCGCTCGACCTGCGGAGGGGCCAGGTCGACAACGACGTGTTCGACCGGCTCGCCGCCGACGCGCGGCTTCGCCTGACCCGCGACCAGATCGCCGCGCTCGTGGCCGAACCCATCACGTTCACCGGCGCGGCAGTCGCACAGACGCAACAGGTCTGCAGGAGGATCGGAGACGTCACCGCACGTCACCCCGACGCGGCGACCTACTCCCCAGGGAGCATCCTGTGACAGACGAGAACGAGCCCACCAGCCACGACGAGGTCGAGAGGACCGCGGAACGGGTGCCGATGCCTGCCGACGTGCCGCCGCCCCCGGCGTACGTCCGGATGAACGTGCAGGGCAACGTGCTGTTGTCGATGATCACGCCGAAGGTGGAGATCGACGGTCACCCGGCGCCCTCGAAGTTCGGCGAGAACCTCTACCCCGTGGCCCCGGGGACGCACGCCGTGTCCGCCTACGCCCACTGGTTCTGGAAGTACGGCCAGGCGCAGGAGCAGGTGACGCTCGGGCCCGGCGAGACCGCCGAGCTGTGGTACGCGACTCCCGTGCTGACGTTCCTCCCCGGCGCCATCGGCACCAGCAAGCAGAAGCACGCCGGCATGATGATCCTGCTGCTGCTCTGCGGCGTCGCGTTGGCCTTCGTGGCCGGCATGACGGTGATACTCCTCGGCACCTGACCGGCGCTCGCGACGGGTCAGACCAACGCCCACCCGTCGTGGTTGGCGAGCCGGGTCGCGAGGTGGGCGAGGTCCGCACGCCAGACGTCCTCCGGGACCGGCGGCAGCATCTCGTCCCATTCGACGGCCATCGAGCCCAGGATGCCCGGGAGCCGGGACGGTCGGGCGATGAACCACACGTGCAGGTGCGCCGACCCGTCGCCCCATCGGCTGGTGTGGACCCGCCCGACGTGCGGAAGACGCTCCACGATGCGCGTGATCCACACCGACAGCCGGCCGAACTCACCGGCCATCTCGTCGTTCAGGTCGCCGAAGTCGAGGTGCGGCTTGCTGACGAGGTACGCCACCAGCGGCAACCCCTTCGGCGCTGCCGGGTGGGTGAGCTTCCACCGGTCGTTCTCCCAGACCCGGACGGCGTCGCCGTCACCGGCGCACAGCGCACAGCTCGCGGCGTCCTCGCCGGACCTCGCCGGCTCCGCCTCGGCGTACGGCGGCGACACGATCTTGGGCACCAGGGCGCCGTCGACGACCTCCCAGGGGAAGATGTCCCAGTCGTCCACCGGAGGCATCGGCAGTCGACCGTCCTCTCCGACGGCCTGGGCGACACGGGCGTAGATGTCCTCGGCTGACTCGGGCATGCCTCCACCCTGCCATGGGCGGTCCACCGGCCTCGACCGAGATCCCTCCGGGTGCCGCCGACACTAGGCTGTCCGGGTGCGGATCGACTTCGTCTCGTCGCCGAGGCCCACGCTCGGCGTGGAGTGGGAGTTCGGGCTCGTCCACCACACGAGCCGGGACCTGGTCAACGCCGCGGGGCATCTCCTGTCCGGGACTCACGACCGGCTGCGCGACCCGAGCAAGCTCCACGGTGAGCTGCTCCGCAACACCGTCGAGCTGGTGACCGGGGTCTGCGGCAGCGTCGGCGAGGCGATGGCCGACCTGCGGGGCACCCTGGACGTCGTCCTCCCGGTCACCGATCAGCTCGGGATCGACCTGTTCGGTGCCGGGGCGCATCCGTTCGCCGCGTGGGACGCCCAGCAGCTGACGGAGGGACATCGCTACGAGGAGCTGATCAACCGCACCCAGTGGTGGGGCCGGCAGATGCTCATCTGGGGCGTGCACGTGCACGTCGGGCTCCCCGAGCGCGACCGGGTGATGCCCGTGCTGTCGTCGTTGCTCAACCACTACCCCCACCTCCAGGCGCTCTCGGCGTCCTCGCCGATCTGGGCCGCCACCGACACCGGGTACGCCTCCAACCGGGCGCTGATGTTCCAGCAGCTGCCGACGGCCGGGCTGCCGTTCCAGTTCGCGACCTGGGAGGAGTTCGAGTCCTACACCGAGGACCAGCTGGTGACCGGGGTGATCGAGGACATCTCCGAGATCCGGTGGGATGTGCGGCCCGCGCCTCGGCTCGGGACGATGGAGAACCGGATCTGCGACGGAGTCTCCAACCTCACCGAGCTGGCCTCGCTGGTGGCCCTCATGCACTGCCTGGTCGTCGACCTGGACACCCGGGCCGCCGCGGGCGAAGAACTGCCCACCTTGCCGCCGTGGCACGTCCAGGAGAACAAATGGCGCGCCGCCCGCTACGGCCTGGACGCCATCGTGATCCTGGACGCGCACAACACCGAGCGGCTGGTCACCGAGGATCTGGCCGAGCTGCTGGTCCGGCTGGAACCGACGGCCGACCGCCTCGGGTGTACGCCGGAGCTCGCCGGCGTCGCCGACATCGTCGCTGGCGGGGCGTCCTACCAACGGCAGCGAGAGGTCGCCGCGCGCACCCGCGGAGACCTGGTGGCCGTGGTCGACTCCGTGGTGCGCGAGCTGACCTGCTGAGACGCCGCACCCGGGCTCGGGCTGTCCGCACTAGGGTTCTCGACATGGCGCTGCCGAACCTGCCGTCGGCACCGGTGATCGACGGGACCACCCGACTCCACTCGGGCAAGGTGCGCGACCTCTACCGCATCGACACCGGTGAGCACACCGGTCGTCTGCTGATGGTCGCCAGCGACCGGATCTCGGCGTTCGACTTCGTCCTCGACTCGTCGATCCCCGACAAGGGGGCGATCCTGACCCGGATGTCACTGTGGTGGTTCGACCAGCTGGACGACCTGGTGCCGAACCACCTGGTGTCCACCGAGGTGCCGGTCGAGGTGCGCGGCCGCGCCGTGGTGTGTGAGCGGCTGACGATGTTCCCGGTCGAGTGCGTCGCCCGCGGCTACCTCACCGGCTCCGGCCTCCTGGACTACCGTGCCGCTGGCGAGGTGTGCGGCATCGCCCTGCCGGCGGGGCTGGAGGACGGGTCCCGGCTGCCGGAGCCGATCTTCACCCCGGCCACGAAGGCGGCGCTGGGTGAGCACGACGAGAACGTCTCCTTCGACACGGTGGTGGACACCATCGGAGTCGACGACGCTGAGGTGCTCCGAGAGCTCACGCTCGCGGTCTACGGCCGAGCCGAGGAGATCGCCCGCGAGCGGGGGATCATCCTCGCCGACACCAAGCTGGAGTTCGGGCGACGGGTCGACGACGTCGTGGTGCTGGCCGACGAGGTGCTCACCCCCGACTCGTCGCGGTTCTGGCCTGCTGACCTGTGGCAGCCGGGTCGCCCGCAGCCGTCGTACGACAAGCAGTTCGTGCGCGACTGGCTGCTCTCGCCGGCCTCCGGATGGGACCGGAATGCCGGTGGGCCGCCGCCGGCGCTGCCGGAGGAGATCGTCGCCCGGACCCGCGCGAAGTACGTCGAGGCCTTCGAGCTCCTGACGGGGGAGACCTGGTGACCGGGTTGCGGGTGAGCGGGCGATGATGGCGGCGGTCCGCGGACGCGCGTCGAACCTGGTGGTGCGCATGCACCACCCGATCGGCCCGGTCTTCGACTATCTGGCGGACCCGCGCCACCGGGCGGAGTGGCAGTCCAGCCTGCGGCGCGTCGAGCTGCTCACGGAGCAGCCGACCGGGGTCGGGGCGCGGTGGCGTGACGTCACCTGGGCCGGCATCTCGCCCGAGATGAGGGTGACGACGCACGAGCCGGGCGCGGCCTGGGCCGAGGAGGGGCGCTGGCGCGGGATCACCGCCTCCCTGCTGGTGATCTTCGCCGCCCAAGGGGACGAGACCGACCTCGAGATGTCGGTGCGGCTGCGCGGGTCGGGGCCTTGGCGGCTCCCCGCCGCGGGCGCCGGGCTGCTCACGCCGGTCGCACTGCGCAGCGATCTCGCCCGTGCCGACCGGATCCTGGCCGCCCGTCGCTGAGAGCTCCGCGAGGCGGGGAAGCCCGGCATGACGTGGCGCCGCATCATCACGCGCCCTAGGTTGGCGGTATGTACAACCTGTCGATCCTGCTCGAGGACTCCGCCCGCAAGTACCCCACCCGTGACGCCCTCGTGCTGGGAGACCGGCGGTTCACCTACGCCCAGGTCGACGCGGCCGCCAACCAGGTGGCCAACTATCTCGTCTCGGTCGGGGTGGAGCCCGGCGACCGGGTGGCGCTGACCTGCCCGAACCTGCCCTACTTCCCGATGGTCTACTACGGCATCCTCAAGGCCGGTGGCGTCGTAGTGCCGCTCAATGTGCTCAACAAGGGCCGGGAGAACACCTACTACCTCGACGACTCCGGCGCCAAGGTCTACCTCTGCTTCCAGGGCACCCCTGAGCTGCCGATGGGCGAGGAGGGGTACGCCGGCTTCCGGGGCGCCGCGGGCTGTGACACGTTCGTCTGGATCGGCGCCGACCCGGCCGCTGACTCGCCGTACCCCGGCACCACCACGCTGAGCGAGGCCACCGTCGGCCAGCCGGCCACGTGTACGGCCGTGCTGAGCCCGGAGCACGAGACCGCGGTGATCCTCTACACCAGCGGCACCACCGGGCAGGCCAAGGGCGCCGAGCTCTCGCACAGCAACCTGATGCTCAACGCGCTCACCTGCAACCGGCTGTTCAACGCCCAGCCGGCCACCGACGTCCACCTGGTGACGTTGCCGCTGTTCCACTCGTTCGGCTCGACGGTGCAGATGAACGCCGGCTTCGCGATGGCGTCCACCCTGGTGCTGCTTCCCCGCTTCGACGCCCAGGCTGCCGTCGCCCTGATGCAGCAGGAGAACGTCACCTTCTTCGCGGGCGTCCCGACCATGTGGTGGGGGCTGCTGGGCGCGCTCGAGGGTGCCGACGTCGGCAAGATCGCCGCCAACCTCAGGATCGCGGCCTCGGGTGGTGCCAGCCTGCCCGTGGAGATCATCAAGGAGGTCAAGGCGCGGCTGGGCGTCCAGGTGCTCGAGGGCTACGGGCTGTCCGAGACCTCGCCGGTCGCGACGTTCTCGGATCCCGACCGAGAGCCTCGACCCGGCTCGATCGGCATCCCGATCTGGGGCGTCGAGTGCAAGCTCATCGACCCGGAGTGGAACACCGTCGAGGGCGCCGACCAGATCGGTGAGATCGCCATCCGCGGCCACAACGTCATGAACGGCTACCTCAACCGGCCGGAGGCGACCGCCGAGGTGATGCGCGACGGCTGGTTCCGCACCGGTGACCTCGCGCGCCGTGACGAGGACGACTTCTACTACATCGTCGACCGGTCCAAGGACATGATCATCCGGGGCGGCTTCAACGTGTATCCCCGTGAGGTCGAGGAGGTGCTGATCACGCACCCCGACGTCTCGCTGGCCGCCGTCGTCGGCGTCGCGAACGACCGCCACGGCGAGGAGATCAAGGCGTTCGTGATCCGCAACGCCGGCGCCGCCGTCACCGAGGACGAGCTGATCGCCTGGAGCAAGGAGCAGATGGCGGCGTACAAGTACCCGCGACTGGTCGTCTTCGTCGACTCGTTGCCGATGACGGCCACCGGGAAGATCCTCAAGCGCGAGCTGGTGTAGCCCGCTCGGCTGGCGACCGGAGTCCTCTTCAGGCGGCTCAGGCGAACGGGTTCGGCAGGGCGCCGGGCAGGGTGGCCAGCAGTTCGCGGGCGCGGGCAGCGTGCTTGTGCTCCACCAGCACTTCGTACCTCGTGGCCACCACGGTGCTGACCGAGGAGAAGTCACGCTGGCCGCGCGTGGCGGCGTACCCGATGACCGCCCAGATCACGAAGAACGCCGCTCCGAAGAGGGCGCTGGCGAGAATGGTGGGGAACGTCGATCCGCCGGTCGAGAACAGCGACAGGACCAGGCCCACGAACAGGCCCATCCAGACGCCCGACAGCGCACCGCCTGCCGCTACCTTGCCGTAGGTCAGCCGCCCGGTGATCCGCTCGAGCTGCTTGAGGTCGGTGCCGACGATCAGGCAGTTCTCGACGGGGAACTCCTCGTCGGAGAGATGGTCGACGGTGCGCTGGGCCTCGGGGTAGGTGTCGTAGACCGCGAGCGACTGCGGGAACTCCAGGGCCATCGCGCGTTGCGGCCCACGAGTGGGGACCAGGTTCGGGTTCGCCATGTCTCAACCTTAGACTCCTCCCCATGGCCCGCTTCGTCGTCGATGTCATGCCCAAGCGAGAGATCCTCGACCCCCAGGGCAAGGCGGTGCTCGGCGCGCTGCCACGCCTTGGCTTCGAGGGCGTCCTGGATGTCCGGCAGGGCAAGCGGTTCGAGCTGGAGGTCGAGGGCGACGCGTCCGACGACCTGCGGGCGCAGGTCCAGAAGATGGCCGAGATCCTGCTCTCCAACCCGGTCATCGAGGACTTCGAGGTGCACGTCGAGGAGCACACCGTCGCGGATGTCGCCCACGAGGAGGGTCGCTAGGTGAAGGTCGGTGTCGTCACCTTCCCGGGCTCGCTGGACGACGTCGACGCCGCGCGCGCGGTGACGATCGGCGGCCATCAGGCCGTCTCGCTGTGGCATGGAGACGCCGACCTGCGCGCCGTTGACGCGGTGGTGCTGCCGGGCGGCTTCTCCTACGGCGACTATCTCCGCTGTGGCGCGATCTCGCGGTTCGCGCCGGTGATGGGCCAGGTGATCGAGGCGGCCGGCCGCGGGCTGCCGGTGCTCGGCATCTGCAACGGTTTCCAGATCCTGTGCGAGTCCCATCTGCTGCCCGGTGCCCTGATCCGCAACGACCATCGGAAGTTCGTCTGCCGCGACCAGCGACTGCGGATCGAGAACAACCGGACGCCGTGGACCTCGGCGTACGCCCCGGGCCAGGAGATCGTGGTCCCCCTGAAGAACGGCGAGGGCGGGTACGTCGCCGACGAGGCCACGCTGAACCGGCTCGAGGACGAGGGCCGCGTGGTGGCGCGCTATCTGGACGGCAACCCGAACGGTTCGTTGCACGACATCGCCGGCGTCACCAACGAGGCGGGCAACGTGGTCGGACTGATGCCGCACCCGGAGCACGCCGTCGAGGATCTGTGCGGCCCGGGCACCGATGGCCTGGGGTTCTTCACGAGCCTGGCGGCGCAGACCTTCGCCTGACCGTCAGCGTCGCTTCCCTGCTTGCAGCGCTTTCCACTGGCTGGCGGAGATCACGCCGGAGGGGGACAGGCCGACGTTCCGCTGCCAGATCCGGGTGGCCGTGACGGTCCTGGCGTTGAAGACCCCACGAACGTTGAGGTTGGCGTAGCCGGAGGCGTTGAGCGCTCGCTGGAGGCGGCGCACGGACGCGCCTGCGGAGCCGAACTTCACCAGTGTCCGCGGGCCTGCGGCGACCAGTGACATCCAGTTGCGACGTGACCAGGTGCCGGTCACCGGCATGCCGTGGTCGGCCTGCCAGGTGTGGACGGCGTCGAGCAGCGCCCCGGCGTACTTGCCGTTGACCTTGCCGGCGTACACCCCCTTCTCCGACAGCAGGCACTGCAACGCCTTGACCTTCGGTGCGGGCGCGCTGTTCACGGTGAGCGGGTCATAGATCCAGTAGTTGACCGGGACCCCGTTGCAGTGGGTCTCCGGGGCAGCGGTCGACCCGGAGCCGAGGTCGAGCCAGTTGCGGTCGATGTTGATGCGGACGCCGCCCCAGACCTCGTCGTGGCCGCCCAGGTACTGCTTCATGCGGTTGCCCGGGAGCCAGCCGTCAGCCCGGATGTAGGAGGTCGTGAGGTTCGCCTTGCCGTCCCAGCGCGCAATCCAGATCCGGTCGGGGAGGTTGAACTGCCCGGGCCGGTTCACGCGAGCGTCATCGAGCATCTTGATCCCCGAGCCCGCGCTCGAGTAGACGCCCGGCACGTAGCCGTGCTCGCGCAGCTTGAAGACCCAGGCGCTGACGAAGGCCAGCGCCGACTCGCGGCAGCGGGTGTTGCCGTGCTCGAAACCCTCGAGGTCGTACCACAGCGTGCTGCCCGCGGCGATGCCGTACGCCGCTGCGTCAGCAGCGGACTTGTTCGCTTCGGCCCAGCCCTGCTTGCGGGCGGCGTAGTAGTTGCCCGTCTTGCCGGGGGTCGACTTGATGGTCGGGTCGTCGGAGTAGCGAGGGAACCGAGGGTTGCACGACGCCTGCGGGCCGAGCGCGATCGGGAGCAGCCGCCAGCCCTTCTTGAGCTGGGTCGAGATCCATGTGGTCGACAGGTTGGGCTGGTGGCGGCAGGCGCGGGAGTTCCCGGAGATGTAGATGCCCACCGCCCAGAAGGGCGACGCCATGCGCCAGGTGTTCATGGTCGCCTGGGTCGGCGCCAGGCACTGGTCGAAGCCGTAGCCGGTGAAGTTGCCGGGCGTGACTCGATTGTCGGCGTACGACGGCGCGACGGTGGCGAGGCTTGCGATCACGGCCAGGGCCAGCGAGGCGGCCAGGGCGCGCAGACGAGTTACGGGACGGGGAAGCCGGATCATCGATGCTCCAGGAGGCACGGTCGGGGAAGGTCGATCGGCGCAGGAAAGAAACCACGGTAACCCCAACAGTCACATTCGTCACATCATTCGCAGGAATGCGAGAGCCGGCCGGGTGCCCGGACGCTTCAGGGGACCTTGTCGCAGGTCTCGCGGCCCCAGAACGTGCTGGCGGTTCCCCGGAAGCCCGACGGAGCCGGCGGGGCCCCTCCACAGGTGCCGGAGACCGGGGTTCGGGCTCGTCACCACCGGGCAGGACCTCGGCGTGGACGACACCTGGCAACCCCGGCGCCACTTTCCCGTCGGCCTGGTCACGCCGGTGCCCGTGGACCCGGCAGGACGCTCGGGACCGACGCGAGGTCGGGCGGCCGGCCCGCGGTGGCGGCGCACCGGCCCGGGCCTGTTCGTGCCTGCCGAGGTTCCGTGGTCGGCGGAGCAACGCATCATCGAGGTGGCGGCGGGGTTGCCCGAGGGCGCGCTGGTCACGGGCTGGGCGGCGCTGCGCTTGTATGGCGGAGCCTTCTTCGATGGCCTGGATGCCGCGATGCGGCCGCTCCGGGTGCCGGTTCTGGTCGAGCACCGTCGGCGGCTGAGGTCCGACCGGGACCGGGTCGTGCTGCGTGATCGAGCACTTCCCGCGGGCACGGTGCGCCACGGCGTCGCCTGCGTGCTGCCGCAGCGGGCAGTTCTGGACGCGATGCGGGTGGCGTCCGACGGGCGGGCGGCTGTCGTGGTGATGGACATGGCAGCCGCGGCGGAGGTCACCAGCATCGCTCGGGTGCGGGCCGCCTGGGCGAGTGAGCCGAGGCGGCAGGGGGCCGCGCTGGTGCGGTTCGGCCTGGCGCACGCCCACGAGGAGAGCCGGTCGCCGACGGAGTCTCGGCTGCGGTTGATCTGGACCCTGGACGCCGGCCTCGCGAGGCCGCTCGTCAACCGCGAGGTGCGGTGGGGCGACGGCGGGCTCGTCGGTGTCCCCGACCTGCTCGACCCGGGGACCGGCCTGGTGGCGGAGTACGACGGAGCGCTGCACCGCGGGCGGGCGCGCCACCGACGGGACAACACTCGCCGGGAGCGCTTCTTCGAGGCCGGGCTGGAGCCGGTGACGGTGGTGGCAGGCGAGCCGGTTGCCGAGGTCGTGAGACGGCTGCGCGCCGCCGCAGCCAGGGCCGGGGCGCGTCCGCGGGCGGGCCGCGGGTGGACCTGCGAGCGGATGCTGGACGCCGAGGGCGAGCCCTGGTTGCCGCTCGACGCCCGGCTCGAGCTGCGTGACCTGGACGCGCGGTGGCACGAGGCTGCGGGCTCAGGGGAGCTCGCTGCAGGTTCTCGCGCCGCTCGACCTGGTGGTGAGTCCCCGGAGCGGAACGCGTGAGGGAGCCGCGCGCCGTGCGGACCGGCGCCAAGGAATCACGAGTCCCGCCGGTAGATTGGCGCCCGTGGCCTCCCCCTCCGAATCCGCTCGTGAGTCCGCTCCCGAGTCTGCCCCCGAGTCTGCTCCCGAGTCTGCCCCCGGGCCTGCTCCCGCCCGCCCGACGCTCGACACGGTGGCCCTGGCCACCGATGGCCCGGACCGCGAGCAGCCCTGGGCCGAGCTCGGTCTGAAACGCGACGAGTACGCCCAGATCCGCAAGATCCTCAGCCGTCGTCCGACCAGCAGCGAGCTGGCGATGTACTCCGTGATGTGGAGCGAGCACTGCTCCTACAAGTCCTCCAAGGTGCACCTCAAGCAGTTCTCCGAGCTCCCCCAGGAGACGCCGGTCGGCAAGATGCTCGCCGGCATCGGCGAGAACGCCGGCGTCCTCGACATCGGCCAGGGCTACGCAGTCACGTTCAAGGTCGAGAGCCACAACCATCCGTCGTACGTCGAGCCCTACCAGGGTGCGGCGACCGGGGTCGGTGGGATCGTGCGCGACATCCTCGCGATGGGCGCGCGGCCGGTGGCCGTGATGGATCCGCTGCGCTTCGGACCGCTGGACGCGGCAGACACCCAACGCGTGCTGCCCGGCATCGTGGCCGGCGTCGGCGGCTACGGCAACTGCCTGGGGCTTCCCAACATCGGCGGCGAGGCGGTGTTCGACGCGTCGTACCTCGGCAACCCGTTGGTCAACGCGCTCTGTGTGGGGGTGCTCCGGCACGAGGACCTGCATCTGGCCAAGGCGTCCGGGGTCGGCAACAAGGTGATCCTGTACGGCGCCCGGACCGGCGGCGACGGCATCGGCGGTGTCAGCGTGCTGGCCAGCGAGACCTTCGACGAGGGCGGCCCGGCCAAGCGGCCGAGCGTCCAGGTCGGTGACCCGTTCATGGAGAAGCTGCTCATCGAGTGCACCCTCGAGCTGTTCGCGGCCGGACTCGTGGCCGGCATCCAGGACCTCGGCGGGGCCGGGTTGTCCTGTGCGACCTCCGAGCTGGCCTCGGCCGGCGACGGCGGGATGCGGGTCGACCTCGACCTGGTGCCGCTGCGCGACGCGAGCCTGTCGCCCGAAGAGATCCTGATGAGCGAGTCGCAGGAGCGAATGATGGCGGTGGTCGAGCCAGGCGACGTTGCCGAGTTCCTCACGATCTGCGCCAAGTGGGACGTCGACGCGACGGTCCTCGGCGAGGTCACCGAGACCGGCCGCCTCGAGATCGACTGGCGGGGCGAGCGGGTGGTCGATGTCCCGCCGCGCTCGGTCGCGCACGAGGGCCCGACGTACCACCGCCCCTATGCCCGTCCGACCTGGCAGGACGCCCTGCAGGCCGACGGCCCGGAGTCGTTGTGGCGGCCGGGGAACGGTGATGAGATCCGGGAGAACGTCCTGCGGCTGGCCGCGTCGCCGAACCTCTGCGACAAGTCGTGGATCACCGACCAGTACGACCGCTACGTCCGAGGCAACACCGTGCTCGCTCAGCCCTCGGACGCCGGCATGGTGCGCGTCGACGACGAGACCAATCTCGGCGTCGCGATCTCCACTGACTGCAACGGCCGCTTCACCAAGCTCGACCCGTACGCCGGCGCGCAGCTGGCGCTGGCGGAGTCCTACCGCAACGTGGCGTCCGGGGGCGCGACCCCGTTGGCCGTCTCCGACTGCCTCAACTTCGGCTCGCCGGAGGACCCCGACGTGATGTGGCAGTTCGCCGAGGCGTGTCGTGGACTCAAGGACGCGTGCCTCGCGCTCGGCATCCCGGTCACCGGCGGCAACGTGAGCCTCTACAACCAGACCGGCGACAACGCGATCCTGCCCACGCCCGTGGTGGCGGTCCTCGGGGTGATCGACGACGTCACCCGGCGGATCCCCACCGGGTTCGCGAGGCCCGGCGAGGTCCTGCTGCTCCTGGGGGAGACCCACGAGGAGCTCTCGGGGTCCGAGTGGGCGCACGTCGTGCACGGCCACCTCGGTGGGCGGCCGCCCCGCGTGGACCTGATCGCGGAGAGGAACCTCGCGCTGCTGCTGGCCGACGCCGGCCGCTCCGGCCTGGTCTCCTCGGCCCATGACCTGTCTGACGGCGGGCTCTCTCAGGCGTTGGTCGAGTCCTGCCTGCGGCACGGGATCGGGGCGAGCGTCACCCTCGACGGCGACCACTTCGTCTCGTTGTTCAGCGAGTCCGCTGCGCGGGTGTTGGTGACCGTGTCGCTGGCGCAGCGGAAGGCGTTCTCGACGATGGCCGACGCGCTGGGCGTTCTGGTGACCGAGCTCGGGCGCACCGGCGGTGACCAGCTGATCGTCGAGACCCAGTTCGGGATCCCGCTCGACGAGCTCGGCCCCGCCTGGCGGGGCACGCTTCCCGAGGCTCTCGGCGTCTGACCATCCGGGACCCGCGCCGGCTCCGAACCCTCTGCATGGAACGACGGACGCTGCTGGGCCTCCTCGGCTCGGCTGCGCTCGCACCCCTGGCCGGTGCCTGCGAGACTCGTTCGGTGAGCAGCGACGCCACGCGGCCGGCGGCCACGCAGACCTTCGCCTATGGCGGCGACCCCTCTCAGTACGCCGAGCTGACCCTGCCCGACGGGCCACCTCGGGGCGTGGTGGTGGTCCTCCACGGCGGCTTCTGGAAGGCGGCGTACGGCGCCGAGCTGGGGCGGCCGCTTGCTGCCAGGCTGGCCGCGCTGGGCTGGGCGGCGTGGAACGTGGAGTACCGCCGGGTGGGTGCCGGCGGTGGCTTCCCGATGACCTTCGACGACGTGCACGCGGCGATCGAGGGGATCGCCGACCGGGTCCCTGACCGCACCCGCGTGGTCACGCTGGGGCACTCGGCGGGCGGTCACCTGGCGGCGTGGGCGGCTGCGCGCGGACGCTTCGAGCGCTGGCAGCCGATGCGGGTGCCGGTGACGCATGTCGTCTCGCAGGCGGGCGTGCTCGACCTCACCGTGGCCTACCAGGAGGGGTTGGGCAGCGGGGCGGTGCTGGGGTTGTTGGGGGCGGCGCCCGACGCACCGGCGTACGACCAGGCCGACCCGGCCCGCCAGATCCCCCTGGACGCGCCGGTCTGGTGCGTGCACGCGACCGATGACGACACCGTGCCGTTCGCGCAGTCGGAGGCCTACGTCGAGCGCGCCAGGGGGGTGGGAGCGCGGGCCGAGCTGGTGGAGGTGACCGGGGGCCACTTCGGGCTGATCGACGTCGACTCGCCCGCGTGGGCCCGGATCGAGTCCGTCCTCGATGGGATCGGCTGATCCCGCCCACCAGGAGCGGCGCCTAGGGTGGGTGCCGTGCCTGCCAAGCTGCGACCTGGTGACCCGGCCGCGGTGGCGGCTGCCCTGGCTGGCGACCGGGAGCCCGACGACCTGCGGCTGCTGACCAAGCACTTCCTGGCCGTGTTGGAGCAGCGGGCACCGGGGCGGTCGGTGGAGGTGCGAGTGCCGCCGTACGCCGCGGTGCAGGTCGTTGCGGGCGTCCGCCACACCCGAGGCACGCCGCCTGCCGTCGTCGAGATGGATCCCCCGACCTGGGTGGCGCTCGCGACCGGCGAGCTCACCTGGGTCGACGCCGAGTCACAGGGGCGACTCAGCGCGAGCGGGGAGCGGGCCGACCTGACGGCGTACCTCCCGCTCAGCCCCTGACGATCGCCCGGAACGCGTCGAGGAGCACGTCGAGATCCTCCTCGGTCGCGACCAGGGGAGGGGCCAGGCGCACGGTCTGGCCGTGCGCCTCCTTGGCCAGGACGCCGCGGTCCATCAGCTGCTCGGAGACGTGCCGGCCGGTGGTCAGCTCGACGTTGATGTCGACTCCGGCCCACAGACCACGCACCCGCACCTCGTCGAGGCCCGCGCCGACGAGCTCCTGCAGCCCCTGGTTGAGGTAGGCGCCCAGCGTCTCAGCGCGCTTCTGGAACTCTCCCTCGGCCAGCATCGCGACCACCTCGCGGCCGATCGCGGCCGCCAGGGGGTTGCCACCGAACGTCGAGCCGTGCGTGCCGGGCGTGATCACCGAGAGGATGTCGCCGTCGGCGGCGATCGCCGATACGGGGTAGAGCCCGCCGCCCAGCGCCTTGCCGAGCACATAGATGTCGGGTACGACGTCCTCGTGGTCGCAGGCGAACGTGCGGCCGCTGCGGGCCAGGCCGGACTGGATCTCGTCGGCGACCATCAGCACCTCGGTGCGGTTGCACAGGGCCCGGACCTGCTGCAGGTAGCCCTCCGGCGGGATGATCACGCCGCCCTCGCCCTGGATCGGCTCGAGCAGCACCGCGACGGTGGTGTCGTCGATGGCGGCTTCCAGCGCCGCGACGTCGCCGTAGGGCACCAGCCGGAAACCGGGGGTGAACGGCGCGTAGCCGGCGGTGGCGACCGAGTCGGTGGAGAAGCTGACGATGGTGGTGGTCCGGCCGTGGAAGTTGCCCTCCATCGCGATGATGGTGGCCTGGTTCTCCGGAACGCCCTTGACCAGGTAGCCCCACTTGCGGCTGACCTTGATCGCGGTCTCCACGGCCTCGGCACCGGTGTTCATCGGCAGGATCATCTCCTTGCCGGTGAGCTCTGCGAGGTCCCGCGAGAACGGCCCGAGCTGGTCGTTGTAGAACGCCCGGCTGGTCAACGTCAGCCGGTCCAGCTGCTCGTGGGCGCGCGCCAGCAGCCGCGGGTGTCCGTGGCCGAAGTTGAGCGCGGAATAGCCGGCGAGGCAGTCGAGGTAGCGGCGCCCCTCGACGTCGGTCACCCAGGCGCCCTCACCGTGCGACAGCACCACGCGCAGCGGGTGGTAGTTGTGCGCCGCGAAGTCCTCGGTGAGCTCGATGTGGGTGCGGCTCTCGCCGTCCTCGGTCGCAGGGACAGAGGCGTGAGTCGTGGAGGTCTTGGCCATGCTCGGATGGTCTCACCCGGCCTGCCGCAAGTCCAATTATTGTCTGACAATCTGGCGAGGTGGCGGGCTCACTAGGGTGGCGAGCATGAGCACCGACGAGCTTCGCGCCCGCCTCCACGACGTCCTCCCCGGCGTACGCCGCGACCTGGAAACGCTGGTCCGGATCGAGTCGGTGAGCGCCGACCCGGAGCGGTCCGCGGAGGTGCAGCGCAGCGCGGAGGCCGTGCGGGAGCTGTTCGCCGCGGAGGGCTTCGCCGCCGAGATCCTGTCGGCTGAGGGCGGTGCGCCGGCGGTGGTGGCGCACCGGGCCGGGCCCGCAGGCGCGCCGACGGTGCTGCTCTACGCCCACCACGACGTGCAGCCCGAGGGCGATCACGCCGACTGGGACTCTCCGCCCTTCGAGCCGACCGAGCGCGGGGGGCGGCTCTACGGCCGCGGGGCCGCGGACGACAAGGCCGGCATCGTCGCTCACCTCGCAGCGCTGCGGATCTTCGGCGACGACCTGCCGGTGTCGGTGATCGTCTTCGTGGAGGGCGAGGAGGAGGTCGGCTCCGACAGCCTGCCGGCGTTCCTCGCGACCTACCGTGACCGGCTGGCCGCGGACGTGATCGTGATTGCGGACTCCGGCAACTGGGACATCGGGGTTCCCGCGCTCACCACGTCCCTGCGGGGGCTGGTGCGCGTCGACGTCGAGGTCCGCACGCTCACGCACGCGGTGCACTCCGGCATGTGGGGCGGGTTGGTCCCCGACGCGCTGATGACCCTGTCGCGACTGATCGCGACGCTGCACGACGACGCCGGCAACGTGGCCGTGGCCGGGCTGCACGCAGGCCCGGCCGCCGACGTGGACTATCCCGAGGCGCGGTTGCGCGCGGAGTCGGGCATCGCGCCGGGGGTCGCGTGGATCGGGGAAGGCACCGCGGTCGAGCGGCTGTGGACCAAGCCGGCCCTGTCGGTCACCGGGCTCGACGCGCCCAAGGTCGCCGGCGCCTCCAACACCCTGGTCCCGGCGGCCCGCGCCAAGCTGTCGATGCGGGTGGCGCCGGGCGACACCTGCGAGAACGCGCTGGCCTGCCTGCGCGCGCACCTCGAGTCGCATGTCCCGTGGGGAGCACAGCTCGAGGTCACCGTGGTCGACACCGGCGAAGCCACCGCGATCGACGCGACCGGGCCGGCGTACGACGCCGCGCGCGCGGCGTTCACCGAAGCCTGGGACGGCGTCGCCCCGATCGACATGGGCGTCGGCGGCTCGATCCCGTTCATCGCGGAGTTCCTCGAGACCTTTCCCGAGGCGTCGGTGCTGGTCACCGGCGTGGAGGACCCGGACACCCGAGCCCACGGCGCCAACGAAGGCCTTCACCTCGCCGAGTTCGAGCGGGTGATCCTGGCCGAGGCGTTGCTGTTGCAGCGGCTCGGCCAGGGCTGATCACCACCCGGTGCCTGCCGCCCACTAGCGACTAGCGTTACGCCTCGGCTCTCGCGAGCTGAAGTATCTCGGCGGTCCTCGTGTCTACGTGGGCCGGGCGGTAGGCGAGGGCGAGACCGCTCAGGTAGCTGATACCGGGTAGGCCACCGTAGTTGCTGATGTTCCCCCGCACCGCCGCTTGACGTCACCAGCCACGGGTGAACTCTGTGCTGCACAATCGGCGGCCGTCGCGGAGGATGCGAGAGTCGCTCACTCGATCCACTGGGGTGGCGAACGACCCACTCCCCACGGAAGCGTCGAAGCGCACCAGATCGGCCTTCTCCCGCGCCGTCGGCTTGCCGGTGTTGCCGGCCAGTCTGAGGTCCACGTAGGCGGAGAACGCCTTCGGGCAGTACACGCTTCCGGCGGCTTTGAAGACGTGCACGGAGGTGTCCAGGTCGATGCTGGTGAACCCAGCCCAGAAGTCGACCTTCTCGGCGAGTAGACCGCCTCCACTGATCACGGAGCAGAAATCCCTACCCCGTTCGACCAGTTCGGCGTCGGAATAGGGCGAGGTGACGGACCTCTCGTCCAGGAACGTGTGCACCTGACGGACGTAGGCGGAGTCGTCGCCTCTGAACGCCGACGGCCGCACGCGCTTGGTGATCGGCGCCGAGACCGGACCTTTGGTCGCGGCCAGGGGACTGACAGCCGCCGACGGGGAGGGTCGCACGCACGCTGCGCACTGCAGCCCGACGATAGGCTTGGCCTTGAGTGGACGACGAGACACCTCGCGGAGGATGCAATGCCCGGTGGATCCGCGTACCCCGGACCATCCCAAGCGCTCGAGTTGTACGCCGCAGTTGTCGAGCGCAGCGCGTCGGGCGCCACCGTCAAGGGAGCCAAGAACCCCTACACGTCGCTCAACGGCCACATGTTCAGCTTCCTCGACGCCGACGGAGTCATGGCGCTTCGACTGCCTAGCGATCAGTATGAGGATTTTCTTGCCCGGTACGACAGTGGACCGGTGACGCAGTACGGCAGGGTGATGCAGGGATACGTCTGCGTGCCGGAGAAGCTGTTGAAAGATGCTGACGATCTCGTCGGCTGGTTCTCCAGGAGCCACGACTGGATCAGCACGCTGCCTCCCAAGGCGACCAAGAAGTAGCACCAACGTCGAAGACCGGGCGACACGCGACCAGCACGCCGGCTAGGCGCCTATCGCTCCCGGTGCGCGAGGCCGCCCGCGCGCGCCAAGCGGAAGCTGCCATGGAGCCCGAGCCCGATCAGCGCCCAGGTCCACGGGGCCCAGAGCACGCCACCGACGCCGTCCCAGGCGGTGTTGAGGGGGGTGGAAACCGGATCCGCACGGGCGGAGGCAGCGGCCGAACCGGCCGCCAGCATGCCCAGCACCACGGCGGCCGCGACGGTGGGCCACAGCAGCCACGTGGGCGCCCGGTGGTGCAGGATCGCCGGGACGGCCAGGACCAGAACGAGCGCGGCAGCCCCGTAGCCGCCCACGACACCGTTCAGCCCAGTGGCGATGACCGCGAAGACCAAGCCGGCCACGACCCAGGCGCGACGATTGGCTGCAGACACCAGGTGCTCTCCCGGTGTTGGTGGTCAAGGCATCCCATCACGCGGAGGAGTTTCGGCGGGTTCTTTCGGCGAAGGCGGCCGTACGCCGCTAGCCGCACGCCGTAGACTGCGCCGCGTGTGCGGAGTCTTCGGCGTATGGGCCCCCGGTGAGGACGTCGCGAAGCTCACCTACTTCGGGCTCTACGCCCTCCAGCACCGTGGCCAGGAGTCGGCCGGCATCGCCGTCAGCAACGGTCGCCAGATCCTGGTCTACAAGGACATGGGCCTGGTGTCGCAGGTCTTCGACGAGTCCACGCTGGAGTCGCTCAAGGGGCACCTCGCGATCGGGCACAGCCGCTACTCCACGACCGGCGCGTCGACCTGGCACAACGCCCAGCCGACGTTCCACCCCACCCTGGACGGCTCGCTCGCGCTCGCCCACAACGGCAACCTGATCAACACCGGCGAGCTGGCCCAGCTGGTCGAGGACCTCGGCGGCACCGGTGCCGAGCTGGACCTCCACGTGAAGCTGCCCGAGGTCTCGACCAACGACACCTCGGTGGTGACCTCGCTGTTGGCCCATCACGCGGGGCAGACCGTCGAGGACCGCGCGGTCGAGCTGTTGCCGCTGGTCAAGGGCGCCTTCTCGTTCGTCTGGATGGACGAGAACACGTTGTACGCCGCCCGCGACCCGCAGGGCATCCGGCCCCTGGTGCTCGGCCGGCTCGAACGCGGGTGGGTCGTCGCCAGCGAGGCCGCCGCGCTCGCCACCATCGGCGCCAGTGTGGTCCGCGAGGTCGAGGCCGGTGAGCTGATCGTCATCAACGAGGACGGCCTCCGCTCACGTCGCTTCGTCGAGGCCGCGCCGAAGAACTGCGTGTTCGAGTACGTCTACCTCGCCCGTCCCGACGCGACGTTCGGCGGCCGCAACGTCCACGAGGCCCGGGTGGAGATGGGGCGCCGACTGGCCCGTGAGTTCCCGGTCGAGGCCGACATGGTGATGCCGGTGCCGGAGTCGGGCACTCCCGCGGCGACGGGGTACGCCGAGGAGAGCGGCATCCCCTTCGGGTTGGGGTTCGTCAAGAACTCCTACGTCGGCCGCACGTTCATCCAGCCGAGCCAGACGCTGCGCCAGCTCGGCATCCGGCTCAAGCTCAACGCGCTCGACCACATGATCCGCGGCAAACGGATCGTCGTGGTCGACGACTCGATCGTCCGCGGCAACACCCAGCGTGCCCAGGTGCGGATGCTCCGCGAGGCGGGGGCCGCCGAGGTTCACGTGCGGATCTCGTCACCGCCGGTGAAGTGGCCGTGCTTCTACGGGATCGACTTCGCCACCCGTGCGGAGCTGATCGCCAACGGCCTGGACATCGAGGAGATCCGGTCCAGCATCGGTGCCGACTCGCTGGGCTACATCTCGTTGGAGGGGATGGTGGAGTCGACCGGCCAGCCCCAGGCCAACCTGTGCCACGCCTGCTTCACCGGGGAGTACCCGATCCCGCTCCCCGACGAGTCCCGGCTCGGCAAGCACCTGCTCGAGACCTCGATCCGGACCGGCACGCTGCCGGTGTTCAACAACCCCTGACCGCGCCACCACTCGCGAGGAGCACCGTGACTGAGACGTCCCCCGACGCGTACGCCGCCGCAGGCGTCTCGATCGAGGCCGGAGACCGGGCCGTCGAGCTGATGAAGGGGTGGGTCGAGAAGGCGCGCCGCCCGGAGATGATCGGCGGCATCGGCGGCTTCGCCGGGCTCTTCGACGCCAGCGCCCTGAAGTCCTATGACCGGCCACTGCTGGCCACATCCGCCGACGGGGTCGGCACCAAGGTCGCGATCGCGCAGGCGCTCGACAAGCACGACACGATCGGCCTCGACCTGGTCGGGATGCTCGTGGATGACCTCGTGGTGTGCGGGGCAGAGCCGCTGTTCCTCACCGACTACATCGCCACCGGCCGCGTCGTACCCGAGCGGATCGCCGCGATCGTCAAGGGCATCGCCGAAGGCTGCGTCCAGGCCGGCTGCGCCCTGATCGGCGGCGAGACCGCCGAGCATCCCGGACTGCTCGAGCCGCACGAGTACGACATCGCCGGCTCGACGACCGGGGTGGTGGAGGCCGACGCCCTGCTCGGGCCGGGGCGGGTGCGACCCGGCGACGTGGTGCTGGCCATGGAGTCCAGCGGACTGCACTCGAACGGCTACTCCCTGGTCCGGCACGTCCTCCTCGCCACCGCCGAGTGGAGCCTCGAGCGGCACGTCGACGAGCTCGGCCGCAGCCTCGGCGAGGAGCTGCTCGAGCCGACCCGGATCTACGCCAAGGCCTGCCTGGCGCTGGCGGCCGGCACCGAGACCCACGCGATGTCCCACATCACCGGCGGTGGGCTGGCTGCCAACCTGGAGCGGGTGCTCCCGGTGGAGCTGACCGCACGGATCGACCGGACCTCCTGGACCCCCGCTCCGATCTTCGACCTCGTACGCCGAGTGGGCAAGGTGCCCCAGCACGACCTGGAGCGGACGCTCAACGCCGGCGTCGGAATGGTGGCGCTGCTGCCGCAGGAGGGTGTCGACACCGCCGTGCGCACGCTTGCGGCCCAGGGGGTCCGAGCCTGGGCTGCCGGCGAGGTCGCGATCGCGGTCGACCCGGCCGAGCGCGGCAGGGTCCTGCTCACAGGTCACCATCCGGGGTGGTGACGACCGTCCGACGCCCCGGAAAGAGGCTTTCGACGGGTTTTCTGGCCATCAACGTGCCCAAAATCGCCGGCAGGCGTGCGGGAACAGCCAGGGAGCAGGTAGCGTTACCTCCACGAGAAACCGATCAGTCAGACCGGGGACGGCTCGTCGCTGAGCCCCGGCCAAATGCGAGGGGGTCGACCCTATGGGGCGCGGCCGAGCGAAGGCTAAGCAGACGAAGGTCGCACGCGACCTGAAGTACCGCTCCCAGGAGACGGACTTCGGGGCGCTGGCGCGCGAGCTGCACGGCGATAGTGATGACGCGGACGAGGTTGCACCCGAGGTGCTCGAACAGTGGTCGGACTACGCCGACCCCCGTCGCGACTGACGCGGAACCCGGCACCTGTCAACGACCGGGCGCTCGACACGCCGCGGCAGCCGGTCCTCGGCTAGACGGGTGCGCCTGCCCCTGGAAAACGCGGGTAAATACTGTCACAGTTCTGTTGACCCGCAAACGGGTCGTTGGTGGGCGTCCGCTAGTGCGGACGGGCCTCCCGCAGGCGGACTCGGGATCGTCCTCGGGTCCGGTGCGGTATATGGGGGCCGCACCGGGGCCCGCCGCCGCCTGTCGGCTCCTGGGGCCTCAGCCGGTCCCTCATCTGAGGTGGCCCAGATAGTCCCCCGCGCGACGCAGGTCGCGCATCCTGCTCTCCCAGGTCACTCCGACGACGGTGAGCAGTGCGCCGGCCGCGGCGATCAGCAGCCACGGCGGCAGGTCGGCGGCGTACGGTCCCAGCTCGCGGAGCACCAGGACGGCGCCCACGACCGCCCCGACCACCAGGGGAGCCGTCCAGCGCAGCCAGGTGCCGCCCAGCACCAGCGCGAGGCAGGCCAGACCCAGCAGCAGCGGGCGCAACGAGACTGCGTCGTCGACCAGCGCGCGCAGCAGGGTGGGCACCAAGGCGAGCACCAGCCCCGGACCGAGCGCCTTCACAGTGGCGGCGTGGGGCGTTCGGGACAGCCACCGCAGCCCGAGTGCGAGCAGGACCAATGCTGAGGGCAGCGTGTAGGCCTCGGGCGCGGTGACGCCCAGGTCGTAGAGCCGGACCCAGGTGGCCATCGCCAGCAGCAGGCCGCCGGGGATCGACAGCAGCCGGCGGTGCGGGTGCGCCAGCGACGACGCCGTGACCAGGGCGCCGGCGACGGTGAGGTCGAGTGCGAGCACGACCAGCCCGTGCGAGTCCGAGTCCAGGAACGCGGCCGGCACCGACACCAACGCGGCGACCAGGCCGGCCGCCACAGCAGGCAGCTCCACGGTCGGTCGCGGCAACAGCAGGGCAAGCAGGCCCACGACGATCAGCACCGGCGTCGCCCGCCACGAGACGTCAAGGTCGGTCAGCTCGCTCACGGTCCACACCAGCCCCGCCAGCAGGAGCGGGAGAGCGACCAGAGCGGCCTCCCGCGCTGTTGCGAGGGGCGCCCGCAGGGCGATCAGCACGGCCGCCGCCAGCAGCACCAGCAGCGTCAGCAGGGTCAGCACGACGCTGGGCAGTCCGACCACCAGCGCCGCTCCGAGAGCAGCGAGCGCGACCCCGCGGCCGACGAGCTCGCTGTGCCCTGACCCGAGGAGGGACCAGGCGCCCTGGGCCAGCCCGAGCACCAGGAGGGCGATGACGAGTGCTCCCAGCGGGATCGGGTACGCCGCCGCCGCGAGGACGACGCTCAGCCCCACCGCGCTGGCGGCCACCGGCCAGCCCGCCCAGACGACCCCCCGGACGATGGGGCGGAATCCGGCGACCGCGGCCGCGGCGAGCAGCACGACGACCGTGGTGAGAGGGAGCAGAAGGGGATGGGCCGGCGTCGAGACCTCGGAGATCCGGGTGGAGATCTCACGTGTCCACGGGTGGACGCCGAGGAGAGACTCCACGACGCTGCCGGCGATCGCCACCGTGACCACGACGGGCGCCACCACGGCGCCGAGCATCGGGAGCACCGCCGCGGCGCGCCATGGCCGCGGTAGCGCCAGGGCGGCCAGGGCCGCGGCCGCGGTGACGACGAGCAACGCGCTCGCTGCCTGCGTGGCCGAGTTGTCGAGCACCGGGCTGACCAGGGGCGTGGTCGCCAGGCCGGCGGCGACGCCCGCGGTCAGCGAGGCAGGCAAGGTGAGCCGGCGTGCGGCGTACGCCCCGACGGCGAGGAAGGCGGCCGCGGTGAGGACCGGCCACGGGTGCAGCCCGCTCCAGAGCTCCGAAGCCCGGGGGTGGTCGAAGAGACGCACCAGGCCGGTCATGGCCAGCGCCAGCCACCACACGCCGGCGGCGGCGGCGACGAACCAGTGCATCTGCCCGACCCGGCCGATCCGGGCGGCTCCGGCGACCAGCGCCAGTCCGAGGGTGCTCAGCGCGAGGACCGCGCTGTCGTGGCCGGTCAGGTCGAGGGCGCCGGCGGGTGCCACGAGAAGGCCCACCGCGCCGATCACCTGCGGCGCCCAGAGCGGTCGGCGGTCGCGTGCGGCGTACGTCGTGGCGAGCCCGGCGGCGCCGAGCGCGAACCCGACCGTCATCACCAGGCCCGCGGACGACACGTCGAGCCAGCCCGCGTCGGCGGCGCCTACCAGATCCAGGGCAAGGAGCCCCGCGGTGACGACGCTGAGCGCTTCGGCTGCTGTGCGTAGGTCGCGACGCCACATCCAGTACGACAGTCCGGCTGCGGTCGCGGTGAACCCGACCAGCACCGCGGTCCGGCCGCCGACGCCCAGGAAGCTCCACGCGACCGCGAGGAAGGTCACGGCCCCCACCAACAGGCACAGAGCCCCGAGAGTCAGTAGGATTCGCGGCACCGAGGCGCCGCGGAGGGCCGCCGAGGGGAACGGGTCGGCTGCGACCGCCGGCTCGACCGCAGGGTCGACCGAAGGCGGAGGCCCGGTGAGGCCCGGCATGGGTGCGGCGACCGAGCTCTCGACGCGGAGCTGCCCCAGCAACCGGTCTGCGTGCTGGAACGTCGCGAACAGCTCGACCGCGGCGGGTCCGGTCAGGACGAGACCGCACTGGGCGCAGCGGTCGGGGGTCTCGGGAAGGCCGGCGCCGCAGTCGGGGCAGCGGCGTGCGTCGGCGTAGGTCCTCATAGAGACAGTGTGTCGCGATGGGGGCCGAGAGGATGGCTCGGGGCTGCTCAGATCTGATGAGTACGCCGACTCAAACCTCGTCGCGCCCCACCCTGTCCTACGCTGGGACCACGCGTGAGGGTGAGCAGTCACGAGGGGGTGCCGTGCGCGAGCGTCGAGCCACAGGTCCGCTGCTGTGGGTGCGCGCGCTCCTGCTGGGGTCGATCGCCCTGCTCACCGGCATCGCGTCGCACGCGGCCGCCGCCGGCCTGCTGCCCTCGGTGGGCTCGCTGGTCGCGCTGTGGGGCGGCGCCACGCTCACGGCCGCCTGGTTCCTCCGGCGCCAGCTGGGAGCCCGGCGGATGATGCTGCTGGCCGTCGCCGGCCAGACCGCAGCACACCTGGCGCTCTCGTCGCTCGCCGGCCACCGTGGCGATCCGGCAGCGGTTCCCGGCGGATCCCACGCCGCGGGGACGCCCCATGTCCTCGACCACCTGACCGAGGCTGGGCCGCTGATGGTGCTCTCGCACATGGCGGGCGCGGTCGTCCTCGGCGCCTGGCTGGCGATCGGTGAGGCGATGCTCTGGTCGCTGCTGGCGGTGCTCAGCACCGAGCTCCTGCGGCGGTGCTGGACGTCGGCGACACCGGTCGTGGGCGGCTGCCGGATTGCGCCCCGTGCCGTCGTCGCAGTCTCGGGTCCCCGTCGCCTGCTGCTGTCCGTGGGGTCCCTGACCCGTCGAGGTCCGCCGCTCCCGGTCTGCTGACCTACCCCTGCACCCTCGCCCTGGGGGTGTGGCCGGCGGCTGCATTGCCCGCGAGCCGCTCTCTCAGACCTGACAAGGAGACACCCATGACGTTCCACCCTGCCCGGCGCCTGATGCCGAGCCCGACGTTGACCCCGACCTGGGCCCTGACCTTGGCCCTTGCCTTGGCCCTGGCCGTGCTCACCGCCGGCTGCGGCAGCACGACCACCACCGGGGACGAGGCCACCAGTCAGCAACCCGGCCTCCTCTCTGTGAGCGACCCCTGGGTCCGGGCGACGACCGGCACCGAGGACCCCACCATGAGTGCGGCCTTCATGGTCATCGAGAACGGCACCGATGCCGACGTGTCACTCGTGCGGGCCAGCACGCCGGTGAGTGAGATGGTGCAGCTGCACGAGATGGTCAACGGCGACGACGGTCACCAGGTGATGCAGGAGGCCGCCGACGGGGTCACCGTCCGGGCAGGCAAGACTCAGTTGCTGATGCCGGGCGGCTACCACGTGATGCTGATGGGGCTCACCGAGGAACTGGCGCCGGGGGACGAGGTCGAGTTGACCCTGGACTTCTCCGACGGGACCTCGCTGACGCTGACCGCTCCGGTCAAGGAGTTCACCGAGGAGGAGGACGACTACCACTCCCACAGCGCCAGCCCGGAGGAGCACATGTCCGACGAGGGGACGTCGGGCTCCGACGAGTGAGCCCGAGAGGGCGCCTGTGAGGCGACGTTGGTGGCCAGGGGCGGGGTCGAACCGCCGACCTTCCGATTTTCAGTCGGACGCTCGTACCAACTGAGCTACCTGGCCGTCGCCGGGCTGGCCCGGCGCGGACACGATACCCGAGGAGCGGACCCTGCTGACAATCGGGTTCAGCGCTCGTGCGGTCCGTTTGGGTGGCGTGGTGGCCGGGTCCTATGCTGGTGCGGCCATGTGGTCGGCGGACGCCGGCTCGCGCGGCAGGCCCCCATCGTCTAGCGGCCTAGGACGTCGCCCTTTCACGGCGGTAGCACGGGTTCGAATCCCGTTGGGGGTGCTCCTCCGAAAGCCCCTCTGACCTGCGGAAACGCACAACGGAGGGGCTTTCGCGTGGGCCCTCCCGGGCCTCGATTTGGGTCTTGGGCCGCACGTGGGCCGCAGGAGAATCAGCTCCACCCGCCAGCTTCAGGTCGCCGCGTGCCTGCTGAGCCGCTGCTCGGGCCCGGTGCATCGCTGCCCCGACCTCGTCGAGCCGGTCCTCGAAGAGGTGGCCGTAGACGTCGAGGGTCATGGCCGCCGAGGCGTGGCCGAGCATCTGCTGGACGACCTTCACGTCGGCCCCGGCGGCGATGGCGAGGCTGGCGGCGGTGTGCCGCAGCTGGTGCGGGTGGAGCCTGGGGAGACCGATCGCCTCGGCCGCCGCCTTGAACGGCCGAGTGAAGGTGCTGACGCGCAGCGGCTGGCCGTTGCGCAGGCCCGCGAAGACGAGCTCGTCGGGCCCCTTGCCGACGACCTGCTGCTCGAGCTCGTCGGCCAGGAACGCCGGGATCGGCACCTCACGGCGTCCGTGGGTCTTGGGGGTTCCCCAGACCAGCCCCTTGCCGAGCACAGGGGTGACCGACTCGACGATGGCCGCGCGACGCCGGACCAGGTCGAGGCGCTTGACGCGCAAGGCGGCCATCTCCCCGAACCGGACTCCGGTGTAGGCCAGGAACAGCACCACCAGCCGGTTCGTCTCGTTGCTGCGACTGTCATAGGCGGCGTGCCTGCTCGGGTCGGACGGGTAGCCGCACTCGCGGGCGAGGTCCTCGACCTGGTCGTGGGTCAGGTAGAGGTGCTCGGGCTTGACCAGTCGGGGCAGGTTCACGCCGGTCGCGACGTTACGAGCCAGGCGACCGTCCTTGACCGCCATGTCGAGGATCAGCGAGAGGACCCGATGGATCTTCTGGACCGAGGCAGCCGAAGACTCCTTGGCGAGGTCGGTGACCCACGCCTGGACCCCCGCGTGGGAGACGTTCGCGAGCGTCACCCGTCCCCAGGTCGGTTTGATGTGGGTGCGGACGATCCCTTCGTAGCGTTCGAAGGTGGTCGGCTTGAGGTGCGCCTGACCAGCCAGCCACCGGTCGGCCCACTCGCCGACGGCGAGCTGGGCCAGCGACGGATCGACGTAGAAGCCGGCCGCCTTCGAGTTCTCCACGGAGGCAAGGAACCGTTCGGCGTCGACCTTGCGGTTGAAGCTCTTGGAGCGCTCGGCGCCCGCGGGCGACCGGTAGCGCGCCCGCCACACGTGACCGCCCTTCCGTGCGCGCTTCTCGATGTGGGCCATGGTCGATTGTCCTTCGCGGATCCGTGTGCCCGGCAGGTCAGTGCTCGTCTTGTGGATGGTTGGTCTGTTCCGTGAGCCAGAGGATGAGGTCGGAGCGCCAGTAGCGGACGTGGCGCATGAGCTTGAAGCTGCGGGGTCCGGTGCCGCAGTAGCGCCAGTAGCGCAGGGTGGCGACGGGGACTCTGAGGTAGGCGGCGGTCTCGTTGATGTTGAGCATCTCGTCGTTGGCGTGGTCGTGGTGGTGGGGTGCGGTGGTCATGGGTGCCTCCTTGCTGGTTGGTCGCACGTCCCCTGCAAGCGCGGGGAGGGCTGCGAGTGGACATTGCTTGTTGCTTCCTAGGTGCGCTGGGGGCGCCGGTGCGATCAACTGGGTGCTCAACGGGGTGCTTATCGGCCGATGCCCCAGCCGCGGTCGGGGGAGGGTCGTGAGGGGCTGGGCTGCATCTGGTGGGCTCGGGTGCGTTGGTGGAGCAGCGCTCCGGCGTGGTGGGCGGCGGCCACCTGTTGCTTGACACGGTCGTCGGCCCACCGGTCGCGTTCTTTGTCGAGGGCTGCGACGGGGAGCGCCCGGATCGCGGGTTCGTGTTCGAGCGCCCGGACGCGGGTGGTGGCGGTGTGTAGCTGTTGCCGGAGGTCGGCGAGCCAGGCGGTGGCCTTGGCGAGCACTGTGTGGGGGTCGGTGAAGTAGGCGGCTCGCCCGTGGTCTCGGAGCTGGTTCCGCAGGGTGCGCTCGAGCTGCTCGCGTGCTCGTTGGGCGTCCTGGTAGGCGGTGGTGGCGTCGAGTTCGGCTTGGCGGATCTGGTCGGCTTCGGGGTGGGCGGCGGCGACCTGGCCGGTGACGTAGGTGTTGATCGCCTCGGAGACGCGGTCGTGGTCGGGCCATTGGATCTGGTCAGCGACGTGGGTGGGGTGGGTGGCCAGGTCGGGATACACGTGCCGCCAGTGGTCGGCGAAGGCGGTGAGGTCGGCGGCGGCGTCGCGGAAGCTTCGGCGGCGTTGCCCGAACCTGCCGGCGCCCTCGGCGAGGACGTCGGCCGCGTGGCGCGCTGGGGTGAGGTCGTGTCGCCAGGCTTCCCACACCTGCCCCCGAAGGGCGGTGGCCTCGTGGGTGAGCGTGGCGTCGAGGTCGACGACTCCGCGGCGTGCGTGGAGCCAGGCCTGCCGGGCGGTGGCCTCGGCGACACCGAGCCGGTCCTGGGCGGGTGCGAAGTGCCCACGGATGGCGGCGACCGGCTCGAGGGCGTCGCAGTGCTCGGTCACCTGGTCGCTGCGGTGCTGGAGGTCGGCCTGGTTGGTCCAGGCGGCCCACAGGTCGGCGAGGACCTCCTCGAGTGGCCGGAGGGGTGGCTGGGTGCCGTACCGCTCGATGTCGGTGGCGGCGAGAGTGGCGGCGTGGGTGGGGCCGAGGTCGGCCCGGTCACGGGCGAAGACCTCCTCCCACTGGTCGCGGGCGTGGTCGAGGTCCTCGGCGACGAGGTGGGCCATGTTCTGGTCGCGGCCGCGGGTCATCGCGACGTAGGCCGAGGCGGCCGTGGTGTGCTCGCCCAGCATCAGGTGCCCGACCCGGGTGGTCTCGCCCTGGGCACCGTAGATGGTGGTGGCGTAGGCCAGCTCGACATGCTCGCGGGCATAGCCGGCCGGGACGGTCCGCAGATCGGTGCTGCGTCGGCCTTGGAGGGTGAGACTTCCGTCGGTGTCGATGGCGGTGATGGTCCAGGTGTCGCGGTTGGCCACGCCCAGGGTCCGGTCGTTGCGGCGGGTCGCGACCCGGTCCCCGACACCGAGGCGCTCACCAGCCCAGGTGACACTCGCGCCGTCCCCGCCCGGGCGGGTGCGGGTGTGGTGGAGGTGGTCGCGGATCGCGCCGTTCAACGCGGCGGCCTGTTCGCGGGTGTCGGCCATCACCAACACCCCGCCGCCGGGGTCACCTCCGCCGCCGGTGGTGTGCTGGTCGGCGGCGAGCCGGGCCAGGGCGTGGGTGCGCTCGGCCTCGCTGGGGTAGATCCGGATCTGCCCCCGGGCGACCAGCGCGGCCCAGACCTCACCGACCCGCTCACTGCGGCTCACATCCCCTGTATCCCTGGGTACCGCGTACGTGGGGGTGCCGGTGCGCAGTGCGAGGCTGATGGCGGCGTAGGTGGGGTCGGTGAACCGGTGGGCGACGTCGAGCTCGACGCGGGCTTCGGGCCCGGCCCAGCCGGCGGCGAGATCGAGCGCGCCCCCGCGGCCGACGGCGGGGAGCTGGTGGCGGTCCCCGACCAGGGCGAGGCGGGCGCCCATCTCCTCGGCCACACTCAGCAGTGCTTGGGCGGTGTCCTGGTCGAGCATTCCGGCCTCGTCGACCAGCAGCAGATCCCCCGGGGCCAGCATCGCGCCGAGACTCGGGTGGGCGGGCACGCGGGTCCAGCAGCCGTCGGCGTCCCAGCGGTAGCCGTGTTGGTGGACCAGCCAGGCCACCGAGGTGGCGGCGCCGACCTCGCGGGCGGCGACCTGGGCGGCCTTCAGGGTCGGGGTCACCACCAGCATCCGGCGGCCCTGCCCGGTCAGTACCTGCTGGGTGGCGGTCAGGGTGGTGGTCTTCCCGGCCCCGGCCGCCCCTTCGACGACCACCAGCCCCGCGGCGCCCGCGAGCGCCGCGACCGCCTCCCGCTGAACGTCGTCCAGCCCTTCGATCGCTGTTCCTGCCAGGACGGCGGCCGGCTCGGAGTGTGTCTGGGTGCGGGCGGCCAGCCTCGTGACGATGTCGGCTTCGACCTCGAGGACGTGTGCGGAGGTCAGCGACCGGACGTGCTCGGGCACGCCGGCCTGGTCCAGCAGCGGCGCGCACGCGCGGACGGTGCGGGCGGTGAGGTCCTCGGCGAGCTCGGTGCGCACGGCCGGGTCGAGGACCAGGCCGGCGACGGCGATCGCCTTCTCGGCCTGGCCGCGGATGTCGGCGGGGTTCCATGCCGACCGGCGGGCGCCCAGCCGGGACACGATGTTCGCCACGACCGCGTCGCGGTCCAAATCGGCCACCCGCGGGGCACCGACCACGATGGGGAGCCCGGGCTGTGCGGTCGGGTCGCGGTAGCCCAGCTCATGGAGCTGCTGGGTCCAGTGCTCGACCATCGCCGCTCCGTCGAGGGGGGCGACCTTGTCGGGTCGGGCCTGCTTCCAGGCCCGCCGGTCCCATCCCCGCCGCACCGCCGGTCCGGGTTCCTGGCCGGGATTCGCGGTCCGCCACTCGGCCTCGTAGGAGTCGATGTTCCGGGCGATCTGGGCGGCGCGTTCGCTGAACGCCCCCACGAACGGCGCCAGCTCGCGGATCTCGCCGGTGGCCGGGTCGAGGGTGAACCCGGCCGCGGCGAGCGCGCCGCGGAAGGCGGGGTCGGTCATCATCGCGGCGTGCCCGATGCCGTTGAGCGCCTCGATGGAGTCGCGGAACCCGACCGTGTGCAGGCCACGCCACTTCCCGGCAGCGAAGACTCGGGCGTTGACCTGGAGATGGAGGTGGCGGTGCGGGTCACCGGCCCGGGAGGTGTAGTGCCGCACCGTGACCGCCTCGACGTGTTCGACCGGGACCTGCACCTGCCGGCCCCGGGGTCCGACCCGGGTGGTGGCGTGGGTGGCGACCCACCCGATGATCTGGGCCGCGGCGCGGTCCTGGGCGGCGTCGTACGCCTCAGCCACCTCGGGGTCCAGGGCCGCGGCCAGCGACCATGTCTTCGGCCCGTTGACCGTGACCTCAACGAACCGGACCGCGTTGCCGTCACTCCGGAGCCGACCCCGCGCGACGCCGGTGTCCGGGTCGCAGCCGGCGACCCACCGCTCGTAGGCGTCCCCGTCCAGGCTCCCCAAGTCCCTCACCCCCTCGGTGGGTGAGGCGGTGAACCGGCGGGCCAGCCCGCTGCCCTCGACCAGGTAGTAGTCATCCACCCGGGAACGGTCGGCCTCGACATAGCTGCGTGCCGCGGAGGGTGCTCCGCGGTACACCTTCACGCCACCATGCATTCCCAATCACGTCCAACAAGTCGCCCGAAAATCACTCGTGGGCCGCCCCACCAGGGTCGGCCCATCTACGACATTCGTAGCATGCGTGCCGTAAGAAAGGAAAGAGCTGTGAGGGAGAAAGGGGCAGGGAATTGGGGCAGGAATGAGAGGGAGTGATGGGAAATGCTGGTGATTGATGAGAGGTCGGGGAAAGGGGAGTGAGGCGGACGAGGAAAGGGGAAGCGAGCTGGGATGGAAATGATGACCCGGAACGTTCACGGCAATCGGAGCGCGAACGCCCGTCGCCGAGATCAAGCCCGCGGAACCGAGCTCGTTCGCGCGGGCTCGACCTCACCGACGGACCCTGGGGGCCGGGCTCGCCCTTGACGACATACCGCGACCGGGCGCATCGTGGACGAGCGCGGACACCTAACAGCGAGACCCACGCCGGCGGCCCACAGACGCCGCCCAAGCAGGAGTCTCCGGTGCCGGCCAATAGCCGGCACCGTGTGACCTCGGAAGACGTCCAACAAGCTGGAATCAGCGACACGCCCCGGGTCACTCGCCTGCCCACCGGACACGACACCCAAGTCAGACGCGCGCGCCCACGATGTCACCAGACTCGAACCAGCACCCAGTCCGGCGGAACCACCCTCCAGCGTGTCCAGCGGCGCGCGCGGATCTGCCGATGTGCGTGTGCGTCGAGAGCGCCTACATGGGTAGCGGATCGTCGTCTCGTGGGCCATAGGTGAGCCACGCGCTTTCGCGGCCGGCCTCTTCGAGCCACGTGATCAAGTACTTGGTGTCGTGACTGTTCGGGACCAGCAGTCCGTCACGCATGTCGTCGACGACCGACCACACTTCCTTGCCGTGCTTCCAAGTCGGGTAGTCCTCGATGACCTCTACCGGTTGGCCGTCGGCCCAAGTGATCTTCATGAAGACGCGCTCCTGCATGGTCAGCGGGCGACCGGGAGACCAGAAGTGCATGACCCATGTCGCTACGTGCCCACGAACCTCACCTGCAAGCCGAAGTTCAGCGACGCCTTCGCGGAACGGATCCAAGGCCGTGTCATGCAATCGCTTCATTCGCGAAAGGCTACGCGGCGGGCGACCGCTTATGCCTGCGATCCACTCGCTCGTGCCGATGAGCGGGTCATGCCGTTCGTCGGCATGGCGCTACGCCCGGGCGGGCTCTTGATCAAAGACGTCGAGCCCGGATGAGGAGGCGTCCTGAGTGCATGCGAGAAGGATCTGACTCGTGACGAGGTCGAGGCGACTGCGGCTGGCGCGCTCGCAGGGCTCGGCAGGGAAGCGAACCTGGTGCTGGCTCTGAGCAGCACTACTCGCGAGCCAGCCCGAGACGATCGGCGTCGGCGGCATACCCAGTAAGGTTGGGGTCTGGGGTCGGTGCTCATGGTCTCATCTCATGCTCGCGAATCAGGTGTCGGAGCGAAACGAGGCATCGACCCACTCGAAGTCAGGCGGCATGTGGGCCTCGAAGCGTCCAGGCTGTCCATGGTGGGCGCCGCCTATCTCACAGTGAACGGTCTCGTCCCTGAAATAGACCCGCGCTGAGGCTTTCACCGCAGTCGAGGGTGTCGGCGTAGATGTCAGCGGAAGGGAACCTGTCCGCGATGTCGGACAGGAAAGCCTCCTCGGCCTTGTCCATGTGGCGTTCACGAAGCACGGCTGAGGCGACGGCGCCGACGACCAGCACGGCCAGCACCGACAGGACGAGCAGGCGGACACGTGCCGATGGGGTCCGTGGCGGGCGCTCGGTCATCGGTCCTCTTCTTTGACGTTGCTGAAGTCGCACAAGTCGGTGCGCGCATGAGCGTCCGATGGATGAGCGCGTCCAGACGCCACCAGCGTCACTGCACTCATCGCGGCCAAGGACTTCACGACAGGAGTATGGCCGTCGACTAGGACGAGTAGTGGGATTTGCAGACGTCCGGATGTCTGCCGCGAGTAGCGTGCGGCGACGCTTGCTAGGCGTCCTTAGCCGGGCTGGACCGGAAGAGGGTCCAGACGCCGATGCTGGGAATGAGGAGCGCCGGGAACCAACCCTCGCTCAATGTGTCGTGCGCGAGCGAGACACTGAGGATCACGCCGCTCATGACAAGGCAAAGCACGAGAAACCACTGAGCCCGCTTCCTGCTTGTGGGCTTATGCATCGGGGCTCTCCTGGTCCTTCGTCGTCGACAAGCCTTCCCCGGTATTTTATCGAGCCACGAACCCGCCTTCACCAGGATTCACCGAACGTCCGACCATGCCGCCGGGCGCGCACCTTTGCCGAGAGTCGGGCGGTTCTCTCCCGCCGAGTTCAGGTCTCAACAACCCGTTCGATCACGACCATGGGGGAGCGCCAAAGACTTCATCAGCTAGGACACGATGGCGACGACGATGACCCAGACGGGAATCAGGAAGGTCCCGACCATGCCCATCGTGACCCCGGCCTGAGCCCACTTTCGCGCACCCCAGCGATGCGGCTCTGCGTCGTACTTGTCCAACAGCCTGTTGCCGAAGTACCACGCGCACGGGCCGAAGATGACGCCGCCGATAACGCCTAGGAGGCCCAACACGACGATCGTTGACGTGTCCGGGTGCGCGGGCAGCCTATTCGGGTGGGCCATCTCTGTCATGGCCAGAGCATCCCATCCCAGTCCCCGCTGCGTCGCCACTTCGGACTCGCCGCGCCGAATGGGCGGCCACGCGCGCCCGCTCCCGCCGCGGAGAGCTCGATCGTGCCGATGTGAGGGGGGTTCCTTGTGCCGAGATCAGGGCGGGACTGGAGTCGTCGGTCAGCTTTCGTAGCCGTGCACCCAGGTGCCCGAGTCGATGGTGGCTACGTCTCCTCGGGTGAGGGCGAGGAAGAGGTCAAGCAGCTCCTGTCGACTGACCGACGTTCGATGGCGCGGAGCATCGCCTCCTTCGACGTCCTCCCAGATGACCAGTCCTGATGGGAACGCGCTGAGCGTCCAGCCCGAGTCGTCCGCGACCGCGATCTCAGGGTGCTCGGGATCGCCGGGTCCGTCGAGTTCCGCGATCAGCTGGTCCAGATCCGATGGATGCGAGAAGGGATGCATCGCGCCTGTCCGATGGGTCAAGACCGCAGTCATGTTCCCAGCATGGTCGCTCCTGCCTGTCGGTGCACGGACCTGCCGCCTGCCGCTCGGGGATGCCGATGAGCGATCGACTCGTCACGGGCTAGCGAGAGCCGTCCGAACCGCCTCGGCGTGCTCTGCGAGCGCCTTCTTCATCTCGTGTCCCGAGTGCGTGACTGTCGGCCCGAAGTCCGAGGAGCCGGTGGTCGTGAGCAAAGTGGCGTGGACGCCGTCTTCACCGGCGAAGCCCAGGACCAAGGACGTCTCGACCGTCGCCTCGTTTCTCTGAAACCGCACGGCGACCTTGGCCGGACGTCGGGTGGCGTCGGCAACCGGTTCTGAGCCAACGGTGAAGCCCGCCTCGACCAAGTAGGCGAAGGCCGCCAGGGCCTCGGACTCGAAACTCTTAACGCGCCAGTCCACGACACCAGTCTGACCCCGCCCACGTCGGCTCGGCCAAGCGACCGACCTGCCGCAGCGCGAGCTGCTTTGGCAGCCGAGATCCGTACGCTCCGCGTGACCGTCTGACGTGGGCCTCTGGCGCATCGATGCCGGTAGCGTGCCGCTGTGGGGACGATGGACAAGGACTGGGCAGAGGCGATCGTCGAGGCGTGCGACCCGATATTTGAGGCGGCCGACGTCGGCTTCGTACGGCAACTGCAGTACGCCGACGAGCAGCACACGCGGGTCGACGCGCTCTTGTGGGAGGCCGACCCTCTGCGCTTCGCACAGCGCTATCCCGACAGCGGGATCGTGGAGACTTACGGCAAGCAGCAGTGGCCTAGCGTTCACTGCATCGACTACTGGGTCTATGTCGATCACGCGAATCAGCGCTGCCGTCTGTCCGTAGAAGGATGGAACCTCCCTGAGCTCTGGCTCGACCTGCGGGGGCACGGCGAGGCGGACGGCGCCGTCATTGCGGACACGTTTGCTCGGATCCTGGCGGTTCCCTCCCCGCGCATCTGAGTGAAACATCCGGATGGCTGCCGCTGTCGGCGCGAAGCGTCCGACCCGCGAGCAGCTCGGCCATGCCGATGATCGTGCGACGACCGTCATCGGTCGGGAGTGACTGCTTCGGGCTCAGACACGGCCGACGAACTGTCCAAGCGCCTGCGCCGAAGAGGCTGGAGCGACCTGGCGATGAGTAGCCCGCTCGCAGCGCTTCCTACCATCACGAGCATGCCGTAGACGGCCGCCTTCTCATCGCAGGCTTTGAAGTAGGAGTTCACGTTGTCGCTGAGGTCGTAGCCCTCTTGGGACCGGTGGGGGTTCAGCACGGACCCGCAATAACCGCCTGACGGGTCGGTGGGCCACAACGCCAGGACAAGGGTCGCAACTCCGACAGCAACGCCCAACGCGTACCGGCCGCGTCTACCGGGGCCGACGAGCGCCAACGCCAAGGTCATTGTCGTCAGCAACCCCGCACAGAAGTAGAAGCGCGCGTGCCCAAGCGAGACAAGCCAACCAACCAACAGCGCCATCACGGCCAAGAAGCAGGCTGTCACGAGCCGACTGGTGACCTTTCCCTCCATGGCCAGACGATAGGGCACCCCGTCCGACTATGCCGCGAGAAGCTCGGCCATGCCGATGGTCGGGCGGCTCGTCCTGCCGATGGTCGGGCGGTTCGTCCTGCCGAGAGTCGGGCGACGCACTTGTAGGGTGCTGGTGCCACAACGTGAACGTCCAGGAAGCCTGCTGCATCGCTGGATATGGGGGTTGCACGGGGAGGGAAGTCCGATGGCTACGCCAGACGAACTCGAGGCGCTTCTCGTCGATCGCGGTCACCTCAAGGCAGTGCTTGACCTCGACCTCACCCTGCCAGGCAGCGTCCTCGCGTTCCAGTTCGAGACTGGGACCACGATTGCCTGGGTGGACTCATCGGACACTGCTCAACTGGCCGACATGGCCGTTGCTGGGCGTGACGACCCCTCGATGAAGCGGCCGCTTGAACTGCTGGGCTCAGGAGATACCAATGGCGTGGTCGGCCTGACCGAACAGAGCTCGTGGTCCCAGCTTGTCGGCAACTATGTGGCTTGGGCTTGGACTCTGACAAACCACCAGGGTTTCGAAGACGGAGTGCAGCTCGAGTTCGTCGAGACTTCGACCATGAAGAGCACCATTCTCCAGCTGATGGCCGAAGGTGGGCGCTTCAGCATCCGATTCCTCGACCTATAGGCCCGCGGCAAGATTCGGATGCGGTCTGGCGACGCCTTCGGGGCGTAGCTTCCGACCACCCCCGACGAGCCCGGTCGTGCCGATGGTCGGGCACTCGATTCGCGGCAGACACGGCTAGTCTCGGCGCGTGTCGGTAGACAGGTCTTTCATCCGCGTGAAGGCAATGCTGGTCGCGCCGAACGAAGACCTCACTGCCCACGCTGTCAGTCTCAACCCAGCGACAGCTGAGAACCCGGACGGCTACCACCGACTAGTCGGTGGGGGTGTCGACCTCGGGGAGACCCACCGCGACGCGATCGTGCGCGAAGTGGGCGAGGAACTTGGGGCGAGGATCCATGACCTCGCCTTTCTGGCCCCGGTGGAGAACATCTTCCGAATCGACGGCGTGCTGGGGCACGAGATCGTCTTCCTCTACACCGGGCGGCTCGATCCTCAGCCAGCGGTGGCGGACGCGACTCTGACCGAGAGCGATGGCAGCGTCGTGCCGGTCATTTGGCGCCCTTTCGACGACGCAGACGAGTCCGTGCCTCTGTACCCGGCTGGGGCGGTCCCGTGGATCCGCCGCCTCGCCGACGGCGAGTAGACCAAGGCGCGGCCGCGCGGGGAAGCGCCGGATCTGCCCGACTATGCCGCTGTCCGCGCGAAGGTCCGGCCCTGCCGCAGTGAGCGCCTTTGCCGATGACAGGGCGGGTCGTCCTCTATGTTCGGGGGCATGGCGGAGGTCGTAATCGAGGGTGACGCTGTCCATCAAGAAGCGGACGTTCATCGAATCCTTGAGCAGCAACTCGAGTTCGGGGATTACTACGGCGGCAACCTCGCCGCTCTCCGCGACCGGCTGCTCACGGACGTGCCCCGCCCGATTCGAATTGTCTGGGTGAACGCGGGTCTGAGCCGATCACGCCTCGGAGAGGCTCTCTTCACCAGCATCATCGAGGTCTTCGAAGAGGCCACCCAGCAGGACCTCGACTTCGGCTGGGAGGACCGTTTCGAGTTCGACCTTCGATAGACGCGCACGCACGACCATGCCCCTGTCGGCGCGTAGCGTCCGACCCGCACTCCGGGCGGAGACGGCCGGAGCCGCGGCCAATGGGGTCGGGCTACTGAGAGATCCCGGCATCAACCACCCCGGATGCGACGAGATCCCGGGGGTGATCGGCGAGAATCGCAGACATGGCTGGGGTGGTGGAAGGGCTTGTGTTCGGCGACGAGGTGCGCGCTGGGTATCTGGAGCGGGGTCGGCCTCTGGTCCGGCTTGGCGACCAGGTGCTGTGGTTCGCCCCAGCGTCGGACCTCACCGCTGCGCCCGACGCCGTTGTGCCCGGCTTTGTCGCCCTGAGCCAGTCGCTAGCTCACGAGGCTTCTGCGGCATCCCTGCGGGGACCAGTGCTCTACGTCCAATTGGAGTTCTTCGGCGGTCACGGCACACACGAAGCTGTCGGCTGGCATCGCCAGCAGATCGCGTTCGGCCCGGTCTTCACGGCTACGGCCAGCGAGGCAGGTGACCAACATCTTGCTGTCGAGTCCCCCGGCGAGATGGCTATCAATGCCGGACTCCGGTGGCTCGGCGTCATGGCCGCACCTGGTCGAGATGAGTTCGCCACCATCGGGCTTGACCGCTATCGGTGGACAACAGAGTGGATCTCCGCAGCCGCACGGCAGGGATAGCGCCCACCCAGTGGCTGCCGGACTGAGCTATCTTGCCGATGAGCGGATGTCCGGAGGACTCGCCTACCGATAGGCGGGTGGGCCTGTCGGTGCCTCGTTGGGCGGCCCCGAGATCCTCGGAAAGGCAACGGACGTGCCGTCCTCGGCCACACCGAAGAGTGCCCAGGCAGAACCCGCGTAGACCCAACACCACGCGCCGGGTGAGGCGTCAGACGCCGTGCCGAACGCATCAGCCGCCGGGTACTCACCTGCCAGGCCGGTACCCCCAACCTCGGATAACCCCCAGCGTGGTCGGGGTCTGCGATCCAATCTCGCGGTGCAGGGCGTTGTCACACAGACCTCTCGAGGATCCCGTCGCATCATGTGAACCGATTCTCACGAGAACCGCTGCGACGGCCAGCACGGCCACGATCGCCATCACGGACAAGCCAAGTCGCCGACGACGCTGCGTCGGCGGCGGGCCGGGCGCGAGTGTTGTCTCCACGATGGATACGACGATAGGACAGACCATCCCGTTCCATCCGCTCATGCCCCGTTGTCGGCGTAGCGTCTATGCCGCGGCGAACGCCTTTGCCGATGGTCGGGCGGCTCGCCCTGCCGAGATCCATGCGAACGTCCCCGGAGGGTCCCCCTACGGTTGAGCCATGCGCGTTCACCTGCTCTGGCATGTCCACCATGCCAACGATGAGGACGGCCGAGCGCGTCACGCGGCGACACTGTCGGGTGACTGGTGCTCGGACGAGGAGGCTGGTGACGACATCAAGTTGCTCGGCGTCTACTCCACGGCGGCACTGGCGTCCTCCCGCATAGTGCAGGCTCAGGGGCCTCCAGGCTTTCGCGACGAGCCGAACTGCTTCCTTTCGGAGCCCTACGAGGTCGATCGTGACGAATGGACGGCGGGCTACGTCGTGACCGACAACTAGTTCGTCCGTGAGCGACCGTGCCGATGGTCGGTCGCTACTCGGTGTGGGCGAGTCCGTCTCTTACCGCCGCAGCGAGGTTCTCGTACCCGCTCATCAGCGTGAGGCGTTGTGCGTCAACACGTGGCGAACCAAGGCGCTCAGAACGACGCGGAGATCGACAACCGACTCGTACATCACTGCATCCAATTGGGTACTCAGCCCCGGGCTACAGCACCCCTAGTGGAGGTACTGAGATGTCAACAATGAAGACGTGGCTCCGTCTAGGGGCCGCCGCCGCGGCTCTTGTCGCAGGCGGCTTCGTCGGGACCCACGCGGCCAATGGCGGCGGCACTCAGCCCATAATCCAGTACCCGACCAACACGTCGGGGCAGACGTACGGACTGCTTCGAGGTGCCGCACCCGGTGACACGCCCCCAACTGATCTCGCCGACATGCCGGACCTGATCGCGGTCGTGGGCGAGAACAATGTGAAGGGCTACGCCTACAAGAACGACCTCATGGGTGATGATCTCCAGCCTTCATCGCCTGCGGAGGCTGTGAGACTCCAGGCAGTCCGCACCCGGCACTACATCAACGTGTACGCCTCGGACGGCAAGGCAATCGTCGGTCGAATGAAGGTCGGCTAGACGGGATTGGTGAGGACTGGCCCTCAAGCTACGCGGAAGAGGCCGGAGATCGCCGGCGTGCAGCTTCCGACCATAGGCGATCAGCTCGCTCGTGCCGATGAGCGGGTGGAGCCCGACGATGCCGATGGTCGGGCGGAGCCCGGCGTAGCCGAGTTGAGGATGTCCGACTGCCGGAGACAGGGTGTACCTGGGTGGGTGCCGGAGTGCTGTGACAGGCTCGTCGCATGGCGGAAGACGAGTCGAAAGGCGAGCATGGCGGCGAGGACTTGAACCTTGTCTTGGACCCACCTCGGGGCGTGGGGGCTCTTGAAATCGGGATGGCGCTGACGAAGGCTGGCATCGTCCTGGCTGGGATGCCGGGCTACCGGGGTATCGAAAGCGGTCCGCTCTTCGCAACGTTCGAGTCCGGGATGTCGATCGCACTGGAAGTCGATTCCGCGGGCGAGATTAAGTCCATCGAGGTCTACCGTCCGATCCCCGGCAGCGCCACGCGTGTCTCCTATGCCGGCATTCGAGTGTTCGACGAACCCGCCACGAGCGTCATGCGGACCTTGCGGCGAGACAACGACTTGAGGTTCAAGACCATGGACGGCATGTCGTTGTACCCAGTGGCTTGTTGGCCCTGTGGCGGTCGACTCTTCCCGAGTCCTTGACCGACACGGACGGCAGTCACTTCGAGTCGGCCCTGGTGGCTCGACCGGGCTACTACGAGAACTACCGCTAGGAACCACATCCGCTATGCCGCTGTGCGGGCAGCGCCCGATCCTGCCGCATATGGCGGCGCGGCTCGCCCGACTGCCGCCGACGGGGCCAGTGCCGCCGCCGAGCTTCCGCCCGTCCGGGTCCCGATTCCTCGCGTCGCGGTGGCACCTCATCCCCATGATTCCGTTAGCTCCAGGGCTATCGTCGGACAGCCCGCACGTCGGACAGCGCTCCCACTTGACCTCGCCTCGACGGTGTGGGGGCCGCTCCCAGTCGTCTCGGGTCGACCAGGAGCGGCTTGCAGTGGAGGCTAGCCGCAGAATCGTCAACGCGGCCTGAGGCCTTCGTCACCCAGCCAACCCTCAGCACCTCCGCCTCCGCATGGAAACCCTCGACCACCTCCCACCCGACGAACAATCCTTCGTCATCGCCATGATCGAAGGCGCACTCCTCCGACACCACGCCCGCCAACTCAACGTTAGCTGAACGGACCGAACCGGCGCAGCGCCTCGTCGTAGCGGTCTTCCAAGAGCCCCGATTGGCTGACCAGTTCAACCGTCACCTCATCCGCAGCGACCGCGAAGCGGCGAGGCATCTCCAGGATGACCAACTCCTGCCCGTCGACAATCGACCTCACCGACGCATCGACGATCCACTCGCCGTCATGCCAGGCAACTTCCTGGGAAAACGTGAGCACCCGATCATCGACGAACTCGGCCTCCGCGTACCACTCTGCGCGAAAGCCCTCACCAGCCCCAACCCGGAAGTGATCCTCACCCAGACGATCCTCGGCCCGCAGCCAGCACGGCCGAGCAACCCGGCGAACGTCGCTCCGGCGACCCAACGAATCTGCGATGCGAACGAACGCCTCTGACACTTCAGCCATCGAACGAACGACAGCGACCTCGGCAGGCATCACTTCGGGAACTTGCCCCACTCAATAATGGCTTCCTTCAAGAGCATCGGATCGTGCACGTACACCGACACATGCCCCGGAGGCGTGACCGAGGATCCTCTAACACCGTCTGGCACCACCGAGCCCCCAGGAAGCTTCGATGTGTCAAGACCGACCCAATCCTTGCCCGGATGCATAACCGGGCTACCGGGGGACAGAGGATTCGAAAGCGAGTCGCGGAACGACAACGCATCCTCACCCTCACGGAGCCGGAAGTTCGAAGGCGACTTCCCGCCCCCCCGGTAGATCACAGCCGGGATCTCGTCGACGTACTTTGCGGCGTCGACGAGTTCGTCGGCAGCCCGCAGGAGTCGGTAGAGGCGGGGTCCGATGACGGCGAAGAGTCGGATGGCGAGGGCTGTGATGGCTGCTTCGAGGAGGATGGGCGCGACGATTGTGAGTCCGATTTGTGCCCAGGTTTCCCAGGACCAGGTGGTGGGGTCCCACCAGCATTCGAGGCCAAGGGGGTCGACCATGTTGAGGGGTGCTTGGCCGTAGCCGTAGGCGTCGCCGGTGTGGGCGACGAGGGGGTCGAGGGAAAGGAATCGGCCGGTGTTGGGGTCGTAGTACCGGTTGATGAGGTAGATGTTGCCGGTCTCGGTGTCGTAGTGGCCCATGCCGTAGCGCATGGCGGTGGAGGCGGTGCCGCTGGTGCGGGTGGAGTCTCCGTAGGGGGTGTAGACGTAGGTGGCGGTGATCGCGCCGGTGGTGCCGGTCAGGATGCGGGTGTCGCCGTGTTGGTCGTGGGTGAAGTAGCTGATGCTGGTGTTGTCAGTGTTGATCTGTTCGATCGGCTGCCCGTAGGGGCCGTAGATGTATTCGCGGCTTGCTTCGACGAGGAGCTGCGGGAGTCGTCCGACACGGTGGTAGACGTAGCGGGTGGTGGTTCCGCCGGTGGTGCGGGAGACGCGGAGGCCGTCGCCATCGTAGGTGTAGTCGTAGGTGGTGGCTGTGCCGCCCGAGGGGGTGACGGTGGCGCGGGTGAGTTGGTTGAGGGCGTTCCAGGTGTAGCCGTACTTGGTGGCGCTGCCGAGGGTGATATTGGATGCGGTCAGGTTCCCGGCGGCGTTGTAGGTGTACGAGCGCTTGACGGTGCCGGCGCTGTTGGTGGAGGTGGCGAGCTGCCCGACACCGGTGCTGGTGTAGGTCTGGCTGGGGCCGCCGAGGTTGTTGAGCTGGTCGGAGGTGTTGTAGGAGTAGGCCGCCCCGTTGACAGCGTCCATTCTGAGGGACTCGTCGAAGGCGTAGCTGGGGTTCGGGGTTTGCGCGACGGGGCCCGTGCCGGTTTCGGCGGTGACCAGGGAGAGCTTGTTGCGGCTCCAGTCGAAGCTAGCAAGCTCGGTGCCGGCTGCGTTCTTCAGCGATTCGGTCCGCATTCCGCCGAGGTTGTCGCGGGTCACAGTGAGGGTGTTGCCGTTCGGGTAGTTGATTCCGCTGACCGCACCGTCGCCGTCGAGGGTGAATCCGGTGACATTGCCAGCGCCATCGTTGACGCTGTTCCAGCGTCCCGCGTTGTCGTAGCCGCGCTCCACGACCCGTCCCGACGGGTACTTGATGGTTTGAATGCGCCCGGTGTCGTCCCGGGTGTACTCGACCCTTTGGCTGGCGCCGTCGACAGTTGCAGTGAGTCGGCCGGCAGCGTCGTATTCGTACTGGGTGGTGCCGGTGGTGTCTACCATGGTTAGGCGGCGGCCATCGTCACGGTAGGTGTAGTTGATGGTGCCGACCGCCGCCCCAGACGAGGTTTGGGACTTCAGCCAGCCGTTGCTGAAGTAGTCGAGAGTAACGGTGGCTCCACCGGGAAGGGTGATCACCGAGGGTCGGTTGTCGGTGCGGTAGGTGGTGGTGCGAGTCATCCCGCCAGGCAGCTGCCAACCCGCCAACTGCCCACGGGGGGTGTAGAAGTATTTGGTGACCTTGTTGCTGTTGCTGGTCACCGTGCTGCACCACTTCGCCGTCGCTACCACGGTGGTCGAGCAGGCCGTACCAGCGGGGATGTCGTATCCGTAGGACGTCGTGACTGCCGCGGTGGTGCCGTACCCGGTGGTGACCGAGGTCGGCCGTCCGGCCTTGTCGTAGGCCATCTTGGTGGTCCCGTACTGGTCGGTCACATCGGTGACTTTGTTGTCGACGTTGTAGGTGAAGGTGGTGGACAGCCCCTTCGCGTTGACTATGGACGAGACACGTCCCAGCGCGTCATAGGACACACCCGACGCGCCAGCAGGGATCGCCCCGCCGGGTGCAGGACAGCCAGCAGTCGGCGAATAGAAGCGTGGCGACATAGAACAGGTCAGCTGCGAGTTGGCGTTGTACACCCGTTGCGAGGTCAAGGCGAGCCCGGTCGCGAGATCGGGAACGACTGAGGCGGTTGCCAGGTTGCCATAGACGTCGTAGCTGAGGTTCCTGACCCGGTGCTCGGCATCTTCGACGGAGGTCACATCACCCGGGTGGGTCGTCGAGCCCCGGGTGTAGGTGATCGTGTTGCCGTTGGCGTTGGTCACCGTGTGCAGGTTGCCGTTGCCGTCGTAGGTGTAGCCGACCGCCCCGAGCGGGACCGGGCCACTGGTTGGGCAGCTCACCCCAAGGCCGTACTGGTGAGGGTTGACCGAGCAGGTGATCTGCCCAGCGCTGTTGTAGTCCGCCACCGAGGTCTTGTTGGACGGGTCAACCACTGACACCTGGTCCCCACGGCCGTTGTAGGTCATCCGGGTCTCGTTGAGCCGCGGATCAGTTACCTTGGTGGGCTTGCCCAGCACCGGGTCGTACTCGAAGCTAGTGGTGGCCTCCGACGTGGTGCCCTTCGCCGCCGTCACCGCCGCGAGCCGCATCCGCTTGTAGCTGTATTCGGTGACGACGCCATGGTCGTCGGTAACCGTGGTCCTGCCCGGGGTGGTCTTGCTCGTGGGGTCGCCCGCATAGGCGAACTGGGTCCGTCGCTCTGTGGTCCCGGCTTTGACGATGTACTGGTCGGTCACCTTCCCCAGCGCGTAGACGTTGCGGACGTACCCGCCCCCGCCGAGCTGACGCTTGGTCATCCAGTGGTCCGAACCCGACAGCTGGTAAGTGAAGGTCGTCGTGGTGCCGGCCATGCTCGTGGTGTTCCGGAGTTCGTCGCCCACATACCCATAGGTCGCGAATCGGCCCATCGGGTCGGTCACCTTGGTCACCCGGTCCCCGGTCCAGGTGAACGTCAACGACCGACCGGCTCGGTCGGTCACCGTGGCCAGCTTCCCGCCCGTGTAGTTGAGGTCGATCCACTCGCCGTTGGCGTCGGTGACCCGCTGCAAGACGCCCGAGGCGTTGAACTTCCAGGACAGGCGTGACCGCCAGTCCGACAGCAGATACGTCCCGTCCGGGTTCTTCACCAAGCCACCGCGAGCGATGTCAGGGCCAATGATCTTGCCGCTCGGGGTCTCCACGAAGGTGGTCTGGCCACCACGGCCATCGATGAAGTTGATCCGGGTGGCGGCGCCGGCGAGTTCGATGATGTCGAGCCGGGTTTCGAACGTGCTCGCCCAGCCATATCCGAACCAACCTAGTTTGTCGGCTTTGGCGCTGCTGTACCGCCGCGTCAGGCTGAGTCCGGGCCCACGCCCCCCGATCGCCACATCGGTGAACGACTCATGAAATGACCCTGACGCGGTATCCACTGGATCGCCCGCGTCGCATGAGAACGCGCAGTCCAACAGGATCGACAGCAGTGAATCGCCCTTGGGCGGATCACACGGCCAGGCGGTCGGTCCGCCGTACAAAGACCCGTCAGTCGGATACATCGTGGTCCAACCGCCCCCCGCGGCAAACGCGGTCATTACGCACGGGCCGACCGCGGAGTTCGCCTGACACAACGTGCCATCCGCCGAGACGATGCCACACATCGAGAACTGCACGTTCCTGTCGGCGATGTGGATCGCGACCTGAGCATCACCGGACACCGAAATGGTCCCGCCGCCCTGCACGGGGACAGTGCTGGCCAGCGTGTAGTTCGTCGTAAGCTGGTCTACCCCAGAACGGCCGACACTCCAGTCAGCAGCTGGAGCCGTCTCCGCCGACTGCGCCACCACTTGTGCATCAGCAAACGACGCTGGTGGCGACCCATTCGTCACAACCGCCACATAGTGGGCAGCGTTGCCACGCGGTGTCACATACACCGTTTTCGAAGTGGACGACGCGTATGTGACCAAGTCAGCGGGCCCTCGGAAGCCCGGTTCATAGATCGCCAGCCACTGACCCGACGTCAGCGGCGTGTCCGTCGACGCATCCAACCTGATGTAGGGCCCAGGCACGGTCGCATCCAGCTCGACGACCGGCCCCGTCAACGCTGGCGCGGTCTTCAGGTCGCTCGACGCCGCCCGCATCCGGCACGGCTCAACCCGAGCCTTCACCGCCCGCAACACCGTCTCACAAGTGACCGAACCATCCGGATGCGACACCGGACGGAACCCGAACCGCACCCTCCCGGCCAGATCCGAGCCCGCCATCGCCTTCCCGGGGAACGTTGGGCTATCCGCCGTCGCCAGCCCCCGGACCGGAGCAGTCGCCGCCGATTGTGCCGCTGCGGCACCGGAAGCGGGCGTCACCGCAGACAGAAAGGATGCTGTCAACGCCGCGGTAACGACCAGCGGAACGCTCCGCCACGCCTCGGCCAAGCCGGACAACCCCCGAGAACGATGCCGTCCGCTCACCCCGTACTCCTCACTCACTCGGCCGCTACCACGTCCCCGCGGTTGGCCGGACTCTAGGTCTAGACCAGCACCGAAGCAAGGCCGCCACGCAAGGACCAACCGGCCGGGCCTGTCCGATCTTCGGTCTAGGTGGCGGTCCACATGATTGGTGATTCTCGGCCTTGGGCATGCGGTCGGCGAAGGTGATCGCGAACGCGTTGAGGGCCGGTTCATGTCGACCCGGCCCTGCCAGCGGCAGCCTTGACGCCACCCGACCAATCGCCCGGATCTGCCGGTCTGCGGGCGTTCGCCGAGGCCCGAGATCGGGCAGCTGGCTGACTGCGCTGTCACCGGCAGATCCGGGCGCTTGATCCACGCCGTTTGGCCCCTTTGAACGCCGAGCCGTCGTTCCGACGGTCTTGCGCAGCACCGAGCCCTGTGTTTGGGTGCCGCAGGTAGTGGATCTGGCGCAGGACATCGAGAAGCGGACCGGCTGATGAGGCTCCATGACGTTCGGTGGTTGGCACGAACGGCGAGCGTCGTAGCCGGCGTGATGCTGATCGCGACCCTCTTGGGTGGATGCGGCCAAGACCAAGAGCGCGTGACCGACACCGCCAACGCGGCCCCGCTGGGCGACGTGCCAGCCGATATCCCCAGCGACGTGCTCAAGCGTGCGGAGTCGGCAACCCAGGTCCAGGTCGACATCGACAGCCCCGCTGGATTGAACTCCGCGGAGTCCGCAGCAGCTGTAAAGGCGCTGGGCAAGCAGGTAGGGGGTGACAAGCTCGCGGGCATCGCCCACGCGACTGCTTCGCTGGCCGATGGCCGCAGCGTCGACGGCATCGTCGCCTACCTTCCAGATGCAGAGGTGCCACCCAAATTCGGCCCCTCCGACACCACCGAAGACGAGGACCCGAGCGACAAGCTGGTTGTCTACGACTCAGAGTTCTCGGTGGTCGCGATCTACTACTTCTAGTCGCGGCCGTAGGTCACACGAAGCACACGGTTGTTTGTGGTCGTGTCGCCAGCGCAAAGATGCCCACGGACATCCTCCCAGCGGCATTAGCGTCGGACGCTTCGCGCCGACAGCATGACCGGATGGGCATGACCGTCAACCCGTGGGCGACTGCACCTCAAGGTTGTCCCCGGTGGCCTCGTCAGTGACGACGCGGTCACCCAGCGGAGCGCTGAGCGTGACGTTCCTGATGTCGATGCAGTCGTCCCCAGTGTCCGCGCCTGCTGTGACCCGTAGCCGAACCTCGGTGGAAGTCTCGTACGCCTCGACCTTCGGGTCTTGGTTGCAGCTGCCGATGCTCACGACTAGCTCGGTAGACGCTGCGTCTCCGTGGACATCTAGCACCCTGGGGTGGGTGGTTGACGAACAGGCAGCCAAACCCAGGGCCGCGGCTGCGAGCAGCCCTGATGCCCTGCGGCCTGTCATACGCCAAGCGTAGGGGCGACGAGTCAAGAGCGTCGAGGTACTCGCACGCTCATCGGCATGGACCGAGCGGATCGCGGCAAGGTCGGACGCTCCGCGCCGACAGCGGGGAGTGCGTTGCCATGAGGCACCATGAGCGATGTGCTCGCAACAGTCCGGTCGGTCTCAGGCGACCAACTCGCAACGGTCCACTGTGAGACCGATGTCGGTGACCTCGTGGCCCACTGGCGGGGTGACGTGCCGCCTCTGGTCGGGGTCACGCGGCATGTCGAAGTGGATGCAGTCGGTCCCTTGGCGTGGGCGGACGGGCCCAGAATCGTCGATTCACACGGCGCGAGCGAGCACAACCAGGTGCTCACCGGGCTTATCGAGGACATCGATGGAGATGCGGTCACGGTCCGCGTCGGCAGCACGCTCGTTCTCTTGGAAGTGCAAGGTGATCCGCCCATCGGCACCGTGGGCAGGCCGGTCTCGGTGCGACCTTCAGCCTTCCAACTGTGGCCCATTGACCTCTGATGCCCGCCCCGACCAGAGCACGCTCATCGGCGCCATGGAACCGCCCGACTCTCGGCAGGACGAGCCGCCCGACCATC
>CAVQOT010000004.1:0-210486 GCA_963714495.1 uncultured Actinomycetota bacterium | reverse complement strand
ACCCGACCAGTGACCACCCCGCCCCACACCCCGCCAGGCAGCGCAGCTGGCGGGGTATCGGGATGAGGACCCGAATATCGAGCCGCTGTCGACCAGGCTGAAGCGGAGCGGGCCGCGAGGGCGCAAGAGCGACACCCGACCGGCTCGAGGTGGAGTACGTCGTGCGCTACCAGCGCGATGGCGGGCGCCGAGTCCGAGGTCGGGCTCCGCGCCGCCGATCGGGTGGAGCACGACCGCATGTGGCCGTCACCGGCGCGTCTGAAGGAGCCCCTGTTAGATATGTCTCGAATATCCGGGACCGCAACGGGGACCTACGACCTTGCGTAGTAGACAGGCCCTGGGGCACGGTGAGATCACCCTCCGGACAACCCAGGGGGGCTCGGCGAGTCGGGCTGCGGCCCGCAAGACGAACGGCTGGCCCCAATGCACAGATATGCGTCACATCTTGGATGGAGAAAGGGGCTGGTCCTCTTGGCCAGCACTGCCCTTCTCACGTCCACAGCGCCTGCTCTACCCGCCTTCGCGGACGACGGCGACAAGGTACTGAAGAGCATCTCGAAGGAAGGCGGCGAGCTCGAGGCCCCGGTTCCGGAGAGCGACCACTCCTTCACCGGCATGATGAAGTTCTACGTCCCGCTTCAGGAGGCCGACGGCACCGTCCTCGGTGATGTCGAGTATCTGAACGTGGACGGAACGGTGGAGGACACCCGGACGCTGGGCAAACCCCTCGTCGACGCCTTCCACAAGGGCCCCGTCGCGGCAGTCGACGGTGTCGGCTTCATCGGACACGGCAAGCGTGACGCCTATGCAGCGGTGAGCCTGGACGACGGGCTGACCTGGAAGAACACCAACCTCTCGGAGTCGGCCGACAAGTCCTCCTCGGACGTGATCCGCACTGACATCCCGCTTTTCGCGGACACCGAGGGGGCCTACCCCGGTGACGTGACCAACGTCTTCCACGCGCTCGCCGGCAACAAGGTCCTCGTGGCCTGGCCCAGCCGCTTCTGCGAGGGGGGCGAGCCCAGCTTCTCCCTCGACAGCAACGAGGACAACCAGGCCCGGCGCGCCGAGATCGCCGCCTACCTCGGCATCGACCTGGCCACCGCCTCCGCCGATGACCTGTACCTGCTGGACATGTACGGCGTCTCCGGCAACCAGGGCTCGGTCGACTACATCGACGACAAGTTCGAGCAGAACCAGGCCGTGGGCGAGGTGCCCTTCAGCTGCCTGTGGACCGCACGTGGCGAGCTCGTCCAGGGTGACGACCCGCGCACGGAGGCCGAGGACGCCACCTACATGCGGTGGTTCAACACCGAGCGCCTCACCTCAGGTGCCCGTGACGTCAACCGCATCGAGACGTTGGGCGTGGCTGGCGCCGGCTTCGTCATCACCTGGCAGGAGGACCCTGAGGGCCTCCGCGGAGGCCAGGGCGAAGGGCCCGGTGAGGGCTGGAGCGGCGCGGTCGCCAACAGCCAGACCGACGTCTGGTACTCCTACCTCGACTTCGAGAACTTCAGCGTCGTACAGGATCCTGCCGACGACACCGGCCAGACCCCGATGGACCTCCTGGACTACGAGGCGGTTGCGGTCGACACCGACGTCACGCAGAAGCCGAAGCCCTTCGTGCCGTTCGCCATGCCGATGCGGCTCACCGACAACGCCAAGTGCAACGTCACGAACCCGCAGCCCTACTGCTACGGCGAGGCGCTCGAGGGCAGCGTCGACGTCCCCGTCGACGCTGAGGAGATCCCGCTCGACCCGCGTGAGTTCGGCCTCGCGGACAAGTGCTTCGCCACCGTCGACGTCCCGACCGGGCAGAACAACACCCCGACCCCGGTCTGCGTGACCGAGGACGGGCTGCCGCTGGTCGGCAACACCGCCTCGACCCGGCCTCGCGTGAACCTCTTCGGCTACGAGACCGACGGTGACCTGACCGGGGCCGCCGAGGCGGAGTACGACAGCGCCTTCGTGATCGTGCAGCTCGAGGAGGACAAGGGCGTCGGCCGCTTCGGCTTCACCGAGGAGGGCGCGCCGTGCGACCCCGAGGGTGAGGACGAGGGCTGCATCGCCTTCGACGAGGGCAAGAACCAGTGGTACCACTCGTTCAGCATGTCGCTCGACGACCCGATGGTGTCCGACGAGGACGGGCTGCTGGCCAACCTCGCCGACCACGGCAACATGCTCAACCAGCCCGAGGTCGACTGGACCACCGGCGAGCTCTCGCCGGTGCGCTCCACCGAGGACATGTGGGGCTTCGGTGACTACGACTACGAGATCCGCAACAGCGAGATCGCACGGCGGGCGAGCCTCCTCGGCCAGGACGTCTACAAGGCCGACGCTTCGACCGAGGGACTGCTGCTGCTGCCGGCCTGGAAGCAGGGGATCATGAACCAGGGTGGCCCGGCGGACGTGATGTCACGTCGGATCGTCCTCCCCGAGGACTGGACCGTCGCGGACGGCAACCCGTACGCGTTCCGCAACATGGAGTGCACGGACTGGGGCTACGAGGACGGGTCGAACCCGTACTACCCCGACGGCCTGTGCCTGGACTCGGCGATCAACCTGTCGGGTGGCATCCCGGACACCGCCGTGGACTCGGAGACCGGTTCGGCGGTGACTCCGCCGCAGGTCGACTTCAGCCAGGGCACTACCTTCGGCATCGGTGACACCAACCCCATCCTGCAGGGCCAGGAGGTCGAGCCCAACACCACCAAGGTGCTGACCTGGCACCAATGCCCGGCGACGTTCACCCACGTCGACGGCGACGTCGAGACGGTCACCTGCGACACCGACGACCGGACCGACGACTCCACACTGGCCGACCAGTCCTGGTACAACCCGCTGGACGTGGCCAAGGGCCATCGTGGCTACCTCGACGGTGACTTCGCGATGATGCTCTACGCCTGGTCGCCGAACTGGCGGCTCAACGCCAAGGGCAGCGACCGGTACGAGCTCTACGTCCGGCGCTCCTTCACCGGCGGCACGACCTGGGGAACCCAGCCTGCCTCCGGCACCCACTGGGACGGCACGGCGTACGCCGGCGACGGCACGGTGACGTGCGAGATCTACCGGGACGACGCCACCGAGGCCTCCGGTGAGCTCGACGAGCCGCGGGTCTGCAACGAGTACCCCGCAGGAGCTCCTGAGCAGGCTCGCAACGTGACGCAGCACAAGTCGATGCGGATCACCACCCTCGACCCGCGCTACGCCATGACCGGTGCGCCGCAGGGGGTCGGCATCACCGCGGACCCGTTCGGCTACGGCATCCCGGAGTACACCTCGGGCGAGGGTGGCAGCGAGGACGTCCGTGACCCGTCGCGGTACTTCATCGTCTATGAGACCGGCGACAACACGACCACAGCCGAGGGCGAGCCTGAGCCGCTGGACCTGTATCACGGCAGGGCCACCGATTTCGGTGACGAGTACCAGGTCTGGGCCGAGAGCGTGGACGAGTGCTACCCGAGCGTCCCGCACGAGCAGGAGGTCGACGAGGTCGTCGAGGGCTCCGGGTTCTGCAACGAGTTCGACCAGCTCGAGCAGGGCATCCCGGGCCTGGAGGCCAGCGAGGCCAGTCTGACTTCCAACCCCGGCGGCGAGTTCCTCTACGCAACCTGGGCGCAGGCGCTGCACGAGCTGGTGCCCTCCGTGGGAGCCACCTCCGAGGCCAGCTCGCCGGCGGAGTCCACCGAGCCCACCTGGGACGTGACCTACACGGTCGACTCCTTCGAGGACGAGGAGGCTCAGCTCGCGGAGTCCGACGCCATGTCCCGCCGGGTCTGGTGGATCGACGGCTACGTCTCCGACACCTTCGGCTGGGACTTCGGTCAAGGCGCAGGGGTCAACGAGCGGCTGATCGCCGGCAAGGCCACGACGGAGACGGCCGAGTCGCTGGCCGCCGCCCTCGAGGCAGAGGGCATCGCGTCCGTCGAGCTCTGGGCCGACACGCCTGACGCGGACGACGAGTTCGTCAAGGTCGACGAGGACGTCGAGGTGGACCGCGTGTTCGAGTACACCGCGACCGAGGGGGCGGGCAGCTACCGCTTCTACACGATCGCAGTGTCTGACGACGGCACCCGGGAGGAGGCGCCCGAGGGTGCCGACACCGAGACGCTCTACCTCGCGGAGGGTGCCGACGTGACCGCGCCGGTGTCCGAGGCCTCGGCACGGCGGGTCTCGAACGGCAAGCCGTTCATGGTCCGGTACAAGGCCGAGGACGAGTTGGGCGGCAGCGGTCTGGCCGCGGTCGACCTCTACGTCCGGGTTCCCGGCGCCACCGAGTACACCCTGGTGGACACGGACGCCGGGTCGGGCATCAACCGCAAGTTCCTCTACACCCCCGACGCCGGTGACGGCCGCTACCTCTTCTACACGGTGGCGACGGACCAGGCCGGCAACATCGAGGCTGCACCCGCCAAGGCGGACGCACGGGTCAGGGTGGACGCCACCCCGCCGCGTGCCACTGGGCCCAAGGTGAAGCCGAGGCCGTTCGACATCAGTCGTGACCGGGTGATGAGGATCAAGTCTCGTGTGTCGGAGAGAGGCAAGGTGACCGTGCTGATCAAGCGGTACGGCCGCGTCGTCAAGAAGCTCGGCCCGACCGCGGCGCCCGCCGGCATATTCGTCGAGAGGTGGGGCGGCCGCAACAGGGCCGGCGGACCGGTCAGGAACGGCCGGTACGCCGTGGTGCTCCACGTCGAGGACCGTGCCGGCAACAGCACGTGGATCCGCACGACGGTCCGCGTGCGCCGATGACCGGCTGAGCAGGAACCGCGACGTCCCCGGCATGCATGTGCCGGGGACGTCGCCGCTACGTGGGAATTCATCTGTCGGACCGCGCCGCAGGGGGCACCGCCTTGTTCTTCCCGGACGCGGCCTGCACGTTCCGCGACCGATTGCTGAAGGCGACGGGTCCGCCCCGGCTCGGGGCTCCACATGCGGCACATCCTGGCAGAGCCGAGGCGTTCCGCCCGGGACCTCGCGGCCGCTAGGCGAGGTCGTGCAGGAGCGCCTCGGGCACGCCCTCCCCGAGCCGGGACCGCCTGCCATCGACGGCCTCACCAGCAGCAGCGGATCGCCCCGTCGCAGCACCTGCAGGGCCTGCTCCTCGACATCGCGGTGTTGAGAGGAGATCTCGACCCGCGGCGGTCGTCGACCCGACAGCTCAGGCGGGGCGTCCTTGACCAGCCTCGGTCCTGACGCTCTTTCAACCAGGTTGGAAGGGTCTGGCCCAGGTACAAGCTCCCCGCTAGGACCGCGCCAGCCCATGACGGCGTTCCCTGCGGGATGGCACACCCCCGGCCACGGATGCCAGGCCCACCAAGGCCAAGCCCAGCACCACAGGTGCCCACCGCCTAGGCGCACCCACCCAATCCACTCTCGAACGTGCCATCACGATCATTCTCTCCACCGCCAACGCCCCGGCCGCGCGGCAGTTGCGCCGCCGACATCACAGAGGGAGTGACTGCGTCTCGGGTGCCTCGAGAAGATGGGAGTGCCTCGTTGGCAGCGGTGTTTGCAGACCGTCGTTGGTGAGGTCTCCGGAACAGTTCGGCACGGCGCCGCTGTCTCGGGAGTCTGTCTGCGGGCGTTGGTGTGCGGAATGTGTACGTCACCGAGGCAGGTTCGGGCTTGGGTGAGGGATGCTCTCGCGGTGGCTTAGCAGCAGCCCGTAGACGGTCAGCAACGTCACCCATGAGTTTCATTCTTGCGACGGCGCGTTCTCGTAGTCGTCGGTTCCGCGGGTGATCAGGGTGTCCCCGGGACAGCGCTTGTCGGTGACCACGGCAACTGTCAGCGGTGTCTGCACTCCCGCTCTCGGCCGGCCGGATATCCGCCATCAGAAGACCGTCAGGAAGCTGCAGCCGCCGACCGAGAGTGTCAGGGCGAGGGCCAACTGAACCGAGGGGAACCAGGCCACACGCCGCGGTCGTTAGCTGGTGTGGCTCCTCATGGTTGGCTCCGGTGAGGGCGTGGGCCGCGGCTAGGTTGCGGAGCGTGGACGTTGCCGTGCTTGAGAGTGACCGGGTTGACGCGGCGGCACGCGCGGACCTGCGCCGGCTGTGGGCCGCGGCGTTGCTCGGCTGGGAGCGGTGGCAGGGGTTTCCGTACACGCAGACCGAGGCCGGGGTCGTCCCGGACGGGGAGCATGGCGGGCTCATGATGTTCAGTGCCGATCCGTTCGCCGTGGTGGACCGCACGCTGACAGTGACCTGCGAAGATCGGCCTGGAGATGCTTGGTAGAGCGCACTCTCCGGCGCCAGTGTCAGGCGGGGTGTCGGACCGCGTGGCGGACGTAGACCACGCCGTTGTCGAATCGTCGGTGGTCCAGCAGCTCGAGGTCGAGTCGTACGCCTCGAGGCAGCGCCGGCTTGCCGCCGCCGACGAGGACCGGGCACAGCAGCAGCACGCACTCGTCGACGAGGCCGTGCCTGAAGGCCTCGGCCGCGATCCCCGCGCCTCCGATGCTGAGGTCCGAGCCGGAGGTCTCCTTGAGCTGTCGTACCGCCTCGGGCTGGAAGTGCCGCTCGATCCTCGTGCGCGCGGTCGACACGTCGGCGAGTGAGGTGGACTAGACGACTTTGTCGGCGTCACGCCAGATCCCGGCGTACTCGCGGACCACCGGGGGCTCGTTCGTCAACCAGTCGTCGCTCTCCCACACGCGCATCGTCTCGTACATGCGTCGCCCGTAGAGCGACGTGCCGATGTGCCGCTCGTGCTCGTTCCAGAACGCGTGCACGTCCTCGTCCGGCACGGACCAGTCGAACGAACCCGTCTCGTCCTCGAGGAAGCCGTCGAGCGAGATGTTGGCCGCGTAGATCAACTTACCCATGGCGCCCTCCGCCGAGACGAGGGCAACAGCCTGCGACGTCACACAGGAACAGTCAACAGGATCGACCGCTAGATCGATGAGACCACCGCGAAGAGAAGGTGCCGGGGGCGCTGTCGCCGACGGTGGCGGAGTCCCGCCCGGTCGCCCACCCCCGGGCGTAGCATCTGATGCCGAGAACCACGTCGACGAGGCAGGCATGGAGAACGCACCGACGCAGTCAGGGGGGCCGGACCCCGGACCCTTCTTCCACGGCACGAAGGCTGCCCTGAACCCAGGAGACCTGCTGCGCCCCGGCCATGCGTCCAATTTTGGCGGGCGCGCCGAGGCCAACTTCGTGTACCTGACGGCGACCCTGGATGCGGCTATCTGGGGAGCGGAGCTGGCGGTGGGTGCGGGCCGCGGCAGGATCTACCGCGTGCAGCCCACGGGCCGCTTCGAGGATGATCCGAACCTGACGGACAAGAAGTTCCCGGGCAATCCGACACGGTCCTATCGCACCCGTGAGCCGTTGCGCGTGATCGACGAGGTCGTCGATTGGGAGGGACACTCCCCCGAGGTGCTCCAACAGATGCGGGATCGCGTGGCGGAGCTCGCGCGGCAGGGCATCGAGGCGATCAACGACTGATCGCGCCGGCCCGCCCCGTCGAGCTCTGCCTAGCTCGTCACGGGCTTCCACGGCTCGTCGACCTCAACCGGACCTGTCATGAGTCTCAGCCGCTCGGGAGGCGACGTGCTGGCACTCCCTACTGTGCGCCGCCGAGTCGCTGACGTGTGAGGGCCTGACGAGTTCCGTGGGTAAGCCCGCGTGTCCCACCAGCGCCGCCACGAACTCGGCCAGCGCTGTGCTCACTCGCTGCGGCCGCCCCCGGGGGCGGGGCCTGCGATCGTGCGAGGTCAGACGTCTCGACGGCGGAAGCTATACCCGGCGGCTCCGACCGCGAGCACCAGCCAAGCGACGAAGACAGCGACGGCCGGACCGAGCGCGAGCATGTCCGTCGGCACGGTGATCGAGGTGAACGACGACGCCGCGTTGGAAGGTAGATATTTGAGGACCTCGCTCCAGCTGTCCGGAAGCAGGAGGCCGATGATCCCGGGGAGGATGAGCAGCCCGCCGACGAAGGTCGAGATGCTGGCCGCGATGCTGCGGAACAGGAAGCCCAGCGACAGGCCCAGCAGTCCCACGCCGAGCAGGTAGGCGACCGTGCCGACCGCTGCCCATCCGGCCTCGCCGAGTGTCACGGTCTCGGCGCCGCCGCCGGCAAGGGTGGCCATGCCGACCCAGAACGCACCCAGGACCCCGGCGACGATGGCCGGGACCAGGGCGACGGTGAGTGTCACGGCCTTGGCGCCGAGCACGGCCAGGCGGCGCGGCACGGCGGCCACGGTGGTGCGGATCATGCCGGAGGTGAACTCGCGTGCGCCCACGAGGGCGCCGAGCGTGCCCACAAGCAGCACGGCGAAGGTGGAGCCCGTCATCACCAGCGAGAAGGGGTCGGCGGCGAACCCGCCCGGTCCAGGGTCACCGTCGGGAGTGGTGACCGCGCCGGTCGACGTCGCGGCGGCGAGAGCGCCGAAGCCCACGAGCACGCCGAAGATGACGAGCATCATCGTCGTGGTCGAGCGCACCGACCAGAGCTTGATCCACTCCGAATGCAGTACGTGCCAGGCGGTCTGACGCCGTGCGGCAGTCGGTGTGGACACGTCTTCGATCGGCTCTGCCGAGCCGGACATGGTGCTGGGAGTGTGCAGGTCGGTGGTCATGCTGCGTCCTTGTCTGCGGTGCGCGGTGTACCGGTCTCGGTTCGGTGTTGTGTCGCGGTCCCGCGGAACTCGACCGAGTCGCGGGTCATGTTCATGAAGGCATCCTCGAGCGAGGGCTCGATCGGGGTGAGTTCGTAGAGAACAATGCCGGCCTGCGCCGCGCGGGTGCCGATCTCCTGGGCGGTGAGCCCTTCGATGTCCAGCACGCCGGGCGCGTCTGAGCTCACGGCCACGCCCTTGGCGGCAAGTAGGTCGCGCAGGGCCGTACCGTCGGGGGTGACGACGTGAACGTGGTTGCCGGACGCCTCGGCGATGAACTGTTGCATCGGCATGTCGGCCATGATCCGGCCGCGGCCGATCACGAGCAGATGCTCCGCGGTCAACTCGATCTCGCTCATCAGGTGCGAGGAGAGGAGCACCGTCCGCCCCTGGGCGGCGAGATCTTTGAGCAGAGTCCGGATCCACAGGATTCCGTCCGGGTCCAGGCCGTTGACCGGTTCGTCGAGCATCACGACCCTCGGGTCGCCGAGCAGGGCGGCCGCGATGCCCAACCGCTGACCCATTCCGAGTGAGAAGGACCCGGCCTTCTGGTGGGCGACGTCCGTCAGCCCGACCACCTCGAGCAACTCGTCGACCCTGCCCGCGCCGAGGCCGACGGTGGCGCCGAGCGCCCTCAGATGCGCCCTGGCCGAACGCGCCTTGTCCGTATTGCGTGCGTCGAGCAGGGCACCGAGCTCGCCGATCGGCGCGGGCGAGTCGACGTAGCGACGACCGTTGACCAGGGCGTAGCCCGAGTTCGGGCGGTCGAGCCCGAGGATGAGCCGCATCGTGGTGGACTTCCCGGCACCGTTCGGGCCCAGGAAGCCGGTGACGACGCCGGGCTGAACGGTGAAGTTGAGGTGGTCGACAGCGATGGTCTCGCCGAACTGCTTCGTCAGGTCGTGCACTTCGATCATGGGGTACTCCTTGTTGGGTATAGAACCCACCCTGCCGCCTGACCTGCTGCCCGTCGTCGTCCCAGCGCAGACACCTGCGACGTACCGCGGGTGCGGTACGGCGAGCAGGCCGGGACCGCGTTCCCTCGTGCGGCGAGCCGTCGGTCTCAGGGCGTGACGAGGCCCGACTGATACGCCATCACTACGAGCTGGGCGCGATCCCGAGCGCCCAGCTTCGCCATGGCCCGGTTGACGTGGGTCTTGGCCGTCAGCGGTGACACGAACAGTTGGGTCGCGATCTCGTCGTTGCTCAGGCCATGGGCAACGAGCCCGACGACTTCGCTCTCCCGCTCGGTCAGCCCGTCCAGAGCGCCTGACCCGGCGCTGGGACCGACCGACGACGCGAGCATTCTGGCGATCACGCTCTTGGTCGCCGACGGGGAGAGCAGCGCCTCGCCCGCCGCGACGACGCGGATGGCGTCGAGAAGTGCCGTCGGCTCCACGCCCTTGCCGAGAAACCCGCTGGCTCCGGCACGGAGCGCCGCCAGGACTGCGTCGTCGGATTCGAACGTCGTCAGGACGAGGACGCGGACACCGTCAAGTTCGGGGTCGCCCGCGATCAGCTCGGTCGCGGAAAGCCCGTCGGTGCCGGGCATCCGGATGTCCATGAGCACGACGTCGGGGCGCAGCTGCCGCGCGAGGTCCACCGCCTGGGCGCCGTCGACCGCCTGGGCGACGACCTCCAGGTCTTCCGCAGAGCCGATGATCGCTGCGAATCCGGCCCGGATGAGCGCCTGGTCGTCGGCGAGCAGAACGCGAACGGTCACGAGACCCGCTCCGCACGCTCCGGGGCGACCGGGAGTTCGGCGTGCACCCGGAACGTGCCGTCCGCAAGCGTCCCGACCTCGAGCGTCCCACCCGTTGTCGTCACGCGTTCCCGCATGCCCACCAGGCCGTGACCCGGCGCGGAGGCCGGCCCGCGGCCAGACGGGTTCGTCACGTCGATCCGGACCCAGTCGTCGGTGTGCTCGATCTCGACCAACGCCGCGCCGTTCCCGTGCTTGCGAGCGTTGGTCAGCGCCTCCTGCACCAGCCGGCACGCGGCAAGGTCGACGACGGAGGACAGGACGGTCGGCGAGCCCGATACCCGCAGGGTGACCGCCAGCCCCGAGCGACGGGCGTCGACGACCAGGGCGTCCACGCGGGCCAGCCCGGGCATCGGCTGGCGGTCGTCATCGGGGCCCTCCCGCAGCACCCCGAGGATCGTCGACATCTCCGTGAGCACCGTCTGCCCGGCGCCGCGGACGTGGTCGAGCGCCTCGCGTGCCTGCGCCGGATCGGTGTCGAGTAGATGTCCGGCCACGCCGGCCTGGACCGTCATCACCGCGATGTGATGCGCGACCACGTCATGCAGTTCGCGGGCAATGTGCAGGCGCTCCTCGGCCACGCGACGCTGTGCCTCCTCCTCGCGGGTCGTCTCGGCACGCTCGGCACGGTCCCGCGCCGCGGCGACGATGGCCCGCTGGCTGCGCACGGCGTCGCCGACGGCGGCGGGCATCCCGCTCCAGGCGAGGACCGCCCACGGCTCGGGACTCGACAATGTGGCGTCGAGAGCGAGCGCGACGGTGATGACGAGCACCGCGCCGGTGGCCAATGCCGCAAGCAGGCCGATGCGGCGCGGACGTAACGACGCCAGCGTGTAGAGCCCGACCATCGAGGGCAGCACAGCCGGCGTCGCACCGTCGGCCGACACCAAGCCGACGGCAGCGAGCGCCAGGGTGACCGCCCAGACGGCCACCGGGTAGCGACGACGCACCACGAGTACGGCGCAGCCCAACACGACCGCCGCCCTCGTGACCTCATCGGGCACGTGACCCTCGTCGCGTCGCACGGTCACCACGAGGCCGAGCAGGACCAGGGCGAGGAGGGCGTCGGCGACGAGCGGATGATCTCGGAGCCAGGCCGCGGGCGCCCAGGCGTGCGGGCCCTCGGCGTTCAGCGCAGTCATGGCACGAAGGTAGCGCGGCGCGGGAGGATGCTCACCCGGACACACGGCGTGCGCCTGTCGTGGGCGCCTCGGCGCGTTCGAGTCGTCGAGTCGCCAACGGCCAACAGTTCGTCTCAGGGCCCGAGTCTGCGGTCACCGTCAGTCGAGGCGGCCAGAGTTGCCACGTCCCCGAGCGGGGTGAGCGCGCACAGGTCGAACGCCGCACACTCGTCCCGGGCGTAGCCTCGGGCGCGCCGAGGCCAACTTCGTGTACCTGACGGTGACCCTGGATGCGGCGATCTGGGGAGCGGAGCTGGCGGTGGGTGCGGGCCGCGGCAGGATCTACCGCGTGCAGCCCACGGGCCGCTTCGAGGACGACCCGAACCTGACGGACAAGAATTTCCCTGGCAATCCGCGCCGGCCCGCCTGTCGGGCGCGGGCTAGGGTCGGTTCGGGCCGTCTCCTCCACCCTGGGACCCGGACGCCACAGACACAGCCACCGCTGCCTACTCAAGGAGCCGCCGATGCCGGAGACGCCGTCGGGAAGCCGACCGGGCTCGCTGTTGGGGACCGCCGTACGCCGGGTCGAGGACCTCGAGCTGCTGCTCGGCCACGGGACCTTCGTCGCCAACCAGGCCGGTCCCGACACGACCCACGCGGTGTTCGTCCGCAGCCCGTTCGCGCACGCGCTCCTGACCTCGGTCGACGCGTCCGAGGCTCGGGAGTCACCGGGGGTGGTGGCGGTGCTGACCGGGGCTGATGTCGAGGGCCTGGTGGCGCCGTCCTTCGCTTCTGCGAACAACAACCTGACCCGGCCGCTGATCACGGCGGACCGGGTGAGGTTCGTCGGCGAGCCGGTGGCCCTGGTGGTGGCGGAGACCCGCGCCCAGGCGGTCGACGCCGCCGAGCTGGTGGACGTCGACTACGAGCCACTCCCCGTGGCGGCCGACATCGCCGCAGCGCTGGCGGACGGAGCCCCCCTCCAGTTCCCCGACCACGGCTCCAACGTGGCCAGGGGCCAGCGCGACCCTGACGACAGCGACCCGTTCACGGGGGCCGCGCACCTGGTCCGGCTGCGGATGGAGAACCAGCGCCTCGCGACCAACCCGATCGAGGGGCACGCGATCCTGGCCGACCCCACCGCTGAGCCGTTCACCGTCTGGCTGTCGACACAGCATCCGCACGGAGCCAGGGACATGGCCGCCGACCTCCTCGGCCTCGAGCAGGACCAGGTGCGCTTGATCGCGCCGCACGTCGGCGGCGGATTCGGCGGCAAGGCCGCCATGGCGCCCGAGCACGGAGCGGTCGTGGTTGCGGCCCACCGGGTCAGCCGGCCGGTGCTGTGGTGGGAGACCCGCAGCGAGGCGATCCTGTCGATGCACGGACGCGCCCAGATCCACTGGGCCGAGCTCGGCCTCGACGCCGAGGGCGTGATCGTCGGACTGCGACTTCGGGCGGCCGGTGACTGCGGGGCGTACGCCGGCTTCGGTGGTGGGCTCGTCCTCGGGCCGACGTACCTGATGGCGACCGGGCCCTACCGGGTGCCGCAGCTGCGCTACGACGGGCTGGCCGTGCTGACCAACACCTCTCCCAACGGCGCGATCCGCGGGGCCGGCCGCCCCGAGGCGGCAGCCGTGCTCGAGCGCGTGCTGGACCTTGCTGCCGACGAGCTCGGCATCGCTCCCGAGGAGATCAGGAGGCGCAACCTCCTGGTGCCCGAGGAGTTCCCCTACCAAACGCTCACCGGAGCCGACTACGACAACGGCGACTACCAGCGGGCGCTCGACGAGGCTCTCCGGCTGGCGGACATCGACGCGCTGCGCGCCGAGCAGCAGCGGCGGCGGGATGCCGGTGACACGACGCTGCTGGGCATCGGCCTGGCGACGTACGTCGAGGTGACCGGCTTCGGCGGGTCGGAGTTCGGCGCCGTGCACGTTCACCCCGACGGCTCCGCGACCGTGCGCGCCGGCACCTCGGCGCACGGCCAGGGGCACGCCACGTCGTTCTCGATGATCGTGGCGGACCGGCTGGGCATCCCGCTGGAGCGGATCACCTACGAGCAGTCCGACACCGCCCTGGTGCGCAGCGGCGGCGGCACCGGCGGCTCGCGGTCGCTGCAGATGGGCGGGAGCGCGGTCAGCGCCGCCGCCGACGAGGTCCATCAGCGCGCACTGGCACTCGCGGCAGAGCTGCTGGAGGCCGACCCGGCCGACGTGACCCTCGGCGCCGACGGGTTCGAGGTGGCGGGCGTTCCGGGCAGCTCCATCGGCTGGGCGGACCTGGCCACTCGAGCGAGCGAGAGCGAGAACCCCCTGGAGGTGGACCTCGACATCAACCTGGAGGGTGCCACCTTCCCGTTCGGCGCCCACGTGAGCGTCGTCGAGGTCGACCTCGAGACCGGCCACGTCGTGCCGGTGCGGCACATCGCCGTCGACGACTGCGGGCGCGTGCTGAACCCGCTGATCGTGGCCGGCCAACAGCACGGCGGCGCGATCCAGGGAATCTCGCAGGCCCTCTGGGAGGGCTTCGTGTACGACGCCGAGGGGACGCCGCTGACCTCGACCCTCGTCGACTACACCCTGCCCACCGCGGCCGACGTGATCCAGCTCGAAGCCAGCACCATCGAGACCCCCACGCCGCGCAACCCGCTCGGTGCCAAGGGCATCGGCGAGTCGGCGACGATCGGGGCGACCCCGGCCGTCCACAACGCCGTGGTCGACGCACTGTCGCACCTGGGCGTGCGGCACCTCGACATGCCCTGCACGCCGCATACGGTGTGGACGGCGATCCAGCGGGCCGCGGCCGGCACCCTCCCGCCGGTGTGGCAGGAGCCGCCGGCCGCGTTCGCCGACCAGCGACCCCGGAGGCCCCGGGCGCCACGCAAGGAGGCTCCGGAGATCTGATGTCCGATTCCGCCGAACCCCGCTCGTCGTCGGTCTGGGGCGACGAGGGCGCCGCTGTGACAGCGGCTGTCCGCTGGGCCACGGGACGCGTCGTCCGCCCGAGCGACCCGAAGGCCACTGCCTGCTCCGCCGACGAGCTCACGTCCGCGGCCGGGGCCACGATCACTCCCGAGGGCATCGGCGCCGAGGCCGCGCTCCGGCTGTTCACCGACGTGCTCGAGCCGGCCACGCGCGCGCAGGACGACCCGCTCAACCTCGCCTACATCCCGGCGGCTCCCACCCGTGCGTCGGTGGCGTTCGACCTGGTCACCTCCAGCGCCAACATCTTCGGCGGCCTGTGGGAGGCCGGTGCCGGCGGCATCTGGGCCGAGAACCAGGCGCTGCGCTGGATTGCCGACCTGCTCGGCTGGGGCGAGCAGTCGATGGGCTGCTTCGTCTCCGGAGGCACGATCGGCAACCTCTCTGCGCTCGCCGCCGCCCGGCACCAGGCGCTCACCCGCCGGGGCACCCGGCCCGAGGGCGGCTGGCAGGTTGCCTGCTCGGCCGGAGCACATTCGTCCATCGCCGGCGCGGCCCGGATCCTCGACGTCGAGGTCGTCGACGTCCCCGAGGACGAGGTCGGTCACCTCACCGGCGCCGCGCTGCGGGAGGTCGTCACCGACACCAGCCGCATCTTCGCCGTCGTCGCCTCCGCCGGCACTACCAACGCCGGCGTCATCGACGACCTCGCCGGGATCGCCGACTTCTGCGACGAGCACGGCCTCTGGCTCCACGTCGACGGCGCCTACGGCGGAGCCGGTCTGGTCTCCCCCACGCTGCGCCCGCAGTACGCCGGCATCGAGCGCGCCGACAGCTTCATCGTCGACCCGCACAAGTGGCTGTTCGCGCCCTACGACTGCTGCGCGCTGGTCTACCGCAACGGCGCCGCGGCCACGGCCGCGCACTCCCAGCACGCCAGCTATCTCGACCAGATCGACCGCGATGCCGCCAACCCGGCCGACCTGGCGATCCATCTGTCCCGCCGGGTGCGTGGGCTCTCGCTGTGGTTCAGCCTGGCCACCCACGGCACCGACCGGTACGCCGCCGCGATCGACCGCACGGTCGCCATCGCCCACGAGGTGGCCGACGGCATCCGGGACACGTCGTACCTGCGGCTGCTGAAGGAGCCCGAGCTGACCGTGCTGCTCTTCGAGCGACCCGGTTGGGACGGCGAGGACTACCACCGTTGGTCCGACGACCTGGCCAAGGCCGGCACCCTGTTGTGCGTGCCGACCCGCTGGCAGGAGCGCCCGGTGCTGCGACTGGCGTTCGTGAACCCGGAGACCGATCCCGAGCAGGTCCTCGCGGTGCTCCGCGAGACCCTGGCCGCCGACGCCTACCCGGCTCGATGACCTCTCCGCCGGCGCTCAGCCGGGCGTTCCTAGACTGACGCTGTGCCCGACTCCTCCGCTCCTGCCGTCGAGGTCGACGGCCTGGTGATGCGGTACGCCGACACCCTGGCGGTCGACCACCTGTCGCTCACCGTGGCGCGACATACGATCACCGCGGTCCTGGGCCCCAACGGCGCCGGCAAGACCACGACCCTGGAGACCTGTGAGGGCTATCGCCGGCCCCAGCAGGGCCGGGTGCGGGTGCTCGGGCTGGACCCGCAGCACGACCGACGTGCCCTGCTGCCCCGGATCGGCGTGATGCTCCAACAAGGTGGTGCCTGGGGCGCTGCCCGGGCGGAGGAGATGCTGCGGCATCTGGCGCGGCTGCACGCCCACCCGCTCGACGTCGGCCTCCTGGTCGAGCGCCTGGGGCTCCAGGACTGCGGGCGGACGCCGTACCGCCGGCTCTCCGGGGGTCAACAGCAGCGGCTCGGGCTGGCGATGGCGATCGTCGGGCGCCCCGAGCTGGTCTTCGTCGACGAGCCCACCGCCGGCATGGATCCGCACGCGCGCCGCGCGACCTGGGAGCTCCTGCGCGATCTGCGCGCCGACGGCGTCACGGTCGTGCTGACCACCCATCACATGGACGAGGCCGAGCGTCTCGCCGACCTGGTCCACATCCTCGACCACGGCCGCCTGGTCGCCTCGGGGACACCCGCCGATCTCACCGAGGGCGGCACCCGCAGTCTGGAGGACGTCTTCGTGGCGCTCACCCCTCAGGAGCGCCCGTGAGCGGCACCTTCACCCCTCGACCCGGGGCGGCGCCGCTGCACCGCCAGGTCGCCGCCCAGGCCGGCATGGAGGCCCGCCTGCTGCTCCGCAACGGCGAACAGCTGCTCGTGGCCCTGGTGATCCCGGTCCTGGTCCTCGTGGGGGGCGTCCTCGGCGCGGAGCGGCTGGGCCTGGACCTGGCCCGGCCCGCCGTCGACGAGTTCACCCCGGGCGTGCTGGCCCTCGCCGTCTTGTCGTCGTCGTTCACCTCGTTGGCGATCGTGACCGGGTTCGAGCGTCGCTACGGAGTGCTCAAGCGGCTCGGTTCCACTCCCCTGCCGCGCTCGGGGCTGCTGCTCGGCAAGGTGGGAGCTCTGGCCGCGGTCGAGCTGGTTCAGCTCGTCGTCATCGGCGGCGTGGCGGGAGCGCTGGGCTGGCGGCCCTCCGGTGACCTGGTGGGCGCGGTCCTGGTCGCGGTGGCCGGCACCTTCGCCTTCGCGGCGCTCGGGATGCTGCTGGCCGGGGTGCTCCGCGCCGAGGCGACCCTGGCGGCGGCCAACCTGGTCTACCTGCTGCTGGTGGCCGGAGGCGGCGTCGTGCTGCCCAGCTCGTCGTACGGCGCCGCCGCCGGCGCGCTGACCTGGCTCCCCTCGGCGGCCCTCGGCGACGGCATGCGCGCGGCGCTGCTCCATGGGGAGTTCCCCGGGGGCCAGCTACTGGTGCTGCTCGCCTGGGGGACGGTCGCCGCCGCTCTCACCGCGCGGACGTTCAGATGGGAGTGACCACCCCCGAGGCGCGTCCCGGCGTCGCGAGGGTGTGGGTCCGCCGCTGGGGCTGGGCCACCCTGGCGGCCAACGTGGGGCTGGTCGTGACGGGCGGCGCCGTCCGCCTCACCGGATCCGGCCTCGGCTGTCCGACCTGGCCCCGGTGCACCGACCAGTCGTTCACTCCGCACGGAGCGATGGACGTGCACTCGGCGATCGAGTTCGGCAACCGCATGCTCACCTTCGTCCTGGTCGCGATCGCGGTCGCGACGTTCGTGGCCGCGTGGCGGTCGGGACGACGCGACCTGCGCCTGCTGGCCGGCGGGCTGGCGCTCGGCATCCCGGCACAGGCGGTGATCGGCGGGTTCACCGTGCTCACCAACCTCAACCCCTGGGTCGTGTCCCTGCACCTGATGTGCTCGCTCGCCATCATCGCGCTCGCGGTGCTGTTCCTGCGCCGGATCGACCGGCCGGCTCGGGCGCCCGTGGCCGACGCGGCCACCAGGCTCGCGTGGGCGGCGTACGCCGCCGGATGGGCGGTCCTCTACGTCGGCACCGTCGTCACCGGCTCCGGGCCGCACGCCGGCGACCAGGACTCACCTCGCAACGGCCTCGACCCCCTCCAGGTCAGCCAGCTGCACGCCGACCTGGTGTTCCTACTGCTCGGGCTCTCGCTCGGGCTCGCACTGGTGCTGCGCGGCTCGGAGGTCGCCGCCTTCCGCGCGTCGCTCGTCGTGATCGGCGTGGAGCTCGCCCAGGGGGCCATCGGCTTCATCCAGTACTTCACCGAGCTGCCCGAGCTCCTGGTCGGGCTGCACATGCTGGGCGCGGCGCTGCTCGCCGCCGCCCTCACCCATGCCCTGCTCGAGACCCGGGAGCGAGCCACCGGCACGCCAGCCCCGACCGGAAATGGGCGACGACGGCTGCCTGCACCCCCGTGACCAGGCTCGCCGTCGTCACTAGATGAGACGCGTCGGGTCGGCAAACGGTTGCCTTGTTCGCCGAACTTTCTTCCGCGGGCTCTCTCTCAGCGCAGCAGAGGGTCGACGGCGACGCCGAGGAAGAGCAGCGCCAGGTAGAGGTTCGACACGTGGAACAGCCGCATCGGCTGGATCACCGCCAGCTCGTCGCTGACCCGAGCGCGCCGCCACAGCCCGTGCGCCTCCACCAGCATCACGGCACCCAGGACCGTCGCGACCAGCGGATAGACCCACCCGGTGCTCCCCACCGGCCACAGCACCAGCGACATCGCCACCGTCGCCCAGGTGTAGAGCACCACCTGCCGCCCCACCTCGCGCGCGGGGGCCACGGCCGGGAGCATCGGCACATCCACGCCGGCGTAGTCCTCCCGATAGCGCAGGGCCAGCGCCCAGGTGTGGGGCGGTGTCCACAAGAAGACCACGAGGAACAGCACCACCGGCGGCCATGCGAGAGAACCGGTCACCGCGGTCCAGCCGATCAGGGCCGGGAAGCAGCCGGCCAGACCTCCCCACACGATGTTCTGGGTGGTCCGCCGCTTGAGAATCATGGTGTAGACGATCAGGTAGAACGCCTCGGCGAGCAGGGCGAGCCCCGCCGACAGCCAGTTCACCCAGAGTGCCAGGATCACCGTCGCCAGCACGCCGAGCAGCACCCCGAAGGCCATCGCCGCGCCGGACGACACCAGGTGACGGGGCAACGCCCGGCGCCGGGTGCGCCTCATCTGCTCGTCGATGTCGCGGTCGTAGACGCAGTTCAGCGCGTTCGCCGAGCCCGCGGACAGGGTCCCGCCGGCCACCGTCGCGGCCACCAGTCCCAGGGACGGGATGCCGCGGGCGGCGAAGAACATCACCGGCACCGTGGTCAGCAGCAGCAGCTCGATCACCCGCGGTTTCGTCAGTCCGACGTACGCCGCGATCACGTCGCGTGCTCCCACGCGTGGATCCGCGGGGGTCTCGGCACCCGTCGCCTCAGCCGCGGCACGCGAATGGCCGACGTGGGTCACGGGTACCTCGGGAGCCTGGGGCGGAGGGGGCACACGGTCCCCCCTGGGATGATGGTCGAGTCTATCGCCCGGGCTGAGTAGGCTCGTCCCTGCCCGTGACCGCCGGGGCCCGACCGAGGCTCGCGCCGATGAAGAGGATGCCTGTGACGACCAAGCCGGAGCGGCTGGACTGGACCGAGATCGACGACCGGGCGGTGGACGCGGCCCGCGCGCTCGCGATGGATGCCGTGCAACAGGTTGGCAACGGTCACCCGGGCACGGCCATGAGCCTGGCACCGGCCGCGTACCTGCTGTTCCAGAAGGCGATGCGGCACGACCCCACCGACCCGAGCTGGGAGGGCCGCGACCGGTTCGTGCTCTCGGCCGGGCACTCCTCGATCACTCTCTATGCGCAGCTCTTCCTGGGCGGCTTCGGCCTGGAGCTGAAGGACCTCCAGGCGCTGCGCACCTGGGGCTCGCTGACTCCCGGTCACCCCGAGCACGGGCACACCGCGGGCGTCGAGACCACCACCGGGCCGCTCGGCCAAGGCGTGGGGAACGCCGTCGGCATGGCCTTGGCGGCGCGGCGCAAGCGCGGCCTCTACGACCCCGACGCAGCCGCGGGCAAGAGCGTCTTCGACCACCACATCTACGCCATCTGCAGCGACGGCGACCTCGAGGAGGGCGTCAGCGCCGAGGCGGCGTCGTTCGCCGGCCACCAGCAGCTCGGCAACCTCACCATGATCTACGACCTCAACCGCATCTCGATCGAGGGCGACACCCGGATCGCGTTCAGCGAGGACGTCGGCAAGCGGTTCCAGGCCTACGGCTGGCACGTCCAGCACGTGCGGTTCACGCGAGACGTCACCCAGGGTGGGGACTATCACGAGGACGTGCCCGCGCTGTGGGAGGCCCTCTCCGCCGCGAAGGCCCAGACCGGCAAGCCGAGCCTGATCGTGCTGCACACGATCATCGCCTGGCCCGCCCCCCTCTCCCAGAACACCGGCGCCTCCCACGGCTCCGCCCTGGGTGCGGACGAGGTGGCCGCCACCAAGAAGGTGATGGGCCTGGACCCGAAGAAGAGCTTCGCGGTGGCCCGCGACGTGCTCTCGCACACCCGCAGGCTCAAGGCGCGCGGCAAGGAGGCACATCGGGAGTGGAAGGCCGATTTCAAGGCCTGGGCCACGGCGCACCCCGACGCCGCCGCGCTGCACCGGCGGCTGGCCACCCTGGCGCTCCCCGATGGCTGGACCACCGCCCTGCCGTCCTTCAAGCCCGACCCGAAGGGGATGTCCACGCGCAAGGCGTCCGGAGCGGTGCTCAACGCCATCGCCGGCGAGCTCCCAGAGCTGTGGGGCGGCTCCGCCGACCTGGCGGAGTCCAACAACACCAGCCTCGACGGGGTCCCGTCGGTGACGCCGACCAAGTGGCAGACCGACAGCTGGTCGGGCTCGCCCTACGGCCGGGTGCTGCACTTCGGGATCCGTGAGCACGCCATGGGCTCGATGATGAACGGCGTCGCGTTGCACGGCGGCACTCGGATCTACGGCGGGACGTTCCTGGTGTTCTCCGACTACATGCGACCGGCCGTCCGGCTCGCCGCCTTGATGGGGCTACCGGTCACCTACGTCTGGACGCACGACTCGATCGGGCTGGGCGAGGACGGGCCCACCCACCAGCCGGTCGAGCATCTCGCCGCGCTGCGGGCGATCCCCGGCCTGGACGTCGTACGCCCGGCGGACGCCGCCGAGACGGCGGTCTGCTGGCGGACCATCCTCGAGCACACCGACCGACCTGCCGGCTTGGCGCTCACCCGCCAGAACGTGCCGATGTGGCCGCACGGCAAGGACGGGTTCGCGTCGGCGCGCGGCGCCGCCAAGGGCGGCTATGTGCTGCTCGATGCCGAGGGCGGTGACCCCGACGTGCTCCTGGTCGCCACCGGTTCCGAGGTGCAGCTCGCCGTCGAGGCGAGGTCGCTGCTGGCCAGGCGGGGGGTCCGCGCCCGGGTCGTGTCGATGCCGTGTCGCGAGTGGTTCGCCGCGCAGTCTCGCAGCTACCGCGACCGGGTGCTGCCCCCGTCGGTGTCCGCTCGGGTCAGCGTCGAGGCCGGCATCGCTCAGGGCTGGCACGAGGTCGTGGGCGACGCGGGACGCTGTGTCTCGCTGGAGCACTTCGGCGCCTCGGCCGACTACCAGACGCTGTACCGCGAGTTCGGCCTGACGGCTCAGGCGGTCGCCAAGGCCGCTCAGCAGAGCCTCAAGGCCACTCGCGACTGACGAGGTCCATTCACGACACGGAGGAACACATGACCGATGCACTGCAGGAGCTCTCCGCCGCGGGGGTCTCGATCTGGCTCGACGACCTGTCTCGCGACCGACTCGAGACGGGCAACCTGGCCGAGCTGATGAAGACCGACTCCGTCGTGGGGGTCACCACCAACCCCACGATCTTCCAGGGCGCACTCAGCGACGGCCAGCGGTACGACGCCCAGGTCAGAGAGCTCGCGGCCGAGGGCGCCGACGTCGACGCCACGGTGTTCGCGCTGACCACGACCGACGTCCGCGACGCCTGCGACCTGATGCGGCCGGTCCACGACGCCACAGGCGGGGTCGACGGCCGGGTCTCCATCGAGGTGGCCCCCGACCTGGCCCACGACACTGCGGCGACGCTGGAGTCGGCCCGCACCCTGTGGGCCGAGGTCGACCGGCCCAACGCCTACATCAAGATCCCGGGCACCCCCGAAGGCTGGCCGGCCATCACCGCTGCCCTGGGCGAAGGCATCTGCGTCAACGTCACGTTGATCTTCGGACTCCAGCAGTACGCCCACGTGATGGAGGCCTACGTGGCCGGGCTGGAGCAAGCCCGCGACCGAGGCTTGGACCTGTCGACGATCCATTCCGTGGCGTCGTTCTTCGTCTCCCGCGTGGACTCCGAGATCGACCGGCGCCTGGATGAGGCCGGCGCGGATGCCGGCCTCAAGGGCAAGGCCGGCATCGCCAACGCCCGGCTCGCCTACCAAGCGTTCGAGGAGTTCTTCGCGGGCGAACGATGGGAGTCGCTGGCCGCCGCCGGTGCCCGGTCGCAGCGCCCGCTGTGGGCCTCGACCGGAGTCAAGAACCCCGACTACGACGACACCATGTACGTCGTCGACCTCGCCGTCGACCACACGGTCAACACGATGCCGGAGAAGACGCTGCGCGCGGTGTCGGACCACGGTGTGTTCCGCGGTGACCAGGTCCGGCCCCACTACGCCGACGCCGCCGACTTGATGCAAGAGCTGGCCGACGCCGGCGTCGACTACGACGAGGTGATCGAGGTGCTGATCCGCGAGGGCGTCGACAAGTTCGTGACCTCGTGGCACGAGCTCCTCGACACCGTCCAGGCCAACCTCCGCACGGCCGGAGCCTCCTCGTGACACCGCCCGTCGACGCCGCCTCGACCGAGGCTTGGGCCCGGCTGGGCGAGCTCGCCGCGGGCTACGAGCCCGACCTGCGCGCCTGGTTCGCCGACGACCCGGGTCGTGTAGACCGGCTCACGTTCACCGCAGCGGACCTGCATGTCGACCTGTCCAAGAACCTCCTCGACGACGACGTGCTGGCCGCGCTGCTGGCCCTGGCCGACGAAGTCGGTCTGACCGAGCGTCGTGCGGCGATGTTCGAGGGCCAGCGGATCAATGTCACCGAGGGGCGCGCGGTGCTCCACACCGCGTTGCGGGCTCCGGCCGATGCGGTCGTGGAGGTCGACGGCCACAACGTGGTGCCCGACGTCCACGACGTGCTCCGCCGCGTCTACGACTTCGCCGACCAGGTGCGGTCGGGGGCCTGGACCGGCGTCACCGGGCAGCGCATCACCCACGTGGTCAACATCGGCATCGGCGGCTCCGACCTCGGCCCGGTCATGGCCTACGAGGCTCTCGCGCCCTATGTCCAGGATGGGCTGGAGTGCCGCTTCGTCAGCAACATCGATCCGACCGACCTTGCCCAGAGCCTCGTGGGGCTCGACCCCGCCACGACACTCTTCATCGTCGCCAGCAAGACCTTCACCACCCTCGAGACGCTCACCAACGCGCGGCTGGCGCGCGCCTGGCTCTGGGAGCGTCTGGGCGAGGCCGGCGCTCTCGAGGACAGCGACGAGGCGCGCGACGCCGCCGTGGCGCGGCATTTCGTCGCGGTCTCGACGGCGCTGGACAAGGTCGCCGACTTCGGCATCGACCCCGCCAACGCGTTCGGGTTCTGGGACTGGGTCGGCGGGCGCTACTCCGTCGCCTCGGCGATCGGGACGTCGCTCGCCGTGGCCCTGGGGCCGAAGAGCTTCGCCGAGTTCCTGGACGGCCTGCACGCCATGGACGAGCACTTCCGCACCGCGGACCTGGGCAGCAACGTGCCGGCGCTGATGGGCCTGTTGAACGTGTGGTACACCAACTTCCTGGGCGCCGGCACCCACGCGGTCCTCCCCTATTCCCAGCTGCTGCACCGCTTCCCGGCCTATCTCCAGCAACTGACGATGGAGTCCAACGGCAAGGGTGTCCGCTGGGACGGCTCCCCCGTCACCACCGCGACCGGTGAGGTGTTCTGGGGCGAGCCCGGCACCAACGGCCAGCACGCCTTCTATCAGCTCCTCCACCAGGGAACACAGCTGATCCCGGCGGACTTCATCGCGTTCGCCGAGCCGGCGTACCCCCTCCGCGACGGCGACGTCGACGTCCACGAGCTGTTCCTGGCCAACTTCTTCGCCCAGACCAGGGCGCTGGCCTTCGGCAAGACCGCCGAGGAGGTACGGGCGGAAGGCACACCGGAGGACATCGCCCCGGCAAGAGTGTTCCCCGGCAACCGGCCCACCACCTCGATCATGGCTCCGGCCCTGACGCCGTCCGTGCTGGGGCAGCTGATCGCGCTCTACGAGCACCTCACGTTCACCCAGGGTGTGGTCTGGGGGATCGACAGCTTCGACCAGTGGGGTGTCGAGCTCGGCAAGCAGCTCGCTCAGCAGCTGACGCCCGCCGTCGCGGGCGACGAGGCCGTGCTCGCCGATCAGGACCCGTCCACCCGCGCGCTGGTGACCTACTACCGGCAGCAGCGCCGATGACGGTCGCCAACCCGCTTCGCGACCCCCAGGACCGTCGGCTCCCGCGGATCGCGGGGCCGTGCGGGATGGTGCTGTTCGGCGTCACCGGCGATCTGGCGCGCAAGAAGGTCATGCCGGCCATCTACGACCTGGCGAACCGTGGCCTGCTGCCGCCGGGCTTCTCGCTCGTGGGCTTCGCCCGGCGCGACTGGGCCGACCAGGACTTCGCCCAGATCGTCCACGACTCGGTCCGGGAGCACGCACGCACCGAGTTCCGCGAAGAGGTCTGGGACCAGCTCTGCGAGGGGTTCCGCTTCGTGTCCGGCGACTTCTCCGACGACGCGGCCTTCGACACCCTGCGACGCACCATCGAGGAGCTCGACGCGGTGCGGGGCACCGGCGGCAACCACGCCTTCTATCTCTCCATCCCCCCGAAGTTCTTCGGGCAGGTGGTCGAGCAGCTGCAGGAGCACGGCCTGGCCGCACCACGCGATGCCGCGGCCACGCAGACGTCCTGGCGCCGGGTGGTGGTGGAGAAGCCGTTCGGCCACGACCTGGAGTCGGCCCGCGAGCTCAACGACATCCTGGCGCCGATCTTCCCCAGCGGCTCGGTGTTCCGGATCGACCACTACCTCGGCAAGGAGACGGTCCAGAACATCCTCGCCATGCGCTTCGCCAACGAGCTCTTCGAGCCATTGTGGAACGCCAAGTACGTCGACCACGTGCAGATCACGATGGCCGAGGACATCGGCATCGGTGGCCGCGCGGGCTACTACGACGGGGTCGGTGCTGCCCGCGACGTCATCCAGAACCACCTGATGCAGTTGATGGCCCTGGTGGCGATGGAGGAGCCGACGTCGTTCGACGCCGAGAGCCTGCGCCAGGAGAAGCTCAAGGTCCTGTCCTCGGTCCGGCTCCCCCGCCGGCTCGATCTCACCACGGCCCGCGGCCAGTACGCCCCGGGATGGGCCGGTGGCGTCGAGGTGGTCGGCTACTGCGAGGAGGAGGGCATCGGGGCACGCTCGACCACCGAGACGTACGCCGCGATCAAGCTGGAGATCGACAACCGCCGCTGGGCGGGCGTCCCGTTCTATCTCCGCACCGGCAAGCGGCTGGGCCGGCGAGTCACGGAGGTGGCCGTGGTGTTCAAGCGCGCGCCCCATCTGCCGTTCGCGGCGTCCGCGACCGAGGAGCTCACCCAGAACGCCCTGGTGGTGCGCGTGCAGCCCGACGAGGGGATGACGCTGCGGTTCGGGTCGAAGGTGCCCGGCACGGCGATGGAGATCCGGGACGTGTCGATGGACTTCGCCTACGGCGGCTCGTTCACGGAGGCGTCCCCTGAGGCCTACGAGCGACTGATCCTCGACGTCCTGCTCGGTGACCCGCCGCTGTTCCCCCGGCACGAGGAGGTCGAGCTGTCCTGGCAGATCCTGGACCCGATCCTCGAGCACTGGGCCAAGAAGGGTCGGCCCGAGAAGTACCCCTCCGGCACCTGGGGCCCGGCCTCGGCGGATGCCATGCTGGCCCGTGACGGACGCACCTGGAGGCGCCCATGAAAGAGCTCCTCGACACCAACGCCGCCGAGATCGCCGGCGAGTTCGTCCGCCAGCGGATCCACGCCGGGAGCCCCGCCATGGGCATGGTGATGACCCTGGTGATCGTGGTGGACGAGGACCGCGCCCAGGACGCGATGACGGCGGCTCGGCAGGCCTCCCACGAGCACCCCGCGCGGGTGCTGGGAGTGATCCTCGGGAGCGCTCGCGGACGGGCCGAGGTCAATGCTCAGGTCGGCGTCGGTCACGGCTGGACCGGTGAGACCGCCCTGATCCGCCTGGCCGGGCCGGTGGTGCACCACCCCGAGTCGGTCGTGCTTCCGCTCCTCCTCCCGGACTCCCCGGTGGCAGCGTGGTGGCCTGCCGACCACCCGGCCGACCCCGCGGAGGATCCCCTCGGACGGCTCGCCCGGCGCCGGATCACCGACGCGGCGTTCGTGTCCCGGGGCAAGACCACGGCGATCTTCGACCAGTGCGCGGCCTACGCCCCCGGCAACACCGACCTCGCCTGGACCAGGATCACCCCGTGGCGGGCGCTGCTGGCCGCCGCCCTCGACCAGCATCCCGCGAAGGTCACCGGTGCCGCTGTGACCGCTCAGCGGATCAGTCCCAGCGCGGACCTGCTCACCGCCTGGCTCAGCGATCGACTCAAGGTTCCCGTGGCCCGGCACCGGTCGCGGGGTCCGGGGATCACCGAGGTGGTCCTCGACACCGCCGACGGTCCCGTGCGGATCTCGCGGGGCGACGGGAAGCTCGCGACGTTCTCCTCCCCCGACCAGCCCGACCGACCCGTGGCGCTCAAGCGGCGCGACCTGCCGAGCCTGCTGGCCGAGGAGCTGCGCCGCCTCGACGAGGACGAGGTCTACGCCCGCACGGCCCGGCGCCTGGTCAAGCTCCATCAGAAGGCGCACGCCGGCTCATGAGCGAGTGGCACGTGGCCGGGCGGCCGGAGGAGCTGGCCGACCAGGTCGCCGAAGACCTGCTGGGCGTGCTGGTGACGGCCCAGAGCGAGGGACGCGATCCGCACCTGGCCCTGACCGGCGGCACGATCGCGGCGGCCATCCACCGTGCTCTCGCACGGCTGGGTCCCACGTCGGAGGTCGACTGGACGCGGGTCCACGTCTGGTGGGGCGACGAGCGCTTCGTGGCGCCCGGCAGCGAGGAGCGCAATGCCGGCGAGGCGCGGGCGGACTTCGTCGACGTCGTCGGCGTCCCGGCCGGCCAGGTGCACGAGATGCCGTCCACCCTGGGTGCCCTCGACGTGCACGCCGGCGCCGCGGCTTACGCCCGCGAGCTGCGCGAGCACCGCGGCGAGGAGTTCGAGGTAGTGATGCTCGGCGTGGGCCCGGACGGCCACGTCGCCTCGCTGTTCCCAGCGTTCCCGCAGCTGCGCGCTGAGGAACTCGCGGTCGCGGTCACCGGCTCCCCGAAGCCACCGCCGCAGCGCATCACCCTGACCCTGCCCGCCCTCAACCAGGCGCGCCAGGTGTGGTTCGTGGTCTCCGGCGGCGCGAAAGCGGACGCGGTCGCTCGTGCCTCTGCCGAGGCGCAGGTCCCGACCGATCCGGGTCGGGACGAACGGCTCCCCGCGGCCCGCGTCAGAGGGCGCGAGCGCACGGTGTGGTACGTCGACGAACCGGCGGCCTCACGTCTGACATGACCGGGCGAGCGTTGTCCTCTGACCGCCCCGGCGAGCACTCGTCAGAAGATGACGTCGCCTGACTTCCGCCGACTCCGCAGCAGCTGCACGGCCTCGTCCAGGATGTCCTTGGCCTCAGCGTCGGAGCGGCGCTCCTTCACGTAGGCCAGGTGCGTCTTGTAGGGCTCGATCCGAGGCGCCGGAGGCGGGTTCTCCTCGTCGCGCGACGCCGGGAGCCCGCACTTGGGACAGTCCCAGGAGTTCGGCGCCTGCGCCTCGACGGCGAACGTCACCACCGAACGATGCTCATGCGAACAGTAGTAGGCGACAGCCTGCCGCGGCGCGGCCTCGCCACGCTCGGCTTCGCCCATGGGACCGGCACCTACCCGGCTCCCGCGAATCGCGTTTCCTCCACCAGCCAACGCGAGCATCCTTTCGGGATCGAGAGACTTCGGATCAGCCCCCGGCCGTGGCCGGCGGTGACTATGGAGCTTTCACTGATAGGCGTAGATCAACCCGAGTGCGATGACGCATGCGAACCAGATCAACCCGGTCCCGACCGTCAACCGGTCGAGGTTGCGCTCGGCAACCGACGAACCCCCGAGGGAGCTCGACATGCCACCGCCGAACATGTCCGAGAGGCCTCCGCCGCGGCCCTTGTGCAGCAGCACCAGCACGATCATCACGGTGCTGGCAAGCATGAGCAAGAGGGTCAGAGCGAGAGTCACAGAGAGAGCCTACGTCACGTGTTCGAGATCAGCGCTGCCGGATCACAGGACAGGCATGTCGTAGAACCGGCAGATGCCGCCGAACTCGTCGGCCTGGAGGCTGGCGCCCCCCACGAGGCAGCCGTCCACGTCAGCCTTCTCCATGATCCCGGCCACGTTGGCGGCCTTCACCGAGCCGCCGTACAGGATGCGGACGCCGTCAGCGGCAGCGTCGCCGTGAGACTCCCGGATCCGCCCCCGGATCGCGGCGCACACTTCCTGCGCATCGTCTGGAGTCGCCACCTCGCCGGTGCCGATCGCCCAGACGGGCTCGTAGGCCACGACCAGCTCGGCGATCTGCTCGTCGCTGAACCCGGCCAACGAACCGTCGACCTGGGCCAGCGTGTAGGGCACGTGCTCGCCGGCCTGGCGGATCTCCAGGCCCTCACCGACACACACGATGGGCGTCATGCCCGCGCCGTGGGCGGCGTGGGCCTTCGCATTGACCGTCTGGTCGGACTCCTGGTGGTACTCCCGGCGCTCGCTGTGTCCGACCACGACGTAGGAGCAACCGAGCTTCGCGAGCATGGCGGCCGAGATCTCGCCCGTGTAGGCGCCGCTCTCGTGCACCGAGACATCCTGAGCGGCGTACTTCAAGGACAGCCGGTCGCCGTCGACGAGCGTCTGCACCGAACGCAGGTCCGTGAACGGCGGGACCACCACGACCTCGACCCGGTCGTAGTCGTGGCGCTTGTCAGACAGCGTCCACGCGAGCTTCTGGACCAGGACGACTGCTTCCTGGTGGTTGAGGGTCATCTTCCAGTTCCCCGCCATCAGCGGGGTGCGGGAGCCGGTCATGAGGTCCTTTCCGAAGGTGGTGCGTACGCCGGCGCGGTCACGCGCCGCGTTCGAGGACGGCGATCCCTGGCAGCTCTTTGCCCTCCAGGAACTCCAAGCTGGCGCCGCCGCCGGTCGAGATGTGGCCGAACGCCGACTCCTGGAAACCGAGCTTGCGCACGGCGGCGGCGGAGTCACCACCGCCGACGACGCTGAGTCCCGGCACGGTGGTGAGCGCCTGCGCCACGGCGCGGGTGCCCTCGGCGAAGGCGTCCACCTCGAAGACGCCCATCGGACCGTTCCAGAAGACCGTCTGGGCGTCGGCCAGGGCGGCCGCGAACGCGACCCCCGCCTCGGGGCCGATGTCGAGCCCGAGCGCATCGCCCGGGATCTCCGAGGCTGCCACCACGCGCGGCTGCGGCTCCCGGTCGCCGGACGGGAACGCGGTGTCCACCACGATGTCGGCCGGCAGCGCGATCTCGACGCCGGTGTCGGCGGCCCGTTGGAGATAGGCCCGGCAGGTGTCGAGCTGGTCCGGCTCGAGCAGGCTCTGGCCGACCTCGTGACCCTGGGCGGCCAGGAAGGTGAACACCATCCCGCCGCCGATCAGCAGCTTGTCGGCCTTGCCGAGCAGGTTGTCGATCACGCCCAGCTTGTCGGAGACCTTCGAGCCGCCGAGCACGACCACGTAGGGCCGCGCCGGATCGACGGTGAGGCGCCGCAGCACCCCGATCTCCTTGGCCACGAGCCCGCCCATGGCCGACGGGAGACGCAGCGCGACGTCGTAGACCGACGCCTGCTTGCGGTGCACGACCCCGAAGCCGTCGGACACGAAGGCGTCGGCGAGCGCCGCGAGCTGGTCGGCGAAGGCACCCCGCAGGGCATCGTCCTTGCTGGTCTCGCCCTCGTTGAAGCGGACGTTCTCCAGCACCGCCACCTGCCCGTCCTCGAGGGCGGACACGACCTCGCGGGCGCTCTCCCCCACGGTGTCGCCGGCGAAGTGGACCGGCTGACCGAGCAGCTCACCGAGTCGGACTGCCACCGGCGCCAGGGAGAACGCCGGGTCGGGCGATCCCTTGGGCCGGCCGAGGTGCGCGGTCACGACCACGCGGGCACCGGCCTCGGCCAGCTCCCGGATGGTCGGGACGCTCGCGCGGATCCGGCCGTCGTCGGTGATGGTGGTGCCGTCCAACGGGACGTTCAGGTCCGAGCGGACCAGCACCCGCTTGCCGCGCAACTCCCCCAGGGAGGACAGATCGGACACGGCGACCGCCCTCAGAGGGAGGCGCCGACGTGCAGCACGAGGTCGATGACGCGGTTGGAGTAGCCCCACTCGTTGTCGTACCAGCCGACGACCTTGACCTGGTTGCCGATCACCTTGGTCAGACCCGAGTCGAAGATGCAGGAGTGCGGGTCGGTGACGATGTCGGCAGAGACGATCGGGTCCTCGGTGTACTTCAGGAAGCCCTTCAACGGGCCCTCGGCCGCGGCCTTGACGATCGCGTTGACCTCCTCGACCGACGTCTCGCGCCCGGCCTCGAAGGTGAGGTCGGTTGCCGAGCCGGTCGGGGTCGGCACCCGCAGCGCGTAGCCGTCGAGCTTGCCCTTGAGCTCGGGCATGACCAGGCCGATCGCCTTGGCGGCACCGGTCGAGGTCGGGATGATCGACAGCGCAGCGGCGCGCGAACGGCGCAGGTCCCGGTGCGGGCCGTCCAGGAGGTTCTGGTCCGAGGTGTAGGCGTGCACCGTGGTCATCAGGCCCTTGACGATGCCGAGCTCGTCGGACAGCGGCTTGGCCATCGGCGCCAGACAGTTCGTGGTGCACGAGGCGTTGGAGATGACGTGGTGGTTGGCCGGGTCGTAGTCCAGATGGTTGACGCCCATCACGAAGGTGGCGTCGTCGTTGGTCGCCGGCGCGGAGATGATGACCTTCTTGGCGCCACCGTCGATGTGCGCGTGTGCCTTGGTGGCGTCGGTGAAGATCCCGGTCGCCTCGATCACGACGTCGGCACCGGAGTCGCCCCAGGCGATCGCGGCGGGGTCGCGCTCCTCGAAGACTCGGATCGTCTTGCCACCCACGGTGATCGAATCGGCGTCGAAGGAGACGTCGTCCTGCAGCACCCCGAGGACGGAGTCGTACTTCAGCAGGTGGGCGATGGTCTTGTTGTCCATCAGGTCGTTGGCGGCCACGATCTCGATGTCCGCTCCGGAGGCCTGCACGGCGCGGAAGAAGCTGCGGCCGATGCGGCCGAAGCCGTTGATACCAACACGAACAGTCACGATGACTACTCCTCGTCCCTGGGTTGGGGGGTTTCCCTCGGATGTGACGCGACACGCCGCAATAGCGGCCAGCAGTGCCGGTCACTTCGACCCTATAGCGTGCACCGGTCACGGCATACGCGGCGTCCGCGGTACGTACCGGTCACGGGCCACCGCGGATCGCGCGGCGAAGCGGCGAACCTGTGCTCAGCCGTCCTCGGCCAGCATCTCCGCGGTCAACGACGCCTCCGTGTCGGGGATCCCGAGCTCCTCGGCTCGCTTGTCCGCCATCGCCAGCAGCCGCCTGATCCGGCCCGCGATCGCGTCCTTGGTGAGGACCGGGTCGTGCAGCTGGCCGAGCTCTTCCAGGGACGCCTGCTTGTGCTCGAGACGCAGGCTGCCGGCCATCCGGAGATGGTCCGGGACGTCCTCGGCCAGGATCTCCAGGGACCGCTCCACCCGCGCCCCGGCCGCGACAGCGGCTCGGGCGGAACGGCGCAGGTTGGCGTCGTCGAAGTTGGCGAGCCGGTTTGCCGTGGCCCGCACCTCGCGGCGCATCCGGCGCTCCTCCCAGGCCATCAACGACTCGTGAGCGCCCAACCGGGTGAGCAGCGCGCCGATGGCGTCGCCGTCGCGGATCACCACCCGGTCGACGCCGCGCACCTCACGCGCCTTGCTCTGGATGCCGAGCCGTCGGGCCACGCCGACCAGCGCCAGCGCCGCCTCGGGACCCGGGCAGGTCACCTCCATCGATGAGGAGCGGCCGGGCTCGGTCAGCGACCCGTGGGCCAGGAACGCCCCGCGCCACGCGGCCACGGCGTCGCAGCCGCCACCGGACACCACGGCGGGGGGCAGCCCCCGGACCGGACGCCCTCGGCCGTCGAGCAGTCCGGTCTGACGAGCGAGAGCCTCGCCGTCCTTGATCACGCGAACGACATAGCGGGTGCCCTTGCGCAGCCCGTTGCCCTGCACCACCACGACGTCGGAGTCATGGCCGTAGACCTCCGCCACATCCTTGCGCAGACGCCGGGCCGCGGCACCGGTGTCGAGCTCGGCCTCGACCACGATCTTGCCGCTGACGATGTGCAGCCCGCCGGCGAACCGCAGCATCGAGGCCACCTCAGCCTTGCGGCAGCAGGTCTTGGTGATCTGGGTGGAGGCCAGCTCAGCCTTGACCTGCGCCGTCATCGCCATGCGCGCATCTTCGCATGCCCGTCAATCACCCTCGACGCGTGCCTGGCCCTGTTTCTGGCGCGTCGGGCGACAGGATCTGGTGGTACGCCGCGGCCAGCCGGACAGCGTCGTGCCGGGGGCTGCCGTCGGTCCGGGCCACAGGGGCGATGATCAGCTCTCCCCCCCAGGAGGCGACCGCGCTGGCGAGCTCCTCGCCGTCGGCCACGGTGGTCGGGTCGGCCAGCACGGTGGCGATCTGGAGGTCGGGCGCGTGCTCGTGCAGCGCACCCAGATGGTCCAGCGGTCCGTAGCCGGCGGTCTCACCCTGCTGGGCCTCGAGATTGAGGTTGACCAGGACCCGGGCATCGGTGCGCACCAACGCCTCGCGCAGCTGCGGCACCAGCAGGTGCGGGATGACGGAGGTGTACCACGACCCCGGTCCCAGCACGACCCAGTCGGCCGCGAGGATCGCCTCGACGGCCTCGGGACAGGCGGGCGGATCGATCGGCTCGAGACGGACCGAGGACACGATGCCCTCGGTGCCGGCGACCTCGACCTGGCCGCGGACGGTGGTCAGCGACGTCGGGTCGGCACGGTCCAGCCCACGGATCTCGGCATGGATGTCCATCGGGGTGAGCGCCATCGGCAGCACCCGCCCTTGGGCGCCCAGCAGCTCGCCCACCCACCGCAGCCCCTCGACGGGGTCGCCGAAGAGGTCCCACAGGCCCACGATCAGCAGGTTGCCGACCGCGTGGCCGGCCATCTCGCCGTCGCCGGCGAACCGGTGTTGCACCACGCGCTCCCAGGTGCGGCCCCAGGCATCGTCGCCGCAGAGTGCCGCCAACGCCATCCGCAGGTCGCCCGGAGGCAGCATCCCGAACTCCCCGCGCAGCCGCCCCGAGGAGCCGCCGTTGTCCGCGACCGTGACCACCGCCGTGAGGTCGTCCACGACCCGGCGCAACGCCGACAGGGACGCGTGCAGGCCGTGGCCGCCTCCCAGCGCCACGACCCGCAGCGCGTGAGGAGTCACGTCACTCCCTCCCGAGATCGCGGTGCTCGGCACGGACGTCGTACCCCTGGTCGGCGAGCCGCCTGGCGATCTCCTCGGTCATGGCGACGCTGCGGTGCTTGCCGCCCGTGCAGCCCACGGCGACCGTCATGAAGCGCTTGCCTTCGGTGAGGTAGCCCGTGGCCGCCGTCCCGAGAACGGGGAGGTACTGGTCGAGGAACGCTGCGGCGGCCGGGCGCTCCGACACGTAGCGCGCGACGGCGGGGTCCTGGCCGGTCTTCGGGCGGAGCTCTGGCACCCAGAACGGGTTGGGGAGGAACCTCATGTCCGCCACGAAGTCGGCATCGACCGGGATGCCGTACTTGAACCCGAAGCTGACCACGGTGACCTTGAGCCCGACCGTGTCCGGGGTGCCGAACGCCTCGGCCATCCGCTCCTTGAGCTGATGCACGTTGAGGTTGGAGGTGTCCACGACCAGGTCGGCCTCGCCGCGCAGCACTGCCAGCACCTGGCGCTCGCGCTGCAGGCCGTCGAGCAGTCGACCGCTGCCTTGCAGGGGATGCGGCCGGCGGGCGGCCTCCTGTCGACGGACCAGCACCTCGTCGCTGGCCTCCAGGAACACCAGGGTGGTCCGCCGTCCGGTCACGCCGTGCGCGAGGTTGGCCTGGAGCGAGTCGAAGAACGACCCGGAGCGTACGTCGACCACGACGGCGATCGGCTGTCCCGACCCGCGGCTCTCGTCCACCAAGCGGACCACGTCGCGCAGCAGGCTGGGCGGCATGTTGTCGACCACGTAGAAGCCGAGATCCTCGAGCTCCTTCGCGGCGGTGCTCCGACCCGCGCCCGTCATGCCGGTCACGACGACCACCTGTCCGCTGGTGCGGCCCCCGGCGTCGGCCTCGGTCTCGCCGCCCATCAGCCCTCCTCCATCTCGCCTGTCGCGGTGTTGATGGCGACAGTCTGACGGGTCGCCGCCCGTTGCTCGACCGCGTCCTTGATCGCCGTCGCCGTGCGCTCCCCGATGCCGGGCACCATCGCCAGTTCCGCCACGGTGGCAGCCCGGAGCTTCTTGAGCGAGCCGAAGTGCTTCACCAGCGTCGTGCGACGCACCTCGCCGAGACCAGGCACGTCATCGAGCAGGCTCTCGACCATGGTCTTGGAGCGTCGGTTGCGGTGGTGGGCGATCGCGAAGCGGTGCGCCTCGTCGCGCACCCGCTGCAAGAGATAGAGGCCCTCCGAGGTCCGCGGCAGGATGACGGGATCCTCCTGCGTGGGCAGCCAGACCTCCTCCAGCCGCTTCGCGAGACCACAGACCGGGATGTCGTCGATGCCGAGCTCGTCGAGGGCCCGCTGCGCCGCCGCCACCTGAGGTGGCCCGCCGTCCACGACGACCAGGCCCGGCGCATAGGCGAACTTGCGGGGCCTTCCGGTCTCGGGATCGACGAGGAGCGGGGCGGGCGGGTCCTCAGGCTGGGCCCGCGCCGTCGGCAGGTCCGCCCGGCCCGCCGGAGGAGACGGCTGCACCTCACCGATCTTCGCCTGCTCGTCGAGCAGCCGCCGGAACCGCCGGGTGATCACCTCGTGCATGGAGGCCACGTCGTTCTGCCCGTCGACCCCGCGGATCACGAATCGGCGGTACTCCCCCTTGCGGACCAGGCCGTCCTCGAAGACGACCATGGACGCGACCACCTCGGTGCCCTGGAGGTTGGAGACGTCGTAGCACTCGATCCGCAACGGCGCATCGTCGAGCCCCAGCGCTACCTGGATCTCCTCCAGGGCGCGGCTGCGGGTGGTCAGGTCGCTGGCCCGCTTGGTCTTGTGCAGGGCCAGGGCCTGACCGGCGTTGCGGGCCACCGTCTCCTGGAGCGCCCTTTTGTCGCCGCGCTGCGGAACCCGCACGGACACCTTCGACCCGCGCAGCTCCCCCAACAACTGCTCGAGGGTGTCGGCGTCCGGAGGCGCGGCCGGGACCAGGATCTCCCGCGGGATGCTGTCGGCCTCTCCGGCGTACTGCTGGAGCAGGAAGTGCTCCACGAGCTCGCCGGTGTCTGCCTCGTCGACGCGGTCGGCCACCCAGCCACGCTGGCCACGAACCCGGCCGCCACGCACATAGAAGATCTGCACGGCCACCTCGAGCGGGTCCTCGGCGAACGCGATGACGTCGGCGTCGGTGGCGTCCCCCAGCACCACCGCCTGCTTCTCCAGCGTCCGGTGCAGGGCTCCGAGGTCGTCTCGCAGGCGGGCGGCCTTCTCGAAGTCCAAGACCTCGGAGGCGGCGTACATCGCACGCTCCAGACGCTTGACGAACGCCGAGGTGTTGCCCGCGACGAAGTCGCAGAAGTCGTCCACGATCTGGCGGTGCTCCTCCGCCGAGATCCGGCCGACGCACGGGGCGGAGCACTTGTCGATGTAGCCCAGCAGGCACGGCCGGCCGATCTGTCCCGAACGCTTGAAGACGCCGTTGGTGCACGAGCGCATCGGGAAGACCCGGAGCAGCTGGTCGACCGTGTCCCGGATCGCCCACGCGTGACTGTAGGGCCCGAAGTAGCGGGTGCCCTTGCGCTTGGCCCCACGCCCGACCATCACCCGCGGGAACTCCTCACCGACGGTGACCGCGAGCCACGGGTAGGACTTGTCGTCGCGGTACTTCACGTTGAAGCGCGGGTCGAACTCCTTGATCCAGGAGTACTCCAGCTGCAGCGCCTCGACCTCCGTGGCCACCACGGTCCAGTCCACCGACGTCGCCGAGGTGACCATGGTGGCGGTGCGAGCGTGGAGTCCGGCGATGTCCTGAAAGTACGACGACAGCCGGGCCCTGAGGTTCTTGGCCTTGCCGACGTAGATCACTCGGCCGCGCGCGTCGCGGAACCGGTAGACGCCCGGCTGGGTCGGGATCGAGCCCGGCTCAGGCCGGTAGGACAGCGGCCCGCGAGAGGCGTTGCTGGATCGGGACGCGGGCACCCGCCCAGCCTACGGGCCGGAGCGGACAGCTCAGGCGGGCCGCACACGCAGCGTGGCCCGGCTCTTGCGCAGCCCCGTCGCGTAGCCCGGTTGCTTGCCGACCACCACCGCCTTCACCCGGTCGCCGGCCATCCGGGGGGCGAGCTTGAGGGTCGGCCCGTGTGCTCGTCGCACTCGCTGCCCCGCCACGAACCATCGGTAGCGCAGGGTCGTCCCCGGGGTCCAGGCGCCGGTCGCGATGCGTAGGGTGCGCCCGACCCGGTGTCGGCCGCGGATGGTCGGTTTGCTCGTCGTCAGCAGCCCCTTGGCGACGGGCGCGGCCGCGGTGGCGGCAGCGACCACGGACGCGTAGCCCGGGGCCGTCAGCGTCGCCTGGCAGCCCAGCGTCTGCCCGAGCTGGTCGGCACCCGGGGTGAAGGTCTCGTTCGTCGCACTCGCGAGGGGCGCCGCTGCGACGGTCCAGGAGTAGGCCGTGGCCACCCCGGTCGCCGGCTGGTGCACCGTCGGCGTCCGGCAGGTCAGCGTCGATCCCACCCGAGGGTCGCCGTCCACCCCGACTGCTCCGGTGAGGCTGATCGTCCCCGTGGCGACCCTGCCCGACGGGCTGGTGGCCAGGGCCGGTTGGTAGCCGGGGGCGACCGCGGTGACGCGCACGCCCAACTGGCGACCGGCGAGTCCGCCCGCGGGCACGTAGGACGACCCGCTGGCGCCCGGGATCGGGATTCCGTCCGCCAGCCACTCGTAAGACGCCGAGGCTGGCGCAGGACTCCAGCCGCTCAGCGCCGCCGACACCGAGACGCCGACCCGCGGCGGCGCCGACAAGGACACGGCACCGACGGTGGGATAGTCGGGGACGCCGCCGGGAACCGTCACGGAGACCGTCGCCCCCGTCGTCGACATCGCGTTCACGGTGACCGTGAGGTCTCCTAGCGAGAACGAGTCGCCGGGGACCATGGCCTTGCGGCCGGCCGCGTCCGGAAGCAGCGTGATCGCGTTGCTGCCGTTCGCGATCTCCACGACGATGCCTTTGCGGTACGACGTCGCCGACGTGCCGAGCGTGTAGTAGGAGCCGGCATCGACGCCCCCGCCCGAGCGGTAGTCGAGGTCGTAGACGGCGCCGGTGCTCGGGTCGGTCAGGCTCAGGCTCCGCAGTCCGGAGCTCGCGCTGCGCGGGTTGAGGGTGCGGCTGAGCGTGGTCGTGGTGTCGCCGCCGGTGATCGTCTCCACCTCACCGGGATCGAGGATGCCCTGGAGCCGGCGCGACCGGGTGCCGAGCGCGGGTGGCACCGGCAACCCGCTGACGACACCACCCATGACGCTGTAGTAGTCGCCGTACTCCCTGGCGCAGGTGGGCGTGCACGGTCCGAGGGCGGCATGCCCGTAGCCGTAGTTGTGTCCGAGCTCGTGCGCGAGGGTCCACTCGAAGATGGCGGGGTCTGCCTTGGAGATGCTGTAGCCGCCGCGGGCGAAGGACACCGCGCCGATGGTGCCGCGCCCCGTGGTGCCCCCAGAGGCGCAGCTGGGCGGCACCAGGACGAGCAGCTGGTCTCCGCCGCTGAAGTTGGCCCCCGGGAACTTCGCAGCAGCCTCCGTGACGGTGGCGGAGAAGTCGCTCCCGCTCAGGCCGCATCCCGCGGACTCCGAGGTCGCCGTCGCGGTGTAGCGAGTGATCCCCGCGGGCACCGCGATGTCGGCGATGGCGCCGTTGGCCTGGGCTGTCCAGAAGTCGGCCGCCCAGCCGACCTTCGCCATGACCTGCGCGTCGGTCATGCCGAGGGCACCGAAGTTGCCGGGCACCGCGACGAACCACCGGTGCGTGGCCGCGGCGGCAGCGGTCTGCTCGGGTGCCGCCAAGGCGTAGGACGCCACGTCCACCGCGGTCTGGAGCCGGTCGGCACGCCGCAGCTGCTCCCCGGCGGACGTCGATGGCCACGGGGTCCTGACGTGACCGCGGAACCGAGAGCCGGCAACGTCCTCGCCGAAGTCCGCGTCGAGTCTCAGCAGGTCGCCGTCATCGGTCTGCAGCAGGTAGGTCGGCTCTGCGGTGGGCGCTTCCGAGGGCACCACGAGCACGGTGCCGGCGACCGGCAGCGTCTGCGGCGTGGCGGCAGCCGAGCCGCCTCCCATGCCCCCGATCAGGGCCGCCGACGCGGCCGCGGTCACCGCGCTCCGGGTCAGGCGTGACACCACCGACGCTCCTCTCCTGGGCCAATCGCCCAGGCTAGGAGCGCCGCAGGGTCCAGGGGTCGGCTTGCGCAGACTGGGCCGAGTGGTTCAGACCGGTGCGGCGGGAGTCCGCCGGCTCAGGCAGGCAGGATCTGGTCCCCGTCGACCAAGATCTCGAACGCCGCCAGCGGAGCCGTCGCCGGGCCCGACACCGGGGACCCGTCGGTCGCCGAGAACATGCTTTGGTGGCAGTCGCAGTGGATGTTGCCCTCGACCAGGTCGAGCACCGGGCACTGCCGGTGGGTGCACGTTCGATCGAAGGCGTGAAACTCACCCGCCACCGGCTGGGTGATCACCACGCTCGGCTCCTCCAGGAAGACTGCCCCGCCGACCTCGATGTCGCCCGTGGCAGCCAGCGGCTCATCGCCACTCGGGCTGGACCCCTCCGACGCGGGGCTGGACCCCTCCGACGCGGGGCTCGAGGCACCGGTCCCGGCCGCGTCACCGTCGGACCCGCTCCCGCAGGCCACCAGGACGCTCGCGCCGATGCCGGTGGCGGCCACGCCCGCCATCATCGTCCGACGACTCAGGCCGTCGTGCTTCGGCCCTTCGTGGCTCAATCCTTCGTGGCTGGGTGGCTCCGTGCCGGGCTCCCTGGTCATCGCGAACTCCTCGAGGTGGGCGGTCGAAGGCTCAACCCTAGCCACGGGTGCCTACCTTGCGGGACTGCCCTTTGGTCGTACGACCACGGCTGCGTCCGCCCGGGGCGGCTCCCGCGCGGCCACCCGCCAACAGCGACCGGAGGAAGTGGCCGGTGTGGCTGTCTGGATCGTCCGCGACCTGCTCGGGAGTGCCCTCGGCGACGACGAGGCCTCCGCGGGAGCCTCCCTCGGGGCCCATGTCGACGATCCAGTCCGCGGTCTTGATCACGTCGAGGTTGTGTTCGATGACCAGCACGGAGTTGCCCTGGTCGACGAGCCTGCCGAGCACCAGCAGCAGTTTGCGGATGTCCTCGAAGTGCAGGCCCGTGGTGGGCTCGTCGAGCACGTAGACGGTGCGCCCGGTCGACCGCTTCTGCAGCTCGGAGGCCAGCTTCACACGCTGCGCCTCCCCACCCGACAGCGTCGTCGCCGGCTGGCCGAGGCGGACGTAGCCGAGGCCGACCTCGCACAGTGTCTTCATATGCCGTGAGATCGGCGGCACGGCCGCGAAGAAGTCCGCGGCCTCCTCGATCGGCATGTCCAGGACCTCGGCGATGGTCTTGCCCTTGTAGTGGACCTCGAGCGTCTCGCGGTTGTAGCGCGCGCCGTGGCACACCTCGCAGGGCACGTAGACGTCCGGCAGGAAGTTCATCTCGATCTTGATCGTGCCGTCGCCCGCGCAGGCCTCACAGCGCCCGCCCTTGACGTTGAAGGAGAACCGACCCTGGAGGTAGCCGCGCATCTTCGCCTCCGGCGTCGAGGCGAACAGCTTGCGCACATGGTCGAAGACCCCGGTGTACGTCGCGGGGTTGGACCTCGGCGTCCGCCCGATCGGCGACTGGTCGACATGGATGACCTTGTCGACATGGTCGACGCCGGTGATCCTGGTGTGCCGCCCGGGCACCGCCCGGGCGTTGTAGATCTGCTTGGCCAGGGAGGTGTAGAGGATGTCGTTGACCAGCGTCGACTTGCCGGAACCGGAGACGCCGGTGACCGCGACGAACAACCCCAGGGGGAAGCTCACGGTGAGGTCCTGGAGGTTGTGCTCCCGGGCACCGTGCACCACCAGGTCACGGCCCTTGGTGCGCGGTCGACGCACCTCCGGGACCGGGATCTCGCGACGGCCGGAGAGGTACTGACCCGTCAGCGAGTCGGGGTGCGTGAGCAGGTCCTTCACGGCGCCGCTGTGGACGACCTGGCCGCCGTGCTCACCGGCGCCCGGGCCGATGTCGACGATCCAGTCGGCGGTCCGGATGGTCTCCTCGTCGTGCTCCACCACGATCAACGTGTTGCCGAGGTCCCGGAGCCGTCTCAGGGTCTCGATCAGCCGCTGGTTGTCGCGCTGGTGGAGCCCGATCGAGGGCTCGTCGAGCACGTAGAGCACGCCGACCAGGCCGGCGCCGATCTGGGTGGCCAGCCGGATGCGCTGCGCCTCACCCCCCGACAGCGACCCGGACGGACGGTTCAGCGAGAGGTAGTCAAGACCGACGTCGAGCAGGAACCGGAGCCGCTCCTGGATCTCCTTGAGCACCCGCTCGGCGATCTGCTTCTCCCGGGCACTCAGGTCGAGCTCGCGCAGGAAGTCGGACGCCTCGTTGATCGGCAGTGCGCACACCTCGGCGATGCTGCGGCCACCGAGGGTGACCGACATCGAGACCGGCTTGAGGCGGCTCCCGCGGCACGCCGGGCACGCGACCTCACGCATGAAGCCCTCGAAGCGTTCCCGACTCGTGTCGGACTCGGCCTCCCGATGTCGGCGCTCGATGTAGGTGCGGACACCTTCGAACTGGGCGTAGTAGGCCCGCTGCCGGCCGTAGCGGTTGGTCGTCACCACGTGGACCTTGGTCGCGTGGCCCTCGATGATCGACTTGCGCGCCTTGGCCGGGATCTTCTCCCACGGGGTGTTGAGATCGAAGTCGAGCTCCTCGCCGAGGGCATGCAGCAGCCGGAGGAAGTAGTCCGCGACGTGGGCGCCGCTCCACGGGGCGACGGCTCCCTCGCCCAACGTGGCCCCGAGGTCGGGGACCACCAGCTCGGGGTCGACCTCCATCCGGGTGCCGAGCCCGTGGCACTCGGGGCAGGCACCGAAGGGCGAGTTGAACGAGAACGACCTCGGCTCCAGCTCGTCGGTGTCGATGGCGTGCTCGTTGGGGCAGGCCATCCGCTCGGAGAAGCGCATCTCGCGCTGGGGGTCGTCATCGGCCAGGTCCACGAAGTCGACCACGACCAGGCCGCCGGCCAGCCCGAGCGCCGTCTCGACGGAGTCGGTGAGACGACGCTTGGACGACGCCTTGACCGCGAGCCGGTCGATGACCACCTCGATGGTGTGCTTCTGCTGCTTGTTGAGCGTCGGCGGGTTGTCGAGCGGGTGGATGTCTCCGTCGATCCGAGCGCGCGAGAAGCCCTGGGCCTGCAGCTGCCGGAACAGATCGACGTACTCGCCCTTGCGACCGCGGATCACCGGCGCCAGCACCTGGAACCGCCGGCCCTCCTCCAGACCCAGCATCCGGTCGACGATCTGCTGCGGGGTCTGCCGCTCGATCGGCGCGCCGCAGGTCGGGCAGTGGGGGCGGCCGGCGCGGGCGTAGAGGAGGCGGAGGTAGTCGTAGACCTCGGTGATGGTCCCGACCGTCGAGCGGGGGTTCTTCGACGTCGACTTCTGGTCGATCGACACCGCCGGCGAGAGCCCTTCGATGAAGTCCACGTCGGGCTTGTCCATCTGACCCAGGAACTGCCGGGCGTACGCCGAGAGCGACTCGACGTAGCGACGCTGCCCCTCGGCGAAGATCGTGTCGAAGGCCAGCGAGCTCTTGCCGGAGCCGGACAGCCCGGTGAAGACGATCAGCGAGTCACGCGGCAGGTCGAGCGAGATGTCTTTGAGATTGTGCTCCCGGGCGCCCCGGATGATGAGTTGGTCTGCCACTGCGGCCTCGGTCCCCTGGCTGTCGGCGCCGTCATTTCGTTCGAACAAGTGTTCGCTATCCTAGCGGGGCGCACAAGGCAACTCGCCGGACCGGGCCAGGCTCTCACGGGTCGCCGACAGGCTCCCCACCGTGCCCACGATGTCCTCGGTGGCCGGCCCGGCGACAGCAGCGCCGCGATGCGCCACGATAGGCCCATGAACGACGTGCACAGCTGGGACTCCCTCCACGAGGCCACCCGCCGGCTGGTCCGGTCCGTGGACGCCCTCACCGACGAGGAGTACGCCCAGCCGTCCGCGCTGCCCGGCTGGAGCCGCGCCCACGTGGTGGCCCATCTCTCGCTGAACGGCGAGGGGCTCGCGAGGGTGCTGCGCGGTCTGACCAGTGGCGACGAGGTGCCGATGTATGACTCCCGGGAGAGCCGGGATGCCGACATCGCCGAGCTGGCGACAGCGCCTTCCTCCGACCTTCGCGATCACCTGCTTGCCGGCAGCACGCGGTTCCAGGAGAGCTGGGAGCGGATGCCGGAGGACGCCTGGGCCGGCTCCTTCCGACGGACACCCGAGGCGGACGCCCGGCCGGCTGCGGAGATCGGCCGGATGCGGCACGCCGAGCTCGAGATCCATCACACCGACCTGCTCACGGGCTACACACCGGCGGACTGGCCGGAGGACTACCTGGACGCTGTGTTCAACCGCGTCGTCGGTGACCGGCAGGACGGCCCCTCGCTGCTGCTGCGCACCCCCGACGGCGACGTCCCGATCGGAACGGGCCAAGGGCCGGTGGTCACCGGCTCCCGGGCCGACCTCACCTGGTGGCTGCTCGGTCGCGGCGAGGGGCGCGGCCTCACCGGCGATCCGGAGATCCCTACCCTGGCTCCATGGCGCTGACCAGGCGTCCCCGACCGGAGGCGAGATGACCTACACCGGAGCAGTCCAGCCGGGTGGCGGGCCCGACGTCCGCGAGCTCTCCCGGCTCACCATCGTCAAGCTTGCCGTGGACGAGCAGATGGCTAACAACTGCTACCTGCTCGAGTGCCGGGCCAGCGGCGACCAGCTGCTCATCGACGCCGCCGACGACGGCACCCGGCTGCTGGCGCTGGCCGGTCCGGGCCTCGCGACCGTGGTCACCACCCACCAGCACTGGGACCACCATCGGGCGCTGCGCGAGGTGGTGCTCGCCACCGGCGCCGCCACGGTGGCCGGCATCCCGGACGCCGAGGCCATCACCGAGCAGACCGGCGTGGCGATCGACCGTCCGGTCGGCGAGGGCGACACGGTCACGGTCGGCGACGTCACGCTCCAGGTGATCCCCGTGGCCGGCCACACGCCCGGCTCGATCTGCCTGCGGTACGACGACCCCGACGGCCACCCGCACCTGTTCACCGGCGACTGCCTCTTCCCGGGCGGCCTCGGGGCCACCTTCGGCGACGCCGAGGCGTTCGCCACGCTGATCGACGACGTCGAGACCAAGATCTTCGGCACCCTCCCCGACGACACCTGGTTCTACCCCGGGCACGGCGACGACGGACTGCTGGGTGACCAGCGACCCCACCTGGCCGAGTGGCGGGCGCGCGGGTGGTAGCCCGTCACAGGTAGGTGTCGGGCACCGGCCCGAGCACCTCCATCTGGTGGCGCTCGGCGATGGCCTCCAGCTGTTCGGGGGTCGGCTGCCCGGTCGCCTCCGCGGCAGCCAGGTCCTCGAAGAACCCGACCATGGCGGCCGGGGCGAACAGGTTGAGCTTCGTCCCCGGGACTTCTGACACCACCTTGAACGTGTGGGCGGTGTTGGGTGGCACGTACACGAACGACCCCGGCGGGCACTCCACCTGCTGATCCTCGAAGTACATGAGGTAGGTGCCCTCGAGCACGTAGAACGCCTCGGAGGCGTCCCGGTGCAGGTGCATGGGGGGCCCGAAGCCGCGCGGTTCACTCTGGGTCTGGAGCAGCGTGAACTCGCCGGAGGTCTGTCCCCCTTCTGCGAGGACCACGGCCTGGAAGTTGCCCAGGTCCAACAGCCGGCCCTGCCCCGGCTGGACCGTGAACGGCCTGCTCATGAGACCACCATGGCCTCAGGCCCGACGCATCGCAAGAGGTCCGCGGCCGTCGGCCGGCTTTAGCGAGTCCCCGCATAATGATGCCTATGACCGACGCCACGCTGCAGACCCGGATCGATCGGTGGTACGCCGATCTGCTGACGCCGCTGTCGCGGCTGTACGCCGACCCGGAAGAGGTCGCCCAGCGGCTGCTCACCCTCGTGACCAAGGCCTACGACGCGCGCCCGGCAGAGCTGCACGAGCTCGACGCCGAGCGACAGTCGGCACCGGACTGGTTCCAGCGACCCAGCGCGCTCGGCTACGCGGCGTACGCCGACCGCTTCGCGGGCACCCTGCGCGGGGTGGCGCAGCACGCCGACCACCTGGCCGGGCTCGGCGTCACCTATCTCCACCTGATGCCGCTGCTGGCTCCGCGTCCCGCGCCCAACGACGGCGGCTACGCAGTGCAGGACTACCGCGCGGTCCGCCCCGACCTCGGCACCATGCACGACCTGAACGCACTGGCTGCGACCCTGCGAGACCGCGGGATCAGCCTGTGCCTCGATCTGGTGCTCAACCATGTGGCGCGCGAGCACGGGTGGGCGAGCGCCGCCCGGGCAGGCGACCAGCACAAGCGCGACTACTTCCACGTCTTCGCCGACCGCACCCTGCCGGACGCCTACGAAGCGTCGCTGCCGGACGTGTTCCCCGACTTCGCTCCCGGCAACTTCACCTGGGACGACCAGCTGGACGCCTGGGTGTGGACCACCTTCAACGACTATCAGTGGGATCTCAACTGGGCCAACCCCGAGGTGCTCTGCGAGTTCGCGGAGATCATCCTCGACCTGGCCAACCAGGGGATCGAGGTGTTCCGGCTCGACGCCATCGCCTTCCTCTGGAAGCGGCTCGGGACGCACTGCCAGAACCAGCCGGAGGTGCACGACCTGACGCAGGTGCTCCGCACCGTCGCCCGGATCGCCGCCCCCGCGGTGCTGTTCAAGGCCGAGGCGATCGTCGGGCCGCACGACCTGCCGCCGTACCTCGGTGTGGGTGAGCATGCCGGCAAGGTGAGCGACCTCGCCTACCACAACAGCCTGATGGTGCAGGTCTGGTCGATGCTGGCGGCCAAGGACGTCCGGCTGGCGACCCACGCGCTGCAACAGCTGCCCCCACCACCCGCGACCACCGCCTGGGTGACCTACCTACGCTGCCACGACGACATCGGCTGGGCGATCGACGACGGCGACGCAGCAGCCGTCGGCCTCAACGGCTTCGCCCACCGCGCCTTCCTGTCCGAGTGGTACGCCGGTGAGTTCCCGGGCTCCTGGTCACGGGGCCTGGTCTTCCAGGAGAACCCCGAGACCGGCGACCGCCGGATCTCAGGTTCGCTCGCCTCGCTGGCAGGTCTGGGGGCCGGCGATCCCCTCGCGGTCCCGCGCATCCTGCTCGCCCACGCCGTGGTGCTCGGCTTCGGCGGCCTCCCCGTGGTCTGGATGGGCGACGAGGTAGGGCTGCTCAACGACCCTCACTGGTCCGACGAGCCCGGTCACGAGGCTGACAACCGGTGGGTGCACCGCCCGCGGATGCCATGGCCGCTGCCGCCCGACACGCACGGGGTCCGGGCCGGCCTGGAGCGGCTGCTCGAGGCCCGTCGCGATCTGCCGCACCTGCACGCGGCCGTCGGCACCGAGATCTGGGACCCGAGGGACGCCGGCGTGCTCCTGGTCGTGCGCCGGCACTCCTCGGGGCCATTGCTGGGCGCCTACAACGTGACGCCCGACGAACGCACCGTGCCGCGCGAGGTGTTGGCCTGGCTGGGTCTGGACGCCGACACGGCGGTCGACCACCTGGGCCGGGGCCGGGATGCCGGTCGGCTGGGCTATGCCGGAGGCATCGCGCTCCCGCCGTACGCCGCCGCCTGGGTCACCGGCCCGGCCTGAGCCCCACGCTGCCTACCTGGCCATCGCCGCGCGCAGGGACGCTTCGACGTCGTCGTCACCGAGTAGCGCAGCCATCGTGGCGCACACGCCGAGCATGTGGCGATCGAGCGGCCTGTGATCGTGGTCGGTCAGTTCGACCGATCGCCGGCGCAGCTCCACGATCGGGTCTGCCGTGCGAGCGACGACGGGCAGGACCTGTGTCCGCAGGTGATCGCCAATGTCGTCGACCATCGCCTCAACGCAGGTCTCGGTGGGCCGCTCCGGTTGCCATCTCCGCCCGGCAGAGATGAACTCGCCGTACCTCGTGAGTCTCCCCGGCGGCCGAAACTGACCCGACTCGTCGGTGTGCCGCTCCAGCACGCTCTGCGACAGCGTGCCGCGGTAGCAGACTCGGAAGTAGAGCTCGACCGACGCGTCTTGCTCGAGACGGAACTGGACCGATGCATAGTGCCCGAGGCCACCGGCATCCATCTCGAAGCGGCGTGCCGTCAACCGGGTGAACCCGGCCCCGACGAGCAGCGGTTGGAGTCTGCTGGTGACGCGCCGCTCGACGTGGCGGGCATCGACCGTGTCGACTTCGGCCAGGTCGGCCCGGGGCGACAATGAACCGACCAGATGCAGGAAGATGCATTCGCCGACATCGAGCTCGGCGGTGAGGTCGATCATCGGATTGACGACGTCCGGTATCGAAAGCTCCTCCCCGATGGTCAGCACGACCAGCGCTCGCGTTGGCTGTTCCGGAGGCTCCGGAATGTGGCGACGATCCTCGAACGGGAAGCGGTCGTAGGACCACCGGACCGAATCGATCGCCTCCGCGTCGTCGAAGAATCGAAAGTCGAGACTGAACTCGGCCAGGTCGACGATGAGCCGGTCCTGGGATTCGGTGAACTGCACGTCTCTGAAGTAGGCCGAGCGGGAGAGCAGGACGCGAATGTTCGACGGGGTCAGCTTCGTCTCGTCATCGAGCAGAGCGAGCAGGCGGGGCTTGCCGCCCTGCGAGGCGACCGAGAACAACGCTCGGTCGCGGACACGACTCCCCGAGATCGCCAGCCGGGAAAGAAGTCCCTGGCCCTCGTCGGACAGGATCGAGAACGCGGGGGTCGCGATCGATGCCGCGACGGCAGGGTCGGTCACCGAGAGCACCGCCGCGCGAAGCAGGTCGCGCTCCGCACGCCTGGGAGGTCTTTCCCCGGCATTGGCCGCGTCGAGAGAATCGAGGGTGGCCAACACGCGGCCGGAGTAGGCGTGCTGCCCGGTCACCAGGAACACGTCGACCATGCGCGCGGACGCGGGCGGGTTCGCGAGCGACCCGATGATCATCCGGCGGTTCTCCGCCACGGCGGCGTCGATCGCGAGTTGCAGGGCCACCTCCTGCTCCCCGGTCTCGAGCGCCACGCCGGACTGTGCGATCAGGGCGGGGGCGAGCCACTCGGGATCCTCGGCCACATCGACGACCAGCCGGTCCGCGATCCGAGCGACCACGGCGAGATGATCGGGCTCGAGGGCCCTGATCTGATCGAGTGCGAACCTGGCTTTCGTACTAGTGGCTCGGCGCCGGCCGTACTCGGCCCAGAAGCCCAGCTCAGCGTCCTCGGTCCACTGGTTCGCGGCGACTGGCTTCATGCCCCTCACACTATGGCTTCGCGTCCCAGCCCATGACCCACGATCGACCATCGCGAACGCGCTCATCACGTATCAGAGTCCCGGTCCGGCGGCTCCTCCCAGAAACACCTTCTGGAGGAGCAGGCGATGAGCACGAGTGCACGCATCGGAGTCGACGGCGAGCCGTCGCCATGGCGATGACGGAGTCGGTCGCGGCCTTCGCACTGGTCGCGGGCGTACTCGGTGTTGTCGGCACGGTTCCCTACCTGCGTGACATGCTCCGTGGCACCACCGTGCCGCACCGCGGATCCTGGTTGATCTGGGGGTTGCTCGGGGTGATCGCCGTGGAGTCCCAACGCGCGGACGGTGCCCACTGGAGCCTGGTCCCGCTCGTGGCTCAGGCTGCGGGGACGTGCTTGGTGTTCGGGCTCTCACTTCGATGGGGCACCGGCGGCGTGACCCGGCTGGACCTGGCGCTGATCACTTTGGCCGGGGCGGGAGTGGCCGGCTGGCTGGCGATCGACGATCCGACCGTCGCCACCGGGTGTGTGATCGCGGCCGACCTCGTTGCGGCCACGATGATGGTGCCAAAGTCCTGGCGCGCGCCGCACACGGAAACCCTGACGACGTTCGTGCTGGCCGGATTCGGCGGCGCCACCACGGTGGCCTCGGTCGGGTCGTGGTCGGTAGCGCTCCTGGTCTATCCGGCCTACTTCACCGCCGTGAACACGGCCCTGGCGGGGGTGCTCTGGTACCGGCGGATCATCCTGCGGCAGACACAGGCACCTCGGGACTTCGTGGGGGCCGGCTGGGAGATGTCGCCACCTGGCTTGGTGCCCCCCGGCTGACCATCGCGCCCAGGGGCGCGCCACTAGGATGGCGCCGTGATCGAGCTCCGCACCCCCGCCCAGATCGAGCAGATGCGCCCCGCGGGGCGCTTCGTCGCCGAGGTGCTGACCCACCTGTCCACGATGGCGGGCGTCGGCGTCAACCTGCTCGAGCTGGATGCCGAAGCGCACCGGCTGATCAAGGAGCGCGGCGCGGAGTCCTGCTATCTCGACTACCACCCGTCGTTCGGGGCGATGCCCTTCGGACACGTGCTCTGCACCTCGGTCAACGAGGCCGTCCTGCACGGGCTGCCCCACGACTACACCTTGCGCGACGGCGATCTGCTCAGCCTCGACTTCGCGGTGAGCGTCGACGGCTGGGTGTCGGACTCCGCGCTCAGCCTGGTGGTCGGCACCCCCCGCGAGGAGGACCTCGCGCTGATCGCGACCGCCGACCGCGCGCTGGAGGCCGGCATCGCGGCTGCTCAGGTCGGCAACCGGCTCGGCGACATCTCCCATGCCATCGGCTCGGTGGCGCGTGCCGCGGGGCTCGGCGTCAACCTGCAGTTCGGCGGGCACGGCGTCGGCCGCACCATGCACGGCGACCCGCACGTCGCCAACGACGGGACCGCCGGCCGCGGGTTCCCCCTCAAGCCCGGCCTGGTGATCGCGATCGAGCCGTGGTTCCTGCACACCACGGACGACATCTACATCGATGGCGACGGTTGGACGATCAAGAGCGCCGACGGTTCCAGGGGCGCGCACGCGGAGCACACGGTGGCGATCACCGACGACGGGCCACTGATCCTGACCCTGCGCGACTGAGCGGCATGGCCAAGCGCCGCCCCGGGTGGGTGCCCAACCAGCACGGCGCCTGGGCGATGCTCATCTCCCCCCTCCTGGTCGGAATGCTCGCGGGCGGCCCGGCCTGGGTGTACCTCCCGCTGACGGCGTTCTGGTTCGCGGGCTACCTCGCTTTCTTCGCCACCGGGCTCTGGCTCAGGTCGGGGCGCCGATCGAAGTGGTGGCCGCCCGTGCGCGCCTACGTCGCGCTCGCCGCCGCGCTCGGCCTGGCCGTGGCCGCCGCGCGACCGGACCTGGCGCGCTGGGCGCCTGGCTTCCTCGTCCCGCTCGGTGCCGGGCTCTGGGCCTCCGCACACCGTCGGGACCGCGACCTGCTGGTCGGCCTCGCGACGGTCGCGGGCTCCTCGTTGATGACCGTCGTCGCCTACGACGCCGGCCCGGGCACCGACCTGCGCCGCGCCTGGCTGCTGGCCCTGGTGCAACTGCTCTACTTCGCGGGCACGGTGTTCTACGTCAAGAGCGCCATTCGCGAGCGGGGCAACCGCAGGTTCCTGGTGTCGAGCGTCGGCTTCCACGTCGCGGCAGCGGTCGCCCTGGTCGCGCTCTCCTGGTGGTTGGCGACGCTCTTCGCCGTCCTCGCGGTCCGCGCCGGCGTCATCCCACCACGGCGCCTGAGCCCGAGGGCCATCGGTCTCGGCGAGGTGGCGGCCACCGTGGCGGTCGCCGTGGTCTCACTGCTCGTGCTGTGACGGGTCAGATCCGTCGCTGGAACTCCAGCTGCCGGCCCATGATGCGATAGCCCAGGGCGTCGTTCACCGCCACCATGTGGTGGTTGGACTCGGCGTTCCAGGTGTCGACCGTTCTCAGCTCCGGCTCCTCCTGCGCCAGCCAGCGGACCATCTCCGCCTTGAGCAGCAGCCCGAGCCGGTGGCCGCGATGGTCGCGAGCGACCGCGGTGTCGTGCTGCTCACCGATCTCGGGTCGCTCCCCGTCGACCCCCACCACGGTGTGACCGGCGAGGTCGCCGGTCTCCCGGTGCCGCGCCACCAGTCGCCGCAGCCGGATGCCCCCCGCATGCTGGGCGCCTTCGTAGGCACGGATCCGTTCCACGGGGAACTTCTCGTCCTCCAGCTCCAGGTCGTCCAACGGCGCGTCGTTGACGGCCTCGCTGAGCTCAGAGATCGGAGGCAGCAGCTCCTCGGGCGAGCTGCCGTCGATCCGCACCAGCTCGTACGCCGCGGCGTACGGCGTGACGTCGGCCACCACGTCGTCGGCGAAGCCCGGTGCCAGCTCCTGCGGGTGGAGGCGCCGGCAGATCGACAGCGACTTGCGCTCGAAGCCTCCCGCGGCGGCGAACCCGGTCGTCGCCCCGCTCTCCCACCCGTCGATGCCGAGCAGCGGCCGGCCGAGCTCGCGACACGCATCGAAGGCCAGGTCGAGCGCAGCCAGCCCCCTGCCCTCCCGGCGGCGCCCCGGTCGGATCGCGAGCCGGAGCCAGGCCAGCTCGAGGTTGTCGTAGTCGGTCGTGAAGACCGCCAGGTATCCGTCGGCGTCCGCCGGGTCGTCGCCGACCAGGTACCAACGGCCGGGCTCGCCGTCCCAGGAGTACCGCAGCTCGCGTTCCATGCTGTGCTCGGTCTCGGCATGCCGCCACGGGGCGTCGCTGAACACCGCCTCGTTGTAGGCGTCCCGCAGCGCGCGGAGACGGTCCGGGTCGTCCGGACTCACGGGATGGAGGTCCATCTCTCGAGCATGACGCGACCTGCCGGCGAGCGCACCCCATTTCGCCCCGGTCGCGGACGCCGGGCGCCGGCTGAACCGTCATACTGGCCCGATGAGCGTCCTTGACGGGTGGGCAGTCGGCGAGCACACCGCCGACGGGGTCAGCCATCGCACCTACCGTCGCGGCTCCGGGCCCGGCGTGATCGTCATCCACGAGATCCCCGGCATCACGCCCGAGGTCGCGGCGTTCGCCGACGAGGTGGTCCAGGCAGGTTTCACGGTGGTGATGCCGAGCCTGTTCGGCACCCCGGGGGCACCCTTCTCCGGCTCGACCGTGGCCCGGTCCCTGACGCGGGTGTGCATCAGCAGGGAGTTCACCGTGCTCGCCGTCGGCCAGACCTCTCCCGTCACCGGTTGGCTTCGCGACCTGGCCCGTGAGCTGCACGAGGAGCTGGGCGGTCCCGGCGTGGGAGCGCTCGGGATGTGCCTCACCGGCGGCTTCGCGCTCGCGATGATGGTCGAGCCCGCGGTCGTCGCCCCCGTCCTCGCCCAGCCGTCGCTGCCGTTCGCCCTCGGCGCGAGCCGATCCGCCGACCTCAACCTGAGTGCGGGCGACCTGGCTGCGGTCAAGGGCCGCGCGAACGCGGGACAGCCGGTGCTCGGCCTCTGCTATCGCAGCGACAAGGCCGTCGGCACCAGGTTCGACACGTTGAGCCGCGAGCTCGGCGATGCCTTCGTGCGGGTGGAGCTCGACGGCAAGGGGCACTCCACGCTCACCGAGCACCGCGACCAGGGAGCGGTCGACCGGGTCCTCTCCTTCTTCGACGAGCACCTGAACGGCTGAGCCCACCGGCGGGTCTCTAGTGTCGGCTGCATGGCATTCCTCCGACGACGACTGATCACGGCCGCCCTGACCGCGAACGCCGTCCGGCCGCTGTCCGGCTATCGCGCGGGCGCGTATTCCTTCCTGCCCGGGTGGATCACCGGCGAGCTCGCACCGCAGCTGCTCGCGCTCACCGCGGTCGACACCGCCGTCGCGGTGGCCCGCCGCAGGGCGTCGCCGGCCGGGCTGGCCCTCGCCGCCGGGACCGCGGCCGGGCTGGGGCTGATGGTGCGCGAGAGCCTCCGCGTCGGGGCGACCCTGGACGCGGCCCTCGAACCCCTGCTCGGCCCACCCGGCCCCGGCGACTCGGCGACCGAGCCCGAGCCACCCCCGGGGCGGACCGCCTTGGCCCGGCTGGTCAACCCCTTCCGCCAGGTCGACCTTCGGGTCCGAGTCGACCGGGACGTCGCGTTCAGCGAGTACGGCGGCCGTGGACTGCTCGATATCTACCGTCCGGCCTGGCGCGACGTCGAGAAGGCACCGGTGCTGCTGCAGGTCCACGGTGGGGCCTGGGTGCTGGGCCGCAAGGATCAGCAGGGCGTCCCGCTGATGCAGCAGCTGGCCGCCCACGGGTGGGTGTGCGTCGCGATCAACTACCGGCTGGCGCCGCGCGACCCCTTCCCCGCCCAGATCATCGACGTCAAGCAGGCACTCGCCTGGATCCGTGAGCACATCGTTGACTACGGGGGTGATCCGGACTACGTGGCGATCACCGGCGGCTCGGCCGGTGGCCACCTGGCCTCACTGGCCGCGCTGACGCCGGGTGACCCGGCGTACCAGCCGGGCTTCGAGGACGCCGACACCAGCGTCTCGGTCGCGGTCCCGCACTACGGCGTCTATGACATCGCGGGTGCGAGCGGGCTGGCCAGTGCGCTACGAATGCGAGACGAGTTCTTCGCAGGGCGGGTCATGCAGCGCACCTGGGCGGACGCGCCGGACGGCTTCGAGGCCGGCTCGCCGCTCCTCCGGATCACGCCGGACGCACCCGACTTCTTCGTGATCCACGGCGCTCAGGACTCACTGGTACCGGTGGACCAGGCGCGGTTGTTCGTCGAGCGACTGCGCGCCATCTCCCGGCGCACGGTCGCGTACGCCGAGCTCCCCGGCACCCAGCACGCGTTCGACGTCTTCCCGTCCCTGCGCTCGATCCGGGTGGCGGCCGGGGTGCATCGCTACCTGGACTGGCACCACCGTCGATGGCAGGCCGAGCGAGCGGCCCCGGATCGGGCCAGCGCCGAGAGAGCCGCCGGATGACCACCGTGCCGATGCCGGCCGCTCTGCACGCTCACGCCCTCGCCGCCGACGGCTTCATGCCGGACGACGAGGGGCTGCTGCTGTACCGGCTGGCGCGGGAGCGGCTGCCCCACGGGCCGGTGCTCGAGATCGGCAGCTACTGCGGCAAGTCGGCGATCTACCTCGGCGCGGCCGCCCGCGACGTCGGCGGCACCGTCTTCACCGTCGACCATCATCGTGGTTCGGAGGAGAACCAGTCCGGCTGGGAGCATCACGACGCCACCCTGGTCGACCCCGACACCGGCCTGATGGACACCCTCCCCCGGTTCCGTCGCTCGATCGCCGCCGCGGGGCTCGAGGACCAGGTCGTGGCGGTCGTGGGCCGCTCGACCACCGTGTCGGCGCTGTGGCGCTCCCCGTTGTCGCTGGTGTTCATCGACGGCGGCCACGCCGAGGTGCACGCCCGGAACGACTTCGAAGGCTGGGCGAGGTGGCTGAGCGCCGGTGGGCTGCTGGTGATCCACGACGTGTTCCCCGATCCTGCCGAGGGCGGGAGGCCGCCGTACGACGTCTACCTGCGCGCGCTGGCCGGTGCGGACTTCGTCGAGACCGAGTCGCTCGGGTCGATGCGGGTGCTACGCCGGATCGGCGGCGACGCCGGGGATCCGGTCGCCTGAGGCTCCCTCGGACGCGGGGTCGGGGCCGGACGCGGGGTCGGTGTCGGTGTCGGCGCAACCGCACTCCAGACCCAGCTCGGGCAGCACGTCGAGCGGCTCCCCGCGCATGATCCCCGAGCCCGGCGTCGTTCGGGACAGGGCGTCGACCGCCAACACCATCGCGGCCGCGGTGTAGGTCGTGTGCTCGACCGGCCAGTAGGCGTCGTCGGGGAACACCCAGCCCGTCCAGTACCGACCGTCGTCGGTGCGCAGGTGCTGCGTGTCGGCCAGCACGCGGCAGGCAGTCTCGTGGTCGCCGAGGGCGTCCAGCGCCATCGCCAGTTCGGCCGTCTCCGCGCCGGTGACCCACGGGTTCGAGTCGACACAGCGCACCCCGAGTCCCGGGACCACGAAGTCGTCCCAGCGGCTGTCGAGCAGCGCGCGTCCGTCGTCACCCCGCACGGCGCCGCCCAGGACGGGGTAGTACCAGTCCATCGAGAACGTCGACTTGTCCAGGAACAGGTCGCGATGGCGGCGTACGGCGTGGCCGAGCCGGCCGGCGGCCAGCTCCCACTCGGGCTGCGGGTCCCCGACGAGCTCCGCGAGCGCCAGTCCGGCGCGCAGCGCATGGTGGATGCTCGACGAACCGGTCAGGAGCGCCTGCTCGTTGACCCGGCCCGGCCGCCCCTGGGCCCACTCCTGCGACCAGGCGATGCCGCCGAACGGCAGCTGCCGCCCGACGACGTGGTCGAGTCCCCGGCGCACGGCCGGCCAGGCGCGCTGCACGAAGAGCCGGTCCTGGCGGACCAGCCAGTGGTGCCAGACCCCGACGGCGACGTACGCCGTGGCGTTGGTGTCGCCGCTGGCGTCGGTGACGAGCCCGGCCTCGATCTTGAGCGGCCAGGAGCCGTCGGCCCGCTGCAGGGAGAACGCCCAGTCGTAGGCGTGGTCGGCGGCGTCGTGCCGCCCGGTGGCGACCAGGGCCATCGCGGCCTCGACATGGTTCCAGACGTCGGCATGGCCACCCGGCGTCCACGGGATCGCTCCCCACGGCTCCTGCATCGCGACGATCGTGTCGGCGGTGGCGGCCACCTGGGAGGCCGTGAGCACGCCGTCCAGCGCGGGCAGCTCAGCCGGCGTCGGCAGGCTCATCAGGCCTCTCGAAGTAGAGCACCAGCGACTTGCCCACCAGCGGGTTCAGCACCCGCTCGGCCGTCCGGGTCGCCCAGGGTCGCTTCATGATGTCCCACACCAGCAGCCGGTGATAGGCCTGCACCAGGCGGTGGTCGTCGTTCTTCACGCCGACGGCGCACTTGAGCCACCAGTAGGGCGAGTGCAGCCCGTGGGCGTGGTCGCGGCCGAGGTAGCGGAGCCCGGCACTCTCGGCCTTGGTGACCAGCTCCTTGTCGGTGTAGATCCGGATGTGGCCGCCGGGGGTGTTGTGGTAGTCCGAGGAGAGCTGCCAGCAGATGATCTCCGGCAGCCACCGGGGCACCGTGAGCGCGATCGTGCCGCCGGGGCGCAGCACCCGCGCCAGCTCGCCGATCGCCTGAATGTCGGCCGGGATGTGCTCGAGCACCTCCGCCGCCACCACCCGGTCGAACTCGCCGTCGGCGAAGGGCAGCGCCAGCGCGTCGCCTTCCCTCACGTCGGCCTCGGCCCCTACGGGGACCTCGCCGGCCTCGTGCATCGCGACGAACAGGTCGCGCACGCCCGACAGCTCATCGGCGTCCTGGTCGAAGGCGATGACGTCGGCGCCGCGGCGGTACATCTCGAACGCGTGCCGACCGGCGCCGCAGCCCATGTCGAGCACCCGCTCCCCCGCCCGCAGGCCGAGCCGCTCGAAGTCAACGGTCAACATCGGCCCTGTCCTGTGACCGGTCCTGGGGCGGCACGCCGCGCTCGAGGTGGTACGCCGCCACGGTCTCGTCGTACGCCGCAGCGACGGCTCGCGCGACGGCCCGCCAGCTGTAGCGCTCGACGGCGCGCGCTCGCGCGGCCAAGCCCATCCGCTCCCGCCGGGCGGGGTCGTCCAGCAGGGCGGCGATGGCCCGCTCCACCTCGCCCACGTCGCCCGCGGTGACCAGGTCGGCGCACTCGCCGTCCGGGCCGACGACCTCGGGGATCGCGCCGGCGCGGGAAGCGACCAGCGGCGTGGCGCACGCCATCAGCTCGGCGGTCGGCAGCGAGAAGCCCTCGTAGAGAGAAGGCACGCAGGCCACCTCGGCCGAGCCCATCAGCGCCACCAGCTCCTGATCGGAGATCCCGTTCACGAAGTGCACGTGCTGGGCGATGTCGAGCTGCTCGACGAGCTGCTCGGTGCGCCCGCCGGCGACCGGCTTGGTGACCAGGTAGAGCTCCACGTCGCGCTCGGTGCGCAGCTTGGCGAACGCCTCCAGCAGCGTGGCGATGCCCTTCATCGGGGCGTCAGCACTGGCCATCGCGAGCAGTCGCCCGGGCACCCGCGGCTGCGACGGCGGCACGAACACGTCGTCCACCCCGAGCTGGATCACCCGAACCCGGTCCGCGTCGACCCCGAAGTCGGCGACGATGTCGCGCTTGGACACCTCCGACGGCGTGATCACCGTGCGAGCCTGGCGCGCGACCTTCTTCTGCATGCGAAGGAAGCCGTACCACCGCCGCAGCGTCAGCCTGCGCCGCCACGTCGTGGCCGCCGCGAGGTCGATCTTGCGGTCGAAGGTGATCGGGTGGTGGATCGTCGTGACCAGCGGCAGGCCGAGCCGCTCGATGTCGAGCATGCCGTAGCCCAGCACCTGGTTGTCGTGGACGACGTCGAAGTCGTCCTTGCGCGCAGCCAGGAGCGTGGCGACCCGGGTGCTGAACGTCTTCGGCTCGGGGAACCCGGCCGTGCACATGGTGAGGAACTCCTCGACGTCGGTCAGGTCGCGGAACTCCCGCCAGTGCGGCACCCGGAACGGGTCCGGCTCGCGGTAGAGGTCCAGACTCTCGACCTTCGTCAGCGCGACGCCGTCGTCGAGGATCGGGTACGGCGGCCCGGAGAAGACCTCGACCTGGTGCCCGAGCGCCACCAGCTCGCGGCTCAGGTGGCGGAGGTAGACGCCCTGACCACCGCAGTGCGGCTTGCTGCGGTAGGACAGCAGAGCGATCCGCATGCTCATGCCTCTCGTCCTCCCCCACGGGCCGTCGGTCCCGGTGGACCGGGAGTTCTGAACGTGATTATCACCCGGCCCGGCGCAGACACCCGGCGTCGGGGTCAGCCAGCCTCGCTGGAGTGGCCCGGGAAGACGTGGGCGCTCGGGTCGATCACCACGGCGGCGTTGTTGATCGCGGTAGCGGCCTCACCGAAGCCCACGGCGATCAGGCGGACCTTGCCGGGGTACTCCGTGATGTCGCCCGCGGCGAACACCCGGTCGACCGAGGTGCGCATCGCGGAGTCGACGACGACATGCCGCTTGTCGGTCTCCAGGCCCCAGGTCTGCAGCGCGCCGAGATCGGCCACGAAGCCCAGTGCGGCCACGATCGCCTGGGCGGGGATCTCCCGAGGCTCCTCGTCGGTCACGGTGACCTCGACCGCCGTCATCTGGTCGTCGCCGAGGATCTGGGTCACCTGAGCCTTGGTGATCATCTCCACCGAGCTCGCGCGCACCTGGTCCACGGTGCGCTGGTGGGCCCGGAAGGCGTCCCGGCGATGCACGAGAGTGACCGACTTCGCGACCGGCTCGAGGTGGAGTGCCCAGTCGAAGGCGCTGTCCCCGCCGCCGACGATGACCACGTCGCGGCCGACGTACGGCTCGAAGCTCGGGACGAAGAACTCCACCCCGCGGCCGATCCAGCCTTCCCCGGCGGGGAGGGGCCGGGGCGAGAACTTGCCGATGCCCGCCGTGACGACGATCGCCTTCGCCCTCACCTCGGTGCCGTCGTCGAGGCCGACCGTCACCGACTCCTCGTCGTGGGTGAGGGTCTCGGCGGTCCGCTCCAGCAGGTACGTCGGCGTCGCGGTGGCCGCCTGCTCGACCAGACCGGTGACCAGGTCGCGGCCCTTGACGTTGGGGAAGCCGGCGACATCGAGGATGGCCTTCTCGGGGTACATCGCCGTGATCTGGCCGCCCAGCTCGGGCAACGAGTCGACGACGGCCACGCTCAGCCCGCGAAACCCGGCGTAGTAGGCGGCGTAGAGCCCGGTCGGGCCGGCGCCGACGATCAGCACGTCGGTGTCGATCGGGCCGTCGATCGGGGAGGTCGCGCTCACCCCCCTGGTTTACCAGACCGACCCGGGACCGGGTCAGCGACCCTGATCCGGCGGTGTCCCTAGGATCGCTCGATGGCCAGCGACGACGTCCCCGGCGACTCGCACCAGCTGTGGCGGGGGTTCCCCCACGACCCGCGCGATCCCGCGCATGCGCCGCTGCGGGCCTCGGACGCCGACCGGGACCGGATCCACCAGGTGCTGGCGACGGCCTACGCCGAGGGGCGACTCGATCGGCTCGAGCTCGAGGAGCGCACCGAGGCCGTCGTCAAGGCGCGCACCCTGGGCGAGCTCCCGGCGTTGGTGAGCGACCTGGTGCCGGAGCGTGGCCCCGCCCTCAGCCCGGCCGCCCGCTGGCGGGCACCTGATGTCTCGGAGCGGGCGCGGGCGGCGTACCTCTCCCAGCGGCAGCACGCCCTGTGGGGATTCCTGTCCGCGTCGGTGATCTGCTGGGTGATCTGGGCGGCCACGACCGGGATCGGCAGTTTCCCGTGGCCGCTGTTCGTGATGCTGGGGACCGGGCTCAACGTGCTGCGGACTCTGGTGATGCGCGGCGACACGATCGCTGAGGAGACCCGTCGGCTCGAGCGCAAACAGGCCAAGCGACGCCACGAGCTGCCGCCGGGGTCGGACACGTGACGTCGGGGACCACCACTGTGGCGCGCCGGCGACCCGGCCGCGAGCCGGTCAGGCGTCCCAGCCCTCGGGGCGGTGCTTGACCGGCAGCTTCGAGACCACGAGCCGATAGGACCCGTCGACGGCGTCGAGGAGCTCGTCCTCGGGGATGCCGTCGAAGTCCAGGGAGTTCCAGCCTGAACGGCCGATGTAGGCCATCACGTGCGCCGACCCGGGATAGCGCTCCAGCCATTCGTCTGCGACCTCCCGGGTCGAGGCGGCCTTGATGCCGATGCCGGTCGGACCGACGAACGCGAAGATCTTGGCCCGCTCGCCGGGGCCCACCTTGTAGACGGGGCCGTCGTCGCCCCACGGGTGGTCGAGCCAGGCGCCGGGCTTGGCTGCGCAGTGGGACTTGATCGGCGTGGGGTCCATGGCTCGAACCTACGTCGTGGTGGACGCCGGCTGGTGCACTTTGTTCGGCTGTGATAGACTCGGCGCCAGGCATTAAGTCACGACGCCGGGTCGCTGTGAGACGTTTCGCCGACGGTGACGATGCCAGTTGCGAGGGTGATGTAATAGTCCGCAGTGCGGGCCTCCAGGAGCGACGACCACACCACACCCACACGGGCTTGGCCAAGTGTCGTCCAGAGGAGGCCGCGAGATGGCTCACCCGATCATCGAAGCCACCGGGGCCGTCGCTGCCGCGCTGAAGGGTGTCGCCGACACAAACCCGACGTTCATGGCCACGGGCGACAAGGCGACCGCGCTGCGCGAGCTCTCTCGCGTCGAGGCACAGCTGGCCGAGTTGCGGCTGCGCATCCTGGCCGACGCCGGCGACCTGGCCGAGCACACCGCCACGCACGACATCGCCGAATGGCTGACGGTGCACACCCGGACCCGCCACGAGGACGCGCGCGCGGACCAAGCCCTGGCCAGAGCACTGGACCGTCGGTACGCCGTGCTGGGGCGGGCTCTGCGCGAGGGCGACGCCACGCTGGCGCAGGCGCAGGTGATCGCGCGGGCCTTGGACTCGCTGCCGGCCGAGGTCCCGGGCGACGTCGTCGACCTGGCGGAGCGGACCCTCGTGGGACACGTCGCCGAGTTCGGTCCCCGACACCTTGCGCGGTTGGGGCGCCGCATCCTCGACATCATCGCGCCCGAGATCGCCGAGGCCGCCGAAGCCCGCCGACTCGCCGCCCTCGAGGCCGAGGCGCACCGCCGCACCCGACTCTCGATGCGCCGACTCGGCGACGGCACCACGCGGATCGGAGGCCTCATCCCCGACGCCGCGGCGACCCGCCTGGCGGCGTACCTCGAGGCGTTCACCAACCCCCGCAGGGCGACGGACGGCGACCTGCCTGCCGAGGGCCGCGACCCACTCGCCCGGCTGGCCTACCCACGCCGTCTCGGCGAGGCCTTCTGCCAGCTGTTGGAGACGATCGACCCGACCCGGCTCCCCCTCCACGGCGGGGACGCCACCACCGTCGTGATCACGATCCCGCTGGAGTCGCTGCGCTCCGAGCTGGCCACCGCTGATCTCGCCGGCGGGCAGGTGCCCGGGGACGAGCTGTCCGGCGGCCTGATCAGCGCCACCGAGGCTCGTCGGCTCGCCTGCACCGCGCAGATCATCCCGGCAGTCCTGGGCGGGCAGTCGGAGATCCTCGACCTCGGCCGCAGCCAGCGGTTGTTCAGTCCGGCTCAGCGCAAGGCACTCCGGCTCCGCGATCGCACCTGCCGCGCCGAGGGCTGTGACATCCCCGGCCCCTGGGCCGAGGCCCATCACTGGGATCCGTGGTCGTCCGGCGGACTCACCGACCTCGACAACGGCATCCTGCTCTGCCACCACCATCATCACCGGGTGCACCACAGCGGCTACCGCTCCGAGCGGCTCGCCGACGGCAAGGTGCGCTTCCACCGCCGCAGATAGGCCGATCGGCGGAAACCCACGTCACGACCTCTCGGCGGACGTGTCCGCGCTGGCCCGGGCCTTCGTCCCCACGACAACCCGCCGTGTGCTCGCCCAACGAGGCACCGAGCTCGGCTAGGACGTGGGGCGTGGCGTATCCGGGGAGCGTCCGCTCACCAGGGTCTCTGCACGTTTCTCGATCGCTGAGGCCCACTCGTCGGGGAGCACCGCGAACTGTCCTTCGGTGGCTGCCGCAAGCGCCAGGACGGCGATGTCGTGCGGGTCGTCGCCATGGTCAGACATTCCTGTGCGAACCAGTGCTGGACAAAGAACGGTCACGGCAACATTTGTGTCAGCCAGTGCGAGAGCGGCTTGTTCGGCTACGGCAAGGACTGCGTGTTTCGACGCGGCGTATGGTCCACCACCGGGCCAGGTCGCTGCGCCTGCCAACGATGCGGTGATGAGAATCTGGCTCGGGTCTTTGCGTTCGAGCATGAGTGGAACGAAGGCCCGAAGCCCGTTCACGACGCCGAGGAGGTTGACGCCGAGCACACGGTCCCACTCCTGTGGTGGGGCATCCCATGGCGTCCCGGAAAACGTGCTGATCACTCCGGCGTTCAGGCACAGCAGATCGACCGCGCCGACGCTGTCCGCCAGATCTTGCATTGCCGACGGGTCGGCGACATCACCCGCCACCGCTGATTCTGCGTTGAGCTCCGAAGCGGCACGAGCGAGCGCACCTGCGTCAATGTCATAGAGATGCACCCGATGGCCACGCTCGGCCAACAACGTCGACAGAGCAAGTCCGATCCCGCTGGCCGCCCCCGTCACCACAGCTGACCCAGATTCACTCATTCGTCGAACCTATTCCTCGAAAGAGCTGGCAACCGCAAGCCGAAGCCGCAATGCCGTCGCTTCGAGACGAACCTTGACACCTCTCAACAGAGCCTGACCAGAGTCGCGAATCACTTCACCGGTTGCCGTCTTCGCGCCCGAGCTACTCGCGGCTCTCGAGTGCGCCAAGTGCGTCGGCCAGGCGCTTCGCCCGCGTCTCTTCGCGTTTGACCGAGTACAACGAGTAGAGCACCGCCCGCTTGGCCGAGTTCGAGAGCGCCTCATACGCCTCCCGTGCGCGCTTGGACCCTCGCAGGGCCGACTCCAAGTCCGCCGGAACGATCAGCGCATCGACCGGCTCGAGCAGCGACCATGCACCGTTCTCCTTCGCGACATCGACCGCTCGTAGTCCCGCGTCGGTCATCAGCCCCGCCTCGGCGAGCTCCGCGACGTGCTGCTTGTTGATCTTCGACCACGCGCTTCGAGGTTTCCGCGGCGTGAAGATCTGCCTGTAGCACTCGCCGTCGATCGGGTTGACCTTGCTGTCGATCCAACCGAAACACAGCGCCTCTCGCACCGCGTCTTCCCAGCTGAGCCGACGCTTACCCGTTGACGCGCGGTAGTAGAGCAGCCACACACCGGCGCACTGCGCGTGGTTCTTCTCAAGCCAGGAGCGCCATCCAGCCCGAGTCTTGGGATGGATCTCGCGAAGCTCAGAGTCGAATGAGGACATCCCTAGCCCCGCTCTCTATCCATCGCTCGACCGTAGTGCCAACGAGATACGTCGGCAGCGCCGCTCGGCACCCGAAGCACTCGCACGTGAACTTGATCGAGGAATTGGCCCTCTCCGCAAGGATGGCGATCCGGTCGAGAGGTCCACCGTGCATGGCGGTGGCGACGGCACCGGTTTCATGGAACAGACACGCAGTGGAGGCGAAGTCCCGCATGCTGCCGCCGCCGGTCAGCAGGGGGTACTTGAAGTAGCAGGCCGGCGGGCGCGCTAGCACTCCCCTGCAAGTCTGGTGGCCATCTCGCAGATCGGATCATGAACAGCGCCCAAAGAGCCGCGTCGATGCCTGATGCGCTTCTGACGCTGCGTCACCTCGTGACGCAGCCGTGGATCGACCAGCCGCGTTTCGCGTCCTGATCTCGGCTATGACAGTGCACCGACAGGCGGCGGATCGGTGCGGCTGGCCGGTGCTACCGACCAGCGGACCGGCAGGGGATCAGGCGGTGACTCGGACAGCAGGGTGCTCCCATCGCATCGTGAGCACGACGATGACCACAGTGGGGACCACGATCGCCGCGCTGAGAACCTTGACCAGGGGAGTCGACTCGACCAACGGTCTGCGCGACCGACACGCCTGGCGCACGGAGCGCCTAGGAGTGTTGGTCACGACCGCTCGGGAGCACGCAGAACTCGTTGCCGGACGGGTCTGCGTAGAGCCGCCACGGCAGCTCGCCCCACTCCGGGTGGAGCTCGCGGCCACCGCGCTCGGCGATGCCTGCGGCGACGTCGTCGGGGTCATCCCCGGTCTCAAGCCGGAGGTCGAGGTGCAGCCGGTTCTTCGTCGTCCCCTTGGGGGCTGGCTCCGGGCACAGTTCGAGGAGGGGACCGAGCAGCGACGGGTGGCGCAGGGAGCGGGGTGCGATGCCCGCCGCGTCGGTCCAGCCGGTCAGCCAGGACCAGAACTCCGCATCGCTGTCCGGCTGGGCGGAGTCGAGGGGCAGCGCCGCGAGGGGTCCCGTGTCGGCGTACGCCGTTCGATCCTCCAGGACGCAACAGGGATTGCCTTCCGGGTCGGCGAGCACCACCCAGGGCACCTCGCGCTGACCGATGTCGAGGTGTCGGGCGCCCAGCCCGAGCAGCCGCTCGACCTCCTGGGTCTGGCGGGTCCCGCCGACGAGGTCCAGGTGGAGGCGCGGCCGCTCGAATGGCAGCTCGGGGACGCGCTGGAAGCACAGATCGAGCACCGCTCCACCCTCGATGGTCAGTCGCGTCTCGAAGCCATCAGGCTCGTCGGTCAGCCGCTCGCAGCCGAGCGCCGCCTCCCAGAACCGGCCCAGCCGCTGCGGCTCGACGGCGTCGATGACGATGTTCTCCAGATACATGGAACCACCGTAGGTCCACCACGCGGCGGGACCTCTGACATGCTCGGCGGGTGCGTCAGTCTCCTACGGTCCGGGTCGCGACTCGGTCGGACCTGGGCGCCCTCGTCGACACGATGACGCGCGCGTTCCATGACGACCCCGCGTGGTCGTGGGCCTTCCCCGATGTCGCGGAGAGGTCCCGGCAGTTCGCGGCGTTGTGGGAGGTGATGATCTCCAGCGCGTTGCGCTATCCCTGGGTGCGGATGACGACTGGTGCCGAGGCTGCCGCCGTGTGGATCCCACCCGGGGAGTCCGAGTTCACCGAGGAGGCCGAGGAGGGGCTGCCCGGCCTGCTCGAGGGACTGGTGGGCGAGCGTGCCTCGGCGGTGCTGGAGTTCATGGACCGGTTCGACCAGGCGCACCCCCAAGATGAGCCGCACTACTACCTGAGCCTGCTGGCCACCCACCCCGCGCACGCCGGTCAGGGGCTGGGGATGGGCGTGCTCGCCGACTCGCTGAACCTGATCGACGAGCAGCGCTACCCGGCGTACCTCGAGTCCAGCAATCCCGCCAACAACCCGCGCTATCAGCGCTACGGGTTCGAGGCCGTCGGCGAGTTCTACCCACCCGGCGGGAAGATCCCGTTGACGACGATGTGGCGTCCGGCTCGGTAGCAGCGAGCGGTATCCGGTCGGTGGGGACCCGGCCTCAGTCCAGGCAGAACTCGTTGCCCTCGGGGTCGGCCATCACGATGAACCCGTGGCTCATCGGCGGCTCGGGCTCGGACCGGCGCAGCCGAGTGGCACCCAGGGCAACGAGGCGGTCGCACTCGGCCTCCAGGGCGGCCATCCGCTGCTCCCCCTCGAGCCCCGGGGCAGCGCGAACGTCGAGGTGGAGCCGGTTCTTCGTGGTCTTGCCCTCGGGGACCTTCTGGAAGAACAGCCGCGGACGCGGACCAGGGGGCGCTGAGCAGGCCGAGGCGTCGTTGCGGCGCTCCTCGGGGACGCCGAGCGCCTCCAGCGCCGCTTCCCAGGTGTCGAACCCGGGCGGGGGCGCGTCCAGCTCGTAGCCGAGCACCTCGCACCAGAACAGCGACAGGGCGTGCGGGTCGGCGCAGTCGACGGTCACCTGAAGCTCGCGGAGGGTCCCGGTCACCGCGTGGCCTCGATCATCTGGCGCAGCTCCTTCTTCAGGTCGTTGATCTCGTCACGCAGCCGTGCCGCGACCTCGAACTGCAGCTCCGCTGCGGCGTTCTTCATCTGTTCGGTCAGCTGTTGGATCAGCTCGGCCAGGTCGGAGCTCGGCAGGCCGGCGAGGTCAGGGGCGTGCCCGCTGGTCTTCAGCTTGGACAGGCCGGGGACGGGCGCCTTCTTGGACTTGGGGTCGAGGTGCTGCCAGGTGGCCAGCAGCTCCTCGGTGTTCTCGTCCTCCCGGGCCAGCATCTCGGTGATGTCGGCGATCTTCTTGCGCAGCGGCGTGGGGTCGATGCCGTGCTCGGTGTTGTAGGCGACCTGCTTGGCCCGGCGCCGGTTGGTCTCGTCGATGGCGGTCTCCATCGAGTCGGTGATCCGGTCGGCATACATGTGGACCTGCCCGGACACGTTGCGGGCGGCGCGGCCGATCGTCTGGATCAGCGACTTGCCTGAGCGCAGGAAGCCCTCCTTGTCGGCGTCGAGGATCGCGACCAGCGACACCTCGGGGAGGTCCAGTCCTTCCCGGAGGAGGTTGATGCCGACCAGGACGTCGTACTCCCCCAGGCGCAGGTCGCGCAGCAGCTCGATCCGCTTGAGGGTGTCGACCTCGGAGTGGAGGTAGCGGGTGCGGATGCCTGCGTCGAGGAGGTAGTCGGTGAGGTCCTCCGACATCTTCTTGGTGAGTGTGGTGACCAGCACTCGTTCGTTCTTCTCGGTGCGGGTGTTGATCTCGTGGATGAGGTCGTCGATCTGGCCCTTGGTCGGCTTGACGATCACCTCGGGGTCGATCAGCCCGGTCGGCCGGATGATCTGCTCCACCGTGTGCTCGACGCCCCCGACCTTGTCCAGCTCGTAGTTGCCCGGGGTCGCCGAGAGGTAGATGGTCTGACCGATCCGGTCGAGGAACTCCTCGAACTTCAGCGGCCGGTTGTCCATCGCGCTGGGCAGCCGGAAGCCGTGGTCCACCAGGTTGCGCTTGCGGGACATGTCGCCTTCGTACATCCCGCCGACCTGCGGGATCGACACGTGGGACTCGTCGACGACCATCACGAAGTCCTCGGGGAAGTAGTCGATCAGGCAGTTCGGCGCGCTGCCCGATTCGCGACCGTCGATGTGCATGGAGTAGTTCTCGATGCCGGAGCAGGAGCCGACCTGCCGCATCATCTCGACGTCGTACGTCGTGCGCATCCGCAGGCGCTGCGCCTCGAGCAGCTTGCCCTGCCGCTCGAAGGTCGTGAGCCGCTCGGCCAGCTCCTCCTCGATGCCCTTGATCGCCCGCTCCATGCGCTCGGGGCCGGCGACATAGTGGGTCGCGGGGAAGATGTGGAGCTCGGTGTCCTCGGTGAGCACCTCACCGGTCACGGGATGCAGCGTCATCAGCCGCTCGAGCTCGTCGCCGAAGAACTCCACCCGGATCGCCAGCTCCTCATACACCGGGAAGATCTCCAGGGTGTCGCCGCGCACCCGGAAGGTGCCGCGGGTGAAGCTCATGTCGTTGCGGGTGTACTGGATGTCGACGAGGCGCCGCAGCACGGAGTCGCGGTCGTGCTCCTCCCCCACCCTCAGCCGGACCATGCGGTCGACATACTCCTGCGGGGTGCCGAGGCCGTAGATGCAGGACACCGTCGACACGACGATCACGTCGCGGCGGGTCAGCAGCGAGTTGGTCGAGGAGTGCCGCAGCCGCTCCACCTCCTCGTTGATCGAGGAGTCCTTCTCGATGTAGGTGTCGGTCTGAGGGACGTAGGCCTCGGGCTGGTAGTAGTCGTAGTAGGAGACGAAGTACTCGACGGCGTTGTGGGGGAAGAGCTGTCGCAGCTCGTTGGCGAACTGGGCGGCCAGCGTCTTGTTGGGCTGGAGCACCAGCATCGGCCGCTGGACCTGCTCGGCCACCCAGGCCACCGTCGCGGTCTTGCCGGTGCCGGTGGCGCCGAGCAGCACGATGTCCTGCACACCGCCCTGAACTCGCTTGGTGATCTCGGCGATCGCCGTCGGTTGATCGCCCGACGGCTGATAGTCGGCCACCACCTGGAACGGCGCCACCCGGCGCTCGAGATCGGTCACGGGTCGCATGGCGACGAGCCTACGACCCGCCACCGACAACCGTCCGGGCGTGGGAACCCCACGCCCGCTCCCGCCGTCCTATCGTCGGTACGCCGCCCCCCGATCAAGCCGCCCGCAGAACCAGCCGCCCGAAGACCCAGGAGGATCCGATGCGCACGCTGCGCCACCTCGTCACGGCCCTCGTGGTCGTGGTCACTGCCCTCGGGCTGAGCGCCTGCGGGGACCAGCCCGGCCTCGACGACGCCGCCGGCCCGCCCGCCGGCCCGTCCGCCGGAGCGCCCGCCGGAGCGCCGCTGGACGGCGACTGGGTGCTGAAGGCCGGCACGTTGGACGACCTGATCCTCGACCTCAGCGCCGGGCAGGTCACCCTGAGCATCGACGGCACCAACTGGGGTGGGCGGTCGGCGTGCAACAGCTACTTCGCCGAGGTCGCGCTGGACGGCGACGCGGTGACGCTGGGACCGGTCGGCGGCACCGAGATGGGCTGCGAGGAGCCCGTGATGACGCTCGAGGGGCAGTACTGGCGCGCCCTGGAGCGGGTCACCTCCGCCGCCCGGGACGGCGACACGCTGACGCTGACCGGTGCCGGCGTACTCCTGGAGTTCCGGCCCGTGCCGGCCGTCGAGCCCGCCGCCGTGGTCGGGACGACCTGGACGCTGACCACCTTGCTCGAGCGCGACGCCGCCTCGTCCGTGATCGCTCGTCCCGCGCTGCTCAGCCTGCAGAGCAACGGACGGCTCAGCGGCTCCACCGGGTGCCGCGACTTCCGCGGTCAGTGGGAGCCGCGCGGCAAGAAGCTCGTGATCGGGCCACTGGCGACGACCCGCAACGCGTGCGGCAGAGCAGCCGCCCCCCAGGACAAACACGTGCTGGCGGTCCTGGCCGGCACCGTCACCGTCGGCCTGGATGGCCGCGCCCTCACTCTGCACCAGGGCACGCTCGGCCTGGTGTACGACGCCGGCTGAGCGAGCCTGCGGCGACGCCGCCTCCACCTGGCCCACGGGAGCGCGGCGCGGGAGGACGGCGCTAGAGGACGGCGTTAGATTGTCCGCGTGCCCCGGCCCCTGGAGACATTCGACCGCGCCCTGCGACAGGTACGGCGCGCGCTGCTGGTCGTGATCGGGGCGCAGCTGGCCACCGCGATCGGGCTGACCCTGGTCGACGCCTACCGTCACCGTGGCCGCAAACCACGGCCGTTCCCCACGCGCGAGCCGACGTCGGTGCCGGTGGGCGACGGCACCGTGACGACGTACACCTTTGGCCAGGACCTCTTCGACGCGATGATCGCCGCCATCGACGGTGCGCAACGACAGGTGCTGCTCGAGACCTATATCTGGAAGGCCGACGACGTCGGTGCCCGGTTCAAGCAGGCGGTGATCGCTGCCGCCCGTCGCGGCGTGGACGTCTCGGTGATCGTCGACGGCTTCGCCAACCTCGTGGTGCCGCCGGCGTTCCTGCGGTTCCCTTCGGAGGTGAAGGTGCTGCGCTACCCCGTCTATCCCGCCGGGCTGCGTTTCTGGGACCTGAGCCGCTACGGGCGCGACCACCGCAAGATCCTCGTCGTGGACGAGGAGGTGGGCTTCGTCGGCGGCTACAACCTCGGCGCCGCCTACGCCACCGAGTGGCGCGACACCCACCTGCGGATCACGGGGCCAGGAGTCTGGGACCTCCAACGTGTCTTCGCGGACTTCTGGAACCTGAGCCGTCGTCGCCGGCTGGGCCACAGCCAACCCCCCGTGACCGTCGGGAACGCGTCGGAGTGGGAGCCGCGCATCCGCTTCCAGCGCAACAGCCCCCGGCTGTGGATGTTTCCGATCAGAGCGATGTACCTCGAGGCGATCAACCGGGCCACCCGCAACATCTGGCTCACCACGGCGTACTTCCTGCCCGACCAGGACCTGGTCGACGCCCTCAACGAGGCCGCCCGGCGCGGGGTCGACGTGCGGCTGCTGGTGCCCCTCAAGTCCAACCACGTGGTCACCGACTGGATCTCCCGTGGCTACTACTCGCAGCTGCTGGCGTCCGGCGTGCGGATCCTGCGCTACCGCGACGCCATGGTGCATGCGAAGACCGCCACCATCGACGGCAGCTGGAGCACCGTCGGGACGGCCAACATCGACCGGCTGTCGCTGACCGGCAACTACGAGATCAACGTCGAGATCATCGACCCCGGTCTGGCCGCGGTCATGGAGGACGTCTTCCTGCTCGATGAGTCCCACTGCCTGGAGCTGACCCAGACCGAGTGGGAGGCGCGCGACCTGCACCGGAAGTTCACGGAGTACCTGCTCGCGCCGCTGCGACCCCTGCTGTGAAGCGTCAACGCGTAGGCAGATGGGTCCTCGGCGCCATCCGCGGCCCCCGCCTCGGGCGGCGTACGCCGGCGTGGCCGATCAGCAGCACCGCTCGTCCGCGCTGCGGCCGATAGGGCTCGAGCACCTCGGCCAGCTCACCGTCGTCGATGTCGTGACCGAACAGCGCCCAGCCGACGTGCTTGGCCAGGTGGTAGTCGCCGAAGCTCACGGCGTCGGGATCGCCGAGCGCGCGCTGACGCACCTCCGCGCTCGTCCACTCCCCGATCCCCGGGAGCGAGCGCAGCCGGCGATCGGCCTCCGCGCCGTCCAGCGTGGTCAGCCGCTCCAGCGACGTCGCCACCCGGGAGGCGGTGACGATCGGCCGCGACCGGGCCGGGTCGACGTGCATCTGCAACCACTCCCAGGATGGGACCCGGCGCACGGACTCGGCGTCTGGCTGGACCCACAGGCGACTGGTGGCGCCCGGCCCCGGGGCACGCTCGCCGAACCGGTGAACCAGCCGCCGGAATCCCGCGAACGCCTCCTGACCCGTGACCCTCTGCTCGATCACCGCCGGGACCAACGCCTCCAGCACCCTGTTGGTCCGCCCGATCCGGACGTGGGGGTGGCGCCGCCAGGCCTCGGCCACCACGGCGTGGTGGTGCGGCTCGAACCCGGCCGGGTCGTCGTCGGCGCCCAGCAGGGCCGGGACCCCCTCGAGTGCCCACTCGGCACCCGGCCCCCATGCCTCGGCCTGGACCTCCGCGGAGGCCGGGACCGCCCGCACCAACAGTGTGGCCGGCCCGTCCGGCGTCCGGAGGCCCAGCCAGTGGGTGCCGTCGTCGTCCCGGTGGAACGTCGGGTCGCCGGCGCCGCGGCGCAGCGGGGCCAGCATCGCGGACACCGCGCAGGGCCAGCCGGGACGCCATACCCGGGTCCGACTGCCCTCCGCTGCCATGACGGGACCGTATCCGACGCCGCCGACCCTCCCCGGCTGCCGGCGCCCGCCTCGGTCGGCTGACAACCTGTCCAGACCACGCGAGGCAAATGCCCGTCTGTTCGTTTAGGAATGCTCCCCCGGTGGGACTATCCCTTCATGACAACTCGCTTTGTTGACGTGGACGCCTTCGTGTCCGAGCTTCCCCGCCAGCGGATCCCTGCCGACGAGACCCTCGACGGCTTCCCGACCGCGGGCGCCCGCAGCATCGCCACCGTGGCTGGAGCCGAGGTCGGCATCTACGAGATGTCCCCCGGCATGGCCCGCGACGTGGAGTGCGACGAGGTGTTCGTCGTGATCTCCGGCCGCGGTTCGATCGAGTTCGAGGACGGGGAGGTCCTGCCGCTGGCCCCCGGCTCGGTGGTCCGCCTCAACCGGGGCGACCGCACGATCTGGCACATCGCCGAGACACTGCGCAAGTTCTACGTGGCCGGCTGATCCGGCGCTCAGACTGCCCCGACGGGCGGCGTAGGTTGGTCCTTGTGACCGACCACGCCGCCCGTTCGTCTTCCTCCAGCAAACCGGTGGCCCGCGACCTGGAGGACGGCATCCAGCGCGACTTCACCCGCGACATGGCCTACGGCGACTACCTCCGCCTGGATCTGCTCCTGGCCGCACAGCAGCCGCTCAGCGACCCGCCCCAGCACGACGAGCTGCTGTTCATCGTCCAGCACCAGACCTCCGAGCTGTGGCTGAAGCTGATGGTGCACGAGCTGCGCTCGGCCCGGACCCTGATCCGCGAGGATCGGCTGGCCGAGGCGCTCAAGCGGTTGGCCCGGGTCAAGCACATCCAACACACGCTCACCGACCAGTGGTCCGTGCTCGCCACGCTCACGCCCAGCGAGTACGCCCAGATCCGGCCGTTCCTCGCCACGTCGTCGGGCTTCCAATCCGCGCAGTACCGCGAGGTGGAGTTCCTGCTCGGCAACAAGAACGCCGACATGGTGAAGGTCTTCGGCCACGACCCGGCGGCGCAGGCGACGCTCGCGACGCTGCTGCGCGAACCGAGTGTGTACGACGAGTTCCTCGCCCACCTTGCTCGCGCCGGCTACGCAGTGCCCGGTGAGCTGCTGGACCGCGACTGGTCCCAGCCCTATCGCCTGCACCCGGCGTTGGTCGACACGATCGCCGAGGTCTACGCCGACCCCACCGGCCACTGGGGCGTCTATGAGACCTGCGAGGAGCTGGTGGACGTCGAGGACAACTTCCAGCAGTGGCGGTTCCGCCATCTTCAGGTCGTGCAGCGCACGATCGGCTACAAGACCGGCACCGGCGGCTCCACCGGGGTCGACTTCCTGCGCCGGGCGCTCGACCTGACGTTCTTCCCCGAGCTGTTCGAGGTGCGCACCCGGATCGGCGGCTGAGCGCTTCCTCACGCGGGCACCGGGGGCGACTGTCCGCACCCGGTGGCACGATGTCGTCATGCTCCTGGCCGAGATCGTGGACACCTCCGGACGGGTGGCCAACACCCGGTCGCGCAAGGTCAAGGTCACCGAGCTGGCGCAGACCCTGGGGCGCGCTGAGGCCGGCGAGCGCGAGATCGTCACGGCCTACCTCGGTGGTGCTCTGCTCCAGCGGCGCACCGGGGTGGGCTGGCGTGGGGTCGCCGACGCAGTCGCGGAGCCGGCGCAGGTCTCGACGCTGACGGTCACCGAGGTGCACGAGCGGTTCGGGCGACTCGCCTCGTTGGCCGGCGCGGGGTCCCAGGCCGCGCGGGCCGCCGAGGTCGCGGCCCTGTTCGCACGCTCGACCGAGGCCGAGCAGCGCTGGCTGCGGGGCGTGGTGACCGGCTCGGTGCGCCAGGGGGCCCTGGACTCCCTGGTCCAGGAGGCGCTCGCGGTGGCGGCCGAGGTGCCGCTGAAGGCCGTCCGCCGGGCGGCCATGCTCGCCGGCGGGACTGTGCCGGTGGTGGATCACGCCTTCACCGGTCTGGCTGCCCTCGAGGCGGTCGGGCTCGAGGTCGGCCGCCCGGTGCTGCCGATGCTGGCCTCGAGCGCCCCTGACCTGGCCGCCGCACTGGCCAAGTCGGCTGCCACTGCCGTGGCCACGTCGGGTGATGCGGCCGTGGCTGTCGACCGGAAGCTCGACGGGATCCGGCTTCAGGTGCACCGGTGGGGTGACCAGGTGCTGGTCGCGACCCGGAGTCTCGAGGACGTCACCGAGCGGCTGCCCGAGGTCGTCGCGATCGCGCGGGCGCTGCCGGCCGACACGTTCGTGCTCGACGGTGAGGGTCTGGCGATGGACCCGGCGGGACGCCCGCGCCCGTTCCAGGAGACCGCGTCACGCACGGCCCAGGGCGGCGGCGTGGCCGTGACGCCGTACTTCTTCGACGTGCTGCACCTCGACGGGCGCGACCTGATCGACGCGCCGCTGCGCGAGCGGCTCGCAGCGCTGGACGCGCTGGTGCCCGAGACCCATCGGGTGCCGCGGCTGGTGACCAACGAGGTGGCTGCCGCCGAGGCGTTCTCGGCAGAGACGCTGGCGGCCGGCCACGAGGGTGTGGTGGTGAAGGCACTGGACGCGGCGTACGACGCCGGGCGCCGCGGCGCGTCGTGGGTCAAGGTCAAGCCGGTACACACCCTCGACCTGGTGGTGCTCGCGGTCGAGTGGGGCTCCGGCCGGCGCCGGGGGTGGCTGTCGAACATCCACCTCGGCGCGCGCGACCCCGACACGGGCGGGCTGGTGATGCTCGGCAAGACGTTCAAGGGGATGACCGACGAGATGCTGGCCTGGCAGACCGAGCGGTTCACCGAGCTCAAGGTCGATGACGACGGCTGGGTCGTGCGGGTGCGCCCGGAGCAGGTCGTCGAGATCGCCTTCGACGGGGTTCAGCGCTCGACTCGCTACCCGGGCGGGGTGGCGCTGCGGTTCGCCCGGGTGCTGCGCTACCGGGATGACAAGTCGCCGGACGAAGCCGACACGATCGAGGCCGTCCGAGCCTTCCTCTAGCCGGCGGCGTTCGTCGCGCTCAGCCCCGCGGCTGCACGTGGGCCGTCCAGGCGGTGCCGTCCCAGTAGCGCACCTGCTGCGGCACCCCCTGCGGGTCGTCGTACCACCCTGGTGGCGTGGCGGTCGGCGGCGGGTTGGTCGGCGGCGGGTTGGCCAGGGGCGGCACGGCCGGCGACGAGACGAAGCCCGGGGCGGCCACCTGCGGGCGACGTCTCAGGAACGACGCCAGCAGCATTCCCAGTCCGACCAGGAAGCCCAGTGCGCTGGCCGCCACGGTCAGCAGCCAGCCCCCGGCATCGCCGATGCCCGAGCCCAGCGAGGGTCCGACCTTGATCGTGGCCTGCCCGCCGCGGACGGCGACGCGATGCTGACCCGCGGTCTCGGTGGTGAAGGTGGCCACGGCCACGAAGTGCTCGGTCCCGAGGTCGATCGACTCGTCGAGAGACGGCGCGGAGACCTCGAGCTTGCCCGTCGGACCGGCCACCGTGACCCGGCCCGGTCGCACGGTCGTCGGGGGCACCGGCGTCGCCGACCGGCCCGACGGACTCGAAGACGGTGTAGCGCCCCTCGCGGAGCGACATGAAGTCGTCGAACGGCGCCTGCCGACTCGGCGCGGTCAGGGTCTCGGCCAGCGGCTGCCCGACGATCGTCACGACCCGCACCGTGGCGTAGATGCCGATGACCAGGGACGCGAGGGCGAGGACGATGCCGATCACCCGCAGGGGTGACCAACCTCGGCTCGCGGAGGGGTACGGCGTGCTCACGGGTCCACGGTAGGACACCCGGAGCCGGTACGCCGTCAGGCGGAGTCGTCGTGCGTGGCGAGCAGCCGAGCCCGGCCGGACGCGTCGAGCGCGGCGCCCGCGCGGGTGGTGTCGGGCGCCGGGCGCGGCTCCGCCCGCATCCACGACCACGTGTCGGCGACGGTCTCGGCCACCGGCCGGCAGACCAGGCCGGCTGCGAACGCGGCAGACACGTCACCGTCGTGCAGCGCAGCGAGCTCACCGTCGGCGGGGAGCCAGATCGGCAGCGCGGTCCAGGGCGCGACGCCGGCCGCATCGACGGTCTCCGCGGAGACCCACACCGGGACGGCGTGGCCGCCGGTCACCTCGATGGCGGCGGTGACGAGCTCGCCCATGGTGGTGTGACCGGCTCGGCTCACGGCGTTGAACGCTCCGCCGACACCGCGGATGCCGGCCTGGAGGAGCCACCGACCCAGGTCGCGGGCGTCGACGTACTGCAGCGGGCGCGAGGGCGGCCCCGGCACCGCCACCCGGCCGCCTGCGGAGAACACGTCGAGCCAGTACGGCAGCCGGCCCACCCGCTCGTAGGGCCCCAGGATCAGCCCGGCGCGCGCCAGCAGCACCGGACCGTCGAACTCGCGCAGCACCGCAAGCTCCCCGCCACGCTTGAGAATGGCGTAGTCGGAGGTGTCCTCGGAGTCGGGGTCGGCCTCGACCACGGGGGCCGACTCGTCGGCGCCGCGCGGGATCGGCCAGGCGTAGACGGACCGCGAGGAGACATAGCAGTAGTGGCCCACCCGCCCCACGAGCAGGCGTGCCGCGTCGCGGACCGCGGCCGGTGCTCCCGACCAGGTGTCGACGACGGCGTCCCAGGTGTCGTCACCGAGCGCGGCACGGAGGGCGGCCGGATCGGTGCGGTCGGCGTACCGCGGGTCGGCCCCGGCGGCGGGCGGACCGCTCGCGCCGGTGGTCAGCGTCGTGACCGCGTGCCCGGCCGTCAGCGCCTCCTCGACCAGAGCGCGACCGACGTGATGGGTGCCGCCGAGGACCAGGAGCCGCATGGGTCCACCCTGGACCGCTGCGCCCGACCGCGCTACGCAGTTCGCTCAGCGCGCCACGGTTCGCGCGACCACAGCCGCCGTCTCGTGCGACCCGGAGCGCCGTCTCGTGCAACCCGGAGCGCCGTCTCGTGGCTAGCGGGGGTTCCCGAAGGGGATGTCGACCACGGACCGGGCGCTCACGGTGGGCGAGGGGGCGCGGCGCTGGGAGAAGACCGCGGTGGTCGGGCTCCACACCCCGAGGTCGCTCTTGCTGTTGCCGTCCCAGTCGCCGACGACCGGCAGATCGCCGGGCTTGCCGAACGGCACCTGTGCCGTCCAGGCGAGACCGTCGCCGTCGACGATGCGCAGGGTGTACGTCGCGGTGGCCTGGTCGAAGACGCCCACGTCGGTGCGGCCGTCGCCGTTCCAGTCCCCGGTCACCGCCAGGTCGTTGGCGTCGCCGAGCTTCACCACGCTGACCGAGCCGTTGGCGGCGCGCAGCCGGAAGCTCGCATCGGAGGCGCGGCGTACGCCGACCTCCCAGGTGCCGTTGCCGTTCCAGTCGCCGGCCACCGGCTTGTCCTTGGTGTTGCCGAACACGATGGTCGACTCGACCCCACCAGCCACCATCCGGAACGTCTTGGTCGACGCGGTCCGGACACCGAGGTTGGCTCGGCCGTTGCCGTCCCAGTCACCCAGCACCGGGTCGTCGGTCGGGGACCCGAAGGCGATCGTCTTGGGCGCCTTCTTCGCGCGGCGGATCACGAACGTCGCGGGCGTGGTGCGGCGGAACATCACCAGCTCGGTGACCGTGCCCCCGATCATGTTGGCGGCCATGGGACTGTCCACGCAGTTCTGCGACACCTGGGTCGAGCCGAACTTGAACGCCAACCCGTGGAAGTACGGCGTCAGGTCCTTCCCGTCGAGGCGCTCCTCGAAGTGCAGGTGTGGGCCCGTGGAGTTGCCGGTGTCGCCCACGGCGCCGATCAGCTGTCCCTGGTCGACCCGTTGGCCGACCTTGACCGCGACCGACGACAGGTGCGCGTAGAGCGAGGACTCACCGCCGCCGTGGTCGACGACGACCCACTTGCCGTAGCCGCCGGTGATGGTGCTGTACGCCGTCGTGACCAAGCCCGACCCCGCTGCGACCACCGGGGCGCCGTCGTCGTCGGTGCGGTTCCAGTCGATCGCCTTCGCACTCGGGCTGTGGCTGGCGCGGGTCGTGCCGGTCCAGGCCTGGCTGCACGGGAACGGCATCTCGAAGCGCGTCACCGGGGCGGTCGCCGCGGGGACGGCGGCACCGACGCCGACGGCAAGCACGGCGGTCAGGGAGACGGGCAGCGTGAGCAGGCGCGCCAGCAGTCGGGTCACGGGGGGTACCTTCCGGGGGAAGCCGACACCAGTCACGACAGTCACACCAGTCACTGGTGCCACAGGGGCGATTCACCGTAACCCGGAGTCCGGATTCTGTCAGGAACTTCGGCGAGTCGCCTTGGAACTACAACCATGTAGTGCTAGGAGCGCAGCCGGATCAGGCCTTCCTGGGCCACGGTGGCGACCAACCGGCCGTCCTGGGCGAAGACCCGACCCAGCGCCAGCCCTCGGGCTCCGGACGCCGACGGCGACCACTGGTCGTAGAGCAGCCACTCGTCGGCCCGGAGCGGCCGGTGGAACCAGATCGTGTGGTCGAGCGAGGCCGCCTGGATCCCCGGGGTCCCCAGCGTGACGTCGTGGGGGACCAGGGTCGCGCCCAGCAGCGTCATGTCGCTCGCGTAGGTGAATGCCGCGACATGCTGCTGGGGATCCTCGCCGAGGTCGCCGTTGACCCGCAGCCACAGCTGGGACCGGGCCGGCCGCTCGGGGTCCTCGCCGAGGCCGGCCCGGCTGTTGCCGAGATAGCGCACGTCGAGGGCGGCCCACTCACGGGCCAAGGCGTCGGAGTCGCCGCTCCCGCGTGCCCGCATCAGGTCGAGGAAGCTCGTGGCCTGCTCCGGCGGGGCCACCTCGGGCATCCGGTCCTGGTGCTCGAAGCCGTCCTCGGCACGCTGGAAGTTCACGGTCTGGTAGTAGATCGCCCGGCCGTGCTGGCGGGCGACGACGCGGCGAGTGCCGAACGAGCGCCCGTCGCGCAGCCGCTCCACGTCGTAGATGATCGGCACCGCGGTGTCACCGGGCACCAGGAAGTACGAGTGCAGCGAGTGCACGACGTACGCCGGCTCGATGGTCCGCATCGCGGCGATCAGCGCCTGGGCCGCCACCTGCCCGCCGAAGACGCGCTGCCGATCGGTCTGCGGCTGCCGGCCGCGGAACAGGTTCGGGTCGAGCGTCTCGACGTCGAGCAGGGCGGCCAGGTCGGCGGCCGACGCGGGCATCCTCAGCCGTCCCGGCGGGGGTCGGTGTCGGGTGCGCCGTCCGGGCGATCCAGGCCGGCCAGGAACTGCTCGAACTCCCTACCGAGCTCCTCCCCCGTCGGCAGCGGCTGGTCGGAGGCCAGCAGGCTGGTGCCGGCCTCCTCGGCCGCCCGGAAGGCGTCGTACTGCTCCTCAAGCCCGGTGACGACCGCAGCGACGTCGGCGTTGTCGTCGAGATAGGCGGCGATCTCGCTCTCCCGGCCCTCGGCCTCGGCGCGGAGCGAGCTGAGGTCGAGGGTGAGACGGCCGCCGCGCTCGATGTGCTCCAGGAGCGCCACCGACGCCTGGGGGTAGTCCAGCTGCGCGAGATAGTGCGGCACGTGGGCGACGTAGCCCAGGGCATCGTGGCCCCACTCCCCCAGCCGCAGCTCGAGCAGCGCCTGCGCACTGCTGGGGATCCGGAGCTCACCGCGCCACAGGCTGTCCGCGGTCAGCAGCTCGGCCCGGTTGGCGTGCGGCGTGATCGCGATCGGCCGGGTGTGGGGCACGGCCATCGGGACCGCACCGAGCCCGACCACGCGGGTCACGCCCAAGCGCTCGACGACGTCGCGGACAGCTCCGCAGAAGGCCTCCCAGCGGTTGTCCGGCTCGGGCCCACGCAGCAGGAGGTACGGCGCCCCGGCCGAGTCGTGGTGCAGCCGCACCACCAGCCGCGGGGTCTCGTAGTCCGCGTAGTGGTCGCGCACGAACGACATCGCGGGGCGGCGGGCGCGGTAGTCGTGGAACTGGTCGACGTCGAAGGTCGCCACCACCTTCCCGCCGGCCGCGTCATCGCCGGCCTCCAGGTGATCGGCAGCCAGCGCCCCGGCGGAACCGGCATCCAGGAACCCGTAGAGGGTCAGCACCATCGTGAGCTCGGTGGAGTCGGCGAGCTCGGGCACCTCGTCGACGATGTGGACCAGCCGTTGGCTCACCGATCCGCCTCCTCGAGTCGCCGGCTGGGCGCCGGTATCCACCCACGATATTCCGGTGCCCCATCGTGGGGTGACCTGCCCCACACGAGCCGGGGGTACACGGGGTTGTTACCCGAGGGTAACCTGATCCGGACCGAGGGCTTCCGCCCCACGCCTACCGGCAGACCGCTCTGCGAAGGAGATCCGGTGACCCGACAGCTGCGAGAGGTCGTCTTCGTCGACGGCGTACGCACCCCCTTCGGCAAGGCCAAGGGCCAGTACGCCGAGACCCGCGCCGACGACCTCGTCATCAAGTGCATCCGTGAGCTCCTGCGCCGCAACCCCGGTCTCCCGCCCGAGCGCGTCGATGACGTCGCGATCGCGGCCACCACCCAGATCGGCGACCAGGGGCTCACCATCGGCCGCACCGCCGCCCTGCTCGCGGGGCTCCCCCAGAGCGTGCCGGGATTCGCGATCGACCGGATGTGCGCCGGCGCGATGACCGCCGTCACCACGACCGCCAGCGGCATCGCCTTCGGTGCGTACGACGTCGTCATCGCCGGCGGCGTCGAGCACATGGGCCGGCACCCGATGGGCGAAGGGGTCGACCCGAACCCGCGGATCCTGTCCGAGCGGCTGGTCGATCCCGACGCGCTGGTCATGGGCAAGACCGCGGAGAACCTCCACGACCGCTACCCCTCGATCACCAAGGAGCGCACCGACGCCTACGCCGTGCGCTCCCAGGCCAAGACCGCCGCGGCCTACGACGCCGGCATCCTGCAGCCCGATCTGGTGCCGGTCGCGACCCGGTCCGCCGAGCTCGGCTGGGGTCTGGCCACCCTCGATGAGCCGCCGCGCCGCGACACCACGATGGAGTCGCTGGCGACGCTGAAGACGCCGTTCCGGTCCCACGGCAAGGTGACGGCAGGCAACGCCGCCGGCCTCAACGACGGCGCCACCGCGTGCCTGCTCGCCGACGAGCAGACCGCCCGCGAGCTGGGCCTGCCCGTGAAGATGCGGCTGGTGGCCTTCGCCTTCGCCGGCGTGGAGCCCGAGGTGATGGGCGCCGGCCCGATCCCCGCGACCGAGAAGGCACTGGCCAAGGCCGGCCTGAGCATCGACGACATCGACGCCTTCGAGATCAACGAGGCGTTCGCGGTGCAGGTGCTGGCGTTCCTGGAGCACTACGGCATCGCCGACGACGACGAGCGGGTCAACCCCTACGGTGGCGCGATCGCGGTAGGACACCCCCTGGCGTCCTCCGGCGTGCGGCTGATGACCCAGCTCGCGCGGCAGTTCGAGGAGCGCCCCGACGTCCGCTACGGCCTGACCACCATGTGCATCGGCATCGGCATGGGCGGCACCGTGATCTGGGAGAACCCCCACTGGACCGGCGCCGAGTCCCCAGACGAGACCGCCGCCACGACCACCGACGGAGCCGCGTGATGACCACCCCGATCGAGACCCTGCTGGAGCGCGCCGCCGCGATGGCCACCGACGCCGAGGTGGTGACTGCCGCCCACCTGCGGCCGGTGACGCTGCCGGGCGGCGAGGGCGTGATGGGCCTGATCACGCTCGACAACGGCCAGGACCACACCCGACCGAACACGTTCGGCCCGCGGAGCCTGATCGCCCTGAACGACGCCGTCGACGCCGCGCTGGCCGACCCCGGGATCGGGTCGATCGGCCTCACCGGCAAGCCGTTCATCCTGGCCGCCGGCGCCGATCTCGCCTCCCTTGCCGCGGGCGGCGTGGAGGGCGTCAGGATGATCGCCGAGCTGGGACACGCGGTCTTCCGCAAGCTGGGCGAGGGCGGCAAGCCGTCGTTCGGCTTCGTCAACGGGCTGGCGCTGGGCGGCGGACTCGAGGTCGCGCTGCACTGCGACTACCGCACCGTGATGGACTCCGCGGCCGCCGTCGGGCTCCCCGAGGTGATGCTGGGGCTGATCCCGGGTTGGGGAGGCTCCTACCTCGCGCCGAACCTGATCGGCGCCGACAAGGCCGTCACCCTGATCCTCGAGAACCCCCTCAACCAGGGCCGGACGCTGACCGGGCAGCAGGCCTTCGACCTCGGGCTCGCCGACGCCTGCTTCTCCGGCGCCGACTACCTCGAGCAGTCGATGCTGTGGGCGGCCGGAGTGCTCAACGGCACCGTGTCCGTCCAGCGGCCGGAGATCGACCGAGGCGAGGCGTGGGATGCCGCGGTGGCCCGCGGTCGCACGATCGCCGACTCCAAGACCGGCGGTGCCTCACCGGCGGCGTACCGCGCCGTCGAGCTGATCGCCGCCGCCCGCACCGCCACCCGTGACGAGGGCTTCGCCGCCGAGGACCAGGCCCTCTCGGACATGGCCGCGACTCCGGAGCTGGTGGCCTCCCTCTACTCCTTCGACCTGGTGCAGAAGCGGGCCAAGCGACCCGCGGGCGCGCCGGACCGGGCGCTCGCGCGCCCCGTGACCAAGGTCGGCATCGTCGGTGCCGGGCTGATGGCCAGCCAGCTGGCCCTGTTGTTCGTACGCCGGCTCGAGGTGCCGGTCGTCCTGACCGACCTCGACCAGGCGCGCGTCGACAAGGGCGTCGGCTACGTCCACGCGGAGGTCGACAAGCTGCTCGCGAAGGGGCGCCTGGGCCAGGACAAGGCCAACCGGCTCAAGGGCCTGGTCACCGGCGGGGTCGACAAGGGCTCGGTCGATGCCGGGGGCGTGTTCGCCGATGCCGACTTCGTGATCGAGGCGGTCTTCGAGGAGATGGGCGTCAAGAAGGCGGTCTTCGCCGACGTCGAGAAGGCCGTGTCGCCCGAATGCGTGCTCGCGACCAACACCTCGTCGCTGTCGATCACCGAGATGGCGGCCGACCTGCAGCATCCCGAGCGGGTCGTGGGGTTCCACTTCTTCAACCCGGTGGCGGTGATGCCGCTGCTGGAGATCGTCAAGGGCGAGCGCACCGACGACGCGACGCTGGCGACGGCCTTCGCCACCGGCAAGGCGCTGAAGAAGACCAGCATCCTGGTCAACGACAGCCCGTCGTTCATCGTCAACCGGCTGCTCGGGCGGTTCATGGGCGAGGTCGGCAAGATCGTCGACGAAGGCACACCGGTGCCGGTGGCCGACGGCGCTTTCGCGGGCGTCGCTCCGATGCCGCCGTTCTTCCTGCTGTCCCTGGTCGGGCCGGCGATCGCGTTGCACAACAACGAGTCGCTGGCGGCGGCGTTCCCCGACCGGTTCTACGTCTCGCCGGCGCTGGCCCGGGTCGTCGAGGCCGGCAAGACGTCGTACTACGCCCCGGACTTCAGCATCGACCCCGAGGTCGAGGCGCTCCAGGAGACGCCCGCCGACCCGGTGGTGCTGACCGCGGACGAGGTGCGGGAGCGGGTGCTCTCGGCACTGGCCGACGAGGCCCGCTGGATGCTGGACGAGGGTGTCGTCTCAGCGCCGGAGGACCTCGACCTGGCGATGATCACCGGAGCCGGCTTCTCGTTCTGGAACGGCGGCCTGACCATGCTGCTCGACCGCACCGGCCTCGCGGAGAAGGTGACCGGCCGCCGCTTCCACTGACGAAACGGCGCTCCCGGTCGCACGAAACGGCGCCCCGGGTTGTTCGAAACGGCGCCCCGGGTTGTTCGAAACGGCGCTCCGGGTCAGCAGGCGATGCGACCCATGTGCAACCGGTGGTAGTCCACCAGGTTGTGCTGCAGGATGTCGCGCACGTCGGCGGCGTCCTCGCCCGCGGCCTCGACCGCGACGAGCAGGTCGTGGATCTCGGTCGGCGTCTTGTAGGCCGCCAGCTCCTGGCGGAGGACGCGGTGCTCGACCCGAGCGGTGTGTTGGGCGCGAACCGTGGACCAGAGCTGGGTGACGCGGCCGCGGCCGGAGTCGGTGGAGGGGGCTGTCATAGGTGCCTTGATGTTCATAACTCCAGTGTGGTACACCGTGATCCATACGTCCAATAACCAGTCCGCAGGGCTACTCATGCGCTATCGTCATGTATATGGAGACAGAGGTCTTGCGCTGGTTCCAGCAGGTGGCGGACGGGGTCACGGTCACGGAGGTGGCTGATCTGGCGATGGTCAGCCAACCGGCGGTGTCGCGGGCACTGAGCCGGCTCGAGGACGAGATCGGCACCCCCCTGCTCCAGCGCTCGGGGCGGGTGCTGCGACTCACCCAGGCTGGGGCGGAGTTCAAGCGCCATGCCGACGCGGCGATGCATCAGCTCGACGACGGTCTGGCAGCCGTGAACGAGCTGCTCGATCCCGAGTTCGGCACGGTCACGCTGTCCTTCCAGCTCTCGCTCGGGACCTGGCTGGTCCCCCAGGTCGTACGCCGCTTCCGGGAGACCTCGCCGAAGGTCCGGTTCCGGCTGCTTCAGGCTCACGACGTGCTCGCCGCCTCGCTGGTCGCGCGCGGTCGGGTGGACATGGAGCTCACCTCGCGGCGCGCCGACGACCCGCTCGTCGCCTGGCAGCCGCTGTTCACCGAGCAGCTCTACCTCGCCGTGCCGGCGGGGCATCGGCTGGCTCAGCTCGAGGAGGTGCCGCTCGCGGACGCGGTGGACCAGGACTTCGTGATGATGCGGCCGGGGTGGCGGCTGCGCGAGCTCAGCGACCACCTGTGCGCCAGCGCCGGGTTCGCGCCCCAGGTGGTCTTCGAGAGCGACGACCTCTCGACGATCCGGAGCTTCGTCGAGGCCGGGCTCGGAGTGGCGATCCTGCCGGCCATGGATGCCAACCCGGTGTCACCCCGGCCCGGCGAGCCCTGGCTGGTCCGGCTCACCGACGACGACGCCTCGCGTGATGTGGGGCTCGCCTGGTCCCCGTCGCGGCGGCTGCTCCCGGCCGCAGAGCGGTTCCGCACTTTTCTCCTCGACCAGCGGTTCCCCGCCCACTGAGCCGGCACCGGCGGCCGAGTCGCGTCGATCTCAGCGGTGGCTGACCTCAGGGGCGTCCTGGGACATCAGCTCGACCACCTCGAGCGCGATCGCCTGCGGCGTGAGCCCGATCCGCTCCAGGATGACGTCGCGCTTGGCGTGTCCCAGGAACTCCTGCGGGATGGCATGCAGCCGCACCGGGGTGGTCACGCCGGCAGCGGTCAGCGTCTGCAGGAGAACGGCGCCACAGCCGCCCACGATGCCGTTGTCCTCGATGCTGACGACCAGCTTGTGCCCGCGAGCGAGCTCGACGATCGCGGGGTCGACCGGCTTCACCCAGCGCGGGTCGACCACGGTCACCCCGATCCCCTGGGCGACCAGGCGTTCGGCGACACCGACGGCGGTGGTGGCCATGGACCCGATCCCCACGATCAGCACGTCGTGCGTGCCGCTGCGAACCAGGAGATCCGCGCCGCCCGCCTTCCCGACGGCTTCCAGGTCCGCGGGCGGAGCACCCTTGGGGAACCGGACCACGGTGGGCGCGTCGGAGACGGCGACCGCTTCGTTGAGCAGCTCGCGCAGGCGCGCCGGGTCGCGAGGTGCGGCCAGCCGCAGGCCCGGGACCACCTGGAGCACCGACATGTCCCACATCCCGTTGTGGGAGGCGCCGTCGTCGCCGGTCACTCCGGCCCGGTCGAGCACGAACGTCACCCCGCACCGGTGCAGGGCAACATCCATCAGCACCTGGTCGAAGGCTCGGTTGAGGAACGTCGCATAGACCGCCACCACGGGGTGCAGCCCGCCCAGCGCCAGCCCGGCCGCCGACGTGGCGGCGTGCTGCTCGGCGATCCCGACGTCGAAGGTGCGCTCGGGGAAGCGCTTCTCGAAGTGGTCGAGCCCCACCGGATGCATCATCGCGGCGGTGATCGCGACGACGTCGGGGCGCCGCTCGCCGATCGCGACGATCTCGTCGGCGAAGACGTCGGTCCAGATCCGGCCCTTCGGCTTCTCCTCGCCGGTCTCCAGGTCGAACGGGCCGGGACTGTGGAACTGGTCGGCCACGTGCCGCTCGGCTGCGTCGTAGCCGAAGCCCTTGCGGGTCAGCGCATGCACGATCACCGGACCGTGGAAGCGTTTGGCCTGCGCCAGGACCTGCTCCAGCGCGGCACGGTCGTGGCCGTCGACCGGGCCGACGTACTTCAGGCCGAGGTCCTCGAACAGCCCCTGCGGCGCGAACGCGTCCTTCATGCCCTTCTTCATCGCGTGCAGCACGTCGTACGCCGCGGGGCCGACGCCCTTGACCGCGTGCAGCCGCTTCTTCACCGCGTCGAGCACCTGCTCGTAGCGGGGGTTGGTGCGCAACGAGGTGAGAGCGTTGGCAAGCCCCCCGATGGTGGGGGTGTAGGAGCGGCCGTTGTCGTTGACGACGATCACCAGCCGGCTGTTCTTGGCGATCGCGATGTTGTTGAGCGCCTCCCAGGCCATGCCGCCGGTGAGCGCGCCGTCACCGATGACGGCGACGACGTGGCGGTCCTCGCCGCGGATGACGTAGGCCTTGGCCAGACCGTCGGCGTAGGACAGGGCGGTCGAGGCATGGGAGTTCTCGACGATGTCGTGGTCGGACTCGGCCTGGCTGGGGTAGCCCGAGAGCCCGCGCTCCTGCCGCAGCCCGTCGAAGCCTGCAGCGCGCCCGGTGAGCAGCTTGTGGACGTAGGCCTGATGGCCGGTGTCGAAGACGATCCGGTCGTGCGGGCTGTCGAAGACGCGGTGGATCGCGATCGTCAGCTCGACGACGCCCAGGTTGGGGCCCAGATGTCCGCCGCCACGGGAGCAGGTGTCGACCAGGACGTCTCGGATCTCGCTGGCGAGCCCCGTGAGGTCGCCATCGGACAGGTCGCGCAGGTCGCGTGGGGTCGAGATCGACTCCAGGTGGCCCATGGTCCTCCGTTCGCGTCGTCGCCCGTCGACACGCGCCCGCGAGCGGGCCTCCGACGGGTTGCCGGCTCCGCGAGTCTAGCCAGTCAGCGGTCGATCACCGCGACTGCGGGCTCGTGCAGCGACCCCACCCAGACCCGCCCGTCGTGCTCCCGGACGCCGGTGACCATGTGGTAGTCCGGCGTGGCCACGTCGAGGTCGTGGACCAGCGCCCCCGCGTCGTCGTAGGCCTGCACCCGGACGGTGCGCTTCGGCGCCGGCTGCAGCCGCTCGGGGATCCGGGTCACCTGCTGACGCAGGACCATCGGTGCCTTGCGCAGCAGCTCCACCACCGGGTCGGTGGGAGAGGCGATGCTGACCCAGATCAGCCCGTCGCTGCCGCGGCCGATGTTGTCGGGGTAGCCGGGCAGGTCCTCGCACAGGTAGTCGATGGTGCCGGCCTGCTCCCCCGTGAGCCACTGGCGGATCACGGTGCGCGCTCCGGTCTCCGCGACCGCGACGTAGGACTCGTCGGCGGCGAGCGCGACGCCGTTGGCGAAGGCCAGGCCCTCCAGCACGATCGACAGGCCGCCCTCGGCGCGCAACCGCAGCAGCCGACCGGTGCGGGTGTCCTGGACGAAATCGTCCTTCCAGTGGTCGATGCCGTACTCCAGCGAGGAGTCCGAGAAGAACACATCGCCGCTGGAGTGGACTGCCGCGTTGTTGCAGAACCGCATCGGCCGGCCGAAGGCCTGCTCCACGACGGCCTCGGTCCGACCGCTCCGCGGGTCGACCCGGAGCAGCCCACGGCGCGCGTCACAGACCAGCAGCCGGCCGTCGGGGTGCAGCTCGATCCCCAGCGGCCGTCCGCCGGTGTGGCCGACCCTCTCGACGGACCGGCCGTCGTGCCCGATCCGCCAGATGCTGCCGTCCTCGGTGCCGGTGAACACACACCCCTCGTCGGGGCCGCTGGTCGCGACGACGACGTCCTCGGCTCCGGCGGCAGGGACGGGGATCACGCTGATGGCTGCGGTCATGGAGCCATCGTGGCACTAGAGGCGTGGCACTAGAGGCGCGGCACATAGCGCCGACCCCGCAGCGCCTCCTCGACCAGCCCGACCGCGCGGCGTACGCCGACCAAGCGGGCCTGCTCGCGCTGCCAGGTCTCGATCGCCGCCTCGACCACGTCGGCGCCGGCCACATCCCGCAGGTCGCCGCGCCCCTCGCTCAGCCCGCGCCGGACCGCGGCCTGGGAGGCCTCGACATGCAGCACCGCGAACCTCGCGAGCACGATCTCGTGGCGACGCAGCCCGGGATACTGGCGGTACTCCGGAGGGCACTGGTCCAGCAGCCAGGCGACGGCGCTGCGCTCCCAGTCGGGAGCATCGGGCGGTCGCACCCCGTCGGGCCAGCCGGCCGGGGCGAACGCCCGGTCCAGGCGCGGGGTCGAGCGGCGGCCGGGCTGCTCACGGGCCGGCGGGATGAACGGCGTCACCGACCCATGCTAAACCGCGTTCGAACATATGTTCTACTCATCGGCGCAATGCGACGCGCGTTCGCACACCTGTGGTGACACCAATGCCCGCGAGTGGGATCATCGCGCGGAGGGGGTCGGATGTCTGAGCTGCTGCCCGGGGACAACCCGCAGGCCTACCTCCCCGGAGACCGCCGCCGCGCCCTGGCCCGTGGTGAGGACCTTCCGCTCCTGGCGCACGGCTCAGCCGTCTTCGTCGACATCTCCGGCTTCACCCCGCTGACCGAGGCTCTGGCGCGCGAGCTCGGGGAGCGACGGGGCGCGGAGGAGCTGAGCGCAGCCCTCGACCGGATCTTCGCGGCCCTGCTGGAGCCCCTGCACGCGTGGGACGGCAGCGTCGTCTACTTCAGCGGCGACGCGGTCACCGCGTGGATCGACGGCGACGACGGCAGCCGCGCGACCGCGTGCGGCCTGGCCATGCAGGAGGTGATGGCCCGGGTCGGGACGGTTGCCACCCCGGGGGGACTGTCGGTGACCTTGGGCGTCAAGGTCGCGGTGGCGGTCGGGGACGTGCACCGCTTCGTGGTCGGTGACCCCCGCGTCCAGCTCATCGACGTGCTTGCCGGGCAGCTGATGGACTCCCTGGCCGCCGCGGAGCAGGAGTCGCTCCCGGGTGAGGTCGTCCTCGACACCGGGGCCCTGGCGTCGCTGGGTGACCGAGTGGCCCTCCGGGAGGTCCGGCAGGGCGAGCACGGGCCGGTCGGCGTGGTGGTGTCACTGGCCGATCCACCGACGGCCGTTGATGCGGATGCCGACTGGCCGGACCTGCCCGAGGAGACCACCCGCCAGTGGCTGCTGCCGCCGGTCTGGGAGCGGATGGTCGCCGGTCGCGGCGAGTTCCTCGCCGACCTCCGCCCCGCAGTGCCGATCTTCGTCCGGTTCGGCGGGCTGGACTTCGAAGGTGACCCGCGGGCACCCACCGTGCTCGACGACTTCGTGACCCGCGCGCAGCGGGCGTTGGACGAGCAGGGAGGCTCGGTGCTCCAGCTGACCATCGGCGACAAGGGCGCCTACCTGTACGCCGTCTTCGGCGCGCCGATCGCCCATGAGGACGACGCGGCGCGCGCCTGCGAGGCGGCGCTCCGACTGCTCGAGATCGCCGCGGAGGTCCCGGTTGCCGACCTCCAGGTGGGCGTCGCCGCCGGACGGCTGCGAAGCGGCACCTACGGCCACCGCCACCGGCGTACGTTCTGCTGCCTCGGCGACGCGGTCAACCTCGCCGCACGCCTGATGACCCGGGCACCCGCCGGGGGCGTGTGGGTGCACGGAGACGTCGCGGGGGCGTCGGGCGAACAGTTCATCTGGGACGACCTGCCCGCGATCATGGTGAAGGGGAGGACCCAGCAGGTGCCGGTGCGCGCGCTGCGCGGTCGCGCGAGGCGGCACCGGCCCGGGACGGATCGGGTCTCCCTCAACGTGATGGTCGGCCGTGATGCGGAGCTGGACCACCTGCGTGAGCTGTGGCGTGAGGTCGCCGCCGGTCACGGCCGGGTGGTCGTCGTGCAGGCCGAGGCCGGCACCGGCAAGTCCCGCCTGGTGGCCGAGCTGGTCGGCGAGCTGGTCGTCAGGGGGGTCAGTGTCGTCAGCGGCGAGGCCACCCCGCTGGCGGGGCAGGCTTCGTACGCCGGGTGGCGCGACGTGTGGAGCGACCTGCTGGGGCTCGACCCCGAGCGCAGCGATTCCGGTGCCGTGGCGGAGGCGGTGGGGCGGCTCGACCGCGAGCTCGTCGGACGCGCCCCGCTGCTCGGGCCGGTGCTCGGCCTCACGCTGCCCGACAGCGACCTGACGGCCTCCTTCGACGGCGAGCTGCGCAAGACCTCGCTGGAGGACCTGATGCGACGCCTCCTCGCTGCCCGGGCAGCCGAGGGCCCCGTCGCCGTGGTCCTCGAGGACGCCCACTGGCTGGACCCGCTCTCGCGGGACCTCCTCCAGGCGTTGGCGCACACGGCGGCCGCGGGACCCGTGTTGCTGGTGGTCACCTCCCGCCCCGACGGGACGGCCCTGGCCGGGCTGCCGCTCCGTCGCAGTGACCAGGTGATCGACCTGGTGCTGGAGCCGCTCGGCCCGGACGCCTCGGTGGCCCTCGTTGCGGAGCGGCACCGGGTGCTGGTGGGGCAGGAGGCGTCGGCCGAGCTGGTGGCGACGGTGGTGGCGCGCGCCGAGGGCAACGCCTTCTACCTCGAGCAGCTGGTCGACTACGTCCTGTCGCACGCCACCCGCGCCGACGGGTCCGCGGATCCCGACGCTTTCGAGCTGCCGTCCAGCCTGCACAGCCTGGTGCTGAGCCGGATCGACGGGCAGCCCGAGGGTCAACGCCGGGCGGTCAAGGTCGCCAGCGTGATCGGGCGGGGCTTCCGCTCGCCCCTGGTTGCGGCGGCCTACCCGGACCTCGGGCCCGAACAGGTGGTCCACGACGACCTCGCCCGGCTGGCCGACACCCGGTTGATCGCCCTCGAGGACCCCGACCGCCGGGCCTTCGCCTTCGGTCACGCGGTCACCCGTGACGTCGCCTACGACTCGTTGCCCTTCAGCGTGCGCGCCGTCCTGCACGGACGGGTTGGTGACGTGCTGGAGCTCGAGCCCGACGGGCCGCGCCGGCACCTGGACCTGCTGGCCTACCACTACTCCCACAGCGAGGACCTGCCCAAGAAGCGCCTCTACCTCGGCGCGGCGGCGACGGCTGCCCGCACCGCGTACGCCAACGAGGCGGCGATCTCCTACCTGACCCAGCTGCTCCCGCTCGTCGAGGCGGCCGAGCGGCCGGCCGTGCTGCTCCAGCTAGCCGAGTCGCTCGAGGTGGGCGGCGACTGGACGGCAGCGGAGCAGGCCGTTTCCCACGCCCGGGCGGCGGCCAAGGAGGTGGGCGACGCCGATGCCGTCGCGCGGGCGCGCACGGCTTACGCCGAGCTGGACCGCAAGCAGGGCCGCTACGTCGAGGCCGAGCGCGAGCTGACCGAGGCCGAGGCCGTCTTCGTCGACAGTGGCGACGTCCCCGGCCAGGCTCGGGTGCTCCACCTGCGCGGCACCCTGGCTTCGCAGCAGGGGCACCCCGACCGGGCCCGGGCGGCGTACGAGGCGAGTCTCGTGTTGCGCGAACAGCTGGGCGACGAGGCGGGGGTTGCCGCGCTGCTGACCAACCTCGCACTCGTCGCGGAGGACGAGGACGACCTGGTCGAGGCTGAACGGCTCGGCCAGGAAGGACTGGCCCGCCGCCGCAAGCTCGGTGACCGACGCGCGGTGAGCGTGTCTCTGACCAACATGGGGATGCTGGCTATTGTGCGCAAGGACCTCGACCTTGCCCTCGAGCGATTCATCGAGGCCCAGAGCCTGGCCGAAGAGGTCGGGGACCCCTGGGTGGTCGCCGTTGGCCGGCACAACCTCGGCAACGTGACCCGAGACCTCGCCGACCTGGACGCCGCCGCGAGCCACTTCGCACACGCGTTGGGTGCCTACGTCGAGCGCGAGGACCGCTGGTCGCTGGCGCACCTGTTCGAGGACGTCGCCCTCTGGCTGCTGGCCCGTGGCCCCGAGGGCGACGCGGCCGCGAGCACCCTGCTGGCTGCCGCGGTGCAGGTCAGGGAGGCGATCGGTGCGCCGCGGTTCCCGCCGACCGAGGCGGCGCTCGCCGAGGCACTTGCGCCGGCGCGGGAACGCACGCCGTCCCAGGACCTCGACCGGGCCGCGGCCGCCGGGCTCGAGGCCCCGTTGGCCGACATGGTGCGGTTCGCCGAGTCCCGGCTGACCGGCTGACCGGCTGACCGGCTGACCGGCTGACCGGCTGACGACGGGATTTTGTTTGCCTCCGGCACCTGTCCATCGGGGGGAGCCGGGAGTAGCCTGCGATTGATCGTGGTGACGGCGCTGGCCACGGTCGTTCGTCCGGGACCACGGCGAGGCTGACCAATGTCCGACACGGTTCACACGTCCAGATGGCTGACATCGGTCATCGCGCTGCTGGCCGCGCTCGCTGCTGCGCTGGTCTTCGTCCCGCCGCCCGCCGTGGCCGGCCCGGTCGACCAGGGGTGGTCCGCGGCTGGACCGGGGAACGTCACGACGGTGTCGGACGGCTCCTCCTCGGCAGCCACGATGACCTACGCCCTCGATCCTGCCGGGCTGAGCACCACACGGTCGTGGGACTTCACGACCTCCGCCACTGCGGCCAGCGCGATCGGCCCCATCAAGGTGCCGTGGACGTGGGAGGGCCTGCATGCCTGGTATCAGGTGACCGCGTCCCTACGGATGGTCGTCAACGGCGTCGAGGTGGGGGCTCCGCTGGTCAACGCAGGTCCCGCGGACTGCTGTACCACGCCGTCCAACGGTTTCCTCTACGGCGGTGTCTCGACGTTCGACGTCACGCCGGGCGACACCTACGGCTTCCGGCTCAGCGGCTCCAACAGCGACTTCAACAACTTCCTGCGCGGCACCTTCACGCTCAGCACCAGGCCGTACGTCGACAAGCTGATCGGCACCGACAACAGGGACTGGCGCGGGGCCAAGCCCCTGGTGCCGGGTGTCACCGGGACCCTCGACGAGACGGGGGAGGCGCGGTGGTTCCGCTTCCCGGTCGTGCCGGGCCAGCAGGTGCAGGTCGACCTCACCGACCTGCCGGGCGACTACGACGTGGCCCTCTACGGCGACATCCAGGCGGCGTTCGACGCGCTGCTCACCAGTAGCGACGTGACCCAGCTCGCTGCCTCGTCGGCCGCCGGGGCTCCCGGCTCGCAGACCCAGATCCCGGAGTACCCCGTCACGGTCACCACGGTGCCGACCTCGGCCGCGCAGCTGCCGTCCACGACGTTCGCGCCCCGGATCTATGCCCCCCGGATCTACGCCCCGCGCATCTATGCCCCCCGGATCTACGCACCCCGGATCTATGCCCCCCGGATCTACGCACCGCGCATCTACGCGCCCGACTCCTACATCCCCGACCTCGCGGCGGACCCTGCTTTCCGGGACGCGTTCTCGGCCGCCCAGAACCAGACCCTGCTCGCAGTGTCGGCCAACACCGGCACCGAGGTCGAACGGGTCTCGGCCACGACCGGCAACACCGACGGCTATTTCTACGTGCGGGTGCAGGGGCACACCGACCAGGCGTTCAATGCCACGTCGCCGTTCACGCTCAACCGCACCATCTCCGGCAACACCGCCTGCCAGGGGCTGACGGACTACTCGACGTCCCCCACGCTCGGGGCAACGCGCGGCGACGCGAGCACCGTGATCGTCACCGACACCAACCAGCTGGGCCTGACGACGGGTTCGGACCCGTACAACGCCTACCTGGCGTCGCTCGGTCAGCTGAGCGCGGCCACCGACGGCGTGGTCGTCGACGTGTCCGGTTCCGCCCGCGTGCGAGACCTGCAGCTCCAGGTCGACGGTCATCCCCGGTGCCCCTACGCGACGAACCTGGTCGCGCGCGCCGTCAAGGACATCGTGGACTCCTACCGCAACGGCGCCAGCACCTACGTCGTCATCGCCGGTGGCGACGACGTCATCCCGTTCTTCCGCTACCCCGACGTCTCCGGACTGGGCCAGGAGAGCCAGTTCGAGCCGCCGCTCAACGGCAACACGCCTCCCGGAGCCAGCCTGACCGAGGACCAGGTGCTCAGCCAGGACGCCTACGGCTCCGAGATCGAGGTGACCATCGGTGGGGCGACCGTCCCGCTGCCGGACCTGGCGGTCGGCCGACTGGTGAAGACGCCGGACGAGATCACGTCCGTCATCGACCACTACCTCGGACTGGTCGACGGCACGCTGCCCGCTCCGACCCGGTCCCTGGTCACGGGATACGACTTCCTCCAGGACGCCGCCGATGGGGTCAACGCAGAGTTCGTGGCCGCCCTCCCCGGCGGCACCCACGACACCCTGATCGAGCAGTCCGGCGTGGCGCCGGCGGACTCCTGGAAGGCGGCTGAGCTCGAGGCCAAGCTCTTGGGGCCCAGCCGGCCCGACCTGGTGTTCCTGGCCGGTCACTTCAGCGCCAACGACACTCTCGCCGCCGACTTCGAGACGACCCTCGAGGCCGACGTCCTCGCCCCGGACTACCAAGGGGGCGTCAACAAGGACAAGCTGATGAACACGCTGGTGCTCAGCCCGGGCTGCCACTCCGGCTACAACATCGTCGACACCGCGGGGACGGCGACCACCAACACGTTCGACTGGACCCAGCGGATGGCCCAGCAGAAGGCCGTACTGATCGGCGGCACCGGATACCAGTACGGCGACACCGACTTCCTGGAGTACAGCGAACGCCTCTACCTCGACGTCGCCCGTCGCCTCCACGAGGGACCGGCGACCGGCAACCGGCCACCGGTGGCCGTCGGGAAGGCACTGACCCTCGCCAAGCAGGACTACCTCGGCAGCCTGAGCACGCTGACCGGCATCGACCAGAAGGCGGTGCTCCAGGCGACGCTCTACGGCCTGCCGATGACCGGTTTCGACGCCCCGGGCCGCACCCCCCTGGGCGCGAGCGCCTCAGGGGTGACACCCGTGGAGGTCACCGCTGGTCCCGGTCAGACGCTCGGGCTGGGCACGACCGACCTCGCTGTGCCGACGCCGACCAACGATGACACCAAGACCGTGCCCGGCGAGACCGGTGGCACCCGGACGCTCAGCTGGCGCGACGGACGTGACGGCGTCACCGTCCAGCCGGGTGCCCCGGCCCTGCCCAAGCAGGTCGAGGACGTGACCGTGCCGGGTCAGGTGCTGCGTGGGGTGGGCTTCCGCGGCGGCGCCTACACCGACACGCCGGGTCTGCTCCCGTTGACGGGCGCCCCGGCGATCGAGGGGTCGACGGCGAACTCGACGTTCTTGTACGACGCCTTCTTCCCGCAGCGGCTGGTCACGCCGAACTACTTCGGCGCCCTCGGTGCCAGTGGACGCACCTCGCTCGTGCTCACGCCCGCCCAGTACCGCTCTGACGGCGTCGGAGCCTTCACCAACACCGAGCGCGCCTACTCCGACCTGGACGTCCGGCTCTTCTACTCCGGCGCGGGCAGCACGTCCTACGGCGCCAACCGGCCCGCCCTGGCCGCCCCACCGAGCACGAGCAACGTGAGTGGCACCCTCAGCAACGGCATCGTCACCTTCTCGACGCGGGTGACGGGGGACCCGTCTGCCGGTGTGCAGGAGGTCTGGGTCACCTGGACCGGCGGTCCCAACGGCGCCGGCGGCGGTGCGTGGACCTCGCTCGACCTGCGGCAGGACCCCTCCGACTCGACGCTATGGAGAGGCACCATGCCCCTCCCGAGCGGACAGTCGGCCGGAAACCTTCGGTTCGTCGTGCAGGCGGCCAACGGCATCGGGGCCGTCGGTCTGGACACCGCGGAGGGTGACGGCTATCGCGTGACCGACCTCGCCGCAGCTCTGCCGACGTACACCGTGTCGTCGCCGTCGGTGACCGAGGGCAACTCCGGGACGAGGAACCTCGTCTTCACCATCACCCTGTCCCACGCGGCCTCCGTCGACCTCGCGTTCGCCCCGTCGATCTCCGGAGGCACCGCCGTGGCGGGTGTCGACTACATCAGTCCCGTCTTCGGCAACGGGGTCGTGGTGCCGGCCGGTGAGCTCTCGGTGGACGTGACCGTGACGGTGCTGGGCGACACCACGGTCGAGCCCGACGAGACGGTCAGGCTCGCCGTCTCCCCGTCGGCCGGCAGTCCGTTGCCAGCGGGCACGGTCACGGGTGTCGGCACGATCATCAGTGACGACCTGTACTCCTTCGGTGGCTTCCGCTCGCCCATCGACCCACTCCCGGTCGTCAACCGGGTCAAGTCCGGCCAGGCGATCCCGGTGAAGTTCAGCCTGGGCGGCTACCGCGGCCTCGGCATCTTCGCCCCGGGCTCACCGTCGACCAGGCAGGTGGCCTGTGGCACCCAGGCGGTCATCGACCAGGTGGGATCCGCCACCTCCTCGAAGTCGGGCCTGTCCTACGACCCGTCGAGGGACTCCTACCACTACGTCTGGAAGACCTCCTCGGCCTGGAAGAACACCTGCCGGGTGTTGACCCTGTCGTTCATCGACGGGAGCAGCCATTCCGCGAGCTTCAGGTTCAAGTAGTCAGGTCGGGTCGTCGATCCCCGACCGCGGATGACGTCTCTCAGGCCTCGTGCCCCGAGAGGAAGGCGTCCACCAGGGCCCCCAGCGTGGCGAGGTGGTAGCCGCCCTCCTGCACGATCACGGTCGGCCGCAGGCTGGCCGCCACGATGCCGCCGGCGGTGTGGAAGCCGTCGCGGGTCACCCGGAGCGGGCTCTCGGGGTCCTCGGCCGCAGCGTCGACCCCGAGGCTGACCACCAGGGCCGTGCAGCCGGAGCCGTGCAGCCAGGTGGTGAGCTCGATGACCGCCGCGGTCCAGGCGTCGTCGCCGGTGCCCGGAGCCAGGGGCAGGTTGCGGTTCCAGCCCCGTCCGGCGCCGGCGCCGACCTCGTCGGCGTACCCGAGCACGTGCGGGAACCACCCGGCCCCGGGGTCGACGTGCAGCGAGGCGTAGAGGACGTCGGCGCGGTCCCAGAAGATCGCCTGGGTGCCGTTGCCGTGATGGGCGTCCAGGTCGAGGACTCCGACGCGCTGGTGGCCCGAGGCCAGCAGTCCCTCGGCCGCGACGGCGGCGTTGTTGAGGTAGCACGATCCCCCGAAGCCGCTCTGGGTCGCGTGGTGGCCGGGCGGCCGGGTCAGGGCGTAGGCCGAGCGGCGGGTGCTCGTGACCAGGTCGACAGCCGTCAGCGTCACGTCGACGGCGGCTCGGGCGGCCTCCCAGGTGCCGGGACCGACCACGGTCATCGTGTCGTAGCAGTAGCCGCCCGCCAGCGCGTGCGCGGCTGCGGGCCGATGCAGGGGCATCCCCTGAGCGAGCGCATGGGTCGGGAAGAAGTAGGGCACGACTCGGTCCTGGCCGACCAGGTCGACGTAGGGTCCCGCGAGCCAGGCGGCATGGGCACCCCTGAGATAGTCCAGGAAGCCGCGGTCGTGCACCCGCTCGAGCAGCGCGTCGTCGTAGCCCATCGCCACCATCGGCTCGCGCTCGGCCAGCGCGCCGAGGATCGCATCCACCCGGTCGGCGATCTCGGTCCCCACGGTGGGGACGCCGACCCAGATCTCGTGTCGCGGGTCGTGCCGCCGCGTCTCGGGCGACCAAACGACGGGGGTCGAGAACGTCATGGCGCCTAGCATCGCACCCGGCATGGACGTCAGGGGCCGGTGTGGGCAGGATGAGCCCCATGCCCCGCGCGCGTGACCTGGGACTCGTGATCGGGACGCTCCCGACCGGGCCCACCAACTCCGTCCTCGACATCACCGGTGTCGGCCTCGGGCACGCCACCGTCCGGCGCGACGAGCCGGATCCTCCGGCCGGGCGAGGCGTCGCCCGGACCGGAGTCACCTGCCTGCTGCTGGCCGAGGACGCCTTCGCCCGGCCACTGCCCGCCGGTGGCGCCGTGCTCAACGGAGCCGGCGAGTGCACCGGGTTCCTCACGGCCGCCGAATGGGGGGCCGCGGAGACGCCGGTCTATCTCACCTCCACCCTGCAGCTCGGGCGGGTGTACGACGCCGCGTGCCGGATCGAGCTCGAGCGCACTCCGGAGGTCGCCACCGACTTCATCATCCCGGTGGTCGCGGAGTGCGACGACTCGTTCCTCAACGACTGCCGGCGGATGCAGGTGGAGTACGACGACGCGGTGACGGCGTTCGAGGCGGCCATGGCCTCCCGCGGCTCCTCCACCCCGCCGGCCGAGGGCGCCGTCGGCTCAGGGACGGGCATGTCGTGCTTCGACTTCAAGGGCGGGATCGGCACCGCCTCGCGGGTGACGCCCGAGGGCTGGACCGTCGGGGTGCTCCTGATGACCAACTTCGGGGTGCGCCACGAGTGCGTCGTGGCCGGCGTACCCCTGGGGCGGCTGCTCTCGCCGTCGACGACCGGCCCGCACGCACCGGCCGGCTCCTGCATCGGCCTGGTCGTGACCGATGCACCGGTCGACGGGGCGTCCTGTGCCCGCCTGGCGCGTCGGGTGGGGCTGGGGCTGGCGCGCACCGGGTCGGTGGCTCACCACGGCAGCGGAGAGATCTTCATGGCCTTCGGCACCGGGCTGCGCCTGGACCGCGACGGCCGGCCCGACGGCGCGGCCCTGGCCGCGGGCCGGGCCCTCGATCCGCTGTTCACTGCCGTCGTGGAGGCCAGCGAGGAAGCCGTGCTCAACTCGATGTTCGCCGCGCCGACCGTGGTCGGCCGCGGCGGCAACACCAGCGAGTCGATCCATACCGACGAGGTGCTGTCCCTGCTCGCGGGCGTGCGGTCGTGACCGGCTCGGAGCGGGAGGTCCGCCTACCGATGGCCGACGGCGTGGAGCTGGCGGCCACGGTCTATCTGCCCGACGCCGGGCTCGGGCCGCAACCGTGCCTGCTGGAGGCGCTGCCCTATCGCAAGGACGACCTGACCGCGTCCTACGCCGAGTCCTATCTGGCGCTGCGCGAGCGGCACCGGTACGCCGTGTGCCGGGTCGACCTGCGCGGCACCGGCTCGTCGGGGGGTGACGCGACCGACGAGTACCCCGAGGTGGAGCAGCGCGACCTGGCAGAGGTGATCGCGTGGCTGGCGGCGCAGGAGTGGTGTGACGGCAACGTCGGCATGTGGGGGACGTCGTACTCCGGCTTCAACTCACTGCAGCTGGCCCTCGAGCGGCCACCGGCGTTGAAGGCGATCTGCGCGATCTACGCCACCGACGACCGGTGGACCGACGACGTGCACTGGCGCGGCGGGGCGCTGCGTCTGGTGGACCTGGTCGACTACTGCCACTACATGACGGCGATGAACGTGCTGCCGCCGGTGCCGGCGGTCTGGGGCGACGGCTGGGAGAAGGAGTGGCACCGCCGGCTGGAGACCCAGGAGCCCTGGGTGCTGACGTGGCTGCGTGAGCACCGGCACGGGCCCTACTGGGACCACGGGTCGGTGCGGCTCGGCGGGACCACCGCGGGCTATGAACGGATCGCCTGTCCCGTGATGATCGTGGCGGGGTGGGCCGACGGCTATCGCAACAACTCCTTCCGCGCCGTGGCCGCGCTGGCGCGCGCCGGCGTACCCCACCGGCTGCTGGCCGGGCCCTGGGCCCACGCCGACGCGACCACAGCGATGCCCGGGCCGCGGATCGACCTGGAGACCGAGCTGGCCGCGTGGTTCGACCGCTGGCTGCGGGGTCGCGGTGACCACGAGGACGGCTGCGAGGTGTTCGTGCGCGCCTCCACCCGGCCGGCGCCCGACCTGGACCTGCACGAGGGCCGCTGGCTGCGGCTTCCGTCGGTGCCGCCGACCTCCGTCTCCGTGGTGGCGCTGCCCGGGCCGCGGTCGCTCACGGTCGCCGCCGACGTCGGCACGGCGGCGTGGATCGACTGTGCCGGGCATCTGCCGTGGGGACAGTCGGGCGACCAGCGGGTCGACGACGTGCGGTCGCTGACCTGGGACTCCACTCCCCCGGCGCGGCCGATCGTGGGGCATCCGGTGGCTCGGCTGTCGGTCACCGCCGACCAGCCGCTGGCCTCGCTGTCGGTGAAGCTGTGCGACGTCTTCCCCGACGGCACCTCCGCGCTGGTGGCACGAGGGACGCTCGACCTGACCTACCGGGCCGGCGTGCACGGGTCGCCGTCGCCACTGGCACCCGGGACGGCGTACGACGTGGTGGTCGAGCTCGACGCGTGCGCCTACACGTGGTCGCCCGGTCAGACGCTTCGGGTCGCTGTCGCCGGCGCCGACTGGCCGAACACGATCGCGCCGCCGGCGCCGGTCACGCTCACGGTCGAGGGGGTGATCGAGCTTCCAGTGCTCGAGGACCGCACCTGGCCGACACCCGAGTTCCGCCCCGGTGCCGAGCACTCCTCGGAGTCCGGCGAGGGCGTCGGCTGGGAGCTCCGCGACGACGTGCTGCGGCGTACCACCTCCGCGGTGACCCGCTCGGACAGCGCCTACGCCACCCCGCACGGTGGTCATGCGCGCGAGACCTACCTCGGCGAGGTGTCGGTGCATCGGGGGACCTTCGCCCAGCATGCCCACGCGGACACGACGTTCGAGCTGGCCTGGCCGGGTGTGGAGGTCCAGGTGCGGTCGGTGATGGACGTCGAGATCACCGCCGAGGGGCACGCCGTCGTCATCGAGACCGTCGCCACCCACGGCGGCCGGGAGATCAGCCGCCGGCGCTGGCGGGAGAAGCTACCGCGCTGACCGGGACGGGGTCGTGTCGATATATGTTCCAGCCATGGTCCGCGTCGGTGCAGCTCTAGGTATCGCCCTGCTGTCCTCAGCCTGCTCCTCGGGCGGCGAGTTCCCCAGCAGGACGGTCGCCCGGGACGACTACGGCGCCTCCTGGCCGCTCGTCGTGGACGAGGCCGTGTTGTCGTGCGAGCCCGGAGGCGTGCTGACGCTCACCATCGCTGGGAAATCCGAGCAGATCGGCCAGGTGGATCTGGACGCCCCGGGCAGCGAGCCAGTGTTCACAGTGGACGTGGTGACCGTCCGGGGCGAAGAACCTGACAAGAGCCTGTTCGTCTTTCTCGACGATGCCGCAGCCCTGTGCGACTGACCGGGTGTTCGATTGACCACGCTCAGACGGTCGCCAGCGCCGTGCCGATCTGGTGCTGGCGCACCAGGAAGGACCGCTCGTCCAGCCGTTTGCGCCGCATCCAGGCGGTCACCTCGTCGTTGCACTTGCTGCTGTTGCACGACGCACACGCCGGCACGACATTGTCGAGCGTGTAGCGCCCGCCACGCGAGATCGGGAGCACGCAGTCACGCTGCAGCGCCGGGCTCTCCGCTCCGCAGTACGCGCAGCCGCCCCACGCCTCCTGGAGCGCCGCCCACTGCTGATCGGTCAGGTCGTGCTCGACCAGCGCCATCCGCCGCTGCCGCCGTCGGGCGACGCGGGCTCGTCGGCTTCGGTACACGGCCATGGCCTGACGCTAGCCAATGCTCGGCCGCGTCCTGGGCGGCGCGCTGGCTCGGGGTGGGAACGCTGCGCCACGGGCCACTGCCCATCGGCCGGACGTCGCCTGAGCCCCTGGCCCGGTCTGACAGGGTGGGCCCATGGTCGCGCCCACCGGAGAGCAGTACTCGATCGAGGGTGGCGGCTACCGCGCGGTCGTGACCGAGAGTGGGGCGACCCTGCGCAGTCTGGAGTACGCCGGCCGCCCCCTCATCGACGGCTTCGGTGCGGACGAGATGCCGGTGGCCGGCCGGGGCCAGCTGCTGGTCCCCTGGCCCAACCGGGTCCGTGACGGCGCCTACACGTTCCGGGGTCAGGCCTGCCAGCTCCCGTTGACCGAGCCGAGCCGCCGCAACGCCTCGCACGGTCTGGTCCGTTGGGCCGCCTGGAACCTCGAGGAGCACACTGACCACTCCGTGGTGCTCACCCACCGGCTGATGGCCCAGAGCGGCTACCCCTGGAGCCTGGACCTGCACCTCGTCTACGACGTCTCCGCCGATGGGCTGACGGTCACGGTGACCGCCACCAACCTGGCCGCCACGCCGGCGCCGTACGCCGTCGGCGCGCACCCCTACCTCATCGTCGGCGAGGACGGCATCGACGGCCTCGAGCTGACCTTGCCGGCGTCCACGCGATTGCTGACCGACGAGCGGCTGCTCCCCACGACGCGAGAGCCCGTCGACGGGACCGGTCTCGACTTCCGCATGGCCAGACCGGTGCGAGGCGCCGCGTTCGACGACGCGTTCACCGACCTGACGAAGGACCCCGCCGGTGGCGTCACGGTGCTGCTCCGCGACCCGGCCAGCGGTCGCGGCGTGGCGCTCTGGGCAGACCGGCACCACGCCTGGCTGCAGGTCTACAGCCAGGACGACCGCGCCGAGACCGCGCGCCGGTCGCTCGCCGTGGAGCCGATGACGGCCCCGGCCGACGCTTTCAACAGCGGTGAGGACCTCCGCGTGCTTGCCGCGGCCGGGGAGGACGGCGACACGCTCTCGGTCGCGTGGGGCATCCGCGGCTTGGAGTGACCCGCCGCCCCCGCCGAGTCAGTCGTTGAGCAGCGCCCGGAGCTCCCGGACGGCCGTGCGGGCGCGTTGGCCGTCGGAGCCCTGGATGCCCATGACCGACAGGTTGGTGCCGTCGGCCAGGTCGAGCGTCGCCCACGGCGCCCCTGCCGCCATCGAGACCGCGATCACCTGCGGCCACGCGAGCTCGTGCTGCCGGTAGCCGTTGACGACGAGCAGACCGTCGGTGGTGGCCACGACCTTGGAGCGCATCAGCGCGTACATGATCACGAGGGCCAGCACGGCGAAGCCGAGCAGGGTGACCCGCTGGAACAGGGTCGTGCCGTCGCGGACGCCGGCCGGGACGGCGAACCACGCCACCGCCGTGACGATCAGCAAGGACATCCCGAACACCCACCCGGCCAGCCGCACCCCCAGCGGGCGCCAGGTGCGCGGCAGTGCCGGAGCGCCGCCCTTGGCGGGCCCGCTGTCAGATCCGGCAGGCATGGATATCGGTGACCAGGATGGCGCGGGCGCCGACGTCGTAGAGATCATCCATCACCTGCTGCGCGGAGGCCCGCGGCACCATCGCGCGGACGGCGACCCAGCCGGCGCGATGCAGCGGTGACACGGTCGGGCTCTCGAAGCCAGGCGTGAGCGCCACCGCCTCGGTCACCCGGTCGGCCGGCATGTCGTAGTCCATGAGCACGTAGGTGCGAGCCACCAGCACGCTTTCGAGGCGCCGGCGGAACACCTCGAAGCCCACCGGAGCATCCACTCCGGCCCGGGTGATCAACACCGCCTCCGAGTCGAGCACCACCTCGCCGAAGGTGTCCAGGCCGGAAGCGCGCAGCGTGCTCCCGGTCTCCACCACATCGGCGATGACGTCGGCCACGCCCAGCTGGATCGAGGTCTCCACCGCACCGTCCAACCGGGTCACGGTCGCCTCGATGCCGCGCTGGTGGAGGAAGGCGCGCACGATCCCGTCGTACGACGTGGCGACGCGCTTGCCCTCGACCTGGTCCAGGCTGGCGTACTCCCCCGTCGGGCCGGCGAACCGGAACCGGGAGCGGCCGAACCCCAGCTGCAGCGTCTCCTCGGCCTTCGCGCCCGAGTCCAGCAGGAGGTCACGCCCGGTGATACCGACGTCGAGCGTGCCCTCGCCGACGTACAGCGCGATGTCGCGGGGACGAAGATAGAAGAACTCGACTCCGTTGTCGGCGTCGGTGAGGGTGAGCGTCTTGGGGTCGTGTCGCTGCCGGTAGCCGGACTCCAGCAGCATCTCGATGGCGGCCTGCGACAGCGACCCCTTGTTGGGGACCGCGACCCGCAACAGGCCGGGAGTGGTGGGCAGGCTCATCGGGATTCCTAGAGGTGGGCGTAGACGTCATCGAGGGTGAGGCCGGCGGCCAGCATCATCACCTGTGCGTGGTAGAGCAGCTGGCTGAGCTCCTCAGCCGCCCGCTCGGGCGACTCGTGCTCGGCAGCCATCCAGGCCTCGGCGGCCTCCTCCACGAGCTTCTTGCCGATGGCATGGACCCCGGCATCCAGCTCGCGCACCGTGCCTGAGCCCTCCGGCCGGGTGCGGGCCTTGTCGCTGAGCTCGAGCCACAGCTCCTCGAAGGTCTTCACAGCCGATAAGCCTAGGCGGTACGCCGCCGGCGCACGACGCCCGTCCGCTAGTCGGGGTAGCCGCGTCGCACCCGGCGCAGCGTCTGCGCCGTCACCAGCGCCGCCGAGGTCGCCTCGTAACCCTTGTCCTCGTGCGACTGCACCAGGCCGGCCCGGTCCAGCGCCTGCTCCTCGTCGTCGCACGTCAGCACCCCGAACCCGACTGCCGTCGAGTGGTCCAGGGCGACCCGGGTCAGGCCGTCGGTCGCAGCTCGGCAGACGTACTCGAAGTGCGGGGTTCCCCCGCGGATCACCACTCCCAGCGCGATCACGGCGTCGTACCCCTGGACCGCGAGGGCCGCAGCGACCACCGGCAGCTCGAACGCCCCCGGAACCCGGACCACGACGGGCGCCTCGACCTGATAGTCCTTGGCAGCGCGGAGCGCGCCGTCGATCAGTCCGTCCATCACCTGGTCGTGCCAGCTGGCTGCGACGACGGCGACGCGGAGGTCGTGGCAGTCGAGGGGCCGCTGGTCGGGGGCTCCGCCGCCGCTCATCGGTCGGCTCCTCTCACATCGCCGAGCCCGGGCACCTGCACGAGATCGGGCACCTCCACGAGATCGGGCACATCCTCCAGATCGGGCAGCTGGTGGCCCATCCGGTCTCGTTTGGTGCGTAGGTAGGCCAGATTGTGGTCGTTGGGGTGCGGCGTCAACGGCACCCGCTCGGTCACCGAGACACCGTAGTCCTCGATGCTGGAGGTCTTGTCCGGGTTGTTGGTGAGCAGCCGGACCCGCTCGACGCCCAGGTCGCGCAGGATCTGGGTGGCCGTGCCGTAGTGCCGCGAGTCCGACGGGAGCCCGAGATCGAGGTTGGCATCGACGGTGTCGCGACCGGAGTCCTGGAGCGCGTAGGCCTGCAGCTTCGCTACCAGTCCGATCCCCCGACCTTCGTGGCCACGCAGGTAGACCACCACCCCGCGGCCCTCCGCCACGATCCGCGCCATCGCCTCCTGCAGCTGCAGTCCGCAGTCGCAGCGGTGACTGGCGAACACGTCGCCCGTGAGGCACTCCGAGTGCACCCTGGTCAGCACGGGCTCGGGGCCGGAAAGATCGCCGTAGACCAACGCGATGTGCTCGCTGGCGTCGATCCTGACCCGATAGCCGTACGCCGTGAAGTCCCCGTACTGGGTCGGCAACCGGGTCTCGGCCACCCGCTGGGCGTGCAACTCTGTCCGGCGCCGGTGCCGCACCAGGTCGTCGATGGAGATCATCGACAGGCCGTGCTCGTCGGCGAAGTCCCGCAGCTGTTGGCCGCGCTTCATCGTGCCGTCGTCGTTGACAACCTCCACCAGCACGCCGGCCGGCGTCAGCCCGGCCAGCCTGGCCAGGTCGACGGCCGCCTCGGTGTGCCCGCGCCGCACCAGGACCCCGCCGTCGCGATACCGCAGCGGGAACACGTGCCCGGGTCGGGTGATCTCCCACGGCTCGGTCGCGGAGTCGGCCAGGACCCGCACCGTGTGCGCTCGGTCGGCGGCGGAGATCCCCGTCGTCACGCCGTCACGGGCATCGACCGAGATCGTGTACGCCGTCCGCAGGCGATCCTTGTTGTGGGGAGTCATCAACGGGATCTCCAGCCGGTCCAGCATCTCGGCCGGCATCGGCACGCAGATCACGCCACTGGAGTAGCGGATCGTGAACGCCATCAGCTTCGGGGTGGCCTTGGCGGCCGCGAAGATGAGGTCGCCCTCGTTCTCGCGGTCCTCGTCATCCACGACGATGACCGGCTTCCCGGCGGCGATGTCGGAGATCGCCTGCGGGACGGAATCCAGGCGGACGCTGTCGGTCATCGGTGTTGCTCCTTGTTCGGGCCGGGCGGGTGGCCCGGCAGGTGAGTGGCCCGGCTGGTGGCGGGGCTGGTGGCGGGGCTGGCGGCGGGGCTGGTGGCGGGGCTGGATGCCAGCAAGCGCTCGACGTACTTGGCGAGGACGTCCACCTCGAGGTTGACCGGGTCGCCCGGGTCGCGGAAGCCCAGCGTGGTGCGGGCGAGTGTCTCGGGGATCAGGGACACGGTGAAGGAGTCCTCGCCGGCGACGACCACCGTGAGGCTGGTGCCGTCGACGGTGATCGATCCCTTGTCGACGAGGTATCTCCCGAGCCCGGCCGGCATCGCCACCTCCACCAGCTCCCAGTGCTCACTCGGGGTGCGTGACACCACGGTGCCGACACCGTCCACATGTCCCTGGACCAGATGACCGCCCAGCCGCTGGTCGGCGCGGACCGCGCGTTCCAGGTTGACCCGGTCGCCGGGCTCCAACGTGCCGAGCGAGGTCTTGTCGAGGGTCTCCTGCATCACATCGGCGGTCCAGGTTCCTGGGTGGGTCGCCGACACGGTGAGGCAACAGCCGTTGACGGCGATGGAGTCTCCGAGGTGGACATCCTCGAGCACGGTCGTCGCTGCCACCGTGAGGCGGCGGGCGTCGCCCTGCAGCTCGACGGTTGCCACCGTCCCCAGCTCCTCCACGATCCCGGTGAACACCTCAGTCCCTCCTCGGAGTCATCGTCAATCGCACGTTGGTGTCCTCGATGCCGTCGCCGGTCAGCACCGTCACGTCGCTCACCTGGAGGTGATGAGCGTCCGCGATGGTCTGGATCCCGAGATCCCCGACCGCAGCGCGACCGCTGCCGAGCAGGATCGGGGCGACGTACGCGACGACCTCGTCCACCAGCCCGGCTGTCAGGAAGGCCGCTGCCAGCGTCGGGCCGCCCTCGAGGAACACATGCTGGCGGTCGTGAGCGTGCAGCTCGGCCAGGGCCGTTGCCGGGTCGTGAGTGCGCAGCACCAGGGTCTTTGCACGATCGTTGAAGATCCGTCGCCCGGGGTCGAGGTCGCGCAGCCCCATCACTGCTCTCAGCGGCTGCCGGCCGCTGGGACGGTCCTCCTCGTCGCGGACCGTGAGCTCGGGATCGTCGACGGCCACGGTGTTGGTGCCCACGAGCATCGTGTCGCACAGCGCCCGTAGTCGGTGTGTGTCCAGTCGTGCCGCTGGCGAGGACACCCAACGGCTGGTCCCGTCCGCGGCCGCGCTGCGACCGTCGAGCGTGGTCGCGAACTTCCAGGTCACGAACGGCCGCCCGTGGTCGGTGGCGAAGGTCCACTCCCGGTTGAGCTCTCGCGCCTCGTCCTGCAGGACGCCGCCCTCGACCTCGACGCCGGCCGCACGCAGCGTCGCCGAGCCGCCGACGGCAAGCGGGTTGGGGTCGGCCTGAGCGAAGACCACGCGTCGAGCGCCCGCCGCCACCAGGGCCTGGGCGCACGGCGGCGTGCGACCGGTGTGGTTGCACGGTTCGAGCGTGACCACTGCGGTGGTCCCCAGTGCCGACTCTCCCGCTCGGGCCAACGCATCGGCTTCGGCATGGGGAGTGCCGGCGCCCCGGTGGAATCCCTCCGCGACGACGCTGCCGTCGTCGGCGATCAGGACGCAGCCCACGCGGGGGTTCGGCCCCCGTGGCACGCCGACGGTGGCGGCCAGCCTCAGCGCACGCCGCATGGCGCCCACCTCGACGTCGCTCACGGTCATCGACCTGGCCCCTTACGTCCGGTCGCGGACTCCCGGGGCGTCGCGGCGTCGACGGGTCGTCCTCGGACGACGACGTCTGGGCCACGCGGCTCTTCCCATCCGGACTTTGACCGTCGGTCCAGGAGTTTCACCTGGTCAACCGGCCACTGGCTGTGGCCGGGTCGCGGACTTTCACCGCCGGTGCGGACTTTCACCGCCCCCAGAGCACGCGAGTTCCAAGAACTCGTACTCCTCCAGTGTGCCACAGCGGCGGCCCTCCCCACTGCCGCGGCCCCGGCCCTCCCCACTGCCGCGGTCCCTGCCCTCCCCACTGCCGCGGTCCCTGCCCTCCCCACTGCCGCGGGTCTGTGGCCACTGAGTGGGTGCTCAAGCGCCGCGCCAGTGTCCTGAAACCCGCACCAGTCGGGAGGCGGCGCCAGCCGCCGGGGAGGCGGCGCCAGCCGCCCGGGAGGCGGCGCCAGCCGTCGGGAGGCGGCGCCAGCCGCCGGGGCTAGGCGTCGTACGCCGCTGCGGCGAGGCCGCGCAGCCGGGAGACCATCTCATCGGGGTCATCGGCGGTGTACACCGCCGAGCCGGCGACGAAGACGTCGGCCCCGGCCTCGGCGCAGCGTTCGATCGTCTCGGCCGACACCCCGCCGTCGACCTGGAGCCAGACGTCCCCACCGTGGCGAGCGATCAGGTCGCGGGTGCGGCGGATCTTCGGCAGCACCAGATCGAGGAACTTCTGGCCTCCGAAGCCGGGCTCCACGGTCATCAGCAGGACCATGTCCAGCTCGGGCAGCAGGTCGGCATACGGTTCGATCGCGGTGGCCGGCTTGAGGGCCATGCTCGCGCGGGCACCGGCGGAGCGCAGCTCCCGCGCCAGTCGCACCGGCGCCTGGCTGGCCTCCACGTGGAAGGTGACCGAGCGGCATCCCGCCTCGACGTACGCCAACGACTCCCGGTCGGGGTTCTCGATCATCAGGTGCGCGTCGAGCGGCACGTCGGTGGCCCGGGCGAGGGCCTCGACCATGGTCGGCCCGAAGGTGAGATTGGGCACGAAGTGGTTGTCCATGACGTCGAGATGCACCCAGTCGGCGCTGGGGATGCGGGCGACCTCCGCGCCGAGGCGCGCGAAGTCGGCGTTGAGGATGCTCGGCGTGATCTGGATGCCCACAGCGGCGAGTCTAGGCGTCGTCCGGATCCGCCGGTGCCCCGCCGTCGCGCTCCTCGCGATCGGCCCACTCCAGCAACGGGGCGATGTCGAACACGTGATCGTCGAGCGTCGCGTGCAGGTCCCCGAGACGGGCGAACCGCTCCGGCACCGTGAAGATCGTGAAGTCGCGCGGGTCGGCGTCGTCGATCTCGTCCCAGGCGATCGGCGTCGAGACGCGCGCGTCGGGAAGCCCGCGCACGGAGTAGGCCGCGGCGATCGTGTGGTCGCGCGTGTTCTGGTTGTAGTCGACGAACACGTGGTGCGGATCGCGGTTCTTCTTCCACCAGGCCGTGGTCACGTCGTCCGGGGCCCGTCGTTCGACCTCGCGCGCGAACGCGTACGCCGCCCGGCGGACGTCGGCGAACCCGTGCGACGGTGGGATCCGGACGTAGATGTGGAGGCCCTTGCTGCCGCTGGTCTTCGGGAACCCGTCGGCCCCCAGCTCGTCCAGCACCTCGTGCACCACCGCCGCCACCCGCTGCACGGTGGCGTAGTCGCTCAACGGCCCCGGGTCCAGGTCGATCCGCCACTCGTCCGGCTTCTCGGTGTCCGCGCGCCGGCTGTTCCACGGGTGGAACTCCACCGTCGACATCTGCACCGCCCAGATCACCGGGGCCAGCTCGGTCACGCACAGCTCGTCGGCCGTGCGGCCCCACCGCGGGAAGAACAGCCGGACGGTCTCCACCCACGGTGGCGCTCCTGCCGGCACCCGCTTCTGGTGCACCTTGTCGCCGGCCAGGCCCTTCGGGAACCGGTGCAGCATGCACGGGCGCTCGTACAGCGCGTTGACGATCCCGTCACCGACCGCCAGGTAGTACTCGACCAGGTCCAGCTTGGTCGCCCCGCTCTCGGGGAAGTAGACCCGGTCGGGGTTGCTGACCCGGACGACCTTGTCGTCGACCTCGATCTCCACCGCCGGTGGCGTGCTGGCCATGCCCGCACGCTAGCGCCCTCCACCGACCGATCGGTGGTAGCGACCCGTAGCCTGGCCGGCGTGGACCTCGACCAGCCGCCCGTACGCCGGGTGGCTCGGCGCCCGGCCGGCGGCCTGGCTGCCGGCGAATGGCCGATGACGATCCCGGCCGTCGACCAGGTGATGAAGGACGGGCTGGACCTCGGCCCCGGGGTGACCTTCCTGGTCGGCGAGAACGGCTCCGGCAAGTCGACCTTGACCGAGGCCATCGCGGTAGCCTATGGCCTGTCGCCCGAGGGCGGGAGCCCGTTCGGGCACCACAGCACCCGCCCCACGGAGTCGCCGCTGGGCGATGCCCTGCAGCTGACCCGCGGCATCGGCACCGGCCGGTGGGGGTTCTTCCTTCGCGCCGAGACCATGCACGGGTGGTACACCTACCTCGAGGACCACGCCGGCCAGCACGATCCCGACTTCCACGAGCTCAGCCATGGCGAGTCCTTCTTGGCGGTGTTGGAGACCCGCTTCGACTCGGGCGGCTTCTACTGCCTCGACGAGCCCGAGGCAGCACTGTCGTTCTCGTCCACCCTCGCCCTGATCGCCGTGCTGCAGCGGGTCACGGCCCAGGGCGGTCAGGTCCTGTGCGCCACCCACTCCCCCGTGCTCGCCGCCCTGCCCGGCGCCCGCATCCTCGAGGTCGGCGACTGGGGACTGCGCGACACGACCTGGGCCGAGCTCGAGCTGGTCGAGCACTGGCGCCGGTTCCTCGCGACACCTCAGGCCTACCTCCGCCACCTCGCCGACAGCGACTAGCGCGTCACCGACCGCCGCAGGAGTGCGAGGAACATCGCGTCGGTGCGGTGCCGGTGCGGCCACAGCTGCACCGTGCCCGGCAGCGGCCCCCCGGCGTCGGGGACGTCCAGCAGGGGTGACGCGTCCTCCAGGGTCACGTCGTCGCGTGCTGTCAGGACCGCTTCGACGACGTCCCGCGTCTCCGCGAGCACCGGCGAGCAGGTGATATAGGCGACGAGCCCTCCGGGGCGGGCCAGGTCGAGAGCCGAACTCAGCAACGCGGTCTGAAGCGGCACCAGCTGGTCGAGGCTTTCCGCGCGGCGCCGCCAGCGCGACTCGGGGCGGCGGCGCAGCGCCCCCAGGCCGGTGCAGGGCGCATCGACCAGCACCCGATCGAAGGACCCTTCCGCGAACGGAGGCTTCGTCCCGTCCGCCACGACCACACCCCCCACTCCCGACGAGCCGGCGAGGGCACGGCGGACCAGACCCGCGCGGTGGGTCTGGAGCTCGAGCGCCACCAAGGACGCCCCCCGCTCGTCGGCCAGGGCAGCCAGCAGGGCCGCCTTGCCTCCCGGGCCGGCACACAGGTCGAGCCAGCGCTCGTCCCGGCCGCCGAGCGGTGCCCGCGCCAGGGCCAGCGCCACCAGCTGCGAGCCCTCGTCCTGCACCCCGGCCCGCCCCTCGGCCACGGCCGGGATGGCGCCGGGGTCTCCCCCGGCGGACACCACGGCGTACGGCGACCAGCGCGCCGGCTCACCAGGCAGCTCGGTGACCTCGCAGCGCCCCGGTCGAGCCACCAGCACCACCGAGGGCGGCTCGTTGTCGGCGGCCAGCAGGTCGTCCAGCTCGTCGGCGCGCGGGCCCAGCGCCTCCGCCAGCCGTTCGACGACCCACGTCGGATGGCTGTGGGCGATGGTGGCGTACCCGAGCGGGTCGGCTTCTGGATCCGGGGCGACCAACCGCAGCCAGTCCGCCAGGTCGTGTTGCGCCACCCGTCGCAGCACGGCGTTGACGAACCCTGACGCGCGGGCGCCGGCGCGGTCGCGGGCGAGGTCAACCGACGTGCTCAGGGCGGCGTGGGCCGGTACCCGCATCGACAACAGCTGATGGACGCCGAGCCGGAGGACGTCGAGCACCTTGGCCTCGACCTTGGCCAAGGGTCGGTCCACGCATGCGGTGAGCACCGCGTCGTAGGAGCCGCGGCGGCGCAGGGTCCCGGACGCCAGCTCGGTGACGAACGCGGCGTCCCGGCCGCTCAGCCCGTGCTCGCGCAGCACGTGCGGCAGCACCAGGTTGGTGTAGGCGTCGTCGACCCGGACGGCACGCAGCACGTCGTACGCCGCCCGGCGCGACGGGTCGACCGGGGACCGCCGGCCCGGGTCAGCCATCCTCGCCGGCCTCGGCGGCTTCGGCGGCCTCGGCGGCCTCGGCGGCCTCGGCGGCCTCGGCGGAGTAGTACGCCGCGACCACGCGCTTCGGCGCCTTCGTCGCCCACGCCTCGGTGATCACCTCACGCAGCTCGTCGACGCCGATCTCCCCGAGCCGCGACTGCTGCACGAGCACGGCGTTGGAGCTGCGGAAGTGGTCGATGGTGAAGTAGGGCGTCGCCGGGTCCTCGACCAGCGCCGCTTTGACGCCGGCGTCAGGGACGACCACGACCAGCAGGTCGTCGTACAGCTCCCCGGTCTCCGGATCCGTGGCCGTGCGGTGGGGCTTGCGATAGAGCAGGAAGCCCTTGCCCTGGTCTCCCCGTGGCACCTTCCAGGTCGGGACGTCACCCCAGGAGGTGCCGAGCTCGGTCTCCGGGAGGCCTGCGCAGATGGCATCGACGTCGTCGGGGGCGGCGGGGCGGCGACTCATGGGCATCTCCTAGGTCATGGGCCAGGCTAGTCGTCGCCGAGGACGGTCTCCGGCGAGAGTCGCACGCCGCGGGCCCAGTCGGCGGCCCGCATCGCTCGCTTGCCGATCGCCTGGACCTCCCCGAGCTGCACGGGGTGGGTGCCGGTGCCGACCAGCACCTCGTGCTTGCCGGCGACCACCTGTCCCGGAGCCAGCGCAGGCGCCTCGGACAGCATCCCGACCGGGCCGAGCTTGAGCCGCTCGCCGTCGTGGGTCGTCCAGGCGCCGGGTGCGGGGGTGCACGCCCGGATCTGGCGGTCCAGGCCGACCGCCGGGAGCCGCCAGTCCACGCGGGCGTCCTCGACGGTGATCTTGGGCGCGAAGGACAGTCCGTCCTCCGGTTGCGCCCGCGCGTCGAGCACCCCGTCCTCGAGCCCGTCCAAAGTGGCGAGGAGCAGCTCTGCCCCGCCCTCGGCGAGCCGAGCCAGCAGGTCACCGGCGGTGTCGTCCGGGCGGATCGCCTCGGTCAGCACGCCGTACGTCGGCCCGGCGTCCAGCTCGCGCACCAGCCGGAACGTCGTCGCGCCGGTCACCTCGTCGCCCGCCCAGATCGCACGCTGCACCGGGGCGGCCCCGCGCCACGCCGGCAGGCAGGAGAAGTGCAGGTTGACCCACCCCAGGCGAGGGATGTCGAGCGCGGCCTGCGGGACCAGCGCGCCATAGGCCACCACCGGGCAACAGTCGGGCTCCAGCGCGCGCAGCTCCGCCTGGAAACCCTCCTCCCGGGGGTGCTCGGGGGTGAGCACCGGGACGCCGAGCTCTGCGGCCCGCTCGGCGACCGGGGAGGGAGTGAGCCGCCGGCCGCGCCCCGACGGGGCCTCCGGTCGGGTGACCACCGCGACGAGCTCGTGGCGGGACCCCGCGATCGCGTCCAGCGACGGGAGCGCCACCTCGGGGGTGCCCGCGAAGACGATGCGCACTAGAGGACGAGCCCCCGCGTGGGGTGCGGCGACAGCTTCACGGCCGGCCGGTCCAGCCCGAACCACTCCGCCTCGCGGATCGCCTTCATGGCGGCCTTCCGGGCCTCGCGGTCGAGCCGGTCCACGAACAGGATCCCGTCGAGGTGGTCGGTCTCGTGCTGGAGCGCTCGCGCCAGCTTCTCGGAGCCGTCGATCGTGACCGGCTCGCCGTACTGGTTGAAGCCCTTCGCCACCACCGACATCGCCCGCCGGCAGTCGACGACCAGGTCGGGGATCGACAGACAGCCCTCAGGTCCGTCCTGGACCTCCTCGGACAGGTCGAGCACGGGGTTGACCAGGTGGCCGACCTCCCCGTCGATGAACCAGGTGAACACCCGGATCCCGACCCCGATCTGAGGGGCCGCCAACCCCGCCCCGGGAGCACCCAACATGGTGTCGGTCAGGTCCTGGACCAGGGTGCGGAGCTCGACGTCGAAGTCGACGACCTCGGCAGCGCGGGTGCGCAGCACGGGGTCACCGAACAGGCGGATGGGTTGGACAGGCACGGCCACAGTGTAGAGAGCGGTCACGCCGCTCTCTGCGGGCAGCCCGCCGTCACAGCGAGGGCGGATCGACCTGGACCCGGATCGCCTCCAGCTTGCGGGCCGACCGGACCCGCTGCATCTCGCCCAGGGCCTGCGACAGGGCGCTGCCCTGGGACCGCGGCACCCGCAGCACGGCGCGCCACTCGCCCGCCTCGGGCGGCCCGTGCGGCACCGGGCCGAGCACCTCCGCCGAGGCCGGCAGCGTCGTCAGCGTCAGGGCGTCATCGATCGCGCCGGGTCGGCCGGTCACGGTGGCGACCCGGGCCGCCGGCGGCAACCGGGCCTCCTGACGCTCGGCGATCTCGCGCTCGGCGAAACCGACCGGATCCCATCGCACCAGCGCCTGGAGGGCCGGGTGCGTGTGGTCGCCGACCGCCACCACCGGGCCTCCCGGCGTCACCAGGCCCGCGGCGTTGAGCCAGCGACGCAGCGCCTCCTCGGCGGTGCGCAGATCGGCCCGCGACAGGCTGAGCCAAGTGTCGAGCAGCACCACGGCGGCGTACCCCGACGGCGCGACCGGCTCGGCGCCGGGGGTCGCGACCACCAGCTCCGGACTGCCGGACACGGTCGCCCGCACGCTGTCGCCGCGAGAGCGCACGATCGAAGTCTGCGGGAAGGTGCGCCCGAGCTCCTCGGCGGTGCGGTCGGCTCCCAGCACCGGAGCCCGCAGACCGTGGTGACCGCACTCCGCACAGGCCCAGGCCGGCACCTCGGTGCCGCACCAGCCGCACGCCGGCGGGGTGGCCGGCCCGGTGAGCCGCAGCGGCCCCGAGCAGTGCGCGCAGTGGGCAGGGGTGCGGCAGCGTTCGCAGGCCAGGGCCGGGGCGTAGCCACTGCGGGGCGTGTGGACCAGCACCGGTCCGTGCTCCAGGCCGCTGCGGATCGCGTGGTACGCCGCCGTCGGAACCCGCGCACCCCGCGCGAACCGATCGCGCTCCAGCTCCTGCTCCGTGGCGCCGGCCACGCTCACGGTGACCCGGTCCCGCAACACGCTGCGCGGCGCCGCGAGCGGCTGCGCCCAGCCGGTGCGCAGGAGGTAGGTGGCCTCCACGCTGCAGGCGAACCCGCCCACCAGCGCCGCCGCCCCCTGCTGCTCGGCCCGCAGCAGCAGCACCTCGCGGGTGTGGGGGTAGGGCGCCCGTGGCTCGGCGTGCAGATCGTCCCCGTCGTCCCAGATGACGACCAGTCCCAGGTCGGACACGGGCGCGAAGGCGGCCGACCTGGTCCCCACCACGACCCGCCGCGCTCCCCGGACCACCGACAGGTAGTCGCGATAGCGGGCCGAAGGCCCGCTATCGGCCGCGAGGAGCACGTGGTGCCCCGCGCCCAGCAGTGCCGCCACGGCGTCGGAGACCCGCTCGGCGTCCTTCTGGTCGGGCGCACACACGACGACGCCCCGTCCCGAGGAGTACGCCGCCGCGGCTGCCTGGGCCACCAGGAGTGGCCAGTCGGCGCCGGGCGCGGCGGTCCACACCGCGCGTGGCGATCCGCCCGCCCCCAGGTGGGCGAGGAACCCGGGCCCGGCCTCGTAGTCCTCCCAGGCGGCCGAGGCGGCCTCGACGTCCACGGCGGCGTCCGGGACTGCCGGCGACGGCTGCTTCTCGGTCCTCGCGTGCCGCGGCGGGACGGCCAGCCGGAGGACATCGGCGCGGCTGCCGGCGTACCGCTCGGCCAAGCGGGCCGACAGCTCGGCGATCTCGGGCGTCAGCACCGGCTCGGGGCTCACCACGCGGCGCAGCGGGGCGAGCCGGCCGGGGTGGTCCGACGCCGCCACCCGCTCGACCACGAAGCCATCGACATCCTGGCCGGCGAAGCGCACCTTGACCCGGCAGCCCGGGAGCGCGCTCTGGGCCATCGAGGCCGGGACGAGATAGTCGAACGGACGGTCGAGGTGCGCCAGCGGCACCTCGACGAGCACCCGCCCGACCGGGTCGACCGCCGCCGGCTCGGTCGCCACCTGAGGGCGCCGGCCGGCCTTGGCCTTGCGGGCCCGGCTCACCTGGGCCCGCAGCTCCGGCAGCAGCGACTCCTGCGCCGCCGGGTCCCCGGGGGTGGGCTGGTTCATGCGGCGTTTCTACCAGGCCCGGCGGACAGCCGGGCCGGCTCGTCCCCAGCCGGGGTCAGGTCACCTTCCGGGTTGGCTTCGAGGTCTTGCTGACCGAGGTGTACCTGAACTTCTTGCCGGTGACCTTCACCTTGATCTTCTTGCCGCGGTCGGCCTTCGTGACTCGGTAGGTCTTGTTCTTGGCCTTCGCGCCCGAGATCTTCTTGGACCCGCGGAACCACTGGTAGCGGAAGGTCAGCCCGGTGGGCGTCCAGGCACCGGGTTTCGCGGTGAGCTTGCGACCGACCTTCGCCTTGCCACCGATCTTGGGTGTCTTGCCCGTGATCACGGTCGGGTCGCAGGTGTAGATGCGGATGTCGTCGAGGAACCAGCCGTAGATCTGGCCGACCGAGTCGCTGCGCAGCGTGAACTGCGGCTTGACGCTCTTGCCGGCGTACGACGAGAGGTTCAGCTTGCTGGCGATCCAGCCGGTGCTGTCGCCGCCGAAGGCCTTCCTCGGGATGCTGTTCAGCTGGTTCGACGGACCGTTGACCCACGGCAGGCTCTCGGCCGCCTGCGGCCCGGCCGCGCCCCCCACGTCGTCGACCTCCACCGTGCCGCCGTCATAGTAGATCGGGCCGGCCGGCGCGTACTCGAAGATCCGCCAGTGCTGGAACCACAGGTAGCTCTTCTGGTTGGCCGGCAGGCTCACCGCGGACGCCAGCACCAGGGAGTCGGCGCGGGTCGTCCTGGCATTCAGGCCGAACCACGAGTCACGACCCGACGTGGCGTTGGGCGAGATCGAGTAGTTGGACGCGGTGCCGGGTTCGGGCACGGTCCCCGGCGCCCTCACCCACGTGGCCGGGCGAGTGAACGCGCTCCCGGGGGTGCCGGTCTCGCCGTCGAACAGCACCCGCTTCGCCGTCCCGGCCGGGCAGCGGTCCGACGCATCGGCCGGCTGCGCTGCGGCCGGCGGCGTCGTCCGCAGCTGGGTGGCCTGGGTGGCCTTGCGGACGTTCGTGCAGTTCGACGCGGTGAACCCGGACGTCCCCACCAGGTCCTGACAGCTCTGGTCCAGCACGTCGGCCAGGTTGGCGTAGTCACTGCCCGAGGTGAGCCCCTGGATGACGGCGTAGTAGAGCTTGGCGGTCTTGGTGAGCCCGGTGTCGGCGCCGTCGATGCCGGTGATCGTCCGACCGTTGAAGCTCCCGCCCTGGGAGATGAGGTACGCCGTCTTGTTGCCGACGCCGCTGTTGGTGTGCACGCCACCGCTGTCGAAGAGGCTCGCGTCGCGGGTGTAGTTCGGGCTGGTCATCCGGTCGGGGTCACCGAACGCAGGCGGGTTGCTCATGTTGCGGATCGCCCCGATGGCCAGGTCCTCACCCAGGAGCCAGGTCGCATCGGAGGCGACCAGGGTGTTCCGGTGATCCACGATCTCGCCCATGATGTCGGCGAGGGACTCGTTGATCGCGCCGGACTGGTACCAGTAGAAGAGCTCGGAGTTCTGGTCGATGACGCCGTGGGTCATCTCGTGCCCGACGACGTCGTCGGCGCCGGCGTACCCCTGGCCGTAGTACATCTGCTGGCCGTTCCAGAAGGCGTTGGCGTAGGGGCACGTCGTGTTGGTGAAGCAGAGGCGCACGGTCGAGGCGAGCTTCTTGACGCCACCGACGTTGATCCCGAGCGCGTTCGTCAGGTCCAGGCCGGCCACCTGCTGGTAGTACGTCGACACCGCGCCGCTCAGGACGAACGCGGAGTTGACGTCGGCGACCCCGCTGGCACCGGACGCCTCGGTGCGGGCGAAGCCGGAGGTGCACAGCGACTCGGCCGCCACCGGCACGTTGGCCTGGTCGCAGACCACCCGGTCGACGTAGTTGATCAGGTCGAGGTCCATCAGGACCCGCCCCGAGCGGTCGTCGACGAGCACCTGGCGCCGGAGCTCCGCGTCGTTGGTGACCTCGAAGCGCCAGACGGTGCGCGCCCCCAGGTCACTGGGCGCCCCGAAGACCGCGGGATCGAACAGCCACCGCCCCTGGTCGAGGACCCGGAACCCGGCGTCCCTCCGGTTGGCGATCCGCGAGCGCACGGAGGCGGCGGCATCCTGCTCGGATACGAGCGGAGCGGCCACGGCCGAGCTGTCCGAGATCGTCGCCAGGATGGACCCGAGCTCCCGATCGCTGCGCAGGTTGACCACGACCCCGCTGCCGAGGACGGGCACGCCGCCGACCTGCTGCTGGTAGCGCACCAGGTCGTGGCCGGTCACCGAGCGAGTGACCGTGCCGTCGACGAGCTGGGAGCCGGCGGTCCCGAGGCCCAGGACACTGCCGTAGCGGCTCAGATGCGACCGGGCCGCGGCGGCGGCTCCGGTCTCGGCCGTCACCGCGGGGTTGTCGACCCGGGACCCAGCGGGCACCCCGACGAAGTCGACGCGCCCGTCGGTGGCGCGGGACAGGGTCAGCGAACCGGTGGCGTCGGCGTACAGCTGCCGGTGCGACCGGTCCGCGATCGGCGGGCCGCCCTCGACGGCGCTCGCCGCCGGACCCACGGCCAGGGCGGCTGCCACCAGGAAGACGAGAGAGGAACGGATTCGCAAGGGGACCCCTAAGGAGAGACGACGCGCAGCGAGTCTAGAGACGCACGCTGCCGCTCAGATACCCCCTTTGGGGCCTTGACAAAAGGTCAGTCCGCAACTCCCGCCGCCGCGCGCAGCGCGTCGGCGCGGTCGGTGCGTTCCCAGGTGAACTCGGGCAGCTCGCGGCCGAAATGGCCGTAAGCGGCCGTCTTGGCGTAGATCGGGCGCAACAGGTCGAGGTCCTCGATGATCGCCGCCGGCCGCAGGTCGAAGACCTCCAGGACGGCGCGCTGGATGTCCGCGTCGTCGACCACCCCGGTGCCGAACGTCTCGATGAAGACCCCCACCGGCTGGGCCTTCCCGATCGCGTAGGCGACCTGGACCTCGCAGCGGGTGGCGAGGCCGGCCGCCACGAGGTTCTTGGCGACCCACCGGGTGGCGTACGCCGCGGACCGGTCGACCTTGGACGGGTCCTTGCCCGAGAACGCCCCGCCACCATGACGGGCCATGCCGCCGTAGGTGTCGACGATGATCTTGCGTCCGGTGAGGCCGGCGTCGCCCATCGGCCCGCCGACGACGAAGCGGCCGGTCGGGTTGACCAGCAGCCGGTAGCCCTCGGACGCGATCTCGAAGGCCACCAGGACCGGATCGATGACGTGCTTCTTGATGTCGGGCTGCAGGGTGTCGGCCAGGTCGACGTCCTCGGCGTGCTGGGTCGAGAGGACGACCGTGTCGACGCGCACGGGACGGTTGTCGGCGTCGTACTCGATCGTGACCTGGGTCTTCCCGTCGGGGCGCAGGTAGGGCAGCGTGCCGTCCTTGCGGACGGCCGACAGCCGCTCAGACAGGCGCTGGGCGATCACGATCGGCAGCGGCATCAGCACGTCGGTCTCGTCGCAGGCGTAGCCGAACATCAGGCCCTGGTCGCCGGCGCCCTGCTTGTCCATCGCATCCACGGAACCGAACCGGGACTCATGACCCGAGTCGACGCCCTGGGCGATGTCGCCGGACTGGCCGCCGATCGCGACCATCACGCCGCAGGAGGCGCCGTCGAAGCCCTTCTCGGACGAGTCGTAGCCGATCTCGAGGATCCGGTCGCGGACGACCTGCTTGACGTCGACGTAGCCGGTGGTGGTCACTTCGCCGGCCACCACCACCAGGCCCGTGGTGAGCAGGGTCTCCACGGCCACCCGGCTGTGGGGGTCCTGCCGCAGCATCTCGTCGAGGACGGAGTCGCTGATCTGGTCGGCGATCTTGTCCGGGTGACCCTCGGTCACCGACTCCGACGTGAAGAGTCGTCCGGTCACTGTCAGTTCCTGTTCTGTTGCGATGGGCTGGTCCGTGCGAGGCGGGTGGCCACCTCGTCCCAGATGACCTGGGCGAGCGTGGCTTTCGAGCCGTGGGGCACCTCGACCGCGGTGCCGTCGGCACCCAGGACGACGGCTTGGTTGTCCGGGCTGCCGAACACCGCACCCCCCGAGACATCGTTGACCACCAGGAGGTCGCAGCCCTTGCGCGCGAGCTTGGCGCGCCCGAGGTCGAGCACCCCGCCGGTGTCGTCGCCGGTCTCGGCGGCGAAGCCGACCACCACCTGGCCCGCGCGCCGCCGGTCGTGGCTGAGGTCGGCGAGGATGTCGGGGTTCTGCTCCAGCTCGATCGCCGGCGCCGAGCCGTCGGCGGACTTCTTGATCTTGGTGTCGCTGACCGCGAGCGGCTTGAAGTCGGCGGGCGCGGCGGCCATCACGACGGCATCGGCCGAGACTGCGGCGGCCAGCACCGCGTCCCGCAGCTCGGCGGTGGTCTCGACGCGCAGGACCTTCACCCCGGCAGGGTCGGGCAGCGTCACGTTCGCAGCGACCAGGGTGACCTCGGCACCGCGGGCGGCCGCCGTCCGGGCCAGGGCATAGCCCTGCAGCCCCGACGAGCGGTTGCCGAGGAAGCGGACCGGGTCGAGGTACTCGCGGGTCCCGCCGGCGGACACGACGACGTGGCGCCCAGCGAGGTCGGGCCCAGCGATGTTCGACGTGGCCGAGCCGCGCGCCAGCAGGTCGCGGCAGACTTCGAAGATCTCCTCCGGCTCGGGCAGGCGGCCCTTGCCGCTGTCGGCGCCGGTGAGCCGCCCCTCTGCGGGATCGAGCACGAGTGCCCCGCGCTCACGCAGCGTCGCGACGTTGGCGCGGGTGGCGGGGTGCTCCCACATCTCGGTGTGCATGGCCGGTGCGAAGACGACGGGGCAGCGTGCGGTCAGCAAGGTGTTGGTGAGCAGGTCGTCGGCGAGGCCGTGTGCGGCCCGGGCGATCAGATCGGCGGTCGCGGGGGCCACCACCACCAGGTCTGCCTGCTGTCCGATCCGCACGTGCGGTACCTCGTGGACGCTCTCCCACACCTCGGCGCTCACCGGCTTGCCGGACAGCGCGGACCAGGTGGCGACCCCGACGAACCTCAGCGCGGCGGCGGTCGGCACGACGGTCACGTCGTGTCCGGACTCGGTGAACCGTCGCACCAGCTCACACGCCTTGTACGCCGCGATGCCGCCCGCCACGCCCAGCACGATCCGGGGGGCGACCCGCGAGTCGGCCCGGCCGGTCATGGGTGAGGTCAGTTCACTTGCCGGCGGCGAACGGGCCGCTCGCGCCGAGGGAGGAGTCCAGCGCCGACTGGGCGCGCGCCTCTTCTTCGGCGGCCAGCTCGGCCGGGTCGACGGCCACGCAGGTCAGCAGGTCGTCGTTGATCTCGCGCAGCGCGATCGACAGCGGCTTCTCCTGCACGTGGGTGTCGACGAGCGGTCCGACGTACTCCAGCAGGCCCTCGCCGAGCTGGGAGTAGTAGGCGTTGATCTGACGGGCGCGCTTGGCGCTGTAGAGGACCAGCTGGTACTTGCTGTCGGTCTTGCTGAGCAGGTCGTCGATCGAGGGGTTGGTCACGCCCTCAGCGGCAGGGGTGGGGGCAGACACGAAGAAGCCTCACAAGTTGTCGATGGTTGGCGCGCCAGATCCGGTCGCCGGCGGCGCAGTCATCAAGGATACCAACTCTTCGGCCGCATCGTGAACTTCGCGGTTGACGATGGTGACGTCGAACTCCGCCTCGGCGGCCAGCTCCTCCCGGGCGGTCTGCAGGCGACGGGCCCGCTCTTCCTCGCTTTCGGTGCCGCGGCCGACCAGGCGGCGCACCAGCTCGTCCCACGACGGCGGGATCAGGAAGACGAACAAGGCCTGCGGCATCGTGTCGCGGACCTGGCGGGCGCCCTGCAGGTCGATCTCCAGCAGCGACGGCCGGCCGGCGGCCAACGCCTGTTCGACCGGGCGGCGCGGGGTGCCGTACTTCGCCGTCCCGTGCACCACGGCCCACTCGAGCAGCTCTCCCGCCTCGACCATATTGTCGAACTCGCCCTCGGAGACGAACCAGTAGTGGACGCCGTTCTGCTCTCCGGGCCGCGGCGCTCGCGTCGTCACCGAGATCGAGATCCACACCTCGCGATGATGTGCGCGCACCTCGGCAGCGACGGTGCCCTTGCCGACGGCGGTCGGCCCGGCCAGGACCACCAGCCGCGAGGGCGGGCTCGCGGAGGAGCCGTCAGTCACGCGCGCCGAACTCGCGCTCCAGCGCGGCCACCTGCTTGGCCCCCAGGCCCCGGACCCGCCGGCTGTCGGCGATCCCGAGCCTCTCCATCATCTGCTTGGCGCGGACCTTGCCCAGGCCGGGCATGGACTGCAGCAGGTCGAAGACCCGCATCTTCCCGACGACCTGGTTGGCCTGGCCCTCGCGGATCACCTCGGAGATCGAGGCCCCGGAGTTCTTGAGGCGGTTCTTGACCTCCGCGCGCTCGCGTCGCGACGCTGCAGCCTTCTCGAGCGCTGCGTGGCGCTGCTCAGGGGTGAGCGGTGGCAGGGCCACGGTGACTCCGTCTCGTTCGTACTGCTGCGGACCCAGCCAATCTAGTCAGAAGGTCCGGGCGCGGCAATCGGGGAGGCCTGCGTGAGACGCTCAGCCGGCCAGCTCCTCGGCCACCCGGCGTACGCCGTCGCGGAGCGCGGCGACGTCCGGACCTGCCCTCAGCAGCTCCCGGCTGGAGCTCGCGATCACGGAGGGGAACGCGGAACCGAAGATCCGGCGCAGGTCTGCTGTGGTGCCGCCCTGGGCGCCGTAGCCGGGAGCCAGCAGCGGGCCGTTGATGTCAAAGGACTCCCCGACCTCTCCGATCGTGGCGCCGATGACGGCCCCGAAGGACCCCAGCGGCTCCGCGCCGGCGTTGAGCGCCCGCAGGTGGTCGAGGATCGTGCCGGCGACCGTGCGCCCGTCGGCAGCGGTGGCGTGCTGGACCTCGGGTCCCTCCTTGTTCGAGGTCAGCGCCAGCACGAACAGGCCGGCGTCGAAGCGCCGCGCGGTCTCCACGAAGGGGTCGAGGGAGCCGAAGCCCAAGTAGGGGCTGAGCGTGATCGCGTCGGACGCCAGCGGCGAGGCAGGGTCGAGGTAGGCGTCGGCGTACGCCTGGCTGGTGGAGCCGATGTCACCGCGCTTCACGTCGAGCAGGACCAGCGCGCCCGCCGCCCGCGACTCGGCGATCACCCGCTCCAACACCGCGACCCCGGCGCTGCCGAACCGCTCGTAGAACGCGCTCTGCGGCTTGACCACCGAAACGTACGGCGCCAGGCCCTCCACCGCAGTCAGCGCGAACCGCTCGAGCCCCGCGACACTGTCGTCGAGGCCCCACTCCGCCAGGAGGCCGGCGTGCGGGTCGATGCCCGCACACAGCGCCCCGCGGGCCTCCATCGCCGCCCGCAGGCGGGCACCGAACGACGTGCCGAGGGTCATGAGAGTCCCTTCAGGATCCGGCGCGGCCACCGGGGGCCGCCGTAGATGAAGCCGGTGTAGGCCTGCACGAGCGTGGCCCCGGCGTCGACCCGCTCCCGGGCGTCCACGGCCGTGGCGATGCCGCCCACCCCCACGAGCGTCAGCTGCTCCCCCACCCGCTCGCGCAGCAGCCGGAGCACCGCGAGGGAGCGCTCGTGCACCGGCGCTCCGGAGAGGCCACCGGCGCCCAGCGACTCGACCTCGTCGGCCGGCGTGGTCAGGCCGTCGCGGCTGATCGTGGTGTTGGTGGCGATGATGCCGTCGAGCCCGATCGCGACCGCCATCTCGGCCACCGCCAGCACGTCGTCGTCGGCCAGGTCGGGGGCGATCTTGACCAGCAGCGGCACCCGGCGGTCGCCGGTCACCTGGTCGGCACGGGCGCGCACGGCCTGGAGCAGGGGCGAGAGCTTCTCCACCGACTGGAGGGTGCGCAGACCGGGTGTGTTCGGTGAGGAGACGTTGACGACGAGATAGTCGGCGTACGGCGCCAGCAGGCCCGCGCTCTTCTCGTAGTCGGCCTGCACCGCTGCCTGGTCGTCCTCCGGCACCACCTTGGTCTTGCCAATGTTGACTCCCAGGACGACATCCGGGGCGGCCAGATCCGGGGTGACCCGCCGAGCCCGCGCGGCGAGCCGCCGCGCAACCACCTCGGCGCCGTCGTTGTTGAAGCCCATCCGATTCAGGACGGCGCGATCGGCGGGCAGCCGGAACAGGCGAGGCGTCGGGTTGCCGGGCTGCCCCTCGCCGGTCACCGTGCCGATCTCCACATGCCCGAAGCCGAGCCTGCCCAGCGCATCGATCCCGACGGCGTTCTTGTCGAAGCCGGCGGCGAGCCCCAGCCGGTTCGGGAAGCTCAGCCCGAGGGCGCGCACCCGCTCCCCGGCGGGAGAACGCAGCAACGGCGCTGCGAGCCGCAGCGCTCGGAAGCCCAGGTGGTGGGCCTTCTCCGCGTCCACGCGGGTCAGCACCCGCTGGAACAACGCGTCGTACGCCGTCATCGGCTCACCGCGGGGTGGCCGCGGCGGCACCGGAGTGCTCGGCCCAGTCCTGCAGGGACCGGACCCCGATGTCACCCGCGATCAGCGCCTCGATGCCTTGCACGGCCGCCCCCAGACCCTGCACCGTGGTGATGCAGGGGACGTTGTTGTGCACGGCCGCGGTGCGGATCTCATAGCCGTCGATGCGCGGCGAGCCGCCAGAAGCGGACCCGTGCGGCGTGTTGATGATCAGATGCACCTCGCCGCGTTCGATCAGGTCGATGGTGGTGGGCTCGCCCTCGGGACCGGCGCCCTCGAAGTGCTTGCGGACCACGGTGGCGGGGATGCCGTTGCGACGCAGCACCTCGGCCGTGCCCTGGGTCGCGAGCACCTCGAAGCCGAGGTCCGCCAGCCGCTTGATCGGGAAGATCATGGTCCGCTTGTCGCGGTTGGCCATCGACACGAAGACCCGGCCGGTCGTCGGCAGCGAGCCGTACGCCGCCGCCTGCGACTTGGCGAAGGCCGTGCCGAACGCGGCGTCGAAGCCCATCACCTCGCCGGTCGAGCGCATCTCGGGGCCGAGCACCGTGTCGACGGACTTGCCGTCGGGGGTCTTGAACCGGTTGAACGGCATCACGGCCTCCTTGACCGCGATCGGCGAGTCGCTCGGCAGGTCGCCGCCGTCGCCCTCGGGGCGAAGCACGCCGGCCGTGCGCAGCGACGCGATCGACTCCCCCAGCATCACCCGGGCCGCGGCCTTGGCCAGCGGCACCGCCGTCGCCTTGGACACGAACGGGATCGTGCGGGACGCCCGTGGGTTGGCCTCCAGGACGTAGAGGACGTCGGAGCCGAGCGCGAACTGGATGTTGATCAGTCCCAGCACCCCCACCCCGCGCGCGATCGCCTCGGTGGCGGTGCGGATCCGTGAGATCTCCGCGGCGCCGAGGGTGATCGGCGGCAGCGCGCACGCGGAGTCACCGGAGTGGATCCCGGCCTCCTCGATGTGCTCCATCACGCCGCCGAGGTAGAGGTCCTGGCCGTCGAACAGCGCGTCCACGTCGATCTCGACCGCATCGTCGATGAACCGGTCGACCAGCACCGGGTGCTCCGGGCTGATCGCGGTCGCCCGCTCGATGTAGCCCTCCAGCGCGGCGTCGTCGTACACGATCTCCATGCCCCGCCCGCCCAGGACGTAGGACGGCCGCACGAGGACCGGGTAGCCGATCTCGGCCGCGATCTCACACGCCTCGGCGTACGACGACGCGAGGCCGTGCTTGGGCGCCGGCAGTCCGGCCTCGTGGAGCACCCGCCCGAAGGCGCCGCGCTCCTCGGCCAGGTGGATCGCCGCCGGCGAGGTGCCCACGATCGGCACCCCGGCGTCCTGGAGGCCCTGGGCGAGCCCGAGCGGCGTCTGCCCGCCGAGCTGGCAGATCACGCCGGCGATCGGGCCGGCGAGCCGCTCGGCGTGCACGATCTCGAGCACGTCCTCGAGGGTCAGCGGCTCGAAGTAGAGCCGGTCTGAGGTGTCGTAGTCGGTCGAGACCGTCTCGGGGTTGCAGTTGACCATGATCGTCTCGTAGCCGGCCCCGCCGTGGGCTGCCGACAGCGCCAGGCTGGCGTGCACGCAGGAGTAGTCGAACTCGATCCCCTGCCCGATCCGGTTCGGCCCGGAGCCCAGGATGATCACGGCCGGCAGCTCGCGGGGCTCGACCTCGGTCTCCTCGTCGTAGGACGAGTAGTGGTACGGCGTCCGGGCAGCGAACTCCGCGGCACAGGTGTCGACGGTCTTGTAGACCGGCCGGATGCCCAGGGCGTGGCGCACGCCGCGCACGACGTCCTCCGGGAGGTTGCGCAGCTTGCCGAGCTGGGAGTCGGAGAAGCCGTGCCGCTTGGCCAGCCGCAGCAGGTCGGGCGTGAGCTCCGGTGCGTCGAGGACCGCGCGCGCCACGTCGTTGATCAGGCACAGCTGGTCGACGTACCACGGGTCGATGCCGGTCGCCGCGTGGATCTCCTCCGGCGTCGCGTCGGCGCGGATCGCGTCCATCACCACGCGCAGCCGGCCGTCGAACGGAGTGGCGATCTCCTCCAGCAGCTGCTCCTTGTCGAGGGCGACGTGCCGGTGGCTCCAGTCGAAGGGAGCGTCCTTGCTCTCCAGCGAGCGCAGTGCCTTCTGCAGCGCCTCGGTGAAGTTGCGACCGATCGCCATCGCCTCGCCGACCGACTTCATGTGGGTGGTCAGCGTCGGGTCGGCGCCGGGGAACTTCTCGAAGTTGAACCGCGGCACCTTGACCACGACGTAGTCCAGCGCCGGCTCGAAGCTGGCCGGCGTCTCGGCGGTGATGTCGTTGGGAATCTCGTCGAGGGTGTAGCCGATCGCGACCTTGGCGGCGATCTTGGCGATCGGGAAGCCGGTCGCCTTCGAGGCCAGCGCCGAGGAGCGGGAGACCCGGGGGTTCATCTCGATCGCGACCACGCGGCCGTCGGCGGGGTTGACCGCGAACTGGATGTTGCAGCCGCCGGTGTCGACGCCGACGGCGCGGATGATGCCGATCGAGAGGTCGCGCAGGTGTTGGTACTCGCGGTCGGTCAGGGTCATCGCCGGGGCGACCGTGATCGAGTCGCCGGTGTGCACGCCCATCGGGTCGAGGTTCTCGATCGTGCAGACGATCACCACGTTGTCGGCCCGGTCGCGCATCACCTCCAGCTCGTACTCCTTCCAGCCGATGATGGACTCCTCCAGGAGCACCTCGGTGGTGGGGCTGAGCGCCAGGCCGGAGCCGGCGATCCGGCGCAGGTCCTCTGCGTTGTAGGCCATCCCCGAGCCGGAGCCGCCCATCGTGAAGCTGGGCCGCACCACCATCGGGTAGCCGAGCTCGTCGGCGGCGGCGAGGCACTCCTCCAGGGTGTGCGCGATCACCGAGTTGGCGACGTCGCCACCCAGGTCCGTGACGATCTGCTTGAAGGACTGCCGGTTCTCGCCGCGCTCGATCGCCTCGATGGAGGCGCCGATCAGCTCCACGCCGTACTTCTCCAGGACGCCCGCCTCGGCCAGGGCCATGGCGGTGTTGAGCGCGGTCTGGCCGCCGAGCGTCGCCAGCAGGGCGTCGGGTCGCTCCTTCTCGATCACCTTCTCGACGAACTCCGGGGTGATCGGCTCGATGTAGGTCGCGTCGGCGAACTCCGGGTCGGTCATGATCGTGGCCGGGTTGGAGTTGACCAGCACGACGCGCAGCCCTTCGGCGCGCAGTACGCGGCAGGCCTGGGTGCCGGAGTAGTCGAACTCGCAGGCCTGGCCGATCACGATCGGGCCGGACCCGATCACCAGGACGCTCTCGATGTCGGTGCGCTTGGGCATCAGCCCTCCCCTCCCTCGGTGCCGTGACTGTCCATCAGGTCGCAGAACCGGTCGAAGAGGTACGCCGCATCGTGGGGACCGGCGGCCGCCTCGGGGTGGTACTGCACGGAGAACGCCTTGAGGGTGCCGTCGTCCCCGCGCAGCTCCAGGCCCTCGACCACGTCGTCGTTGAGGCAGACGTGGGAGACCGTCGCGACGCCGTACGCCGTGTCGGTGGGGGCGTCGAGCGGCGCATCGACGGCGAAGCCGTGGTTGTGCGCGGTGACCTCGACCTTGCCGGTGGTGCGGTCCATGACCGGCTGGTTGATGCCGCGGTGGCCGTACTTCAGCTTGAAGGTGCCGAACCCGAGCGCCCGCCCGAACAGCTGGTTGCCGAAGCAGATGCCGAAGTAGGGCAGGCCCCGCTCCAGCGCGCCACGGAGCAGCTCGATCTGGCCGACCGTGGCCGCCGGGTCGCCCGGGCCGTTGGAGAAGAAGAGCCCGTCCGGGTTGGTCGCGAGCACCTCCTCGAGGGTGGCGGTGGCCGGCAGCACGTGGGTCTCGATGCCGCGCTCGGCCATCATCCGCGGGGTGTTCGCCTTGAGGCCGAGGTCGAGGACCGCGACGGTGAACCGCCGCTCCCCTGCCGCCGGCACGACGTAGGCCTGCTCGGTGGAGACCTCGCTGGAGAGGTTGGCCCCGCTCATCTCGGCCGCCGCCCGGACCCGGGTCAGCAGGGCCTCCGGGTCGCTCTCGGTGCTCGAGATGCCGACCCGCATCGCGCCCCGCTCACGCAGGTGCCGGGTCAGGGCGCGGGTGTCGACGCCGGAGATGCCGACCACGTTCTCCTCGCGCAGCGCGACGTCCAGGGAGCGGCGGGAGCGCCAGTTCGACGGGATCCGGGCGGGATCGCGCACGACGTACCCCGCGACCCAGATCCGGCTCGACTCGGCGTCCTCGTCGTTCATCCCGGTGTTGCCGATGTGCGGCGCCGTCATCACCACCACCTGGCGGTGGTAGGACGGGTCGGTCAGGGTCTCCTGGTAGCCGGTCATGCCGGTCGAGAAGACGGCTTCGCCGAAGGTCTCACCCTCGGCGCCGTAGGACTCCCCGCGGAAGGTGCGGCCGTCCTCGAGGACGAGCAACGCGGGCCTCATCGAGGCGGGGGTTGGAGCCGGGCTTGGTGCTGGAGCGCGCAGCGGCACGCCGGACCTCCTTCTCCGCCTCTCAGGACGGATCGTTAAAGGATGTTCGATTTCGGGGTGACCCTACCAGCGATTCCAGATGTCCCTGGACGCCGCGACCGGGTCACGCGTGGAACCTGTAGAACAGGTTCACCACACCATTGCCGGCGTTCACACTCACCTGCTGAAGCAGGGTGGGCTGGGTGACTGACCCACGAAACAAGGGGACGCCCGAACCCAGCAGTACCGGGACCAGGTTGATCCCCAGCTCGTCCAGCTCATCGGCGGCGATGCACTGACCGACCACGTCAGGACCCACGACCCCGACGCTCTTCGGTCCCGCGATCTCCTTGGCCTGCGCCAAGGCGTCGGCGAAGCCGGTGGTGATGAACGTGAACGGCTGACCGTCGTTGGCCCAGCGCTCTGGCTGCGTGTGGGTCAACACCACGACGGGTACGTCCCACGGATGCTTGCCGTTCCAGGCGCCCGCCACGTCAAAGGTTCGGCGACCGCACAGGACGGCTCCCAGCGGTCCGCTGCCATCGCCCTCCGTCGCGTCCCCCTCGACGACCTTCGGGGGCGGCTGCTCCTTCCGGTACCAGCTGAACACCTCGGTGGTCGCGTCCTGGGCATCCGCGACGAAGCCATCGAGCGACATCGAGAAGCCGGCCCCGACCGTACCTATGCCTACCCCGTCCTCGTCTCGTGGACAGAACCCCTGTTCTTGCTCTTGAGCCGCGTCCGGTGGCGGGACTCCTGCCGACCCGCACAGGGTAGGGGCCTGCCGACTCAGAAGGAACCCCCGGTCCGCCACGCCATCGACCACCGAGCTGACGTCCACGCCGGATCCCAGGAGGCGAATGCGGGCCTCTTCGATGTCCCTGACCACGAGGTGGAGAGACTTGATCGAGCCGGGCGCCATGTCGTCGTAGGCCGGCAGACCGGTGCCGAGGCCGATCGAGCACGCGGAGCCCGGCGGCGTCAGCTGCACCACGCGTACCCCTGGCGCGGGCCGGACGTCCAGATCCTCCACGAAACCGACCTGCTCGGCGTAGAAGGCCTTGGCGCGGTCGACGTCGGCAACCGGGATCGGCACCAGCTCGAGCTTCATCTCCATCAGCCTGGTCCTCGGTCCTGGGCCCTCCGTCGCCCAGGGTTGAACTGGGCCAGACCCGACTCTGACAGATCAGAGGTGGAAGCCGAGTCTGCGACCCGTCGGCCACGACACCCAGAGATTCCCCCGGGGCGTGACGTGCGGGATCAGTGCGGGTCTCGCCGCGCATCTGCATTCGTCCCGAAGGAGGCAGAAGGCACGTGGGACCTCGGGCTGCCAGGAGGACGGCTCGGGTCTGCCCTTCCCCCGAAAGGCACCACGGGTGAGCCCTGGTCAGCGCGAGGTCCACACGAGAACGAGAATAGGGCTGCGACCGGCTGTGCGCCACGAGTTTTCGGCTGCCTGCCGTTGCTGCGAAGGGACCTGAGGAGAGGGCTCGGTTTCGTGATCTGATCGTGACCTCCGGGCCTGTGGAAAAGGGCTTCTGGCCTGCGGGAATGTCGGTGGTGTCTGGTTGGCTGAGGGTATGTCGACGCAGCCGCTCACCGCTCCCGTTCCGGGGTCTCCGGACGCGGTGCTGGCAGCGGCGCGGGCGGCTCGTCGGTCCCAGGATGCCGCGGCTGCGACCGAGCTGTCGGCGGCGGTGGAGTGGGCGGCGCTCCATGAGCCGACCGATCTGGGGGACGCGGCGTCGTGGTGGCTGGCCGGTGAGGCGATCCCGTTGGCGGGTGCGGGCACGCCGGAGATCGCGGGGTGGGCGGTGGCGGAGTTCGCGGCCGCGGTCGGGCTGACCACCGACTCCGGGCGCAGGTTGATCGGGCAGGCCTTGGAGCTGGCCTGGAGGCTGCCGACCTTGTGGGAGCAGGTGCAGGAGGGTCGGGTGCCGGCCTGGCGGGCACGGCGGGTCGCCGAGGCCACCATGCCCCTGAACCGGGTGGCGGCGGGGTTCGTGGACCGGCAGGTCGCCGCCGTCGCCGGGAAGGTGTCGCTGCCGCAGCTGGACCGGCTGGTCACCGAGGCCAAGGTCCGGCACGAGGCCGCGGAGCGGCCGGACCCGTCAGATCCGTGCCCAGCAGGCCCCGACGCCCGTCGGGTCGACGTGCGCACCGGCGACGTGTCGTTCGACGGGACGGTCCCGGTGGTCGGGGAGCTCGACCTGGCCGACGCCCTGCACCTCGACCAAGCCCTGACCGCCGGCGCCGAGCAGCTCAAGCTCGCCGGCTCGGTCGACACCTTGGACGCCCGCCGCGCGGTCGCCCTGGGTGAGATGTCACGGGCCCAGCTCGCGCTGACCCTGGACCCGGCCGACCACCCTGCCGACGGCACAGCCATCTCGGGGAGGCCGGTCCGGCCGGTCACCCTGTTCCTCCACCTCTCGCAGACCGCCCTCACCGGCGCCAGCCCGGTCGGGCGATGTGAGAACACCGCGACCCCGGTCAACGCCCAGGCCATCCGTGAGTGGTGCGGCCACCCCGACACCAAGCTCACCGTCCGCCCGATCCTGGACCTGGCCGACCACGCCCGGGTCGATCAGTACGAGCTCCCCGACCGCCTCCGGGCCGAGGTCGACCAGCGCGACGGCCACTGCGTGTTCCCCTGGTGCACGAGACCAGCCCGGGCCTGCGACCACGACCACCGAGAGCCCTACGACGAGACCGACCCCGCGCGGGGTCCGACCTGTTCCTGCAACCTCGCACCGCTGTGTCGACATCACCACCGGTTGAAGACCCACACCCCGTGGCGATACCGATCACCCGAACCCGGCATCTACCTCTGGACCAGCCCCCACGGCTACATCTTCCTCCGCAACCACACCGGCACGGTCGACGTCACCCCACCCGACACCCACACCACCGCCGGCTGCGTCGCGCCCGACCCACCCGGCGGGTAGGCCTCACCGGCGTACGTTGAGCGCATGGCCGACGACCGACCCGCCACCGTGCCGGACGTCCACGCCGTGGCGGCGGCGATGCCCCACGTGACCGTCTCGACGGGAAGCAAGGGCAACCGCGTCTACCAGGTCGGGGGCAAGTCCTTCGTGTTCTTCCGGACCCCGCGACCCGATGCCGTGGACCCCGACACCGGCGAGAAGTACGACGACGTGATCGTGCTGTGGGTGCCGACCGAGGGCGACAAGCAGGCGCTGGTGCAGGACGGCGACAGCCCGTTCTTCACCACTGCGCACTTCGACGGTCATCCATCAGTCCTGGTGCGCGCCTCCAGGCTGGCCGACGTCACCGGCCAGGAGATCCGCGAGATCATCGAGGAGGCCTGGCTGTCGCAGGCGTCCCGACGCCGAGCCGACCACTGGCGGGCCCAGCACCCGACAGCCGGCGACCCGGGCTAACTGCCGGCGCGAGCGAGGTCCCGGACGAACGCCTCGATCGCGGCCAACGTCGCCTCGTCCTCCTCCAGGTGCGGGAGGTGTGCGACTCCGGCCAGTGGCAGCAGCCGACCCTGGGGCAGCGCCGCCGCGACCCGGGCGGTGTTCTCGCGCAGGTAGCCGAGGTCGTACTCCCCCACCAGACACAGCGCCGGCGCCTGGATCTCGGCCACCCGGTCCCAAGCAGCGACGCCCGAGTCCTGCCGCCCGGCGTCAGGGGCCGCCAGGGCCCGGCCGTTGGCCTCGACGACGTGCTCGCGGGCCGCACCCCCGACGCGACCCTCGGGCTGCAGGGGCCCGTCCAGCCAGGTCCATACCTCGAGCCGGTTGAGCTCGGCGAGGTCCCCGGCTTCGTCGGCGGCTTCCATCAGCGCATCGATCCGAGCCACCTCCGGCTCGAGCTCGGGCTCCGGCGCGCCGCTCACCGCAGGGGCGATCAGCACCAAGGACGAGACGCGATCCGGGTGTGCCAGCGCCAGGTCGAGGGCGGTGCCGCCACCGAGCGAGCAGCCGATCACGCAGGCCCGGTCGGCGCCCACCGCATCGAGCACCGCGATGGAGTCGGCGACCCGCGACCAACCGTCCTCAGGTCTCGTACGCCGTGGCGCCGTAGCCCCTCGAGTCGAACGTGAGGCAGCGCCCGAGGCCGTCGAGCCGCGCCACGACCGGCGCCCAGCTCCGGCGATCCGCCACGCCGGCGTGGACGAGGAGCACGTCGACGGGGCCCTCGCCCACGACCTCAGCGGCAAGGACGGCTCGACCGGAAGGAATCTGCATCTCCCCACACCACCGCATCCGGCGGTGCAGCGCCATGGGTTTTCGAGGCTCAGCGGCTCCGCCGCATCACGACCCTCGGGAACCCGCCCGACACCGAGTCCGTGTCGGCGACCTTGCGGAACCCGGCGGCCTCGAACACCGAACGCAAGCCGACGAAGGCCATGGTCAGGTCGACCTTCTCGCCGCGGTTGTCGACGGGATACCCCTCGACCGCGGGCGCACCCTGGGACCACGCGTAGTCGACGGCGCCCTCGAGCAGCGGCAGCGAGATGCCCTGCTTGCGATGTCCCGGGCGCACCCGCAGGCACCAGATGGACCAGACCGGCAGGTCGTCGACGTGAGGGATCGTGCGTGCCCGGGCGTACGTCGTCTCCGAGCGCGGGGCGACCGCCGCCCAGCCGACGACCTCGTCGCCGTCGTAGGCCAGCACCCCCGGGGCGACGTCCTGCGCGCACAGCCCGCGCACGAACTCACCGCGCTCGGGGCCGCTCATCGACCGGTTGGTCTTGGCGTCCACACGGTGGCTCAGACACCAGCAGACCGAGGACTGCGGGTTCTTCGGTCCGACCATCGTCGCGACGTCCCCGAACCTGTCGAGCGAGGCCGGTCGCACCTCCACCCCGTTGATGACCGGGCGCCCGATCTCGCCGGTCAGGTCCTGGTCGCGGAACTCACCCATGCGCCGAGGCTAGCGAAGGCTCCGGACGGAAGCCGTCCGCAGAACACGTCGGGGAACCGATCCGCGGTGGCCGGGCGGATGACGAGCCCGCTCACGGGGTGCTCGGACATCAGGCGTTGACCAGCAACCGACGAGGTCGGGCGAATCGCAGGTACAGCGATGGCACCACGAACAGGTTCAGCACCGTGGAGGAGACGAGGCCACCCAGGATCACCACGGCCATCGGGTGCTCGATCTCATGTCCCGGGATCTCGCCGGCGATGACCAGCGGAATGAGCGCGAAGGCAGTGGCGCCGGCGGTCATCAGGATCGGCGACAACCGCTCGCGGGCTCCACGCAGCACCATCGCCCGGCCGAACGCCATCCCCTCTTCGTTCTCCAGGTGCTGGAAGTGGCTGATCATCATGATCCCGTTCCTGGCGGCGATCCCGAACACGGTGAAGAACCCGACGAGCGATCCGAGCGAGACGACTCCGCCCGTGGCGAGCGCCGCCACTATTCCGCCGACGAGCGCCATCGGCAGGGTCATCAGGAAGAGGCCGGCCAGCCGCAGGCTGCCGAAGGCGGCCTGGAGGAGCAGCAGCATGGCCACCAGGGCGCCGACAGCCAGCGTCAGGACGCGCTGTTGTGCCGCCTGGCGCTCGGCGTGCTCACCGAGCACCTGGATGGAGTACCCCAATGGCAGGTCGAGCGCGGCGACCCGCCGCCCCACCTCGTCCGCCGTCCCGCCCACATCGGAGCCGATCACGCCTCCGCTCACGTCGATCCGGCGAGTCCCTCCCTCGCGCTTGATCGCGTTCGGGGTCGGGACCACCGAGACCTCAGCCACCTCATCGAGGCGCACCAGCCGACCGCCCGGCGTGTCGATCATCAGCCCCTTGATGCTGGAAAGGCTCTCCCGGGACTCGGCGGTTCCGTAGACGTTGATGTCATAGGTCCGGCCGACCTGGTAGACGTCCGAGACCTCGATTCCGGCCACCAGCGTCGACGCCGCCCGGCGTACGTCTCCGGGCTTGATCCCGTAGCGCTGCGCCCGATCAAGATCGACGCGCACCTCGATCTGCGGCACCTCCTCCAGCAGCTCGGCCTGGGGGGACTCGAGTCCGGGGGTGCCCTGAACAGCGTCCTTCACCTCGGCAGCCAACTGTCGCAGGGTCGACAGATCGTCCCCGGAGATGCGCACCACGATCGCTTCGTCGGTCCCCGTCAGCACCTCGCGGATCCGTTCCTTCAGGTACGTCTGAACGTCGCGGTACAGCCCCGGGTAGCTGTCGACCCTGGACTGCACGGACTCGAGGGTCTCGTCGTAGTCGGCCTCGGGGCTGATGCTGATCCAGTTCTCCCCGAACTCGGGCCCCACCACCTCGTCGGCGTCGGTGGCCTGACCGATGTGTGCGCCGAAGTTGCGGACCCCTGGGATCTCCCCCAGGTCCTTGGCGGCCAACGTCGTGATCCGCACCTCCTCCGAGAGTGACGTCCCGGGCTTGGTCACCCAGTGCATCAGGAAGTCCCGCTCCTTGAAGGACGGCAACAGGGACTGACCGAGGTTGGGCGTGGCGGAGACGGCCAGGACTGCGAGAGCGCCGACCGCGAAGTACGCCGGCCGCGGTGTCCGCATGATCCGCTCGAGCGCCTTGGCGTACCAGCCGACCAGCGCCACCTTCAGTGGCGACTCGCGTCGCACACCGCGCGGTTTCCGCAGGAGGATCAGCGCGAGTGCCGGCGTGATGGTCAGCGCCACCGCCATCGAGGCCAGCACGGCCAGCGAGTACGACACGGCCAGCGGACGGAAGAAGGCGCCCGAAAGCCCCTCCAGGAAGAACACGGGGGCGATGGCCACGACGTTGATCAACGTCGCGTAGACGATGGCGCGGCGTACCTCCATCGACGCTTCCAGGACGATGCGAGGCACGGACTTGCCGGAGTTGACGGACCTGGACTCCCTCAGTCGGCGCCAGATGTTCTCGACATCGATGATGGCGTCGTCGACGATCACTCCCACCGAGATCACGAACCCGGCGAGCAGCATGGTGTTGATCGTGGTGCCGCGGTAGTGCAGCACGAGACCCGCCGCGACCAGCGACAGGGGAATCGCGACCAGGCTGATCAGCGCCGTGCGCCACTCATACAGGAAGACGAGCAGCACCAGGACCACCAGCAGGCACCCGATGAGCAGTGCGTTGGTGAGGTTCCCGATCGAGGCCTCGATGAAGGTGGCAGGACGGAAGATCGTCGGATCGATGTCCACGCCTTCCAGCCCAGGTTGGATCTGGCTCAAGACCTCCTCGACCCCGCGGGTGACCTCCAAGGTGTTCGCCCAGGGGTACTTCTCGACGATCAGCAGCAGCCCCGGTCCGCCATTGACGACCGCGTCGCCGATCAGCAACTGGTGGCCGATCTCCACCTCGGCGATCTGGTCGAGGCTCACGACCCTGCCCTGGTTGTTGGTCAGGGTGACCTCACCGAGCTTCTCGGGGCCGGTGACCGGCAGGACATGCTCGATGCCGAGCCGCTGGGTGTCGCTCTCGACCCAGCCACCGGTGATCAGGCTCGAGCCCGGACGCCACTTGAGCAATCCGGCATCCACAGCATCTGCGGCCGCGTCCATCACCTGATTGACGGTGACGCCATTCTGGTGCAGACGCTCAGGTTCCACCCGGATCTGGTACTGGGTCTTCCGGTTGCCCCACACGGCCACGTTGGCGACCCCCGGGACTCGCATCAGGTTGTCGCGGATCTTCCAGCGGGTGAGGTGGGAGAGCTCGATCGTGTCCAGCGTGTCCGACGAGACGCCGATCTTCATCACGCGGCTGGTGGAGGAGAGCGGCTGGATCATCTGCGGAGGGGCAGCCCACGCCGGGAGCGTGGGGGTGACGGAGGCGACCCTCTCCTGCACCACCTGACGCGCTTCCATGATGTCCGTGCCGGGCTCGAACAACAGCACCACCGAGGACAGTTGACCGACCGACTTGGAGCGGAGGACCTCCAGCCCGGGCACTCCGGCGAGCGAGTCCTCCAAGGGCACCGTCACGAGCTCCTCGACCTCGGCCGCGGACAACCCGACAGCGGCGGTCTGGATCTCCACCTTGGGGGGAGCGAACTCGGGGAAGACGTCGACGGGGGTGCTCTTGAGCTCCATGGCGCCACCGGCCATCAGGGCGATCCCGGCCAACACGACGAGCGCCCGGAACTTCAGGCTGGCGGCGATGACCCAGCGCATCATCTCAGTGACCGACCTCGAACTCGGCACCGTAGAGCTCTGCTGAGCCCGCTGCCACGATGGGCGTTCCCGGAGCAGGCCCCTCGGACAACGTCGCCCTACCCCCAGAGGCGGTGTCCACCACGACGGCGCGTCTCACGAAGGTGAGCGGACCCTCCACCACGGTGTAGAGCCAGGTCGTGCCGTCGGCACCCCAGACGATGGCCTGCTCGGGGACCGAAACCCGACCGCTGCCCGGTCCAGCACTGGCGACCTCCACCACGTCCAGCCCGATCCGCCGCGCACCCAAGGCGCTGACGGTGACCCGGGCGAAGTCGCTGCCGTCGATCCTCTCCACGGAGACGGGGCTGGCATGGTGGATGGGTTCGTTCAGATGGGCCTTCGTCGTGGCCGCCCACATGCTCGCAGCCACGACCGCGGTGATGGAGAGGATCCAGCCCAGCCTTCCGGCCCCGGCTCGACGCGGAAGCAAGGCGTTCGTCGACGTCATCGCGACGGCTCCCCTGCCGGGGCGCCCGTGGGCGGGCCGATGGCCTCGTCGAGCCACTCGGGGCGTGCGCCTCCGGCGAACTCGAGATAGAGCCGCGGTAGCACGAAGAGCGAGAGCAGCACTGTGGTGAACGCTCCCCCCACCACCACGACAGCCATCGGATGCACGATCTCGAGACCGGGCCGCGAGCCGGCGACCAGGATCGGCAGCATGGCCACCGCCCCGGCGGCCACGGCAAGGACCGTCTGCGTGGTGAGATCGGAGGTCCCCCGGGCCACCAGAGCCGGCCCGAACTCCACTCCGTCGTCGAACTCCATCCTGTGGTAGTGACGAACCTGAAGCAGGGCGCTCCGCACCACCATGGCGAGCACCGTGGCGAAGCCGAGCACCGTCCCGACAGTGACCGTGCCCCCGTCCAGAGCGGTTCCGACCACGCCGCCTACCATGCCCAGCGGGATGAGCGCCAGCGTGATGACCGCCAGCCGCCAGCTGCCGAGCCCGGCCTGGAGAAGCAGCAGGATCGCCGCGATGGACGCGACACCCACGACGATCGGCAGTGCGGAGCCGGAGGACCGAGCGCCCCCGGCGATCACTTCCGCGTGGTACTCCAGCGGGAACTCCATGGACGCCAACGAGGCCTCGATCTCGCCGACGGCGGTCGCCGGATCGCCGGACACGGTCGCCACGAGATCGAGCCGGCGCGACACCGACTCCCGGTTGATCGTCGAGAACGAGGTGCCCGGGCCGACCCTCGCCACGTCATCGAGTCGAACGGTCTCACCGTCCGCCTTGTCGATCGGCAGGCTCCCGAGCGCGTCCGGGTTCGTGGCGAACTCGGGGTCCCCGACGACCACGACGTCGAACACCTTCTGGTCCTCGAACAGACTCCCCACCTTGAGCCCGCTGACCATCGTGGCGGCTGCTCGACGGACGTCTCCCGGCTTGAGGCCGTGACGTCGGGCGGCGTCCAGGTCGACTTCCACCTCGAGGTTGGGCTCGGTGAGGGGTGCATCCACTCGCACGTCGGTGACGGATTCGAGCGCCTCGAGACGCGCGGCCGCGACCCCGGCCTGCTGGTTCACCACCGCGAAGGCCTCACCGTAGATGCGGACGACGACTTCATCGTCAGCAGACGCGACCGGGCCTCGGTCGACCTCGGACATCAGGGCGCTGACGGCCTCGATCCGGTCGGAGTAGTAGTAGCCCACCTCGGCCTCGGCCCCGTCGTAGTCTCCGGTCGCCTCGATCACCTTCGCCACCGTGTCCGAGTAGCGGGCCCCGGGGTCGATCCGCACCCACAGCTCTCCAGCACCGATGCCGTTGACCCGGTCGGACAGCACCGCTCGGCCCACGTGGCCACCGACTTGGCTGACGCCGTCGATGGCTCGCAGCCGCGAGCTCAACTCTGAGGCGTCATCGGTCATGCCGGTGCGCGAGACGCCTGGCTCGCCCTGCCAGTGCACCACCAGGTCGTACTCGCGGAAGTCAGGGAGCTGAGCCGGCCGCCGAGAGAGGTCGGTGAACGGCAGTGCGGCGACGCCGGCGATGCCGACCAGTGCCAGGGCAGCGGCCATGGCCCTCCCGGAGCCCGCCCCACGACGAACCAGCAGTTCGACGCTCTCGCGCAGCGCACGTCCGGCTCCGGAACGGCCCGTCGACGGCGTCTGCGCTCGGAGAAGGAGCGACGCCAGGACCGGCGTCACGGTCAGCGCGACCAGGAGCGAAGCCAGGATCGCCAGGCCGAAGGCTGCCACTGCCGGCCGGTAGAAGGAGCTCGACAGCCGGCTCAACACCAGCAGAGGGAGCAGAGCGGCCAGCACGATGGCCGTGGCGTAGCCCGCCATGCCGCGCGTCTCCAGGAATGCGCGGGGCCCGGAGCCGCGCGCCGACGAGTCGTCGCTGCGACTACCCCGCCGACGGCGCCCGAGGCTGTCGACGTCGATCACGGAGTCGTGAATGATCACGACCACCGCCAGCGCCAGCCCGGCCAGCACCATGGCGTTGAGGTGGGCTCCGGCCAGCACCATGACCAGGGCGGCGGCGAGGATGGAGGTGGCTCCCGACACGAGCGCGATGGCGGCTGCCCGCCACGAGAACAGGGCGACCGTCACGAGGAGCCAGGCGAGCAGCACGCCGATCCCCAGCGCGAGGAGGTAGTTGTCGCGCGCCTGCTGGACGAAGGTGGCGGGCCGGAACAGGTCGTTCTCCACCGAGATCCCCTCGAGCCCCGGCGCGAGCGTGTCCAGGGCGGCCTCGACACCCTTGGTCACCTCGACGGTGCTGGCTCCCGGGAGCTTCTCGATGACCAGCGTCAACCCGGGTCCGTCACCCACGATGGCATCGCCGATGAGCGGCTGGTGCTGCTCGACGACGTTCGCCACATCACCGAGAACCAGATCCGACCGCGTGCCACTGGCGCGCTCCACGGCGACCTGAGCGAGATCGTCCGGCGTGGTGATCGGCGAGACGTGCCGGACCTCGAGTCGGGCACTGGGAGAGTCCACGAAGCCGCCGGTGCCCGGTGACGAGGCATTGAGGTAGCTCAGCGGCGAGACCCACAGGGCGTTCCCGCTGGTGTTGATGATCTCTTGGAGCCCGACCCCGTGCTCGGCCATCGCCGCCGGCTCGACCTGAACCTGGAGCTGGCGTTCCCGTTGACCGAAGATCGACACGTTGGCAACGCCCGGCACTCCCAGGAGCTTGGGACGTAGGCTCCAACGCGCCAGGACGGACATCTCGATCGGGCTGACCTCCTCCGATCGGAGTCCGACCACGAGCACCCGGCTGGCCGAGGATTGCGGCTGGAGCATCATGGGTGGGTCCGTCAGGTGGGCGAGGATGGGCGCCCGCGTCAACCGCTCCTGGACGACCTGGCGTGCGGTCAGCAGGTCGGTGCCTGGTTCGAAGATCAACGTCACCGACGACAACCCGTTGACCGACTCCGACCTGATTCCGTCGAGATAGGCCACACCGTTGAGGAGGAGGTTCTCCATCGGCGCCGTGATCAGCTGCTCGACCTCTTCAGCCGAAAGGCCGAGCGCCTCGGTCTGCACCTCGACATAGGCCGGCGAGAACTCGGGCAGAACCTCGGTCTCGGCCTGCCGCACTTGTTGAACCCCGAGAATGATCACGACGGCCGCAACGGCCAGGATCAGCGATCTTGCTCGAATCGACCACGCCACCAATGAATTGACCATGTCCCCCCACAACCCCCGGACAAAGGGAGGGCTCCGCGAGGAGTCAGAAGATGCCGTGCGCAGCCCACCCGGCTCCGACCAGTGTGCTCATGTCACGGCCGACTTGTCGAGGGCACGTATGGGTCTACCGCAGCAAGCGACCCCGCCACCGGCGCAACTCAGACGAGCTTGCCGTCGAGCACCGTCGGCCGGCCCCGCAGGAACGTCGCCACGACCCGGCCGGGCAGCTCGCGGCCGGCGTACGGCGTGTTGCGCGACAGCGACGCCATCTCCGAGGCGTCGACCACGCGGCGTACCGACGGGTCGTAGAGCACGACGTTCGCGGGCGCACCCACCGCCAGCGGCTGCCCGTGGTTCGCGACCCGACCGATCCGCGCCGGGGCATAGGACATCCGCTGCGCGACCCCGGCCCAGTCGAGCAGCCCCGCGTCGACCATCGTCTCCTGCACGATCGACAAGGCCGTCTCCAGGCCGAGCATCCCGAAGGCGGCCGCCGCCCATTCGCAGTCCTTGTCCTCCAGCGGATGGGGCGCGTGGTCGGTCGCGACGATGTCGATGGTGCCGTCGGCCAGCCCCGCGCGCAGCGCCTCGACATCGCGCGCCGAGCGCAGCGGCGGGTTGACCTTGTAGATCGGGTCGTAGGTCGCCGCCAGGTCGTCGGTGAGCAGCAGGTGATGGGGGCACACCTCGGCGGTCACGTCCCAGCCGTTGGCCTTGGCCTGCCGGACGATCTCGACCGACCCCGCCGTCGACACATGGCACACATGCAGTCGCGAGCCGACGTGAGCCGCCAACAGGCAGTCGCGGGCGATGATCGCCTCCTCCGCGACGGCCGGCCAGCCGGCCAGGCCGAGCTTGCCCGAGAGCTCGCCCTCGTTCATCTGCGCGTCCTCGGTCAGCCGGGGCTCCTGCGCATGCTGGGCGATCACCCCGTCGAACGCCTTGACGTACTCCAGCGCACGCCGCATCAGCAGCGCGTCGCTCACGCACTTGCCGTCGTCGGAGAACACCCGCACCCGAGCCGCCGAGTCCGCCATCGCGCCGAGCTCGGCCAGCCGTTGGCCACCGAGCCCCACCGTGACCGCGCCGACGGGGTAGACGTCGCAGTGTCCGGCCTCGCGGCCCAGCCGCCATACCTGCTCCACGACGCCGGCGGTGTCGGCGACCGGGTCGGTGTTGGCCATCGCGTGGACGGCGGTGAATCCGCCCAGGGCGGCGGCGCGGGTGCCGGACTCCACGGTCTCGGCGTCCTCTCTGCCCGGCTCCCGCAGATGGGTGTGCAGGTCGACCAGCCCGGGTAGCGCCACCAGGCCGTGGGCGTCGACGAGCTCGGCCCCCTCGGCGGACAGGCCGGACCCGATCTCGGCGACGACCCCGTCGCGGATCAGCAGGTCGGTCGGCTCGCCACCGAGCACGGCGGCGTTGCGGATGAGGTACGGCTTGCCAGGGTCGGTCACGCGTCGGCTCCTTCGGCCTCAGGGGTCTCGGCCGGCTCGGAGCCGCCCAACAGCAGGTAGAGCACCGCCATCCGCACGGCCACCCCGTTGGTGACCTGCTCGACGATCACCGACCGGTGGGAGTCGGCCACGTCGGCGGTGATCTCCATCCCGCGCACCATCGGGCCGGGGTGCATCACGATCGTGTGGTCCTGGAGGGTTGCCATCCGGCGGCCGTCCAACCCGTAGCGGCGGGAGTACTCCCGCGCGGTCGGGAAGAACGCCGCGTGCATCCGCTCCTGCTGGACGCGCAGCATCATCACGACGTCGGCCTTCGGGAGCACCGCGTCCAGGTCGTACGACGTCTCGACCGGCCACGTCTCGACCCCCACCGGGAGCAGCGTCGGCGGGGCCACCAGGGTGACCTCGGCACCGAGCGTGCGGAGCAGCAGCGCGTTGGACCGGGCCACCCGGGAGTGGAGCACGTCGCCGACGATCGCCACCCGGCGGCCGTCGAGAGCACCGAGGTGACGCCACATCGTGAACGCATCGAGGAGCGCCTGGGTGGGGTGCTCGTGGGTGCCGTCGCCGGCGTTGACCACCGAGGACCGGATCCAGCCCGACGAGGCCAGGCGGTGCGGGGCCCCTGAGGAACCATGCCGCACGACCACGGCGTCGGCGCCCATCGCCTCCAGGGTCAGCGCAGTGTCCTTGAGCGACTCCCCCTTGGACACCGACGAGCCCTTGGCCGCGAAGTTGATGACGTCGGCCGAGAGCCGCTTCGCCGCGGCCTCGAAGGAGATCCGGGTGCGTGTGGAGTCCTCGAAGAACAGGTTGACCACGGTGCGGCCACGCAGGGCGGGCAGCTTCTTGATCGGCCGGTCGGCCAGCGACAGCATCTCCTCGGCCGTCGTCAGCACCAGCTCGGCATCGTCTCGGGACAGGTCGCCGGCACTGAGCAGGTGCCGCTTCATGCCGCACCTCCCGGAGCGCCGTCGAGGACCCCTTCGATGATCACCGCGTCGGTGCCGTCGGTGTCGGAGAGGCTCACCCGGACCCGCTCGACCAGCGACGTGGGCAGGTTCTTGCCGACGAAGTCGGCCCGGATCGGGAGATCGCGGTGACCACGGTCCACGAGCACCGCGAGCCGCACCGCCCGGGGCCGCCCCAGGTCGTTGAGCGCGTCGAGAGCCGCGCGGATCGTGCGCCCCGAGAAGAGCACGTCGTCGACCAGCACCACGATCTTGTCGTCGACACCGCCTGCCGGGATCTGGGTCGGCATCAGCGTGCGGGCCGGCTTCAGCCGCAGGTCGTCGCGGTACATCGTGGCGTCGAGCGAGCCCACCGGCACGGCGTGCCCCTCGACGGCCGCGATCCGCTCGGCGATCCGCTCGGCCAGTGGGACTCCGCGGCTCGGGATGCCGAGCAGCACGAGGTCCTGGGCGCCCTTGTTGCGCTCGAGGATCTCGTGCGCGATCCGGGTCAGCGCCCGGGAGATGTCACGGGCATCGAGGACCACCCGGCCATCGATCTCCGGCTGGGGTGAGTCAGGGGCAGCGGCCTCGCCGGCTGCGGGTTCGGGCATCTCCATCAGCGCCGGACCTCCTTCTCCGCCTCACGGGACGGCTCGTTAAAGGATGTCGATCGAGCGCGACCCTACCAGCGGGAGCGGCCCACTCCCTACAGCCCCGCCAGCGCGACCTCCACGGCCCGATGGAACGTGGGGTAGGCGTAGTGCATCGTCCGCAGCGTCTCGATCGGCACCTCCGCATGGACCGCGGTGACCAGCATCGACAGCACCTCTCCCCCACTCGGGCCGACCGCGCTGGCGCCGACCAGCACGCCGCGATCGGCGTCGGCCACCAGCTTGATCAGCCCGTCGTTGCCCCCGCCGTGCAGCCAGCCTCGGCTGGACTGCGGGAGAGCGCTGGTCCCCGTCGACACGGTCAACCCGGCGTCCCGCGCCTGCTGCTCGGTCATCCCCACCGAGCCCACCTCCGGGTCGGTGAAGGTCACCCGGCTGACCGCGCGGTAGTCCGCCCACGGACCGTCCTCGCCGAGCAGGTCACGGACGGCGACGGCGGCCTGATACATCGACACGTGGGTGAAGGCGCCGTGACCGGTGATGTCGCCGACGGCCCACAGCCGTTCGCCCGCCCGCATCCGTTCGTCGGTGGCGATGCTCCTCATCGATGGGTCGAGCCCGAGCGTCTCCAGGCCGGCGTCGGCCAGGTTGGCCCGTCGCCCGGCGGCGACGAGGAGCCGATCCACGACCAGGTCCTCGCCGTCGACGACGAGGGTGAACCGGTCATCGGCGTGCGAGACCCGCTCGATCGTGACGCCGGTGCGGACGTCGATGCCCTCCTCCCGGAAGACCCGCTCGATCAGCGCGCCGGACTCCGGCTCCTCCACCGTCATCAGCCGGTCGGCCACCTCCAGGACCGTGACGTCGACGCCGAAGCGGTGGAACGCCTGCGCCAGCTCGCACCCGATCGGGCCGCCTCCCACCACCACGAGCGACTCGGGGAGCTCCTCGATCTTGAAGACCTCGCGGTTGGTCCAGTACGGCGTCTGCGCGAGGCCCTCGATCGGGAGCTCGGCAGGGTCGGTCCCGCTGTTGAGGATCACGCCGCGTGCGGCGGCGTACTCCACCGGTCCGCTGCCGTCGGCACGCTCGACCACGACCCGACCCGGTCCGGCCAGACGCGCATGGCCGCGCACGACGTGACGCCGGCGTCCTCGAGCCCCTCGACGTGCCCGGCGTCGGACCACTCGTGGGTGGCCTCGGCCCTGATCCGGTGCCGCACCCGACCCCAGTCGGGGGTGATCGAGGTCGGGCCCGCGAGCCGGTCGGCACGCCGGGCCTCCCCCACGAGGTTCGAGCCCCGGATCCACAGCTTGCTCGGGATGCAGCCGTAGAACGGACACTCGCCGCCCACCAGGTGCTTCTCCACCCCGATCACCGTCAGGCCGGCACGCGCCAGCTTGTCGGCGGCGTACTCCCCGCCTGGTCCCAGCCCGATCACCACGACATCGACGTCCATCAAGCCAGCCAACCAGACCAGTCAACCGCCGGACGGCCACTACCTGCCAGACCTGTTGCGGCCAGCCGTGAAGTCTTCCCGCGGCGACCGCCGGGGAGCACGCTCGCGGCATCCCGTTTCGCACTCCGAGAGGACCAACCCCATGCGACCCACCCGACTACTCCTGGCGATGGCCACGGTCCTGGCGACCGTGGTCGTGGCCCTGGGCGTCACCGCCGGCCCTGCCAGCGCGGCCGCGCCCACCTACCCCAGCACCGTCAAGGGGCAGCGCAGCGCCAACGCGATGACCGTGCAGTACCTGCTGACCGCACGGGGCATCGCCACCACCGCCGACGGCGACTTCGGCTCGGTCACCCAGGCCAACGTCAAGACCTACCAGTCGCGCAACGGGCTCACCGTCGACGGCGTCGTCGGTCCGGTCACCTGGGGCAAGCTGGTGATCGGCGTGCAGTCGGGCAGCACCAACACCAACGCCGTCAAGGCGGTGCAGGTGCAGCTCAACAAGTACGGCTACGGCCTCCCCGTCGACGGCCAGTTCGGCACCCGGACCAGCACCGCGGCGAAGGCCTTCCAGACCGCGCGCGGCCTCACCGTCGACGGCGTCGTCGGCCCGGTCACCTGGCAGTGGCTGGTCGCCTACAGCCAGGCGGACGACCAGATCGCGTGCTACTGGGCACCCGGCACGACGTACGCCGGCATGAAGGCGCAGCAGATCGGCAACGTCAAGCGAATCATGGCGGCGGTCAAGGCCAAGACCAGCGACCGCGACGCCAAGATCATCACCCTGATGACGGCCATGCAGGAGACCAAGCTCTGCAACATCGCCGGCGGTGACCGCGACTCGATCGGCCTGTTCCAGCAGCGGCCCTCGCAGGGATGGTGCAACGACCAGTACGGCTGCTCGAACGCCACCCAGTCGACCTACGGCTTCCTGGGAGTCTCGACGTTCACCACCAACCGCGGCCTGCTCGACTTCAACTACAAGAGCATGACCAAGACCGCGGCGGCCCAGAAGGTGCAGATCTCCTGCTGCCCCAACGCCTACGCCCAGTGGGAGTCGCTGGCCACCTCGCTGGTGAACACCTACGGCTGAGCCCTCGGCCCCCGGTGACCTGTCCGGCAGCCCGACTAGGCTGCCGGACATGTCGCACGGGACCCACGACTACACCGCCGACCCCCGCAACGACGAGATCCTGGTGTGGGTCAACGGTGAGCTGCTCCCCCGCGACCGGGCCGTGGTGTCGGTCTTCGACTCCGGGTTCGTGCTCGGCGACGGGGTCTGGGAGGGGCTGCGGGTCTACGCCGGCCAGCCGGTGTTCCTCGACCAGCACCTGGAGCGGCTCTTCGAGGGTGCCCAGGCGACTGATGATCGACCTCGGCCTGACCCGCGAGGAGTTCGCCGACGCGATCCACGCGACCCTCGACGCCAACCGGATGCACGACGGTGTGCACGTGCGGCTGATGGTGACCCGGGGGCTCAAGGCGACGCCCTACCAGGACCCGCGGGTGACCGTCGGCCCCGCCACCGTGGTGATCATCGCCGAGCACAAGGACCCGCTCCCCACGACCGTCGAGCAGGGCATCACGCTCTTCACGACCCACGTGCGGCGCGCGACCCCCGACACGCTCGACCCCAAGCTCAACTCGCACTCCAAGCTCAACGACATCACCGCCTGCATCCAGGCCTACACCGCCGGCGCCGACGAGGCCCTGATGCTGGATCCGCTCGGGTTCGTCGCCACCTGCAACAGCACCCACTTCTTCATCGTCAAGGGCACCCCCGAGGAGCCGGAGGTGTGGACGTCCGACGGCCGCTTCTGCCTGGCCGGGATCACCCGCAGCAACGTGCTGCGGATCTGCGCTGAGCACGGCATCGCCGCGCGGGAGACGACGTTCAGCCTGACCGACGTCTACAGCGCGCAGGAGGCCTTCGTGACCGGCACCTTCGCCGGGGTGGTCCCGGTGCGGGTCGTGGACGGCCGCACCATCGGCAGCGGAGCCCGGGGGCCGGTCGTCGAGCGCCTCCAGGGGCTGTACGCCGACCTGGCGACGGCCGACGCCGCCCAGCGGGCGACCGCGCGCTCCGGTGACGCTGGATGACCGAGCCCGTGACCGTGCGGGTCGCGATGTGGTCGGGGCCGCGCAACATCTCCACGGCGATGATGCGCGCCTGGGAGAACCGGCCCGACTCGATCGTGGTCGACGAGCCGTTCTACGCGGCGTACCTCTCGCGCACCGGGCTCGATCACCCCGGTCGGGACGAGGTGATCGCCTCCCAGCCGACGGATCCCGAGCAGGTGCTCGCCGGCCTCCGCGCGCCGCTGCCGGACGGCCGGACCGTCCACTACGCCAAGCAGATGACCCACCATCTCGACCTGGCCGCCGACCGCCGCTGGCGGGCCGACCTGCTGGCCGACCTGCTGGGCGACGCGCGCAACGTGCTGCTGATCAGGGATCCGCAGGAGGTGGTGGCGTCCTACGTCCGCTCCCGCGAGGCCTGCGAGCCTGAGGACCTGGGGATCTTCCAGCAGGTCGCGGTCTACGACGAGCTGGTCGACCGCACCGGGGGCGACGTCCCCGTCATCGATGCGGCCGACTTCCTCCGCGCGCCGGAGACCTACCTGCGCTGGCTGTGCGACTGGCTCGGGATCCCGTTCACCGACCGGATGCTGGCCTGGCCTCCCGGTCCGCGCGACTCCGACGGGGTCTGGGCGCCACATTGGTACGACGCCGTGTGGGCCTCGACCGGGTTCGGGGCGTACCAGCCCCGCACGGTGTCGCTGAGCACTGCCGACGCCGCGGTCGCCGAGGCCTGCCGGCCGGCGTACGACATGTTGTCGGCACGCCGCCTGACGCTGTAACCGGGTGACCGCTCAGGCGGTGAGCGTCTCCTTGTCGCGCTGGAGCGCTCCGAGGATGCCGTTGACGAAGACCGGGGAGTCGTCGGTGGACAGCTGCCGCACCAGCGCCATCGCCTCGCTCACGGCCACGGTGTCCGGGATCTCGTCGGCGTAGAGCAGCTCGAACGCGCCGATCCGCAGCACGTTGCGGTCCACGGCAGGCATCCGCTCGAGGGACCAGCCCTGGGAGTACGACGAGAGCAGCTCGTCGATCCTTGCTCGGTGCTCGGCCACCCCGCGGATCAGCAGCGAGGTGTAGTCGTTGCTGGGCGGGTCGCCGTCGGCGATCCGCGCCTCCAGGGTCGCGACGGAGTCATTGCCCCGCAGCTCGCAGGCGTACAGGTGGTCGAGTGCGCGCTTGCGCGCCTTGGATCGGGCAGCCACGAAGCCTCAGCTCGTCACGCGGCCGAGGTACGACGAGTCGCGGGTGTCGACCTTGACCCGCTCGCCGGTGGTGATGAACAGCGGCACGCTGATCGAGTGACCGGTCTCGAGCGTCGCCGGCTTGGTGCCGCCGGTGGAGCGGTCGCCCTGCAGGCCCGGCTCGGTGTAGGTGATCTCGAGCTCGACCGACGCGGGCAGCTCGATGTAGAGCACCCGACCGTCGTTGGTCGCGACGATCGCCGCCTGGTTCTCGAGCAGGAAGTTCTTGGCGTCTCCGACGACCTCCTCGGGGACCTCGAGCTGCTCGAAGGTGCCGGTGTCCATGAAGACGTAGGACGTGCCGTCGTGGTAGAGGTACTGCATCGTCCGCTTGTCGACGTTGGCGGTCTCGACCTTCACGTCGGCGTTGAACGTCTTGTCGACGGTCTTGCCGGACTGGATCGACTTCAGCTTGGTGCGCATCACCGCGCCGCCCTTGCCGGGCTTGTGGTGCTGGAACCAGATGACCTGCCAGAGCTGGCCGTCGAGCTTGAGAACCATGCCGTTCTTCAGGTCGTTGGTGGTGGCCATGGGCGCGAGTCAACCTTCTTCGTCAGGTGGGTGCGGGGCGGCAGCGGGCTGCGCCGCGCCGCGAGCGGCCCAGTCTATCGACGGGCGCCCGCGGCGCCGAACCGACGGCGTCAGCCCAGTGCCCAGACCACCTGCACGCGGACGGTGAGGTCGGACTCGCCCGCGCGGATCGGCACCTTGCCGGCCACGTCAGAGGCGACGGCGCGGCTGAGGGTTTGCAGCTCGAGGTTCTGGGCCGGCGCTGACACCTCGCGCACCGTCATCACCTCGCCGAGCGTGGCGCCGGTCGCGGCGGCGTACTGCTCGGCCTTGGCCTTCGCCTCCGCCACGGCGGCGTCGCGCGCCTGCACCAGCCCCGCCTCCGGGTCCCCGACCACGAGCTGGATGCTGCTGACCTTGACGCCGTCGCCCGACTCGACGACCGCCGAGATCGCCGAGCCGCCCGTGGCCAGCTCCTGGACTGTCACCCGGAGCCGCTGGGTCACGCGGTAGCCGGTCAGCACCGCCGGCGCGTTGTTCGGGTAGTAGTAGACCGGGGTCATCGAGAGGCCGGTGGTCTGGGTGTCGGCCTTGTCCACGCCGTTCTTGCCCAGCACTCCGAGCACCCGCGTCATCGTGGTGTTCGCTGCGGCCAGGGCATCGTCGAGGGCATCGCGCTTCGCGGTCACCGTGACTGTGAACGCCAGCTGGTCAGGCACCACCGTGGCCGTGCCCTTGCCGACCACCTGGATCGTGCGCGCGTCCGACGCGGACGTCTCCTCCGCGGCGGCGGACGCCGGTGATGCCGTCCCCTGTGCGGCACCTCCCAGCACATACGCCACCAACACCGCTAGCGCTGCCACTGCGGCCAACACCATCGCTCGTACGCTCACCGTCACCGTGCCCATCACTGGCTCCCCTCGTTGACCTGGTCTGGGGATGGGACGGGTGGCCGGGCCTGCCGGTTCCCTACCTCCGCCTGGTCGGCCGAGGCGGCCGGCAGGCCGGGCTGAGGAGAGCCGTGCGATTTCGTGACCCTTTTGTGACCTCTCGGGCTGTGGAAAAGGGCCTCTGGCCTGCGGGAATGTCGGTGGTGCCTGGTTGGCTGGGGGTATGTCGACGCAGCCGCTCACCGTTCCCGTTCCGGGGTCTCCGGACGCGGTGTTGGCGGCGGCGCGGGGGCATCAGCGGGCTGCGGTTGTTGCCGATGCCGGGCTGTTGTCGGCGGCGGTGGAGTGGGCGGCGCTCCATGAGCCGACCGATCTCGCCGATGCGGCGTCGTGGTGGCTGGCCGGTGAGGCGATCCCGCTGGCCGGCGACGGCACGCCGGAGATCGCCGCCTGGGCGGTGGCGGAGTTCGCGGCCGCGGTCGGGCTGACCACCGACGCCGGGCGGCGGTTGATCGGGCAGGCGTTGGAGCTGGCCTGGCGGCTGCCCACCTTGTGGGAGCAGGTGCAGGAGGGTCGGGTGCCGGCCTGGCGGGCGCGGCGGGTCGCCGACGCCACCATGTCCCTCAACCGGGTCGGCGGCGGGGTTCGTGGACCGGCAGGTCGTCGCCGTCGCCGGGAAGATCTCGCTGCCACAGCTGGACCGGTTGATCACCGAGGCCAAGGTCCGCCACGAGGCCGCAGAGCGGCCGGACCCGTCCGACCCCTGCCCGACCGGCCCGGACCGGCGGCACCTGCGGGTGCACACCGGCGACGTCTCCTTCGACGGCACCGTCCCGGTTTCCGGGGAGCTCGACCTGGCCGACGCCCTCCACCTCGACCAAGCCCTCACCGCAGGTGCCGAGCAGCTGCGGATCGCCGGGTCCGCCGACACGTTGGACGTCCGCCGCGCGGTCGCGCTCGGGGAGATGTCACGGGCCCAACTGGCGCTGACCCTGGACCAACCCGACGACACGGCCGTCACCTCGGGGAGGCCGGTCCGGCCGGTGACGCTCTTCCTGCACCTCAGCGAGGCTGCCCTGGCCGGCGGCAGCCCTGTTGGACGGTGTGAGAACACCCAGACCCCGATCAGCGTGGAAGCGATCCGGGCTTGGTGCGGCCGGCGGGATGCGAAGGTCACGGTCCGGCCGATCCTGGACCTGGCCGACCACGTCCGGGTCGATCAGTACGAGATCCCCGACCGCCTCCGGACCCAGATCGATCACCGCGACGGCGGCTGCGTCTTCCCCTGGTGCACGAAACCAGCCCGAGCCTGCGACCACGACCACCGGCTCCCGTATGACGAGGCGGATCCGGCGCGCGGCCCGACCTGCTCCTGCAACCTCGCACCGCTGTGCCGACATCACCACCGACTCAAGACCCACACCCCGTGGCGCTACCGATCCCCCGAACCAAGCGTCTACCTGTGGACCAGCCCGCACGGCTACGCCTTCCTCCGCGACCCCTCGGGCACCACCGACGTGACGCCACCCGGCACAGCAACGACCGCCGGCTGCCCGGACTCCGCACACCCGCCCGACCAGTGACCACCCCGCCCCGCACCCCGTCAGCCACCCCTGACGGGGCACCGGCACGCCTGGGAGACGCACCCCCTCATGGTCCCCGCCGCCGGGCGGCTCACCTCGCCCATGTGTCTCATGCCACGATGCACGGTGTAACTAGGTCGAAGAGGGAGGCGGGAGTATGGCGGTCGAAGATCTCTTGGCACAGCAGCGTGCAGAGGTGCTGGACGAGGCCTTTGCAGGACTGAGCCGGTCCCACCCAGCTCACTACGAGCGCTCCGGAGCGGAATTCACCCGCGAGCGTCTCGCCGAGTTGTTCGACATGGTGGTCCCCGCTCTCCGGGACCGCCGGCTTGAGCCGGTTGCCCGCTACGCCGAGGCAGTTGCCGATCAGCGATTTGAAACCGGGTTCGGGATAGCTGAGGTCCAGACGGCATTCAACGTCATGGAGGAGACGATCTGGAGACGCGTGGTTGCCGCCATGCGCGCCGACGAGCTCGCCGAAGCCCTCGGTCTCGTGGGTACTGTCCTGGGGTTCGCCAAGGACGTCCTGGCGAGACGGTATGTCTCCCTCGCCTCTCAGCGTCACGTTCCCACCCTTGACCTGACCACGTTGTTCTCCGGCGTCGAGAACTGATCGCGTCACCGACCGGTTGCTCCATCCTGATAAGCGTGGCGACAGGGACCTCAGCGCACGCCGGCCGCCGGCTGCCCAGCCGACGAGTAGCCACCGCGCCTCACACCCCGCCACCAGAACCGGGCTTTGCGGACGTGGGGCTTCAATCGGGGTGGACACTCCACCCACGCCGGGCAGGCCCGGCCGGGTGCGGAGGTCCGTCACAGGGAGAGGACTGCACGATGAGCGTTGAACAGGTGGCGCCGGAGACGAAGGGGGTGGCCGTCGAACTGCTGGCCACGGTTGATCTCGGCCCCGAGATCCAAGGCATGCAAGGGCGCCAGCTTCGCATGCGCATGGTCACCATGGAGCCGGGAGGTGTCTTCGGCGGCGATAGAGATCTCCGTCGACGTCGTCCAGCACGAGGGGGCGGGCAGCGGCGGATCCAGCAGCTGACAAGCGGGGCTGCTGAGCTGCTGCCGACCAGGTGACGTCAGGGCTCAGCCGACCAGCCGGGCGACGGCCTCCAACGCCTGCCGGTACCCCTCGATCCCCTGCCCGGAGATGGTGGCGGCGGCGTGCGGCTCGACGTACGACGTGTGCCGGAACTCCTCGGGACGCTGCTTGGGCTCGGAGATGTGCGCCTCGATGAGCGGCGCGGTGAGCTGGGCACAGGCGTCGTAGAGCGCGAGCGAGTAGTGGGTCCACGCGGCGGCGTTCAGCACGACCGGGGTGCCCTCGTCGGCGGCGAGGTTCAGCCAGTCGAGCAGCTCTCCCTCATGGTTGGTCTGCCGCACCTCCACGTCGAGCCCGAGCGCACTCCCCCAGTCGCGACACAACGAGGCGAGCTCGTCGTGGGTGGTCGAGCCGTAGATCTGCGGCTGCCGGCGACCGAGCCGCCCCAGGTTGGGTCCGTTGAGCACGAGCACGCGGGTCACGAGCCACCTCCGGCGAGAGCGTCGTACGCCGCGCGGAGGTCGTCCTCGGACGGCCCGGCCAGGATCCGCGGGCGGGCCACGTCATCCAGCACCAGGAACCGCAGCTGCGAGCCGCGCGCCTTCTTGTCCATGCCCATGGTGGCCCGCAGCTCGTCGAACGGTGTCGCCTCGTATGTCGTCGGCAGACCCACCCGGGCGAAGGTGTCACGATGCCGCGCCACCACGTCGACCGGCAGCGTGCCCGCGCGGGCAGCGAGCTCGGCGGCGTAGACACAGCCGATGGCGACGGCCTCCCCGTGTCGGATGGAGTAGCCCTCGGCTCGTTCGATCGCGTGCGCCAGGGTGTGGCCGTAGTTGAGGACCTCGCGACCGGGATGCCCGTCGTCCCCGCCGGTCTCGGTCAGGTCGGCCTCGACGACGTCGATCTTGACCTGGATCGCCCGCTCCACCAGCTCGCGCAGCACTGACGACGATGCGGTCAGTGCGGCCGGGTCGGTGGTCTCGACCAGCTCGAGGATGACCGGATCGGCGATGAACCCGCACTTGATGACCTCACCCAGCCCGGCCGCCAGCTCGGCAGCCGGCAGCGTCGGGAGCAACCCCAGGTCGCAGAGCACCCCGGCCGGCTCGTGGAACGACCCGACCAGGTTCTTGCCGGCAGCGGTGTTGATCCCGGTCTTGCCGCCGACGGCGGCGTCCACCATCGCCAGCAGCGTCGTCGGGACGTGGACGACCCGCACCCCGCGCAGCCAGGTCGCGGCGACGAACCCGCCGACGTCGGTCGTCGCTCCCCCGCCGACGGTCACCACCGCGTCGGAGCGGGTGAACCCCGCCCGCCCCAGTGACTCCCAGCACTCCGCGGTGACCGCGGCGGTCTTGGCCTGTTCGCCCGCGGGAAGGCCCAGCGCGAGCACGTCGTACGCCGCCCCGTGGTCGGGTGAGCGCAGCGCGTCCACGATCCCGTCGGCGATCTCGGTCAGCTCGCCGTCGTAGATCACCGCCACCCGTTGGGCACCCGAGCCGAGCAACCCGGGCAGCCGCTCGACCAGCCCACGGCCGACCACCACGTCGTACGGCGAGGCGCCGGCGACCGGCAGCACCGAGGTGTCGTCGCTCATGTGCGGCTCCCCGCGAGCGCGGCCTCGATGGCGTCGGCGACCTCGTCGGGGGTGCGTCCATCGGTCTCGACGGCGACCGAGGCGACCGACTCGTAGATCGGGGTGCGCTCGTCGAGGAGCGCCTTGATCCGGGACCGGACGTTGCCGAGCAGGAGCGGACGGGACGTGCCCAGGCCCACCCTCTTCACAGCGTCGGTCAGTCCGACCCGGAGGAAGACGACCCGGTGCCCGGCCAGGCGCTCACGGGTGGCCGGGTCCAGCACGGCTCCGCCGCCCAGGGCCAGCACCCCGCGATGCTCGGCGAGGGCAGCAGCCACGGCGGCGGCCTCCAGCCGGCGGAAGTAGGCCTCACCGGAGTCCACGAAGATCTCCGCCACGGTGCGTCCCTCCGCGGCCTCCACATCGGTGTCGGTGTCGCGCACCGGCTGGTCCCAACGCTGCGCCAGCAGCTCAGCCACGGTCGTCTTGCCGGAGCCCATCGGCCCGACCAGCACGACGGCCGGGGCCCCCGCCGAGGTGGTGTCCTCGCTCACCGGAACCTCAGGGTGTCGAGGTAGCTCTGGACGTTGCGGCGGGTCTCGGTGACCGAGTCGCCGCCGAACTTCTCCAGCACCGCCTCGGCCAGCACCAGCGCCACCATCGCCTCGGCGACGATGCCGGCAGCCGGCACCGCACACACGTCGGAACGCTGGTGGTGTGCCACGGTCTCCTCGCCGGTGGCCAGGTCGACCGTGCGCAAGGCGCGCGGGACCGTCGCGATCGGCTTCATCGCGGCCCGCACCCGCAGCAGCTCGCCGGTGCTCATGCCGCCCTCGGTGCCTCCGGCGCGGCCGGAGGTACGCCGCAGCCCGGTCTCGGTCGGCACGATCTCGTCGTGCGCCTGGGAACCGGGCGTGCCGGCGAGGGCGAACCCGTCGCCGACCTCGACCCCCTTGATCGCCTGGATCCCCATCAGCGCGCCCGCCAGCCGCGAGTCCAGCCGTCGGTCCCAGTGGACGTGGGAGCCGAGCCCGGGCGGGAGCCCGTCCACGACCACCTCCACGACGCCGCCGAGGGTGTCGCCGTCCTTGTGGGCCTGGTCGATCGCGGCGACCATGGCGGCGCTGGCCTCGGGATCGAGGCAGCGCACCGGGTCGTCGTCGAGCCGGGGAACATCGTCGGCAGTGGGCACCACCCCGGCGGGCGCCGTCGCCGAGCCGATCTGGACGACGTGGGAGACCAGCCGGGCACCGGTGGACTGCTCGAGGAAGTGAGTCGCCACCCGGCCGAGCGCCACCCGGGCAGCCGTCTCGCGCGCGGACGCGCGCTCCAGGATCGGCCGGGCCTCGTCGAAGGAGTACTTCTGCATCCCGACCAGGTCGGCATGTCCGGGGCGCGGCCGGGTCAGCGCCGTGTTGCGTGCCAGTGCCGCCAGCTCGGCGGGGTCGACCGGGTCGGCCGACATGACCTGCTCCCACTTGGGCCACTCGCTGTTGCCGATCTCGATGGCGACCGGGCCGCCCTGGGTCTCCCCGTGCCGGACACCGCCGACCAACCGCACCTCGTCGGCCTCGAACTTCATCCGGGCACCACGGCCGTAGCCCAGCCGGCGGCGCGCCAACGCGTCCGCGATGTCGTCGGTGGTCACCCGCACATGGGCGGGCAGCCCCTCGAGGATCGCGACCAGGGACGGGCCATGGGACTCACCCGCAGTCAGCCAGCGCAGCATGGCGTCAGTCTGTCATGGTGCGATCGGCCGGCTGCGGCGGTCAGGCTCCGGTGAAACGGGCCCACAGGTCCGCCCCCCAGAGCACCCCGATCAGCGCCCCCAGGATCATGAACGGGCCGAACGGGTAGCCCTTGCGCAGCAACGACCGGTCGCGGCGTACGACGGCCAGGAACAAGCCGGGCAGCCCGAAGATCAGGAAGCCCGCGTAGAGCCCCACGAACAACTGGCCCCACCCGAGGTGGCCCAGCGCCAGGCCCAGGACCCCGGACAGCCGGACGTCCCCGAACCCCATGCCCCGTGGATGGACGAACCAGGCCAGGAAGAACAGCACGAAGGCGATCAGCGACCCGAGGATCGCGCGCGTGAGATCGGAGGTGTCGCGGGTGGCGAGCCAGGCGACCACGAGGCCCACCACGACCAGACCCGCGGCGACACGCACCAGCACGGTGGGCAGCAGCCGGGTGCGGAAGTCCACGACCGCCAGCGCCACGAGCACCGGCACCACCGGCAGCAGCACCAGCAGGGACCACGACCAGCCCAGCGCCAGCGCCACCAGGGCGCCGCAGACCGCCGCCCAGATCGCCGAGGTCCGCGCCAGCCCGGGCCGGGCGGCGATATCGGCGTAGAGCTCCTTGGGCCCCTCGTCGGGCCGGCCCTGGGACTCCTCCTCGGGCCCCGGATCGGGCTCGGGTTCGGGTGGGGGTTCCGGCAGCCGACCGATCAGCGCCGGCACGAACCAGGAGACCAGGCCACAGCCCGCGGCCGCCGTGGCGGCCACGTCCAGATGTGCCGTCCAGTCCACCGTCAGGTCCTCTCGCCGAGCGCAGCCAGCCCAGCCTGGCGCATCGCGTCCACCGGCGCGGGAAGTTGGGTGAAGAGCTCGAACTGCAGTGCGGCTTGATGGACGAGCAGGTCCAGCCCTCCGACCAGCGGGCGGCCCCCGGCTGCGGCGGCCAACGGCGTGGGCCAGGGGTGGTAGAGCACCTCGAACAGCACGGGAACGCCGGCACAGCGGGCCACCAGTTCCGGAGTCTGTGCCTCCGCCGGGATCGTGGAGACCAGCACGTCACCCTCGGGGGTGTCCGCCAATGAGGCCACCGTGACGTCGAGCCCGCCCAGCCGGTCGGCGGCCGCGAGGGTCTCGGCCGCCCGGGTGGCGTCGCGCACGTGCAGTGCGAACGACCGGCAGCCGAGCCGCGCCATCGCCAGCAGCACCGAAGCCGCGGTCGCGCCGCCGCCCAGGATCGCCGTGCGGTCGACCGGGCCGGCGTACCGCTCGCGCAGCGCTCGCTCGGCGCCCGGGATGTCGGTGTTGTCACCCACGAGGCCGTCGTCGCTGAGCACCAGCGTGTTGGCGGCCCCGCTGAGCGTGGCGAGCTCGCCGGCGACCGCGACCAGCGCCATCGCCTCCCGCTTGAGCGGCATCGTCAGTGACAGGCCCCGCCAGGTCCCGTCGAGACCGGCCAGGAACGCCGGCAGTCCACCCGTGCCCACCTGGTAGGCGTCATAGGACCAGTCGAGCCCGAGCGCGGCGTACCCGGCCCGGTGCAGCGCCGGCGACAACGAGTGCGCGATCGGGTCGCCCAGCACCCCGCAGCGGGTCAGGTCGGTCGGCATCGGGTCAGCAGGCGTCGGAGGTTTCGCAGTACTTGAGCAACTGGGCGCGGTTCGCGTTGTGCTCGTCGAACGTCACCGCGAACTTGGTCCTCCCCGTCGCAAGGTTCACCGTGACGTAGTAGAACCAGGGCCCGTCCGCAGGGTTCAGCGCCGCCTCGAGCGCGTCCGCCCCCGGCGCCGCGATCGCGCCAGGCGGCAGCCCGGGCGTCACGTAGGTGTTGTACGGCGAGTCGAGCGCGCGCTCCTCGTCGGTCGTCGTGGCACCGAGGTTCTCGCCATGGGCGAAGTTGACCGTGGCGTCCAGCTGCAGCAGGTAGTTGGTCTCCCCCGCCGTCTCCAGCCGGTTGTAGATCACCCGCGACACCTTGGGCATGTACTTCGGAGGCGACTCCACCTGGATCAGGCTGGCGATCGTGACCATCTCCCCGGGCTTGTAGCCGAGGTCGGCGGCACGTCCCTTGAGGTCGACGTCAGCGGCGGCCTGCTTGAACCGCTTCACCATGGCCTTGAGGATCGACTTGGCCGTGTCGTCTGGGCCGAGCTCGTACGTCGCGGGGTAGAGGTAGCCCTCCACGTTGCCCTTGGCGTAGCCCGGGAGTCGGAGCTTCTGCGGCTTCTTCAGCACTCGTTCGTAGTCGGCGCTGCTGAAGTCGGTCTTGTCCGCCAGCACCTTCACGATGTCGGCCACGCGCAGGCCCTCGGGGATGGTCACGGTGTTCTTGACCACGTTCTTGGGGTCGATCAGGATCGCCAGCGCGTCGACCGCCGCCATCTCCTTCTTCAGCGAGTAGCTGCCGACCTGGATCTTGCGTGACTTCGGCTCGGCCGACGCGGCCTCGGTGAAGGCGTCCACGGACTTCACCACGCCGGCGGCCTTGAGGTTGCGGCCGATCGCGGCCGCGGTGTCGCCGCTGTTGACCTTGAACTCCACGCTGCCGGTCCCGGGGCCGGCGAAGTCCTGGGTCCCGCCGAAGCGCTCGTTGAACAGGTCGCGTCCCTTGTCGACCAGCAGGAAGCCGCCGGTGACCAGCACCGCGAGCGCCACCAGGGCCGCCAGGCACCCCGAGACGCGGCGACCGCGGCGACGTGAAACGGCGGCGTCGGCGACCGGGGGCGCGGCGTACGGGTCCTGGACGTACGGATCCTCGACGTACGGATCGTCGCCGTACGGGACGTCGACGGGATCCACACCGTCGGCCTGGCCCCGCTCGGGGTCGTAGTCACTCATGGGCGACCTCGTCGTCCTCTCCGTTGTCGAGCCCGATGTCGACGGGCTCTCCCGGCGCGACCCCCGTTGCACGCTCGGTATCCAATGCCTGCTGGAGGATCACCACCGCGGCCGCCTGGTCGACGACGGCCCGTCGTTTCCTCCCTGAGCGCCCGCGTTCACGCAGCATGGACTCCGCAGACACAGTGCTCAAACGCTCATCACACAGCCTCACGGGCACCGGGGCAACTTCTCGGGCCAGGGACACGGCAAAAACCCGGACCCGCGCGGCCGCCGGTCCCTCGCCGCCAGACAGTGACCGAGGCAGCCCGACGACGACCTCGACGGCCTCCTCCTCGGCCACGAGCACGGCCAGCCGCGCCAGGTCGCCGTCGGCGCGGGGGACCGTCTCGACCGGGGTCGCCAGCAGACCCGAGGGGTCGCTCCTGGCGACCCCGATCCGCGCGTCTCCGGGATCCACTCCCAGGCGGACGCCGGACCGCACGCTCACGCCCCGCCCTGGGCGCCGGCCATCCGGGTCACTGCCACCGGCACCGCGGCGAGCGCCTCGTCGAGCCGCGAGCTGTCGGCGCCGCCCCCCTGGGCCACGTCGTCCTTGCCCCCGCCCTTGCCGCCGATCAGCGGGCCGACGGCGCGCACCAGCTCGTTGGCGGACACGCCCCGTGATCGCGCCTCGTCGTTGACCGCCGCCACCACCGAGACCTTCCCGTCGGCCGCACCGAACACGACGACCGCCCCGGGCAGGCCCGCCGCCAGCCGAGCCCGGATGTCGAGCGCGAGCGTGCGCACGTCACCGCCGCCCGCCCCGTCGACGCGGTGGGAGACCACCTGGACGCCGGACACCTCCGTGGCCGTGGCAGCGAGGTCTCCACCACCGGCGAGCAGCTGCGCGACGCGGACCTTCTCGATCTCCTTCTCCGCGGCCCGCAGCCGTTCCAGGAGGTCGTGGACCCGCTCGGGCAGCTCCTCGGGGCGTGCCTTCAAGGTCTCGGAGAGCTGCGCGACGAGCACGTGCTCGCGCGCCAGGAACCGGTAGGCGTCGGACCCGACGAGCGCCTCGACCCGACGTACTCCCGCCCCGATCGACGCCTCGCCCAACAGCTTGATCACGCCCAGCTGTCCGGACCGCCCCGCGTGCGTCCCGCCGCACAGCTCGCGGGCCCAGTCGCCGACCGACACGACCCGCACCTGGTCGCCGTACTTCTCACCGAACAGCGCCATGGCTCCGGACTTCACGGCGTCGGCCTGGCTCATCACCTCCGCCTGCACGGCGAGATCGTCCAGGACCACGTCGTTCACCTGCGCCTCGACGTCGCGCATCACCGACTGGGGCACCGCGCCCGTGGCGGAGAAGTCGAAGCGGAACCGGCCCGGTGCGTTCTCGGACCCGGCCTGGGTCGCGGTCTCACCCAGCGCCTCACGGAACGCCTTGTGCACCATGTGGGTCGCCGTGTGCGCGCGCGAGATCGATCGGCGCCGCTCGGTGTCCACCAGCGCGTGCGCGCCGACCCCCAACCCGACCTCGCCGGAGACGACCAGGGACTTGTGCACGACCAGGCCGTTGATCGGCGTCTGCACGTCCAGCACCTGCAGGCGGGCCCCGTTCGAAAGCTCGATCACGCCCTGATCGGCCAGCTGACCGCCGCCCTCGGCGTAGAACGGCGTGCGGTCGAGAACCAGCTCGATCTCCTCACCCGCGCCGGCCGAGGACACGACGCCCGACGGCGTCACGATGCCCCGCACCGAGGCCTCGGACACGACCTCGTCGTACCCGGTGAACTCCACGGCGCGGCCGAGCTCGTCGGCCACCGCGCGGTACGCCGCCGCGTCGCGGTGGGTGCCCTTCTTCGACTTCGCGTCGGCCTTCGCGCGCTCCCGTTGCTCGGTCATCAATCGGCGGAACCCGTCCTCGTCGACGGTCAGCCCCTGCTCGGAGGCCATCTCGAGGGTCAGGTCGATCGGGAAGCCGTAGGTGTCGTGGAGCGCGAACGCCTTGGTCCCCGACAACTGGGTGTCGCCGCCCTTCTTCACCTCGGTGGCAGCCAGGTCGAAGATCTGGGTGCCGGCCCGCAGTGTCTGGCGGAACGCGTCCTCCTCGGCGAAGGCGACCGTCGAGATCCGCTCCCAGTCGCGCTCGAGCTCGGGGTAGCCGAGGCTCATCTTCGCCTGGCTGACCGGCAGCAGCTCCGGCAGCACCCGGTCCTCCACCCCGAGGAGCCGCATCGACCGGACCGCGCGTCGCAACAGTCGGCGCAGCACGTAGCCGCGGGCCTCGTTGCTGGGGGTGACCCCGTCACCGATCAGCATCAGCGCGCTGCGCACGTGGTCGGCGACGACCCGGAACCGCACGTCGTCGCCGTCGTCGGCGCCGTAGCGCCTGCCGGCAAGCTCCTCTGCCCGCTGGATGACCGGGAACATCTCGTCGATCTCGTACATGTTGGCCCGGTCCTGCAGCAGGAAGGCCACCCGCTCCAGACCCAGGCCGGTGTCGATGTTCTTCGCCGGCAGCGGCCCCTCGACATCGAAGTCCACCTTGGACCGCACCGCCGAGAGCGAATCCTGCATGAACACCAGGTTCCAGAACTCCAGGTAGCGGTCACCGGCGTCCCAGTCGCGGTCCTTGCCGAAGGCCGGCCCGCGGTCGATCAGGATCTCCGAGCACGGGCCACCGGGTCCGGGGACGCCCATGCTCCAGTAGTTGTCCTGGCGGCCCAGCCGGACGATCCGGTCGTCGGGCAGGCCGGCCTCCTGCTTCCACAGGGCGACCGCCTCGTCGTCGTCCTCGTAGACCGAGGCGTAGAGCACCGACTCGTCGAAGCCGTAGCCGCCGTCGGCCTGGCTCTTGGTGACCAGGTCCCAGGCGAGCCGGATCGCCCCCTCCTTGAAGTAGTCGCCGAAGGAGAAGTTGCCGCACATCTGGAAGAAGGTGCCGTGCCGCGTGGTCTTGCCGACCTCCTCGATGTCGAGGGTCCGCACGCACTTCTGCACACTCACCGCCCGGGGGTACGGCGGCGTCTCCTGGCCCAGGAAGTAGGGCTTGAACGGCACCATGCCGGCGTTGACGAACAACAGCGTCGGGTCATCCAGCAACAGCGAGGCCGACGGCACCACCGTGTGGCCGTTGTCCTCGAAATGGGACACGAACCGGCGGCGGATCTCCGCGGTGTCCATCAGCTGCTGCCTTCCTGCTCGGGGGGAACGCGTCGGGTGGCTCGCGAGCTGTCCAGTGCCGTGACGTCGGCCGGGGGCGTCAGTTCCGGGGTCCCATCAGGCACCAGTCCCAGCCGATCGCGCAACTCGCTTTCCTTCTCGGCCCTGGCCACCGAGGCCTCCGCCGCGAAGACGCCGGCACCGGCGCGCAGGCCGTGCCAGCGGTCGCGCAGGCCGTCGACCGTGAATGCCTCGGCCACCCGGCGCGCCCGCGCCGCGGCGTACACCCCGGCGCCGGCCCCGGCTGCGAACCAGAGCCCTCTCCTCATGCGGCGTCCTCACGCTCCTGACGCCGGCCGGCGACCACGCGCCGCAGCCGGCGCAGCTCGAGCCTGCGGCGCTTGCGAGCCTGCTTGACCTCGCGGGAGTACGCATAGCGAATCCGGAAGCGACTCTCGGGCGAGGTGGCCTGCCGCACGCCGTGCGCCAGCGCTGCCGCCTTGACGACGGACTCGCGCAGCACGATGTCGGCGAACAGCCGGCCTTCGATCCGCTCCGTGGCGACCGGCTCCCGATGCTCGCCGATGTCGGTGATCACGAACTCGGTGGCCTCGCTCGGCTCGGGACGATCCAGTCGGCGTTCGAGCCCGTCGAGCCGCTCCCGCAACGCCTGGCCCTCGGCCTGGGCGCGGACCAGCTCGGCGCGGGTGCGCGCCCGGTCCCGGCGTACCAGGACCGCCAGCAGCGCCACCGCCACGCCGGCGAGGGTCAGTCCGACCAGGAGAGCCACGTTGAGCCACGTCACAACGCCGAACCCTATCCCTTGGGCGTGGAGCCGCCCCGGACCCTCCTGCGGACCCGCTCCCAGCGCTCCTTGACCGCCGCCTCCGCGCCGAGCGCGGTCGGCAGGTAGTACTCCGCATTCAGCACCGCGTCGGGGGCGTACTGCTGCTCGGCGATGCCGTACGGCTCGTCATGGCTGTAGGTGTACGCCGACCCGTGGCCGAGCTTCGCCGCCCCCGAGTAGTGCGCGTCGCGCAGGTGCGCCGGCACCGCACCGATCCGGCCGTCCCGGACGTCTGCCTGGGCAGCGTTGATGGCCCTGGTGACCGCGTTGGACTTGGGGGCGACAGCCAGCGCGATCGTGGCCTGCGCGAGGTTGAGCCGCGCCTCCGGCATCCCGATCAGCTGGACGCACTGAGCGGCCGCCACCGCCGTCGTCAGCGCCGAGGGATCGGCCAGCCCGATGTCCTCACTGGCCAGGATCACCAGGCGGCGAGCGATGAACCGGGGGTCCTCTCCGGCTTCGATCATCCGGGCCAGGTAGTGCAGCGCGGCATCCGCGTCCGACCCGCGCACCGACTTGATGAAGGCGCTCGTCACGTCGTAGTGCTGGTCGCCTTCACGGTCGTAGCGCACCGCCGCCTGGTCGGCCGCGGTCTCCGCGGTGGCCAGGTCGATCTCGTCGCTCGACCGGGTCCGGGCAGCCCCCGCCGCCGCCTCGAGGTAGGTCAAGGCCCGGCGCGCGTCTCCCCCGGCCAGCCGCACCAGGTGCTCGCGCGCCTCCGTCGCCAGGCGGATGCCGCCACCGAGGCCGCGTTCGTCCGCCACGGCCTGGTCGACCACCTCCCCGATCTCGGTGTCTCCGAGCGGCTCCAGCCGCAGCAGCAGGCTGCGCGACAGCAACGGGGAGATCACGGAGAAGAAGGGGTTCTCGGTCGTAGCGGCGATCATCGTCACCCACCGGTTCTCGACCCCCGGGAGCAACGCGTCCTGCTGAGCCTTGCTGAACCGGTGCACCTCATCGACGAACAGCACGGTCTCGCGGCCGGTCGCCGCGAGCTCGGCCCGGGCGGCATCCATCGCCGCGCGGACCTCCTTGACCCCGGCGGTGACCGCCGAGACCTCGACGAAGCGCCGATCGGTCTGCCCGCTCACGATCGCCGCGATCGTGGTCTTGCCGGTGCCGGGAGGTCCCCACAGCAGCAACGACATGGCCTGGTCGCCCTCGACCAGCTGCCGCAGTGGCGATCCGGGTGCCCGCAGATGCGGCTGGCCGACGAGCTCGTCGAGCGTGCGCGGACGCATCCGGACCGCCAACGGGGCGGACGGATGGTGGGTGGCCGTCAGGCTGCCACCGGGCACTGCCACGGCGGGCCGCGGCGCGTCGTAGTCGAACAGGCCCTCCACGCAGGCGACCCTACTTTGCCCACGTCGCGGAAGACGCGTCAGCCGCGGCCGAGGGAGTTCGTCTTCAGGTCGAACCAGGTGTCGGCGAAGCCGGGCTCGGTCGAGATCTGCGTGGGTGAGGCGCCCGGGTCCGGCTGGCCCTGGTTGTCCACGCCCAGCAGCCGTGCCGTCGCCGGCTCTGACGGCGGACTGCCGAGCTCACCGGGGAAGTGGCAGGCCACCTTGTGCTTCTTGCCGATCTGCAGCAGCGGCGGCTGCACGCGGGCGCAGATCTCCTGGGCCAGGTGGCAGCGGGTGCGGAACGAGCATCCCGACGGCGGGTTGACCGGGCTCGGGACGTCGCCCTCCAGCCGGATCCGCTCACGCCGCGTTCCCAGCGTCGCGTGGGAGACCTCCGGGACGGCCGACAGCAAGGCGTGCGTATAGGGATGGTGGGCGCGGTTGTAGAGCGCCTCCCGGTCCGCGATCTCGACGATCCGGCCGAGGTACATCACCGCCACGTCGGGGCAGAAGTGCCGCACCACCGCCAGATCGTGGGCGATGAAGAGGAACGCGATGTCGAACTCGCGCTGCACGTCCTGGAGCAGGTTGACGACCTGCGCCTGGATCGAGACGTCCAGGGCCGACACCGGCTCGTCGGCGACCAGCAGCTTCGGCTGCAGCGCCAATGCCCGCGCCAGGCCGATCCGCTGGCGCTGGCCGCCCGAGAACTCGCTCGGGTAGCGGTTGTAGTGCTCGGGGTTGAGCCCGACCACCTCGAGCAGCTCCTGGACCCGCGGGATCACCTTGGCCTTGGGCAACACCTTGTGGACCTCCAGCGGTGTGCCGACGATGGTGCCGACCGTGTGCCGGGGGTTCAGCGAGGAGTAGGGGTCCTGGAAGATCATCTGGATCTCGCGCCGGATCGGCAGCATCTGGCGACGGTTCAGGTGCTCGATCGGCTTGCCCTCGAACAGGATCGAGCCCGCCGTGGGGTCGTAGAGCCGCGTGATCAGACGTCCGGTGGTCGACTTGCCGCAGCCGGACTCACCCACCAGGCCGAGGGCCTGCCCCTTGTCCACGCTGAAGGACACTCCGTCCACGGCCTGCACCTGGGCGACCGTGCGCCGGAACACACCGGAGGACTTCACCGGGAAGTACTTCTTCAGGTCGCGGACCTCGAGCAGGTGCTTGGCCTGGGCAGAAGGCTGGGAGGCAGCGGGCTGGGAGGTGCTCATGGTCTCCGTCGTCGATGTGCTCACAGGTCGGCCCCTTCGGACGAGGACGCGGCATCGGGCTGCAGCGTCGGCAGGACGTGCTTGGCGAACACCGCCTCCGGGTCGACCAGGTGACACCGCTTGAGGTGGTCAGGACCGCGGCTGCCGGACGTGAGTTCAGGCACCTCGGTGGCGCACAGGTCGCCAGGGACCTTGTCCTCGTAGGTGCAGCGGGGGTGGAACGAGCACCCGCTGGGCGGCGAGAGCAGACTGGGCGGCGCGCCGGGGATCGGGACCAGCCGTTTGTCCACGGAGCCGCCGACCTCCGGGATGCTCGAGAGCAGACCCCAGGTGTAGGGCATCAAGGGGTGCTGCAGGATGTCCTTGACCGAGCCCTTCTCGACGGCCCGGCCGCCGTACATCACCATCACGTTGTCGGACATCTCGGCGATCACGCCCAGGTCGTGCGTGATCAGGATGATGGCGGAGTTGAACTCGCGCTGCAGGTCTTGGAGCAGGTCCAGGATCTGCGCCTGCACGGTGACGTCGAGGGCCGTCGTCGGCTCGTCGGCGATCAGCAGGTTGGGGTCGTTGACCAGCGCCATCGCGATCATGGCGCGTTGCCGCATGCCGCCGGAGAACTGGTGGGGGTAGTCCTTGACCCGATCCTTGGCCTGCGGGATCCCGACCCGGTTCAACACCTCGATGGCGCGCTCGCGGGCGACCTTCTTCGAGGCGCGGTGATGGACCCGGTAGGCCTCCATGATCTGGCTGCCCACCGAGTAGAACGGGTGCAACGCGGTCAGCGGGTCCTGGAAGATCATCGCGGCCTTGTTGCCACGAACCTTGCGCATCGTCGCGTCGGAGGCCCCGATGATCTCGGTGCCGTCGACCCGGATCGAGCCCTCGAGTCGCGTCTGCTTGGGGTTGTGGAGCCCGAGCACGGCCTGGGTGGACACCGACTTGCCGGACCCGGACTCGCCGACGATGCCGAGCGTCTCGCCGCGGCGGACCGCGTAGGACAGGTCGGTGACCGCCTGGACCAGGCCGTCGTGGGTGGGGAACCGGACGGTGAGGTTCTCCACCACCAGGAACGGCTCCTCGTTCGAGTCGGCGGCGTGGCTGGGCGACTCCGAAACGCTCACCGAACTCACTCGAGCCTCACTCTCGGGTCGATCACGCTATACAACAGGTCGACGATGAGGTTCGCCAACACCACGATGATCGCCGCCACCAGCACGGTGGCCTGCACGACCGGGAAGTCGGTGGGCGCGAAGACCGACTGGATGGCCCACTGGCCCATGCCGTCGACCTGGAAGATGACCTCGGTGAACACCGTGCCGGCCAGCAGCCCGGCGAAGTCCAGGCCGAAGATGGTCATGATCGGCACGATCGCGGCACGCAGCCCGTGGCGGTACATCACCTGGCGGGCGGGCAGCCCCTTGGCCGTCGCGGTCCGGATGTAGTCCTCGCCCATGGTCTCGATCATCTGCCCGCGGCTGAACCGGGCGTACTGCGTGGAGAAGGTCAGCCCGATCACCATCCAGGGCAGCGCCATATGCCACGCCCAGGTCACAGGGTTGTCCGTGAAGCCGTTGTACGGCGTATTGCTGGCCGGGAACAGGCCGAAGGACTGGGTCAGGTAGATCCAGACGAGCAAGCGCGATCACGTAGTACGGGATCGCGGAGATGAAGACCGAGAACGCCACCAGCCCTCGATCGATCAGCGTTGCTCGATATCGGGCGGCGATGGTGCCCAGGGTGACCCCGAGCACGAGGTAGATCAGGGAGCCACCGATCGCCAGCGACAGCGTGGCGGGGAACTTGGCCAGGAGATCCTCGGTGACCGGGGTCTTGGTGCGGAAGGAGATGCCCAGACACGGAGCGGCGCACTCGTAGGTCGCGCCGAAATCGACCTGCCGGTCCTGGACGAGTCCCTTGGCCCAGATGCCGTACTGGTGGTACCAGGTGTCGTTGAGCCCCATCTGCTCGGTCAGGATGGCCAGCCTCTCGGGCGTGCACTTGCCGTTGATGTTGCACGCCGGCACCGCCGGGTTGGTCGGCCCCTTGAAGAACAGCAGGAAGACGACCACCGAGGTGATGGCGATGACCAGGAACGCCGACACCAACCGGCGCACGATGTAGCCCAACACTCAGGGTGCCTCGATTCAGGAGGAAAGTGCTACTGACGGTGGTGGTGGGATGGGACGAGGACCAGCCTCGCCCCACCCCACCACGTCGCGTCGCCTTGTTCAGTCAGCCAGGGTCACTGCTGGACCCAGATCTGCTTGAACGTGGGCATGCCCAGCGTGTTGTCGTTCTCGAAGCCCATGACCTTCGAGCCACGAGCAGCGATCACACCGGTGTAGTACCGAGGGATCACCGGGAGGTACTCCGTCATGATCTTCTCGTCCAGCGCGTTCCATGCCGCCGGCCTGGTCCTCGGCCGGGAGGTCGAAGACGCCATTGATCTCGTCGTCGATCTCCGGCACGTTGAACGCCGACTCGTTGGTGCCGAAGCCCACCTTGTCGATGTTCGTCGACTGCAGCAGCGTCGGGATCCAGGTGGCACCGGACGGCCAGTCCGAGCACCATCCGTAGGACCGCATGTTGATGTCGAGCTCGGGGTTGCCACGGTCGGCGGAGTAGTCGTTGACCGTGCTCGCCACCGGCTTGACCTTGAACCCGGCCGCCTCGAGCGCCTTCACCAACAGGTCCTTGCCGGACACGTCGGTGTCGAGGTCGGTGCGGAACAGGAACTTGATCTCGAAGCCCAGGTTGCCGGAGTCCTCCAGCAGCTTCTTGGCCCTCGCCGCATCGGTCTGGAACGGCTCGTGGTCGGGGACCGGGTTGAACTCCTCGCGCCCCGGGATCCCCGGAGGCATCAGGTTGGTCGCCGGGATCGCGTTGACGTCGGGGATCAGGCCAGCGGCCAGGATCTGCTCCTTGTAGGGCACCGCCCACAGCACGGCCTCGCGGACCGCCTTGTCGGTGATCGTCCGGTTGTCCAGCGCGTAGAAGTACGTGCACGGCGAACCGCCGCTGACGAGCCGGTCGGCGGCGTCGGTGCTGAACTTGTCGTAGTTCTTCGCGTCGATGTCGTCGTAGGTCATCGTGGTCTGGGCGTCACCCTGGTCGGCCAGCAGCAGCTGGTCGATCTGGTCGGGGTTCTGGCCGCCCTTGAAGACGTACGAGTCCGGGTACGCCGTGCGGCCGGGGTCGGTCGCGGGGTCCCACTGGTCGTTGCGCTCGAGGACGAGCGACTTGCCGACGACGTACTTCTTGATCTTGTAGGGGCCGGAGGACATCGGACGCTGGGCGTACTTCGCCGGGTCGGAGGCCTTGCCGAGCGGCACCGGGCCCATCGCCGGGAACGACAGGTAGTAGTCGAAGTCCTGGAACGGCTTGCTCATCTTGATGGTGAGCGTGTTGCCGTCGACGGTGATGGCCTGGTCTCTTGCCCTTGGGGTCGGAGTAGGGGCCGTCCCACTTGTCGCCACCCAGGAGGTAGGGCTTGGTGAAGTAGGGTCCAGGGCCGTTCGGGAACGTCTCAGCGTCGAACGAGCGCTCCATGCCCCACTTGACCTGCTCAGCGGTGACCGGCGAGCCGTCCTCCCACTTCGCGCCGTCACGCACGGTGAACTGCCACTCGGTGAAGTCTGCGTTCGGCGTGCCGAGGTCGGTGGCCAGGTCGGGCACCAGGATCATGTTGCCGGAGGCCTCGTCGTAGACGTACTGCGTCAGCTGACGCATCACCAGGCCGGCCATGATCGCGTAGGTGTCGGTGTAGTAGAGGTCGGCCGGGTCGATCGGGGTGGTGAACCCGGTCGACGTGAGCACCGTCACGGTGCCGCCCTCGGTCGCCCCGTCGATGGTCACTGGTCCGGCGGCCTCGGCGTTCTTGCCGCTGCCGGTATTGCCGAGGTTCTCCGTGTCGACGCCTGCTCCAGTGCTGGACCCGGTGTTTCCGTTTCCATCACCGGATCCGCCACAGGCGGCGAGCGTCAGGAGCCCGGCCGTGGCCAACGCCACGAACGGCTTCTTCAACCGCATCTTGGTCTTCCCTTCGTTGGATTGCATCCCACCGACGACGGTTGTCATCGACGAGTCTTGGGGTCGAACGCGTCCCGGATCGAGTCACCCAGCAGGTTGAGGCTGAGGGTGAGGACCGTGATCACGCCGACCGGAAGCCAGAGGTAGAGCGGGTAGGTGTCCCAGTACTTCGTCGAGTCGGCGACCATCTTGCCCAGCGACGGCCGGCCGGTGAGACCGAGACCGAGGAACGACAGTCCGGCCTCCGCGGCGACGAACGCCGGCAGGCTCAGCGAGGTCGCCACCACGATCGGCGCCACCAGGTTGGGCAGCAGCTCCTTGAACAGGATCCGCCGGGTCGGCACCCCGATCACCCGGGCCGACTGGATGAACTCGCGTTCTCGCAGCGAGAACACCTGTCCCCTGATCAGGCGGGTCAGGCCCATCCAGCTGAAGACCACCAGGATGGAGATCAGGCCGACGAACTGCGCCGTCGACAGCTGGTCGAGATCGTCCTTGAAGCGCTGGGTGATGATCGCGGCGATCGCCAGCATGCCCAGGAAGTAGGGGAACGACAAGAACAGGTCGGTCACGAACGAGATGAGCCGGTCGGTGTTGCCGCCGGCGTAGCCGGCGATCAGGCCGACGATCACGCCGATGACCGTCGAGGCGATCGTGGCCAGCACGGCGACCTCGAGCGAGGTGCGCAGGCCGTAGAGCGCGTAGGCCAGGTTGTCGTAGCCCACGCGCGGCGCCACCCCGAGGGGGTGCTCGGCCGAGAAGCCGTTGAACGGCGGGCCCACAGAGGGATAGCCGTTGCGGGATCCGCCGAAGTAGAGGACGTCCAGGCTGCTCGGGGAGTCGGGGTCGCCGATGTCCCAGTAGATGTCGAGCCACCGGGTGATCACCCCGGCCAGGACCGCCAGCAGCACCAGTAGCACCAGCGTCACGACGCAGGTCACGGCGACCTTGTCCTTGCGCAGCCGCTCGAGTGCGATCTGGGTCGGCGACCGACCGGCCAGCGCCTTCTCGGGTGAGTCGCCCTCGGGATCGGGAGGCGACCCCTCACCGAACTCGCCGAGCAGCTCTGCTCCGGAGCCCGGCTGCACCGACATACTCACCCCGATCGCTCGAATGCGGCACGACAATCCGCGCCCCGATACCGCTGGCGACTCTAGGGGACCGAGGCAGCGGTATCGATTACCGGGGCGTAACGATTGGGTCTCGAAGGAGGGGCCACCGACGGAACATCCGTTCGCTCACGCCTCCGGCGGGACGTTCCGCTGCGGGAGGGCGTCAACCCCGGCTTCCTTGCGTTGAGCGGCCGTGATCGGCGCAGGTGCGGCGGTCAGCGGGTCGAAGCCACCGCCGGACTTCGGGAACGCGATCACCTCCCGGATCGAGTCGGTGCCGGCCAGCAACGCCACGATCCGATCCCAGCCGAAGGCGATACCACCGTGCGGAGGAGCCCCGAAGGCGAAAGCGTCGAGCAGGAACCCGAACTTCTCCTGAGCCTCCTGCTCGCCGATGCCCATCAGGGCGAAGACCCGCTTCTGGACGTCCTGGCGGTGGATCCGGATCGAGCCGCCACCGATCTCGTTGCCGTTGCACACGATGTCGTAGGCCCAGGCCAGCGCGGAGCCGGGGGCGGCGTCGAAGGACTCCAGGTCCTGGGGAGAGGTGAACGCATGGTGGACCGCGGTCCAGGCACCGCTGCCGACGGCGACGTCGCCGGCCGCCGTGGCCTCGTCGGCCGGCTCGAACAGCGGCGCGTCGACCACCCACAGGAAGGACCAGGCGTCGTGGTCGATCAGGTCGCCGCGACGGCCGATCTCCAGCCGCGCCGCCCCGAGGAGCGCGCGGCTGGACTTCACCGGGCCGGCGGCGAAGAACACACAGTCGCCGGGGACCGCCCCGACCTGCTCTGCCAGGCCGGCCCGCTCGGTCTCGCTCAGGTTCTTCGCCACCGGGCCGCCCAGCTCGCCGTCCTCCTGGACCAGGACGTAGGCCAGCCCGCGAGCGCCACGCTGCTTGGCCCACTCCTGCCAGGCGTCGAGCTTCTTGCGCGGCTGGGAGGCGCCGCCCGGCATCACGACCGCGCCGACGTAGGGAGCCTGGAAGACGCGGAACGGCGTGTCGGAGAAGTACGCCGTGCAGTCGACCAGCTCCTGCCCCATGCGCAGGTCGGGCTTGTCCGTTCCGAAGCGGGCCATCGCCTCGGCGTACGTCATCCGCGGCAGCGGGGTCGGGACGTCGTAGCCGATCAGCGACCACACCGCACCCAGCACGTCTTCCGCGACGGCGATGACGTCGTCCTGGTCGACGAAGCTCATCTCGAGGTCGAGCTGGGTGAACTCCGGCTGCCGGTCGGCCCGGAAGTCCTCGTCGCGGTAGCACCGTGCGATCTGGTAGTAGCGCTCCATGCCGGCCACCATCAGCAGCTGCTTGAACAGCTGCGGGCTCTGCGGCAGGGCGTACCAGCTGCCCGGCTGCAGCCGGGCCGGGACCACGAAGTCGCGCGCGCCCTCGGGCGTGGAGCGCGTCAGGGTCGGCGTCTCGATCTCCACGAAGCCACGCTCGTCGAGCACGTCCCGGGCAGCCTTGTTCACCCGGCTGCGCAGCCGCAGCGCCTGGTTGGGCCCTGATCTCCGCAGGTCGAGGTAGCGGTGTCGCAGGCGAGCCTCCTCGCCCACCTCGACGTGCTCGTCGATGGGGAAGGGCAGCACCGCGGAGGTGCTGAGGACCTCGACGTCGCTCGCGATCACCTCGATCTCGCCCGTGGCCAGGGCGGGGTTGGCGTTGCCCTCGGGACGCAACGCGACCTCGCCGGTCACCTTCAGACAGAACTCGCTGCGCAGCGCGTGCGCGACCTCCTCGTCGCGCACCACCACCTGCACCACGCCGCTGGCCTCCCGCAGGTCGAGGAAGGCGACGCCGCCGTGGTCGCGCCGGCGCGCCACCCAGCCGGCCAGCGTCACGGTCTGTCCGGCGTGCTCGGCGCGAAGGCTGCCGGCCTCATGGGTGCGGATCACTGCTGCTGCTCCTCGGTGGTCGTCCGGGTCACGACCTGCGGATGCAGGTCCTCGTTCGGGGGCGTCCAGGCGGCCGGGTCGGCCGGCACCTGGTCGCCGGATCGGATGTCCTTCACCTGATGGCTGCCGTCGGCCTGGGGGAACCACACGAACGGGATGCCGCGCCGCTCGGCTGCCCGGATCTGCTTGCCGAACTTCTCCGCGGAGCCGGAAACCTCGGTGGGGATGCCTCGCGCGCGCAGCGCCTGAGCCACCGCGTCGCTGGTCGGGCGCGCGTCCTCGCCGACCACGGCCACCAGCACGGCGCTGGGGACCGGCCGGCTCCCGGTCAGGACACCGTCGGACAGCAGCGGGATCAGGGTGCGCGAGACACCGAAGGAGACGCCGACGCCGGGGTACGTCGTCCGCCCGTCGCTGGCGAGCGCGTCGTACCGACCCCCGCCGCCCACGGACTTGAGGTGCTCGTAGCCGGCCATGAACACCTCGAGGACGGTGCCGGTGTAGTAGTCCAGGCCGCGGGCGATGCGCAGGTTGGCCTCGACCGTGACCTGGTCGTTGGTGACGCCGGCGCAGCCGTCCACGACGGCGGCCAGCTCGGACAGCCCGGTGTCGAGCAGCTCGTCTCGAACCCCCAGGGCGCGGACGCGCTCGACGAAGGAGGTGTCTCCGACCCGGATCGAGGCCAGCTCCAGGCATGCCTGCGCCTGCTCGGGGGTGGCCCCGGCAGCCTCGACCAGCTGCTGCGCCACCACCTGCGCCGGCAGCTTGTCGAGCTTGTCGATCGTGCGGATGGCCGCGACCACGTCGGGGATCCCCAACCCGCGGTAGAAGCCCTGGATCAGCTTGCGGTTGTTGACCTGGAACGACAGCGGGGGCAGCGGGAGGGCAGCCAGGGCCTCCACCATCACCCGCACCACCTCGACGTCGTGGTGAAAGGACAGGGCGTCGCGGCCGATGATGTCGATGTCGGCCTGGGTGAACTGCCGGTAGCGGCCGTCCTGCGGCCGCTCGCCGCGCCAGGCCGGTTGGATCTGATAGCGCCGGAAGGGGAACTCCAGATGCCCGGCGTGCTCGAGCACATAGCGCGCGAACGGCACCGTCAGGTCGAAGTGCAGGCCCAGACCGGCATCGTCGCTCTCCCCTGCCGCCAGCCTCCGCAGGACGTAGATCTCCTTGTCGATCTCGCCGCCCTTCGCGAGCCTGTCCACGGGCTCGACGACCCGGGTCTCGATGTTGGCGTAACCGTGCAGCTCGAAGCTGCGCGACAAGGAGGCGATCACCTCGCGCTCGACCCAGCGCTGGGCGGGCAGCAGCTCGGGGAACCCGCTGAGCGGCGTCACCTTGGTCATCGGCTCACGAGATCCAGCAGGAAGGGGTTCGTGGCGCGCTCGCGGCCGATCGAGGTCTGCTCGCCGTGTCCGGGCAGCACCACGATGTCGTCCGGGAGCGTCAGCACCTTGCTGGTCAGGCTGGCCAGCATCGTGGCGTGGTCGCCGCCCGGGAGGTCGGTCCGGCCGATCGAGCCGGCGAAGAGCAGGTCACCGGAGAACATCACCTCGGAGACCTCCGGCACGTCGTACGGCGCCCGGAACGTCACCGACCCCTCGGTGTGGCCGGGGGTGTGGTCGACCAGGAAGCTGAGTCCGGCCAGCTCCAGGGTCTGGCCGTCAGCCAGTTCGCGGACGTCGTCGGGCTCGGCCCACGAGTAGTCCCCGCCGAGCAGCAGCTGGGTGCTCTCACGCGACATCCCGGCCATCGGGTCGCTCAGCAGGTGCCGATCCTGCGGGTGGATCCACGCGGTGGCGTCGTAGGAACCGGCCACCGGCGCGACGCACCACATGTGGTCGACGTGCCCGTGGGTGACCAGGACCGCCACCGGCTTGAGCCGGTGCTCGCGAACGAGCGACGCGACCCCCTCCGCTGCGTCCTTGCCGGGGTCGACCACCACACACTCGCTGCCGGGGCCGGTAGCCATCAGGTAGCAGTTCGTGCCCCACGGACCTGCGGGGAAGCCTGCGATCAGCACCCGGAGAGACTACCCAGCGGCCGCCCGGGACCAGGCATCGCCGTCAACCCCGAGACCGCCGGCCGCGGCCCCGGTGCCCGACGGTCACCATTAGCATGGGGCCTGCGCTCCTGGGCGGAGCGCGGCCCGAAGCAGGTCGTGGGCAGACGGAAAAGGGATCCAACGTGACGAGCCAAGAGTGGGGACGGGTCGCCGACGACGGCACCGTCTTCGTCCGGACCACCGACGGCGAGCGGTCGGTGGGCCAGTACCCCGAAGGCACTCCCGAGGAAGCCCTGAAGTTCTTCACCGACCGCTTCGACGCGCTGTCGTTCGAGGTCGGCCTGCTGGAGCAGCGGATCCGCGCGGGAGTGCTGTCTCCGGAGGAGGCCACCGACTCGGTCAAGACGGTGCGGGAGCAGGTGACCGAGGCCAACGCTGTCGGCGACCTCATCGCCCTGGGTGCCCGGCTCGACGCGCTGGCCCCGGTGATCGCCGAGCAGCGCGCGGCGCGCAAGGCCGAGCGCGCAGCGAAGGCCGAGGAGTCGCGCGCCGAGAAGGAGCGGATCGTCGCCGAGGCGGAGAAGCTCGCTCAGGGCACGGACTGGCGCAACGGCGCCAACCGGCTGCGTGACCTGCTCACCCTGTGGAAGTCCCTCCCCCGTCTGGACCGCGCCTCCGACGACACGCTGTGGCGACGGTTCTCGAGCGCGCGGACGGCCTACACCCGGCGGCGCAAGGTCCACTTCGCCGAGCAGCACGAGAAGCGCGAGGGGGCGCGCGTGATCAAGGAGAGGCTCGCAGACAGCGCCGAGGAGCTCGTCACGTCGACCGAGTGGGGTCCCACCTCCGGCGCGTTCCGCGACCTGATGAGGGAGTGGAAGGCCGCCGGTCCGGCACCGCGAGACGCCGACGACGCGCTGTGGCAGCGGTTCCGCTCCGCCCAAGACTCCTTCTTCGGTGCCCGCGACGCCGCCAACGCGAAGCTGGACGAGGAGTTCGCGGCCAACGCGACCGTCAAGGAGGCGCTGTTGGTCGAGGCCGAGGCACTGCTGCCGGTGACCGACCTGGACGCCGCCAAGCGCTCGTTCCGCACCATCGCGGACAGGTGGGACGCCGCCGGCAAGGTGCCGCGCGAGAGGATGAAGGACCTCGAGGGGCGGATCCGCAAGGTCGAGCAGGCGATCCGCTCGATGGAAGACGACCAGTGGCGGCGCAGCGACCCCGAGAAGTCCGCCCGCGCCGGCGACATGGTCAGCCAGCTCGAGACCGCCATCGCCTCGATCCAGGCCGATCTCGACAAGGCCCGGGCGGCCGGCGACCCGAAGCGGGTCGCCGAGCTCGAGGAGAACCTCACCTCCCGGCAGTCGTTCCTGGACCTGGCCCTACGCGCGTCCGACGAGTTCACGGCCTAGCAGCGGGGCCGCCCGGCAGCGGCTAGTGGGTCACCCGATAGGCGTCGAAGACGCCGGGCACGCTGCGCACCGCCCGGAGCGCGTTGTCGAGGTGCTTGGCATCGGCCATCTCGAAGCTGAAGCGGGTCTTGGCCACCCGGTCCCGGGTCGTGGTCAGGTGCGCGCTGAGGATGTTCACCTGGGCGTCGGACAGCGCCATGGTGATGTCGGACAGCAGGCGGGCCCGGTCCAGCGCCTCGACCTGGATGTTCACCAGGAACGTCGACTGCGGGTTCGGCGCCCAGTCGACCTCCACCAGGCGTTCGGGCTGGCGCTCGAGATCGCTGGCGTTGGTGCAGTCGCGGCGGTGCACCGACACCCCGCCCCCCTTCGTGACGAACCCCAGGATCGGGTCGCCAGGAACGGGCGTGCAGCACTTGGCCAGCTTGACCCACAGGTCGCCCACGCCCTTGACCACGACGCCCGTGTCACCGGCCGGGCTGACCTTCGAGCGGCCGGGTCGGCCGGTGATGGTGACGCCTTCGGACATGTCCTCGGCCGCGCCGTCGTTGCCACCGTGCAGCTCGATCACATGGCGGACGACGGCCTGGGCGCTGAGGTTGCTCTCGCCCACGGCGGCGTACAGCGCCGAGATGTCGGTGATGTTGAAGTGCTGGGCGGCCAGGGTCAGCGACTCGTGGGTGAGCACCCGCTTGAGGCCGATGCCCTCCTTGCGCATCAGCTTGACGATCTGGGACTTCCCGCGCTCGATCGCCTCCTCGCGACGCTCCTTGGTGAACCACTGCCGGATCTTGGAGCGGGCGCGCGGGGACTTCACGAAGTTGAGCCAGTCGCGGGACGGGCCGGCCGCGGGGTTCTTCGAGGTGAAGACCTCGACGACGTCGCCGTTCTCGAGCTGCGACTCCAGCGGCACCAGCCTGCCGTTGACCCGGGCGCCGATCGTGTGATGGCCGACCTCGGTATGCACGGCGTAGGCGAAGTCGATCGACGTCGCCCCGGCCGGCAGCGCCATCACGTCGCCTCGCGGAGTGAAGACGTAGACCTCCGACCGGATCTCGAACCGGAGCGACTCCAGGAACTCCCCCGGGTCCTCCACGTCGCTCTGCCAGTCGAGGAGCTGCTGCACCCAGGTCATGTCGTCCAGGTCGCCCCGGCGCTCGGTGTCCTGGCCGGCGCGGCCGGACTCCTTGTACTTCCAGTGCGCGGCGACGCCGTACTCCGCCCGGCGGTGCATCGCCTGGGTGCGGATCTGTAGCTCGACGGGCTTGCCCTGAGGGCCGATCACCGTGGTGTGCAGCGATTGGTACATGTTGAACTTCGGCATCGCGATGAAGTCCTTGAACCGGCCGAGGACGGGGTTCCACCGGGCGTGCAGGATCCCGAGGACGGCGTAGCAGTCCTTGTCCTCCTCGACCAGGATCCGGATGCCGACCAGGTCGTGGATGTCGGCGAAGTCGCGGCCGCCGACGATCATCTTCTGGTAGATCGAGTAGTAGTGCTTGGGCCGGCCGGTGACACGGGCCTTGATCTTCGCCTCGCCCAGATCCGCCGTCACCTGGTCGGTCACCTGGGCGAGGAACTGGTCCCGCGAGGGCGCCCGCTCGGCCACCAGCCGCACGATCTCGTCGTAGATCTTCGGGTGCAGGGTGGCGAAGGCGAGGTCCTCGAGCTCCCACTTGATGGTGTTCATGCCGAGCCGGTGGGCCAGCGGTCCGTAGATGTCCAGCGTCTGGCGAGCGGTGCGTTCCTGGGACTCCCGGCGGACGTAGCGCAGCGTGCGCATGTTGTGCAGCCGGTCGGCGAGCTTGATCACCAGGACCCGGATGTCCCTCGACATCGCCACGATCATCTTGCGGATGGTCTCGGCCTCGGCCGTGTCGCCGTACTGCACCTTTTCGAGCTTGGTGACGCCGTCGACCAGCGCAGCGACCTCGTCGCCGAAGTCGTCGGTCAGCTGCTCGAGGGTGTAGGGCGTGTCCTCGACGGTGTCGTGCAGGAGCGCGGCGACCAGCGTCGGCTCGGTCATGCCGATGTCGGCGAGGATCGTGGTGACCGCGAGCGGATGGGTGATGTAGGGGTCGCCGCTCTTGCGCGTCTGGCCGCGGTGGAACCGCTCGGCGGTCTCGTAGGCCCGCTCGATCAGCGCCAGGTCGGCCTTGGGGTGGTTGGTCCGGACGGCGTTGAACAGCGAGTCGAGGACCGGGTTGTTGTCCTGGGCGCGGGTCCCGATCCGGGCGATCCGGGCGCGCATCCCGCGCGGAGTGAGGACCGGCTCGGACACCCGCTCGCGCGGGGTCTCGACGGCCGGTTCCTCAGTCATTGAGCCATTCTAGGGGCCTGGGTTGCCGCCGGCCGCCGACCTACGCCCCGACGTGCTCCCCGCCCTCGCCGTGGGGCTAGACGGTGGCCAGCACGGTCAGCGGGAGACCGCCGACAGCGTCGCGACCGGGCAGCGCCTCGAGCTCCATCAACACGGCCACGGCGTGGGTGGTCCCGCCGCACTGCTCGACCAGCTGCCGGGTGGCCGCCACGGTGCCGCCGGTCGCGAGCACGTCGTCGACCAGCAGCACCCGGTCGCCGGCTCCGATGGCGTCCTGGTGGATCTCCAACGTCGCCTGGCCGTACTCCAGGTCGTAGGACACGGCGTACGTCGCCCGCGGCAGCTTGCCGGCCTTGCGCACCGGCACGAACCCGACGCCCAGGGCGAGCGCGACCGGGGCGCCCAGGATGAAGCCTCGCGACTCCATCCCGATGACCTTGTCGACCGCGAGCGCGCCGTGCTCGTCCCGACCGGCCGCGGCCAGGGCCTCGATCACCGCGGTGAAGGCGGTGTGGTCGGCGAGCACCGGGCTGATGTCCTTGAACAGGATCCCGGGCTCCGGGAAGTCGGGGACGTCGATGACCAGGGCCGACATCGCCTCGACGGCCGCCTGGTGCGCCTCGCCAGGGGTCACTTCTTGCCTCGCTTGGCGCGGGGCTTCCGCGCCGGCTGGGACCGGTTGGCCGAGCCGCTGGGGCGCACATCTCCGCGCGGAGTCGGCGTGACCCGGCCCTTGCCCATCGGCGGCTCGGGGCGGCTGGGACGGGGCTCGTCGTCGATGCTGTCGTCCTCCGCCACCGCGACTGCCGCGGCCCCCGTCGCTGTGTCGGGGTCGGAGTAGATCGGCATGTCGTCCCCGAACGCCGGCACCGAGGCGTACGGATCCGCCGCCCGGCGCTGCCTGGCCTTCGCACGCCGGTCCGACTCCTGGACCGGCTTCTCCATCGACTTCAGGTGGGCCAACAGGGGCGTCGCCACGAAGACCGAGGAGTAGGTGCCGGCGGCCATACCGACGAACAGCGCGAGCGCGAGGTCCTTCAGCGACCCGGAGCCCAGCTGGGCGACGCCGACGTAGAGGATCGCAGCCACCGGCAACAACGCCACCAGCGAGGTGTTGATCGAGCGCACCAGGGTCTGGTTGACGGCCAGGTTGGCGGCCTCGGCGTACGTCAGGTGCTTGCGGCGGAGATCCTGGGTGTTCTCGCGAACCTTGTCGAAGACCACGACGGTGTCGTAGAGCGAGAAGCCCAGGATCGTGAGCAGACCGGTGACCGTGGCGGGGGTGACCTCGAAGCCCGACCAGGCGTACACCCCGATCGTGATCACCAGGTCGTGGGCCAACGCCACCAGCGCGGCGACCGACATCTTCCACTGTCGGAAGTACATCGCGATGAACAGCGCCACGAGCACCACGAACACGACCAGGCCGATCAGCGAGCGTTTCGCCACCGTCTTGCCCCAGCTGGGGCCGACCTCGGACTGGTTGATGTCCTGCTGTGGATCGACGTTGAAGGCCTCGCTGATGGCCTTGGTGATCTGGTCGCTCTCCGCCGTGGTCAGCGACTGGGTCTGCACCTGGATCGCCGAATCGCCCGAGATCGCAGCGACCGGCGAGGAGGCCTTCTCGAGCCCGGTGCCGGCCACGACCTGGCGCAGGCGGTCGACGTTGTCCTGGGTGACCTGGTCCGACGACAGGGTCACCTTGAAGTCGGCACCCCCCACGAACTCGATGCCGAAGTCGAGCGGCTTGGCCTGCAGGCCGGCGATGGCAAAGACCACGATCACGGCTGACATGGCGTACCACAGCCATTTGCGGCCGACGAAGTCGATCGAGCGCTTGCCGCTGTAGAGGTCACCGCCCCAACGAGAGAATCTGCTCATCAGGCTCTCCCTCCTGCCGGCAGCCGGTCGATGCCGAGGTTCTCGGCGTCGAGCCCGGACAGCTTGTGGCCCTTGTTGAAGAACGGGAACCGCCCCAGCCACGACACCAGCGGGTGGGTGAACCAGAAGAACACGACCAGGTCGATCAGCGTGGACAGACCCAGCGCGAACGCGAAGCCCTTCACCACGCCGGTCGCGGTGAGGTAGAGCACCACCGCGGCCAACAGAGACACGGTGTCAGCGGCCACACAGGTGTTCCGGGCCCGCTTCCAGCCGGCCTCGACCGCGACTCGCATCGACTTGCCGTCGCGCATCTCGTCGCGGATCCGCTCGAAGTAGACGATGAAGGAGTCGGCCGTGATGCCGACTGCGACGATCAGTCCCGCGATGCCGGGCAGGGTCAGGGTGAAGCCGGCCGTCTTGCTCAGCAGCAGCACCATGGAGTAGGTCGCCGCCGCGGCGACGAGGAGCGAGGCGAGGACGACGAGACCGAGACCGCGGTAGTAGAGGAGGCAGTAGGCCATCACCAGCGCCAGCCCGACGAGGCCGGCGGTGATGCCGGCTGACAGCTGGTTGCCGGCGAGGGTGGGTCCGACCGTCTCGAACCTCGGTTCCTCGAACGAGACCGGCAGCGCCCCGAACTTCAGGCTCGTGGCCAGGCTCTGCGCCTCGGCCTGGGTGAAGCTCCCGCTGATCTCGGCCTGGCCGTTGGTGATCAGCCCGTTCATGGTCGGCGAGGAGATGACCTGGCCGTCCAGGACGATCGCGAACAGTCGCTCGGTGCCGACCAGCGCCCGGGAGATGTCGGCGAAGGTCTTCGTGGCCACGTTGTCGAAGTCCAGCTGGACGACCCACTCGAGGCTGGTCTGGTTGGGGGCGCCGGCGTCGGCGCCGTCGAGCTGGGTGCCCTCGATCATCGCCTTTGACAGCAGGAACTTGGTGCCGTTGCCGTCACAGGTGATCAGCGGCTGGTCGGGATCGTCGACGACGTCCGTCGCCGCGCCCGGGTCGGGGCAGGTGAACGCTTGCAGCTTCGCGACCCAGTCGGCGCCCGGGTTCAGGGCCCAGGCCAACGGGTCGTCGATGGAGGGCGACCCGTCGGCCGGGGGCGCGACGTCGCTGGGGTTCGCGGACGGGGCGTCTGAGGGGGCGTCGGACGCAGTGGCGTTCTTCGTGGCCTTGGCCGAGGGCGAGGCGGTGTCCGACGGCAGCGCCCTGGCGGCGTACGGCGCGCGGCCGGCCGGCGTCGCGGTCGGACTGGCCGCGGGGCTCGGCTCAGCGGTCGGCGGGATCGACAGGGTGCTCGCGGACGGCGACGCCTCGGGCAGCAGCACGCCGGCACCCGGCGTGGGCTCGGGCGTACCCGAAGCAGCAGGCGCGCCGCCGTCGGCGGTCTGGGCCACCACCCGGAACCGCAGCTGGGCCTGACGCGAGACGAGGTCGACCAGGTCGGCGCGGGACTTGCCGGGGATCTCGACGATGACGTACCTGTTGTCGGAGGTCGTCACCTCGGCCTCGACCACACCGCTGCCGTTGACCCGTGAGTCGATGATCTCGGCCGCCTGGATCAGACTCTCCGGGGTGACATCTCCCTTGGCCGTCAGCTGGATGCGGGTGCCGCCGCGCAGGTCGAGCCCGAGCTCGGGCTTCCAGTTCCCCGCCAGCGCGACGAGCCCGTAGGACACCGCCAGCCCGAGAAAGAACATCGCCAGGGTGCGACCCGGGCGGTACTTCTTGGCAGCCACGTCTCAGTTCTCCTGCGTGGTCTCGTCGGCGGTCGGCGAGTTCAGGACGCGGGCCACGGCGCCGCGCGCGACCTCGACCACCACGCCCTCGGCCAGCTCGAGCTCCAGGGAATCCTCGGCCACCGCGCGCACGGTGCCGAAGAAGCCGGCTGTCAGCATCACCCGGTCCCCGGCCTCGAGGGCGCCCTGGAGCGCAGCCAACTGCCGGTTTCGCCGCGCCGCGGGACGGATCATCAGCAGGTAGATCAGGGCGAAGACCCCGAACAGTGGCAAGAGCTGGACTAGCTCTTTCACGCGGCACAACCTCTCGGCAACAGGGGGGACGTCAGATCGGGCGGGCTCGACACGGTTAGCCTCGGCTCAACCAACGGTGAAGTGTAGCCGTGGGTTCCCCTGGCGGCGATTCAGTCCTCGAACAGCGCGGCGTCGGCCACCTGCGCTGCCGGGGGTACGCCGAGTCCGAGGTGCTGCCAGGCCGCAGGAGTGGCCACCCGACCTCGCGGCGTACGGGCCAGGAACCCGTTGCGGACCAGGAACGGCTCGGCCACCTCCTCGACCGTCTCGCGCTCCTCCCCCACGGCCACGGCCAGCGTGGAGAGCCCCACCGGACCGCCGCCGAACCGGCGGCACAGCGCGTCGATCACGCTGCGGTCCAGTCGATCCAGGCCGAGCTCGTCGACCTCGTAGAGCTCCAACGCCGCCCTGGCCACGGGCAGGGAGACGATGCCGTCGGCCCGGACCTGGGCGTAGTCGCGCACGCGGCGCAGCAGCCGGTTGGCGATCCGGGGTGTCCCCCGCGACCGCGAGGCGATCTCGGACGTGCCGTCGCTGCGCACCTCGATGTCGAGGAGGCGAGCGGAGCGCTGCACGATCTCGTCGAGCTCGTCGGGCTCGTAGAACTCCAGGTGGGCGGTGAAACCGAACCGGTCGCGCAGCGGCCCGGGCAGCAGGCCCGCGCGCGTGGTCGCTCCCACCAGCGTGAACGACGGGATCTCCAGCGGGATGGCCGTGGCTCCGGGGCCCTTGCCGATGATGACGTCGACCCGGAAGTCCTCCATCGCCATGTAGAGCATCTCCTCGGCCGGCCGCGACATCCGGTGGATCTCGTCGACGAAGAGGACGTCGCCCTCGTTGAGGCCCGAGAGGATGGCGGCGAGGTCGCCCGCGTGGGTGATCGCGGGGCCGCTGGTCAGTCGCAACGGCACGGTCATCTCGTGGGCGATGATCATCGCCAGCGTGGTCTTGCCCAGCCCCGGCGGGCCCGACAACAGCACGTGGTCGGCGGGCCGCTCACGTTTGCGGGCCGCCTCCAGGACCAGCCCGAGCTGCGCGCGCACCCGGGTCTGGCCGACCACCTCATCGAGGCTCCGCGGCCGCAGCGCGGCCTCGACGGTGCGTTCGTCGCCGTCGGCCTCGGCTGCGGTCAGGGAGTGCAGATGGGTCTGCTCCAGGGCTTCCAGCTCGTCGTCGTGCATCAGCTCAGGCCTTGCTCAGCGATCGGAGGGCGGCGCGCAGCAGCGCGCCGATGTCCGGGATGTCCCCGACCTCGGGTGCCACCGCCTCGACGGCCTGCTCGGCCTCCCTGGCCGACCAGCCCAGGCCGACCAGCCCCTGGTGCACCTGGTCGCGCCAGCCGCCCGCGGGCGTCCCCGCCTTGCCGGGAGTGCGTCGTCCGAGCGGCGCGCCGATCCGGTCCTTGAGCTCGAGGATGATCCGCTGGGCGCCCTTCTGGCCGATCCCGGGCACGCGGGTGAGCGTCTTGACGTCCTCGGCGGCGACGGCGGTGCGCAGGTCGTCGGGCGGCAGCACCGCGAGCATCGCCTGGGCGACCTTGGGACCGACGCCCGACGCGGTCTGCAGCAGCTCGAACAGGGACTTCTCGTCCTCGTCGAGGAACCCGAACAGCGTGAGCGACTCCTCCCGCACCACCATGCTGGTCGGCAGCGTCGCCGGGTGACCCGCGCGCAGCGTCGCCAGCGTGGCGGGCGTGCACTGCAGCTCCAGGCCGACGCCGCCGACCTCCAGCACTGCACTGTTGAGGGTCATGGCCGCGACGGTGCCGTGGACGAAGGCGATCATCGGGTTCCTCCTGCGGCCGCCAGGGCCGCTCGCTGCCGGGCCAGCGCCGCGCGTTGCCGGGCCAGGGCCTCGTCGATCCGGGCCTGGGCGCCGCCCCGCCAGATGTGGGTGATCGCCAGCGCCAGCGCGTCAGCGGCATCGGCCGGCTTGGGCGGCGCGTCCAGGCCCAGGATGCGGGTGACCATCGCCCCCACCTGCGCCTTGTCGGCCCGCCCGTTGCCCGAGACCGCGGCCTTGACCTCGCTCGGGGTGTGCAGGGCCAGGGGGATGCCGCGTCGGGCCGCGGCCACCATCGCGATCCCGCTGGCCTGGGCGGTGCCCATGATCGTGCTGGAGTCAGACCTCGCGAAGACCCGCTCGACCGCCACCGCGTCGGGGGCGAACTCGTCGAGCCAGGCGTCGATGCCCTTCTCGATCGTCACCAGCCGCTGCGCCACGGGCTGGTCGGCGCTGGTGCGCACCACGTTGACGTCCACCAGCCGCAGCGGTCGCCCGACCGAGCCCTCGACGATGCCCAGCCCACACCGCGTCAGCCCGGGGTCGATGCCCAGCACCCGCATGTCTCGCCTTCCGTCCGAACGTGTGTTCGGGAGCCACGCTAGCCCGCGGGCGCCCCCGGTCGGCGTACGACACGCGTCGGCGCGTCGGACTCGGGCTGTCACCGTGGGCGCGGGCTCGGCTGCCTCCTGGGACGCAGCTTCATCTAGGTACCTAGTGATCGCGTCACTTCCCCAGGCCTGTACACCCTGAGAAGTGACGCTTCCCCTGGGTACCCAGAGAAAGCAGTCAACCCAGTCGACCCACCCTCAGCCCTCGAGCGCCGCCATGACGTCGTCACTGATGTCGGCGTTGGTGAAGACGTTCTGTACGTCGTCGCAGTCCTCGAGGGCGTCGACGAGCCGGGTGAACTTGCCGGCGGCGTCGGCATCCAGCGCCACCTGCATGTCGGGCACGAACTCCGCCTCGGCCGAGTCGTAGTCGAGCCCGGCCGCCTGCAGCGCGGAGCGTACGCGCGACCAGGTCGGTGGCCTCGGAGATCACCTCGAACGCCTCTCCCAGGTCGTTGACCTCCTCCGCGCCGGCCTCCAGCGCCGCCTCCAGCACGTCGTCCTCGGTGACGGCGCGCTCCTCCTGCGTCATGGGCACGATGACCACGCCCTTGCGGTGGAACAGGAACGACACCGACCCGGGGTCGGCCAGCGACGCCGCCGTTGCGGGTCATCGCGGTGCGGACCTCCATCGCGGCCCGGTTGCGGTTGTCGGTGAGGCACTCGACCAGCATCGCGACCCCCGACGGCCCGTAGCCCTCGTACATGATCGTCTGGTAGTCGGCGCCCCCGGCCTCGGCGCCGGAGCCGCGCTTGACGGCGCGGTCGATGTTGTCGTTGGGGACCGAGGACTTCTTGGCCTTCTGGATCGCGTCGTAGAGCGTCGGGTTGCCCGTCGGGTCGCCGCCGCCCATCCTGGCCGCGACCTCGATGTTCTTGATCAGCTTCGCGAACAGCTTGCTGCGGCGTGGCGTCGACCACGGCCTTCTTGTGCTTCGTGGTCGCCCATTTGGAGTGGCCAGACATGCGTCCCTCTTCTAGGTCTCGTCGTACGTCGGCTGGTCAGGAGGCCGCGCGGACGAGATCCACGAAGAGCTCGTGCACGCGGGTGTCGCCACCCACCTCGGGGTGGAACGAGGTCGCCATCAGGTGCCCCTGCCGGACCGCGACGATCCTACCGGTGGCCGGACCGCCCTCCACGCGGGCGAGCACCTCGACGCGAGTCGCCGACGTCCTCCACCCACGGCGCGCGGATGAAGATCGCGTGCACGGGGTCCGCCAGTCCGGCGAAGGCCAGGTCGCCCTCGAACGAGTCGACCTGCCGGCCGAACGCGTTGCGGCGCACCGTGATGTCGAGGCCGCCGATGGTCTCCTGGCCGGCGATGCCGTCCTCGATCCGGTCGGCCAGCAGGATCATCCCGGCGCACGTCCCGAACGTCGGCATCCCGGTCTTGACCCGGTCGCGCAACGGCTCGAGCAGCTCGAAGGTCCGCGCCAGCTTGGACATCGTCGTCGACTCGCCGCCCGGGAGCACCAGCCCGTCGCACGCGGCGAGCTCGGTGGGGCGGCGTACGCCGACCGCGCGAACCCCGAGGTCGCTCAGTGTCCGTAGGTGCTCGCGGACGTCGCCCTGGAGAGCGAACACACCGATCGTCGTCACCGCTACAGCCTAGGCGCGCCGACCGACCCGGCAGCCCGGACCCACCCCAGCCAGGACCCACCCCACCCAGGAGCACACCATGATCAAGATCTTCCGCACGGGCATCGTCGCCCTCGGCCTCGCCGCCGGGCTCGTGATCGGTCTCGGCACCGGACCCGCCACGGCCGCTCCCGCCGCGGCCCCTAGCTGCCACCGCACGCTCGCGAAGTACCCCGTGCTGCATCGTGGCGACCACCGCCCGGCGGTGAAGACCCTGCAATGCCTGCTGAACGACGACGGCTACGGCCCGCTCACGGTCGACGGGCGCTACGGCAAGAAGACCCGCGCGGCCGTGCTCGACCTGGAGTCCACGTTCGAGGGCACGCCCGCGAAGCCCTTCCGCATCGGCCAGGGCATGTGGACGCTGCTCATCGCCCGCACCCTTCCCGACGAGCTCCTCAAGGTCGGCGACCAGGGCCACGCCGTCGTCCTTCTCCAGCGGGCCCTGCGCGCCGGCGGCGGGACGCTCGCCGTGGACGGCGACTTCGGACCGCAGACCAAGGCGGCGGTCCGGGCCTTCCAGCGTCACAACAGCGTGCGAGCGACCGGGCGCGTCAACGCCAAGACCCGCTTCTTCCTCAACCAGGGAGCGATCACCCGCGGGCGGGTGTGACCCAGCCGGACTGCCAGCCCGGACTACCAGCCGCGCTCGGCGAGCCGGTGCGGCTGCGGGATCTCCTCGACGTTGATGCCGACCATCGCCTCGCCCAGGCCGCGGCTGACCTTGGCGACGACGTCGGGGTCGTCGTAGAACGTGGTGGCCTTGACGATCGCCTCGGCCCGCTCGGAGGGGTTGCCGGACTTGAAGATGCCGGACCCGACGAAGACACCCTCGGCGCCGAGCTGCATCATCATCGCGGCGTCCGCCGGGGTGGCGATGCCGCCCGCGGTGAACAGCACGACCGGCAGCTTGCCGGCCTCGGCGACCTCCTTGACCAACGGGTACGGCGCCTGCAGCTCCTTGGCGGCGAGGTACAGCTCGTCCTCGGACAGGCTGTGCAGCCGGCGCAGCTCGCCGCGGATCGTGCGCATGTGGGTGACCGCGTTGGAGACGTCTCCGGTGCCGGCCTCGCCCTTGGAGCGGATCATGGCCGCGCCCTCGGTGATCCGGCGCAGCGCCTCGCCGAGGTTGGTCGCCCCGCACACGAAGGGCACGGTGTAGGCCCACTTGTCGATGTGGTGGGCGTAGTCGGCGGGGGTGAGCACCTCGGACTCGTCGATGTAGTCCACGCCGAGGCTCTGCAGCACCTGCGCCTCGGCGAAGTGGCCGATGCGCGCCTTGGCCATCACGGGGATCGGAGACCGCCGCGATGATGCTGTCGATCATGTCGGGATCGCTCATCCGGGACACGCCGCCCTGGGCACGGATGTCGGCCGGGACCCGCTCGAGTGCCATCACCGCGACTGCGCCGGCGTCCTCGGCGATCTTGGCCTGCTCGGCGGTGACCACGTCCATGATCACGCCGCCCTTGAGCATCTCGGCCATGCCTCGCTTGACGCGCGCGGTGCCGACCTCGGGGGCGACCTCAGCGGCGGTCACAGGGGTGCTCGTGGAGTTGCCTTCAGCCATGTTTCCATCGTACGGGGGACCCGGCGTCCGGCGTGATTCGGGCGGCGAGATTCGGGCCGGCATGATTCGGGATCGCGCGATCAGGCCCTCCGTTCAGGCCGACTCTTGCGCCTGGGCCTGCCGGCGTACGACCCAGATCCGCTGGGCGACCGTCACCGTGCTCGCGAACGCGAGCGCCCACAGGGCGATGTAGATCAGGATCGGGAGTTCGAAGAGCCCGCTGAGGCCGGTCATCACCAGGATCAGCGTCAGCCGGTCGGCCCGCTCGGCGATGCCGACCTTGGCCTCGAATCCGAGCGACTCGGCCCGGGCCCGGGCGTAGGACGTGACGTTGCCCATGACCAGGCACACGAGGCGACAGCGCGAGGTAGAGCACGCTGTCGCCGTCGCCCGCGAACCACAGGGCCAGCCCGGCGAAGACGGCGGCGTCACCGAGCCGGTCGAGCGTGGAGTCGAAGAAGGCCCCGAACGAGCTGGTGCGCCCGGACTCGCGGGCCATGTGCCCGTCGACGAGGTCGCTGAAGACGAACGCCGTGATCACCAGCACGCCGACGAAGAACTGTCCCCGGGGGAAGAAGTAGAGCGCTGCGGCGGACAGGCCGAGCGTGCCGACCAGGGTGACGGCGTCCGGGCTCACCCCCATGCGCAGGAGCAGGCGCGCGATCGGCGCGGCGATGACCTTGGTCCAGAAGGCGCGGAAGGGCTCGAGCATGAGAGCAGCAGGCTATCGGTCGCCGCGTCGCTCCCTCGGGCCGGTCACCGGCAGCCAGGCAGCCAGGCAGCCCCGGCGTGGCCGGGGTTGGCCAGCAGCGACGCGAACGCCAGCTCGGCCGCACCGACCAGAGGGGCGTCACCACCCAGCCCGGCGGCGCAGATCACGACGTCGGCTCGCGGCGTCATCAGCGTCCATCGGTCGAGCACGGCGTTGATCCGCTGCTCGCGGGCGCCGAAGACCTGCGCCAGGTGTCCGCCGAGCACGATCACCTCCGGGTTGAAGAGGTTGATCACCGCCCGCAGCCCGACGCCGGTCCAGTCCGCGACCTCGTCGAGCGCCGCCGTGGCCCTGGCCTCGCCCGCGGCCGCCGCCTCGATCACCTCGGCGACGCCTTCGGGGCCGCCACCAGGGAGCCGCCCGGCCCGGGCCAGCAGCTCGTTCTCGCCGACCTTGGTCTCCCAGCAGCCGTCGTTGCCGCAGCGGCAGCGTGCACCGGCGCCGTCGACCAGCAGGTGGCCGATCTCACCGGCGTACCCGTTGGCGCCGTCCAGCTGGACGCCTCCGACCAGGAATCCGCCCCCGATGCCGACGCTGCCGTTGAGGAAGGCGACATCGTTGCGCCCGATGGCCACCCCCCGGAGGTGCTCCGCCAGGGCGCCGAGGTTGGCGTCGTTCCCGGTCGAGACGGGCAGCCCGAGCCGAGCTTGGAGGATGTCGGTGAAGTGCTCCTCCACCCAGCCCAGGTTGGGGGCGAAGCGCACCATGCCGTCGCTCGCCCGGATCGCGCCGGGCACGGCGACGCCGACTCCGAAGCAGCGGACGCCCGAGTGGTGGGCGGCGAGCACGTCGCCGATCATCTGCGCCACGGACTCGACCACGTGTGCCACGTCGTGCTGCCCGCGCTGGTGGTTGCGCTGGCGCCGCTCGAGGATCGTGCCACCGAGCGCCACCAGCGCCACCACGATCCGGTCGACGCCGATGTCGACCGCCACGACGGCGTTGTCCTCCCGGGGTACGACGACCAGCGAGGGCCGCCCCGAGCGGCCGGCCACCACGGGCGGGCCTTCGGAGATCAGGTCGAGCCCCTCCAGGGCGGACGCGAGGTCGCCGATGGTGCTCCGGTTGAGCCCGAGCTCCTGGGTCAGCTCCGCCCGAGCGGTCGGACCCGATACGTGGACCCGGGTGAGGAGCTGGCTCATGTTGTTGCGGCGCAGCTCCTCCTGCCCGATGCCCGTGCGCTGCTTCGCCACCGCGGCTAGGCCCGCCCCGAGGCGGCCGCCTGCCTCCTGCTGATCGCGTCGACACTTGCGGCGACGAGCAGCACCAGACCGGTGATGATGTAGACGTTGCCGGTCGGCTGCTGGAGCAGCCCCATGCCGTTGTTGATGATCGCGATGACCAGGCCACCGATGATGGCGTCGGCCACCCGGCCCTTGCCGCCGAAGAGGCTGGTGCCGCCGATGACGGCCGCGCCGACGGCGAACAACAGTGTCTCCTGGCCACCGGTCGTGGGCGACACCGAGTTGTTGCGCGAGGCGATCAGCAGGCCGGCGAACGCCGCCAGCGACGAGCACATGATGAAGCAGGACAGCTTGATCGCCGCGACATTGATGCCGGCGCGTCGCGCCGCCTCGGTGTTCCCACCGACGGCGTAGACGTGCCGGCCCCAGGAGGTCCGGTTGAGCAGGAACGTCAGCACGACCAGCAGCCCGACGATGATCCCGAGCACGATCGGGACGCCGGAGATCGACTTCAGCAGCGGGTTGGGGCTGCGCTCGATCGACAGGTAGGCCACGACCGCCAGGACCAGGGCGACCAGCGCGAAGGTCTTCAGCGCCCAGAGCAGCACCGGCTGGCTGGACAGGCCGTCGCGTCGTCGGCGGCTGTTGGACCGCCAGGTCAACAGTGCGTACGCCGCCAGGCCGGCCACCGCCAACACCCACCCCAGCCACACCGGCATCGGGTTGTTGTTGAGCGCCAGGATGGTCTTGTTGCGGTAGCCGATGGTGCCGCCGTCGCCGATGATCACCAGCATCACGCCCTGGAGACCCAGGAAGAACGCCAGCGAGACGACGAACGATGGGATGCCCAGCCGTGACACCAGGAGGCCGATGATGGTGCCGATGAGCGCTCCGGTCGCGATGCAGGCGATCAGCGACGGGACGGCAGGCCAGCCCTGCCGGGTCATCACGACGCCCATCACGGCGGCCGACGTGCCGCCGGCGTAGCCGGCCGACAGGTCGATCTCGCCGAGCAGCAGCACGAAGACCAGACCCATCGCCAGCACCACGATCGCGGCGGACTGGTTGATCAGGTTGGCGAAGTTGAACGCACCGGCGAACCGTTCGGGCCGCATCGCGGTGAACACGGTGATCAGGGCCACCAGGCCGAGCAGGGCCGGCAGGGCGCCGACCTCACCGCCACGGACCTTGGTGATGTAGCCGCGGACCACGTCGCCGAGACTGGCGTGGGTGGCGGGCGAGGACTCGCTCAGAGCGGGGCTGCTCATGCCGGGTCTCCTGCCTGGTCGTCGCGGGCTCGGCCAAGGTCTCCGGACTGACCCCCCGTGATCAGCTCGACCACCTGGTTGGAGGTGACGTCGTCCCTGCGCACCTGCGCGACCATCTCGCCCAGGTAGAGCACCGCGATGTCGTCGGCCACCTGCATCACGTCGGTGAGGTTGTGGCTGATCAGGATCACCCCGAGACCCTTGTCGGCAAGGCGACGGACCAGGCGGAGCACCTGCTCGGTCTGCGCCACGCCCAGGGCCGCGGTCGGCTCGTCGAGGATCACGACCTTGGAGTTCCACAGCACCGAACGCGCGATGGCCACCGTCTGGCGCTGGCCACCGGACAGGGAGGCGACGGGCGTCCGCACCGACCGCAGGGTGCGCACCGACAGGCCGTCCAGGGTCTCGCGGGCGCGGCGCTCCATCGTCTCGTCGTCGAGGATCACACCCTTGGCGACCTCGCGGCCGAGGAACATGTTGTGGACCACGTCGAGGTTGTCGCAGAGAGCGAGGTCCTGGTAGACCACCTCGATCCCCAGGTGGTTGGCGTCGCGGGGCCCGTGGACCTTCACCGGTCGCCCCTCGAAGGTGTACTCACCGGCGTCGAAGCCGTGGATGCCGGCGATGCCCTTGATCAGGGTGCTCTTGCCGGCGCCGTTGTCGCCGACGAGCGCGGTGACCTGGCCGCGGCGTACGTCGAGGTCGACGCCGCGCAGCACGTGCACCGCGCCGAAGCTCTTCTGGATGCCGCGCAAGCTGAGAATGGGTTCCGTACCAGCGCCGACGGGCGCGGTGGGGTCGAGTGCCTGGGCCGTCATGGGGTCCCCTTCGAGGTGAGTCGCCGGTAGAGGTGGCGGTGCGGCCGTGCACCGCGGGACAGGCCCGACCGACCGGGGAGGGCCGGCCGGACCTGTCCGGGGTGACTTACTTGACGCCGTACTTCGTGCAGGCCTTCGCCACGTCACCGGCGCAGACGTCGGCAGCGGTCTGGAAGCCGTCGGAGATCACCTTGGCCACGGTGTCAGCCGTGATCCACTCCGGAACCGCGAGCACCGAGGGGACGTCCTGTCCGGTCTCGGAGTCGTTCACCGAACCGGTGGCGAGCGCCGCCGCGGCAGCGGAGTCACCCTCGATCAGGGCGATCGCCAGCTGCGACGCCGCGTCGGCCTCGAGGTCGGTGTTCTTGTAGACCGTGCCGCACTGGAAGCCCTGGAGGACGTTCTGCAGACCCTCGACGCTGGCGTCCTGACCGGTGGTCGGGACCTTGCCCGCCGCGCCGGCCGCCTTCAGCCGAGCGATCACGCCACCGGACATGGTGTCGTTGGCGACGACCACGCCGTCGATCTTGCCCTTGTTCTGGGTGTACATCTGCTCGAAGACGTCACCGGCCTTGGTGGCGTCCCACTCACCGCTCTGCTCGCCGACCAGGGTGTAGTCGCCGGAGTCGATCTTCGGCTGCAGGGCACCGGAGTAGCCCTCCTTGAACAGCGCTGCGTTGTTGTCGGTGGCCGCACCGTCGACGTAGGCGATGTTGGCCTTGGTCGTGCCGGCGGCGTCGAGGCACGCCTGCAGGCCCTCGCCCATCAGCTGACCGACCACCACGTTGTCGAACGACACGTAGTACGACGCGCCGCCGCCCAGGGTGAGCCGGTCGTAGTCGATGCTCTGCACGCCGGCGTCGGCGGCCTTCTTCAGGCACGCCTTCCCGGAGTCGGAGTCGAGGTTGACGATCATCAGGACCTTGACGCCCGCCCCGATCATCGAGTCGCACAGCTGACTGAACTTGGCCGTGTCGCCCTGGGCGTTCTGGATGTCCGAGCCGATCCCGGCCGCATCGAAGGCAGCCTGCAGGCTGGGCCTGTCGTTGGCCTCCCACCGCGGCGACGTCGTGGCGTCGGGGAGGATGACCCCGACGTCGATGCTCCCACTGCTGGCAGCGCTGGACCCGCTGGTGCTCGGGGTGCTGCTGTCACTGCCGCAGGCGGTGACAAGGGCCACCAGCCCTACCACGGCGAGAGAAGCGAACCGCTTCACTGGCGTACTCCTGACCATTTCTGTCGACCTCCGGGGACCGATTCGGTGATGACACAGGTCGGAGTGACCGTCATCACGGTTTATGTTGTCCAAAACAACATAGTGACCTGCATCGGGCCACCGCAAGGGGCCGGAGCCGCCTCTTTGTTGTCTCCGCTAACGAAACGGTAACGATGGCTAGGCGGACTCCGAGGCCGGTCCCGCCGCCGACTCCCACGCCTGCGCGAGCAGGTCGCGGGAGTCGCTCAGCACTGCCGGCAACACCCGGGTGCGGCCGATGATCGGCATGAAGTTCTGGTCGCCGCGCCAGCGCGGGACGACGTGCTGGTGCAGGTGGGCCGCGATGCCGGCGCCGGCGACCGCGCCCTGGTTCATGCCGATGTTGAAGCCGTGGGCTCCCGACGACGCGCGGATCACCCGCATCGCAGCCCGGGTGAGGTCCGCGATCTCGGTGGCCTCCGCGTCGGTGGTGTCGGCGTAGTCGCCGAGGTGGCGGTAGGGGCAGACCATCAGGTGCCCCGGCGTGTAGGGGTAGAGGTTGAGCACCACGAAGGCCAGCTCGCCGCGGCGTACGACCAGGCTGTCCCCGTCGGGCAGCCCGGGGATCCGGCAGAACGGGCACTCCTGCTCGGAGTCGTCGGCCGGCTTGTTCTCGCCGAGGATGTAGGCCATCCGGTACGGCGTCCACAGCCGCTCCAGCTCGTCGGGCACGCCGACCCCGTCCTGATGCTCCGGGCGATCCTCGGGCGGCGGCATGGACCCGATCCTAGGGCGCCGCCTACGCTCGGCCAGATGAGCGCCCCTGCCCCACTGCTGCGCCCGGCGACCGCGGCCGACGTGGAGACGCTGGCCGAGATCTTCCACCGGGGCTGGCACGACGCTCACGTGGGCCAGGTTCCGGACGGGCTCACCCAGCGCCGGACCCTGGCGGCGTTCCGCGACCGGGTGGCCCGGCGCGTGTCCGACACCGACGACACGACGGTGGCCGAGGTGGACGGCGTGCTGGGGGGCTTCGTGATGGTCAACGACGACGAGGTGGAGCAGGTCTTCGTCGACCGCGACTTCCGCGGCCGGGGCCTCGCCGCGATCCTCCTGGACGAGGCCGAGCGCCAGGTGGCTGCGGGAGGTCACCAGCAGGCCTGGCTGGCCGTGGTCGTCGGCAACGCCCGGGCGCGCGCCTTCTACGAGCGGCAGCGCTGGGTGGACGACGGCGAACTGGCCTATGAAGTCACGGCGCTGGGCGAGACGTTCCTCTCCCCGTGTCGCCGCTACGTCAAGCAGCTCCGCTGAGGCTCACACCTGCGCTCGGGAGGCCACGGCCTCCTGGACCCGGACGATCGCCTCGGCGACCGGGACGCCGTTCTCCTGGTGCCCGTCGCGGTAGCGGAACGACACCGCCCCGGCCTCGATGTCGTCGTCACCGGCGATCATCATGAACGGCACCTTCTGGAGCTGGGCGTTGCGGATCTTCTTCTGCATCCGCTCGTCCGACTCGTCGACCTCCACCCGGATCCCGGCCGCGCGCAGCCGGCCGGCGACCTCGTGCAGGTAGTCGAGGTGCCGCTCGGCGATCGGGATCCCCTGCACCTGCACCGGCGCCAGCCAGGGCGGGAAAGCCCGGCGTAGTGCTCGACGAGCACCCCGAAGAAGCGCTCCAGGGAGCCGAACTTCGCGGAGTGGATCATCACCGGCTGCTGCCGCGAGCCGTCGGCGGCGACGTACTCGAGGCCGAAGCCGGCCGGCTGGTTGAAGTCGTACTGGATGGTCGACATCTGCCAGGTGCGGCCGATCGCGTCGCGCGCCTGCACCGAGATCTTGGGGCCGTAGAACGCCGCCCCGCCCGGATCGGGCACCAGCTCGAGCCCGGACTCGATCCCGACCTTCTCCAGGATCCGGGTCGCCTCGTCCCACTGCTCCTGGGAGCCGACGAACTTGTCGGGCCTGGCGTCGTCGCGGGTCGACAGCTCGAGATAGAAGTCGTCGAGCCCGAAGTCGCGGAACAGCCCCAGGCAGAACTCCAGGAGGTGCTTGACCTCCTCGGGCGCCTGCTCGGGGGTGCAGTAGGAGTGGGAGTCGTCCTGGGTCATCCCGCGCACCCGGGTCAGCCCGTGCACGACGCCGGACTTCTCGAAGCGGTAGACGCGACCCGAACTCGAACAGCCGCAGCGGCAGCTCGCGGTAGGACCGCCCGCGCGACCTGAAGATCAGGTTGTGCATCGGGCAGTTCATCGCCTTGAGGTAGTAGTCCGACCCCTCCATCTCCATCGGCGGGAACATGGTGTCGGCGTAGTACGGCAGGTGCCCGGAGGTGTGGAACAGCCCCTCCTTGGAGATGTGCGGGGTGCCGACGTAGGAGAAGCCCTCCTCGATGTGCCGGCGCCGGACGTAGTCCTCCATCTCCCGCTTGATGACCCCGCCCTTGGGGTGGAAGACCACCAGGCCGGAGCCGATCTCGTCGGGGAAGCTGAACAGGTCGAGCTCACGGCCGATCTTGCGGTGGTCGCGCCGCTCGGCCTCCTCGAGGCGGTGCAGGTGCTCCTCGAGGGACTCCTTGGACTCCCAGGCGGTGCCGTAGATCCGCTGGAGCTGCTTGTTCTTCTCATCGCCGCGCCAGTACGCCGCCGCGGAGCGCATCAGCTTGAACGCCGGGATCCGCTTGGTGGTCGGCAGGTGCGGGCCGCGGCACAGGTCCTTCCAGGCCACCGAGCCGTCGCGCCGCAGGTTGTCGTAGATGGTCAGCTCTCCCCCGCCGACCTCGACCGAGGAGCCCTCGGCTGCGTCGTCGGCGTGGCCGGCGCCCTTGAGCCCGATCAGCTCGAGCTTGTAGGGCTCCTCGACCAGCTCGGTCAGCGCGGCGCCGTCGTCCACGGCCCGGCGCGAGAACTTCTGCCCCTCCTTGATGATCTTGCGCATCTTGGTCTCGAGGGCCGCGAGGTCCTCGGGGACGAACGGGGTCTCGACGTCGAAGTCGTAGTAGAAGCCGTCCTGGATCGGCGGGCCGATGCCGAGCTTGGCGTCGGGGAACAGCTCCTGGACGGCCTGGGCGAGCACGTGCGCGGTCGAGTGCCGCAGGATGTCGCGGCCGTCGGCGCTGTCGATCGCCACCGGCTCCACCTCGTCGCCCTCACCCAGCTCGTGGGCCAGGTCGCGCAGCTCCCCGCTCACCCGGGCCGCGATCACGTCGGGCTGGTCGGCGAAGAGCTCCCAGGCCTTGGTCCCGGTCGTCACCGTCCGCTCCTCACGCGCGTCGGCGTGACGGAGGACGACGTGGAGATCGGGCACGGGACTGCTCCTTGGTGGTGGGTGGTGCGGTCCGCCCAGGGTATCGGCGGAGGTATGCCGACCGCGCGCGGGTTTCGGCGTCGTACGACTGCCTGCGGGACGAGGCTCAGCGCAGCCGCTCGGGCACGCCGGTGTCGTAGCCGAACATCGCGAAGTCCAACGCGTAGAGCCGGCGGATCCGCTCGGCCATCGCCTCGTCGAGGCGGACCGGCTCCGGCGCCGCCTTCGACTCGTGCTGGCGCGGGAGGGGCAGCTCCCCCAGCCCGAGCAGCGCGCAGACCCGCTCCCAGTCGGCCTGCATCGTCTCCAGCCGTCCGAGGAAGTCGAGCCGGTCCAGCGGCAGCAGTGCCGTCTGCGGGCGGACGTGGCGGTCGCTGAGCGCGAGGTCCATCCCCTCCAGCGCGGTCACGAACTCGGGGAAGCTCTGCCCGGCCAGCTCGTTGAGCTGCCAGGTGCCGATGCCGATCACCTTGTCCTGCCAGCAGGAGACCAGCCGGGTGAAGGGGTTCCGCACGAACGCGAAGGCGGTGTAGTGGCGCCGCGGCCCCTGCGGCCACTTCTTGAGCCGACCCTGGTGCATCACGACCTCGAGATCGGGACGCGCGTCGAAGGCCGCCGAGAGGGAGCGGGTGGCGACCTTGGCGGTGCGGACATAGATGAAGCGGCCGGGATCGCTGATCGAGAGCGCGTGCCGCTTGCCGGTGGGCGGCTCCCCAGGCTTGGAGGCGGGCTTCGAGGCGGCCGCGCGGCGGGGAGTCATCAGGTCCCCTTCGCGGTCGGCCGGGGTGGGGTGAGGGTGGGCGATACTGGGTTCGAACCAGTGACCTCTTCGGTGTGAACGAAGCGCGCTACCACTGCGCCAATCGCCCTCGCTGCGGTCGCCGACTTTAGCGCATCTGCCCGGGTGGGCTCACATCGCAGGCTCACCTCGCGGACTACATCCCGGGCAGCTCGGGAATCACCGAGCTCAGGCCCTGCACCCAGTCCCAGCCGCGGACGACGGTCGAGGGCCAGCCGTTGGCGCGGACGTACTCCGTGACGCCGACGACCGTGAGGGTCAGCAAGAACAGCGTCAGCGCCGCGCGTCGGCGGCGTACGGCCGGGTCGAGCGCCCGCGCCCGCTCGGCGGCCTCGTGGGCACGCCTCTTCATGGCCTGCATCGCCCGGTCGGCCCAGTCGTACTCCAGCGCCAGGATGCCCAGGCCGATGACGATCGCCACGATGCCCGGGCCCGGCGCCACCAACATGACTAGACCAGTGGCGATCACGGTCAGCCCCACCATGGTGACCACCACCTTGGTCAGGAAGCTGGTGACGGGATGGCGATGCATGCGCTCGTGAACCCGTCGGAATCCGTGGCGGCGGCGGTTGTCGGCGACGGTTTCTGTCGCCTCGTCCCCATCCTGCACGTGTCCTCCACGTCTATTAAGAGCGTCGAACCTAGTATCTGAGGCGTCTGCCACGAGCGTAGCGGTCGACACTGCTAGACCAGTTGTCCAGTTCTACGTCATGGTGACCCCGTCGTGCCGTCTCCTATTGCGAAGGCCACAACACCCAGGAGGTGCACCATGACGGAGACCACCGTCAACCAGGACATCAGGCTCGACTGCGTGGATCTGTCCGGAAACATCCGGCAGCTGGACGCCGAGCTCGCCTACCGCGCGATCGACCCCTTCGCGGTCCAGATGACGTTCCGGACCCGCGCCGGCGACGTGCCGTGGGTGTTCCACCGTGAGCTGCTGCTGGCCGGCATCTCCCACCCCTCGGGCGACGGCGATGTCCACATCTCCCCCAGCCTGGACGCCCAGGGCCGTGCCGTGGTCGTGATCGAGCTGCAGTCGAACACCGGCTCCTTCGTGGCGCAGGCCCCCACCCCCGAGATCTACCGGTTCCTGACCCAGACCCTGGCGATGGTCCCGCTCGGCACCGAGCAGATCGACGTCGACGCCATGGTCGACTTCCTGCTCCCCACCGTCTGAGCTCCCCGCTCGGCCGCTAGGGATCCATCCCCTCCGCCTCGCGCTCGCGCCACACGCGCATCGCCTCGCGGGTCACGGGTCCCGGAGCCTCCAGCTCCCGGTCGTCGCAGCGGTGGACACCCTGGACATCACGGGTGGTCGACACCAACAGCACCTCGCTGGCCTTCACGACCACCTCGATCTCCTCGTCCACCTCGCGGCCGCCGTACCACTCCAGGAGCAGCGCGCGGGTCACCCCCGCCAGACAGCCCGACGCCAGCGTCGGGGTCCGCAGCTCCCCGTCGATCACGTAGAACACGTTGGTCCCCGTGCCTTCGCACAGGTGGCCGGCCGTGTTGGCGAAGATCGCCTCCGTCGCCCCGCGCTTCTTGGCGTGGGCCAGCGCGATGACGTTCTCGGCGTACGACGTGGTCTTGAGGCCGGTGAGCGCTCCCCGCTCGTTGCGCGGCCACGGCACCGTCACCGCCGCCGTCGTCTCCGGGTAGGGCTCCATCGGGACCGCCACCACCACCAGCGTCGGCTCGCCGTCGGCGCGCCCGGACCCCAGCGGCGCCGGCCCGGCCGTGTAGGTGATCCGCACCCGCCCCAGCGGCAGCTCCTGGCCGTCCAGGACCTCGGCGACCCCGCGGCGTACGACGTCCAGGTCGAGCTCGGGCAGCCCCAGCCCCGTCGCCGACCTGATCAGGCGCTCCAGGTGCCGCGTCAGCGCGAACGGCTGCCCGTGCAGCACCTTGAGCGCCTCGAACACCCCGTCGCCCACGGTGAACCCGTGGTCGGTCACCGACAGCGCGGCTGCCTGGGGGTCGTCGAGGAGCCGGCCGTTCACCCACGCGCGCATGGCGCTCACTCTAGGGACGCCGCCCGACCTCGCCACACGCGCAACACGCGCCTCGGGGGTGATTTGGGCGCGACTCCGCGCATCGGTTAGTGTTCTGTTCGCACTTCGGCCTGGCCGGAGCGCGTGCGGACGTAGCTCAGTTGGTAGAGCGCAACCTTGCCAAGGTTGAGGTCGCGAGTTCGAGCCTCGTCGTCCGCTCGGAGCGGGTCTCGACCCATCCACGGTGGGTTGGCCGAGAGGCGAGGCAACGGACTGCAAATCCGTACACACGGGTTCAAATCCCGTACCCACCTCGAAATGCTCTGCACGACCCGGGCGATTGGCGCAGTGGTAGCGCGCTTCCTTGACACGGAAGAGGTCACTGGTTCAAACCCAGTATCGCCCACCAGAATCACCGCAGGTCAGAGGCCCTTTTCGGGCCTCTTTCCTTGTTTGCGTGCAACATACGTGCAACTGGGTAGGACTCCGGAGGACTTGCTTGATCCCGAAGGTCCTGCTCGAGGGTGGTCCCTCAACGAGCACGGCCGAGCGGTCAGAACCCGATCGAGGGGTCGCCGTTGTCCCGCTGGCCGAGGTATGGCTGTTCGGCTGGTGGCGCTGCTCGATGCTCGGGGGGCCCGAGCGCGGGCGGCGGTGGTGGGGGCGGCGGCTCGGGCGTTGTCAGTTCGTCGGCCCAGGCGGTGATCCGGGTCTTGATCTGGTCGAGCTGTTCGGCGTCGACGCCGTAGCGGCTGGTGCGGCCGGGCCTGATCCGGTTGACCCATTGGAGCTGGTCGACGAAGTGGCCCAGGTCGAAACCGGGGTCGTGCTCCTTCGCCAGCGCGAGTAAGTCGGGGTCGGTGAATCGCCCGGACCGGCGTATCGCGTCGAGGTCGAGAAAGTCGCGGGCTTCGCCTCGGGAGTAGACGGCGGCGACCTTGCTTCCTACGGCGTCGCGCAGCGCGAGGACGGGCCCGATCGCAAGCTGTGTCGGGGGCTCGTTGCGCCAGTCAATGCCGAAGTCGACCTCGACCACCTTGTCCTCGCCGGCATCGGTGGTCTCGATTAGGAGCCGGGCGAACTCGGGGGTGATGCGGGTGCGGATGACGCGGTAGCCGTGACTGCTCAGAGCGGCCTCGGCCTCGGCGACGGCGTCGGCGAACACCTCCGGGCTGGTCGCGGTAGTCGTGAACAGGTCGACGTCGTGGGTGAGCCGGTCGGTGATGCCGTGCTCGCGGATCGCCCCGGACCCGGCCAGCGCAAACCTGCCTAGCCGATGCGGTCGAGGACCAGCGTGGTGACGAACCGCTGGAACGCCAGGTCGGCTGCGTTGCCAATGTTGTGGTCAGCCATGACTGGCCTTCAAGCGACGAGGTCGGGGAAGCGGTCTTCCCAGGTGCGCCGGCATCGCTCGGGGAGCATCAAATCCGGCCAGAGGCGGCGCAGCAGCTCCTCGTTGAGGAACGCCTCTTGGTGCACCGTGGTGCCTTCCCGAACGAGGGCTTGATACGCCGTCTCGACGTCGGCCGGGTCCTGCAAGTCGAACCGCTGGCGGGGTCCCCAATACACAGTGACCGGCAGGTCGAGGACGCCGGTGGCCGGGCCGCGTAGGGCGTCCAGGGAGGTGGGAGTGTCGTAGGGAACAACGTCCTTGTAGAGCACTCGACCCGTACTGTCGGCCACGGTCCTCACCTCCCTCGCCTGTCTGAGCGTGTCCAGCGCCTGTTGTCGGCGGGTGGCACCGTCACGGTTCAGGTCCACGTTCCCGCTCCGCTCATGGTAGAGCGTGGCGGGCAGCGAGCGGGTGTGTTCATCAGCCGTCCTTCCTCGTGCCAGCGGTGGGCACGAGACCGGCGGCGCCTCCCGGTCCTCGCCCTTGATGCGGATGGTGGCGGGCACCGAAGCGATAGCCAGGCAAAGTCCCATAGGCGATCCGACGGCGGATCCTTTTTGACCGACTCCTCGGTGATCTCGCGACTGCTCCAAGGGTGATGCAGGTCGGGAGCCTGCTCCCCCGGGTGGGTCGACTCATCAGTACCTTCCCCCGGGCTTGACTCATGGTCGTTCTTGCCGTCGGCATCGCAGGGCAGCCCCGATTCCTCACTGTCACCACTTCGCTGAGGGAATCTGCCGGGGCGTGGCTTCCAGGTCCTCGAGCTTGATCCGGATGGCGCGCTTGCCGCAGCGGTAGGCGGGCAGGGTGCCGGCTGCGATCCAGCGTCGGATGGTCTTGACCGAGACAGACATGGCCTGGGCTGCCTCTTCGAGGCTGAGGTAGACCGGGATGGGGCGTCGCTCAGCCATCGGATCGTGCCTGTGCTCGTGGGATGGTGGCCGAGGTGAGGAAGCGTCGGGCCTCGGCGACGGTGATGTAGAGCCGGCCGACGCCTTGGAAGCGGGTCCATCGTGGGCCGACGCCGCGCAGGCGCCAGTCGCGGACGGTGCGCTGTGGTGTGCGGATGAGCTCGCAGAACTCCTCGAACAGGATCAGGTTGTCGTCGTCCCAGTCGTCTGGGATGCCGATGGGTGTCACCATCACTTCGCCTCTCGCCGTGGCCGCCGACCGATTCGACGCCCTTCACCCGGAGAAGCAACATGCCGGTGTGCGGATCGGACATCTGTGACCGCTGCTGTCGAGAACCGAGCCTCTCCTGGTCACCTATGTCATCCAGGACACTCCGGGCGATCACCCGACGCGCGGAACTTCGGTCAACGACCGATCCCACGGGGAGTCGGCCTGGAGGTCGGGATCGGCTGGGGCTCCGGCCGGCGCGGGGCACCTTCCCGCAAGATCGCAGCCTGCAGTCCGGTGGGAGGTGGCGATGCACTCGGTCCGTACCGGTCGATATCGTCAGCGGCCCTCTCGGCGGCGTGCCGTGGTCCGAGGTCGGCGCGGTCACGGTTGAACACGTCGACCCATTGGCTGCGAGCGTCGTCGACGGACTCGGCGACGAGGTGGGCGACGTTGCTGTGACGGCCCCGGGTCATGCCGACGTAGGCCGAGGCGGCGCCGGTCGTCTCACCGAGCACGAGGTGGGCGGAGCCGACGGTCTCTCCCTGGGCTCCGTAGACGGTGGTGGTGAAGGCAAGCTCGACGTGCTCGTGGACGTAGCCGGCGGGCAGGGTGCGCCGGCCGGCACGGCCGGTGACGAGCAGGCTGCCGTCATCGCCGACCCCGGTCACGGTCCAGGTGTCGCGGTTGGCGACTGCGAGGTCGCGGTCGTTGCGTCGGGTGGCGACCCGGTCGCCGAGACCGATCCGCTCACCACGACGCGTGAGGGGCTCACCAACGCGGTCACCAGACTGCTCACCAGACTGCTCACCGGATGGCTCGCGGGCGCCGTGGCGGCGGTCGCGGATGGCGGCGTTGAGCGCAGCGACCTGGTCGCGGGTGTCGGTGATGATCAGCTGGTCACCGTCGTGAGCACTGTCGGCGCAGGCGGCGCCGATGGTGGCCAGGGCTGCGGTGCGTTCGACCTCGCTGGCATGGACGACGACCTGGCCGGATTCGAGGAGGGCGTCGAAAACCTCACCAGAGCGCTCACCTGAGCGCATGTGCAGGCTGAGGTCGGCGTACCCGGGATCGGTGAACCGGTGGACCGACTCGAGCTCGTGATGCGCCCCGGGGCGTACCCAGCGGGCCGCGAGGTCGAGCACGCCGCCGCGGCCGACGGCCGGCAGCTGGTGGCGGTCGCCGAGGAGCGCGACGGTGGCGTGCGTTCGGTCGGCGATAGCGAACAGCGCGCGGGCGGTGTCCTGGTCAAGCATGCCGGCCTCGTCGACCAGGAGGACGTCGCCGGGGAGCAGGCGGGCGCGGGCCTCGGGCACGGCCTCGGTTCGCGACCAGTGGCCGTCCTCGTCCCAGCGATAGCCGTGCTGGTGGATCAGCCAGGCGGCGGAGAACGCGTCGGTGCCGACCTGCTGTTGCGCTGCCTGGGCGGCCTTGAGCGTGGGGGTGACCACCACGAGACGGCGATCGGCGGCGTCGAGTACGTCGCGCGCGGCGGCGAGTGTGGTCGTCTTGCCGGTGCCGGCGGCGCCTTCGATCACGATCAGACCGACGTCGCCCGCGAGAGCCGCGACGACGCGCCGTTGCGCGGGGCCGAGGTGCGCCACGCCGCGGAGCCGGACCGCCTCAGTGACCGGCCGTGCGGAGCGTTCAGCGATGCTGTCGACCAGGTCTGCTTCGACAGCGAGGACATGTTCGGACGTCAGACTGCGGACGTGCTCCGGGACGTCATCTCGTTCTAGCAGCGGCACGCATCGGGTGCGGGCACGGTCGGCGACGTCCTCGACCAGCTCGCGCCGGACGGGTCGCTCGGCAACCACGCCGACGGAGGCGATCAGTCGTTCGACCTCGCCACGGATGTCAGCTGCGTTCCACGCCGACCGCTTCGCCCCGAGCCTGGTGAGCACCAGGTCGGCGGCGATGTCGCGGTTGATCCGACCGATAGGGAGGCACGGCGCTGTCACGGCGCTGGTCGGCGGGATGAAGCCGAGGTCGCGCAGCTGGCTGTTCCATGCGGCGACGAGGTCGCCACCGCCCTTGGGTGCGACCTTGTCGGGTCTCGCGTCCGCCCACGCGCGTCGGTCCCAACTACCGCACAGCCGCGGCCCGGGCTCCTGGCCGGGGTGCTCGGTACGCCAGGCGGCCTCGTAGCGGTCGACGTTGCGGTTGATCTGGGCAGCACGCTGGCTGAACCCGCCCGTGTACGGCGCCAACTGCCGGATCTCGCCGTCATCGTCGAGGGTGTAGCCGCGCGCCGCGAGCGCGGCCCGAAACTCGGGGTCGCACATCACGGCGGCGTGCCCGATCCCGTTGAGCGCCTCGATGCTGTCCACGACACCGACCGAGTGCAGTCCACGCCACGCTCCGCGGGCGAAGACGCGTGCGTTGATCTGTACATGGAGGTGTCGGTGCGGGTCGCCGGCGCGCGAGGTGTAGTGCTTCACGGCGGCAGCCTCGACCACCTCCACCGGCACCTGCACCTGACGGCCACGCGGCCCGACCCGAGTAGTGGCGTGCTCGGCCACCCAACCAATCACCTCACCAGCCGCCCGATCCATCGCCGCGTCGTACGCCGCCGCGATGTCGGGGTGGAGTGCGGCAGCGAGCGACCAGGACTTCGGCCCGTTGACGACGACCTCGACGAACCGCAGCGCGCGTGCGTCGTCGCGCAGGCGTCCCTTGGCGGCGCCGGTCAGCACGTCGTACCCGCCGACCCACCGCTCGTACATCTGGCCATCGAGATCACCGACCCGCAGCACCGAGTCGGGGCCGGCGATGTAATGCTCCGCCACGCCGATACCTTCGGCCAGGTAGTAGTCGTCGGCACGCGAGTGGTCGGCCTCGACGTAGGATCGCGCGGCGGCCGCAGACCCCCGGTAGAATTTCACGCCACCATGCACCGGCCTCGTCACCGCCCGTCAACACTCGTCACCTAGCCCTGAAATGACGCTCGGCCCACCCCGAGGGGCGGACCGATCTACGGACCTTCGTAGCATGCGTGCCGCTCGATCTTGAAGGCCTTCGTGGCCTTGAAGCGGGTGCGGATTCCGTACTCGTCACTCCTCGTCAACGGTGATGCCGTGGCCGGTGAGCAGACAGCAGTTCTGCGGCTGGCGCGAGGGGTCGACGGCTTGAGCGGTGGCTACTCGGGTGAGACCTGCTTCTTGCCGACGAAGAGCGCTCCCACCATCTTGAAGCCGCTGGGAGGCAGCGCGCGCGTCGACCGATCCGAGCGCGTCCTCGACGCAACCGCAGACGGTGTACAGGCCCCATTCCCAGCGTTCCGTACGACGCCCGCGTCCCGGGATCGGCTCCGGACGGGGCTGCCGGGACAACCCATGGCTTGTGCTTCGCGCACGGGCATCACGTCGCCGCTCAGGGTTCGGCTTGTGGCACGCTCCGCGTGCCGATCACCGCCCGGCACCGCGGTCAAGGAAGAATCGCCGCCATCCCGGATTCCGACTGGACCGGATCGAATGACTTGTGCCCGGCGTGGCGTTGCCGAGTTGATCTCACGCCCTTCGCCACGGGGTCCGCGAGGCAAACTGCTGGCCGCACGCCGCGAGATCCATCCCGTGCGGATAATCGTGCGCCGCGCCCCGCTCACCAACGCCGGGGCAATCAACCGCGGCCAAGATCCGCTGTTCGCGGTCTACGACTACCGCCCCATGATCGCCGACCGGACCGGTGCCCTGGTCGAGGTCGAGGCCAACCACCGACGCCATGCTGAGGTCGAACTCACTGAGCCGCGTGAACGCCGGATCCTGACCAGCTATTCCTCGTCGACCTCCGTGCCCTGGCCCGACGAGGACGACCGAGGACACTGTGGAGGAGCACGCCTGATGGGCCGTGAGATCACCAGCGACGAGTCCGTCGCGTTGGGCGGTATCGCCCGGAGCACCTGGCTCGGGTATGTCTCGCGCGGCCAGGCGCCCCAGCCAGTCCGGCACATCGGCCGTACGCCGGTGTGGGAAGCGGACGAGGTGAAGGCCTGGGCGACGAACTGGCCCGCCAAGGGAGCTCGCGGGACGGATCGGGCGTTGCGCCGCACGGCGGAGCGAACCTCGGTCCCGGACGAGGAGGGGCGAGTCGAAAATCTCGAGGCGCGACGTCGAGTCGTGCCTGCCGGAGAAGACTTACGCGACAGGGCACTCGACAAACGCCCGCGTGGGTCGCATGATTTCGATCATGAAGACTGTCATCCGCTTCGCATCGATCGCAGCGACGGCCGCGGCGCTTCTCCTGGTTGCCCCTGGCTCCGCGGTGAGCCAGGACCCGAGCGCGGGTTCTACGCCTGAGCCCGGCAACTTTGGCGGGGGCGCGATCATCGTTACCAGCGATGGCTGGATCCACTACAAGTCCGACTTGCAAGCACTCGGAAAGCGCGCGCATGTCGTTGATGTTACGGGTACCAAAGGGTCGGACGGATCATGCACCTGGAGTGGCTCAGACAGCGGGGACGATAGCGTCCCGACTACCACGATCACTGTGAGGGAGGAGGTTGCCTTCAACCCGGCGACGTGCCAGTCCACGTATCTCGAAGCCGACCTGACGCCGGCAGACGGTGCCCTTTACGCCGATGCAGCCCCCTTGGCAACAGCACCGCAGGGATTGGACAACACCGTCAAGGGCGCCGACCCGCAAGCCGCAGCCTTGACCACCTACACGCGCTGGTACCAGACGATCTGGGAAGATCCCATTCAGATCGACATCACGTGGGAGAAGGTCGCTCTGAAGTGGAACTCGAGTTCCCGACTCGCTGCTCAACACAAGCCCTACGGGTTCTGGGGTTGCTTGCCTGGTGGCTACTGTCCCGATCGGACGTACATTGATTCGAGCGCCAACTACTATGGAACGTATTCGAACAGGTTCGAATACTCCGGGGTCTCGTCAATGCACAACAGCACCTTCTCACAGTGGGTCAGGGCCATCCTTGGACCTGCGGGATGGGCAGCCTGCGGTTTCACTTGGACTAACAGGGCAGACTTCGACCACGACGTACAGGTCGTAGGCTACAAGACGGGCTCGTGGGCGAGCAACTGGAATGACACGAAGAGTGGTGCCTGCACCAATCTTGTCCACCATGACGAGAAGACAGGCAGTTCCTGGCCGTTCTAAACGCGACGAGTAGTTAGTCCCTGCCGGTGCGATCGCGCTCGCCGTGCCTGATCCTTCTACTTGCCGTCACTTCAACCCTCGTTGCAGCGTGTTCGCCGGGAGACGCGCCCAACAGCAAGGCCATCGAGCAATCGCGAGAGACCTCGATCGTGACCCCGAGCACGGGTGCCGCCGGTCTCCCGCAACATGCGTCGGAACCAGAGCAAGCTGCCACGAGCTACATGACGATGCTCATGGCCGGCGACTACGACGGTGCAGCGCAATGGGTGATTCCATCCCAGCAAGGGATTCTTCAGGCGATTGGCCTCGGGGATGGCACGACGCCCCCTCCTCCGATCTCTGGGCACCTCGAAGTCGGCAGCATTCGGGCCGCGGGGAATCAATCGGTGATCGTGACCTTCGTCGGCAAGATGTGCAGGGAACGTCCTGCCGACGGGAATGGTTCATTGGAGACCGACTGCGTCGTCAATCACGATCCTCGATCGAACGACCCGACGTTCATTGTCCACCTGATAGACACAGGTCAGGCAGGTTGGAGGGTCCAGTTTCAGGCGCCGGGGGGCGTCAAGTAGAGGGACGTCAGCGGATCAGCCGCTACTCGGAGTCTCTCTTGCGACACCCGGCCCGCCCCGGCGGCGTTGGAGGATCCGGCGAAGCACAAAGACGTTGAGGATCGCCGCGCAGGTGAGCGCCAGAATGCCGAGGACATCGGTCGTGATCTGAAACCAGATGGCCGGGTCCCCAGACGAGGATGAGGAGCAGTCACCACCGACCGTGCAAGAGGTGGAGCCTGAAGCGCCAGAGGGATTGGCGTTGGTGACGTACGCAAGAAGTCCATAGAGCAGGTAGTAGCCCGGGAGGGCGATCGCGCTCGCTGGAAGCGAAAGCGCCGCGGCCAGCAGGATCATCGAGGTCGACTCTCGGACGAAACCAACTGCCGCGATCGTAGCCACGACCAGGACGTAGATCGATGCCGTCAGAAGACGGCCGGAGGTCACCTGCTCTGGCCCTGTGTTGGCTGTCTTGACTGTCCTGGCCACGTCAAGGCTCCTTTCATGTTTGGGTCGGGTGCATCCGGAAGTGACGGTCAAGCTCGTTCGCATAGGCCCGACCTAGGCGGGGTCCCTGTGCGGCTATCCAGTCGGTGAAGACGGTGCTCCCGGTTGATGGGGCGGTTGAGTCAGCTAGGCCATCGGCCATGGCGCGGTATTCATCGCGGGTGAGCAACGTGTCGCGCAGCAGCAGGCTCAACAAGCCCGCTATCGCAGGAAGCGCGGGTCCTGGGACTCGGATGACCATGGCATGACTGTTGACGGCTGCTCGGATGGCGTAAACGAGTTGACGGAAAGTGGGGCTCTGAGGTCCAACGGCGTCGACGGTCACGTTGGCGCGGTCGCCCTGGACGTCTCCGAGTGCAACGCACAGCCGAGCAAGATCCTCGACGTGGATGCCACGCACCCGGTAATCGCCGGTGCCACCAATCGCGAATACCGGGACATGCCTGAGCAGCCAGGCGATGTTGTTCACCAGCACATCGTCCCCGCCGAACAAAATGGCGGGTCGGACGATCGCATGCGGGATGTCGGTCGCAGCCAGAAGCTGTTCGACCTCAGCCTTTCCGCGAAAGTAGGGGTACGCCGAGTCCAGCGACGGGTTCGTGATTGACACGTGGACGATGCGACTTACGCCAGCCATCGCTGCGGCCTCGAAGAGCGTGCGGGTGTTCGCCACAGCCTCATCATGGGAGATCGAACCGTGTGCGAAACGAATCCAGTAGGTGTTATAGAGCGTGCTGGCACCCTTCATCGACTCGGCCAACTCTGTGACCCGGTGGAAGTTCAGGGGCCTCGCTTCGACCGCCGTGGTCTTGGGAGCCCTGCCGGGACGGCCAGTGAGGGTGCGAACCTCCCTTCCGCGCGAGTGGAGTTCCCGGGCGATCGCCGCTCCGGAATAGCTGAACGCTCCCGTGACAACGTCGAAGGGCAGCGGCGTGGATGTCATTCGGACCCACCAACAGGGAATGTGCCCAGGGTCAATTCCAGCAGCGCAGCGATCTGGCGGGCTCGCTCGAACAGGGCGAGGGCAAGCGTGCGGTCACCGTTGAGGGAGGCGAGTAGTTCGAGGCCCAGAAAGCCAGCCACAATCGCGTGCCCGAACTCTCGCGCCGGAAGCAATTGCTCGAACGGCGCACCGGAGGCTGCCTTGCGTAGTGCCGTCTCGGCGAAGTCTTGCCAGGGAGTCAGTATCTCCACTATTTGGGCACCGAGCTCAGGCATCGACTGAGCGCCGGTGATCATCGTCGACAGGACGGTAATGTGTCCAGCGTCGAGGTCCTCACTGAATATTGCTCGGGCCGATTCGATCAGGTCAGCAGGGGACTCAGCCCCATCCAGGACGCTGGCGTACTCGGCGAGCCGACGGGCGCTGACCGCATCGAGAGCCGCCAGCAGCAGGTTGGCCACGGATCCGAAGTGATAGAAGATCAGCGCCTGGTTGCACCCGGCACTGGCGGCGATCGCCCGTGCGCTCGCCCGTGCGAACCCCACGTTACGAAGCACGTCGATGGCGCCCTGGACCAGCGCCTCACGGGTGGCGGTAGACCGCCTATCGAGAGGCTTGGACGCTACACCAAAGTCCGCGTCTGCGTCGGGCACGTCAGCCCCCTCCTTTGCCCAATTTGAGCGATTGCTCAAAATCATAGCAACCGGCAGCGGTGTTGTACATGTGCGACTGCCCGGTGAACCCGGGACACTTGGACGGCCCCGTCTGCTTCGGCGCTGGACACCCTGCCCCGCAAGCCGATCCCGCTCCGGCACGCTCCGCGTGCCCATCCCTAGCTGGCGATCCTTCGCGGGGGTGACCGTCAGGCGTGCAGCGGGCAGCCTGTCGCCACCGTGAGCTGGGCCTCGGGGTGACGGTCAGCTCGTTGCTGCGTTGCCTTGGCTTGACTACGAGGCGCTGGCCACCTCATGGATCTGGTCGAGCTGCTGGCGGGTCAGGGGTCCGGCGTGTTGCGCCGCGGCGTTCTCGCGGACCTGAGCCACGGTGCGCGCGCCGGGGATCGGGACCAGCGCGGGTGAGCGGGCCCAGTGCCAGGCGAGGGCACCCTGGGCGATGGTGCGCCCGTCGGCGGTGAGGATGTCGACCAGTGCTTCCAACTGGGCTCCGAGGACTGGGTCGGGGTGGCCGTCGGTGAAGTAGTTCAACCACTCCGGTGAGTGGTAGCGAAAGTCTCGTTCGTCGACGATCCGCGACCCCGGCGGGTAGCAGCCCGTGATCAGCCCGGTGCCGAGCGGCCCACGGGCCAAGGCGCTCAGACCCTCCCGCTCCGCCAACCCGATCAGGTCTGGGGCGTCGCGCAAGACGTTGGCCTCGAACTCGATCCCGCAGAACCCCGGCTGACCGACCCAGTCCGTGGCCAGGTCCGGGTCGTCGGTCGACCAGCCGTACCCCCGGATCATCCCCTCCGTGAGGAGGTCCTGCAGGACCGGCAACAGCTCTTCTGCCTCGGCGCGGGGCAGACCGGACAGGTGCAGCAAGTACAGGTCAACGTGGTCGGTCTGCAGCCGACGCAGCGAGGCCTCCAACGCCCGCCGGACGTAGCCGGGCGTGGCGTCCTGCCCTGTCAACTGCCGGGAAGCCTCATCGATGGTGTTGCCCCATTTGGACACCAGCACCACCTCGTCCCGATGGTGGTGCAGCACTTCACCGAGCAGCCGCTCGGCCGTGCCAGCGCCGTAGGCGTCCGCGGTGTCGAACAGGGTGATGCCTGCATCGAATGCGGCTCGCACGACATCCGCGGCCTCGTCGCGGTCCCAGTGGCTGCCCCACCCCAACGGCTGCTCACCGGCCCAAGACGGCCCCCCAATCGCCCACGTCCCCAGACCCAAGGCGGACGTCCAAGGACCACCTGGCCACAACTTCCTCCGGGCGTTCACGCGTCCGCCTCCCGTCGGGCGTGGGAGTCTCGGTAGACGGCGATCTTGCCGTCGATGACGACCAGGGCCTCTCGCAGCTCCTCGATGCGCTGCTCGACCAGCGCCCGATGCTCGCTGAGCTGTCTCAGACGCTCCGGCTCGGTGTGCTCCCCGGCCTGACCCAGCGCGGCGAAGGCCCGCATCTGCTCGATCGACATCCCCGTCAACCGCAAGCACCGCAGTACGTCCACCCACCCCACGTCCGCCGCGCGGTAGCGACGATGCCCACTGCTCGCCCGGGGCACGCCGGTGATGAGCTGCTCCCTCTCGTAGTACCGCAGCGTGTCCAGGCTGACACCCGTCCGCTCGGACATCTCCGCTGGGGTCAACCAGTCGCTCATAACCTTCTCCATGCCTTCACCCAACAACCTGGGGTGCACTCCAGGTCAACCCCCCCATGGGAACCGGTTACCAGAGCCGGCCGCCCTTGGCCATGGTCGCCGACGGTGGACTCGACCGACGCACGAACCACCGGAGCTGTCCAGCCCAGGATCCTCATTCGGGACGCACACCCACCTTCTTGCGGCGGGCGGACAGAGCAACGGGCGTGGCTGGGGTGCACGATGAGAATCGTCTGCATCTGCGCTGGCTCCTGGCTACTGATCCTTCGTTGCCAGGTTCGACAAGGCCTCGGCGATCACCTTGTCGCGGTCCTTCGCGGCGTGCTGATACCGCAACGCCGCGCCGGCGGTCGAGTGTCCGAGGCGGGCCATCAGCTCGGCTAGTGTGGCGCCGGTGCTCGCGGCCAGAACTGCCCCGGTGTGCCGGAGGTCGTGGAACCGCAGGTCGGGCCTGCCAGCTTCCTGGCGTGCCTTGTAGAACACCCTGTAGAGCGTGGCGGGGGCCAGGTGCTTGGTCGGGTCCCCAGCAGCCGGGAAGAGCAGTCCGTCGCGGCCTCCAGTGATGTTGTCCGCCAGGTGTGTCTTCACCGCCGGCAGCAGGTGAGGCGGGATGTTCACATCGCGCGTACCCGCGTCTGACTTCGGGGTGCCGACGACGAACTCTCCGTCGACGCGCACGACCGCGCGACGCACCTTCACCACGCCGTGGGTGAGGTCCACGTCTTGGCGCCGTAGCTCGGTGATTTCTCCGAACCGGAGGCCACACCACGCGGCGAGCAGCACCATCAGCCGGTAACGCTCGGGCATCGCCTTCGTCAGCGCTTCAAGTTGAGGCAGAGACGCGGGCTCGATCTGCTTGGCCCGCTTCACGTTTCCAGCGCCGCGGATATGGCACGGGTTGTGATCGAGGAGACGACGTTGCACGGCGTCGCCGAGGATGGCCCTCAGGAGGCCGTAGGCGTGCGCCCGTGAGGTCGGGGTCGAGTCTCCGAATCGGTAGTACCAATCGTCGATCAGGTCGGCGGACATGTGCTTGAGGGCCACGTCCTTGAACGCCGGGAGAAGCCTCGCATCGAGCAGCTTGCGATAGTGGTAGCGGGTACGCGGTTTCAGGGTGCGATTCATGAGCCAGCGCTCGGCGTGCTCCCCGAACGTGACCGGCGGTCTGGACGTCGGTGGTGTCCAGTCCTCGTTCTTGATCTCGCGGCGTCGGTCGGTGAGCCAGCCCTCGGCATCCTCGGCGGTCTCGAAGGTGACCGGCGCCGCGTGCCTGATGGTGTCGGGGCCTACGTAGGACGCCTGCCACCGTCCCGACGGGAGCTTGCGAAGCGCTCCGAAACCGCGTCTACGTGCCATGCGTGAGCCCTTCCCGCGTGCAACAACGTGCAATAAGAGTGGCAGATCGCGTCCGCTCGTGTCCACGTCGCCGAGCGATAGATAACCGTGTCGTCGCAGGTCAGTGCGGTATTGTCCGTTCGTGTCCAGTATCGCCGATAGCCCGGCGAAAAGATTCAAACCCAGTATCGCCCACCAGATACCCGCAGGTCAGAGGCCGTCGTCGAGCTCATCCCAGCACCCCGTCACCAGCCACCGGCAGGGCTGCG
>CAVQOT010000003.1:0-320932 GCA_963714495.1 uncultured Actinomycetota bacterium | reverse complement strand
GTCATGTCAGCGTGGTGATCGCCAACTACTCCGCCAGCAACTTCACATGGCGGGCGGGGGCACGTCGCGGATGCCAGCGGCCTGCCGCTTCACATGGTTTCGCGCCCGCTCGTCAGCCAGGAGCCTCGACCACTCCCTGCGCTGATTTCGCCGAACGCGCCGGCGCTGCACTGCAGTCGCGACAACCTCGCGGAGATTTCGCATCAGGGCCTCCTTGCCTTGCCGATCCTCGCACGGCCGCGCACCGCCTGGGCCACCCTTTGACTCGGATACCTAGAGCTTCACCTGGTCCCCCCGTCACGACATAGACAAACGGCCTATCGTCAGGCGATTCGCCCGTACCCGAAGACGTGACAGGTCAGCACGTCGATCTCGCGACGAGGGTCGCCGAAGAACGCACCCATGCGGTGGGTGACACGGATATAGGGCCGCTCGCGTGACTTGCCGTCCTCTCGCCAGTTGGAGTTCGGGACGATGAGGAACAGGTGCTGGGCGTCCGGAGCGATATGCGCTTTCCACATATCCTTGAGGTCGTGGTTGTTCGTGACGGTGCCGCCTCGTTCGACCTCGGCGATCACCCCTTCATCGGGCCCGAGTCGGTAGAAGAAGTCCGGCCGTGGCCTCGAGACGATCCCGTCCTCATGGGTCAACAGCACCTCCTCGTCGAAGCCCAGATGGTCCTTGAGGATCGACGAGACGATGCGTTGGACAGCCGAGCTGCTCGCGCCGTGGACGTGGGCGGCGTCGATTGCTGCGGACTCCAGCTCGAGCGCCGCGTGGAGCTGGCCAGCCAGCCGATCGACCGAACGGATCGACTCCATGTATCGGGTCGCAGGCCGCGAGCGCTCGAAGCGCTCGTACTCGATGGCCACGCCCGGCAGCTTCGCAGCTGGTAGGCCTAGAAGCTACTCGAGCCCCCCGCCGCCCTGCGTGACAGAGCTCTGCGCCCCAGGTCGTACGGTCGAGAGCCGCCGTTCCGTCGGGGGCCGCGACCGAAGAGGTTGCGTCCGCTGCTCAGGCGGGGTTGACGGCGCGCAGCATGCTGGGGACGAAGTCCACCGACGCCTCGACCGGAAGGGCCGTAGTGCTGACGATCGACAGCTCACCGCTCCTTGGGTCCCAGGCCACCAGCCGGAAGCCATAGACCTGGCGCCCGATCGCGGCAACCCGCAGAATGACCGTCCCGTCGTCGGCGACCGCGATGGGATGGAGGCCCCAGTTGCTGTAGTTGCCATCGTGGTCGAGCACCGGGAGCCGGAACTGCGGGGTCAGCGTTTCGCGGTCGGCGACCACCACCGAGTATCGCTGGTCGTCGTACGTCGTGCCGACGACGGTGCCCTCGTCGGCAAGGATGTGAGAGAGACGGCCGGTCCGGTCCATGCTCACCTCACGAGGGGTTCCGCCCGCGTAGTCCGTGAGGACGTTTGGCTGAGTGAAGTCGGCGCTCGCCAGCCAGTTGCCCGCGGGGTCCAAGGTCGTCGACATCCCAGGCGGGATGATGGTCTCCTCGGTCTCGCCGGAGTCGACCACGACGAGGTACGCCTGCGGACCGCTGCTGAAGAGCATCGTGTCCTCGTCGAAGAACGACCAGACGGTTGTGTCCCGCGGCTCGAAACCAACGGGCGGCGGCAGCGCCCGGCTACTGCCGGTGGCGAGGTCGTACACCGTCACGCCGTAGTCGTGTTCCGGCGTCCTGTATGAGTAGTCGACCGCGAGCCGGGTGCCCTTAGGGCTGAGGGTGACTCTGGGAGATCTGCCGTCGATCGGCACTGTTCGCCAAGCTCCGTCTGTGCCGAGCACCTGGGCGACGCCGTCCTGCTCAACCGCGAGGACTGCGGCACTGACCGGGTCGTCACCCAACAGGGGAGACGAGGCGGGCGGGTCGATCACGTCCGGAAGCGCCGGGGCGATCTCGACGGGAGCCGCGGGTAGTTGGTCGACGTCACGTGGGTCCCACCGGGGCCAGACCTTCTCACCGGAGGCGGGGCGGGTGGGCGTCGGATCGGTGGTCGGGGTCTGGCTAGAGGGCGCGGCAGGGGGCAGGTTGCCCCCGCGGTCACCGCCAACGTGAGTACCGATCAAGACCGCGACGACCAGGGCAGATGCCACGACCGCTGCCCCCGCGCCACGACGGCGGGTGCGCCGGCGCCGCGCCGCCAGGAGCGCCACCGTTTCGAGCCGGGGGCTCTCGATGCGGTCGGTGGCCTGGGCCAGAAGGTCGTGGAGCTCACGCATGAGGTCCTCCAATCAGGTCGAGCAGTTCGGGCGCGCCCGTACGCAGCCGGGCCAGAGCGGCTGCGTTCTGGCTCTTGACGGTGCCGACGCTGACGCCGAGGGCCTCGGCCGTCTCGCGTTCGGAGAGGTCATCGAGGTGTCGCAGCACCAGCACCGCCCGCTGGGCTGGTGTGAGCCGCATCAGGGCCCGCCGTACGACGAGGGCGGTGACCGGGTCACTGCTCACCTCCTCCGGCACCGAGTCGTCGGGCTGGAAACCGGTCGTCTCCCGGCGCCGCCGTCGCCACCAACTGACGTTGTCGTTCATGACGATCCTGCGGGCGTACGCCGTCGGGTTGCCGTCCTTGAGCCGCGACCAGCGAAGCGCCACCTTGACCAGGGCCTCCTGGACCAGATCCTGAGCGCGTTGCAGGTCACCGGTCAGCAGGTACGCCGAGCGCAGCAGGGACCGCTGGCACCCGGCCGCCCACTCGGTGAACTCTTGCTCATCCACGCGCTGCTCCGCATCGGTCCGGACCTGTCACCCTAAGAACGCTGCGGGCTCCAGCCTAGGTTGGGGCGGCTTTCGCGGGTCGTCTTCGTCGCGGGTACGGGCACCTCGACGAGTGGCGTCAACCCACGGAGGCGGAGGCTCTCACGTGGAGGCCGCAAATCGAGAGAAACCGCAGGCTGACCTGCGGTTTCTCGTGGTGGAGCCAAGGGGACTCGAACCCCTAACCCCCTGCTTGCAAAGCAGCCAAAATCACCTCGTTGGAAACCTCCCTGAGCGTGAAACTGCAGGTCACAGGTGGTCACGGATGGGCGTGATCTGCCATTCTTTCCCCCATGGGTCCCCCACGCCCTACTTACGGAGCAAGGGGGCGCGGCAGCAGGGGGTTAGGGGGACAGTCCCCCACAGGTGGTTCTGGGAGGTCTCGGGATGGCTCGACGGCGGGGATTCGGCGAGGTCGAACGACGCGCCAGCGCGAGCGGCGTTTCCTACCGCGCGAGGTATGCGATGCCTGACGGCACGCGCTACTCGCGCAGCTTCGGCACCAAGATGGACGCCGAGGCCTGGCTCTCGACGGAGCGGGCGTTGATCGACCGCGACGCGTGGACGCCGCCAGCCGCCCGCAAGGTTGCCGCTGAGCGTCGTGAGCGCGAGGCGGAGACCAACACGGTCGGGGCGTTCTCGCAGCGCTACCTGAAGGAGCGCGGCCTGCGACCCAACACCGTGCGCGGCTACGAGTCGCTTCTCTCGTCGCGGATCCTTCCCTACTTCGGTGAGATGCCACTGCGCGATGTCACGCTGTCCGAGATGAAGGCCTGGCGCGCGTCGCTCGATGCGTCGACCGATTCGACAAACGCCGCGGCGTACCGGCTGTTGCGTTCGCTGCTGCAGGCGGCCGAGGAGGAGGAGCTGATCGACCGGGCGCCGCCCAAGATCCGTGGCGCGAGCAGTGCTCCGGTGCAGCGCGTCGCCGTGCCGGCCACGTTCGACGAGCTCGCTGTGATCGTCGAGGCGATGCCCGAGCGGCTGAGGTTGCTCATCGTGCTCGCCGCGTACGTCGGCCTGCGCGAGGGCGAGCTGCTGGAGCTGCGACGATCCGACGTCGATGGTGTTACCGGCCGGATCGACGTCACGCGTAAGGTCGACAAGGATGCGGACCCGTCGGCCCGCGGTGCATGTCCCGAGTGCGGGCGCCCGATCAGCTCGCCGAAGACCAGGAGTGGAGCTCGTACGGTGCACGTGCCGCCGCCGTTCCTGCCGATGCTGCAGAAACACCTGCTCGAGCACGCGGCAGCCGGTCCGTCCGGGCTGCTGTTCCCCGGCGACCGCACCGACCATATGAGCGTCCGCTACCTGATGGACCGCTACCGCCCCGCCCGCGAGGCGGCCGGTCGCCCCGACCTAACGATCCATCACCTGCGCCACACCGCCCTGACGCTGGCCGGCCAGCACGGAGCGACTGCAGCCGAGCTCCAGGCCCGGGCAGGTCATGCCTCCCAGGCGGCGATGGCGATCTACCAACACGCCACCCTCGACCGGGACAAGGCCCTCGCCGAGAAGATCGGTGCGACGTACCACGCCTGGAGCGCGCGGCGCGATCAATGAAATACATAAATATGATCGGCTCCGGCTTGCTCGCTTGCCAGAGCCATAAGTATGCATAACTATGGTGGCGTGAGTCCGAACGAGCTGACCAACCTCATCGCGGCAGGCGAGTCCTTCACCCTGGAGTTCAAGCGCGGACAGCGGTCGGCGATGAGTGACAACGACATCGTCGATGCCGTCATCTGCCTGGCCAACGGCGACGGCGGGCGACTGCTCCTCGGGGTCGAGGACGACGGCACCATCACGGGCCTTGAGCCCCGACATGGACTATCGACGCAGCCCCACCTCCTGCAGGCGATGATCCTGAACAAGACGGAGTCTCCGCTCGCGACCTCGATCGAGTTGGTCGAACTGGACAACCTGTCAGTCGCCGTCATCGACGTTCCAGAGGCGCCGGTCCCAGTCGGCTCCAAGTCAGGGAAGTACGTCCGGCGATCACTCCGAGCGGACGGCAAGCCCGAGTGCATTGCCTACCCACTGCACGAGATGCTCTCGGTTGGCTTGAGCGCTCACGGGCGGGACTACGCAGCAACCCCGGCACGCGGCGCAACCCTCGAGGCCCTCGACCCCGTCGAGTTCGACCGTTTCCGGCGACTGTGTGCGGCCGGGAAGGGGGACCGTGCGCTGGCAGAGCTCAGCAACGAGGAAGTGCTCCGTAGCCTTCGCCTTGTGCTGCCCGAGCACGACAACGAGCTCACGCTCGGCGCCATCCTGCTATTCGGCACGTCCATGGCCCTTGAGCGGTTCATACCCACTGCCGAGGTCGTCTTCCAGGAGCTCCGCGGCACGACCGTCACCACCAACGAGACGGTGCGGCTACCGCTCTTTCGCACGGCCGAGCGACTCTTTGAACTCATCGGTGTGCGCAACCCCGAGCAGGAACTCATGGTCGGCCTGCACCGGGTCGGCGTTCCCCGCGTGCCAGAAGGCACCATTCGCGAATCCATCGCCAACGCGCTGGTGCACCGCGACTACTCCGAGACCGGGCCCGTATCGGTCCAGCTCAGCGAAGATCGCTTCCGGGTCCGAAGCCCCGGCGGCTTCCCGGCGGGAATCACTCTTCAGAACTTCCTCGATGACTCGAAGCCGCGCAGTCCCATCCTCGCGGAAGCGTTCAAACGCGCTGGCATCGTCGACCGTGCTGGTCGAGGTATCCGCGGGATGTATGTCCAGTTGCTCCGGATGGGCCGCGGCGTCCCCGACTACTCGGCAACCAATCGCCACGCCGTCATCGTCGAGATCAGCACCAGCGATGCCGACCTCGAGATGGTGCGATTCGTGCTCGAGTACGAAGACGCGAGTGGCCGCGTGCTGCTTCTGCCCCAACTCCAGATCCTGCACGAGCTCAAGGCCATGGGTCCTGAGACAACAGCGGAGCTGGTCGAGGCCCTCCAGGAGTCGGAATCCTCGGCTCGCACTCACCTTGCCCGACTCACCGAGATGGGGCTGGTCGAGTCCAGGGGACCCGGGCGGAACCGCCGCCACCACCTCACCGCGGCGTTCTACCGCCTTGCCCAGTCCAGCGAGTACGTTCGGCTGCGGGACACCGATCCGATCCAGCAGGAGCACATGATCTTGTCGTACGTCGAGCAGTTCGGAACCATCACCCGCGGCAAGGCCGCCGAGCTTTGCCACCTCAGCCCCGGTCAAGCACGGACCGTCCTCAAGCGGCTCACAGACACCGGCCAGCTCGAACTGCGTGGCGAGCGACGGGGTTCGCACTACGTCCGACCCACGACGTAGACCACGACAGTCAGCCCATCGGCGGCGCGCGTCACCGAAGTGCTCATCGCCTCCGGATCACGGCGCGTGCGGTGGCCGCGACGGCGAGGTCCACGCCCTGGATCTCGCCCCAGCTGACGCGCGCCGCACCGGCCAGTTGGTGGAGGACATCCAGAGTGAGGCTGTTGGCGGGCGGCGGCGAGAAACGGTCGCTCCCGCTGCGCCACCCGAGTGCGAGCAGCAGCTCGCTGATCTCGCGGCGCCACTCCTGGGCCGGTACGCCGCTGCTGACCACGGCGAGTGCCATCCAGCCCGCGTGGCGCTCGGAGTCCTTGTTGCCTAGCGGGAGGCGACCGACGATGTGACGCCAGAGCGCGTGCGCGTCGTGTCCACAACGCTTGGCGGCCGCGGTCGGTGCGATTCGGCCCTTGCGCACGCTGACCAGCCCGAGGCCGCGCGCGGTGGTGCGGATGTCGGCGACGGGGTAGGTGAGGTCCTCGCGGTTCGCCTTGCCGATCCACCAGTCGCTGATCCCGCTGCGCTCGGCGACCTGCTCGACGACGGCCGGCGGCAGGTAGCCGGCAGCGGTCAGGGCTACGCCTTCGCCGATGACCTCAAGGAAGATCCGGTACGTTTCGGTCAGCCGGGCAGCGTCGGGGTCGGTGACCTCGGTCGAGCCGTGGGCGAGCGGACGGCCCAGGACCTCTCGCAGCAGCCGAACGCCCCGGCGCTCCAACTGCTCGGCCAGATTCCCCAGCTCGCCGGTGACCTCGACGGGCTCCGCGATCGCGATCGCGAGCGCGGCATTGGCCTCGTCGACGTCGAAATGGTCGGGGGACCAGTCGACCGGCAGCCAGTCACGGGCATGAGCAGCGTCGTCGAAAACCCCAGGAAGCTGAGCGTCGTCGTACCCGCTGCGGACCCAGGCGGCCAGCTCCTCGTAGCCGCCGATACCGCCGCAGTCCTCTGGTGGGCAGGCCATCCGCCCGCCGGTGCAACGAGCCGTCGGCGGCGGCTTGTCGAGCACCTCCTCGACCAGCAGTTTGTGGTCCCAGCCGTCGCCGAAGTCGTACTCGTACCAGAGCTCATCGCCCTTCTCAGCGACGAGCTGGTCGAGTCGTACGTCGTCCTCGAGCATCCCGTCCTCGCCCTCGTCAATGTCGAAGGGCGTAACGAAGTACGGCGAGCGGTGGTCCATGCCGGTGCGGAACCGGTGCAGGTGGCTGTCGGACCACCCCATCGCGGCCTGGATCACGTCATGTAGCCCCGGCAGGCTGAGGTCACCGGGCAGCTCGAGGCGGCGCCAGACTGGAGGCCGCGCGCCGTGCAGGTCCAGACGCAGCCGGAAGCCGCGGACCTCGCTCGGGACCGGAAGCAGCGTCGGCGCTTCGTCGCGCTGAAGTCTGTCGAGGATGCTGGTCACCTGCCCGCTCATCAGGGCGTCGAGGAGCGCCTTGTTCTCCTCGGGGCTGGCGCCTGCCATCAGCTGCTTCACCAGGTGCTGGACGTCGGACGGTTCGGCCACGATGCACAGTCAATCACCGCCGACTCGACGTTCTCCGGCATCACCACCGCGCTGACGGGATCGGCCGAGGCGCGGCCTCCAGGTCCTCGAGCTTGATCCGGATGGCCCGTTTGCCGCAGCGGTACGCGGGCAGGGTGCCGGCGGCGATCCAGCGTCGGATTGTCTTGACCGAGACCGACATGGCTTCGGCCGCGTCCTCGAGGCTGAGGTAGACCGGGATGGGGCGTCGCTCAGCCATCGGAACGTGCCTCGGCTCGTGGGACGGTGGCCGAGGTGAGGAAGCGTTTGGCCTCGGCGACGGTGATGTAGAGCCGGCCGACCCCTTGGAGGCGGGTCCAGCGTGGGCCGACGCCGCGCCTGCGCCAGTCGCGGACGGTGCGCTGCGGTGTGCGGATGAGCTCGCAGAACTCCTCGAACAGGATCAGGTTGTTGTCATCCCAGTCTTCGGGGATGCCGATGGGTGTCACCATCACGTCTCCTCTCGTCGTGGCCGCCAACGGATTCGGCGGCTCCGTAACCGGAGAAGCAGCCCTGCGGTCGGCGGATCGGACATCTGTGACTGCTGCTGTCGAGACCCGAGCCTCTCCTGGTCACCTATGTCATTCAGGCCGCTCCGGGCGATCACTCGGCACGAGGAAGTTGGTCAGCGGCCGATCCCGCGGGATCTCGGTGGGGAAGCCGGGACCGGCTGGGGTGGGCGACGTGGGCCGTCGCGCAGCACTGCGGCCTGCAGCCCGACGGCGGGCGGCTGCGCGTTGGGTCCGTACCGGTCGATGTCGTCAGCGGCTCTCTCCGCGGCGTGCTGGGGGCCGAGGTCGGCGCGGTCGCGGTTGAAGACGTCGACCCATTGGCTGCGGGCGTCGTCGACGGACTCGGCGACGAGGTGGGCGACGTTGCGGTGGCGGCCGCGGGTCATGCCGACGTACGCCGAGGCGGCGCCGGTCGTTTCTCCGAGTGCGAGGTGGGCGGTGCCGACGGTCTCGCCCTGGGCTCCGTAGGCGGTGGTGGTGAAGGCGAGCTCGACGTGCTCGTGGACGTACTCGGCGGGTAGGGTGCGCCGACCGGCGCGCCCGATGACGAGGAGGCTGCCGTCATCGCCGACCCCGGCCACGGTCCAGGTGTCGCGGTTGGCCACTCCGAGGTCGCGGTCGTTGCGTCGGGTGGCGACCCGGTCGCCGAGACCGATCGGCTCGCCACGACGCGTGAGGAGCTCACCAGACTGCTCACCAACGCAGTGTCGGCGGTCGCGGATTGCTGCGTTGAGCGCAGCGACCTGGTCGCGGGTGTCGGTGATGACGAGCTGGTCGCCGTCGGCGCCGATCGCGGCCAGGGCTGCGGTGCGTTCGACGTCGCTGGCGTGCACGACGACCTGCCCGCGTTCGAGGAGGGCGTCGAAGACCTCACCAGCCCTCTCACCAGAGCGCATGAGCAGGCTGAGGTCGGCGTATGCGGGGTCGCTGAACCGGTGGATCGACTCGAGTTCGTGGTGCGCTGCGGGTCGCACCCAGCGTGCGGCGAGGTCGAGGACACCGCCGCGGCCGACGGCCGGGAGCTGGTGGCGGTCGCCGAGGAGCGCGACGGTGGCGTGCGCTCGGTCGGCGATGGCGAACAGCGCGCGAGCGGTGTCCTGGTCGAGCATGCCGGCCTCGTCGACGAGGAGGACATCGCCGGGGAGCAGGCGTGCGCGGGCCTCGGGCGCGGCGTCGGTCTGTGACCAGTGGCCGTCCTCGTCCCATCGGTAGCCGTGCTGGTGGACGAGCCAGGCGGCGGAGAACGCATCGGTGCCGACCTGCTGCTGCGCGGCTTGGGCTGCCTTGAGCGTGGGCGTGACGACCACGAACCTGCGGTCGGCGTCGTCGAGTACGTCGCGCGCGGCAGCGAGGGTCGTGGTCTTCCCGGTGCCGGCGGCGCCTTCGATCACGAGGAGACGGGCGTCGCCGGCGAGTGCCGCGACGACGCGGCGTTGCGCGGGGTCGAGGTGGTCGATGCCGCGGAGCCGGCCGGTGTGGTTCACGGGTCGTGCGGCGCGGGCGGCGATGCTGTCGACCAGGTCGGCTTCGACGGCGAGGACTCGCTGGGAGGTCAGGCTGCGGACGTGCTCGGGGACGTCATCGCGTTCCAGCAGGGGTACGCATCGTGTTCTGGCGCGGTCGGCGATGTCCTCGACCAGCTCGTGCCGGGCGGGTCGCTCGGCGACCACGCCGATGGAGGCGATCAGTCGTTCGGCTTCGCCGCGGATGTCCGCGGCGTTCCATGCCGACCGCTTCGCGCCGAGTCGAGTGAGCACGAGGTCGGCGGCGACGTCACGGTTGATCCGACCGATCTGGAGACCCGGCTCCGTTACGGGATTGGTCGGTGGGGTGAAGCCGAGGTCGCGCAGTTCACGGTTCCACGCGGCGACGAGGTCGGCGCCGCCCTGGGGTACGACCTTGTCGGGCCGCGCGTCCGACCACGCGCGTCGGTCCCAGCTACGCCGCAGTCGCGGCCCGGGCTCCTGGTCGGGGTGCTCGGCTCGCCATGCGGCCTCGTACCGGTCGACGTTGCGGTTGATCTGTGCCGCGCGTTGGCTGAACCCGCCGGCGTACGGCGCGAGCTGACCGATCTCGCCGTCGTCGTCGAGGCCGTAGCCGCACGCAGCGAGCGCGGCCCGGAACCCGGGGTCGCACATCACGGCCGCGTGACCGATCCCGTTGAGCGCCTCGATGCTGTCGACGACACCGACCGAGTGCAGTCCACGCCACGCCCCGCGCGCGAAGACGCGTGCGTTGATCTGCACATGGAGGTGACGGTGCGGGTCGCCGGCTCGCGAGGTGTAGTGGCGTACGACGGCGGCCTCGACCATCTCCACCGGCACCTGCACCTGCCGGCCGCGTGGCCCGACCCGGGTGGTGGCGTGCTCGGCCACCCAACCGATCACCTCGCTCGCTGCCCGGCCCATCGCCGCGTCGTACGCCGCCGCGACGTCGGGGTGGAGTGCGGCAGCGAGCGACCAGGACTTCGGCCCGTTCACGACGACCTCGACGAACCGCAGCGCGCGTGCGTCATCGCGCAGGCGCCCCTTGGCCGCGCCGGTCAGCACGTCGTAGCCGGCGACCCAGCGCTCATACGTCGGGCCATCAAGATCGCCGACGCGCTGCACAACTCCGGGGCCTGCGGTGTAGTGCTCGGCCAGGTTGCTGCCTTCGGCCAGGTAGTAGTCGTCGGCGCGCGAGTGATCGGCCTCGACGTAGGAGCGCGCGGCAGCCGCGGAGCCGCGGTAGAACTTCACTCCACCGTGCATCGGCCTCGTCACCGCCCGTCAATACTCGTCACCTAGCCTTGAAATGACTCTCGGCCCGCCCCGAGGGGCGGACCGATCTACGGACCTTCGTAGCATGCGTGCCGCTCAGTTTTGAAGCCTTTCGCGGCTGTGGCGGGGTGGCCGTTTCCGGACTCGTGGGTCCTCGTCAAAGGGCGTCAGTGGCAATCGTGGTGACAGCATTCGAGGGTCGGTCATGGAGGCTCACAAACCGAGAGCGGAACAAGGAGTTGACGGTGTCCTGGGGCCGCTCGTTTGAGCGCCAGTCATGTGCCCGGATCTGCCGAGATCCGTGCGCATGTCGGGACTACAGTCGTGGTCGTGTCCAGCGCCGATGAGCAGCCCACGGACCGCCCGTGCGAGGACTGCGGTGGACTGGCGGTCTCCGGACTTGAACCCTTCGCACCGGGCGATGATCCGGAAATGGAGACGGAAGGTCTGACGATGGCGGGGAGTGAATGGTGTACGAATCTCGACTGCCCGTCCAACCACGTCCAGAGGGGCCTGACACGCGTCGGGGTGAACGACTACATCTGCACGGTCTGCGGTGAGGCGTTGCGCACCCCGATGAGCGAGGTCTTCGCACATCGCCGGGCGCACTGATCTGCCGCCGGGCGCGCACCTTTGCCGATGGTCGGATGGGTCGGTCCGGAGCGACTAACCTTGGGACCGTGCGCACTGGTGGCTGGCCCCATCCTGTTACCGGGCATGACTGGGAGGCTCTCGGCAACCGGTACCGGGACGCGCCGCCGGTTGTTTCGCCAGTCGCTCAGATCGTCGACAGCATCATTTCGTCGGGATTGGGTGGAGAGCTGCAATTCACGACGTCGATGTGGGATCTGATCGTGACGCCGAGCCCGGTCGGCATGCCCCCACTCGACGTTGTACTCGTGCATGGAGCGATGGGCATGAAACACATCCCAGCCGACCGCATCGTCGTTGAGCATGTTCCGCTCGTAGGCATCGCCGACGTCATCGAAAGGGACGCGTCAGATGCCGTCCCGCTGTTCTGGGCGTTCATGCGCGAGAAGTACGGCCTTACGCAGGGATCGTGACCACACGTACAGCCGCCAGGCGATCGGAGATGCCGATGGTCGGTCGAGTGTCAGAGCGCGACGCCGAACGTTTCGAGGTCGTCACGCAGGTCGTCAACCGTCCCTGCAAGGGCCTCGTCGTGGAGAGCCCGCTCGATCACTGCGGAGACAGCGGCGGGACTCACGCGCCGGAAGCGGCGGGCAAGGTGTGCGATTGCCAAGATCGCCGCTCGACGCACCTCGGTGTCCTTTGCGTTGGTGAGGGCGACCGCGCACGCCTCGACCCACTCGCGCTCGGGGGATTCCAGAGCCGCGCCCAGGACGGCGGGGACCACCCGGTCTGAGTCGCCCGACCCAACCTCCCGGAGCGTCTGCTCCATCGACTCGTAGGGCAACTGCTCGTAGGTCATAGGTGCCACCCTGGGATCCTGCCAGGAACGACCGCACATCAGCGCGAGTAGTGCGCAACTCTGCCGAAAGTCGGACGCTGCACATCACTGGCACAATGCGGGTGGGAACTCCCGGTCGTAGGCGCACTCGACGGGTTCCTCATGTGACGACCTCGCCGAGGAGGCCCAATGTTCCGAGCATGGCTTCTGCTCAGCCTCCTTCTCGTCTGCGAGGCGTGCGCGAGCGGTCCCTCCGAGACCGGATCATCGTCAGTAGTCGACGGCCCCAGTCCCTCCGCCCCTCGCGTGACGTTGAGCCTGGCGGCGACGTCAGGCTGGCCCGTGTCTCGGCCGACCGATTGTGGTCATTGGGTGCCGAGCAGCCAGGACAGCGTGGTCGCGCTGAACACTCTCGTCGACGATTGCATCAAGAAGGCTTCGAGACTGTCCACGACAGTGTTCCTGGCGTCGTATGGCATCCCACCCTTTTCCGAGCACTGGGCCGATGTGACTGCTCCATGGCGTCGCGTGGATGGGGCGGATTTGCGCAGGCTTTCGGCCGGTCCGTTGCTGGAGATGAACTCACGGGTTGTCGACGCCATAGCGTGCGAGGCTTGCGATCAAGTGATCGTCGTCGTGGGTCCACGTCCCGGGACCGTGCGCAGCCTGTTGGAGAGTGTCGGCGCGGGATAAACCGTCCGGATCTGCCGCAAGTCGGGCGGGTCTTCGGTCATCGGGGACGACGGAGCGCGCCGTCTTGGGTAGCGTCGTGGGGTATGACGGCGAGGTCGGAGCGTCGGGCGGCGGTTGAGCAGGTGGGGGCGTACCACGAGGAGCAGCTTGGCCTGCTGCTGAACCGGGCCGGGGAGGCGATCAGCAGATACCGCTCGGGCGAGTTGGATGCCTTCGACGCCGATGCCGAGCTCTTCCGGTACAGCCGCGCGGTGAAGAAGCTGTGGACGTTCTGCAACGCCCACGACGTGGCTTCGACGGCGGCCCTGATCGCTGACGGGCCCGCGATTGACTGGTGGGAACGCGGAGCCTTCCGCCGACGCTGACCACGAAATCCCGGGGTCAGGTGCTGGCTGCCATGAACGCGGCGAGGATGTAGTTGGCGTGCCGGTCGAGGTTGTTGCGTGCCCGGTCGTAGCGCATCGTGGTGCGCGGGTCAGCATGCCGCGCGGCGATCTGCACGTCTCGCAGGTCGACGCCGGCGTCGAGCATGGTGGTGACGTAGGTGTGTCGGAGCATGTGGGGGTGCATCCTGATCCCGGTCACGCCGGCGGTCTTGGCCAGGGCTTGGAGGCGGCGGGTGGCGCAGTGGCGGTCCATCCGGCTGCCGGTCCGCGTCCGCAAGATCGGGCCGCCGGTCCTGCCGGCCACGGCCCTGTCGATGGCCCGGCCGACCGCGGGCGGGAGGGGGACATCAACGACCTTGTCGCCCTTGCCGTGGACGTGCAGGACACGGTGGCCGTGGACCTCGGACAGGTCGGTGATGTCGGCCCCGGTGGCCTCGAAGACCCGCAGCCCGAGCAGGCCGAGCATCGCGACCAGCGCGTAGTCGTGAGGGTTGGTCGAGTCGCGGGCCGCAGTCAGCAGCGCCTCGAACTGCAGATGTGTCAGCCCCAGCGTGGGCGACTCCGCGGGCACCCTGGGCCGGCGGACGTGCTCGACGGGCGAGGTGGGGATCACTGCGTCGATGACGCAGGTGCGGTAGAACCCCGCGACCACCGACAGTCGCCGGGACACGGTGGAGGGCTTGAGGCAGCGGACTTCCTGCATCCACCGCAAGAACAGCTCCACGTGCACCCGTTCCACTGCGAGCGGATCCAGACGGCGCTCGCGGCACCAGTTCAGGTAGCCGCGGAGGTCGGACTCGACATGGACACGGCTCTGGCCCTTGTAGCGGGCCAGGAACGCCGCGACCGCCCGCCAGAGGCGGTCATGAATGGATGCGATCTCGTGGGAGGTGATGATGACTTCACTCATCACCTGATCCCCGCACCCGATGACCCGAGCGTCAACGCCCGACTCGCGGCAGATGAGTGCGCTCAGACGCTCCCGACCCGCAGCACCACCAGTGCGTCCTCGACCCACTCCCTGATGGATTGAGGAGGTGCCAACTCCACCCCGCCGATCCCTGCGCTCCCGTCGAACTCATCCATGAGCCGTGCCAGGACCGTAGAGGCCTGACGCTCGATGTCGGGATCGTTTAGTGGATCATCGAGGCTCAAACCTAGAACGATGTCGCCCTCTTCGGTCAGCGTCACGATGGCCCCGTGGAAACGCTCCGCCCTCAGATACAGCGAGAACGCCGCTTTGGCGTCCGCATCGCGCCGAAGGTCGGCCAGCGCCTCGGTGTCGCCCGGTGACGGCGTCTCTGCAACGAACGTGCGGAGGAACGCGTCGAAGCGCGGGTCCCCTGGGTCAGCACGATCGACGTAACGCTCGACGAACCGGGAGAGGATCGCAGGTCGGTCGTCGGTGCGAATCCAGGTGTAGACATCGAAGCAGGGGGGCATGCGGAAACCGTAACGAGGGACGCACTCATCTCGGCACGACCGAGCATCACGATCTGCCAGATGCGTGCGCCAGGCCCCACGCCGATGCGACACTTGACCGGCAGCGGAACCAGTCGCGGCGCAGGCGCGTCTCACGTTCGAGCCTCCTCGCATTCCTGGGAGTAGTGATGCTGACGAAAGGGACGTCCGCCATGGGTGTGCAGATGCGGTTGGCGGCGGTCCTGCTTCCCATCCTCCTAGCAGGCTGCGGCGCGGTGACCGCGCAAGACGGTCGGGGCGAAGGGTCTGGAGGCGATGCGACGGGGGAACCGTCCGCAGAGTCCGCGGTGGTCCATGAACTCACGTGCGACACAGAAATGCGCAGCGCTGGCACCCTCGACTTCTTCAGCTCGACAGGAGGTGCGGCGACAGCCGAGGCGGCGGCCCGAGTCCTTGCCAAACCCGGTGGCGATGTCGTCGTGAAGTCACAGACAGAGTCGCATGCCACCGCCTACCTCTTGCGTGCTGACGGGACCGCCTCCTCAGAACTAGGTCTCGTCGTTCTGGATGACGACACTTGGATTGTCGAAACCATGGAGTCGTGCAGTGGAGAATCGCCACTGTCCAAGTAACCCAGATCCATCAGGCAACCCGAGGCACTGATCTCGGCAGCTCCGCGCACGAGTCGCGGCAGATGCGGATGCCCCGGAGAGAGCCGCCAGGAGGAATCACGCGGACAGGCGGCCGAGCGCCACTAGCGTGGTCGCACTTCTCGAGGCGGGTATCTGAACCCGTCGAGGACCAGCCGCGTGCCGAGCGGTTGCTTGAGTTCAACGACTCTGTCGATTGATGGGTTTCCTTGGCAGTTCTGGGCGCCCCTCGGCGGTTCCGACGTCCAGTAGATGATGACCGACTTGTCGGTCTCCACCACGAAGGGTTCATGCAGGAATGGCTCGGGGTCACGGCCACTCGCGCATTCGCGTTCGTTGACCTGGGCTGTGAGCCGGGCGCTCTCGGGGTTGCCCGTGACCGCGGTCACCTCCGCCCAGCTGTGGCCTTCCTTCAGCACCGGAGACAGTTGGCATTCGCCCCAACCGTCGGCCCGCCATGTGTTGCCTTCGCGCCCGAGGCTGAGGGTGTACGTGCCGTTGCCCGTTGGTCCTTGCTCGGTCCACTGTCCCAGGCCGATCGTGAGGGAGTTGTCGTCACCGTGTAGCACGCGCCACTCGACGTCGACGCCGTCGGGGAAGAGGCTCAGAGAGGCCTCCTCGCCCGTCCTGGGGTCACTCAGAATGTGCTCGAATATGTCTGTGGCCTCGTCGTCTGTGAGAGCACCCTGTACGCCCTTGGTCATGACTGAGGGAAGCCAACCTTCGCCGCCGCCCCCGCAGGACACTTTGATCTCGCCGTCAGCCACCACGAAGGGCGCGTCATCCATGGCCGAGGAAGGTCCCGGCTCATCCTCGGCCGTCGTCTCAGTCCCGCAACCAGACAACATCGCGGCAAGTACCACGGCTGCAAGCAGCGTTGAACGCCCCATGTTGACCTCCTCACCCAGTCTGACGCAGGCGAGGGTCATGACGTTCCCGAACGGGACGAAGCGGTGGTTGTATCTCACAGCCACGGCTCATCGGTTACAAGCTCTCGGCGGCAGAAGCGGTCGCTCTCTCTCTACCGTCCCAGTTCCGCTCGGAGAGCTGGTGGCCAGCGTGCCAGGAGCGCATCCGATTCACCGGGGTAGACACCGAAGTCCTCAACGAATGACACGGCGACAGCGTTGATGACGTACTCATTCCCCTCTCAGAGACACCCGTCGATGAACGCCAACAGCCGGTCTGTGACAGCCACCCCTCCCCGGGCGTTCCAGTGGTCGGCGATCGGAATAGTCGCGACGGCGATCGCCAGGTTCGTCACGAGTGCAAGGAGGAGGCCACGACCGAAAGTCGGGTGCTCAGCGAGGTCTCGATCTTGCGCCACCACGACACAGTAGGGCCACGAGTCACGCGATGCGCACGGATCCTCGGCGCACGCTACGCGGCAGAAGCGTGCGTCTTCGAGCGCACGCTACGCGGCTAGATCCGGGCGGTCAGCCGCCTGACTCGATGAGGCTCCAGCCCCTGAACTCAAACGCTCGTTGCAGTCGCGACAGGAGTACGTCACGCGATCGTTCGGGCAGGTCGGGCACCGTCGTCATGTCAACAACGATGTCCTTCCAGTCGGCCATCGGCTCAACGAAGATGCTCAACTCGCCGAACTCGTCCCGGTACTGGAGATCGTTCCGACCCATCAGTCGGACGGCGTAACCCTCCGAGGAGCGAGCCACCCCCGCCAGTTGGTCCTGAACGTCTCGGACATGCGGGGAGGCTAGCAAGTGGAGGCACCCCCTCATCGGCGGTGCCGCTCTCGACCCGAGGCAGATCCGTGAATGTCGAGCGGCTCGGGCCCTCTCGAATGAGAATGGCCCTCATGAGGTTCAGCGCCGGGAGGTCTTCAACCGAGTGGCCCCACGACCCACGGTTGGATCCCTACCGCGACTCCGTGTGGGAACTGAGGCGCGAGGGCCAGACAGTGGCCTTCCTCACGACTGAAGTTGTCCCGATGCGTTCCCTGCCCCGGCCGTGGGTCAAGCGGGAGTGGCTCTGGTACCAGGTGCACTGGCTCGATGGGCGCCGCAACCGCCCCGGAGAGGACTACGGACCCAACTGGTACACCGTGGCCGAGTTGGAAGAAGGCAGACTCGAGGACGCGTGGACTGAGGAAGAGTTCAAGGCAGTGCAAGTCCAAGGGGCCGACCGAGCAGAGCACTGGGAACGCTACGGTCCCCCGCGCTAGAAGCGGGCGCCCTGATCTCGGCACGACCGCGCTCGGTCGATAGAGAACCCGCAGTTCGTCGGCGCCGCTCCTCCCTTACCCGTAGCCTGCGACCGTGTCTCGATCAGGAGCATCCCGCTGGGTCCGCTGGATGCTCATCTCCATGGCCGTACTCACGGTCGTCGTCATCGGTTTCGTGCTATGGCTCACGACTCTCCCAGGCGACTACTTCTAGGGCCACCCGCTCTGGCGGCAGCGTCGCCCTCCGCCAGGTGCGTTGGACGCCTAGGGTGAGCGGCGTGGAGGAACGAGGCTGCGACTACTGCCGCGACGACCAGAACATGCGCTTCGGCCACGTCGAGCAGGTCGCCTCGGACGACGGCTACGGCCTGCTGCTCCGCTGCCCCAGATGCGGCTGGTTGTACCTCGACCCGAGCGACGGGCTCTCCGAGCCGCGTCACATCGACTCCGCGACCGCTGCATCCTGGTTCGGCTACTCGACCTGACAGGCATGGTCGGACGCCAGCCCAACGCATACTGGGACTTAACCGGAGGGCGGTGCCGCACCCGTGCACTGCGGGGCGACACCGTTTCTCCGGCCTGGAGCCTTCGCTAGGCTCCCGACGCTGGGGTAGATGGCTGGTCCACCGAGAGCACGCTCATCGGCAGATTAGGGCGGATCCGAGTTGCGCTGCGTCGCGAGACGGAACCCGAGGAAGCACAACAACTCGCCGGCTGGGTTCAGGCCGTAGGCGTTCGGTCTAGGAGGCGTCGGGCTGGTCCTTGATCGTCAGGTTCGGCAGCTTGCCTGACTCGATCATCCGCTCAAATGTCTCGTACTGCTCACGGCTGAGCCGGCCTTCCTCGGCGTCCTTGGCGCCGTGAGAGGCAGCGAGGCGAACCACGCTGTAAAGAACCACAGCCCCGAGAATGAAGGTCAGCATCGTCGCAGGCTAGATCTGAGGCGCTGCCGGCGGGCCGGAATCCGATTTCTGCCATCAATTTGGATCGCTGCTCGCCAGTGGACTCGGGAGCCTGTCGGTCGAGCTCTGGGCACGAAGGCGCAAGCGTCGGCCGGGTTCTTTCCCCCACCAGTCCCCCACAGAAGGAATCGTGGCTGGTGGAATCCGGCAGACATGGGTCACATTATGGCTCTGACCTGCGAGTATGTCAGTGGAGCCAAGGGGACTCGAACCCCTAACCCCCTGCTTGCAAAGCAGGTGCGCTACCAATTGCGCCATGGCCCCTCGGCGTACGCCGGGTGGTTCCGACGACCGGCCGGAGCCGGTTGTCGGGTGGTGCGTCGAGACTTCGAACCGGCGTCAGCCGGATGCGCTCAGTCGACGTTGTCGGTGGCCTCGGCCCACAGGGCCTGCTCACCCTTGGCGGCGTCGATCTTCTTCTTCGCGAACACCGCGGCGGCAGCGGCCAGGACGACGAGCAACAGCTTCTTCATCGGTTTCCCCTCCAGTCGGGCCCAACTCTGTGGGGCCCCCGCCTCGGGCGACGGTGCGGGTGGTGGGCCTAAGAGGACTTGAACCTCTGACCTCTTCCTTATCAGGGAAGCGCTCTAACCGTCTGAGCTATAGGCCCGCGTCCGGCACCTGCCGGCAGCCGGCCCGCGGCCGACCGAGGGGGACATTACCGCACCCCGGAAGACCCCCACAAAACGGCGTCTGGGCGCTTCGGGCGGCTCAGTTGCCGTCTTCGGTGAGGGTCAGCTCGATGCCACCGAGCAGCGCTGCCGCCATGTTGTAGAGGAACGCCGCCAGGGTTGCGATCGCCGTCAACAACACGACGTCGGCGATGGCCACCAGCGTGGTGAAACCGAGCACCCGTGAGGTCCCGAGGTAGTCGGTCACGTCGAAGGTGCTGCCGGTGTCGCCGCCGAGCACGCTCTGCACGGTGGCGTTGATGGACTCCCACAGGCCGGCTGCGCCGAGCACGCTCCAGACGGTCATCACGGCCACCACGGTCACGATGCCCAGAGCCACTGACAGGAGGAACGCCGTCTTCATCACCGACCACGGGTCGATCCGGGTCAACCGCAGCCGCGCGCGGCGCGAGGGGCGCAGCATGCCCGCCGCGGGGGTGCGCCGCTGCTGGGCCTCCCGGGCCGGCCTGGGCGCCTTCGGCGCGCGGGCCACCGGGGTCGGCGCCACGGTCGGCCGCGACGAGGCTGACGCAGCAGCCATGCCGGCGGTGCCCCCGTCGGCCAGGGATCGGGTCACCGGGACTGGCGCGGTGTCGCCCGGTCCGGGTGGGGGAGCTGCCTGCGGAGGCCGGCGCGGAGACGCGGCCGGAGTGGGCGGGGGCGTTGCGCGGGGCGCTGCCGGGGGGACTGCCGGGGGGACTCCCTGAGCGCCGCCGGGCGAGCCGAACTTCGCCTGGAGCCGCTGGCTGAGCGGCAGCTTGGGAGCCGCCGGCTGCGCCGGCGGCGGGGGCAGCACCGGCTTGCGCACCGGCTGGCCGCTCGCTGCGGGTGCGGCCGGAGCGGCTGCAGCGGGAGCCGCCGGCTGGACAGCCGGGGCCGGGGTGCTGGAGCCAGCGCCGGTGCCGTTGCTCGCCGGGGCCTTGCGCGCGGGCGCCGACTTTCGGGCGCCGCGCGCCGGTTTGGTCGCCGCGGGCTGCTCGGCCGGCATCGGAGGAAGCACCGGCCGCTGCTTGTCCGGCTTGGCCGCCGCGGCGTCTCCGCGGGCCTCAGCGGACGGGTCGGCCGACGGCTGGTCCGACGGTGTGGCCGTCTGCGGCGCGGTGCGATCCGCCATCAGGAGTCACTCTCCCCGGACTCGTCGGGTGCAGGAGCCTCGATTGTTGCATCCGAGCCCAGATCAGGCGATTCGCCGGCCTCAGCCGCCACCTCAGCCGGGGCCTCAGCCGGAGCCTCGCTGACCGCCTCGGCGGCGCCCTCGATCGGCTCGTCGTCCTCACGGGCCTCGACCGACCGGGCCACGACCGCGACCGCGTCGCCACCCTTCGGGGTCACGAACTTGACGCCCATCGTGGAGCGACCGGTGGGCCGGAAGTTCTCGTTGATCGGGCTGCGGACGACCTGGCCGCCCTGCGTGATCGAGAGGACCTCGTCGCCGTCGGAGACGATGAACGCGCCCACGATCTGGCCCCGCTCCTGGTTCTGCAGGGACATCGCCTTGATCCCGAGGCCGCCTCGCGACTGGAGGCGGTACTCCGAGATCCGGCTGCGCTTGGCGAAGCCGCCGTCGGTGATGGTGAACAGGAACTGCTCACCCTCGGGCTGGGCCGCGCCGACTGCGGCGGCTGTCTCCTGAGGAGCTTCGGCGTGGGGGCTCCCCGGGTGACGGATCACCGACATCGACAGCATCGAGTCACCGCCGCGGAACTTCATGCCGGACACGCCCGACGTGGCCCGGCCCATCGGCCGCAGCTGGGTGTCGTCGGCGCGGAACCGGATCGACTGACCCTTGCGCGAGACCAACAGGATGTCGTCGTCGGCGAAGACCTGCTCCGCGCCGATCAGCTCGTCGTCGGCCTCGCGGAAGTTGATCGCGATCACGCCGGCTTGCCGCGGGGAGTTGTAGTCGGCCAGGCGGGTCTTTTTCACCAGACCGTTGCGGGTGGCCAGCACGAGGTACGGCGCCTGGTCGTAGTCGCGGATCGCCAGCACCTGAGCGATGCTCTCGTCCGGCTGGAACGACAACAGCCCGGCGACGTGGCCGCCCTTGGCGTCACGAGCCGCCTCCGGCAGGTTGTAGGCCTTGGTGCGGTAGACCCGGCCGGCCGTGGTGAAGAACAGCAGCCAGTGGTGGTTGGACGTCGCGATGAAGTGCTCCACCACGTCGTCGCCGCGCAGGGTGGCACCGCGCACGCCCTTGCCGCCGCGCTTCTGGGTGCGGTACTGGTCGGCGCGGGTGCGCTTGGCGTAGCCGCCGCGGGTGATCGAGACGACCAGGTCCTCGTCGGGGATGAGGTCCTCCATCGAGAGGTCCCCGTCGGCCGGGATGATCTGGCTGCGCCGCTCGTTGCCGTACTTCGCGACGATCTCGCTGAGCTCGTCGGCCACGATCTGGCGCTGCCTGGCCTGGTTGGCCAGGATGTCCTCGAGATCGGCGATGACCCGCTCCAGCTCGGCCAGGTCGTCGATGATCTTCTGCCGCTCCAGGGCCGCGAGCCGGCGCAGCTGCATGTCGAGGATCGCGTTGGCCTGCAGCTCGTCGATCTCGAGCATTTGGATCAGGCCCTGACGGGCGTCGTCGACCTCGGGCGAGCGCCGGATCAGGGCGATCACCTCGTCCAGCGCGTCGAGAGCCTTGACCAGGCCGCGCTGGATGTGGGCGCGCTTCTCCGCCTCGCTCAGCCGGAAGCGGGTGCGCCGCTGGATGATGTCGATCTGGTGGGCCACCCAGGCACTCACGAACTGGTCGATCGTCAGCGTGCGCGGCACGCCGTCGACCAGGGCCAGCATGTTGGCCGAGAAGTTGGTCTGCAGCTCGGTGTGCTTGAGCAGGTTGTTGAGCACCACCCGCGCGACGGCGTCTCGCTTGAGGACGACGACCAGGCGTTGGCCGGTGCGGCCCGACGAGTCGTCACGGACGTCGGCGATGCCCTGGATCCGGCCGGAGTCGGCGAGCTCGGCGATCTTCAGCGCGAGGTTGTCGGGGTTGACCATGTAGGGCAGCTCGGTGATCGACAGGCAGGTGCGCCCCTTGGCGTCCTCGTCGATCTCGATCACCGCGCGCTGGGCGATCGACCCGCGACCGGTGCGGTAGGCCTGCTCGATACCCTGGCGGCCCACGATCAGTGCGCCGTTGGGGAAGTCGGGGCCCTTGATCCGCTCGATCAGTGCGTCCTGCAGCTCCTCGCGGGTCGCGTCGGGGTGCTCCAGCGCCCACTGCGCACCCTCGGCCACCTCACGCAGGTTGTGCGGCGGGATGTTGGTGGCCATGCCGACCGCGATCCCGGCCGAGCCGTTGACCAGCAGGTTGGGGTAGCGCGCCGGCAGGATCGTCGGCTCCTGGGAGCGCCCGTCGTAGTTGGGCTGGAAGTCGACGGTGTCCTGCTCGATGTCGCGGACCATCTCCAGCGCCAGCGGCGCCATCCGGCACTCGGTGTACCGCATCGCGGCCGCCGAGTCGTTGCCCGGCGAGCCGAAGTTGCCCTGGCCCTGCACCAGCGGCGCCCGCATCACCCACGGCTGGGCCAGCCGGACCAAGGTGTCGTAGATCGCGGAGTCGCCGTGCGGGTGGTACTGACCCATCACGTCACCGACGACCCGGCTGCACTTGGAGTAGCCGCGGTCGGGGCGGTAGCCGCCGTCGTACATCGCATAGAGGACGCGGCGGTGCACCGGCTTCAACCCGTCGCGTACGTCGGGCAGCGCGCGGCCGACGATCACGGCCATGGCGTAGTCGATGTAGGACCGCTGCATCTCGACCTGCAGCTCGACCGGCTCGATCCGGCCGCCGGGCTGGGCGGGCGAGCTGGCGTCGGTGGGAGTCTCAGTCACGGGCTCTCTCTTCTTCTACCGAAATCTAGGACCTGAGTTAGACACTCAGATATCGAGGAAGCGAACGTCTTTGGCGTTGCGCTGGATGAACGATCGCCGCTGCTCGACGTCCTCGCCCATCAGCACCGAGAAGACCTCGTCGGCCTGCGCGCCGTCCTCCAGGGTGACCTGGAGCATCAGCCGGCCGTCGGGGTTCATCGTGGTGTCCCACAGCTCGTCGGCGTTCATCTCGCCCAGGCCCTTGTAGCGCTGGACGGAGTTCTCTTTCGGGAGCTTCTTGCCCTGCTCGAGACCGTCGCGGGTCAACGCGTCGCGCTCAGCATCGGAGTAGACGAACTCGTGCTCGTGGGGCTTGTTCCACCGCAGGCGGTAGAGCGGCGGCTGGGCCATGTAGACGTAGCCGTGCTCGATCAGCGGCTTCATGAACCGGAACAGCAGCGTGAGCAGCAGGGTGTTGATGTGGTGGCCGTCGACGTCGGCGTCGGCCATCAGCACCACCTTGTGGTAGCGCAGCTTGGCGAGGTCGAACTCCTCGTGGATGCCGGTGCCGAGGGCGGAGATGATCGCCTGGACCTCGGCGTTGCCCAGCACCTTGTCGATCCTGGCCTTCTCGACGTTGAGGATCTTGCCGCGGATCGGCAGGATCGCCTGGATCCGCGGGTCGCGGCCCTGCCGGGCGGAGCCGCCGGCGGAGTCGCCCTCCACGATGAACACCTCGCACTCGGCGGGGTTGGTCGACTGGCAGTCCGACAGCTTGCCGGGCAGGCCGCCGCCGCCCAGCAGACCCTTGCGGCCACGGGCGAGGTCGCGCGCCTTGCGGGCCGCGATCCGCGCGGACGCCGCGGCCTGGGACTTGCGCACGATGTCCTTGCCCTCGGCGGGGTTCTCCGCGAAGAAGGCCCCCAGCTGGTCGTTGACGACCCGCTGCACGAAGCCCTTGGCCTCGGTGTTGCCGAGCTTGGTCTTGGTCTGGCCCTCGAACTGCGGCTCGCCGAGCTTGATCGAGATGATCGCGGTCAAGCCCTCGCGGATGTCGTCGCCGGAGACCCGGTCCTCGGGCTTCTTCATCAGGCCCCACTCGAAGCCCCAGTTGTTGACCAGCGAGGTCAGCGCAGCGCGGAAGCCTTCTTCGTGAGTGCCACCCTCATGGGTGTTGATCGTGTTGGCGAAGGTGTGCACCGACTCGGTGAAGCCGGTGTTCCACTGCATCGCGACCTCGAGGGACATGTGGTGCTCCACCTCGGGCGGAGACTCGGCCTCGAAGTCGATGACGGTCGGGTTGGACGCCTGCTTGCGGCGATTGAGGTGCTCGACGTAGTCGACCAGGCCGCTGTCGTACTTGAAGGTGCGCTCCAGCCCGCCCGCCTCACCACGCTTGATGGCGTCGCTGCCGGCCTGGTCGATCTCGGGGTCGACGGTGGCGTCCTCGACCGCGTCGGCGATCTCGTCGGCGACCGGGCGCTCGTCGCGCACGACGATCTCGAGGCCCTTGTTGAGGAAGGCCATCTCGCGCAGCCGGGAGGTGATCGTCTCCAGGGAGTACGTCGTGGTCTCGAAGATCTCATCGGAGGCGTAGTAGGTCACCGTGGTGCCGGTGCTCTCGCCCTCCTCCAGCGGCCGCACCTGCTCGAGGTCGCCGTCGGGGTCGCCGAGGCTGAAGGACTGCCGCCACAGGTGGCCGCGGTTCTTCACCTCCACGATCAGCGTCGAGCTCAGGGCGTTGACCACGGAGACGCCCACGCCGTGCAGACCACCGGAGACCTTGTAGCCGCCGCCGCCGAACTTGCCGCCGGCGTGCAGCTGGGTCAGCGCCAGCGTCACGGCCGGCACCCCCTCGGTGGGGTGCATGTCGGTGGGGATGCCGCGACCGTTGTCGTCGACCCGGACGAATCCGTCGGGCTGCAGCGTCACCACGATCCGGTCGCAGTAGCCGGCGAGACTCTCGTCGACGGCGTTGTCGACGATCTCCCACACCAGGTGGTGCAGACCGCGCTCCCCGGTGGAGCCGATGTACATGCCCGGCCGCTTGCGCACCGCCTCCAGGCCCTCGAGGACCTGGATCGAGGCGGCGTCGTACGCCCCCGACGCGGGGCTGTTGTCGTAGCGGACCGGGGGACTGACCGGAGTTTCGGCGGAACTGCTGGTGGGGGTGCTGCTGGGACTGCTGGCGGGGGTGGTCTCGTCGGACACACACACCTCTTCCGTACCGGGCCGGGGTTCGCTCCGTGACCGGAGCGACGGCCGTGGACTCGAACCGTGGACACACAGAAGGCCGCTGCTCGGGGAGCTTGCGACCAACCGCCATGATAGCCGGTTCTGGGCCTCCAGCCACGCCGAGCACCCCAGCATGGGGGGATCTGTGGACAAAATGTGGCCCTCAGGCGGGCGGAAGGGCCGTTCCAGCGGCCGAACAGGGGGTGGGGTGGGCCCCCATACCGGCGGAAGGCCGTTCAGCGCCTCTGTCGTGGGCTCGTGGTGACCCTGCCCCGGCGGGTCGCGCCTCAGCCGTAGGTGTCGCGCGGCCCCCGGCCGTCGCGGACCGATCGGAGCCCCTTCTTCCAGCTCGGTCCGCGCGGGCCGAGCACCTCCAAGACGGTGACCGTCCCATCGCCGAGCTCCTGGTTCAGGCGGCGCAGGACCGCCGGCGCGAGCAGGCGCAACTGGGTCGCCCAGGCGGTCGAGTCCGTGCGCACGATCAACCGGCCGTCGGCGAAGGACTCGGGGGTGGTGTGGCCGCCGACGTCCGGCCCGACCAGCTCCGGCCAGCGGGCGAACACCCCCCGCACGCGCAGCTCCAGCTCCCACCCGCGGTCGGCGACCACCCGGGCCACCGTGGTGTCGAGCAGCTGGGGGTCGCGCTCGTCGGGGTAGGCGCCGCTGACGGCGCCCCGGGGGCTGCGGGCGTCGTCGCTGCTGCGGCGCTTGCGCGGGCGGCTTCCAGAGCGCGGCGTGCGACCGGTGGTCGCGCGAGTGATCGAGCGGGCCAGATCGAGGCCGTCGTCGTCATGGGGTGCGTCCGGCGGCTGCTCGCTCTCGGGTGGCTCGGGGAGGTCATCCGTCACGGGTCACCTCCCCATCGGCCACGAGGAAGCGGACTCCCGCGAGCGCGGCCGGCACGTCGTCGGCCACCGCCGCAGTGACCAGCACCTGCTCGGCATCGGCCACCAGCGCTGCCAGTTGGCCACGGCGCTCGGTGTCGAGCTCGGCGAAGACGTCGTCGAGCAGCAGGATCGGCTCGTCGCCGTCGGCGCGCAGCAGGTCGTACGACGCCAGCCGCAGGGCGAGCGCGAACGACCAGGACTCGCCGTGCGAGGCGTAGCCCTTCACGGGCAACCGGAGCTCGCCGTTGCCGAGGGTCAGCCTGAGGTCGTCGCGATGCGGCCCGACCAGGGAGATCCCGCGGTCGAGCTCGTCGCCCCGGCGGCGTTCGAGCTCGGCGAGCAGGGCCTCGGTGAGCGATCCGCGGTCGGTGTGTCCCGCGAGTTCGAAGGAGGGGTGGTAGTCCAGCTCGGCATCCTCGCGGGTGGCCCCGCGAGCGACGGTCTCGTAGGCCTTGCCGACGTAGGGGCGCAGCGCCTCGACCAGGGCCAGCCGTTCGGCGAGCAGCTCGGCGCCGGTGCGGGCGAGGTGGGCGTCCCACACCCCCAATGTCGACAAAGCGCTTTGTTCACTCGTGGATCCGTGGCGCGCGTTGCGCGCAGTCTTCAGCAGCGAGTTGCGCTGCTTGAGCACCCGGTCGTAGTCCGAACGGACGCCGGCCAGGCGCGGGGTTCTCAGCACGAGCAGGTCGTCGAGGAAGTGGCGCCGCTCGCTCGGGTCACCCTTCACCAGCGCGAGATCCTCCGGTGAGAACACCACCGTCCGGACCAGCCCGAGCAGCTCGCGGGCCCGGGGCAGCACCGCCTTGTTGACACGGGCGCGGTTGGACTTGCCGGGGTTCAGCTCGACCTCGAGGACCGCCGTACGCCCGTCCTTGACCACCGCGGCGCGCACGATCGCCCGGTCGGCCCCGGCGCGCACCAGTGGCGTATCGCTGGCGACCCGATGGGAGGCCAGGCGGGACAGGTAGTCGATCGCCTCGACCAGATTGGTCTTGCCCTGGCCGTTGCGGCCGAGGAAGGAGGTGACTCCGGGCCCGAGCTCGACATCGACGTCGAGGTAGGAGCGGAAATCGTGCAGGTGCAGATGGGAGACGTACACCCGGTCACCTAGCCCCCGTCCGCGTCCCCGCCCGCCGGTGCGGCTTGCACGGCGTGCCCGCCGAACTGGTTGCGCATCGCGGCGACCGCCTTCATGGCGGGGGAGTCGTCCTGCCGCGAGACGAAGCGGGCGTACAGCGCGGCGGTGATCGCAGGGGTCGGGACGGCGTTGTCGATGCCCGCCTCGACCGTCCACCGGCCCTCGCCGGAATCTTCGGCGTACCCCCGGATCTCTGCGAGACCGGGGTCGCCGTCGAGCGCTGACACGAGCAGGTCGAGCAGCCAGGAGCGGATCACGGTGCCCTCGCGCCAGGAGCGGAAGACCTCGGTGACGTTGTCGACGAGCTCGACCTTCTCGAGCAGCTCCCAGCCCTCGGCATAGGCCTGCATCAGGGCGTACTCGATGCCGTTGTGGACCATCTTCGAGAAGTGGCCGGCGCCGACCCCGCCCGCATGCACCGCGCCGAAGTCACCCTCGGGCTTGAGCGCGTCGAACGCCGGCTGCACGGCAGCGATGTGGTCCGGAGCGCCGCCGTACATCAAGGCATAGCCGTTCTCCAGGCCCCAGACGCCGCCGGAGACGCCGCAGTCGACGTACCCGATGCCCTTCGGCTCCAGGTGCTCGGCCGCAGCGAGGTCGTCGGTCCACCGGGAGTTGCCGCCGTCGACGATCACGTCGCCCTCGACGAGGAGCTCACCCAGCGCCTGCACCGTGTCGCGGGTCGGGGCGCCGGCGGGGACCATGACCCAGATCACCCTGGGCGCGGGGAGCGCGGCGACCAGGTCCTCGAGCGAGCCGACGTCGGCCAGGTCCGGATTGCGGTCGTAGCCCACGACCGTGTGTCCGGCGTTGCGAAGCCGGGTGCGCATGTTGCCACCCATCTTGCCGAGCCCGATGAGACCGATGTCCATGGGTGCTCCTCCGATCGGGATGGGTGAGCGTGCGTTGCTCTCGCCGCCAGGATAGGCCCGGACCTCCGGTCAGCCTCCTGTCGGCCGCAATCAGGACAACAGGCGACGCGGCATCAACAGGTAGCGGAACAGGAAGCCTTCGTCGCCGTCGCCCACCGAGCCGCTGAGCACCACCGGTTTCGATGCCTGGGTGAAGGCCAGCTCGACCACCGACTGGTCGATCGCGGTCAGCCCGTCGAGCAGGAACTGCGGGTTGAACCCGGTCGTGATCGCCTCGCCGTCGATCGTCGCCTCGATCGACTCCGAGGCCTGGGCCTCGTCTCCTGAGCCGGCGTCGAGCGTCAGCACGCCGTCGCTGAAGGCGAGCTGGACCGCGGTGTTGCGCTCGGCCACCAGAGCCACCCGTTTGACCGACTCGATGAAGGCGGCCTTGTCGACGAGGGCCGTGGTGGCGTGGTCGACCGGGAACAGGCTGCGGACCTTGGGGAACTCGCCGTCGAGCAGGCGGGTGGTGGTGCGGCGTACGCCGCCGGGGGCGTGGCCCTCGAAGCCGATCAGGCCTTCGCCGGCACCGCCGTGGGACAGCGCGATGGTGACCTCGGCGCCGGCGGTCAGCGACTTGGCGGTCTCGGCCAGCACTTTCGCCGGCACCAGTGCGGCCGCCGACTCGTCGGGAGTGTGGGGATTCCAGGTGAGCTCGCGATGTGCGAGCCGGAAGCGGTCGGTGGCGAGCAGGCTGATCGTGGCGCCGTCGATCTCGATCCGCACCCCGGTGAGCACCGGCAGCATGTCGTCGCGGCCGGCCGCGGTCACCGCCTGCGACACCGCGTGCGCGAACTGCTCGCTGTCAACGGTGCCCGTGGCAGCGGGCATGGTGGGCAGCGAGGGGTAGTCCTCGACCGGCATCGTCTGCAGGGTGAACCTGGCTGCGCCGCAGGTGAGCGACACGCGGGTGCCGTCGAGCGCCAGCTGCACCGGCTTGAGGGGCAGTGAGCGGCAGATGTCGGCGAGCAGGCGGCCGCTGACCAGGGCCTTGCCTTCCTCGGACACGTCGGCGGTCAGCGTGGCCCGCGCGGAGGTCTCGTAGTCGAACGTCGACAGGACCAGCCCGTCGTCGCCGGCCTCGATCAGCAGCCCGGCCAGCACCGGAGCGCTCGGTCGGATCGGCAGGCTCCGGGCGGCCCAGGCGACGGCGTCGGCGAAGACGTCGCGCTCGACACTGAACTTCACGGTGTGGACCTCCAGGGTGTGGCTGACCTCAGACGGGCGCCGAGCGTGGCCGACCAGGTGCCGGCGGGCGCTTCCGCCAGTGCATCCTGCCATGCGTTGGCCGTGCGGGGCAGGGTCGGGCCAGCAACCGGTCGGGTTCGGGCCGGCTCGGATTCGGGTGTCGCAGGGTGTCGCAGGGAGGTTGTCCCCAGGTCAGGGGTGTGAGTCAGGTTGACCGAACTCAGGTATCTCTGGAGTACAGGAGGAGTCATAGCAACGGTGGAAATTGTGGATAACCTCGGTTTGCGCAGGTCAGCGGCCGATATGGGATGCACAGGGGCTGTGCACGACCTGGGGAACAACAAGGCCGACCTGTGAGGGGGACGGCGGACGTCGTGTGGGTGGTGCTGTCTGTGCACAGGGGGTGTGCACGAACGGCAGGGTTATCCGGTGCTCTATCCACAGGGTGCAGGCGCTGCTCGGCCTCAGGACTGGCGAGCCTGCAACTTGATCCGGTTGGTCAGTTCGGACACCTGGTTGAACACCGAGCGGCGCTCGGCGAGCAGCTGGTTGATCTTGCGGTCGGCGTACATGACCGTGGTGTGGTCGCGGTTGCCGAACTGCGCGCCGATCTTGGGCAGGGAGAGCTCGGTGAGCTCACGACAGAGGTACATCGCGATCTGACGCCCCTGGACCAGGTGTCGGCCGCGGCTGGGACCGGTCAGGTCCTCGATCGAGACCCCGAAGTACGCCGAGGTCTGCGCGATGATCAGCGGCGCGGTGATCTCCGGCTCGCCGCCCTCCGGGATCAGGTCCTTCAGCACGATCTCGGCCAGGGTCATGTCGACCTCCTGGCGGTTGAGGTTGGCGAACGCCGTGACCCGGATCAACGCGCCCTCTAGCTCGCGGATGTTGGTCTGGATCTTGGAGGCGATGAACTCCAGCACGTCGGGCGGGGCGGTGAGCCGGTCCATCGCGGCCTTCTTGCGCAGGATCGCGATCCGGGTCTCGAGGTCGGGCGGCTGGACGTCGGTGACCAGGCCCCACTCGAACCGGTTGCGCAGCCGATCCTCGAACTCGTCGAGCTTCTTCGGGGCGCGATCGGAGGTCAGCACGATCTGCTTGTTGGCGTTGTGGAGCGTGTTGAAGGTGTGGAAGAACTCCTCCTGGGTCTGGATCTTGCCCTCGAGGAACTGGATGTCGTCGATCAGCAGGACATCGACATCGCGATAGCGGCGCTTGAAGCGGTCCTGGCGGTCGTCCCGGATCGCGTTGATGAACTCGTTGGTGAACTCTTCGCTGGAGACGTAGCGCACCCGAGCACCCGAGTAGAGGCTGCGGACGTAGTGGCCGATCGCGTGCAGGAGGTGAGTCTTGCCCAGTCCGGAGTCGCCGTAGATGAGGAGCGGGTTGTAGCTCTTGCCCGGAGCCTCGGCCACGGCGACGGCAGCCGCGTGCGGGAAGCGGTTGGACGAGCCGATGACGAAGGTCTCGAAGGTGTACTTCGGGTTGAGCCTGGTCTCGAGGGACGACGCCTGGCGCGCGGCCTGGTCGATGGGCTCGGGGACCGGGACCAGCCCCACCGTGTCGGCCAGGGGACTTGTCGACAAAGAGATATCTCGACGTGTCGAGGTGTCGAGGAGATCCGGCTCCGGCGTAGCCGGCGGCTCCAGGGTGGTGTCGACGGTGACGGCCATCCGGATCTCGCGACCGAAGGACTCGCTCAAGGCGTCCTCGAGCTGACCGCGCAGGCGACCCTCCAGCTGCGCACGCGTGAAGTCGTTGGGGACCGCGATGATCGCGGTGGTCTCGTGCAGGGTCACGGGTCGGGTCGTGTCGAGCCAGGCCCTCTGGTGGGGTTGGAGCTCCTCGACCACGCGATGCCACACCCGGGTGAGTTCGTCCTGCTCCACAGTTCCGCCTTCATGCCTCGTTGGTGAAAAGTCGTCGATGCTGCCTGGTTGGCCAGTCGGGACGGATCCTCCGCCCGGTGGTTCCACAAGTTTGTCCACAGGTTGTGCACCACCGGCAGAGGGGTTGAGGAGCCTGACCGAGACCAACCATTGCGGGCTGTCGAGCGAAGCGTTCTCCCAGGTCAGAGGCCGGATCACCGGAAACTGGCCGGTTCGGCGAACACCCTCGCTGCGGCTGGCGCAACGGTGGCGGGGAACCTCGGTGGCCTTGAAGGTAACAAGCGCAGGCGGCCCGCGGCAAGACGTCATCCACAGGCAGCATCGCTGCGGGTTTGACCCTGTGGAGGCCGCTCGCGTACCGTGGGTCGGTCGCCCGGCGTCGACCGGTGCCGCATGTCCACGGAACGCCCGTCGCCTGCGCCGGGACACCACAGCGTTGACCATGCCCCCGAGGGGGCCGCCCCGGGAGACCGGGAGAACTACGGAGAGACTCGTGAGCAAGCGCACCTACCAGCCGAACAACCGTCGCCGCCACAAGGTGCACGGCTTCCGTCTGCGGATGCGCACCCGCGCCGGGCGTGCCATTCTCGCGGCCCGTCGGCGCAAGGGTCGCAAGAGCCTGGCGGTCTGAGGGCCTCCGGGCCTGCCACGATGGTGATCCGTGCTCACTCGGTCCAACCGTCTCACCTCCGGTGAGGATTTCCGCCGCGCCCTGCGCCAGGGCAGTCGCGCCGGTTCGCGCACGTTGGTCGTTCATGTCCTGCGTGGCCAGGGCGCGACGCTCGACGCTGGGCCCGTGCGGGTGGGGTTCGCGGTGAGCCGCGCGGTGGGGGTGGCCGTCGTACGCAACCGCGTCAAGCGCCGGCTGCGACACGCGGTCCGAGAGCAGCTGTCGGCGCTGTCCCCCGGCAGCCTGATCGTCGTCCGCGCCTTGCCTGCGGCGGCCGGCGCGTCGTACGCCGAGCTGCAGGCCGACTTCGACCGCTGCCTGAGCCGGATCGGACCGGAGGGAGCCGCGTGAGGTACCCCCTGATCTGGCTGCTGCGCGCCTACCGCATGTTCATCAGCCCGTTGTACGGCCGCGTCTGTCGCTACCATCCCTCGTGCTCGGCGTACGCGTTGGAGGCGGTGACCGCGCACGGTGCCACGCGCGGCAGCTGGCTGGCCGCGCGCCGGCTCGGCCGCTGCCACCCGTGGGCGGCCGGCGGGTATGACCCTGTTCCGCCACGCCGAACCCAAGGAGCCTGAGTGTTCGACTTCTTCAGCAAAGTGCTCATGCAGCCGCTGTATTGGGTCATCTCGCTGTTGCTGGTGAGCTGGCACCGGCTGTGGAGCACCGTCTTCGCCTTCGACAGCGGGTGGTCGTGGGCGCTGTCGATCGTCGGGCTGACACTGATCATTCGCGCGGCGTTGATCCCGCTGTTCGTCAAGCAGATCAATGCCAGCCGCAACATGCAGCTGATCCAGCCGAAGGTCAAGGAGCTGCAGACCAAGTACGGCCACGACCGTGAGCTGCTCGCCCAGAAGACGATGGCGCTCTACAAGGACAGCGGGACCAACCCGTTCGCCTCGTGCCTCCCGATCTTCCTCCAGATGCCGATCTTCTTCGCCCTGTTCCGACTGCTGAACGCGGCGGCCAACGACGACGCCAAGGGCGTGTTGACGCGCGCCGACGTCGACAGCCTGAGCAACGCGACCGTCCTGGGCGCCAGGATCTCCGACACGTTCACCAAGGCCGACACGATCAACGTGCAGCTCCTGGCCGGGGTGCTGGTGCTGGCGATGACCGCGACCACCTTCCTCACCCAGCGGCAGTTGATGGCCAAGAACATGCCGCCCGACGCGCTGCAGGGGCAGTACGCCCGCCAGCAGAAGATGCTGCTCTACGTGTTGCCCGTGGTCTTCGCGGTGGGAGGCATCGCCTTCCCGATCGGCGTGCTGCTCTACTGGACGACCTCCAACCTGTGGACCATGGGCCAGCAGTTCTACGTGATCCGCAACAACCCGGCTCCCGGCACCCCGGCCTTCGACGCGAAGGCGGCGCGGGACGCCGCCAAGCGGGCCCGGAAGGGTCTGCCGGAGCCGACCGAGGACCCGGCCGCGACCACCACGACGGAGGAGGAGCCCCCTCCCCCGCCGCGGCAGCAGCCCAAGCGCCAGTCACGCGAGCAGCGGAAGAAGAAGCAGCCGCGCCGCAAGGACGACACCGACCCCGGCGGCGATAAGCCGCCCGCACCCGAGGAGAACACGCCATGACGATGAGCGAGCACAGCACGGACGTCGAGCTGCCCGAGGCCGACCTCACCGAAGGTGACCAAGGGGCGGGCGACCCGGTTCAGGCCGATCTGCCTGAGGTCGTCGACGCCGGCGATGAGAGCGACGCCACCGACGACAGCGACAGCGACGAGGGCGACGCCAGCGACGACAGCGACAGCGACGACAGCGACAGCGACGAGATCGCCGCGGCTGACGGTGAGAAGCGCGTGCCGAAGGCGGAGCGCTTGGAGCAGGAAGGCGAGATCGCCGCGGATTATCTCGAGGAGCTGCTCGACATCGCCGACCTGGACGGCGACCTCGACATGGACGTCGAAGGCGACCGCGCCCTCGTCTCGGTCGTCGGGGCTGACCTGTCCCAGCTGGTCGGCCGCGATGGAGAAGTGCTCGAGGCGCTGCAGGAGCTGACCCGGTTGGCGGTCTTCCGAGAGACCGGTGAGCGTTCTCGCCTGATGCTGGACGTGTCTGGTTTCCGTGCGCAGCGGCGTGAGGAGCTCGTGGTCGTCGCGGCGGGCGCGATCACCCAGGTTCAGGCCTCGGGCGAGCGCGTGGCCCTGGACCCGATGTCGGCCTTCGAGCGCAAAGTGGTGCACGACGAGGTGGCGGCTGCCGGTTTGGTTTCGGAGTCGGAGGGCTCCGAGCCGAGCCGCTTCGTGGTGATCCTGCCGTCGTAGGCATGGCGGTCGACGACGTTTCACGTGAAACATCGGTGCAGCCGGTGGCGGACTCGATCCCGCCGCCAGCCGTGCGACTGTTCCCCGCGGATCGTCTCCCGCTCGTGCAGAGGTACGCCGATCTGCTCGCCACCGACGGTGTGACGCGCGGCCTGATCGGGCCACGCGAGGCCCCACGGCTGTGGGAACGACATCTACTCAACTGCGCGGCGCTGGCCGAGCTGATCCCGCAGGGATGCTCGGTCGCCGACCTGGGGAGCGGGGCTGGTCTTCCGGGGCTGGTGCTGGCCATCGCCCGGCCGGACCTCGAGGTGACTCTGGTCGAGCCGTTGCTGCGGCGGACCACCTTCTTGGACGAAGCGGTGGCGGCGCTGGAGCTCGGGTCAGTGTCGGTGGTCCGCGGGCGCGCGGAGTCACTGCACGGTCGGCGGTCGTTCGACGTGGTCACCTCCCGCGCCGTCGCGCCGTTGCCGACGCTGCTGGAGTGGTCGATGCCGCTGGTGGCGGGGCACGGCGCGCTGATCGCGATGAAGGGATCCTCGGCAGCCACGGAGGTGCGCGCCGCCAGGGCCGTTCTCCACAGGCTCTCATGCGGCGAGCCCGAGATCCTGTCCATCGGGGAAGATGTGCCGGGGGCCGCCACCGCAGTGGTGAGGGTTACGTGGGGCGTTCCAGGACAGGTAGGTTGGCGCCCTGCGGCGCGCGCCAGGAACGGTCCAGACCGATCCACGCGACGAGGAAGAAGGCACCGGACATGACCGACAGCGAGCCTCCCGTCGGCGACGAGTCCCCGGAGTCCACAAGCGCCGACTCGTCTGACGCCAAGTCGACGTTTTCCACCGGTCCCGAGGCCCTTGCTGAGCCTGGTCATCCACAGATTCGTCCAGGTTATCCACAGGCAAGCGTAGATGCTGATCCGGACGTTTCACGTGAAACATCGGGCTCCTACCGGGTGCGCACGGCAGCCGAACTGGCGGTATCGGCCCCGAGTTTCGATGACGAGGCCACGCCCCTGGCGCGGGCCACCGAGCACACGCTGCTCGTGCGTCAGGGAGCTCGGACGCGCCCGCCCATGGCGAGGCCTGCTGCGACCCGGGTGATGGTGGTGGCTAACCAGAAGGGTGGCGTCGGCAAGACCACCTCGACCGTCAATCTGGCCGCCGGCCTGGCGCAGCTCGGGCAGCGGGTGCTGGTGGTGGACCTCGACCCGCAGGGCAACGCCAGCACGGCGCTCAACGTGGCCCATCACCGGGGAGTTCCCTCGACCTATGACCTCGTCGTCGACGGCGCGCTGGTCGCCGAGGTCGTGGCACCCTGTCCGGATCTCGAGGGCGTCTGGTTGGTCCCCGCGACCATCGACCTGGCCGGCGCCGAGATCGAGCTGGTCAGCGTCGTGGCCCGCGAGAGCCGGCTCCTGCGCGCGCTGGAGGCGCACCCGGCCATCGGCACCGCGGAACAGGCCGGCGACGAGCGGATGGACTACGTCCTGATCGACTGCCCCCCATCGCTGGGACTGCTGACGCTCAACGCCCTGGTCGCCGGCGCCGAGATGATGATCCCCATTCAGGCGGAGTACTACGCGTTGGAGGGCCTGGGCCAACTGCTCGAGACGGTGGACATGGTGCGCAAGCACTTGAACCCCCGCCTGGCGGTGTCGACCATCCTGGTCACCATGTACGACGCTCGCACCCGCCTCGCAGCCGGCGTCGCCGACGAGGTCCGCGATCACTTCGGCGACCGGGTGCTGCGGACCACCATCCCTCGGTCGGTGCGGGTCTCCGAGGCGCCGTCGTACGGCCAGACCGTGTTGACCTACGACCCTGGATCGCCCGGAGCGCTCAGCTATCTGGAGGCAGCACGGGAGATCGCGACCAAGGGAGCACCCACATGAGCGCCACCCCTCCTCGACGCCGCGGGCTGGGGCGCGGCCTCGGGGCGCTGATCCCCACGGCCCCGGTCGAGCAGGAGGCCGGCCCGGAGGCCGTTCCTGGGCACACCGGCGTCCCTGCCGCCGGGGCCCCCGATGGCACCGGCAGCGCTGACGGCACGGGTGCCGCCCCGGTGCAGGGGGCGTGGTTCGCCGAGCTGCCGATCGAACAGATCTCGCCCAACCAGCGGCAACCGCGTCAGGTGTTCGACGAGGAGGCGATGTCCGAGCTGGTCTTCTCGATCCGGGAGATCGGGCTGCTGCAGCCGGTGGTGGTCCGGCGCACCGGGGAGCATGCCTACGAGCTGGTCATGGGGGAGCGGCGCTGGCGCGCCTCCCAGCAGGCCGGGCTCGACGTCATCCCGGCCATCATCAGGGAGACCGACGACACCGCGATGCTCCGGGACGCCCTCCTGGAGAACCTGCACCGATCGCAGCTCAACCCGCTCGAAGAGGCCGCGGCCTACCAGCAGCTGCTGGAGGACTTCGAGTGCACCCACGAGGACCTGGCCTCCCGGATCGGCCGCTCCCGCCCACAGATCAGCAACACCCTGCGCCTGCTCAAGCTGCCTCCTGCCGTACAGCGCCGGGTGGCGGCAGGCGTGCTCTCGGCCGGCCATGCCCGGGCCCTGCTGGGGGTGGCGGATCCCGCGCTGCAGGATCGGCTCGCGCACCGGGTCGTGGCCGAGGGCATCAGCGTCCGCGGGCTCGAGGAGATCGTGTCGGTGGGCGGGAGTGATCGCCCGGATCGTCAGGTGCGCCGGCGTCCGACCGCCCCCGGGCTGGTCGACCTCGCCGACCGTCTCTCGGATCGGCTGGAGACTCGCGTCAAGATCGATCTGGGTCGGACCAAGGGCAAGATCACGGTGGAGTTCGCCACCCTTGAGGACCTACAGCGGATCGTGGACGTGATGGACCCGCGGAACCGCAGCGATAGGCCGATCTAGCCACTTGTCAATAAGTCGACAAAGAGACTCACTGAGTCAGTGTTTCTTGGCCGACCGTTGCGCTGCTCGCCGAGCGGCTCGCTCCCGCTTCTCCTCGGCATCGAGCTGTAGCGCCTCCTCAGGGCTCGGCGCAGTTCCGCCGTACGACGCGGGGAGCCACCACGACCCGGCCGGCTGCTCCTCGGCCGGATGCGCGCGGATCGTCTCATCGAGCAACGACTGCATCCGCTCGCGCAGCTCGATCGTCTCCTCGCCCGGGTCCTCGCCGGGGGGACGCCACGGCTGGCCGACCCGGATCGAGATCGAGCGGCCACGAGTGAGGTCGCGCGGATGCGACTTGGTCAGGATCCGCTGGGTGCCCCAGACGATCACCGGCACCATGGGTACGCCGGCTTCGGCGGCGAGCCGCACCGCCCCGGACTTCAGCTCCTTGATCTCGAACGATCTCGAGATCGTGGCCTCGGGAAAGATCCCCACCGCCTCCCCGGCCGCGAGGTAGTCCAGCGCATCGCGGAACGAGTCGAGCCCGTCGGCCCGGTCGACCCGGATGTGCCGCATCGCCCGCATCACCGGCCCGGCGACCCGATGGTCGAAGAGCTCGCGCTTGGCCATGAACCGCACCAGCCGGCCGGACGGGTCGGCGGCCAGGCCGCCGTACACGAAGTCGAGGTAGGAGATGTGGTTGACGGCCAGCAGCACTCCGCCCGTGCGCGGTATCCGCTCGGTGCCGACCATGGAGACCTGCTGGTCCAGCGCCCGGAAGCCGGCCTTGGCGAGCATCACGATCCCGTGGTAGCCGACATCGCGCCGCGCGCTCATCGCGCCGAGCCTCCGCGAGCGACGGCGGCGTCGACCAAGGAGGCGACCACCTTGCCGAGGTCGAGCCCGGTGGCCTCGATCGCCAGCGGCACCGTGGACGTCTCGGTGAACCCAGGAGCCACATTGACCTCCAGGAACCACACCTGCCCCTCATCGTCGACGATCAGGTCCGATCGTGACAGGTCACGCAGGCCGAGCGCGGCGTGGGCCGCCAGGGCAGCCCGGGCACACTCGGCGGCCGCCTCGTCGGTGAGTCTGGCCGGCACGAAGAACTCCGTCGAGCCTGCGGTGTAGCGCGCGGTGTAGTCGTAGATCCCGCCGTCCGGGGCGATCTCGACCGCCGGCAGCGCCTGCGGACCCGTCCCGTCGTCCAGCACCCCCACGGCAACCTCGGTGCCGGCCACGAACCGCTCCAACAACGCGACAGCGCCGTAGGCGAACGCGTTGACCATTGCCGCCGGCAGCTGCTCGGCCCGGCGCACGACGGTGCATCCCAACGCCGACCCGCTCTTGGCGGGCTTGACCATCAGCGGCAGCCCCAACCGCCCCACCAGTGCCGCCATCACCTCGGCCGCGCCGAGTTCGCGGAACGTCTCCGCCGGCAGGCACACCGACTCGGGGGTCAGCAGGCCGGCCCGGGAGACCACGGTCTTGGCGACCGGCTTGTCGAACGCCGTCCGGCACGCCGCCGGGCCGGCGCCGACGTACGCCACGTCGAGGAGCTCCAGGATCTCTCGGACCGCGCCGTCCTCACCGCTCTCACCGTGCAGCATCGGCACCACGCAGGCGGGCGGTTCGGCACGGAGCGTGGTGAGCAGGCCCGAGTCGACATCACGCTCGACGACCTCCCGGCCCACCGCCCGCAGCGCCTCGGCCACCCGCCGGCCCGAGCGCAGCGAGACGTCGCGCTCGTGGGACAGCCCGCCGGCGAGCACCAACACGGGGCGTCCCGTCGTCTCGTCACTCATCAGGTGCTCCTCGGCTCGGTCAGGTCAGGTCGGTGCTGGGGCCGTCGTACCCACTGCGCGGCTCGATGCCGGGCAGCACGGCCGGGGGAGTGGCCGCGCCGAAGGTCTCGCGCAGCTCCATCTCGGCCTCGAGGACGCCGGCCAGGCGGCGGACGCCCTCCCGGATCCGCTGGGGAGTCGGATAGCAGAAGGACAGCCGGAGGTGGCTGGACCCGAAGCCGTCGGCGTAGAACGCCGTCCCGGGCACATAGGCCACCCGCGCGGTCACGGCGCGCGGCAGCATCGCCTTCGCGTCGATGCCGGGCGGCAGGGTGAGCCAGACGAAGAAGCCGCCGTGCGGCACCGTCCACGAGCACGCCGCCGGCATCAGGTCGGACAGGGCGTCGAGCATGGCATCGCGGCGCTCGCGGTACATCTCGCGTAGCTGCTTGATCTGGCCCAGCCAGTCGTGCTGGGTGAGGTACGCCGACACCGCCATCTGCGAGAACGACGGCGGGCAGAGGGTCGCGGACTCCTGGGCCAGCACCAGCTTCTCGCGGACGGCGTGCGGTGCCAGCGCCCAGCCGACCCGCATGCCCGGCGAGAAGGTCTTCGAGAAGGACCCGAGGTAGATGACACCGTCGGCCTCGTCGGCGCGCATCGCCCGCATCGGCTCGGCGTCGAACCCCAACAGGCCGTAGGGGTTGTCCTCGAGCACCAGCACTCCGGCCGCTCGGCAGATGTCGAGCACCTCGGTGCGCCGCGCGGCGGACATGGTGACGCCGGCCGGGTTGTGGAAGTTCGGGATCGTGTAGAGGAACTTGATCCGTCGCCCCGATGCCTGCACCGACGCGATCGCCTGGCGCAGGGAATCCGGGACCAGCCCGTCGTCGTCCATCGCCACGTGCACGACATCGCACTGGAAGGACCGGAACACCCCCAGCGCTCCGACGTACGACGGCGCCTCGGCGAGCACTACGTCACCGGGGTCGCAGAAGACCCGGGTCACCAGGTCGACCGCCTGCTGTGACCCGACGGTGACGACGACGTCGTCGGGATGGGCCTCGATCCCCTCCAGCCGCATCACGTCGCAGATCTGCTCGCGCAGCCGGGGGACGCCCTGGCCGGAGCCGTACTGCAGCGCCTCGGTGCCGTGGTTCGCGATCAGGTCGCCGATCACGGAGCCGACCATGTCCAGGGGCAGTCCGGAGATGTTCGGCATCCCGCCGGCCAGCGAGACCACCTCGGGCCGCGAGGCCACCGCGAACAGCGCGCGGATCTCCGACGCAGTCATCCCGGCCGTGCGCGCGGCGTACCGGTCGACATAGGAGTCGAGCCGGGTGCTGGTGGGTACGGGCTGGTGGTCCATGCTCCGACTAGCATGGACGATCTCGGCCCCGTCCGCAGCATTCGGGAGGTGTGATGTCTCGCAAGATCGTGCGGCTGACGGTGGATCACCTGGCCGAGCTACCCGGCGCATGCCACTCCTGCTTGTTCTGGGAGGCCGATCCGGTACGCCGGGCGCGGGTCGGCGCCGCCGAGGCTCCGTCGGTCAAGGATGCCTGGGTCTCCGAGGTGCTGCGCGAGTGGGGATCGTGCGGGCGGGTGGCCCTCGTCGACGACATCCCCGTGGGGCACGCGATCTACGCGCCGGCCTCGATGGTGCCGGGCGCCGCGGGGTTCCCGACGGCACCGGTCTCGCCGGATGCCGTGCTGTTGACCACGGTGTACGTCGCCCCGGGGCTGCGCGGCGGCGGGGTGGGCCGGATGCTCGTTCAGGGCATGGCCAAGGACCTGATCAGGCGCCGGACCGAGGTGCGCGCGGTCGAGGCCTTCGGGGACACCCGCGGTCGCGCCGGCTGCGTGATCCCGAGCGACTTCCTGGGCGGGGTCGGCTTCAAGACCCAGCGCGCACACCCCACGACGCCCCGGATGCGGATGGATCTCCGCTCGGCCGTGTCGTGGCGCGACGAGGTCGAGCAGGCGCTCGAGCGGCTGGTGGGGGCCGTCCGCCCGACGCCGCACCCCGACGCCCCGCTGCGGGCCCCCCGCGAAGGCTGATCGGCCACCACGACGATCGGCCGGCCCCCGAGTGGGAACCGGCCGTCGTGAGGGAACAGGAGTCAGCCGAGGTAGTCGGCGAGCTCCTTGAGGATGGCGGCCTTGGGACGGGCGCCGACGATCGTCTTCACGACCTCGCCCCCCTGGTAGACGTTCAGGGTCGGGATCCCGGTCACCCGGTAGGTGGACGGCACGACGGGGTTCTCGTCGACGTTCATCGCGACGAAGCCCATCTTGTCGCCGTGGGCGGCCGCGAGCTCGTCGAGGATCGGGCTCACCTGACGGCAGGGGCCACACCACTCGGCCCAGAAGTCCACGAGGACTGGCTTGTCGGACTTGAGGACCTCGGTCTCGAAGTCAGCGTCGGTCACGGCGGGCAAGTTGGACACGGGTGCCCCTTTCGTCTCGTGGGTCACGGCACCGTCGGGCAGTGGCGGCGCCGGAAGCATCTGCTAACCAGTGAACACCAGACCGCGGACGTTTTGTTCCACCGCGCCTGGGTCGCGAAGCGCTCAGACCGCCGCGACCTCGGCCTCGGTGGCTGAGGCGGAGCCGGCGGTGGAGGCAGCGTGGTCGAGCGCGGCGACGTACCTCTCCGCGTCGAGCGCGGCCGCACAGCCCGTCCCGGCGGCCGTGATCGCCTGTCGGTAGTGGTGGTCCACGAGGTCCCCGGCTGCGAAGACGCCGGTCAGGTTCGTGGCAGTCGAGGGGTGCTTGACCAGCACGTAGCCGTTCTCGTCGAGGTCGACCTGACCCGTCAGCAGCTCCGAACGCGGATCGTGGCCGATGGCGATGAACAGCCCGGTGACCGCCAGCGGCCGGGTCTCGCCCGTCACCGTGTCACGGAGCACCACGCCGGTGAGCTTCTCGTCACCCTGGATCTCGGCGATCTCGGAGTTCCAGACCATCTCGAGCTTGGGGTCGGCGAACGCCCGCTCCTGCATGATCTTGGACGCGCGCAGCTCCTCGCGGCGGTGGATCAGGGAGACCTTCGTGGCGAACCGGGTGAGGAACGTCGCCTCCTCGATCGCTGAGTCCCCGCCGCCTACGACGGCGATCTCCTGGTCGCGGAAGAAGAACCCGTCGCAAGTCGCGCACCAGGACACGCCCCGCCCGGACAGCTCCTCCTCGCGCGGCAGCCCCAGCTTGCGGTAGCCGGAGCCGGTCGCGAGGATCACCGAGCGCGCTTGGTAGGTGTCGGTCACGGTCTTGACGATCTTGACGTCGCCGGTGAGGTCCACCTCGACGACGTCGTCGGGCACCAGCTCGGCGCCGAACCGCTCGGCTTGGGTGCGCATCTCCTCCATCAGCGCGGGACCCATGATCCCGTCGCGGAAGCCGGGGAAGTTCTCCACCTCGGTCGTGTTCATCAGCGCGCCGCCGGCGGTCACCGAGCCTTCGAACACCAGCGGGTTCAGCTGCGCGCGGGCGGAGTACAGCGCGGCGGTGTAGCCCGTGGGGCCTGACCCGATGATGATGACGTTGCGGACGGTGTCGCTCATGAACGCTTCCTTCGTATGACGGTCGGTGGCGGCCGGCGGACGGCCTACGGCGGGACGGACACCCCGAGGGGTATTCCGCCAACGTCCGCTCAACCGATCGTAGGCGCTCGGCATTCCCGGGCCGAGCCCTGTCCCCGCAGCGCCGTCCGGACGACCCGGAGCGCCGTCTCGTGTGACCCGGAGCGCCGTCTCGTGCGACCCGGAGCGCCGTCTCGTGGCTAGGGGGTGGGCAGCACGGTGGACCGGGTGGGGGCGTCCTGCCCACACAGGAACAGGTCGACGCGCTGCCTCCCGGAGCTCGGCTTGCGATAGATCAGCACGCCGTCGTCGCCCTCATAGGTCACCGCGACGCGCCGGCCCGTGCCCCAGGTGGCGTCGCCACGACACCGCCCGAGGTCGAGCCCGTCCAGCTCGGAGGCGGAGGCTTCGGCCTTCAGCGCCGCCGCCGACCGGGTCTGCTGCAGCCGCAGGGCCTTCCGCAGGAACGTGTCTGCAGCCATCGGCACGGGAAGCGTGGCGGCGTCCTGGGGGCTCTGGGCGCGCGCGGTGCCGTCGCCGTCCCCGCTGTCGTCACCCAGGTAGCTCTGCGGGGCGGAGCCGGCCTCGGGCACCTCCTCTGCGTTGACGCTGCCACCGGCGGAAGTAGCGCTCTCGCTGTCGGCGCTCATCATGTCGCCGGCCCCGTTCAACAGCTGCGGGCCGGTGACGCCGACGACGGTGACGGCAGCAGCGGCCACCAGCACCTGGGTCACCCGGCGCCGGCGACGGCGTGCGGCCAGGTCGACCACCGGAGCCGGAGCGGCCTCGGTCGGGCGCGGCGAGGCCGCGTTGGCGCCGGCACCGAGGCCGGCGAGGACGTCGTCGAGCCGCGCCGCCACGGCCGGTGGGATCGCCTGGTCGTGGCGGGCCTCGGCGAGCAGGCGGCGTACCCGCTGTTCCTCGGTGGGGGTCAACTCAGGCTCGATCGGGCCGTCGTCGGCCATGGCGGGCACCTCCTCTCACCGGTTCGGGTCTGCGTCGTCACGAGGTCGGAGACCCCGGCGGCCCTCGAGGGCCTTCTCCAGATCGGACGGCCGAGTCGCCCCGCGGGTTCCGCTCGGCAGTGTCGCCCCCGTCACCGGCGTCCGGCGCGAGCACGCCGAGCAGGCCGGCCAGGCGCGCGCGGCCGCGCGAGCAACGTGACTTGACCGTGCCCTCCGCGCACTCGAGCATCTGTGCCACCTCGGCCACGGAGTAGCCCTCCATGTCCACCAGCACCAGCGCCGCACGCTGCTCGGCCGGCAGCGTGCCCAGCGCCTCCAGGACCAGGCGCCGGCGTTCGTCGGCCACCGCCGCGTCGGCGGGGTCGGTGACGTCGGCGGTGACCAGGGCGCCGCGGCCGGCGTACTCCTCGAGGTCGTCGGGCAGCGCATCGGCGGCGCGGACCTTGGCCGCCCGCAGCCGGTCCAGGCACGCGTTGACCACGACCCGGTGCAGCCACGTGGTGACGGCGGCGTCGCCGCGGAAGGACCCGGCCCTGCGGTACGCCGAGATCATCCCGTCCTGCAGCCCGTCCTCGGCGTCGGTCGGATTGCCCATCGTCCGCAGCGCCACCGCCCACAACCGGTCCCGGTGCCGCGCGAAGAGCTCCCCGAAGGCCACGGCGTCCCCGTCGACGTGGGCGGCCAGCAACTCTGCGTCGGGGCGGTCGGCCGGAGTCACCGGGCCGCTCACGCGGTGATCCCCACCTCGGCGATGCCGCCGCTGAAGCCGCCGCGGACCTGGGGCAGCGAGGTCAACCAGATCACGACGTAGCGCCCAGACGCGCCGTCGAGCGATACCTGGAGGGCGTCGTCGACCGTCTCGCTCACCGCCGGCTTGAGGCCCTTGACGAACTCCGGACGCTTCTTCGCGAGGAACACCGTGACCCCGGTCGGGCCACCGACCAGGTCCACGGTGAGGTCCTGCAGGGCGCGCACCTCGCCGACGTCGACGACCAGCCCGACCCCGGTCTTGAGACCGCCGGGCCCGAGGTTCTGCTTGTAGGTCGAGGTGTGCCAGTCGGACGCGGGGTCGCCGTCGACGGCCCGCCGCGCCAGCCGGGGGTTCTCCTCCGGCGGGTCGCCCTGCGGGTCCAGGTCGTAGGCCGTCAACCCGGCGAGCGGCTCGGTGCCCGGAGTCGACGCCGAGGTCGAACCACTGGGAGAGGTGCTGCTGCCGGCTCCAGTGCCGAGAGCCAGCGGCGCCCGCCCGCGGAACAGGTTGATCCCCACGAGCACCGCCATCACGAGCAGCAGGGTCGCGAGGATCACCATCCCCAGCCGCAGCCAGCTACGGCCGGGCACGCCGGACTCGTCGAGCTCGTCCTCGTCGAGGAACAACGGGCCCGATCCGGTGCCGGTCGTGACCGGAGCTCCGGTGCCGGTCTCCCAGGGCCAGTACTCACCCGTCCGCGCTGGCACGCCCGGCCGTGGGCGACGAACCGGTTCTCCCGGGGCCGGGTCCGGGGCGAACAGGGGACGCTCCGGGTGCGCCTCGAACGGCGGCGGCGGCGCCGGCTTGGTGGCCCGGGCCTTCAGCCAGCTGACGTCGTCGGACTCGTCGTCGAAGATCGGCATGCCCAGCTCGGTGGGCTGCTCGATGGCGACCGGCTGCTCGGCCAAGGTCTGGGTCGCCGCCGGGTCGCCAGCCGGGTCGCCAGCCGGGTCGCCAGCCGGGTCGGGAGCCGGGTCGGGAGCCGGGTCCGACGGGTAGGCCGGATGCTCGGACGTCTCCTCCGCGGTCAGGTCGGCCACCCCCGCCGGGACCTCGGGGCCGGGGCCGACCGGACCCTGAGACCGGAGCCGGCGTACCTGCCGGGCCGTGACCGCAGGCAGGTCCCCGGAGTCCCCGACGAAGGCGCGGAGGTAGTCGGCGATGCCGCGTGCGGTCGAGAGGTCGTACGCCGCCTTCGCGTGCGCGCCGGCCTGGTCGGGGTTGATCACCTGGTCGCACAGCGAGTCCAGCGGCCGGGGGATCCCGGCTCGCACCTGCCGAGGGCGCAGCACGCTGCCGTGCTCGACGGGGGCGCTTGCCACCTTCGACTGGGAGACGCCGGCCCAGCGGCCCGTCAGGCCGGCGTACAGCACGGCCGCCAGGTCGACGATGTCGACGCCGGTGCGGCCCTGCGGCAGCCCCCACAGGGCGGCCTCGACGCCGAGCCCGATCAACCGGACGTGCCCGTTGTGGTCGAGCAGGACGTTCTCCGGGTTCAGTCGGCCGTGGGCGATCCCGGCCTCGTGGGCGGCGGCCAGCGACGCCCCCACCTCGGCGGCCACCCAGGCGGCGTGCCGGGGGTCCAGCGGCCCGTGGTCGGCCAGCACGATGTCGAGGGAGGCTCCGTCGCCCCACTCGTTGACGACGAAGACCAGGTCGTCGCGCTGGTCGGCGTCCAGGACCCGCAGGATGCATCGGTCCAGCACCGCCGCGGACCGCCGGGCGGCGTCGAGCAGCTCGGGCGCCCGCTCGTCGTCGGCCGAGAGGACATGCACGGCGACATAGCGGTCCAGCACCCGGTCGTGGGCGCGCCAGAACCGCCCGCCGCGGCTTTCGCCGAGCAGGTCCTCGAGGCGATAGCGGCCGGCGAGGACGTCGCCGGGCCGGATCGAGGTGACCACGTGGCCGAGGGCCCCCGTTTCTCACTGCAGATGGCTGGTCGTGGCCATCGTAGGACGATCCTCAGCCGCGACGCCGTCCGCCGAGCCGACCGAGGACCAGGTCCGCCACCTCGGTGACCTCGGTGAGCCGCAGCAGCCGAGCCATCCCGAGGTAGACCAGCGCCCCGAGGGCGCCGGCCGCCAGCATCACGCCGGTGGCGGCCGGCCAGGTCGGCTCCGCGCCGATCGCCGAGTGCAACAGCCGGCTCACCCCGAAGGCGATCGCCGTGGCCACGGAGACGGCGAGCGACGCCCGCACTCCGAAACGCACCAGCCCGCGCCCGTCGAGCCCGCCCAGGATCCGGCGCAGCACCAGGAACGACAGCCCCGCCCCGACGGCGTACGACGCGGCGTACGCGAGCACCAGCGCCGGCGAGGTGCCCACGGGGCTGACCCCGCGGACGAGCAGCACGGCGGCGACGATGTTGGTCGCCGCGACCGCGCACTGGATCAGGAACACGGTGCGGGTGCGCTCCAGGGCGTAGAAGCCGCGCAGCATCAGGTAGTGCACGGTGAAGACGACCAGGCCGATCCCGAACAGTGCCAGAGTCGGGACGTAGAGGGAGAAGCTGGAGGCCGCGGCGCCGTGACCGAAGACCAGGTTCGCGAGGTCCGGGGCGATCACGGCGAGCAGGGCAGCGAACGGCAGGATCACGGCCAGCGCCGTGCGCAGCGTCTCGGAGAGGGTGCGGGCGAGTGCTCGCAGGTCGCCGTCGGCGGCGCTGGCCGAGAGCCTCGGCAGGATCGCGGTGGCCAGGGACACGGTGACGATCGCGTGCGGCACCATCACGATCAGGAACGACTGTGAGTAGACCGTGTAGCCGGTGCCGCGGGAGCTGGTGCTGCACGCGTCCAGCGCGGCCTGCGCCGTACCGCTGGAGGCAAGCCTGACGACCACCGTGTAGGCGATCTGGTTGACCACGACGAACAGTACGGTCCACAGCCCGAGTCGCAGCGTGTGGCCGAGGCCGGCGTCGCGGAAGTCGAAGCGCGGACGGAAGGTGAAGCCGGCCGCCTTGAGGTAGGGGACCAGCACCGCCAGCTGCACCACGATGCCGGCGGTCGACCCGAGCCCGAGCAGGAGCTCCTGGCCGGGGGTGAACCCGCCGCACAGGTCGCGCGCGGTGCCGTACGCCGCCAGATAGGCGATCAGGACCCCGATCGAGACCACGTTGTTGGCGATCGGGGCCCACATCATCGGCCCGAACCGGCCGCGGGCGTTGAGGATCTGTCCGACCAGCACGAACATGCCGTAGAAGAAGACCTGCGGCAGGCAGTAGCGCGCGAACGCGACCACCGACGCGGTCTGTTCCGGCAGGTCGGCGAACTCCGGGCCGAGGAACAGCCGCATCACCCAGGGGGCCGCCACCACCAGCGCCAGCGACACCACGCCGAGGAACAGTGCGGCCAGGGTGACCACGCGGTTGGTGTACGCCGCCCCGCCGTCGGGGTCGTGCTTCATCGCGCGCACCAGCTGGGGGACGAGCACCGCGTTGAAGATGCCGCCGGCGAGCAGGATGTAGAGCATGTTCGGGATCGTGTTGGCGATGTTGAACACGTCGCCGTGCAGCTGCTGGCCCAGCGCCGCCGTCAGCAGTGCGGCCCGCAGGAAGCCGCTCACCCGGGAGAAGACGGTGCCGACGGCCATCACCGCCGAGCTGCGCAGGATGCCGGCCGAGTCGGAGCTCATCGGGCCGCCCGGGCGCGGATCCGTCGCGCGGCGAACCCGCGCCGGATCCGGCGGACCAGCCGCACCCCGATCGTGGTGGAGAGCAGCAGCGCGCCGACCCCGATGACGACCCAGATCACCTGGCTGACCCGGTTCGCGCGCAGCGGGAACGTCGCGGCCGGCCCCACCGGTCGGCCCTCCTCGTCGGCAACCAGCAGCGTGACGGTGTGGACGGACAGGTTGGTGGAGGTCGCCTCCATCTGGAGGGTGGCCCGTTCCCCGGGTCCCAGTTCCTGGAGCGGGGTCGCGGTGATGTCCAGGCCGGGGTCACTGGTGGCCTGCACCCGCACCCGCACGGTCGTGTCGAGCCCGTTGACCACGTCGGCGGACAGCCGCCCCGAGTCGCTGGACAGGGTGACCGACGGCGGCGTCTCGACGGTGATCTGTGCGAGTTGGCTGTCGATCCAGGCCCGGGCGCGATCGGCGGTACGTCGGGCCGAGAAGGGGTCGGCCCGGTCGTCGTACGCGACGGTGGTCAGCGCTTCGTCCTCGACCCGGGCGGCGATGGTGTCGTTGTGCGGCAGGATGCCGTCCAGGAGCCTGCCCCGCGCCACCAGCTCGCGGGCTCCGGCGAGCACGTCGCCGCTGAGCTCGCTGCTGTTGACCCGCGCGGGGTAGCGGAGCTGGGTCGGCGCGATCGGGCGAGCCCGGCGGCCCTGAAGGCCGTCCAGTGTGGTCGGCCGCACCCACCACGCCTCGTCCAGCGCGGCGAAGAGCTGGGCCGCCTCCAGGCCCCCCCACCCGCTCTCCGCCTCGACGGGCAGGTTGACCACCAGCGGCCCGCGCTTGCCGAGCAGCCGGACGAGGGACTCGGCCAGCAGCCGCTGGCGGACGTCGAGGAAGGAGTCCTGTTGCGGGCCGGAGCCTTGCAGGACGGCGGTGTTGGCGAGATAGATCCGGCGTCCGAAGGCGCGCACCACGGCGGGTGAGGTCGCCCGGGTCTCCTTGTCGAGGAGTCGGTCGGAGGCCAGCACGGTGGTGTTGTCGGGCAGGATCCGGAACGCTGCTTCGTCGAGCAGGCCGCCGGGCGGCGCGACGACCGGTTGGGCCGGCAGGGCGAGCGCGGCCGTCGTGCGGCCGGACCGGCGCCGGGCGAGGCGGTAGAGGCCGGGGTCGGAGGCAGCGGCCGCGGCGACGTCGAGGTCTCCGTAGGGCAGCACGAGCAGCTGGTCGCCGGCGACCGCCTGGCGTAGTCGCCCGAGCCAGCCGCTAGGTGCGGGCGCGACCGGCGCCGGCGCCGCGTCGGGGTCGGAGGGTGACGCGCCCGGGTCGTCGGTGGGTTCGTCGGTGGGCTGGTCGGTGGGCTGGTCGGTGGGGTCGCTGGGCGAGTCGGCGAGGGAGCGGGGCGGGTTGTCCCGGCCGATCCGGGCGACGGCGTCGGTCACCGCCGGATCGACCAGCCAGGTGAGCGGCCGGGTGCCGGCGGCGGCGGCCAGGGACACCATCCGCCCGAGGCCGCCGTCGAGCTCGAGGTCGGTGGCCCAGGAGTCGGGGTCGGCGATGCTGCCGTCGGCGGCGTACTCCACGGGATGTCGTAGCGGCACCACCAGCGCGGTGTCGAGCGTCGGCTCGGGCTGCCGACGGACCTTCTTCCTGGCCGGTGCGTCACGAAGCGGCACGAAGACCCGATCCCGGCCGTCGGCGGTGGGGATCTCCTCGCGGCCGGCGTCGGTCTCGCCGAGGGCGTGCACGCCGAGCCAGTAGACCCCGGGCTCCCCGGTGACGGGGAGCTGACCGCGGTTCACCGACACCGCGAACGTCGCGCTCTCGCCGGGATCGAGCACGTCGATGGTGTCGGCCACGGAGGTGATCCGGTTGCCGATGTAGGAACCGGGGTCCGTGGCGGCCGCCACGGTGAGCTCCTCCGGGGTCGTGAACGGACGCGTGGAGGTCAAGGGGTAGAGCTTGATCACCCGCCATTGCTCGTCGGTGTCATTGGTGACGCTGCCGGTCACGGTGATCCGGCCCCGCGTGGGGATCACGGCCGGCGAGACCGACGCGATCTCGACCGTGAGCGGGTCGTTCTCCGCCGCCGTGGCGTACGACGCAGGGGTGGGGGCGGCCAGCCCGGCGAGCGCGAACGCCGCCAGGACCGTCGCGGCGGCCGCGCGGGCACGCAGCGACGACGCGGTGGGCAGCACGCGCCGATGCTATCCAGGCCGGCTGTGCGCGGTCGGGACCGCGCCCGCCCACTAGAGTCAAGCCTCGTGTCCATGCCCGCAGCACCACCGTTCAGCATGGCCGAGGCACAGGCGCGCGTGGCCGCGGAGCTGGACCGGATCGGACCGGTGCTCGACCCGCTGGCGAAGCGCTTCGCCGACGTCGGGCACCAGCTCGCCCTGGTGGGCGGCCCGGTGCGCGACGCGCTGCTCGGGCGGCCGAACACCGACCTCGACCTGACCACCACCGCGCGGCCGGAGGAGATCGAACGGCTCGTGAAGGGCTGGGCCGACGCCGTGTGGGACATCGGCCGAGAGTTCGGCACGATCGGGTGCCGCAAGGGCGACTGGACGGTGGAGATCACGACGTACCGCTCCGACAGCTACGACCCGTCCTCGCGCCATCCCGAGGTGAGGTTCGGCGACGAGCTGGCCGGCGACCTGGGGCGGCGCGACTTCCGGTGAACGCGATGGCGATCGCACTGCCGGGCCGTGAGTTCGAGGACCCGTACGGCGGCCTGGTCGACCTCGCGCACGGGGTGCTCCGCACCCCCGGCCGGCCGGAGGACTCCTTCTCCGACGACCCGCTGCGGATGATGCGCGCCGCCCGGTTCGCCGCCCAGCTCGGGTTCGCCGTGGCCCCCGAGGTGGTGGCGGCGATGACCGCGATGGCGGAACGGATCGAGATCATCTCCGCCGAGCGCGTGCGCGACGAGCTGGTCAAGCTGGTGTGCGCGGCGTACCCGCGCCGGGGGCTCGCCCTTCTCGTCGAGACCGGGCTGGCGGCCCGGGTGCTGCCGGAGCTGCCGGCGCTGGCGCTGGAGCGCGACGAGCACCACCGGCACAAGGACGTCTACGAGCACACGCTCACGGTGCTGGAGCAGGCGATCGACCTCGAGCCGCGGCTGCCCGGCGGCGGCCCGGACTTCGTGTCACGCTTCGCCGCGCTGATGCACGACGTCGGCAAGCCGAAGACCCGCCGCTTCCTCGGCGACGGGACGGTGACGTTCCACCACCACGACGTGGTCGGCGCCAAGCTCACCCGCAAGCGGATGCAGGCGCTGCGGTTCTCCAACGACCAGATCGACGCGGTGACCAGGTTGGTCGAGCTGCACCTGCGCTTCCACGGCTACGGCTCCGGGCAGTGGACCGACTCGGCGGTTCGTCGCTACGTCCGCGACGCCGGTGACGAGCTGGACCGGCTGCACGTGCTGACCCGTGCCGACTGCACCACCCGCAACGCCCGCAAGGCGGAGGCGCTGCGCCGGACCTACGACGACCTCGAGGCCCGGATCGCCCGCCTGTCGTCCCAGGAGGAGCTGGCCTCCATCCGGCCGGACCTCGACGGCACCCAGATCATGGAGATCCTGGGGATCGGTCCGGGGCCGCGGGTCGGGGCGGCGTACCGCCACCTCCTGGAGCTGCGGCTCGACCAGGGGCCGATGTCGCAGGACGACGCGCGGGCCGCGCTGCTTGCGTGGGCCGACGCCGACTCGGCGTAGGCGCCTGCTCCCGGGTGGCTGCTCCCGTGTGGCTACTGGTGTGTACGACGCACCAGGTGGGTCGTACACACCAGTAGCCGAAGAACGCCGGGCCTACTCCTCGCCGCGGATGAACGCCTCGACCCGACGCCGGCCCTCGTCGTCCGGCAGCTGCACGGGCGGGGACTTCATCAGGTAGGACGACGCGGAGATGATCGGGCCGCCGATGCCGCGGTCCTTCGCGATCTTGGCGGCGCGGATGGCGTCGATGATGATGCCGGCCGAGTTGGGGGAGTCCCAGACCTCGAGCTTGTACTCCATGTTGATCGGCGCGTCGCCGAAGGCACGCCCCTCGAGGCGCACGTAGGCCCACTTGCGGTCGTCGAGCCAGGGGACGTAGTCAGACGGGCCGATGTGGACGTTCTTGTCCTGGGTCTTCCCGGCCAGCGAGCCGGTCAGGTTGGAGGTGACGGCCTGGGTCTTGGAGACCTTCTTCGACTCCAGGCGGTCCCGCTCGAGCATGTTCTTGAAGTCCATGTTGCCGCCGACGTTGAGCTGGAAGGTGCGGTCCAGCGCGACGCCGCGGTCCTCGAACAGCTTGGCCAGCACCCGGTGGGTGATCGTGGCGCCGACCTGCGACTTGATGTCGTCACCGACGATCGGGACGCCGGCGTCCTCGAACTTCGCCGCCCACTCGGGGTCGGAGGCGATGAAGACCGGGAGCGCGTTGACGAAGGCGACACCCGCGTCGATCGCGCACTGGGCGTAGAACTTGTCGGCGACCTCGGACCCCACGGGGAGGTAGGACACGAGCACGTCGGCACCGGTCTCCCGCAGCACCTGACACCACGTCGACCGGCTCGGCGTCGGACTCGTCGATCGTCTCGCGGTAGTACTTGCCGAGCCCGTCGAGGGTCGGGCCGCGCTGGACGATGATGCCGGTCGGCGGCACGTCGCAGATCTTGATCGTGTTGTTCTCGGAGGCGGCGATGGCCTCGGAGAGGTCGAAGCCGACCTTCTTGGCGTCGACGTCGAACGCCGCGACGAACTCCACGTCCTTGACGTGGTAGTCGCCGAACATCACGTGCATCAACCCCGGGACGGTCCCCTGCGGGTCCGCGTCGCGGTAGTAGTGCACGCCCTGGATGAGTGAGGTGGCGCAGTTGCCCACCCCCACGATCGCTACTCGAACCGAACCCATCGGGCTCTCCTTCTGTGTGTCCTGCTCTGTCTTGTCTGTCTGGTCAGTGGTGCTGGTCAGTGGTGGTGGTACGCCGGCTACGCCGGCCCGGTCGGCGCCGGCGTCGGGCCCCCGGCGGGGGCCTCGCCCTCGCCGCGCTCGGCCCGGATCAGGTCGGAGATCCAGCGGACCTCACGCTCTACCGACTCGACGCCGTGTCGTTGCAGCTCTCCGGCGTACCGGTCGACCTCGGCCTCGGTCATCGACAGCTCGCGCTGCACCCGGTCGAGCCGCTCCTGCAGCCGCATCCGTCGCCCCTCGAGCACCCGCAGCCGGATCTCCATGTCGGTGCGGGAGAAGAACGCGAGCCTGATGCCGAAGTTGTCGTCCTCCCAGGCACTGGGCCCGGCCTCGGACATCAGCTTCTTGAACTCGCCGTGGCCGGCCTCGGTGACGGAGTAGACGATCCGCGGGCGGCCGGTCACCGGGGTGGCCTGGCCCGGGGACTCCTCGATCAGCCCGGCGCGCAGCATCCGCTTCAGCGTGGGGTAGAGCGTGCCGTAGGACAGCACCCGGCCCCAGCCGAGCATCAGGTTGAGTCGCTTGCGCAGCTCGTAGCCGTGCATCGGCCCTTCGTGCAGCAGACCCAGGACCGCGAGGTCGATGGTCTCCGCGCGACGTGCCATGCGATGCATCGTAGCGATATATCCATTGCGTGCCCAAACCCCAGCCTGAGAAGGTGCTGAGTCGATTGGGAGGGGTGCCCCGCCAGCCCGTACCCTCGTAGGGATCTCGCCCCCCCGTGCGCACGGCGTACGCCCCGACCCCGGAGACGACAAACCCCTGTGAGCGCCAAGCGCAAGGCAACCGGCCCCGTGCGAAAGACCGTCCAGCCGCGCGCCGAGAGCCGCACCGGCAAGGCGGCGAAGAAGCCCGGCGGCAAGAGCAGCTGGAAGCGCCGGATCGGCAAGACCTTCCTCTGGCTGACCGTGCTGGGCCTGGTGGGCTCGATCTTCGCGGTCGGCGCCTTCGTCGTCGTCTACCAGCGCACCACGATCCCGGACCCCAATCAGGAGTTCCTGACCCAGACCACGCAGGTCTTCTACGCCGACGGCAAGACCCCGCTCGGCAGCTTCGCCACCCAGGACCGCGAGTCGATCGCGCTGAAGAAGATGCCGCAGAGCCTGCAGGACGCCATCGTGTCCGCGGAGGACCGCACCTTCTGGACCAACAAGGGCATCGACCCCAAGGGCATCCTCCGCGCGGCCTTCAACAACGCCCAGGGCGGCTCGGTGCAGGGTGCGTCGACGATCACCCAGCAGTACGTCAAGATCCTCTACCTCACCAGCGAGCGCAGCCTCCAGCGCAAGATCAAGGAGGCGGTGCTCTCCCTGAAGCTGCAACGAGAGAACTCCAAGCAGCAGATCCTCGAGGGCTACCTCAACACGATCTACTTCGGTCGCGGCGCGTACGGCGTCCAGGCGGCGTCCCAGGCCTACTTCCTCGTGGACGCGCCCAAGCTCACGGTGGAGCAGAGCGCGGTGCTGGCCAGCGTGGTCAACAACCCGAGCGGCTTCGACCCCGGCAACGGCAAGGAACAGAAGAGGGCGCTCAAGGAGCGCTACCGCTATGTGCTCTCGGGCATGGCCGAGATGGGGTCGATCAGCCAGGACGAGGCCGACCAGGCCGCCAAGCACCTGCCGAAGTTCCCCAAGATCCCCGCTGACAGCAAGAACGGCGGCCAGAAGGGCTTCATGCTGGCCCTGGTCCGCAGCGAGCTGCGCGCGCTGGGCTACGGCGATGAGGAGATCGATGGCGGCGGCCTGAAGGTCACCACCACCTTCACCGAGGCCGCGATGAAGGCTGCGGAGAGGGGCGTGCTGAGCCAGCGCCCGACCACGACCTACGACGGCCAGAAGAAGATCACCGACAAGAAGCTGCACGCGGCGGCCGCGACCCTCGAGGTCGGCACCGGCCGGCTGCTCGGCTTCTACGCCGGCCAGGACTTCCTGGACTCGCAGATCAACTGGGCCGTCGCCGGCGGCATGGTCGGGTCGACGATGAAGCCGTTCACGTTGGCCGCCGCCATCGAACAGGGGTTCTCGCTCAAGGACACCTTCCAGGGCAACTCGCCCTATGAGTTCGCCGACGGCAGCATCGCGCGCAACGAAGGCTCCGGACGCGACGGGCTCGGCAACGACTACGGCTCGGGCGTGAGCGCCACCACGGCGCTGGAGCAGTCGATCAACACGGCCTTCATCGACATGTCCGAGAGCATGGACGGCGGCCCGGACGCGATCGTGGACATGGCCAACCGGCTGGGGGTCCCGCCGGCGAAGGCGAACAAGAAGTACCCCGGCCTCCCGGAGGAGTCCCGCGACCTCGAGGCCGACGCCCGGGTCACGCTGGGCAAGGCGCGAATCAGCCCGATCAACATGGCCAACGCCTACGCCACGATCGCGGCGAAGGGCGAGCGGGCCACGGCGCACGTGATCGAGAAGGTCGAGACCGACAAGGGCGAGACCGAGTACACATTCAAGTCGTCGGCCAAGTCGGTGCTCGACGCCGACATCGCGGCCGACGTCTCCTACGCCCTGCAGCAGGTGGTGCAGACCGGCACCGGCACGGCGGCGCGCGAGCTCGGGCGGCCCGCGGGCGGCAAGACCGGCACCGCGACCAAGGAGGCACCCGACACGGCAGCCGGCGACGTGGTGTCGTCGGCGTGGTTCGTCGGGTTCACCCCGCAGATCGCCACGGCGGTGATGTACGTCCGCGGCGACGGGGACGACCAGCTCGACGACTGGCTGCCGTCGTACTTCGGCGGGTCCTACCCCGCCCGCACCTGGACCGCGATCATGAGCGCCGACATGCAGGGCCTCCCGGTCGAGGAGTTCCCGCCGCCGGCGTACGTCGACGGCGACCCGCCGAGCGATGGCCACGAGCCCTACATCCCGCCGCCGCAGCCGACCCAGACCAAGCCGCCGAAGCCGTCGAAGACGCCGTCCCAGACGCCGTCGGACACCCCGACCCCGACCCCGTCCGACACCCCCACCCCGTCGGACACGCCGACGCCGACGCCGTCGGACTCCGGGAGCCCCACGGGCTCGCCGAGCGCGGCCGCAGGCGGGGGCGGACGTGGGGGTGCCGCCCCGGCAGGGGTGTTGGCCTGGCTGGCCGTGCTCCCCCGGTTCTGGTAGGACGCCGGCAGTGACCCGGTCCTCGGCCGCGAACGCTCCGGCGCCCGTGCATCCCAGCGTCGAGGACCCGCTGGTGGAGTCGCTGTCCGACGGGATCGGAGGCCCGCTCGGCACCCGCGCCGGGCGCCACCCCTGGTGGACGCCGCTGCGCATCGTCCTGGCCCTGACCGCGCTCACGTTCGCCCTCGGCATGGTGCAGAAGCAGCCGTGCGCGGAGACGAACTGGCAGGACGGGCAGCTCCGCTACTCCCACATGTGCTACTCCGACCTGCCCTATCTCTACACGTTGCGCGGCTTCGCCGAGCTGGAGTGGCCCTACAGCGCCGACGAGCAGGTCCGGGCGCGCTACGACGTCATGGAGTACCCCGTCGGCATCTCCTACTGGGCCTTCGGCAGCGCCTGGGTCACCCAGCTGGTGGCCGGGTCGCCGGACCTGGAGGATCGGTACTCCGTGTCGGTCAACGAGCTGGGCGGCCGGGACGACGTCCTGCGAGAACGCCGGCTCTTCGTGGTCGTCAACGCGATCGGGCTGGCGTTGGTGACCCTGATCGCCGCCGGGCTGCTGGTGGGGGTGAATCCCGGCCGGCCCTGGGACGCGGCGGCCTTCGCGCTGTCGCCCGCGCTGGCCCTCACCGGGCTGGTCAACTGGGATCTGCTGGCCGTGGCGTTCGTCGCGGGCGCGCTGTGGGCGTGGGCCCGCGGCCGACCGGTGTTGACCGGGGTGATGATCGGGCTCGGCGCGGCGACCAAGCTCTACCCGCTGTTCCTGTTGGGCGGGCTGCTGGTGATCTGCTGGCGGACGCGGCGTTGGCGTGAGCTGGCGTTGGCGACCGGCTCCGGCGTGGCGGCGTACCTCGCGGCGAACGCGCCGGCCTGGGTCACCGGCCCGCACGAGTGGGCACACTTCTGGTCGTTCAACGAGCAGCGCGGCGCCGACCTCGGCTCGGTCTGGCTGGTGGTGCAGCAGGCCAGTGGGTGGGTGCCGTCGCCCGGGTTGATCAACGACGTGTCGTGGGCGTTCTTCGTGCTCTGGTGCGTCGGCGTGCTGTGGATCGGGCTGCGCGCCCCGCAGACGCCGCGGCTGGCCCAGCTCGGCTTCCTGATCGTGGCCGGGTTCCTGCTGGTGAACAAGGTCTACTCCCCGCAGTACGTCCTCTGGCTGCTGCCGCTGGCCGTGCTGGCGCGTCCCCGGTGGCGGGACCTGCTGATCTGGCAGGGCGGCGAGGTCTTCTACTTCGCGATGGTCTGGTGGTATCTCGGGGACTTCATCGCCCCGGCCGGAGGCGGCGAGGGCGGCGCCTACTGGATCGCGATCCTGGTCCGGGTGATCGCCGAGCTCTACCTGGTCGGCGTCGTCGTCCGCGACATCCGGCGGCCCTGGCACGACCCGGTCGAGCGGCTCGACGACGACGTGTGGGACGGGGCCGACGTCGCCGCACTCGATGGGCGCGGGGCTCAGGCCATCAGCATCTGATCCGGAGGCTGGTCGAATAGCGTCTTGTCGTCGACCTTGATCGCCTTGCCGGCGATGCTGAAGTGCACCCGCCCATTGGTGTAGATCCAGATCTCGTCGAGGGTCGACCTCGCGTGGGCGGCGACCTGGGCGGGCGTCGCCCCGGGAGGCGGTTCATTCGTGGACCAGAAGCCTTTGTCGATGGGCTTACCCAGCAGGGCCTCGACCCCCGCTTGGGTCTTGTTCTTGATCTGCGGCGCCAGGTCGCTCAGTCGCTCGGCCATGTCCTCAACCCTCCTAGAACGGCTTCCAGATGCCGGTGCCCTCGTCACGGGTGTCCGTCTTAACCGAGCCGCCGACATTGATCTGGCTCCTGCCCTGCTCCGCCTCCCACCATGCACCACTCCACCAGTTTCCGCCGGACCGGCAGGAGCCGATGGAGCCCATCGCAATCGTCCCGGTGGCAGCGTTCAAGGCCTTAATGAAAGCGTCGTTGACGCCCGTGGAGTTGCAGGCAGCGACCGAGACGAACGAGTTTCCACCGGTGCCGAGTGCATTCTTGATGATCGCGCCGAAGGCGGATGCTTGGGCCGCCGTCGTCACCCGGTCGGTGGCTTCCCCGTCCACGATATGGCCGTCGCCGTCGACGTCGTCGCCCATCCGGAATCCGCCGTCGTAACTCCCGTGGGCTTCGATGTGGATGCCCGACACGTAGCCACAGTTGCCGACGTATGCCCTCAGCCCCTCGATGAGATCGCTCACCGTGTGCACCAGCATCCAGGCATCTGCGTTGCTGCGGGCCGCGAAGTCACGAAGGTCAATCTTGGTCTCCGCGTCATGAACGAAGAGAAGGGTGCCGAGGTTCTTCAACCCACCAGCGCAGTTGGCAGGAGTCCGTGCGGTGATCGGCGCAAACTTCTCCCAGTCCTGCGGCTGTTGACTCCCGGCCCTGCTCGCCAGCTTCTCCGGTGTCTTGGCAGGCCGATCTGTGAAGCTCGCCGGGATCAGGTCCGGGTTGCCCAGGAACGACCCGACCTGCACCGTCTCCGTGCCCTGCTGCCCCTGGCGAGTGACCTGGATGGGCTGACCCGTGGTGCCGGCCCGCTTGAGGGCCTGGTCGAGCGAGTCGGTCTCTGTCAAGGGCAACGCTCCGGTCGACATGTTCTGCTCGGCCAGGGCCGATGCGGACTGACGCTTGGCCTCGGTCTCGTCGATGAGGCCTTCGTCCTTGGCCTTCTTGATGTTGCTGATCTTCTGCTTCGCATCGGCGGTGCCCTGCTTGGACTTCTGGAAGTCCACCGCCATCTGGCCAAAACTCGACGCCAGAGACGCCGCCTGGGTCAGGGCACCCATCGCATTGGCCTGGGTGCCGGCGAGGCCCGCCATGTCCCGGAAGGCCGAGGCGTTGGTCACCGCTTGCAGGACGCCGGCCAGACCGGTTGGGTCAGGTGCCGCGGGCGCGTTCTGGAGATTGATTAGCGTGTCCGGGAGCTGCGAGGGCGTGGTGCCCGCAGGTTCGGCGCGTCGGGTCCCGAGCTGGTCGGCCAGCGCCTCGAGCTCCGGCTCCTGGTTGGTCAGAACCCAGTCCGTGCTGCCGAAGTGCTCCTCGCAGGCTTCGCACGGGTCCATCAGCGCCTGCGCGTACAGGCCGTCGGTGGGGAGGCTGACCCGCAGCGGCTGCGGCCGCAGAGCACCGTCGTGGTAGTAGCGATGGAGCTCCGTCGGACTTTGGTGACCGTCGATGCCAAGGAACACGCCCCCGGCGACCCGGTACACCAGGGAGTTGCCCAGGATGCCGAGGGGTTCCCGCTCAACCACGGATGCGATGCTGCGCCCCGAGTCTTCGACCCACGTGCCGTTCTCGAGGCGCCGACCGTAGGGCGCGATGAATCCGTCGAGCAGCATGAACAGCTCGTCGCGGTCCATCTGCCACCAGATCACCTTGTGGTAGTGCATCCCGTTGGCGTTGAGGTGGACGATCAACTGGTCGACCGCATCCTCGATGACCCGGCGCAGGTCCTGACGCTCCCAGTCTGTGAGCGGTAGCAGCGTCACAGCACCACTGGGGTCGGGTGCGCCGGTGTCGGGCTTGATCAGGTCGTTGGCCCCCTGGACCGACCGAGCGCTGGTGTCAAAGTGGTCCGTGAAGTATCGGAACTCGAGCCGGTTCAGATTCGCCACCGATCCCATCGGCAACGCGTCGTCGGATCGGAGGGTGACCGTTTGCAGCGCTTCCCGGTTGAGGCTCCGATCAACGGGCACAGTGAAGTCGACGCGCACCGTGCCGCCGAAGGCGTACGACGAGGCCAGCGTGAAGTCGGCCGCGTCGAACGCAGTACCACCGACGACGAACTTCAGTCGGTCGGTCCACTTGGCCGCCATAGTGGGGGCGATCTCACGTTGGAAGTAGGCATCGCGGTCGGTGTTGGCGCGCTGCATCTGCGCGACCACCGCGTTCGCTGGCAGGCCCAGCAGTCTCGCAATCCGTGTCCACTCCTCCCTGAACTTCTCCGCGTCGTCCTCCTCCTGGCGATCGCCTGGGCGCTCGATCGACAACTTGATGTACGCCGACCCGGAGAGGTAGGTGATCGGGTGGCTGCTGCGGCGGCCCGGCGGGATGTCGGAGTCGACCCACGCGTTGGCGACCTCATCGAGGTGGTCGAGAGCCCACCGCAGGTTGCCTGCGAGCATGCCGGTGCGCAACTTGTCGCGCCACTTCAGCGCCTTGTTGACATCGAAGGGGGAGACCGAGAACGGAACGAACAAGCACTCCCGGGCACCCGCGAACGCTGTGTCGACCCGATAGTGCCGCAGGATCTCGTGGTAGATCACTGTCAAGGCATGGCAGTAGTTGATGTTGCGGACGGTCTCGGAGACCCCTTCGACCTCCTCCTCCTGGCTCAGCTCGGTGATCACCGTGCTCTCGAGCCGGCGTACCGAATCTGCGAACTGCCGGATCGCGTCGCGCAGTTGTTGCTGCTCGCTAGCGGCCACACGCCTTCCGCCGGTCTGCCAACTGCTCGATGAGGCGGAGCCGTGGGCGGCGCCGCCGCCGATGACGACCGGGCCCAGAGCGAAGCCGATGCCACCCGCGGCACCCGAGGTGGAGGACTTGGAGCCACCTTTGCTCCACTCGTCCAGACTGGACGACACCGCGTCGGAATAGTCTCGATCGCGCAACGTCGTCTGAGAGACCTGGTCGGTAACGCTCGTGATCTCCCGACGGCTTGCCCGCTCCTGACGACGCCACGACACTTTTGAGATCCGGCGGGTCTGGCGCGGCGCGAGAGTGAGCGTATGCGCGACGTCGCCCAGGGAGTAGCCGTTCGACCGCCATTGCACTCGGTGCTCGAGAACGTGCCCACCCGCGACGCTCGCGGCCTGGTAGAGGGCGGGGTCGCCCTCCCACTCGATCGGATGCCTTGGTGACACAGGCTCGCGCCGCGTGGACTTGGTCAGTAGCCAGTCGCGCCAGAACGCACTGATGGGTCGATTGACCGCCGCGCTGACCAGTGCTCGGGCCTGGGTCGCACGCTCGTCGTCGACTGTCGGCCCGATGGCCATCCTGAAGGCGCGGGCGAAGCGAAGGGAGTCGGCGTTGGATCCCCGGGCTTCGGACGGCTGCCCCAAGTCTGTCGAGAATGTAGACGCGAGGGCACTGGCCCGGAGCGACGGTGCCAACTCGAGCACCAGAGGGCGCGAGATGATCAGAGAGCCCTCTCCGCCGACCTCCGGCTGGTCCACCCGGAGCACCGTGAAGAACGGCCGCTCTCCCAGGATCCGTTGGGGATTGGAGAACGGCGAGCACGAAGTCCCCGGATCGTCCGCGAACTGGTCTGGGTTATTCAGGGCCTGGCCCTCGTCGAAGTCCATCGGTGGCGTTCCGGGCGGACTGGCGCCCGCCTCGCCGCTCGGCGCCTCCGCGCCGCCGCCTGCGGGTGCCGGGGGCGGGGGCGGGGGGAGGATGATCGTGACCTGTCCCGCGGCGCTGCCGGCGACCGGGTCGGCCTGGTAGCCGATCCAGGAGACAGGTCCTACCAGCATCCAAAGCCAGCCGACCTCGTCACCGGCGGCCAGAAGCGTGAACTCGAAGGTGCCGTCGCCTCGCACCGTGGCGTCACGGAGTCCGAGCGCGTTGGCATCGGCGGGCGACGCGACGACTGGGTCGAGGTCGAGCACTTCGAAATCGCCGATGTCTCCCGAACCGGGAAGCCCCAGCAGCCGTCGGGCGGCGGGTGTTTGCGGATTGTTTGTCGCACCGATCTTGCTCGGCCGGATCGGGGCTACGTAGAAGCGGTGTTGGCCGAACTCGGGAAGGGAGTCGGTGAAGCGCGTAAACCGACCAGTGCGAGTCAATTGAGCGCTCGCGGCAGGGTTGACTCGGGGGGTGCCGCGGTAGACGGCGGCCGCGAGGGTGATGGTCGCGCTGGCGGTGGCGTCCTTGGCCGGGAAAGTCGCTTCCTCTGCCGCCAGATCGACGCCCTGAGCCGTCTCGACCCGCGCCGAGCAGCGGCTGTCCGCGACGCCATCGGTGATCGTGAAACTTGCCGAGCCGGCTAGGTCCAGCTCGGCGGACAGGCTGGTCGGGGCCTGCTGCGGCTCACGGGCCTCCGGCCCCGCCGGCACTTCGCGGGTGTAGTCGACCTTCGCAAAAAGCCTTTGGTTGGCCCGGGTGCCGTCGGTGAGTGGCGTCTTGGGGCGAAACTCGACCTGGAGGGTTGCCGTCATCTCTGCCCACTTCCACGAAGGCTGATGTGACCTGAGTCACATGACTCTACGCCTCTCTCCCGCTCGCGAAAACCCCTGGCGACTCCGGCTCCAGGAACCGGCTCGCGATCAGGCGGTCTGGATCACGTCGAAGTCCGTGGTAGTGAAGCGCACCCGCACGTCGAGGGCATCCCCCACCGCGGGCACGTCACCGGCGGACTCCGGCAGGAACAGCATCGAGGCCTGCATGTGTGGAGGCTCCGCGAAGGTCACGGGCTTGCCCGCGACGGCGTACGGCGACCGCGCGAAGCCGGCGGCGTCGAGCCCACCGCGAGCCAGGGCAGTCGCGCGGGCCTTCAGGGAGAGGTCCCCGGTGGGCGCGGACAGCCCGATGCCGTGCGCGGTGCCGCCGCTGACGATGAGCAGGTGCCCGGCCCGCGGGGCCCGGCGACCGCGGTAGCCGAACACCTCACCGCGGGCGATCGGGTGCACGTCGAGCACGGTCGCGGTGGCCCGGAGCGCGTCGCGGTCACCGAGCCAGAGCTTGGTGCCGATCCGGGGGCGGAACGTCGTCTCGGGGTACGCCGACCGCAGCTCGCCGAGCTCCTCGGCGTCCAGGTGGCTGACCCACACGGTGCTGTCCGCGAGATCGGCCGCGACGACGTCGGTGAGGAGTCGGCGTACCTCGGGCAGGTGCGCGCCCGGACCGCCGGACAGCGGCAGGTGCAGCGCGACCCCGGCGACCTGGCGGCGAGGTGCAGCCGCAGCGGCCTCCCGGAGCTCGGCCGGGGTCATCCCGTGCCGCAGCATCGAGGTCAGCCGCTCCAGCACGAACCTGGCCGTCGGGTCGCGCTCCAGCAATGCGGTCAGGTCGGCCGGCCGGCTGACGGTGTGGATGACGCGCTTCGCGACGGCCGGGTCGAGCTCGGGGCTGAACGGGCGCCACGGCGTCAGCACCAGCAGGTCGCCGTCGAAGCGCGGCGCGATCTCACCCAGCTCGTGGTAGGTGCCGACCGCGACCGTGTCGACGCCGAGCCACTGCGCCTTGCGCGCCAGCCGGCCCAGGGTCAGCCCGTAGCCGTTGCCCTTGGCCACCGGCACCAGCCCGGGGTACGCCGCGGCGACCTCGCGCAGGTGGCCTCGCCACCGCTCGCCGTCGACGGTGAGGGTCAGGCTCATCCGCGCCTCTTCATGTACCAGTCGAAGGCCCGGTAGAGCAGGGGCTGCAGCGGCAGGTCCCACTCGCCGGCGTACTCCACGGCCTGGCCCCCGGTGCCGACCTTGAACTGGATCAGCCCGAGATGCGGGTCGTCCGCATCGAGGGTGTCGGTGATCCCGCGCAGGTCGTAGACCTCGGCTCCGGCAGCGAGGGCGGCCTGGATCATGGCCCACTGCACGGCGTTGGACCCGCGCACCTCGCGCTTGGCGGTGGAGGAGGCGCCGTAGGAGTACCACGCGTGCCCGCCGACCCGGATCGCGATCGTCGCTGCGACCAGGTCCGCCTCGTGATGGGCGAGGTGCAGGGTGATCCGCTCGGGATCCTCGGCCGACAGTGCGGCGTACATCGTCTCGAAGTAGGACCTCGGCCGCGGCGTGAAGTGGTCGCGCTCGGCGGTGTGGACGTAGAGCTCGTGGAACGCCGCCAGGTCCGCGGCCGTGCCGACCGAGGTCACCACGCCGGACTTCTCCGCCTTGCGGATGTTGCGCCGCCACTGTTGGTTCATCCCGGCCAGCACGTCGGCCTCGCTGCGGGGGCCTTCCGGGCCGGCGAGCGGGACCCAGAAGTTGTACTGCGGCTGGCCGGCGGCGAAGCCACCCTCGACGGCCTGCGGCTGCCAGCCCAGCTCGTGCAGCTGGGAGACGACGCGGGCGCCGGCGACCGAGCGCTCGAGCGGCGTCAGCTCCTGCAGCCGGCGTACGTCGGGGCTCGCGATGCCGTCCTTGACCTGCGCCGCGCTCCAGCGGCGGGTGACCACCGGCGGACCCATCCGGATGCCGAAGGCGCCCTGCTGCTTGAGGTGCGCGGCCAGCGGCGACAGCCAGGCGGCGAGGTCGTCGTCCTCCCAGTCGATCGCCGGTCCCTCGGGCAGGTAGGCGAGGTAGCGCTTGACCCGCGGGACCTGGCGATAGAGCACCAGGCCCGCTCCCACCAGCTCCTCACCCGACGAGGTGCCGCGGAAGAAGCCCAGCGACTCGTGCCGCCAATCCGACTTGACCGTGCCCCAGGCGGGGGTCTGCAGGAAGCTGGCCGACCGGCGGTCCTCGGACCAGCGGCGGTCCAGGAGCTCCAGGTGCTGCGCCGCGGCGATCGGACGCACGACGATCGGCGCGCTGGCAAGGGAGGCGGTCACGGGTAGCGAGGCTACCGGGCCGGACCGCGGCTCCCCGAAAATGCGCCAAGGGGCCCGACCGGTCCCCCGTGCCGGTCGAGCCCCTGGTGGTTCCTGATGCCCATTTCCTGAGCGTCTGGAAACCGTCGGCACCCCACAAGAGACAGGTGCACCTCGGCCAGATACCTCGACCCGACGACCAATCCCGGTGTTTTCCGCTCGCCAAGCGGCGCAATCCTCGACACAGTGGGGGGAGGGATCCGATCACGATGTATCAGGAGTCCTCGGGCCCTCTCCTGAATCCATGTGACGACCGGAGTAACGGCTGCACGGCGGCGCGACCGCCGGACTCCAGCCGAAGGTGAAGAAGCCAGGGGCGAGTCGACCAGAGGCGCGCCAGCGGAGCCGACGTGGGAGAGGTCGCCTGTGGTCCACGACGCGGGAGAGCAGGACCAGGATCGGCCCAACCGGGTGTGGACCGACGCCGCGCAGGCGTTCGATCGATGGCTCGACGGCGATGCGGACGGCCTGAACGACCTGGTCGCCGTGATGACCCCCGTGCTGTGGCACGTGGTGCGCGCCTACCGGCTGTCCCCCGAGTCCGCCGAGGACGTCGTCCAGTCCACCTGGCTCGCGTTGGTACGCCGCCGCGACGCGATCGAGGACTCCCTCGCCGTCGGTGGCTGGCTGACGACGACCGCCCGCCGCGAGGCCTGGCGGGTCGGCCAGAAGGCCGGCCGCGACATCCTGATCGAGGACGACGAGTTCGACACGAGGCTGCCGAGTCAGCGCTCCGCGGAGACCGAGGCGGTCGTCCACGACGAGCAGGACCGGCTGTGGGCCGCGGTCGGCCACCTCAACGAGCGGTGCCAGCGGCTGCTGAGGATCGTGGCGTTCGAGCACCGCCCTGACTACTCCCAGGTGGCGCTCGCTCTCGACATGCCCGTGGGGAGCATCGGCCCGACCAGGAGCCGGTGTCTGGCCAAGTTGAAGGTCGTCCTGGAGACGTCGTCGTACGACGACGCGGACACCACCACATCTGAGGAGAGGGGCACCCGATGAGCCGCGACGAGATCTTCGACGACCTCGAGACCATGTGGGCCGACCGCGACCCGGTGCCCGACGGGATGGTGGCGAGGATGCAGGCGCTGGTGGCCGCCGAGGTCACGCTGTCGCTCACCGACCTCGACTACGAGCTGATGATGCTGATCGAGCGGACCGCCGAGCTGGCGGGGACGCGCAGCGCGGGCACCGGCACCGGCACGGCGTACACCCTGCGCTTCGGCACCGGTGATCTCGACCTCCTGGTCCGGGCCGGGGGCCGCGACGGCGGCACCAGCAGCCGTCTCGACGGCTGGGTGGTCCCTCCGACCGAGCTCACCGTCCGCGCCACCAAGCTCGCCGGTCCGCAGGCCGCCGAGGCCGAACAGAGCTGGGAGGTGGCGGTCGACGCGCAGGGCCGGTTCGAGTTCAGCGACCTGCCGCCCGGCCTCTACCGGCTCTGGCTCACCTCCCACGACGAGGACGCCAAGCCGTTCGGCACCCCCGCCTTCGAGATCTGACACCACAGGAGCAGCAGATGGCCGCTAACCCCGGAAGCCGGCAGGCACCTCAGAGTTCGACGAACCTTCAGGACGACCTCAGCCTGTGGCGAGACCCGATTCCGCCGCCGCGCCAGGTCCTGGACCAGCTCGAGGCCCGGGTCCTGGATCCCGCCACCGCCATCACACTGCCGGGGGTGAAGCCCTTCTCGACGATCTATGTGGGCCCGCGGCTGATCATCTCCACCCTGTTCGATGTCGCGACCCTGCTGTCGCGGCTCGACGAGGTCGCATCAGGCCTCGGCTGGACCCTGACCCCGGAGCGCGAAGTCGACCGGGACCCGAAGCAGCGCCGGGGCCGAGCCCGTCGGCTCACCCAGGCCGGCGACGACATCGCCGTCGTCGGTGTCTCGATCGCGGTGACGGAGGGCAACGGCGAGGCCGTCCAGGCCCCCGACGGGTGGAGCCTCCTGCAGCAGGCGCGCGCCAAGTTCGGCGTCGACGCCATGCGCGGTGTGGGCCTGGATCACCTGGTGTTCATCAGCGGCGGCATGTGGGGCCCGAACCCGGGGATGTGGGGCCCCAACCCGGGGATGTGGGGCCCGAACAGCCCCGAGGGCGCGATCATGTCCTACCAGATGCCAGGCAGCGGGGGCCGCCAGCCGGTCGCGTACGTCGGCCCGCGACCGCACCGGCACCAGGACGCCAAGATCGTCAACCGTCGTCCGGTCGTGGCCATCCTGGACACCGGGTGCGGTGCGCACCCGTGGCTCGAGGAGGCCGTGCAGACCGACGTCACCTTGCACGACCGGCCCGTCGGTTTCCATGACGACCAGACCAACCCGGAGATCTACCCCGACCAGGTGGGACCGCTGGACGGCGGGATCGACGCCTACTCAGGGCACGGCACCTTCATCTGTGGGCTGATCCACCAGGCCTGCCCCGACGCCGACATCCTGGCGTGGCGGGCGGTCAACTCCGCAGGCCCGATCCGGGAGTCGTCGCTGATCCAGGCGCTGCGCGACATCCTGGCTCTGGTCGAGGAGAACCGAGCGGATCCCAAGCAGGGGCACCCGATCGACATCCTCAGCCTGTCGTTGGGCTACTACCACGAGACGCCCGAGGACGAGCTGGTCGACCCCACGGTGTGGGAGATTCTGCGACGGCTGGGCGCTGCGGGCACCCTCGTGGTCTGCTCGGCCGGCAACGACGCGACGGCACGTCCGATGTATCCCGCCGCCTTCGCCCCCTGGCTCGACGGGAGGGGCTCGATCAAGCCCGACCCGAAAGCACTGCCGGTGGTGTCGGTGGGAGCACTCAACCCCAATGGCGACACCGACGCCTTGTTCTCCAACGCCGGTCCCTGGGTCCGGGTGTACGAACGTGGCGCCGCGGTGGTCAGCACGCTGCCGAACGACTTCGAGGGCGGGCTGCTGCCGACGGCACGGACCGAGGCCTACCAGCGGGTGCGCGAGTCGATCGACCCGGACAACTACGAAGGTGGCTTCGCGGTGTGGAGTGGGACGTCGTTCGCGGCCCCGCTCTTCGCCGGGCGGGTGGCCCAACTGCTCGGTGGCCGGCTGATGCGCGCCTCGTCCCGCGACTCCGCGGCGGCCGCCAAACGCCGCGCCTGGGCGGCGCTGGTAGAACTTACCGACCTCGACCAGCGAGAATTGCGGAGTGCTGACCGCCCAGGAGCTGTACGACCGAGGAGTAAGCGCAAGTAGCGCCGGGCGGCTCCGCAGCGCTCGCGGGTACTTCACACGGGCCGCGGCTCGGAGTGCCGACGCCGATCTGGCGGCCCTGATCGAGGTCAGCACGGCCTACCTCGATGCCGAGACAGGGGAGGTGCCCGCCGCCCTGCAGCGGCTCGGCCGGGTGCTGAAACGGCCCGGTCTTGCTGCTCGGACGCGCGGTGTGGCACGCAGCCAGCGCGGGCTGCTGCACGCGCGCACCGGCCAGTCGACCCGCGCCCTGCGCGACTTCACCGAGGCGCTGGCGGTGATCGGCGAGGACCCCGTTCTCGCGAGCCGAGCCCACCTCAACCGGGGCAACCTGCACATGCAGAACGGCGCCCTACCGGAGGCGCGTCGCGACTTCCTGGCCGTGCTCGAACTCCTGGCCACACCGGAGGGGGACCCGAACTTCGACAAGGCCCGGTTCAACCTCGGCTACACCGACCAGATGGCCGGTGATCTGATCTCCGCGCTCCGGATGCTGGATGAGGTCGAGCCGCGACTGGCGACGCTCGGGCCGCTCTACCAGGCGACCATCCAGCAGATGCGCGGCGAGATCCTGGTGACGGCCGGCCTGGTGCGCGAGGGTGAGGAGCAACTGGCGAGCGCTGCCGCGGCGTACGGCCGAGAGCGGCTGGGGCTGTTCCAGGGCGAGTCGGAGTTCGTGCGGGCGCGGGCCCTGCTGCACCAGGATCCGGCAGCCGCCCGCACGGTGGCCGCCAGCGCCGCGCGACGGTTCCGGCGCAGCGGAAGCGACGTGTGGGCCGTGCGTGCGGACGCGGTGGCGTTCGAGGCCCGGGTGATGCGCGGAGGCAGAGCCGGCGCCCAGATCGAGGCCGCCGACACTCTGTCGGCGGCACTGCGGCGGCAGCGTCTGCCCCAGGATGCGACGCTCGTCGACCTCTACGCCGCGCGGGTGTGCGTCCGTGGCGGTGCGTTGACCGACGCGTCGGCCCGGCTGCGCCGCGTGCGCCTCACCGACTCCAGCCCGGTCGCGAGCCGCCTGTTGTGGCGGGAGGTGCGGGCCGACCTCGACCGGGCGCGGGGGCGACGTGCGTCGGCGTACGCCCACCTGCGGGCCGGACTCGAGGAGCTGCACGTCTGGCAGGCGTCCTTCGGGAGCCTGGACCTGCAGAGCGGCGTGGTGCGCCATGGCCGGCAGCTCGCGGTCGACGGGGTGCGGATGGCCGTGGCGGACGGGCGGCCGGAGGTGCTGTTCGAGTGGTCCGAGCGGGGCCGGATGCTGGTCAGCCGGATCGTGCCGCTGCGGGCGCCGGCGGACGAGGCGGTCGCGGCCGAGCTGGCCGAGCTGAGGTGGCTGCAGTCCCAGCAGCCCGAGCCGCGCTCGCGGGAGGCCCGGCGGATGGCCGAGCTGCAGGAGACGATCCGGCGGCACGCGTGGTACGGCGGTGGGTCGGGCGAGGTCAGTGACCCCGCCACGCTCGCGGAGCTCCAGGCGGCGCTCGGTCCCGACCAGGCCCTGGTGGCCTATATCGCCACCTCGGATGCGGTGGTGGCACTCGCGGTCACCGACTCGACCGCCGACGTGCTCGACCTCGGTCCGCGCGGCGAGCTCGACACCATGCTGGGCGGGCTCCATCCCGACCTGGACATGGCCGGCTCCGACCTGCCGGGGCCGTTCGCGGCGCCGGTACGCCGGGAGCTGGTCACCCGGCTGCAGCGACTGGGCGACCTGCTGGTGGCGCCGCTGGCGGACCTCGTGGGCGAGCGCCGCCTGGTGCTGACGCCCTCGGGCGTGCTCGCGGGCGTCCCGTGGGGACTGCTGCCCAGCCTGCACGGGCGACCGGTGACGGTCACTCGGTCCGCGACCTCGTGGTTGGCGCGACAGCAGACCCCACTGCGGCTGCGCTCGGCCGGGTTCGTGGCGGGGCCGCGGGTCGCGCGCGCCACTGCGGAGGTGCTCGCTGCCGCCGAGATGTGGGACGAGCCGGAGATCCTCGTCGGGGACGCGGCGACGGCCGCGGCCGTGTCCGACCTGGCCGCGCGCGTCGACGTACTCCAGGTGTCGGCGCACGGGCGCCACTCGGCGGAGAACCCGCTCTTCTCCGGCGTCGAGCTGGCGGACGGGCCGTGGTTCGGCTACGACATCGACCAGCTCGCCGAGATCCCCGACGTGGTGCTGCTCTCGGCGTGCGAGGTGGGGCGCTCGCAGGTGCGCTTCGGTGAGGAGCTGGTCGGGATGACGACCGCGTGGCTGCATGCCGGCGTGCGCTGCGTGATCGCCTCCGCGGCCGCCGTCAACGACGAGGTGGCGCACGACGTGCTGGTGTCCGTGCACCGGTCGCTGGGCGCCGGGTCGGACCCGGCAGCCGCGTTGGCCGCGGCGTTGCCGAAGGTCTCGGCCGACGCGCCACCGGCGCCGTTCGTCTGCTTCTGCTGAGGCCGGTGGGTTGCGTGTGACCACGGCGCTGGGCTGCGCGGCCGCCTGCGCGCCGAAACCTTTACTTTTACGAGGGTCTCGGTCAGGTATCACCCGTTGCGGTGCGGGCTCTTGAGGAGTAGACAGGCACCTGAGATTGCCGTGGGGGGCAAAAATGCTCAAAGTGATCAACGATCCATCCACCGGCCAGACGGTGCGCGTGCCTGCAGGCGCTGGGCTCGAGCTGCGGTTCCGCCGCGGCATGAGCCGCAACCGATGGCGCATCGCCGAGGCCCCGTCGAACCTACTGCCGCTGGTGTCGCCGGGCGATGTCCCGACTCAGGCCACGGCCGAGGAGAGTCAGTGGGCGCTGCGCTTCCTGGCCTTCAAGGGCGACGCGGACCACGCCGAACCGCTGTGCCTCGAGCTCACCCGTGACGACCTCACCGAGCCGGCCGAAGTGCGCCGGCTGCGTGTTGTCGTGACGGACTGAGGCTTCGTTCGTTCGCCCTTGCTCCTGGGGCCGCGGTGCAGGTAGGCCTGCGGCTGGGCTGACGTCTGCGGCGTGGCGGATGGCTGCGGTTGGACGGATGTCTACTGGTGCGTACGACGCACCAGGTGCTCCGTACACACCAGTAACCCGCCACGCGCCTCGTCGTACGCACCAGTAGCCGAGCCGACCGGCCCCCGACATGGGCCCGATTGCCTCCACAGTCCCGAACGACACGGGTGCCGTCCACAGCAGGGCCGAGCTCCCCGGCCAGCCCGTCGTAGGAGGGGCACCGTCGCGGCATGGACATCCACGCGATCCGGGACCGACTGGCTCAGCAGTCCGGGGTCATCGCCCGGCAACAGGTGCTGCACGTCGGCGGCCGGCCGTCCGACATCGCCCGCCTGATCCGGCGCCGCGAGTGGGTGCGGATCCTCGACGGCGTCTACCTCGACCACACCGGGGTGCCGACCTGGCTGCAGCGATGCTGGGTCGGCGTCCTCTTCCACTGGCCGGCCGCGCTCGCGGGGATGAGCGCGATCCGCGCCACGGTCGGGCCGGGCTGGCGCCTCCACGACGACCGCGCTCCGATCGAGATCGCGGTGCCGCAACGACGCCACGTCGTCCCGCAGCCGGGCTACGTCGTCCGCCGCCCCAACGACTTCTTCGCGCGCGTGCAGTGGAACGCCTCCCCGCCCCGGATCCGGATCGATCACGCGGGGGTCGACGTCGCCTCCCGTCAGCCCGACCCGTTCTCCGTCGTCGGGGTGCTGGCCGACCTGTGCCAGACCCGCCGCACCGCGCCGCCGAGGCTGCTCGACGTGGTCGCTCGGCGTGGCCGCATCGCGCAGCGGCCTCTGCTCAACGCCGTTCTCACCGACATTGCCAACGGCACCTGCTCGGTGCTCGAGAGGGAGTACCTCCACCAGATCGAGGTGCCGCACGGTCTCCCCCGGCCGACGCGGCAGCGGCGCCGGATCGCTCCGGGGGTCACGGCGATCCACGACGTGGAGTACGACGACTTCGCTCTCGTCGTCGAGCTCGATGGGCGGCTGTTCCACGACAGCGCGACCCAGCGCGACCGCGATCTCGAGCGGGATCTGGTCTCGGCCGTCGCAGGCTCGGACACGGTGCGGCTCGGCTGGGGGCAGGTGCTCGACCGGCCGTGCCTCACGACCGCTCGCCTGGCGCAGGTGCTCCGGGCTCACGGGTGGACGGGGACGCCGCTGCCGTGTGGCCCGACTTGCGCGTTGACTGGTGTGAGCGACGCGTCTGGCGCGTCGTACACACCAGTAGCCCCCCGACGGGCCAGTTGACCGCGCCCCTACGACCTGGCGGCGCCTGCTCTCAGCCCAGCCGCTCCCGCAGGAACGCGAAGTCGGCCACGTGCTCGTCCGCTCCGCCGGGAGTCTCGACCAACACCGGCGCCCCGGCCTCGCGGACCACATGGGCAAGCAGGTCGGGGTCGATCCGCCCGGCGCCCAGGGACGCGTGCCGGTCGGCGCCGGAGTCGGCGTCGTCGCGGCTGTCGTTGAGGTGCACCAGGTCGATCCGGCCGGTGATCGCGCGGACGTCGTCGACCACGGTCTCCAGCGCGAGCCCGCCGGCGTGCGCGTGACAGGTGTCCAGGCAGAAGCCGACCATCTCCGCGCCCGAAGCCGCCGACGCGATCGCCTCCCACACCCCCGCGATCCGCTCCAGCCGACGGGTCATCGACTGTTCGCCGCCGGCAGTGTTCTCGATCAGCAGCGGCAGCTTCAGGTCGGTCGCCTCGATCGCCTTGCGCCAGTTGTCGAACCCCACCGCCGGATCGTCGCCCTTGTTGACGTGACCGCCGTGCACGATCAGCCCCTGGGCGCCGATCGCGGCCGCAGCGTCGACGTGCTTCTGCAACAGCTTGCGCGACGGGATCCGGATCCGGTTGTTGGTGGTGGCGACGTTGACGATGTACGGCGCGTGCACGTAGAGCGCCACGCCCGCCGCCTCAGCGTCGGCGCGCAGGGCCTCGGCGCCGCCGGCGTACCGGATCTCGGGGCCTTGGTAGCCCTGCGGGTCGCCCAGGAAGAACTGCACCAGTGGCGCCTCGCGCGCGGCTGCCTCCGCGAGCGGGTCGGTCTGGTCGACGTGGGCTCCGAGCCGGATCACTGGCGCTCTCCTTCGTCCGTGGCGCAATCGCCCCGACCCTAGCCGCCGCCGCCGACCCCGAGCGCCACCACCAGCGCGACCAGGCTCGTCACCACGCTGGTCACCAGGGCAAGCCCGACCAGCAGCGGGAGCAGCCGGGCTCGGGCGGCTACTGGTGTGTACGACGCACCAGGCGCGTCGTACGCACCAGTAGCCATGTCTTCTAGGCCGTGGGGCGACGCCCACGCCCACCACGCCCACCGGCTCCCCACGCCCCGCCGCGGCGCCGGCCCCAGCACATCGGGCACCGACGGCATCCCGAGCGCCGGCCAGGTGGCGGCATCCGGGACCGCCGACGCCAGCAGCGCCCGCGCCTGGGTCGCCGTGAGCCGGGCCTCGGGCGACGTCATCGCCGCCACGACCGGCCCGAGCGCGGCGCCAAGCATCCAGCCAGCCCCCCGACCCGACCCCCGCCGCCCGCCGAGCAGCTCACGAGCGACCACGCCGGCGGCGTACACGTCCCACCACGGCTCCGGCGCGCCCCCGGCGGCCTGGTCGGGCGGCATGTACCCATCGGTGCCGACGACCCCCGAGTCGCCCGTGAGCCGCGGCCGGTGGGGATGCACGGCCACGCCGAAGTCCGCGAGCAGCAGGTGCGGCAGCCCGCGGCCGGTCGCGTCGAGCAGGAGGTTCTCCGGCTTCACATCGCGGTGCACCACCCCGGCCCGGTGCACCGCCTCCAGGGCGGCGAGCAGCTGGTCGAGCACCACCGCTACGAACGGCGCAGACAGGGCGCCGCGGCGACGGGCCAGCGCGGCCAGCGAGCCACCGCGAGCCACCGGCATCACCAGCACCGCGGCATCGTCGTCGGCAGCCCAGCCGGTGACGGCGAGCAGATGCGGGTGGTCGAGCCGCAGTGACTGCTCCTGGACCAGCCGAAGCAGTGCCGTCGGGTGCGACTCGGTGAGCACCTTGACCGCGACCGCACGCCGCGCCCGGACGTCGCACGCCCGCCACACGGTGCCCATCCCGCCACTGCCGATCGGGTCGGACAGCCGGTAGCGCCCCGCCACCAGCATCCCCGCCACCAACACCGCCGGCCGCACCGCCATATCCGTCGATCCTGCCGCGCTCGGCCCGGCTCCACCAGCACGGATTCGGTGCCTGTGGAGAGCCGCTGTTAGCCTGAGCTGTTCGCGTCCGCGACCCCGTCACAAGGGTCCGGGCCGGCACCGAGGCCGGTGGCCACCACCTGGTGGCAGCCGCCTCACCAACGCAAAGTCCTCCTGCCACGGAAAGACCGTGGCCGCCCTGAGTCCAGAGGAGGTGGAGAACGCTATGCGTGCTTACGAAATGGTGGTCATCCTCGACCCCAACCTCGACGAGCGGACTGTCCAGCCGTCGCTCGACAAGTACCTCGACAACGTCATCCGCAAGGATGGTGGCAGCGTCGACAGCATCGAGGTCTGGGGCAAGCGCCGGATGGCCTATGAGATCAACAAGACCGCCGAAGGCATCTACGCCGTCGTGTTGCTCAACGCCGAGCCGGCCTCGGTCAAGGAGCTCGACCGGCAGCTCGGCCTCAACGAGTCGATCCTGCGCACCAAGGTGATGCGCGCTGTCCCGGTGAAGACGAAGGCGTCGACCGACGCCTGAGGCTCGCCTGTGGAGGAGGGCTACCGCAGCGTCGGTGGTGTCCGCCACGATGAGTCCGTCGTACGCCGGCGTGCCGGCGTCCGCTGTCCCGTTTGACTTGATCCCGAGAGAGGCCTGACCTATGGCAGGCGAAACCATCATCACTGTGGTCGGCAACATGGTCGACGACCCCGAGCTGCGCTTCACCCCGTCGGGTGCGGCCGTGGCCAACTTCCGCATCGCTTCGACCCCGCGCACCTTCGACAAGCAGACCAACGAGTGGAAGGACGGCGACTCGCTGTTCCTCGGCTGCTCGGTCTGGCGGCAGGCGGCGGAGAACGTCGCCGAGTCGCTGCAGCGCGGCATGCGCGTGGTCGTGACGGGGCGGCTGAAGTCGCGCCAGTACGAAACCCGCGAGGGTGAGAAGCGCACCGTCTTCGAGATCGACGTCGACGAGGTCGGCCCGAGCCTGAAGTACGCCACCGCCAAGGTCACCCGCACCACCCGTCAGGGCGGTGGAGGCGGCTACTCCGGCGGTGGTCAGAGTGGCGGCCAGGGTGGCTCCGGCGGCGCGGCTCCGGCCGACGACCCGTGGTCGACTCCTGCTCCCGCGTGCGGCGGAGCCCGCGGGCTGCCGGCGCTGGCGCACCGGGCGGCGGCGCTGCGGGCGGCGACCCGTGGGGCGCCCCCGGCGTGGGCGGCGACGAGCCTCCCTTCTAAGCGTCACCGAAGTTCGCGGCGTACGCCGCATGTCACATCCATCACCACCATTCCGGCGCCGCCGATCACTCGGCGCCGGGCTTCGAGAAAGGAAGCCCCACAATGGCTAAGCCAGTGATTCGCAAGCCGAAGAAGAAGGTTTGTCAGTTCTGCAAGGAGAAGGCGACCGGCGTCGACTACAAGGACGCCACGCTGCTCCGCAAGTTCATCTCCGACCGCGGCAAGATCCGCGCTCGTAGGGTCACCGGCAACTGCGTCCAGCACCAGCGGGACGTGGCGATCGCGGTGAAGAACGCGCGCGAGCTCGCCCTCCTGCCGTACACCACCACCGGTCGCTGAGAGGAGACGACACCGTGAAGCTCATCCTGACCCAAGAGGTCGACGGCCTCGGCTCTCCCGGCGACGTGGTCGAGGTCAAGGACGGCTACGGCCGCAACTACCTCGTGCCCCGTGGCCTGGCCACCCGATGGACCCGTGGCGGCCAGAAGACGATCGACGCGATCGTCTCGGCGCGCGGCAAGCGCGCGGCCCGCGACGACGCCCATGCCGGCGAGATCAAGGCCAAGCTCGAGGGTGCCCCGGTCAACGTCCAGGTCCGCGCGGGTGACTCCGGCCGGCTCTTCGGCGCCGTGACCACCGCCGAGATCGCCTCGGCCCTCGAGGCCACCACCGGCGAGCCCGTCGACAAGCGCACGATCGTGGTGACCAACCCGATCAAGGCGCTCGGCGCCCACCAGGTGACCGTCAAGCTGCACGACGACGTGAGTGCCTCGGTGGCGCTGAACGTGGTGCCTGCCTGACGTCGCGCCATCGCTGAGACCGGCCCGCTCCCCTCGTGGGGGCGGGCCGGTGTCGTTTCTGCGTCCGCGGGTGGGTGCGGCTGGGCTCCCGGGTGGGGGATGTCTACTGGTGCGTACGACGCACCTGGTGCTCCGTACGCACCAGTAGACGCGGGATCGCCGCCCGACGTAGACGCGCTCGATGCGCCTTCACGGTCAACGCAGTCCCGTCACCAACCACCGATCGCCCCGCTCCCGCGCGAGAAGCATGACGGCCCGCGCACCCATGAAGACAGCCGAGAACGCCACCCACACCCACACCAGCCCACCCAGCGACGACGCCACCACGAGCACCAGTGGCGCGAAGACCCCGAGCACCAGCAGCCCCGCCCATGCCAGGTAGGTCCCGTCGCCCGCCCCGATCAGCACCCCGTCGAGCACGAACACCACCCCGGCCACCGGCTGCCCCGCCGCCGCGACGAGCAGCACGGGCAGCAGCAGGTCGTGCACGGCGGTATCGGGGGTGAACAGTGCGGGCAGCCAGGGCGATATCGCCGCCAGCCCCAGCCCGGTGACCACGCCGGAGACGAGCCCCCAGCCGATCATCCGCCGGGTGATCGCCCGCACGGTCGCCACGTCGCCGGCGCCGAGCGCCCGCCCGGTCAGCGCCTGCGCCGCGATCGCGATGGCGTCGAGCGCGAACGCCAGGAACGTCCAGATCGTGAACGCCAGCTGGTGCGCCGCCAGTTCGGCGGGGCGACCGTCCGACCCCAGCACCACGGCGTACGTCGTCACGATCAGCGCCGCCCGGAGCGTCAACGTCCGGATGACCAGGGCCACCGCGGCGTGAGCGGAGGCCGCGATGCCCGCCCGGTCCGGCGCCAACGACGCACCCTCGCGTCGCGCCCCCCGCACCACGACGACCACCAACGCGGCCGCCGACGCGACCTGGGCCAGCACCGATCCGAGCGCTGAGCCGGCGATCCCGAGCCCGCCCCAGGAGCCGATCCCATAGACGAGCACCAGGTTGAACACGATGTTCAGCAGGTTGCCCGCGACCGCGACCACCAGCGGCGTACGCGTGTCCTGGAGCCCGCGCAGCACCCCGGTGGCCGCGAGCATCAGCAGCAGCGGCGTGACGCCGAGGAACCCGATCCGGAGGTACGTCGTCGCGTGGCCGGCCACCCCGGCGTCCGCCCCGAACGCCGAGACCAGCGGCCCGGTCAGCGCGACGCCGGCCACCGTGGCGACGGCCCCGATCAGGACGGCCAGCCAGAGCCCGTCGATGCCGAGGGCGAGCGCCCGCCGCCGGTCGCCGGCGCCGACCGCCCGCGCTACCGCGCCGGTGGTGCCGTAGGCCAGGAAAACGCAGAGCCCGACCACGGTCTGCAGGACGACGCCGGCGATGCCGAGCCCGGCGAGCTGCGGAGTGCCGAGGTGGCCGACGATCGCGGCGTCGGACAGCAGGAACATCGGCTCGGCGACCAGCGCCAGGAACGCGGGCACGGCGAGCCGGACGATCTCGCGGTCATGGGTCCGCGCCGTCGTACCTTCTCTGGCTCCGGGCACGCGGTCAGGCTAGTGGCGCGCGCCACTAGTGCTGGCTACGGCACCTGCTGGTCGGCGTACTCCTTGGTGGTCGTGAAGCCGAAGTAGTCCTTCTCGCTGAACGTGCCGATCAGGGCGAGCCAGTCGAGGTCGCCCGGCAACGCGCCTTCCCAGCTGGCAGGGACGTCCCAGCCGGTGAAGCGGGCCGTGAGGTAGCTGCTGGGTGAGCGGCGATAGAAGACCCACACCACGCCATCGGGGCCGTCGTTCCAGGTGACGTAGGTGGGCGCCGTGGTCGCGCCGTACTTGCCGCGATCGCAGTGGGACAGCGGAGTTTCGCACGGTGGAGTCGGGGAGTTCGCCGGTGGGACCTTGCTGACGATCAGGTCGAGCGTGTCGTAGGGCCGCCACCGGGTCGGTTCCAAGATGATGCGGGCGCTGACGTGGCGGGAGCCGGTGACGCCCAGGGAATCGACCAGGGGTGAGTCGGTGACCGACGTGATCCGCGGGGGACGCTCGCCGTACCAGTCCAGAGAGGTGCGCCAGAACGCCGCCAGCGACTCGGCATCGGAGTCCAGGACGCGGTACGACTCCGGGTCGGGCTCGCCACCGTCCCAGTCCTCGAGCGCCTCGCCGGCATCGAGGGCGGCCTGGGTGGTGAGACCCCGGAGCCGCGGATCGAGCACGATCGCCTCCAGCATCTCGGGGGTGACCCGGAGGCCGGCCATCTGGCGCGGATCCTTGGTGATGGTGGGCCCGAAGAAGGATGCCGAAATGGTCTGGTCGGCCAGCGCCAGTGCGACCCCGAAGCCACCGGGGTCTTCTTCGGGCTCCTCCGGTCCCCAGCCGAAGGAGAGGGTGCCGCCGTCGACCGGGCGCTGGTCGCAGCGCTCGGTGCAGTCACCGACGCTGTCGGTGTCGGGGGTCAGGTAGACCCTGACCAGGTCGCCGTCGTCCTCGCCATCGGCGCCGTAGCGAAGGTCGGCGCCGAGCGCCCCCTGAGAGTGGTTGACGTCGGTGAAGGTCGCTTGTCGCGACGAGGTGGTCTGGGGCAGATGGTCCAGAGCGATGGCAGCGATGGCGCGTTGGGTGATCGGCTCTGCAGGCTCGGCGGCGTCGGCGGGGGACACGGGCTCCGGCGCCGAGGTCGTCGCGTCGCCGCAACTCGCCAAGGCGACCAGCGCCACCAGCGTGACGAATGAGATCAGGCGTCGACCGATGGCTCCCACGTTCCCCCGCATCCGATCAGTGTGCCGGATCCGGCTAGCCGACGAGCTGCGGCTTGGCCTCGAGCACGCGGAGTGCCACGGCCGGGCCGGGGACGGTGAGGGTGCCGGGGATGTCGCTCCAGGCGCCGCCGCCGACGCGGTAGCGCCCGGAGTAGACGACGTCGACCGACGGGCTGAGCTCACCCGCGCGGGCGTAGGTGTGGGTGATGTCGAGGTGGGGGTACGCCGACCCGGGCGTGCTCGTCGTGTCGTCGGCGCCGTCGCCGAAGTGCCAGAGGTAGCTGCTCGGCGTCGCCTCGATCGTCACCTGGATCCCGATCAGGGTCACGGTCTGGGTCTGCGGCTCGCTCAGCGTGGTGAAGAAGTTGGTGTCGAAGTTGACCAGGGTCTCTCCGTCCGGCGGCTGGATGGTCAGCTCGGGCTCCGGCCAGTCCATGCTCCGGAACGCCTCCAGCACCATCCCGGGCGTCAGCGCCCCGAGGTCAGCCGCGTCCGCGTCGGTGAGGCAGGCACTCCCGATCCGCGTCCAGCTCGGCGGGTTCGTGTCGGGGCTGCGGAACACGTTGAACATGAAGCTCCCCGGTGGGTCCGGACAGACCGCCGGCTCGTGACAGATCACCGTGCCGCCGGTCTCACAGGCCGGCGTGAGCTTGTAGCGGTACCCCGCGGACGACCCGTTCGCGTAGAGGTCACGCACCTCGTCGGGGGAGTACGTGCATTCGATGCCAGCTCCCGCGAGTCCGAAGTCCCCCTCGCAATCCGCCTGGGCTGGGGAAACTGACGCGACCACGCCCACGGGCACCGACAGGAGTACCAGCATGACTAGTGCTACCGAGCGATTCATGGCGTGGATATCTCCACGAGGTTGACCACGCGGAATGCCCCGGCCCTGCCCTTCAACCTGAACTCGATCAGCCCGTCCCCGCTTCGCAGGGTCTTCGTGGGCCCACCCGAGCGCTCTGCGTAAGTAGTGACCGCGTTGTCGATCTGAACCCGCAGAGTCATCGTGTTTCCCTTTTGAGCAACACGCTTGAAGGCCGTGGGCGTCCAGCCGTCCGTCTTCACGAACCCACCATCGGCGTAGATCTGGTCCACCTGCTTGGCAAGCCCGGCGCACGGCTCGCAGCCCTTGCTCAAACTGCGGAACTCTGACGTGTCACCACTGTTCTGCATTGCGGTCTGGGCTTCGATCCATCGCCGGATGAACTCTTCCGCCGTCTCAGCCTTCGCCGAAGGCGACGTGGACTCACTGGGACTGACCGCAGACGAGCTGGGAGGCGACACAGACGGGCTCGGCGCGGGCGCATCCCCCTCACACCCGGCGAGCAACAGCGAACTGGAGCTGACCGACACGGCCAACCCCAGTGCCACCAGCGTGTGACGACGCATCCCCGAACCTCCGTCTGACGGCCGGCGGACCTCCGCTCCCACCGGGCTGCCTCACCCTAGCCACGCCGGGCCGCCCGCGTCCCCCCCGAGTTTGATCCTGTGGACGAAGCAGGACGCCATAGCCCGTTCGGACTACTCGCGGGTCATTTATCGGCCAGCCTGTGAGTAACCCTCTACTTCTTGTTGAGAGAGCACGCCAAGTCGACAAACCGGCACGCTGGTCCAGATGTCGAGAAGGGGAACGGACACCCTGCCCAAGTATTTCTTGTCCACACCCCCGAACCGACGTTTCCGCAGGTCAGAAGGCCGGAAAGGGGAAAAGAGGAGCGCCCGTCCACAGGCCCACTCACAGCCGGTGCACAAGGGTCCGCGTGTCGTCCACGGCCCTCCCCAGGTTATCCCCAGGCCATCTGGGGGTCCTGTGGATAACTTCGTAATCCGGACTTCACAGAACCCCTGGTGGCGACGTAGGTTCGCCCGGTCGTCAGTGCTCGCGAGAGCGCCGGCGAGACCCCCGAACCCTTCTCCCGCCCGGTCTCGGCCGAGTGTCGGTGGTCGATCGTATGTTCGAGGTCGGCAGTTCAGGGACGGAGGAGCCTAGGTGAGCGTCACCGAGCAGGGTTCGCGAGGTGAGTTGCCCGAGCCACCGCTGGACGAGCCCTACGGCGGCTCTGCGATGACCGGTGGTCCGATGACCGGTGCGATCACCTGGGGCGACGGCCCAGCGCCGTACGCCCCCGGCGAGGCGCCGATGCGCCCCGGCGACCGCACGCCCCCGCAGGACATGGCCGCCGAGCAGTCCGTGCTCGGCGCGATGATGATCACCAAGGACGCCATCGCCGACGTCGGCGAGGTGCTCCGCGGCGCCGACTTCTACCGCCCCAGCCACGAGCTGATCCACGACGCGATCATCGACCTCTACGGCCGCGGCGAGCCGGCCGACCCGGTCACGGTCGCCGCCGAGCTGCAGCGTCGGGGCGAGCTGCAGCGGGTGGGCGGCGCGCCGTACCTCCACACCCTCTCCGCCAACGTCCCGATCGCCGCCAACGCCGGCTACTACGCCGAGATCGTGCGCGAGAAGGCGATCCTGCGGCGGCTGGTCGACGCCGGCACCAAGATCGTGCAGATGTCGTATGCCGGCGAGGGCCAGGTCGACGACGGTCGTCGACGCGGCCGAGGCGGAGGTCTACAAGGTCACCGACCGGCGCACCGCGGAGGACTACGCCCCGCTGAGCGACATCATGGACGGCGTCCTCGACGAGATCGAGGCGATCGGCAACCGCGAGGCCGGGCTGTACGGCGTCCCCACCGGCTTCGCCGATCTCGACGACCTCACCAACGGTCTGCACGCCGGGCAGATGATCATCGTCGCCGCGCGTCCCGCGATGGGCAAGGCGCTGGCGCTCGACACCCGGCTGCCGACCCCCGAGGGCTGGACGACGATGGGCGACGTCGCGGTCGGTGACGAGCTGATCGACGCCGATGGCCGCCCGGCCACAGTGGTGGCGGCGACCGACGTGATGGACGGCCGGCCGTGCTACGAGCTGAGCTTCTCCGATGGCTCGGTGATCGTGGCCGACGCCGAGCACCAGTGGGTCACGGCTCCGCTGATCGCGCCGGTCCCGGTGTTCGAGGCGCCGGTGCCGGGGGCGCGGTCGTCTCGACAGCACCGTGCCGCCCGTGGCGGGCGTCGCGCGCAGCGCCCTGAGTGGTACGACCTGGCCCAGCGCGCCACCTCGCTGCGCACCCGCACCAGCCGCGACCTGGCGGCGACGGTGGGGCACCTGCACACGATCCCGATGCCCGACGGCGGCATCGTCAAGATCGAGAGCGTCCGGCAGGTGCCGAGCGTGCCGGTGCGGTGCGTTCAGGTCGACAACGAGGCCCACCTCTACCTCGCCGGCCCGACGGGCATCCCGACCCACAACTCCACGCTGGCGCTCGACCTGTGCCGCGCGGCGTCGATCCAGAACAACCTGGCGAGCGTCTTCTTCAGCCTGGAGATGACGCGCTCGGAGATCACGATGCGGCTGCTGTCGGCGGAGGCGAAGGTGCCGCTCAACCACATCCGCAACGGCCAGATGAGCGACGACGACTGGGCCAAGCTGGCGCGCAAGATGGGCGAGGTGTCGTCGGCGCCGATGTTCATCGACGACTCGCCCAACATGACGATGATGGAGATCCGCGCCAAGGCCCGCCGCCTCAAGCAGCGCCACGACCTGCGCGCTGATCGTCATCGACTACATGCAGCTGATGACGTCGGGCAAGAAGGTCGAGTCCCGCCAGCTCGAGGTCTCGGAGTTCTCCCGCCAGATCAAGCTGCTCGCCAAGGAGCTCGAGGTCCCGATCATCGCGCTCTCCCAGCTCAACCGTGGTCCCGAGCAGCGCGCCGACAAGCGCCCGATGATGAGCGACCTGCGCGAGTCCGGCTCGCTCGAGCAGGACGCGGACATGGTGATCCTGCTCCACCGCGACGACGTCTACGAGAAGGAGTCGACCCGCCCCGGCGAGGCCGACCTGATCGTCGCCAAGCACCGCAACGGCCCGACCCGCGACATCACCGTCGCCTTCCAGGGCCACTACTCGCGGTTCGTGGACATGGCGCACTGACCCTTGGTGGGGTAGGGCTTTCCGCCCACTGTGGGTCACCTTGTGGATCGTCCAGCACCGCGTTCGACCCGGCTGATATCATCTGATATCTGGAGGTGGTCGAGATGGCTGACGTGTTGATCAGAGACGTGCCTGATGCGGTGTTGGCCGGGGTCGATGCGCATGCGGCTCGGTTGGGGCTTTCGCGAGTGGAGTACATCCGTCGACGCCTGGCTGCTGACGCGGCCACATCGAGCGCACAGGTCTCCCCAGGCGACCTCCGGGCCTTTGCGGACAGGTTCGCTGATTTGGCAGACCCAGACGTCATGGGCCCGGCGTGGCAGTGACCGAATGGCTGATCGACAAATCGGCCCTGGTCCGCCTTGGCGACAGTCCCGACGCTGAGGAGTGGGCTGGTCGGATCGAACGAGGGCTGGTCCGGATCACCACCGTGACCAGGCTCGAGATCGGCTACTCGGCGCGCAGCGCCGAGGACGCCCACTCGGTGTTCACCAGCCCACCGGTCTCGGCGATGCCTGTGGAGTACCTCACCCCGGCGATCGAGGACCAGGCAGTACAGCTGCAGCTGCTGCTGGCCGGCAAAGGCCAGCACCGTGCACCGTCGATCCCCGACCTGCTCATCGCCGCCACCGCCGAACTGGCCGGGCTCACGGTGCTGCACCTGGACAAGGACTACGAACTGATCGCGAGCATCACCGGCCAGCCCATCGAGCGACTGCGCACCGACTGAACCATCCCCGCTCGGCCTGCCAGTGCCTGGCGTGCCGCGAAACGGTCACCTGTCGGCTCGACTCACCCGCGCACACACCCGCCGTTCGGCTCGCGATGAACGTGCGGCATACCGCCGCGAGAGATGCGGAACCTGCTAACGCTACGCAGTCGCCCGACCCGGCGATGCTCCGCTGCCAGTGCTGAACACTCGAGCTCGAAGAACCGCAACCACTGCGAAGACGGGACCCAACACGAGAGGCAAGATCGCCCAGAAGAGGACCAGAGCCATCAACAGGCTGCCGACGACGGCGAGGGCTGCCCCCAGCCACGGTCGCTGGTCCATGATGAGGAACCCGACGGCCCCCGCCGCGATGACGGCAAACACGACGGCACTGACGAGCTGCTCGCCTCTTTCGTCAGACCAGAACTCGCTCCCGGTCGCCGCAGCTATGAGGAGGGACACCACGCCCAGGACGCCAAGGACACCGAGGAACAGCGCCGCGGTGAGGCTCAAGCCCCCCAAGATTCCTCCGGGCTGACGCAAGCGAGCAAACATGGCGTCTCCTCTCATCGAGGCCAACCGTCACTCACGCTACTCCCGCCGGTGCGCAGGGTCCATGTCTTGATCCATCTACGACAGACCGCAGCCTGACTTCACCTGTGTGGCGACGCTCGTTCCGCCGGTAGACCCGGGGAACCCGGCCGTCCCTTACCGCCGCCAGTCGGGCGTACTGCTCCGTCGAGGTGGTGGCCGATGTCGACGCCACTAGGCGGCGGGATGTTGGCGAACTCCCAGCGCATGGATGACGCGATCAGGCAAAGCCCATCGGTTGACGCTGGAACTTCCATGTGAGGTCTCCCGTGCCGTCCTTGGTCCAGTGGTCGATGACCGCGTAGGACGTCTTGCCTCGGCGGATCTCGAAAGACGTGCGCAGCGTTCCGCCGGAGTCGGATTCCGCCGTGATCTCGTGTCTGCCAATGGACATGGCCAGCGGGAAACTCACCCAGTTGTGCTGCCCCTCGACGTCGAAGTCGCCGTCAACCACGGTGACACCGTCGATCGCCACAGTCAGGCGGACCTTCTCGTCGTCGAAGGACTGGTTGCTGACATAGAGGACAAGGTCTGCCTCGGCCTCGCCGACGAGCCTGACGGCAGCGTCGGCGGCGGCGACCTCCGGATGCGGAGCGGGGTCCTCGCCTTGCACCTCGCTGCAACCAACAAGAGCCCACAGGGCGAGGGCGAGAGCCAGAGCGAGACGCAGGAGCACAAGTATGGGACGTGACGGCCCACGACTCGGTTCCCAGCGCCACCCCAGTATCCGCCGATGCGAGTGCTCCACGCCCTCGTTGCGCGGGGTCCGACGCTTGCCGCGATCCGCTCGACGGCCAAGTTGGAGAACGGCGCGTCCATCCGCGAATGCCCCGTCAAGGACTCTGCCGTTGCGTCACCGGTGCCTTCCCGTGAACTGCGGCGCCGCACCCTCCTGTCGCGTAGCCGGGATCCGTGCGCTCATGTTCAGCGCGGCCTACGGTGTGGTCGTGGCACACGCCGACGAACAGCCGACAGGCCGCCCCTGCTAGGACTGCGCTGGCGTGGTTGTCGCCGGGCTTGTACCCATCACCGCGGCCGACGATCCGGAACTGGCCGCGACTGGAGTGTCCGTGGTTGGAAGCGAGTGGTGCACAAATCTGGACTGCCCGTCCAACCACGCCGTGCGAGGTCTCTGGCGCCTCGGCGTGAATGACTACACGTGCAACGTGTGCGGCGAGGCCCTGCGCACGCCCATGAGCGAGGTCTTCGCACACCGCCGAACACACTGACCTGCTTGTCCCGCTCGCCTCGGAAGGTTGCATCACATCGCCGCCTGCGGACGCAGTCGGTGCTGGCGTAGCGTCGGTCTGTTCGAGTGCCCCGCCGTGTCGGCGGCGGCGTGGTTGGGGTCGGTCCTGACCCGCCGCATGAGGTGACCATCATGTCGTCCACTACTCTTCTGCCGTTCCAGCCGATGGTGATGTCCCCGGCGCAGTTGGCCGCGGTGTCGTACCTGGCTCGCTACTCCGGCCGCACCCACGACCTGTACGCCTTGCAGCTGCGGCGCTGGTTCAGCTGGTGCGAGGCCAACGACCTGGACCCGCTGATCGGGATCCAACGCGCCCACGTCGAGCTCTACATCCGCCAGCTTGGCGAGTCTGGGCTGCAAGACTCCTCGGTGGTCACGATGATGCACGGCGTCCGTGGGTTCTTCCGGTTCGCCCACATCGACGGAAGCATCGCCCGCGGTCTACGCCCGCCTCCCCAAGGTCCACCGGGACGAGTCCCGCACCCAAGGCCTCGACCGTCTGGAGTTGATCCGGTTCCTCCAGGTCGCCCAGATTCTTTCGGTCCATCACGGCGCGCTGGCGTTCCTGCTGGGGATCAACGCGCTGCGGGCCTCCGAGGCTGCTGCGGTGCGGATCGAGGACTACGCCGAGACCCTGCGCGGGCACCGGGTCCTGCATCTGGTCGGGAAGGCGAACAAACCTGCCACGATACCGATCACGGTGCCGGTGCTGCGGGTGCTGGAGGCGTGTCGTGGCGAGCGCACCGCCGGTCCGCTGGTGCTACGACCGGTCTCGGGGAAGCCGATCGGCCGCCGCGACGCGTACCGAATGGTTGCCCGGATCGCGAAGGCGGCCGGCATTCCGCGCCACATCAGCCCCCACTCACTGCGCCACGCCGCGGTCACCAACGCCCTGGACGCTGGCGTCCCGCTTCGCGACGCGCAGATCCTCGCCCGACACGCTGACCCGCGCACCACCGAGCACTACGACCGCGCCCGCGGCAACCTCGACCGACACGGCGTCCACTTCCTCACCGCCTACGTCGCCGGCGTCTAGCAACGACGCCTGGCCCACCAGACGCGTCACCGTCGCCTCACGGGATCGGGTAGGGGCTACAGCTCGAGCACCAGTCGCAGCGCAGCTTCGACCTCACGTAGTTCATGGAACGTCAGGTTGCCGACGCGGTCGCCGAGCCTGGTGGGGTCGACGGCGGCGGTCTGCTCGACCAACACGCGCGTGCTCAGGCCAGCGACCTCCACTTGCGGTCGAAAGCTCGCTGGCCTTGCTGAGGTCGAGGTTGGTGCGACCAGCAACGTCGACAGCGGCAGGTCATCGGACTGAACGACCACGGCGAAGCGGGGTCCTGCCTGCTCGTGCCCCCTCGCGCTGCGCGGAACACGAAGACGGAAGACCTCACCACGCACGCAGTGTCTCCATGTCGCGCAGGACCTGCGCGGCCTCCGCACGGTCCTGCTCGTCGGCCGCCAGCGCCTCCGCCTCCATGCGCAGACTCGCGCGAGCTCGTTCCCGCGCGGCTGCGATCAACGCCGTGCGCACTGCAGCCGAGACCGGTGTGCCGTCCCTGGTGAGCACCTCCAGTGCTCGCTCGGCGTCCTCATCGGGGCGAAAGGTAATCGTGTCAGCCATACGCCAAGTGTCGCACAAAATGTAAGACACCGGCAGTCGACGTCCCTGCCCGTCCCCAAACCCCGCTTGGTGTCTCCGCCCGGCCGGTGCCCCCAACCGCCGCGTGAGACGTTGCATCAGGGAGATGCACGCGACTCCAAGTACGCGACGACAGCTCGCACCCGGCGGTTGGTCGTGCCGTCGTCGTAGAGGTCGAGCTTGGTGAAGACCGAGCGCAGATGCGCCTCCACCGTCCGATCGGACAGCCGGAGTGCCCTCCCCACGGCAGCGTTGCTGTGGCCTTCCGCAACAACTGCGAGCACCTGGCGCTCCCTGTCGCTGAGGGATCCCAGGGCATCCCGCGCGTTGCGGCCACGCACCAGCGCCTGGACGACCTCGGGGTCGAGTGCCACGCCACCGCCTGCGACCCGGGTGAGTGCGTCGTCGAACTCGTCGAGGCGCAGGACCCTGTCCTTGAGCAGGTAGCCGAAGCCCGGTGTCCCGATCAGGCCCAGGCACTGGCGGAGCTCGATGTGCTGCGACAAGAGCAGTACGCCAACCTCTGGCTCCTCGTCGCGGATCCGTCGTGCCGCCTGGGCCCCGTCCGAGTCGTGGTTGGGCGGCATGCGGATGTCGACCACCGCGAGATCGGGATGGTGCTCGGCGACCGCATCCAGCAGGCTGTCGGCGTCGCCGACAGCTGCGACGACCTGATGGCTACGCTCGTCGAGGAGCCGGACGAGCCCCTCGCGGAACAGCATCGAATCCTCTGCGACGACGACACGCACTCACACCACCGCCGAGATCGTCGTACCGCCGCCGACTGGGCTGTCGACCTGCAAGCTGCCGCCCACGGAGGCGACCCGGTCCCGCAGTGCGGTGAGGCCGCCGTCCGGAATCCCACCCACGCCGTCGTCCGAAACCCGGACCGTCAGTCGATCTCCCTGCGAACCCAGCCGCACGCCGATCCGGCCGGCGCGGGCGTGCTTCAGCGCGTTGGTGACGGCCTCCGAGGCGACGAGGTACGCCGTCAGCGTCCGCGCCTCGTCCGCCTCCGGGAGAGCCGCGACGTGCAGGTCCACCGGCACTGGGCTCGTTTCCAGCAGGCCCTCGAGGGCCGGACCCAGACCGTCGTCGAGCCGACTGGGACGGACCCCGTGGGCCAGTCGACGAAGCTCGGTCACGGTGACCTCTAGCTCACCGATCGCGGTGTCGACCTCGGCAGCCGCCGTCGAGTCCAACCGCTGCTGGAGCGACCGCAGGCGCATTCCGGTGGCGATGATGCGCTGCTGCGCGCCGTCGTGGAGGTCACGCTCGAGACGCTTGCGCTCCGTCGCCGCCGCGTCGACCAGTCGCACCCGGCTGGCCTCGACCTCGTCGAGCGCCTCCCGCAGCACGAGCCGCAGCCGACTCACCTCGATCGGGACCCACGCCACCCGGGCGAGGTCCGCGATCCGTCGACGTGCCCGAGCAGACTCCCACCCCAGGGTGATCACGCCGATGGTGTCACCGCCGGCCTCGAGTGCGAACCCCACCGGCTCCTCGACAGGGACACCGCGCAGGTCGCTCCAACCGTCCGGGCGGGCTAGGGCAATCCGGAGTCCTGGGTCGCCCTGGGCCTGTTGCAGCACCACCTCGACCTCCTCTGGCACGCGCCGCCCCGCGCGGACGTCTGCCGCAAACCGCTCCACCGCAGCGAGCGCGACGAACCGGTCGCGGTCAACCAGCTTGCCGAGAGCACCCGCCAGGATGCGGTGCAGCGGCAACAGCGCCAGCGCGGTCACGAAAGCCGCTGCCGCAGGCCCCAGGCCTGCGCCGGCCCCGACAGCGCGGCTCACGATCGTGACCACGGCGGCGAAGATCGCAGCGGAGGCGATCAGCGTGACCAGCCAGGACGCGGTCACGCTGAGCAGTCGGTCGACATCGAAGAGGTCATGGCGAACCATGGCGATCCCGACTGACGCAGGGACGAGGAGCACGAGGGCGAGCAGGAAAGGGGTGTAGGCCATCTCGAGCGACGCGCCATAGGCCTCTGCCACCCAGCCCCCGACAAGGAGCAGCACCACCACGGTGCCCGCAGCGAGCAGCCACCGGATCTGGAGGCGTCGCCGGCCGTCACCGACGTGGTACTGCTTGACCACCGAAGCGACGGCGGCGATCAGGCAGGCCCCGATGACCAGGAGGGCGACACCGCCCAGCGTCGCCTGCCAGGGAGTGCCCCCACCGACGACGGCACCGTTGACCTGCCGAGCGTCCCACGTGGCGGCCATCATCAGGGCCGTTCCTGCGGCGTACGCCCATGGAACGGCGGCCCACAAGCGTCCGGGTCGACGTCCGTCTGGGAACACCAGGAGCAGAGCAAGGAGCCCGGCGAGGTTCACGGGCCAGGTGCCGACCCAGACGTGACGTGCCAGTGGGGCAAGCGGGAGCGGCGTTGATGTGTAGGCCGAGGCCGCAAGCACGTCGCTGATCACCACGAGAGACACCGCGGCGCTCGTCCACGCCAGCGCCGCTCCCACGGGCGAGTCGGGCACGCGGGCGACGACCACCCAGCCCGCGCCCACCGCTACCAGGGCCAAGACGTGGGGTACCAGGTCGTCGGTGCTTGAGTGTCGCGAGAAAAGGGCCAGGGCAACCCCAGTGCCGGGCGCCGCCGCCGCCGCTGCCAGCAACGCGCGACTCACGACGGGGGCCATGACCGCATCGTCGCACCGTGAGGTCGGCGCCGTATCAGGGTCAGCCCGTAGAGATGATCCGTAATTCGTCTGCGCGCTGGCGCCGACGCGGCTGGGGCACCTGTAGTCGGACAGTTGGATCATCCGAACAACCACTCACAGGAGATCGTGATGAACCTGATCTACACCGTGCTCGTCGCCCTGCCGCTCGGCTTCTTCATCTCGTCGCGGTCGACCGCGATCTTGTCCTACCTGCTCGTCGGGTCCTACCTCTTCAGTTTCCAGAACACCTCCGTCCTGCTGGGGTGGCTGGGCCACAGCTCCACTCCTGCGTTCGGGCCCTACCCCGAGGGATTCCCGGCAGTGGCTTCGACAGGCGAGGTCATCGGGTACGGCGTGGTCAACGCCGCCATCGTCCTTGTCGGCGTCGGCTTGGTGCTTGCTGGTGCTCGGCTCCGCGCGCGCCGGGTCTCGAATCACAACGTCCTCAAGGTCAGCTGAGAGCGGTCGCGTCCACCCTTCGAGGCCACGCTGCGAGAGGGCTCCAGGGGGCGACGGGTGTGTCTAGTAGCCGTCAGTCGGGTGAACACGATCCGCTCGACGCCCATGTGCAGACGGGGCCAGCCGGCGGTGGCGGGTTGACGCCTCATTCGACGCGGGGGAGCCTTGAAGACATGGCCGAGGTGCTGCTCTTCCACCACGTGCAGGGGCTGACCGCTGGGGTGCAGGCGTTCGCCGACGACCTCCGCGAGGCCGGGCACATCGTGCACGTCCCTGACCTGTTCGACGGATGCACCTTCGACAGCATCGACGAGGGCATGGCCCATGCCAGGGAGTTCGGGGACGCCATCGATGAGCGAGCGGACGCGGTCGCGGCCGGACTGCCCGAGTCCTTGGTGTACGCGGGATTCTCCCTGGGTGGGGGCGTCGCCCAGCGCCTGACCCAGACCCGTCCTGGTGCCCGCGGCGCGCTGCTGTACGAGACCTGCTTCCCGATCTCGGGCGATTGGGCTTTCGGGCCGTGGCCGGACGGAGTCCCGGTGCAGATTCACGGCATGGACGCCGACCCGTTCTTCGCCGAGGAGGAGGGCGACATCGACTCCGCCCGCGAGCTCGTGGCAACCCACCCCGAGCTGGCGGAGCTCTACCTCTACCCCGGTGACCGGCATCTGTTCGCAGATCGCTCACTGTCGTCGTACGACGCTGAGGCGAGCGCCCTGCTGACGCGGCGCTCCCTGGAGTTCCTGGCCCGCCTTTCGTAGCTCGGCCAGCTCGGCGAGTCCCGCTACCGCGGCGTTGCGGTCAGCCGGTGTCGGCGGGCGATGAGGGTCGTTCGATCAGCACCGGTGACAGTACGAGGAACAAGGTGGCGAACGGGCCGAGGAGTAGCGAGAGGAGCCACCAGTTCAGGCCGCTACGACCCTTACCCTGCGCTATGCCCGCATTGACCAGACTGAGAGTCCCCCAGCCCACGGCGTAGTCGTTGCCCATGCGCGGACTGTACGCCCGAGCGGAACGGGTCAGCGCCGCCCGGAACTGAACGATGCTGCGTTGTGGGCGCGCGCGGGTTTCGCCGTCGCGGGGGCGCCCCGACGCTGACCGGAACGTGATCGCGAGCCGGAGGCTGAACCGGATGAGCCCGAGCCAGACCCGGAGCCCGACCCGGAGCGAGCCGGGGCAGCCCCGCGGCCGCGTCGCTTACGCGATCCGGAGCCGGAGCCGGTGGGACGCGACCCGCGTCCGCCACGTGAGGATCCCGAGCCGGCCGGCGTGGCGTCGGCGTACCCACCAGGCACCAGCACCCGCTCGCCCGGAGCGAGGGTGACCAGCATCGGGTGGCGCTTGCCGTCGATGCGCGTCGTGACCGGCTGGATGCCGGCGGCCTTGGTGAGCGCCCGCACGTCGCGGACCTGCTCGTTGGTCATCAGGGTGATCACGGTGCCCGCGGCGCCGGCGCGGGCCGTACGACCGGAGCGGTGCAGGTAGGCCTTGTGCTCGACCGGCGGGTCGGCGTGCACGACCAGCGCCACGTCGTCGACGTGGATGCCGCGCGCGGCGATGTCGGTGGCCACCATCGTGCTGGCCCGGCCGGCATGGAACGCGTCGAGGTTGCGGGTGCGCGCACCTTGGCTGAGGTTGCCGTGCAGGTCGACTGCAGGGACGCCCTCGCGGTTGAGCTGGCGAGCCAGCGTGCGCGCGCCGTGCTTGGTGCGGGTGAACACGAGAGTCCGGCCCGGGGCGCTGGTCAGCTCGACGAGCACCTCCACCCGGTGCGCGCGGTCCAGGTGGAGCACGTGGTGGTGCATGGTCGCCACCGGCGACTGTGCGGAGTCGGCCTCGTGGGTCCTCGGGTCGGACAGGTAGCGACGGACCAGTACGTCGATCGCCTTGTCGAGCGTGGCGGAGAAGAGCATCCGCTGGCCGGTCTGCGGGAGTCCGGTCGAGGAGCCGGCGTACGGCGGGCAGGAAGCCGAGGTCGGCCATGTGGTCGGCCTCGTCAAGGACGGTGACCTGCACGTCCGCGAGGCTGGCGTGCCCCTGGCCGATGAGGTCCTCGAGCCGCCCGGGGGTGGCGACCACGATGTCGGTGCCACGGCGCAGCTGCTGAACCTGCGGGTTCTGGCCGACGCCGCCGAAGATGGTCATCGAGGTGAGGTTCGCAGCGCGGGCGAGCGGCTGGAGGGCCGCGTGGATCTGGCCGACGAGCTCGCGGGTGGGGGCCAGGATCAGCGCGCGGGGCGCGCCGCTCCTCGGCGTACGCCCCTGCTCGGCGAGGCGGGCCACCAGCGGCAGGAGGAAGGCATAGGTCTTCCCCGAGCCGGTGCGACCGCGGCCGAGCACGTCGCGCCCGGCCAGCGAGTCGGGCAGCGTGGCCGCCTGGATCGGGGTCGGAATGGTGATGTCGAGGCCGGCCAGGACGGACGCGAGGTTCGCGGGCACGCCCAGGTCGACGAAAGAGGTCAGGGCAGGAGAAGTCACAGAGGACACAGGAAGTTGATCGATTCGGTCGGTGTCTCACCAGGCCGTTCCCGTCGGCGACGGGAGAAGTTCAGCATGTGCCCCCGCCGTAGCGAGGGGCGCGAGCGATGGGCCGCGCGGGAGCCCGGGGTAAGACTTCACGGGCTGTTGACAGTGACTCTACCGACCGGATGGCTCAGGCGGGCAATCCGCGGCAAAGACTGCGGCAGGGGCGGCAACGTCACAGCCCGGTTGTGACACACGGAATACCGGCCGACCGCGCTCCGGAGGAGGATCGAAGCGTCTGGTCGGAGGCTTGGGTCCGGCACCGGACGAGGACCCAGGGACTCGCGGCTGACACGTCGACAGGCCGGGTCAGCGAGCGAGTCTCGCCGCGCCCCGCGCTCTCCGACACCACGTGAAGGAGTTCGCGATGTCAGCGCTCACCGCGCCCGCCGCCGCGATCCCACGCCGCGAGGCGGTAGCGCGCCCCACGGCCACCACGCCCGAACGTCCAGAAAGGAGATCGTCATGACCACCCTCACCAACCCCTCTCCGGTTTCACCGCGGCCCGACAGACCACGGTCCTCCCGGCCCTTCCCGCTCGTGGTCGGGGTGATCCTGGCCCTGATCGGACTGCCTCTCCTGCTCGCCGGCCTCGGCCTGGGTTGGGCGCTGGGCACCCAACGCGACGACGACGGGTTCTTCGCCTCCCCGACCGAGAGCGTCTCCACCTCGACGGCGGCGCTGACGAGCGCAGTCTTCAAGCTCGGTGAGGCCGGATCCGACGCCGGGTGGGCCGACCGCAACCTCGCCACGGTCCGCCTCACGGCCACGACCCAGGGCGACGCGCCCGTCTTCGTGGGCATCGCAGCTGGCGGTGACGTCGAGGGCTACCTGGCCGACACGGCGTACGACGAGATCAGCGACGTCACCATGGATCCCTTCGCCTACGAGCTGACCCGCCGCGGGAGCGACGGCACTCAGCCGACGCCGCCGGCCGGCGAGACCTTCTGGGTCGCGCAGGCCACGGGTGCCGGCACCCAACAGCTGGTCTGGGACCTCGAGCCCGGCACGTACACCGCCGTCGTGATGAACGCCGACGGGACCACCGGCGTCGACGTCGACCTGGCCGTGGCCGGCCGGCTCGACCTGCTCGGTCCGATCGCGCTGACCCTCGGGCTGGCCGGTGTCGTGTTCGTCGTGGCCGGAGCACTGCTGATCGTGTACGGCGCCCAGTCGCCGGGACCCGCCCGGGTCTCGGGTGCGTTCGAGCCCAGGCAGGACGACCTGCCTGCGACCGGCGTACGCCGACACTCCGGTGCGGCTCACCGGCTATCAGGACCCGCACCTCAGCCGCGGACTCTGGTTGGTCAAGTGGCTGCTCGCGATTCCGCACTACCTGATCCTCGCGGTGCTCTGGGCCGTGTTCGGGGTGCTCACCGTGGTCGCCTTCTTCGCGATCCTGGTGACGGGGCGCTACCCGCGCGGCGTGTTCGACCTCAACGTCGGCATCCTGCGCTGGACCTGGCGGGTGCAGTTCTACGCGACCCACGCGCTGGGCACCGACCGGTACCCGCCGTTCACGCTCGGCGAGACCGACTACCCCGCTGCCCTCGACATCGCCTACCCCGAGCGGCTCTCGCGCGGGCTGGTGCTGGTCAAGTCGTGGCTGCTCGCGATTCCGCACCTGATCATCGTCGCGGTGCTGGCGGGCTCGTGGGGATGGGCGTTCGGCGAGGACGGAGCACGGCTTGCCGTGGGCGGTCTGATCGGTGCGCTCACCCTGGCCGCCGGGCTGCTGCTGCTCTTCACCGGCCGCTACCCGACGCCGTTGTTCGACCTGCTGGTCGGGCTCAACCGCTGGTCCTACCGGGTCATCGCCTATGTCGGGCTGATGACCGACGACTACCCGCCGTTCCGGCTCGACCAGGGCCCGAGCGAACCCGGCAGCGAGCCCGGCAGCGAACCGGCTGCGGGCGACGCCGTCGACAGCGAGGATCCCGCGATGCGGTGACCCGACATGGCCGGCCTCCCCGCCGGCCATGCCGCGAAGAAGTCCCCGGGGCGCGTCACGCACACGCCCCGGGGACTGCCCGTGCTCGTGACGCTGCCCGCCTCACGCTGGCCGGAACGAGTCGTGCTCGGGAGGCAGCGCGTGACGCAGCATCACGTGGTGGGTCACGGTGTACTCCAGCAGGGCCTCGTGGCTCATGTCCTTCCCGAAGCCGCTGGCCTTGACCCCGCCGTGGGGCGCCTCCGACGCGATCGGGAGGTGGTCGTTGACCCAGGTGACGCCGGCCTCGATCCGGTGCGCGACCCGCAGCGCGCGCTGCACGTCCCCGGTCCACACCGACGAGGCCAGCCCGTAGGCGCTGTCGTTGGCGAGCGCGACGCCCTCGTCCTCACCGTCGAAGGGCAGCACCGTCAGCACCGGGCCGAACACCTCCTCCTGCACGATCTCCGAGGCCTGATCGGCCCCCGTCACCAGCGTGGGCGGGTAGTAGGCCCCCGCGCCCGCCGGGATCTCGCCGCCGGTCACGACCACTGCCCCCGCAGCCACCGCGCGGGTGACGAACCCGTGCACCCGATCGCGGTGGTCCGAGCTGATCAGCGGCCCGATGTCGGTCTGCGGGTCGTCGGGGGCTCCGACCCGGATCGCGGCCAGCCGCTCGGCGAGCGCCCCCACCAGCCGGTCGTACGCCGGCCGCTCGACGTAGACGCGGGTGGCCGCGGTGCAGTCCTGCCCGGAGTTGTACGTCGCCGCCATCGCCAGCCCGCGCGCGGTCGCGTCGACGTCGGCGTCGGCGAACACCAGCGCCGGCGCCTTCCCGCCCAGCTCGAGATGCAGCCGCTTCGTCGCGGGGGCCGCGGCCGACATCACGGCGCGGCCGGCCCGCGACGAGCCGGTGATCGACACCATCGCCACCCGCGGATGCTCGACCAGGGCGGTGCCGATGTCGGCGCCCCCGGTGACCACGCTGAGCACGCCCGGCGGCAGCCCGGCCTCGACCGCGATCTCCGCCAGCCGCAGCGTCGAGGACGGTGTCTGCGGCGCCGGCTTCAGCACGATCGTGTTGCCGGCCGCCAGCGCCGGACCCAGCTTCCAGATGGCCATGATGAACGGGAAGTTCCACGGGGCGATGCCGGCCACGACGCCGACCGGGCGGCGTACCAGCAGCGAGGTGTAGCCGCTCGACAGCACCCCCGCACCGGTGCCCTCCAGCGACCGGGCGGCGCCGGCGAAGAAGCGCAGGTTGTCGACGCCGAAACCGAGCTCCCCGTCGGCGAAGACCGCGCGCGGCTTGCCGGTCTCGCGCACCTCCAGGTCGACCAGGTCGGAGGCGGCGGCCAGCGCGTCCGCCACCCGCGCCAGCACCAGCGCCCGGTCGCCGGGAGTGCGCGCCGCCCACGAGGGGTACGCCGCCGCAGCCGACTCGACCGCCCGCGCCACGTCCTCGGTCGACGCCTGGGCGATCGACTCCCAGGCGACCCCGGTCGCGGGATCGACCAGCTCGGCCACCACCCCGGCACCCGGCTGTCGCTGCCCGTCGACGAACACACCATCCATGCTCAGAACCTCTCTCACCTCACGAGTTGAAGCCGACGCCGAACCGGTCCAGCAGCCGCAGCCAGGCGCCGCGCTGCCCGGTGCGGTCCTCGCGGGCGAGCGCGGCGCGGGTGGACTGCACGGCCAGGTAGCGAAGCGGCTCCGGGGGGAACGGCATCGGCCGCTCGGTCAGGAGGCCCGGCACCTGCCCGCCGTCGAGGGCGTCGAGCACCGCGCCGGCGGCGAACCTGCTGTAGGCCACGCCCAGTCCGGTGAAGCCGATCGCGTGCCCGATCGTGCCGCTCCGGTCGACCCCGACATAGGGCACGAACCTGCTCGTCGTGTCGATCAGCCCGGCCCAGCGATGGGTGAACCGGACCTCGTCCAGCTGCGGGAACGTCTGCCGGAAGTGCTCGGCGAGCAGCCGGTGCGACGCGTCGCGCTGCTCCCGCCGCTGCGACGTCGAGGACCCGAAGTAGTAGATGGCGTCGTAGCCACCCCACAGGATCCGGCCGTCGGCCAGCGGCCGGTAGTAGTGGAACTGGTTGCCCGCGTCGGTCACGCCCTGGCGCTCCGCCCAGCCCAGGCTCTTCCACTGGGTGTCGGTCAGTGGCTCGGTCACCAGGACGTGGTCGTAGACCGGGACGACGTACTTGCGCAGCCGGCGGACCGGCGCCGGATAGGCGTTGGTGGCCAACACGATCTGGCGCGCGTACACCTGCGCCCGCGGCGTCCGCACCACCCCCGGCTCCACGGCCGTCGCCGGCGTCTGCTCGTGCAGGCGTACGCCGAGCCGCCGCGCCCAGTCGAGCAGTCCGCCCGCCAGCGCCACCGGATCGAGGGTGCCACCCCCACTCCTGATGCGTACGCCGCCCAGGTAGGTCGGGGAGTTCGACGTCGGCCCGGACCGCGGCGGCGTCGAGGAGCTCGACGTCCTCCCCGTGCTCGGCCAGCTGGCCCGCGAACGCCGGGAGCCCGGCCGCCTGGTGCGGCGTGGTGGCGACCAGCGTCTTCCCGGTGAGCCGCAGGTCGGCCGCGATGCCCTGCTCCTCCACGTCCGCCCGCAGGCCCGCGAGGTTCTCCCGGCCCAGCGCCGCCAGCGCGGCGACCTGGTCGGGCCACACCGCCAGCCCGTGGGCCAGCCCGTGGGTGAGCGAGTCGGAGACGAACCCGCCGTTGCGTCCGGTGGCGCCGTAGCCGATGTGGTGCGCCTCCAGGATCAGCACGTCGCGGTCAGGGTCGCGACGCTTGGCCGTGATCGCTGTCCACAGGCCGGTGAAGCCGCCCCCGATGACGACCAGGTCGGCCTCGGTGTCCGTGGTCAACCGCGCCGAGGTGGCCTCGGTGCCGTGGACGTCCTGCCAGTAGGAGCGAGGTGCGGCGTCGGCAAGCGGATCGGGGAGGGTCATGGCACCAGCACTGCGGTCGCGGAGTCCCAGGTCAGCGACACCTCGGTGCCCCGCGCCAGGGTCGCGAACCCGGGCTGGGTCACGAGCACCGGCTGACCCGACGCCGTGGCGATCCCGCGCGGCGTGACCGCGATCGTGGACGCGCCGCCGGTGAACTGGGTCTCCAGCACCGTCCCGGACACGACTCCGGAGTCGGCGATCTGCACATGCTCGGGGCGCACCACCAGGAAGCTCCCCTGGCCGTGACCGGGCAGCACGGTGTCGCCGACGGCGAGGCCGCCGGGTGCTGCCGCACCCTCGAACAGGTTGCTCTTTCCGATGAACTCGGCCACGAACCGGTTGGCTGGGCGTTGGTAGAGCTCTGCCGGTGTCGCCACCTGCTGCACCCGACCGTGGTCCAGCACCGCGACCCGGTCGGCGATCGAGAGCGCCTCCTCCTGGTCATGGGTGACCATCACGAACGCGATGCCGACCTCGTGCTGGAGGCGTTTGAGCTCGAGCTGCATCTGCGAGCGCACGTTGCGGTCCAGCGCCGACAGCGGCTCGTCGAGGAGCAGCATCTGGGGCCGGTTGACGATCGCCCGGGCGAGCGCCACCCGCTGCCGCTGGCCTCCGGACAGCTGGCTCGGGCGGCGGCCTGCGAGACCGGTCAGCCCCACGATCTCCAGCACCTCCTCGACCCGCCGGGCGATCTCCTGCCGGGGCTGGCCGGCCCGCGCCGGGCCGTAGCCGACGTTCCGCGCCACGGTCATGTGCGGGAACAGCGCGTAGGACTGGAACATCATGTTCACGGGCCGCTTGTGGGCCGGGATCGCCAGCAGGTCCTCGCCCCCCAACAGCACCGTGCCCTCGGTGGGCGTCTCGAACCCGGCCAGGGACCGCAGCAGCGTGGTCTTGCCGCAGCCGGACGGCCCGAGCAGCGCGAAGAACTCCTGGTCGCCGATGTCGAGGGACACGTCGTCGAGCGCGCGCACGCTGCCGTACGACGCCCCGAGGCCTCGGATCGACACGAGAGGGTCAGTCATCGGAGGTCTCCGTCCGTCCTACGGCCCAGGCCGCCACGACCACGGCGGCCACGCTGACCAGCAGCAGGACCGTCGCGAGCGCATTGATCTCCGGGGTGACGCCGAAGCGCACCCGGGAGTAGATCTCGATGGGCAGGGTCGGGCTCTTGGGCCCGTTGGTGAAGAAGGCGATCACGAACTCGTCGATCGACAGCGTGAAGCTGAGCAACGCTCCCGCCACCACGGCCGGGGCGATCGACGGCAGCGTCACCCGGACGAACGTGGTGAACCAGTTGGCGCCGAGGTCCTGCGAGGCCTCTTCCAGCGACTGGTCCAGCTGCGCCAGCCGGGCGCGGACGACGGCCACGACGAACGCCGTACCGAACGCCGCGTGGGCCAGCAGGACGGTGCCGAGCCCGAGCGGCACGCCGATCGCGGCGAAGAAGGCCAGCAGGCCGATGGCCAGCATCAGGTCGGGCAGGATCGCCGGCGCCATCACCAGTGAGTCGAGCAGGGTCGAGCGCGTGTAGCGGACCAGCCCGACCGCGAGCATCGTGCCCAGCACCGTGGACAGGACGGCGACGCCGGCGCCGACCAGCAGCGAGTTGAGGAGCGCGTGCCCGATGTCGCTGTCGCGGAACAGCTCGGGATACCACCGCAGCGACAGGCCCTTGAAGTTGAGCGCGGACTTCCCGCTGTTGAACGACATCCCGACCAGCGCCAGGATCGGCAGGTAGAGGAAGGCGAAGCACACGCCGAGCGGCAACCACAGCCAGCCGAGGCCTGCGCGCCGGCTGCTCATCGGTCGACCTCCACCGCGAACCGGCGGCTGACGATCGACTGCAGGGCGAACAGGAGGACCAGGAAGGCCACCATGACCAGCGCCAGGGTCGCTCCGAACGGCCAGTCGCGGGCCTTGAGGAACTGGTCGCGGATCAGGTTGCCCACCATCACCGTCTTCCCGCCTCCCAGCAGCTCGGGCACGATGAAGTTGCCCAGGCTCGGGACGAACACGAAGATGCAGCCGGTCACCACGCCGGGCAACGACAGCGGCAGCGTGACCCGCAGGAACGTCGTGAACCGGCTCGCGCCGAGGTTGGCGGAGGCCTCCCGCAGCTCCAGGTCCAGCCGCGCCACGGACGCGTAGATCGGCAGGATCATCAACGGCAGGTAGGCATAGACCAGGCCCGTCACCACGGCACCGCGGGTGTAGAGCAGTGTCACCGGCTCGTCCACGATGCCCGCGCCGACCAGGGCGTCGTTCACGAGCCCCTGGGTGTTGAGCAGCATGATCCAGGCGTAGGTCCGGATCAGGAAGTTCGTCCAGAACGGCACCACCACCAGCACCAGGCAGACCGTGCGCGCTCGCGGCGGCATCTTCGCGATCGCGTACGCGACCGGGTAGCCCAGCACCAACGCGATCAGCGTCGACAGCCCGGCGATCCACGTCGAGCTCACCAGCACCTTGCGGAACGTCGGCTGCACGGCGCGTGCGAAGTTGTCGAACCCGAAGTTGTAGACCACGCCGCCGAAGCGACCGCGCTCGAAGAAGGTGTAGCTCAGGACCAGCAGCACCGGGACCGCGACGAAGACCGCGGTGAAGAGCAGGCCCGGCCCCAGGAACACCAGCCTCTCGAAGAGGCGGCGATTCCGGGGCCGGGCCACGGACGGCGCCGCCACTAGGAGGCGGTGACCTCGGTGGTCAGCTGGGTGTACTTCGTCGAGTCGGCACCGAGGTCGATCAGGCTCTCACCCTCGGCCAGCTGCTCGGGGGTGACGTCGAGCTGCGGGAACTGCTTCTTCAGCTCGTCGGGCACCAGCGCCTCGGCCGGCTCGTTCGGCACGTTGTAGTAGACGTTCTCCGTCACCCAGGCGTGCGTCTCCGGCTCCAGCATCATGTTCAGGAAGGCCATCGCGGCCTCCTTGTTCTCCGAGCCCTTCAGCACCACCATCGTGTCGACCCACAGGTCGCTGCCCTCCGACGGCACCACGAACTTGATGTCGGGGTTCTCGGCCATGCCGTAGCCGCACCAGCCGTCCCAGGCCTCGGTCATCACGGCCTCGCCGGACACGAGCTTCTCGTAGAACGTGGTGTCGTCGTAGCCGAGGAGGTGCTTCTTGGCCTCGATCAGCTTCGCCTGCACCTCGGCCAGCTCGGCGTCGTCGGTGGTGTTGACGGAGTAGCCGAGCGCCTTCTGCGCCGGCAGCGCCAGCCACCGCTCGGTGGAGAGCATGGTGATCTTGTCGTCGTACTTGGGGGCGGGGTCGAGGATGTCGTTCCACGACGTCGGCGCCGGCTTGACCAGGTCGGAGCGGTAGCAGATGCCGGTGGTGCCCCAGGTGTAGGGCACGGAGTACTTGTTGCCCACGTCGTAGCTCAGCTCGCCGGCCTGCGGGAAGAGGTTCTTCAGGTTGGGCACCAGCTCGGTGCTGATCGGCTCGAGCAGCCCGGCCTCCCGCAGGGCCTGGGCGTACTGGCCGGACACGAACGCGACGTCGATGCTGGAGGCACCGCCCGCGGTGAGCTTGGCCATGATCTCCTCGTTGGTGGCGTGCTCCGCCACAGTCATCGAGGCGCCGGTCTCGGTCTTGAACTGGTCGGCGATGTCCTCGGCCATGTAGCCGGCCCAGTTGGAGACCGTGAGCGACTGGGTCGTCAGGTCGGCGCTGGGATCGAGGTCGCTGGCGGCGGTGCCCGAGGAGTCGTCACCGCCACAGGCGGCGAGGACCGTCACCAGGGCCAGCGCGCTGGTCCCCCACATCGTGCGGCGTGCGAACTGGCGTGCGGTCATGGGGGCCTCCTGGCTACCGATTGCGTGACCTTGTGCGCAAAGATTGCAGACGCGTTCAAAGTTCGGCAAGGGCGAATCGCACTTGATATCGGCTTGTGACCAAGATTTTTGAATGCGTCTTCAAGAAATCGCCGATCCATGCAAGAGTCTGCGCATGAGTCGTTCCAAGGCCGGCCGGGCGCGTCGGGACGCCCTGGTCGGAGCCGCGCAGCGGGCCATGCTCGAGCACGGGGCCGGCACCAAGCTGCGGCATGTGGCGGAGGCGGCCGGCCTGACCTCGGGGGCCGTGCTCTACCACTTCCCCGATGTCGCCGCCCTGCTGCTCGAGGCCAACCGGGCCGGCATGGAGCGGTTCTACGACGAGCGGATCGCGGCGCTGGGGACCCTCGACGACCCGGTCGACAGACTGGTCACCACCGTGCGGACCGGCCTGCCGGTCGACAGCCGGGACGCCTCGGTGCGGCTGCTCTGTGAGCTCGGCGGCGCCGCCGGCCGCCAGCCGGTGTACGCCGCCCTGCTCACGGCGCTCTATGACCGCCAGGTCGCGATGTACCAGGTGATCCTCGATGCGGGCGTGGCCCGCGGTGCGTTCCAGCTGGCGCACAGCTCGCTCACGATCTCGCGCAACCTGGTCGCCCTCGAGGACGCCTACGGTTATCGGATCATCGCCGGCCACCCCAGCATCGATCACGACGCGGCCGCGGAGCTGATCCTCGACTACGCCCGCGTCGCCACCGGACACCCACTCACCGCCGCCCACCCGGAAGGTACGACCCCATGACCGACCAGACTTCCCAGCCGAGCCAGCCGGGACAGAGCCTCACCGTGCTGTTCCTGCCCGAGTCGGCCTACGGCCCGACCAACCAGTGCATCGGGATCGGCAAGGTGCTGCTCGACCGCGGCCACACGGTGGTCTTCGCCGCCGAGCGGTCCTGGGAAGGCAAGCTGGCGCCGCTCGGTTTCGTGGAGGCGCTGGTCGACCTGGCCGAGCCCGACCCGGATGCCGCCGAGGACGCCGCCGGCCAGTTCTGGATCGACTTCATCACCGAGACCGCCCCGGAGTTCCGCAAGCCCACGGTCGAGCAGCTGGCGAGCTTCGTCCAGCCGACCTATCAGGCCCTGATCGACGGGGCGAAGTTCTGCGAGCCGCAGCTGCGGAAGATCATCGCCGAGCACCGGCCCGACGTGCTGGTCGAGGACAACGTGGTCGCCTTCCCGGCCCTGCTGACCTCCGGGGCGCCGTACGTCCGGATCGTCTCGTGCAACCCGCTGGAGATCCGCGGCGACGACATCGCCCCCGTGTTCTCGGGGTACGCCGCCGCTGACCGCAGCGGCTGGGACGAGTTCCTGACCGAGTTCGACCGGACCCATGACGAGACGTGGGCGGCGTTCAACGCGTGGGTGCAGGAGCAGGGTGCCCCGGCGCTCCCGCCCCGCGACTTCATCCACACCTCCGGTGCCGCCAACCTCTACGTCTATCCGGAGGAGCTCGACTACGTCGACGCTCGCCCCTTGGACGACACCTGGCACCGGATGAACTCCAGCGTCCGCGAAACCGACGAGGACTACCAGCTCCCGAACAGTTTCGGTGACCGTCCGGAGGGCTCGGCCGTGATCTACCTGTCGCTGGGCTCGCTCGGCGGGGCCGACATCGGCCTCCTGCAACGGCTGATCGACGTGCTCGCGACCACGGCGCACCGGGTCGTGGTCAGCATGGGCCCGCGGGCCGAGGAGATCCGGCTGGCCGACACCATGTCGGGGGCCGCGATCGTCCCGCAGACCAAGGTGATCCCGCAGGTGGATCTGGTGATCACTCACGGCGGCAACAACACCATCACCGAGTCGATGCACTTCGGCAAGCCGATGATCGTGCTGCCGCTGTTCTGGGATCAGTACGACAACGCCCAGCGGGTGGCCGAGACCGGCTTCGGGCGCCGGTTGTCGACGTACGCCTTCACCGACGAGGAGCTCCTCGGCGCCGTCGAGGACCTGCTGGCCGACACCGAGCTGCGGGAGCGTTCGGCCCGGACCGGTACGGCGATCCGGGAGCGGGACGGCCTTCGGCGCGGCGCCGAGATCATCGAGCGGGTGGGGCTCGACCACGTCGCCCGTCGGGACTGACGCGACGGTGCTCGACTTCCCGGTCGTCGTCACCGCCGAGGACGGCCAGTGGCGGGCCGCCCGCGTCGGTCCGCGGCCCCACGCCGCCCTGGTCGAGCTGCTCGCCTCGGTCGCCCCGGTGCCCGAGGGTTTCCGGATCACCCGGGGTGAGCCGGTCTCGGTCGGCCCCGGCGAGCGCCGCATCGACGTCGACCAGACCAACGACTCCTGGATCGTGGGGGACAGCCTCGTCGTCAAGTGGGTGACCGAGCCCCTGCTCGGGCCGCACCCCGCGCCCGAGCGGCTGCGCCGACTGGCCGCCGCCGGCTTCGCCGCGATGCCGCGGCTGCGCGCCCTGGTGGAGTGGCGGACACCGGACGGCTTCTGGGTGCCGGTGGTGACTGCCGTCGACCTGGTGCCTGAGGCCACCGACGGGTGGACCTGGTGCGTCAGTGCCGCCCGGATCGCCCTGGGCATCGAAGCAGGGGAGCCAGTGGATTTCGCCCGACCGCTGGGCGAGCTGACCGCGTCGATGCATCTGGCCCTGGCCGACTCCGCCACCGGTCCGGTCGCCGACCACGGCGACTATCACGTCGGCCAGGTGCTGCGGACCCCCGCCGGCGAGATGTACGTGATCGACTTCGACGGCAACCCGACGCTGTCGCCGACCGAACGGATCGCGCACCGGCCGGCGGCGTACGACGTGGCCGGGATGCTGGTCTGCCTCGAGAACGTCGGCCACGTCGTCCAGCACTACGCGCCCGGCCTGGCCGAGGACGACGTGATCGCGTGGACCGAGCAGACGCAGGGGGAGTTCCTCGACGCCTATCGGCAGACTGCCGACGACCTGCTCGACCGCACGCTGCTGGAGCCGCTGATGCTCGACCAGATCCACCGGGAGCTCGCGTACGCCGAGTCCCATCTGCCGCGGTGGCGCTATGTCCCCGAGGCCGCGCTGGCCCGAAGGGGCTTGCGCCCGAGGAGCCTGGATGAAGCCTGACCTGTTCCTCGCGGACCTGCACGAGAAGCCGGCGCGGCTGCGTGAGCTGTCGGTCGCCGACGCGTGGGGATTCGTCGCCCGCCCGGCACAGCTCCTGCTGCTGGGCATGGGCTCCTCCCACTACGCCAACCTGGTCGCCGCCGCTCGGCTCCGTGCCCGCGGGGTCGCGGCGGTGGCCGAGCTCGCCAGCAGCGACCTCCTCCCCGCCGTCGGCCCCGACGCGCTGGTCATCGCCGTGTCCGCGTCGGCCGGCTCGGCCGAGACGCTCGACGCGGTGGAGCGGCTCGACGCCCCCTTCGTCGCGCTCGTCAACCGTGACGGGCCGCTCACCGAGCGCGCCGAACGCACCGTGTGGATGCAGGCCGGTGAGGAGCGGGGTGGGGTTGCCTGCCGCTCCTTCCAGCACACGCTGGCGCTCCTGCTTGCGCTGGAGTCCCACCTGACCGGGGCGCCGCCCCCGCCACTGGTGCACGCAGCCGAGGCGACCGAGGAGCTGCTGGCCACGGAGGCGGACTGGCGGCCACGTCTGGCCGAGCTGCTGCTCGGTCCACACGGGACCCACGTGGTGGCTCCCGCGCGGCGGATCTCCTCGGCGTACCAATCGGCACTGATGCTGCGCGAAGGCCCCCGACTGTCCGCCGTCGGCTGCGAGACCGGCGACTGGAGCCATGTCGACGTCTATCTCACCAAGACCACCGACTACCGGATGCTGCTGCTCGGCGGCTCGCGGTGGGAGCCGCAGCTGCTCGACTGGACCGGCCAGCGCGGGAGCACGGTCGTCGGCGTCGGTGCCGATCTGCCCGACGCCGCGCACGTCCTGCGCTACGTCCACGACGATCACGACGACGTGCGACTGCTGACCGAGACGCTGGTCGCCGAGCTGCTCGCGGCCCACGCGTGGTTGGCCGAGTAGCGGCGTTCGCCGTCAGGCCTTGGAGTCGTCCGGCTTGCGCAGCCCGTCGTCCCACAGCTCGCGTGACTGGAGCACCCAGAAGGTCGCGAAGAGCAGGATCAGGGTCAGCTCGATCCAGAAGACGCCGTTGTCGAGCCAGCGTTGCCAGGTGGCCACGCCGAGCACGACGGCGGAGATGATCATGGTGGCGGCGAGGAGGCCGTAGCGGGTGGCGCCGGCGCGGCGTACGTTCTCACCGGCCGCGCCCCAGGCGTTCCAGGACACCACCGCGATGATGAAGACGAACATGATGATCGCCGCGGTGAAGTGGGCGCCGCAGCCGAAGGAGCCGCGGCCGAGGAAGAACCACGCGGCACCCGCGAGGAACAGCACGGTCGAGATCAGGAGCCCGCCGCCCACCGCTTGTCCGGGGCGAAGTGCGTCGCCGTCGCGGCGGGCGATCAGGAACGTCGCCAGCAGCCCGGCCACGCCTGCGGCCAGCAGTGCCCAGACGTTGTTGGCGATGTTGTCGGCGATGCCGGCGGGTACGCCGCCCGGGCCGCAGGTGCCGTACTCCGGCGTCGGCACGAACGCCACGACCGGCGACAGCATCCCCGCCAGGCTGAGGAACGTGTCCTCCCACGGGGTGTTGCCCTTGAGCACGATCATGCAGACGCCGATGGCCACCAGCGCACTGACGAAGACGGCCTGCACGGGCGTGTAGTAGTAGTCGCTGATCGAGGGCCGCAGGTGCCACGAGTCGATATAGAGCTGGTGCACGAGCGCGGCTCCGAGCAGGAGCACGAGCCCCACCATGCCCACCCTCAGGTAGCGGTAGGTCGTCAGGAATCGGTCGTTGTTGCGCTGCGTCTCGTTCATGGTTCCTCCCACGCGTGAGGAGCATCCCGCGGCCGGCGGGATACCCGACTCTCCTGCCAGACTGCTGGGCGTGCCACCACCCGTGTCCTCGTGGGCGACCTACCGGGATTCCATCGGGGACCGGTCGGGTCTGTTCGCCGCGCTCAGTCAGGCCTGGGCGCCCGAGCGGGCGCTCTACCCGGGCAGCTACCTCGACCTGTCGCCCTCGACGGCGATCCCGTCGGTCACCTACGTCGACACCGACCGCCGCGCAGCTCGCTACTTCGCCGACGAGGAGCTCGTGGCGGCCGAGCTGGAGGGCCGGACCGGCCCCGGGGCCGGGACCGAGGTGAGGTTCCTGCACGCGGACTACACGAGTGCGCTCCCGTTGCCCGCCGCCGGCTTCGACCTGCTGATCTCGCTCTTCGCGGGCCCGGTGTGGGATCACTGTCGGCAGTTCCTCTCGCCGAACGGGCTGCTGCTGGCCAACACCAGCCACGGGGACGCCAGCCTCGCCGCCCTTGATCCGAGCCTGGAGCTCGTGGCGGCGGTGCACCACCGCGGCGGCAGGTACCGCCTCGACACCAGCGCGCTCGAGACCTACCTGGAGCCCAAGAAGCCGGCGTCGGCCGACCCCGAGCTCATCCGCAGCCAGGGGCGCGGCATCAGCTACACCCGCACGGCGTTCGCCTACGTCTTTCGACCGGCTCAGCCGACGGGACCACGGGTCTCCGTTCTGCGTCAGCATCGCCACGCTGGTAGAACGGAGTGAGGCACGAGGCGAGGAGACGCGAATGTCCACACGAGTCAGGGTCGGGAGCGTGGCCGACTTCGCCGACGGCGAGTTGCACGCCCTGGATGCGGCCGGCACGTCGATCGTGGTCGGCGCCGTGGGCGACGACCTGTGTGCGGCGCACAATCGCTGTCCGCACCTGGGGTTCTCCCTGACGAAGGGGCCGGGCGGTCTCAAGTTCGAGGACGGCCAGGTCGTGTGTCCGTGGCACAACTCCCGCTTCGACCTCGAGTCGGGCGACAACCTCGACTGGACCCCCGGCTTCGCGGGGAAGGACATGCCCCGCTGGTCGCGCAGGATGATCGCGCTGGGCAGGAAGCCGGCCCCGTTGACGACGTACGCCGTCACGGTCGAGGGCGACGACGTCTACGTCGAGCTCTGACCAGCGCCCCGCCAACCGCGTGGATCCCTGCGTGTGGGGGAGCCCCGCAGGTGCACACCTGACCAGATGATGGCCCTTCAACTTGCTTTCACCCGGTGAGTCACGCCATGGTGGTCGTGACCGTTTCGTGACCTCGGGACCATGTAGCGCGGTCGCCTGTTCCCACGACGACCCCCGCGCCCGCAGGAGCACCCCCACCCGTGTCCAAGCACAAGGCCGCCCGGCATCGGGCGCCCCGCCGTACGCCGCTGCGCGCGCTGCGCCGACCGGTCGCGCTGACCGGCATCGCGGCGACCGCGACCGGTCTGGTCGTGGCCGGTGGCGTGCTGGTCTCGACCGTCGGGCCCGCACCAGCGGCCGACCTCACCGCCGCGCAGGCCGGCACCGCCTCCCGCGTGAGCGCCGGCTCCAGCCCGTCCACGCTCAGCGACGAGGAGCTGGCCGCCCGTCGCGAGGCGCCGCTCTCGCGGTCCGACCGCCGCGCGGCGACCGACCCGGCCAAGGTGGCGGCGCTCGACGTCGGGGACACCCCGGCCGAGACCATCAGCGAGGACCTCTCCGACGCGGACCCCCGCGCCATCGGGCGGGCGCTGCTGGCGGAGTACGGATTCGGCGCCGAGCAGTTCTCCTGCCTGGACTCGCTCTACCTCAGCGAGAGCGGGTGGCGGGTCGACGCCGACAACCCGTCCTCCTCGGCGTACGGCATCCCCCAGGCGCTGCCCGGCTCCAAGATGGCCACCGCGGGCGCCGACTGGGCGACCAACCCGGTGACCCAGATCCGTTGGGGCCTGGGTTACATCCGGGACCGCTACGGCACCCCGTGTGGAGCCTGGTCGTTCAAGCAGTCGAACAACTGGTACTGAGCGCCCCCTGACGAGGCTGCCTCACGCGGCCTCTCACACGCCCCTCACGAGGCGATGTCTGGGGTCTCCCCGGTCTCGGAGCGGGCAGCGACGCGGGCGCGGTTCTCGGCGCGGCGCTCCACGAAGCGGGTCGCCTGGGCGTCGAGCCCTTCCAGGAACGTGGCCAGCTCGGTGCGCGCCTCATCGCCGACGGCGCCGAGATCGGTGCGGTCGAAGATCGACCAGTGCCGCAGGATCGGCATGATCACGTCGTCGTGGTGCAGCCGCAGGTCGTAGATGCCGGCCTTGGCGATCACCATCGAGCTGCGTCGGAAGCCGGCCATCGTGGCGCCCGGCATCTCGAAGCCGATCACCTCGTCGGCGATCGCGCGCATCGTCTCGTCCGGCTCGATCTCGAGCGCCGCGGCGACGATGTTGCGATAGAAGATCATGTGCAGGTTCTCGTCCTTGGAGATCCGGGCGAGCATCTTGTCGGCGATCGGGTCGTGGGTGACCTTGCCGGTGTTGCGGTGCGAGACCCGGGTGGCCAGCTCCTGGAAGGAGACGTAGGCGACGGTCTCCAACGGCGTCTTGTCGCCGGAGTCGTAACCCGAGGTCATGTAGTCGATCCGGGCCCGCTCGAGTTCGACCGGGTCGACCCCACGGGTGACGACGAGGTAGTCCCGCATGGCGATGCCGTGGCGGTTCTCCTCCGCGGTCCAGCGCCCCACCCAGGTGCCCCAGGCGCCGTCGCGGCCGAACCGGGTCGCGATCTCCCGGTGGTAGGACGGCAGGTTGTCCTCGGTGAGCAGATTGGTGAACATCGCGGCCTTGGCCGTCTCGGACAGCTGCGACTGCTCCGGAGCCCAGTCCTCGCCGCCGAGGAACGCGAAGTCGCGGCCCTGGCTCCAAGGGACGTAGTCGTGTGGGTGCCACTCCTGGGCGATCCCCAGGTGGCGGTCGAGGTTCTCGGCCACGACCGGCTCGAGCTCCTCCAGCAGATGCTTGGCCGTGCTCACAGGCAACCTCCTCGTTGGGTGCTGGTGAGCCTACGCCGATTTCAGCCGGTGCAGGGACCCAGGATCGACCTGAGTACGACGGCGGGTCCGCGCGACCGCGCCGCTCTGCGAGTCTGTCGCCATGAACTCCCGGGCCACACCTCCTGCCGCCCCGCCGGCCGTCCGGTCGGCAGCACAGATCGGCATCCCCCGCTGGCTACACGTGGTCTCGCTCTCCGCGATCGGGCTTCTGCTGGTGCTGGTGGTGGTGCTGATCTTGGGTTTCGTCACGGCCGGCCCCGAGGAGAACCTCGCCTTCGCCCTCGTGATCATCGCCGGCATCGTGGCGATCCCGCTCCTGGTCGCGCTGGGGTTCTGGGTCGCGGGCTTCTCGCTGCGGCGCCGGTCACCCGGCGCTGCCCTCAACCTCGTCACCATCAGCGCTGTCGTCGGTGGCCTCGGGGTGCTGGTCGTGGCCTGGTTCCTCGTGGGTGGCCTCTGACGGCTCGGCGACCGGCTGGGCGAACCCGAACCGCAGCAGGAAGAGCCCCGCGGTGACCTCCCAGAGTCCTCCGGGGATCGAGAACACGATCCCCATCGGGAGGCCCAGCAGCTCGCCGGCGGCGCCGATGCCGAACACGGCGTACCCAACGATGCCCCAGCGGGCGAGCCAGGGCGGCAGCAGCCGGTGGCGCAGCAGGGCAGCGCAGAAGCCCACGGAGCCGACGGCCAGCGCGAGCATGGCGGCCTGGAAGCTCAGCTCGTTCACCTCGGGCAGCCACGCCGCGACGGCCGCATAGCTTGCCTCCTGATCGGGGGACGCCGCTGCGAGATCGCTGAGCGTGCCGAGCGACAGCAGCGCGATCGCCCCGAAGGCCAGCAGTGTGGCTTCTACTCCGCGTGCCATCAGGTACGCCGATCCGAGCAGTGCGGACCGCTCACGCAGCAGCACGAAGCCCCCGACGCCGAGCGCGACCACCGTGACCGAGTTGGCCAGGATCAGGAGCGCACCGACGGCCAGGCGCGAGGGGTGCGAGGCCGCTGTCGCCAGCGGGTCGACCGCGCTCGCGACCGAGGTGGCCAGCAGGGCGCCGATTCCGTACAAGAGGAAGGCAGCGAGGTACATCGCACCCATCGCGCGGCCGAGTCGTGTGGTCAGCAAGGGGAACCTCCGGTTGTCTTACGTTGTAAGGTGCACGCACCGTAGGTGTTGTCGCTGCCCGTGCGCATCGGGGAGATCCCTGACTCGCGGCTCGGGGGTGGAGCCGCTTCGCTCATGTCTACTGGTGTGTACGACGCACCAGGCGCGTCGTACACACCAGTAGCCAGACCGACCGGCGCCCCGACGCCGACGCGCCTACGATGCGCTCGGGATCCGTCACCCCCTCGTCAGCCCCGCTCCCTAGCCCCAAGGAACCCCATGACCACCGTCCTGGTGACCGGAGCCTCCGGTTTCATCGCCAAGCACATCGTCCGCGAGCTGCTGGAGCACGAGTACGCCGTCAAGGCCGCCGTCCGCTCGGAGCGTGGCCGCCAGCAGGTCGAGGCGCTGTTCCCCGACGCCGGCCTCAGCTTCGTCAGCCTCGACCTGCTCGAGGACGACGGCTGGCCCGAGGCGATGGACGGGGTCGACGTGCTGATGCACACCGCGTCGCCCTTCCCCAACGGCGATCCGTTGGATCCGCAGGAGCTCATCCGCCCCGCGGTGGACGGCACGATGCGGGCGCTGAAGGCCGCGCAGGCCGCGGGCGTCCACCGGGTGGTGCTGACCTCCAGCTGCGCCGCGATCTACAAGGACCCGACCAAGGCTCCGGCAGCGGCCTCCACCCGCGACAACTGGACCGACCCCGACGGCGCCGCCACGACGGCGTACGAAGCCTCCAAGGCGCTCGCCGAGCGCGCCGCCTGGGACTTCGTGGCGGAGCACCCGGAGATGAGGCTCACCGTGGTCAACCCGGGCGGTGTGTTCGGTCCGCCGATGGACGAGCACTACGGCACCTCGCTGGAGTACGTCGAGCGCCTCCTCGCCGGCACCGATCCGGCGTACCCGAAGATGAACCTGCCCATGGTCGACGTCCGCGACGTGGCTCGGATGCATGTGCGGGCGATCGGCAACGACGCCACGATCGGCCTGCGCTTCCCCGGCAACGCCGGCGCGCTCACGATGATCGAGCTGGCGCGGACGCTGAAGGGGGCCTACCCCGACCGCAAGATCGCCAGCCGCGAGCTCCCGGACATGCTGGTCAAGGTGATGGCGACGTTCGTGCCGATGCTGAAGTCGGTGGCGGCCAACCTGGGTCGCAACCTCGACGTCGTCGGCACCGACGCACCCCGCGCGATGGGCTTCGACTACATCCCCTCACGCGACTCGGTGCTCGCCTCCGCGGCCTACCTGGTCGAGCACGGCAAGTAGGGCCTGCCCTGCCGGGCCAGCGCTAGAACATCCCGTTGTCGTGGGCCGACTCGGCCGGCATGAGCTGAAGCACATCCCAGTGTTCGACGACCTTGCCGCTGTCGTCGAACCGGAAGATGTCGATGCCGGCGTACTCCTCATCGGGCCAGATCTGGTGGCAGTGCAGGACGACGAAGTCGCCCTCGGCGAGCGCCCGCTTGACCTCGACGCGCTTGCCGGGGTACTCCGCGGCCATGCGCTCGAAGTAGTCGATGAAGGCCTGCGTGCCGTCTCCGACGTGAGGGTTGTGCTGGCGGTAGTCCGCGCCGACGTAGCGTTCGATCGCCTCGGCGGGCCGGTTCTGGTTGAACATGAGGTCGTAGAGCGCGATCGCGTTCGCCTTGTTCTGCTCGGTCTTCGTCTGATTCGTCATGACCGACCCAACGCGCCAGCGGCTCGGACTATGCCGCGTCGGCGCGGCGCCGACGCAGGGCCACGTCGATCCCCCAGTAGATCGCGGCGACGACCAACCCGAAGATCAGGATGAACGCCAGCGTCACGGCCACCGAGGCATAGCCGAGGTCGGCCACGTTGGCGAAGTCGTAGGGGTAGGCGTCGACGACCGCGCCGCGGGCCAGCATCCACACGATCCACAGCAGCGGTACGGCGAGCGCGAGCGGCACCAGGCGCCCGGTGGCCCAGCCACGCGGACCCCAGACCAGCCAGACGATCACGGTGACCAGCGGCGTGACCACGTGCAGGATCGGGTCGGTGAGCTTCGACCAGCCGGTGACGTCCGCGGTCGGGGCGAGCAGCACCTGATAGACGATCGCGGTCACGGTGATCATCAGCAGTGCGTCCAGCCGCAGCACCCGGCGAACCAGCGTGTCGCGCAACGGCCGCGACAGCAGCAGCGTGGCGGAGACGGCGACCACGACGTTCGACCAGATCGTGAAGTAGCTGAAGGTGTCCGAGAGCCGCGACACCGCGCCCGCGAACCCGTCCGGGTGGCGGCCGTAGAGCCCCGGCTCGGGCGGCAGCTCGTCGTACCACCCCATCCCGGAGAAGAAGGCGGTCAGGGCGATGCCCAGCCAGGCCACACCCGCGTTGACGGCGTACGCCGCCCGGGCCGTCGGCGTGGGCTCGGCAGCGGAGGCGTCGGTCACGGACGGAGTATGCCGGGTCGGTTCGGGGAGCATCAAGACACTCGCGATATCCGTGCGGACGAGCCGGCACGTGAAGACGATGCTGACGTTTACAGTTCTCCCATGACTGGTCCCACCCTCGGTCTCGCGCTGATCGCCACCGTCGTCGACCCCGGCGACAACCCGCCCGACTGGTGCTTCGAGAGCAACCAGCAGGGGGAGCTGCCGTCGTGCGTCTATGCCGATGGGGAGTGGTCCCAGGTCTTCGAGGGCCGCACGATCGACGGTGCGATCGACGGCTCGTTCGGCAGCCCAGGTGCGGGGATCCCCGGAGCGTTCGCCTTCTTCTTCGTGCTGGTCGCGTTCGCGGCCATCGCGACGACGGTCTGGAGGGTCTCCACCGCGCGACGGATGGCCCGGGATTCCGGGATGAGCGAGAGCGACGCCACCGCGATGACGCTGCTGAGCGACGACGGATTCGAGGCGACCTACCTTGCCTCGAACCTGCGCCAGCCGCCCTCGGCACCGGCGACGCCGCCCGCCGCGCCGGAGCCGCCTCGCGCCAGTGCCGACCGGTTGCGCGAGCTGCAGGGGCTGCTCGACGACGGGCTGATCACGTCGGATGAGTACGCCGCCCGCCGGAGCGCGATCCTCGACGGGCTCTAGGGACACGACCCGCAGCGAAAACCAGGTGCGGCGTCGGCTGAGCCGGCGTACCGTTCGCGGGCGGTGAGATCAGTGGTAGGGCCGGGGTTCCGGCCCGATCCCACGCGTCGTACCTCACCACATGCCCTTCGCAGGCGGTAGGAGCTCACGCTCCGTCGGTTCGACTCCGACTCCTCTGCGGTGGTGGCAGGTGGCAGGGTGCGGCGGCGTGCCCTGTGGCGCGGCCCGGTCAGGACGACGGACCTCGCCCCGTACGCCGTCGTGGCCGCCCGCCACCACCGCTTCACCACGAGATCACGCCTGCCAGGCATCCGCCCGGCCGGCCCGACCGAAGCTCGGCCGCAGACACAGAGAAGGAGGTAGCCGAGATGTCCCTGATGAGAACGCTGATGAACTCCCTGTTCCGCACCCTGCGGGTGCAGCCGTGGCAGGTCTGCCTGGCGCGCGTGCCCGGCCGCCCCACGCTGGTGCTCGGTCCGGGCGAGCACCGTCGGCGCCGTCGCGCGTCGTACCAGGTCCTGGACCTGCGCGAGCAGGTGGTGACCGTGGCGCCGCAGGAGGTGCTGACGGCCGACGGTGTGACCGTGCGCGTCACCGCCTTCGCGCGGTGGGCGATCGGCGACCCCGTCGCCTTCACCGAGAAGGTCGCCGACCCGGTCGGGTGGGTGTACCTCGCGGTGCAGCTCGCGCTCCGGGAGGCGCTGGCCGTCCGTGAGGCGGACGCGCTGGTCCGCACGCCGCGGTCGACGCTGACCGAGGAGACGGTCGCGCCGCTGCGGGCGGCCGCAGCCGACGTCGGTGTCGCGCTGGCGGAGGTCATGGTCAAGGACGTCGTCCTGCCGCACGAGCTGCGGGCGGCGTACGCCGAGCTCGTGGTCGGTCGCCAGCGTGCCCAGGCACAACTGGAGGCGGCGCGGGCCGAGACGGCGGCGCTGCGTTCCATGGCGAACGCCGCGAAGCTGCTCGACGAGCACCCGGCGCTGGCCCGGCTCCGGCTGGTCCAGGCGCTGCCCGCGGGCTCGCGCGTGGAGCTGGTGCACTCCTCCGGTCCGCCGGTCGAGTGAGCCCGTTGGTTACTGGTGTGTACGACGCACCTGGTGCGTCGTACACACCAGTAGCCGCAGCCCCACAGCGCCGGCGCTCGCCGGTGCTAGCCTTGAGAGCGAGGCGTGTCGTCACGCCTGACCTCGGAGCCGGCGCCTGCGCTGTCGGCGTGGAAGAGGCAAAGGGGACCCCGTGCCCGGCGTCGTCGTATCAGTTCCCATCACAGGTGCCGTCGCCTGAGCGCAGGTCGGGGTCGCCGCCTGTGTGGAGCCGAGGATGCGATGACGAAGAACGAGCGATTCAAGAAGCGTGTGCGCGCACGCATGGTCAAGACCGGCGAGAAGTACGGCGCCGCCCGCAGAGCGCTGACCCCCGCGTCGGCCACCGGGAGGCGCTGGGTCTCCGAGCCGGAGATGGGCGACGATGCGATCAGTCGGGGCACCGGCCGCGGCTGGGACGAGTGGTGCGATCTGATCGAGGCCTGGCCCGGCTCGATCGACGGGCACGCGCCGGTGGCGGCGTGGCTCCATGCGGAGCATGGGATCGACCACTGGTGGGCCCAAGGCATCACGGTCGGCTGGGAGCGCATCACCGGCCGCCGCCTGCCTGGGCAACGCAGCGACGGCACCTTCAGCGTGTCGCAGTCCAAGGTGATGGCGATGGACTCGGCCACTCTCCGGGCGCTCCTCCTCGACGATGCGGACCGGCAGGAGTTGCTCGGAATCTCGACCAGCCTCCGCTCTCGCGCGACGTCCAAGTCGCTCCGGGTGCAGGCCGAGGAGGGTTCGCTGCTGTTCACGCTGACCGAGCGCGCCGACGGTCGGACGGCCGTGGTCGTGGCGCACGAGCGGCTGCCCGGCGTCGAAGCGTCGGATCACTGGCGCAGCTACTGGCGTGACTGGCTCGAGGCCATGGCGGACGCGTCGGCGGGCGAGGCCGAGTGAGCTGAGGGTCTACTGGTGTGTACGACGCACCAGGTGCGTCGTACACACCAGTAGCCGCAGTACCCGCGGCATCCCGAGCGGCCTGACCCGGGCCAGTGCCGCCTAGGACCAGTCGCGCAGCACGACGCACACCGTCGTGGAGTCGAGCACGGCGAACTCCCGGGCGCCGTACTCGCGGCGGACAATCCCCCCGCCAGGGGGATAGGTGGGATGCAGCAGCTCGGGTCGGCGCTCCGAGATGTCGGCGTAGTCCTGGTCGATGGAGTCGGTCTCGATCGCCAGCTCGGGGCGGTCGGCGGTGATCGAGGGAGCCAGCACGAGATAGACCTTGCACGGACCGCGGCCGACGACGACGAAGTCGGCCGACTCGTGCAGCACCTCCATCCCGAGCCCGTCGACGAAGAGGTCGAGACCCACGGAGAGGTCGTCGTAGAAGACTTTCGGGATCAGCGAGGTGAACACAGTCACCTCCTGTCGACGTGGGTGTCGCGCCCACGCTAGTTCCTTCGGGGCGCGCCCCACTAGCCTGGCGCCATGGCCACTCTCGTGCTCACCCTTCTCGGCCAGGACCGCGCCGGCTTGGTCTCCGCGGTCTCCCGGCTGATCACCGAGCGAGGAGGCAGCTGGGAGCGCAGCCAGCTGGCGCATCTCGCCGGCACCTTCGCCGGCATCGTCGAGGTGGACGTCCCGGACAACCAGGCCGAGGCCCTGGTGGGCGACATCGAGGGGCTGGCCGCCGAGGGGCTGCGGGTCACTGTCGAGTCCGCCGGAGCGACGTCGGCCGCGGCGAGTGGCGGCCGGCGGCTGACGCTGCACCTGGTGGGCGCGGACCGCCCGGGCATCGTCGCGGAGGTCTCCTCGCTGCTGGCCGAGCATGGCGTCAATGTCGAGGAGCTCGCCTCCCGCGTGGTCGACGCGCCGATGGCCGGCGGCACGCTCTTCGAGGCCGATGTCGTGGTGAGCGTCCCCGAGGGCGTCGACGTGTCCGCGTTGGGCGAGGCGCTCGAGGCGTTGGCCAACGAGCTCATGGTCGACGCCGAGCTCCACGACGGCCAGGAGGCCGAGCGCTCCGGTAATTGAGGCGACTCCGTCCGCGCCGGCTGGAACACTCGCGGGTGATGTCCTCGCCGATCGCCCCGCTGCTACGTCGCTTCCAGCCGCCGTCGCCCCTCGCCGGCCGGCTGGCGAAGCAGTCGCTGCTCTTCGCGCTGGGCGACGGCACCTTCATGACCGGGTCGGCCGTGTTCTTCACCCAGATCGTGGGCCTGAGTGCGGCCCAAGTGGGGCTCGGCCTGACCATCGCCGGGCTCGCCGCCTTCGTCGCCGCCCTCCCGGCCGGCAAGCTGGTCGACCGCTACGGACCCAAGCGGATGTGGGCGCTCAGCTCGGCTGGTCAGGCCAGCGTGTTCGCCTTCTGGCCCTTCATCGAGAGCTTCGGCGGGTATGTCGCCATGGCCGTCGCGATGGAGGTCATCGGGTCGCTCGGCGGCGCCGCCCACGGCGCCTACACGATCGACGTCCTCCCGCAGCACGAGCGGGTGAAGTCCCGGGCCTACATGTACTCCGCGCTCAACGTCGGCTTCACCCTGGGCTCGCTGCTGGGTGGCATTGCGCTGGCGTTCAAGTCCAACGACGTGCTGCACGCCCTGCCGTGGTTCACCACCCTGGTGTTCCTGGTCAACGCCACGGCGATCCTGCGGCTGCCCAACGCCTCCCACGACGAGCGGACACCGGCCGAGCGCAAGATCAAGGTGCCCGGGCCCGGCCCGTTACGCAACCTCGGCTGGCTGGCGACGGAGTTCTTCGGCGGCGTGTTGTGGACCAACCAGGTGCTGCTCAACATCGTGATCCCGCTGTGGCTGGTGGAGAAGACCGACGCTCCGCGGGTCCTGCTCGCGTTCCTGTTCGGCACCAACACCGTGATGTGCATCTTCTTGCCGATGGCCGCAGCCCGCGGCGTCAAGGACGTGCGTACGGCGCTGCGCGCGATCCGGCTCTCGACGGTGTTCTTCGTCGTCTCCTGCGTGATCACGCTCGCCACCCACGACACGATCGGCTGGGTGACGATCGCCCTGGTCTGGCTGGGCCACGTCACGGTCACGGGTGCGGAGCTCTACCTGTCGGCCGCCAGCTGGGCCTTCGAGGCAGAGCTGATGGATCCGCGGCGACGCGGGGAGTACCAAGGCGCCTCGGAGTTCAGCGGCACCCTCGGCCGGGTCTGGGCCCCGGCGCTCTACACGTTCCTCGCGATGAACTGGGGGGCGGCCGGCTGGCTGTTGATCGCCGCCATCGTGGTGGTCGCTGCCGCGGGCCTGCATCCGGCCACGAAGGCTGCGCAGCGCTTCCTCGACCTGCACGGCCCGGGACCGGGCGACCGCGACCCCCTCGACCAGGAGGCCCCACCGGTGCCCCCGCCCTCGCTGCTGGAGGACCCGCCCATGTCGGGAGGCGGCGACGGCTTCGGTCCGCCCACGGCGCAGCGGTGACATCATCACCATCACCATCGTGAAGGAGAACAGTTCGTGACCGAAACATCGCACCCCCTCATCGTCGGCAGCCCCGTGCTCGTGGTGATCGACATCCAGGGCGGACCCACGCCGGACGCGGCGCCGAGCACGATCCCGTTCATGCCCGGTTACCCCGAGGCGATGGACCGCGCCCCGGCGCTGGTCGAGTCGGCCCGCGCCCACGGCGTACCTGTGGTGTTCTTCCAGGAGGCTCATCGTCGAGACCTGGTCGACTTCGGGCGCGAGCTCGACGGCGCCGAAGGGGTCCACCTCCTGGAGGGCGACCCCGGCACCGAGATCGCCGCGAACCTCGGGGTCCGCCCGGACGACTACGTCATCCGCAAGCGCCGCTACTCCTGCTTCTTCGGCACCGAGCTGGAGATCCTGCTCAAGGGGCTGGGCGCGCAGACCCTGGTGCTGGTGGGTGGGCACACCGACGTCTGCGTCCACTACACCTTCGTCGATGCTCACCAGCACGACTACCACTGCCGAGTCGTCTCCGACGCGGTCGCCGGCTCGAGTACGGCGGCGCATGAGGCGTCGTTGGCCGCCATGGAGTACCTCCAAACGGGTGCCGTTCGCGCCAGCAGTGAGGTCATGGCCGCGTTCGCCGCGCCCGCGGAGTAGCAGCGGGCATCCTGGTCTCGATGCGTCGCAGCCGGGGTAGGTGTGAGATCGTTCCTGCTCGCTCTCGCTCTCGCTCTGGAGGTATTCGTGGTGTCTCGGTTCTGGTCGTTCCTGTCGGTGCTCTCGGTCGCGGTTGCGGCCACGGTCGCCGGCGCCCCGGCCGCGCAGGCGGTGACCTCCGACAGTGCGTTCGTGTCGTTGAAGACGCCGAAGTTCACCAGTGCCAGCGGCAACCAGGTGGCGACGATCAAGGGACGGATCCAGCCGGCCGCCGCGGGACGCACGGTCAGCCTCTACAGCGTCGCCGCCGACGGCAGCCGGACCTACGTCCAGGGCACGACCACCGACGCGCAGGGGAGATTCACCATCAACCCCGTGGTCTCCGTCATCACGAAGTTCCGGTTGTTCAGCGCCCGCCAGCAGGTGGGGGGTGACACCTACCGCCCCGTCGGCTCCAAGAACTTCAAGATCAAGTCGCTGCGCCTCAGCGACGGGTTCAACTACACCAGCAAGACCACGCTGAAGCAGCGCTGGGCGCTGCGCGGCGCGACGTTCGGCAACCCTGGGCGCTGGCACACCAAGGCCTCATGGAAGGCCGCCTCCCTGAACGGGAAGGCGTTGGTGCTCTCTCCCAAACGAGCCGGATCCGACCCGGCGGACGGCAAGCCCCGCTACCTCGTCGGTCACCTGACCGCGGGTGATTTCGGCGTGGTGCGCGGGCATCTCGAGGCGCGGATCAAGTTCCAGAAGCCCCGGGGCGCGCACGGTGCCCTGTGGTGGCAGAGCGGCTACGGTCCGGGCCGGGGAGAGTTCGACGTCGCGGAGTTCTTCGGCAAGGGGTCGAGCACCAGCCAGCGCATCCAGCACACGATCCATCCGACGGACGGCGGGGAGTCGTTCCGCGGCAACTCGTGGACCGGCGGGAAGTCGGGCAAGGGTGCGCTGTGGAACACGACGGGACTTCAGCGGAAGAACCACGACGCCTGGTGGACGGAGTACCACACCTTCGAAGGGTTCTGGAACGCCGACAAGTACACCTTCTCGATCGACGGGAAGGTGGTCGGCAGCATCGGCGTCGATGATGGAGTGACGCCCGCGAGTGTCCCCGGCGAGGTGATCCTCAGCCTGCTGGTGTCGGAGAAGCCCAGCCGCGGGAAGGGCGAGTACGCCGTCTTGCGCAAGCACCTCAACAACGGCGGCAAGCTGAGCGACTACAAGATGTACGTCGACTCCGTGCGCATGTGGCGCTGATCGTCAACTCGGTCGACGCGCGGCGTCAGCCCGAGTGGGTCGTCACGCCGTAGGCCGCGCGGTTGGCCAGCGCCCATCGTGACAGAGGCTGCGCGAGGAGGCTCGAGGCCAGGATGAGCCCGCCCATGGTCGCCCAGCCGAGCCGGCCGCCGTGGACGCAGAGCACCGTGACGAGGGGTGGCCCGATGATGTTGATCAGCGCGAAGCCGAGGCTGGAGAAGCCTTGGTACTGCCCCTGGCGCTCGTGCGGAGCCAACCCCATCTGCAGCCCCCACTGACCGCCAGACCCGATCATCTCGCCCACGACGTGCACCAGCGCCCCGATCACCAGCGCGGTCAGGCCGAGTGCGCGAGGGGCTCCGTCGGCGAGGCCGATCAGCGCGAAGCCGACGGCGATCAGGATCCCGCCGCGGAGCAGGGCGCGGGCGCCGGCCGTCACCGAATCGGCCGAGCGGGACAGCCGCACCTGGAGGCCGGCGACCATCACTGTGTTGATCAGGAGCAGCACCGCCACCATCACGGTCGGGACCTGGGTGCGTTGTGAGATGAACAGCGCGAGGCCGAGCTCGGCGGCGACGAAGTGCAGGGAGAACATCGCGGTCATGAGCGACACCGCGACGTAGGGCACGTCGCGCAGCACCGCCATCCGGGGCTCGCCCTGCGCGCGCTGGTACGGCGGCAGGTGTCGGAGGCGGGTTGAGTTCCAGGCGGCGAAACCGGTGAGCACTCCCGCAGCCACGAACACGGAGATGTAGGCGGCGTGAGTGTCGATGACGAGCGCCGCGCCCCCGCCGACCGAGCCAAGAGCGATGGCGCTGTTGGTCACCGCGCGCAGGTAGGCCTTGAACTGGACTCCCCGCCCACCGATCGCCACCTGGGCAACGATGCCGTTGCGAACCGCGTTGGCGGCCGAGGCGAAGGCGGCGTCGACGGCCAACAGGAGGGCGAGCGTGAGCGGGCTGCGCGCGAGCACCGGTAGCGGGGTCGCGACCGCCGACGCCAGCATCAGCCAGGCCAGCACCTCGCGGGGGCCGCGGGTGTCGCCGAGGTGGCCGGCCGGTAGCGCGACCAGCAGCGCGGCGGCCGCCGAGACGGCGATCGCCAACGCCACCTGGCCGGCGGTGAACCCAAGCTGCCGGGTGAAGTAGATGGCCGAGGTGCTCATCACCGCCCCGCTGCCGAAGCGGGTGGCGAACGAGCCGATCGCGAGCACCCGCAGTTGGGGATCGACCGGGATGCCGCGCCTCGTCAGCGCCACGGTGCCCGGCGGGGTCATGGAGGCACTATATCTTGATGTCAAGATACTTGCGATGGGCGCTGACGATCCCTCTACTGCGGGAGGACGCGCACGTGCCGGCGGTCGGGCGGCGCCAGTGCGCCGACGATGGCGGCATCGAAGGTGACCAACACCGCGCTGTGGGCGGCTGCGAGGTTGACCAGGTGGAGGTCGGTCACCTGCTGATGCCCCTGCAGGACGCTGGTGTCGATTGTCGGGGTCGCGAGGCTCTCACTGTCGGGGAGCCACCGCCAGCGCGGGTCCCGGCGCATCGCGGATAGCTGCTCGAGCACATCGGCCGCGGCGAACGCCCGGCCGGTGACGGCGGGGTTGAGCGCCAGTCGGACCAGCGCGCTTTCCGTCGTTGGGCAGGTGGCCCATCCGCCGTCGTGTGCGGCCAAGGCGGCGTGGGCGGCTCGATGGTGCAGGTGGGTGGCCAGACTGAGGGCGACCAGCACGTTGACGTCGCAGAGCCACAGCTCCGCGGCGGTGTCACTCTCAGTCGCCATCACGAAGCGTGTTCACCAGCTCGGGCGTGACGATGTGATCCGGGTCGCCCACCAGGACAGGAAACGGTGAGTAGGAGACGTCCGTGCGCGGCCCCTCGGCCCGGGTGGTCACTCCCAACCCGCGGCGCGCCAACTCGGACACCGCGGCTCCCAAGGAGATCCCCCGAGCGAGTGCCAGGGAGCGGGCGGCAGAGAGAATCGCGTCGTCGAGCTCCAGTGTCGTTCGCATCACCGCATCATAGCATCAACACATCTGGGGACCCCGGCTCCGATGTGGCGCCCGGTGCCAGGATGGAGGCGTGCTCGACAGCCTCTCTCCGCCACGACGGCGGCTCTTCCTCGGTCTCGCCGGGGCGCTGGCGCTCGCGCTGCTGCTGACCGTGGCGGCGGTGGTCCTGCGCCACCAGCCCGAGCGCGCCGTCGCCAGCGACGACCAGGGCCCGGTCCTGCTCGTGCCGGGATACGGCGGTGACGAGACCGGCCTCCAGGACCTCGCTCGCGCCCTGCGCGCCGACGGGCGGACGGTGCAGATCGTGCACCTGGTCGGCGACGGGCGCGGCGATCTGCGAGAGCAGGCGAACCACCTGGGGGACGTCGCCCGACGCGCGATCTCCGAAGCCGGGGCCGCGAGCGTGGACGTGATCGGCTATTCGGCTGGCGGCGTGGTTGCGCGCTGGTGGGTCCGTTTCGAGGACGGCGCCGGCCTGGCCCGGCGCGTCGTCACGATCAGCTCGCCCCACCACGGCACCGACACCGCTGCGCTGGCCGCGGGGCTCAGCCCCGAAGCCTGCCCGATCGGATGCCAACAGCTGGTCCCGGACAGTGACCTCCTGCGCCGTCTCAACGCCGGCGACGAGACACCCAACGGTCCCGACTGGGTCTCGCTGTGGTCCGTCGACGACCGGACCGTCACCCCGCCCGACTCGGCGGTCCTTGACGGTGCCCTGGACGTGCGGGTCCAGGACGTGTGTCCCGGCCTCACGGTCAGCCATGCGCAGATGCCCCGCGCGCCGGCGGTGATCGAGATCATCCGCGGCGCTCTCGACGAGCTCGTCCCGACCGGCCCCACGGCCGCGGTCTGCGCCTAGCGCCGCTAGTCCGTGATGTCCTTGGTGACGAAGTTCGCCCAGGCGGCGCCGAGGAACACCGCGACGTAGCCGAGCTGGAGCAACGACCCCCGCACCACGTCGCGCCAGTGGATCGGGTCGCGGAACAGGTCGACGAAGGCCAGCCAGTAGCGAGTGGGCAGCCACGGATCCAGCGCGTCGGCCGCGTCGAGCGTCAACAGCAGCGACGAGGCGACCAGCAGGCCGAGGGCGCCGAGGGCGGCCGCCAGCGGGGTGCGGACCACCGTCGACAGGAACAGCGCCACCGCCGCCACCCCGAGCATCGACAGGAGGGCGTAGGCCAACGCGAGCAACGTGCGCAGGGTCAGCTCCCGCCCGGTGAGCGTGCTGCCGGAGACGCTGGCAACCTCCGTCGTGGCATGGCCGAGCAGACCGAGCCCTAGGACGTACGCCGTGGCCGCGACCACCGCGATCGCCAGCATCACGAACACCACGATCGAGACCAGCTTCGCCACCAGCAGGTGGGTCCGGCTCACCGGCCTGATCAGCACGTAGCGCAGGGTGCCGAGCTGGGCCTCGCCCGCGATCGTGTCGCCGGCCATCACGCAGACCGCGATCGGCAGCAGCAGCGGCACCACCATCGCCAGTGCAGCAAGGGGAAACAGCTTGCCGTCGGTGAGGACGGCCGACAGGAAGGCCGGCCCGGTGCCGGGCCGCGGCCCGAGGTCGGTGAGCGCGAGCAGCACGGCCACCAACGTCGGGAGGGCGTTGATCATCGCGATCGTGATCCAGGTACGCCGGCTGCGCACGAGCTTGCGCAGCTCCACCCGGATCACGAGAGCACCTCGCGGACCGAGCCCGGCCCGTCGGTCTCGTCGAGCGGAGGAGCCGCGTGCCGGTCGATCACGTCGAGCACGAGCTGCTCCAGGCTCCGGCGCTCAGGCTCCAACGCGGTCACGCGCACGCCCGCGCCGACCAACCGGGCGTTGACCTCGGCCGGGTCGTTCACCCGCACCAGCAGCGCCTCGGCGGTGACCGCCTCGACCTGACCGTCCAGCAGCGCCCGCGCTCGCGCCACGTCCGGCGTGGTGATCCGATGCCGTCCGGTCAGGCGGCTCAGGTCGGCGAGCCGGTCCTGGAGCACCATCCGACCACGGTCCAGCACCCCGATCCGGGTGCACAGCTGCTCGACCTCGGCGATCAGGTGACTGGACAGGAAGATCGTGGTGCCCGCCGAGTGCAGCTCGAGCAGCAGCCCGCGTATCTCGCGGATCCCCTGGGGATCCAGGCCGTTCGTCGGCTCGTCGAGGATCAGCAAGCGTGGCTGGCGCAGCAGCGCGTGGGCCAGGCCGAGCCGTTGCCGCATGCCCATCGAGTAGGTACGCACCGGCCGCTGGTCGACGTCACCCAGGCCGACCCGCCCGAGCGCGTCCTCGATCCGCCGCCGGCGGCTGCGTCGCCCGCCTCGGGCGCCCATCGCGTCGAACAGCGCGAGATTGGCCCTGCCGGGGAGCTGCGGGTAGGCGGCCGGGCCCTCGACCAACGAGCCGATCTGCGGCAGCACCTCGCGGGCGTGCTTCGGCATCGGCCGCCCGAGCAACGCCACGGTCCCGGTGGTCGGGAGCACCAGCCCCAGCAGCATCCGCACCGTCGTCGTCTTGCCCGAGCCGTTGGCGCCGAGGAAGCCGTAGATATCGCCCTCCGCCACGTCGAGGGAGAGGTCGTCGACGGCCTGCACCGCGCCGTACCTCTTGCCGAGGCCGTCAGTCGCGATCATGGGGATCCGCCCGGATCGGGGCCCCGCGCGCCCAGCTCGACATCCCAGGACAGCAGGGTTGAGTCGGCCAGCGAGCGCGCGGCCCGGCGCAGGGCCTCGCGGGTGACGGTGCCGGCGATCAGGATGTGGGAGTCGAAGCCCTTGCGGGAGGTGACCAGCACCGACAGGAGCCCGAGATCCGCGAACACGCCCTGGTCGTCCTCCGCCGAGCCGGGGGTGACCCGCAACTGGTCCTTCAGCGGCTCGGCCACACGCTCCAGCATCGGCATCGCGATCAGCCAGGTCGGCCCGAGTCGGTAGACGCCGACCCCGCGTTGCCGGCCACGACCGTGGGGCAGCCCGATCAGGCGGTCGGGGAACTGGTACGGCGCGAACCGGTTGGCGCCGTCCGCGAGATCCAGCACGTCGCCCCGGCGGACGTCCACGCCGGGCGGCGGGGTGAACGAGAGTTCCTCCGGGTCCGGTGGGGTGAGGTCGACCTCGCGGAACTCACTGGTGAACGCCGGCGCGACCGCCCCCTTGGCATACAGCTCGACGCGGAGCGGCAGCCCGGTCTCGCGATCGCTCCACAGGTCGACATGGCCCACGGTGGACAGGGGGGTATGGGGGGTGACGCGCAGGCCGAGCGCGTCGCGGCCCGCGACCCGGCGCGACGACAGCCGGCTGAGCTCGCTGTCGGCGATCCCCGAGAGGGCCTGCCCGGCGAGTGCGGGCGGCACCAGGTCTGCGGTGCGCGGGAGCCGGATGTCGGGGTCGGGGAAGTACGTCGCCTCCAGGCCGTCGTACTCCCAGCGCACCAGGCTCGGCCCGTACTTCACCAGGTCCTGCTCGCCGGTCTCGGTGAGCCGATCGACTCGCCAGCGGGTGGAGCTGCCCCACCACACCCGCAGTCGCGACCGTCCCGCGAACAGCGCAGTGACGTCGGAGAAGCCTCGCGCGTCCGGCACCGGGAGGGTGCCCTGGGTCTCGACGTAGCCGGAGTACGACGCGACGCTCGCGCCGATCTGGTCGCGCACCTGCGCGGCGCTGACGGCGTCGTCGCCCGCGGGACGGTGGGCGAAGGCGGTCGGCACTGCGACCAGGGACGCGGCGAGCGCAGTCACGAGCCCCCACCGGTGTGCGGGCCTCATCCGGCCAGGCTACTGACCGGTTCCCGAAGCGCGGCCGAAGTGAGGCCGCGATCGAACGAGGCTGCCGGCACCGAGTCGCCAAGATCACACTCCGCGGAGGCCTCGCCGATTGCAGCCCGAACGCCGCCCGGTCGTACGATTTCGCTGGCGATTCCACCAGTCACAGGTACGACTTCACGGCCCCGATCACGGGGGAAGTACGGCGAAACCTGGGGGTTGGCACCCGGCCGCAGCAATGCGGGCGGAGCTGATCGCGTCGCCACCCACAACTCGTCCACCTCCCGTCGGTGCCGGCCCCGTCAGGCCGGCTGGTGCCTGCCATGACTGACTCTTTGAACGCTGCCCTGCCCATCCTGCTGATCGGTGCTCTCACCGTCACCGGCGTGGTCCTGGGCGTGCCCCAGCTGCTCCGGCTGATCCGGATCGGCGACCCCGCCGGCCTGTCAGGCACGTCGCTGCTGTTCGGCAGCGTCAACTACTCCATGTGGAGCGTCTACCTCGCCGGTGAACGGGCGTGGGGGCTGCTGGCAGCGAACCTCGCGGCCTCGCTCGTGTGGTACGCCATCTGCGGTCTCGCCCTGCGTGGCCTGCGCCCGAAGTGCTCCTGGTGGCTGCCCCTGGGCTGGGCTGCGGTCCTGATCGGTCTCGCGATCACCGTCCCCGTGCTGCTCGGTGCGGTGCTCGGCCTCGGCTCGCTGCTGACCTACACCCCGCAGGCGGTGGGGGTGTGGCGGGTGATCTCGTTGGCGGCGATCTCGCCGATGACGTGGCTGCTCACCGCGATCGAGGGCCTGGCCTGGCTCGCTCAGAGCGTGCGCGACCAGCTGGCCGGCGGCATCCTGTCGGGCGGCATCGCCACCATCGCCGCGGCCAGCGTGCTGACGGCGCTGTTGCTACGCGGCGAACCGCTGTCCCCGGCTCGCGCCCCCGCGAGCGCTCGCCCTTGACGCTCCTACGGCACCGTCCTACGTTGGCAGATTGGCCCCACGACGACCTGGAGACTGAGATGGCGAAGTTCATGATCATGTACACCGGCGGGATGGGCATGGCGGCGACCCCCGAGGAGCAAGAGCAGATCATGGGCGAGTGGGGCGTCTGGTACGACAAGCTCGGTGCCGCGATCGTGGACGGCGGCGCACCCTTCGGTGAGGCCAAGCACCTGACCGCTGACGGCGCCGGAGACGGACCGCTGGGAGACAACCCGGCGACCGGCTACACCGTCATCGAGGCCGACTCCCTCGACGCTGCCGCAGCGGCGTGCGACGGCCACCCGCACCTCAAGCACGGCGGCCAGGTGCAGGTGCTCACCTGCATCGACATGTCCGGCGGTCAGTAGCCGGCCAGCCGACGGAGATACTGGGCGGGTGCACACCCGCCACGCCCTCATCCGGCGAACCTCCCCTCGCCTGGCAGCCGGGCTGCTCACCCACCTCGAGCGCAGCGACGTCGATGTCGAGCTGGCGCAGCGGCAGTGGCAGGGGTACGTCGACGCCTTGCATGCCGCGGGCTGGACGACGCGCGAGGTCGCGCCGGCCGAGGACTGCCCGGACTCGGTGTTCGTCGAGGACACCATGGTCGTGTACGCCGACCTGGCCGTGATCAGCCGCCCCGGGGCGCCCGAGCGACGACGCGAGGTCGACGCCGCGGAGGCGGCGGTCCGGGCCGAGGGCTATCGGGTCGCGCACATCACCGAGCCCGGGACGCTCGACGGCGGCGACGTGCTGAAGCACGACGGCACCGTGTGGGTAGGCCAGGGCGGCCGCACCAACGACGAGGGCATCGCCCAGCTCCGCGCCCACCTGGGGCCAGTGGGCGCCACGGTCGTCGCGGTGCCGCTCACCAAGGTCCTGCACCTCAAGTCGGCGGTGACCGCGCTCCCAGACGGCACCGTGCTCGGCTTCCCGCCCTGCGTGGACGACCCGAGAGTCTGGGGGGAGCGGTTCCTGGCGGTGCCGGAGGAGTCCGGCGCCCACGTCGTGCTGCTCGGCGGCGACGCCGTTCTGATGGCCGGCTCGGCGCCCCGCACCGCGGCGATGCTGACGACGCGTGGCTACGCCGTGACCACCGTCGACATCTCCGAGTTCGAGAAGCTCGAGGGCTGCGTGACGTGTCTGTCGGTGCGGTTGCGCGACCGGCCGGTCGGCTAGCCCCGACGCCTCAGCGCTTGCGGGTCGCCAGGTCGGCCAGCACCTGCTGGCTGGCCAGCTTGCCGGGGGCGCCCATCACGCAGCCGCCGGGGTGGGTGCCCGAGCCGCACTGGTAGTAGCCGTCGATCGGGGTGCGGTAGTCGCTGTAGCCGGGCGCGGGCCGGAAGAAGTACATCTGCGGCGCCAGGAACTCGCCGTGGAAGATGTTGCCCTCGGTCAGCCCGGCCACCCGCTCGATGTCCAGCGGCGTGACCACCTCGCGGTGGATCACCAGATCGGAGAAGCCGGGGAAGAACGACTCCAGTGTCTTCTGCACGGTGTCGCCGAGGTTCTGCCGCTCGTCGTCCCAGCTGCCACGGGTGCCGTCGGGCTTCTTCAGCTCATACGGCGTGTACTGGATGAAGCAGCTCATCACGTGCTTGCCGGGCGGGGCCATGTCGGGATCGACGACCGACTGGACGGCGGCATCGATGTAGGGGCGCTGGGAGAACCAGCCGTACTTCGCGTCGTCGAAGGCCCGCTCGAGATAGTCCATCGACGGACCGATGTTGGTGAAGCCGCGGTACTGGTCGAAGCGGCCGGGCAGCGCGGGGAACGGCGGCGTACCGTCGAGGGCGAAGTTCACCTTCGACGAGGTGCCCTGGAACCGGTAGCGGTCGATCGCCTCCACCAGGTCGGCGGGCAGCTCGCGCGGGTCGACCAGCTGGGTGAAGGTACGCCGCGGGTCGAGCGCGGAGGTGACCGCCTTGGACTTGATCTCGGTGCCGTCGGCGAGGGCGACGCCGGTCACCCGGCCGTTCTTGGTCAGCACCCGGTCGACGTCGGCGTCCAGCATGATCTCGGCCCCGAAGGCCTCGGCGGCGCGCGACAGCACCTGGGTGAAGCCACCGTTGCCGCCCTTGTGGAAGGCCCAGGCGCCGAAGTGGCTGTCGTGCTCGCCCATCGAGTGGAAGAGCAGCACCAGGCCGGAGCCCTGAGACATCGGGCCGACCTTGGTGCCGATGATCCCCGACGACGCGAGGTAGCCCTTGATGATGTCGGACTCGAAGTAGTCGTCGAGGAAGTCGGCCGCGCTGCCGGTGAGCAGCCGCACCAGGTCGTGGGCGACCTTCTTCGGGGCGCTCTTGAGGTGGCCCATCAGCCACGCCATGTTGTCGGCGTCGGCGGCGGTGGTGCCCCACGGGTTGGGCGGCACCCGGTCGAAGAGCGGCTTGACCAGCTGGCAGACCTTCTCCATGTCGTGCTCGTAGCGGTCCATCGCGTCGGCGTCGTGCGCGGAGTGCCGCATGATCTCGCGGAGGTTGTCGTCGCGGTCCATGGAGAGCAGGAGGTAGTCGCCGTCCTCCTTGGGGGCGAAGGAGTTCGGCATCAGCAGCGGCAGGAAGCCGTGCTCGACGAGGTTGAGCTCCTGGATGATGTCGGGCCGCAGCAGGGACAGCGCATAGGAGAAGGTCGTGAAGTTGAACCCCGGCAGCAGTTCCTCGGTGATCGCGGCACCGCCGACGAGACCGCGCCGCTCCAGGATCAGCGTCTTCAAGCCGGACTTCGCGAGGTAGGCGCCATGGGTCAGGCCGTTGTGGCCGCCGCCGACGACGATGACGTCGTACTCGCGGGACTTCGGGGCGGAGCCCTTGGCGGGCTTCTTGGCGGCCGTCTTGGCGGCCGTCTTGGCGGGGCGCTTCGCTGCGGCCTTCTTCGCCGTCTTGGTGGTCTTCTGGGCAGCCATCAGGGGTTCGCCGTCTTTCGGGCCGGGTTGAAGTGGGGCAGCGCGGTCACGGTCGCGGGGCAGGAGGTGTACTCGTGCTGGATGGTCTGCTCGACGTGCACGGTGCCGCCGAGGGCGGCCCGGTCCGGGCGCACCAGGGCGATCGCGATGTGCTTCTGCAGGACGGGGGAGTACATCATCGACGGGGCGTAGCCGATCCGCTCGCCGGCGTCGTCGTACAGCATCGACTCCCAGGCCAGCGGCGCCTCCTCCTTGGGCGGGGTGAGGCCGGCGTCGGTGTAGAGCGATTGGTACGCCGCCCAGTCGAGCTCGAGCCCGACCGTGGCGTAGCGACTCGTCTTCTCGTGCAGCTCGCGGCGCAGGGCATCGCGGCCGATGAACGGGCGGCTGTCGTCGTCGATCGTCCTGAGCAGCCAGCCGAGGCCGAGCTCGATCGGGGTGAGCCGCTCGCTGTCGTTGTAGGCGTAGCGGGCGGAGGTGAAGTCGACCCCGATCAGCACCAGCCCGGCCTCGATCCGGCACATCAGCAGCGCCTCCTCGCCGAAGGCGCGCAGGCCGTGCGGCGCCCCCGCCGCGATCACCGCGTCGAGCACGGGGAGCGCGTCGGCCGCCGGGATCATCAGCTCGTAGCCGAGGTCACCGGTGAAGCCCGTGCGGGACACGGTGACGGGGACTTTGGCGATGGTCGTCGTGGTGAGCCCGAAGAAGCGCAGCTTGGCGACGTCGTCGGTGAGCGTGCTCAGGATCTCCCGCGACCGCGGGCCCTGGACGGCCAGCACGGCGTACTCCTGCGAGACGTCCTCGATGCTCACGTCGTGGTTGCGGGCGAGGTCGCGCAGGTAGCCGACGTTGGGCTCGGCACAGGTGAGCAGGAAGTCGTCGGGGGCGTGCCGGAAGAGCACGCCGTCCTCGAGGAGGAAGCCCTCGTCGTCGCACCAGGCGGTGTACTGCGCGCGGCCGGGGGTGCAGGCGCGCACGTCGCGGGCCATCACCCCGCCGAGGAACCGCTCCGCGTCGGGGCCGGCGATGCGGTGCTTGTAGAGAGGTGAGGAGTCGAAGAACCCGGCGGAGTTGCGCACCCCGAAGTACTCGTGCTTGGCCGAGGTGTCGTAGCGCAGCGCCGAGAGGTAACCCGACCAGTGGCCGTAGAGCCCGGTCGTGTTCAGCTCGCTCAACCGCTCGTGGAACGGCGTGAGGTGGACCATGTGGTCGAGGCTAGAGGGTTGTTGGACGCTTGCGCAATAGCGTCGCTAGGGTGGGTTCGTGGCTCGGATGACCTCGCAACAGCGCCGGTCTGCCCTCTTGGACGCGACGCTGGCCGTGATGGCGCGCAAGGGGATCGCGGGCGTCACGGTGCGCGACGTGGCCGCCGAGATGGGCACGTCGTCGGGGCTGATCCACCACTACGTGCCGTCGATGGATGCCCTGTTGGCCTCGGCCTTCGAGCAGGTCGCCGCAGCCGACCTCGAGGCGACGGTGTCCGAGATGTCGTCCGGGGGCTCGCCGGTGGAGCGGCTGGCGTTGTTCTTCGCGTCCTACGCGCGGGCCGACAACGACGCCGCCTTCCAGGTGTGGCTGGACGCCTGGGCAGAAGCCGCCCGTCGGCCGGTGCTGCGGGAGGCCTCGATGCGGCTCAACCTCGCCTGGCAGCAACTGCTGGCGTCGACGATCAGCGAGGGCGTCTCGGCGGGGGCATTCGTCTGTGCCGATCCCGAGGCGACGGCCTGGCGAATCGTCTCGCTGCTCGACGGGCTGTCGCTCCAGGTGGTCGCCCACGCCGACTCCTTGTCGCGGGACGTCGTGCTCCGCTGGGGCGCGGCGTACGCCGAGAGCGAGCTCGGCCTGGCGCCGGGGACCCTCGCCGCGCTCACCTGAGCGCCGGCAGCGCCGGCGCGCCGCTGCGCCGGCGCGCCGGCTGCGCCGGCTCCCCACTGGTGCGGGGCTACGTACACTCCTGCGGGCCTCGAACGCCGCACCAGTGGCCACAGCCCCGCGGCAGTGCGGGAAGGGCAGGAAGAGGGGGCGGGAGGGCGGTGGCGCTCGCCTCAGCCGATGAGCGCAGCCCGGCCGCGCTTGACGAGCTGCTCGGCCACGATGATCCGCTGGAGTTCTGAGGCGCCCTCCCAGATCCGCTCGACCCGCAGCTCACGGGAGAAGCGCTCGGCGACGTTCTCGCGCATGTAGCCGCGCCCGCCGAAGATCTGCGCCGCCCGATCGGCCACCCGACCCGCCATCTCCGAGGCATAGAGCTTGGCCATCGAGCAGCGCCCATGAGCGACCTTGCGAGCCTCCTCGGCAGCGTCCCCGTCGAGCAGGGAGGCCTCGTCGAGGCCGCGGGCCACGGCGTACACGAGGGAGCGTGCGGCGAACAGCTCGGTCACGGAGTCGGCCAGCATCGCCTGCACCAGCTGGCGACCGGCCAACGGCACCCCGCCGACCACCCGAGACGCGGCGAAGGACGTCATCTCATCCACCAGCCGCTCGGCGGCGCCGAGACACCGCGCGGCCACCATCAGCCTCTCGAACCGGAACCACTCGTAGGAGAAGCGCATCCCGTCGCCCTCCGCGCCGACCAGGTGCGTCGCCGGCACCCGCACCTCGGTGAAGCGCACGATCGGGTGCTCGTGGGCGAACGTGTGGGAGTACGCCGGGGTGCGCACGATCTCCATCCCCGGAGTCGGCTTCTCGACCACGAGCAGCACATGCTCGCCCTCGTGCTGGCCGCCGACGAGCACCGCCTGGACGAAGACGTAGTCGGCCTCGTTGTAGGACGTGACGTGCCACTTCTCGCCGTCGAGGACGTACTCGTCGCCCTCACGTCGCGCAGTGGCCCGGAGTTCCGCGACGTCGGAGCCGGCGTACTCCTCGGTGATCGCATAGCACTCGGTCAGCTCTCCCCGCACGGTCGGCAACAACCAGCGCTCGCGCGCGAAGTCGGAGGCGACCTCCGGCCACCAGGCGGGCGGCGTTGCCAGCACCCAGGCGAGGGCGTTGGTCACCCGGCCGCCCTGCTCCTGCACCAGCACCTGCTGCAGGGTGGTCGCGCCGGTGCCACCGTCGGCCACCGGGATGTTGGTCGCGAAGAGCCCGTCGGCGATCGCCCGTGTCCGATGCGACTCGGCCAGCCCATCGGGGAGGTCACCGTCGTGCGCCTCGGCGTACTCCTCGTGGGGGATCAGATCGTCCGCGAAGGCCCTGGCCGTGGCCTGGAGGGCGAGATCGGCGTCGGTCAGGGCGTACATGGGCGCTCCACTCGGTCCACGGAACTCATTGACTGGCCGTTCAGTCTAGGCCTACCGTCGTCGCGTGACGAGCGTGGACGTGGTCGTCGTGGGCGGGGGCACGATCGGCGGATGGGCGGCCTGCTTCCTGCGCGAGGCGGGGCTCTCCGTGCTGGTCGTCGAGGCCCGCACGCTGGGGTCCGGCGCCAGCTCGCGCGCCGCCGGCATGGTCCGCGCGCAAGGTGGGACCGAGCCGGCGGTCCGGCTCGGGATCTGGTCGCAGGAGTTCTACCGCGGCCAGGCGGAGCGGTACGGCGTGGACTCGGGCTTCGTCGAGACCGGCTACTTCATGCCGTGCTTCGCCGACGCCGACGTGACCGAGGCGCATTCGCGGATCGCGATGCAGCGGGCGCTGGGCCTGACCTCCGAGTGGGTCGAGCCCGACGACGTGGACGCACGCAACCCCGCGATGGCCCCGGGCAAGACACTGGGGGCGTCGTACTTCGCGGGCGACGGGTGGATCGACCCGCCGCGCAACGTCCTGGCGTACGCGACGGTGCTCGCCACCAGCGGGGCTCGGGTGTGGGAGCGGACGGAGTTCACGGGGCTGATCACTCACGGGGGTCGCGTGTCCGGGGTCCGGACCACACGAGGCGAGGTGGCCTGCTCGTCGGTGGTGCTCACCGGCGGGCCCGGCCTGGCCGCGGTGGGAGCGGCCGCGGGTGCGCGGCGTGTCTGGTCCGGAGGGACCCGACACCAGGTGGTGGTCACTGCCGCGCACCCGCATCTCGCGTCCGAACGGGTGCCGATGGTCTTCGACCTCCGGGCAGGGATCTACTGGCGCCCCGAGGACGGCGGCCTGCTGTGGGGGATGTCCAACCCCGATGAGCCGCCTGGCGAGGCGGCGGCCTTCGACCAGGGGCACTTCGCGCTGATGCGAGCGCGGATGGCCGAGCTGGTCCCGGTCACGGCGCACCTCGGGCTGCGGCGTACCTGGGCGGCGACGATCGACTACACCCCCGATCACCTGCCGATCCTGGGGCCGCTGGTGGGCGTCGACGGAGCAATCGTCGAGGGCGCCTGGGTCGCGGCCGCCGGTGGCCACGGGATGATGTGGGGCCCCGGCGTCTCGCGGTCGGTAGCCGACCTAGCCCTGACGGGTTCCACCTCCGTTATCGACGTCGCCCCGCTGGGCATGGACCGCTTCGACGAGGCCGGCAGATCCAACCTGGCCGCTGACCCGATCGCGTTGCCGTTCCCGCAGACGGCGTAGCAGGGGACGAGGTCCCGGGCACGCCGACTGCCGCGGGTTTGCTGTCACGTTGGCCCCACTGCCGCGGGTTTGCTGCCACTAAGTGGGTGCTCAAGCGGTAACTCAGTGACCACAGACCCGCACCAGTGGGGGAATCGGGCGCAGCCCGAGCTCACTCGACGAGGGCGTCGACCGCGACCAGCGTCTCGCCGGTGAGGATCAGCGGATTGATATCGAGCGCGGTCAGCGAGCCGGCGTGGTCGAGGGCCAGCCGGGCGACGGCGACCGCTGCGAGCGCGAGTGGTGCCCGGGCGGCCTCCACGACGCCGGGGAGTCGCGCGACGAATCGTGACGGGTCGGCGAGGACACCCTCGGGGAGCGCGACGGCACGGGAGGCGACCTGCTCGATCCGGCTGCCGCCGTGCGCGACGAGCACGAGTGGGCCGAGCTGGCGGTCGGTGACGACGCCGAGGGCGTACTCCGCTTCGCCGGCGAGCTGGGGCTGGACGACGACGCGCGCCCCGAGGGTCCCGGCCAGCCGGGAGTACGCCGACCGCAGTGACGCCTCGTCGCCGATCCCGAGGGCCACGCCGCCCACCCGCGCCCGATGCGCGATGTCGGGCTCGTCGGTCTTCAGCACGACGGGGTAGCCCAGGGACGCGGCGGCCGCCAGCGCCGCCTCGAGGTCCGAGGCGGCGTGGGTCGCCACGGTCGCGATGCCGTACGACGCGACGAGCGCCAGCGTCGCCTCGGCGTCCAGCCACCCTTCGGGCAACGAGCGCCCCGGCGCGGAGGTCGTCGCCGGCGCAGGCGGTGGATCGGCGTGGGCGCGTAGGTGGGCCAACGCGCGCAGCCCGGATCGCGCGCCTTCGAGCACGGGGATGCCGGCATCGCGCAGCGAACCGGCCTGCGCCTGGTCGATCGCGGCCGGCACAGCCGACAGCACGACCACCGGCTTCGCGGTGGCTGCATGCGCCCGCACGACGGAGCGCGGGTAGGACTCGTCGCCGTCGTACTCCTCGACGAGGTCCACCGCGAGCGCGACGGAGTCGACACCGCCGTCGGCCGCGACGGCATCGAGGCAGGCGGTGAACAGCGACTCGGTGTCGGCGCCGCGCCCCCAGACGTCGACCGGGTTGGCGACGACCAGCCCGTCGTCCAGCAGCGCCCCGATCTGCTGTCGGGTCGGCTCGGTGAGCGGCGCGAAGGGCACCCGCTCCGCCTCGGCCACGTCGGCGACGAGGGTGCGCTCCGCGCCGGAGTCGTGGACGGTCGCAATCCCCTGGGCGAGCCGGCGGATCCGCCGCCCGATCGCGAACAGCTCGAGGGTGTCGACGAAGTCCTCGAGGTCGCGCGCGCGGTGGACGCCGTACGCCGCGAACAGGGCCTCCCAGCCGGCGTCGTCTCCCGCGATCGCGCCGGAGTGAGCGGTCACCAGCGCCCGCCCGACCGAGGAGGATCCCACGGTCAGTGCGACCACCGGCACGTCCCGCTCCAGTGCGCGCGCGAGTCCGCGGCGCAGCGTCGCCGCGTCGCGGATCGTCTCCAGGAACAGCCCGACGACCCGTGTCTCCTCCTTCTCCAAGGCCCAGCAGAGGTAGTCGCCGGCGGTCAGGCCGAGCTCCTGGCCAGAGGAGACGGCGAGGGCGTACTCCAACCGCCGATGGGTGCGCAGCAGCGCCGAGAAGAGCGAGCCCGAGTGCGTGACCAGCGCGATCGGGCCGGCGGGGAGGACGTCACGCTCGAGATAGCCGAGCGCGCGAACGCCGGCCACCGGGTTGATGAACCCCATGCAGCCTGCGCCGCACAGCGCGAGGCCGACCGCGGCCGCGCGGACCTGATCGGCCAGCCCGGGCACGTTGCCGAAGACGACGGCGCCGCCGGCCCCGATGCTCGCGGCCATGGCCAGCTGCTCGGGGACGATCGGGTTGGGCACGCCCATCAGGACCAGATCGGGGGCGGTGTCGAGGTCGGCGAGCGAGGGGACGGCACGCCGCCCCTGCACCTCGCGATGCTCCGGATGCACCAGGTCGACGCGGCTCACCCCGGGGCTGCGCAGCGCCTCGAGGGCCAGCCGCCCCCCGAACGAACCGGGTCGCGACGTGGCGCCGACGACCGCGATGGAGGTAGGCGCGAGCAGCCGGTCGAGCGGCGTACGCGACGTCATCGAGGCACCATCCTGACTGAGCGCTCAGTCTGTGCTGTGTACCGTAGCCGGATCAGCACCTCCGGCAGAAGGCATCCCGATGGCGCGCTCCAGCACGGCTCCAGCCGAGGCGACCGACTCGCGGCGCGCGCAGATGCTGGAGGCGGCGGCGCAGCTGATCGCCGAGCGAGGTCTGGCCCGCACCCGGATCGCTGACGTGGCCGAGCGGGTCGGGATCAGCCCGGCCCTGGTCGTCTACTACTTCCAGTCCAAGGAAGCGCTCTTGATCGCGGCGCTGCGCGAGTCGGAGACCGGGTTCTACGCCGCTGCCGAAGGGTTGCTGCGGAGCCAGGCGTCGCTGCGCGAGCGGATCGGGACGCTGGTCGAGCTGACCTTCACCGAAGAGAGCAAGGGTGAGGTCATGGGCCAGTGGGGTCTGTGGTTCGACCTCTGGAACGAAGCCTTCCGACACCCCGAGGTGGCTGCCGACCGACGCCAGCTCGACGACCAGTGGCGGGGCCTGATCGCCCGCATCGTCAGCGCCGGCATCGAGGCCGGAGACGTTGCGGCTGACCTCGATGTCGACACCTTCGCCGTCACCTGGGCGGCGCTGCTCGACGGGCTGTCGGTGCAGGTCGCGCTCGCCGATCTCGTGGTCACCAAGGAGCGCGCGGTCGCGATCGCGCTGTCGTTCGCCCACCGCGAGCTCGGGCTGGACTGACGCCGACCTTGCGGGTCAGCGCGGGAGCACCCGCAACGCCGTCGAGGAGATCTGCAGGGTGACTGGTCGCCCGACGGCCAGCCAGTCCGGGGCGGAGCCGTGGCTGTTCGGCACGTGCGCCTCCACGTCGAGCGCGCCCGCGGCGACCTGGACCGCCGTCTGCGCACCCTGGTAGGTCAGCGTGCGGACGACTGCGCCGAAGACATTGACCCCGGCGAGCGCGGCGCTCGGGGGAGCCAGCTCGACCCGCTCCGGGCGCACCATCAGCTTCACCGATTCGCCGTTCGCGGAGGGGTCGCCGTCCACGAGCAGCGTCTGGTCGCCGACGGTGTACGCCGCCAGCCCGGGCTCCGGCCCGGCCCCGGCGGGGACGCCGTCGAAGAGGTTCGCGTTGCCGAGGAAGCTCGCGACGTAGGCGCTCGCCGGGGCGGCGTACACCTCGCTGGGGGTGCCGACCTGCTCCGCGCGCCCGTCCACGATCACCGCCAGCCGGTCGCTCATCGTGAGTGCCTCCTCCTGGTCGTGGGTGACGTAGACGAACGTCGTCCCGACCCGGTCGTGCACGGCCCGCAGCTCGCGCTGCAGGCTCTTGCGCAGCCGCGCGTCCAGGGCCCCTAGCGGCTCGTCCAGCAGCAGCACCCGCGGCTCCAGCACCAGCGCCCGAGCCAGCGCGACGCGCTGCTGCTGGCCGCCGGAGAGCTGGTGCGGCTTGCGAACTCCGAGCGAGCCCAGCTCGACGAGCTCCAGCGCGGCGTCGACCCGCGACGCCTCCTCCGCCTTGGTCACCCGCTGGTAGCGCAGCCCGAACGCCACGTTGTCGCGCACCGACATGAAGGGAAACAGCGCGTAGGACTGGAAGACGGTGTTGACCGGACGCTGGTGCGCCGACACCGTCGTCAGGTCGTCGCCGTCGAGGAGGATCACGCCGTCGTCGGGCTCCTCGAACCCGGCGATCATCCGCAGCGTGGTGGTCTTGCCGCACCCGGACTCCCCGAGCAGTGAGAAGAACTCTCCGCCGGCGATCTCGAGATCCAGGCCGTCGACCGCGCGGACGTCGTCGTACTCCTTGACCAGCCGCTGCAGGCTGAGTGCCCCGCCCGTCACGCGCCCATCCTGGCTAGCGCCCCACCGCGTCGGCCAACGTCGCGACGTTGCCGACGAACCGGTCGACATCGGCCTCGGTGTGCTGCACGGAGATCAACCACTGCTCCACCTTGCCCCAGGGCGGTAGGAACACCCCACCGTTGTGCTGTACCAGCCAGTGCGCCTGCCCCAGCCGGTCGTCGACGTCGAGGAAGTCACGATAGTTGCGGATCGGATCCCGGCGGAAGGCGATGCAGCCCTTGGCGCCCGCGGTCACCACGTGCCACGGCAGGTCACGGTCCTCGATGACCTCCTCGATGCCGTCGCGCATCCGGGCAGTGAGCTGCTCCAGGTGGGTGTACGCCGCAGGCGTGGCCACCTCGGTCAGCATCGCGCGCGCGGCCGCCATCGCCAGGGGATTGCCGTTGAACGTGCCGACCTGCTCGTAGGTGCCGTCGGTGATCAGGCCCATCAGCTCGGCGGTGCCACCGATCGCCGCGGTCGAGATGCCGCCGCCGATCGCCTTGGCGAGGCAGACCAGGTCGGGGGTGACCCCGTGCAGCTCGGTGATGCCACCGGGCCCGACGGTCAGGCCGGTCTTCACCTCGTCGAAGGCGAGCAGCACGTCATGCTCGTGGAGGAGCGCCTTGAGGCCGGCGAGGTAGCCGTCGTCGGGATGGATGACGCCGGCGTTCATCATCAGCGGCTCGAGGATCATGCCGGCGATCTGACCCGGCTTGGCCTCGAGCACGCGGCGTACGGCGTCGAGGTCGTTGAAGGGCACCACGTCCACGAGATCCACCATGACCTGCGGGATCGCCGCTCCCTCGGGGACGCTCGTCGGCGACTCGACCGGGCCCATGTCCTCGGGGTCGGGCTGCACCGAGATCTCCACCGAGTCGTGGTGACCGTGATAGCAGCCCTCGACCTTGAGGATCCGCATCCGGCCGGTGGCGGCGCGCATCAGGTGGACGGCGTCCATGGTCGCCTCGGTGCCGGAGTTGGAGAACCGCCACAGCGGCAGCCCCCACCGTCGCTGCAGCTCCTCGGCCACCGCGATCGCGTCCTCGGTGGGTTGCGCGAAGTGGGTGCCCTTGGTGACGCGGTCCTGCACGGCCGCGACGATCGCGGGGTGCGCGTGCCCGGCCAGCCCGACGCCGTACCCACCGTGGAAGTCGGCGTACGTCGTCCCGTCGACGTCGTAGACCTGCGACCCCTGCCCGTGACTGATCCAGACTGCCTGGGGGTCGGCGATCTGCCAGCTGGACGTCGCGCCACCGGCGAGCACCCGCTGCGATCGCTCGATCAGCGCGGCCGACCGAGGCTGGCGGCGCAGGAAGATCTCGGACTGTTCCTCGATGAAGGCGTCAAGGTCCATGCGCGCCAGTGAAGCATTGAACGGTGATTCAGTCCAGGGAGGGGCCCAACTCTGGCTACTGGTGCGTACGGCGTACCAGGCGCGTCGTACGCACCAGTAGCCGCCGAGCCCGCGCTTCTTTCATTGACTGGCCATTCAGTCCGTGCGAGCCTGACGCAACCGCACCGGAAGGAAGCCACATGGGGTCCCAGCCGCACCGTCGCCCTCGACTTCTCGGTCAGCCGCAGCTCAGTCGCCGCTCGCTCCTCCAGGCGAGCCTGGCCACCGCCGCCACCGGCTCGCTGCTGGCCGCCTGCGGCGGCAGCAACTCCGGCACCGGCGGCGGCAGTCCGGGAGGAGCCGCCACCACGCTGCAGATCGCCAGCCCGAGCAACCCTGTGAGCTGGCCGGTCGACAAGAGCCTGATCATCGAGTCAGGGCTCACCCCCGAACCGGGGAGCACGCTCAAGATCTACAACTACGCCGACTACCTCTCCCCTCGGGTGCTGAAGAACTTCAAGAAGGAGTACGGCGTCAAGATCGAGCTGTCGACGTTCAACGACACCGAGGAGGCGCTCAGCAAGATCGCGTCCGGGTCGTTGGAGTACGACCTCTACTACCCGTCGTACGACCAGATCGGGAAGCTGGTCGCCTCCGGGCTGGCCCGTCCCCTCAACCAGGACTATCTCCCGCACATCAGCAACTGCTGGGAACAGTTCGTCAACCCGTTCTACGACCAGGGCTGGCAGTACTCCGTGCCCTACACCGTCTACACCACCGGTATCGGCTGGAACACCGACCTGGTCCCCGACGACATCGGCGCGCTGGACAACCCCTACGACTCCCTTTGGGACAAGAAGTACGCCGGCACGACGGCGGTCATCGACGACTGGCACACGATGATGGGGATGGTGCTGCTGCGCGACGACATCCACGACATCAACACCGAGGACGACGCGAACATCGACCTGATGCGCACCCGGATGAAGGAGCTCTCCGCCGCGACGGACCCGAAGGTCACCGTCAACATGTACAACGACCTGCCGGCCGGCCAGTTCGGCCTCTCGCAGATGTGGTCCGGTGACATCGTCAACGCCGTCTACTACCTGCCCAAGGGGAAGAAGCCCGCCATCCTGCGCTACTGGTTCCCCGAGGACGGACGCGGGCAGGTCGACAACGACCTGATGGTGGTGCTGAACCAGGGGAAGAACCCCGTGGCGGCCCACCACTTCATGAACTACCTGCTCGACGAGAAGATCTCGATCCAGAACTTCGGCTATACCGGCTACCAGCCGCCGCAGACGTCGATCAACCCCGCGAGCATGGTCGAGGACGGGTTCATCCCCGACAACCTCCGCGAGGCCACCGTGCTGCAGGAGTGGTTCGACACCGGCGACCGGCTGCTCGGCATGCCGATCGACGTCGAGCAGAAGTGGCTGGCGGTCTGGCAGGAGTTCAAGGCCGGTGCCTGAACGCTGGCTCTGGCGGGCGCTGGGAACCCCGGGCACCCTCTGGCTGCTGGCGTTCATGGTCGCCCCGATGTACGTCGTGCTGGCGATCCTGTTCGGCGCCATCGATCCGATCCTGCGCCGTCCGATCCCGATCTGGAACCCGGTCGACTGGGACCCCAGCCAGTTCACCTACGTGCTCTCCCGGCTGGTGGGGCGGGATGCGATCTTCGGGCCGGCGTTGCTGCGCACCGCGGCGTACGTCGGGATCGCGAGCGTGCTCTGCCTGCTCATCGCCTATCCCGTGGCCTACTACGCCGCCCGGATCGCCGGCCGCCGCAAGGGGCTGCTGCTCGCGGCGCTGATCGCACCGTTCTGGATCTCCTACATGATGCGGATGCTGGCCTGGGTCAACCTGCTCCAGAACGACGGCCTCGTGAACAGGCTGATCACGTTCGGCGGCGTCTGGAACACCAACGTGGACTGGCTGAACGGCCACGCGACCACCGTGGTGCTGGGCCTCGTCTACGGCTATGTGCCCTACATGATCCTGCCGCTCTACGCCGGTCTCGACCGGATCCCGAAGGCCCTCCTGGAGGCCGGTCGAGACCTCGGGGCGAGCCGCTTCCAGACCTGGCGGCGGGTGACCTGGCGGATGTCCCAACCCGCAGTGATCACCGCGATCATCCTGACCTGCCTGCCGATGCTGGGCGACTACTTCACCTCCGACCTGCTGTCGGGCAACCCCGGCACCTCGATGGTCGGCAACCTGATCAACTCCGCGGTGCTGACGCCCGGCCAGACCGGACAGGCCGCGGCGTTCGTGCTGCTGGTGCTGCTGGTCTCGCTGGTGCCGATGGCGATCTATGTGCGGGTGTCGCGTGAGGGAGAGGGGCTGCGCTCGTGAGCGCCCGGTCCACGCCGACGCGGAAGCGGCGTACCGCCCCCTTCCTCGCCACCATCACCGGCCTCTACCTCTTCTGGTCGCTCGCGCCGGTGCTGATCGCGGTGATGTTCTCCTTCAACGACGGCCGCTCGCGCACCAACTGGCAGGGCTTCTCCCTGCGGTGGTACGCCGGCGACCCGCTGCGGTCGGTCTGGTCCGACCCCGCGCTGCAGCAGGCGGTGCTGCACACGTTCCGTCTCGGGGTGATCGTCACCCTGATCACCGTGCCGCTGGGCACGCTGCTGGCGCTGGGCCTCGACCGGTGGCGCGGGCCGCTGCCGGCCAGCGCGAACTTCCTGGTGCTGCTGTCGTTCGTGCTGCCCGAGGTGCTGCTCGCCGTCAGCCTGCTGTTCGTGGCCACCACGATCAACGTGTGGACGCCCGTCCAGCTCGGCACGATGGGCCAGGTGATCGGGCTGATCACCTTCCAACTGTCCTATCCGGTGATCATCGTGCGCGCGCGGCTGCTGACGATCGGGCGCCAGTACGAACAGGCCGCGATCGACCTCGGTGCCTCGCCGCTGGGCGCGGTCCGCCGGGTGCTGCTGCCGATGATCACGCCGGCCGTGATCGCCTCGGCGGTGCTGGTCTTCGCCGACGTGATCGACGACTTCGTGCTCGCGCGCTACCTGTCTGGTGGGTCCACCACCGAGCCCGTGTCGGTGAAGATCTACAACACCGCCCGTGCCGCCCCGACCCCCGCGCTCAACGCCGCGGCCACGATCGTGTTGGTGGCCTCGCTGGTCGCGGTCACCCTGGGCTACCTGGCCTGGCGGCGGATGACCCGCGGTGAGCCGGCCCGCGGCGTCGACTCGTTCGTGGGCTGAGGTTCCTGTGGCAGGGTGGCGCGCATGTCTTCCCGGCCCCGTCTGCTCGTTGCCCTCGTCGCGCTGCTGACCCTGCTGGCCGCCCCGTCGGCGTTGGTCTCGAGGTCGGCGGCTGCCGCGCCGGCGTACACCGTGCAGGGCAGCGTCAACCAGCTCGCCGTCCTCGACGCCACCCCGGGCCAGGCGCTGGAGCTCCTCGACAGCACCGACGCGGTGACGGCCACCGGCACCGTGGACGCGCAGGGCAGCCTGCTGTGGCGGGAGCTGGCGCCCGGCGACTACACCGTCCGCGACGCCGCCGACCCGACCACGGTCTCGGACTCGGCCACCGTCTCCGACTTCGCCGACCCGGCACCCGACCAGGCGTTCTACGACGGGCAGAGCCTGCGCAAGGGATTCCAGTACCTCACCACCCGTGACGGGACCACGCTGTCGATCAACGTCGCCTGGCCGGGCTTCGTGACCACCGGCGGCCCCTATCCCACCGTGGTGGAGTACTCCGGCTACGACCCCAGCAACCCGGCGAGCACCACGATGGCGCAGCTCTACAACAACCTCGGCTTCGTCTACGTCGGCGTGAACATCCGCGGCACCGGCTGCTCGGGCGGCTCCTTCCTGTCCTTCGAGCCGATCCAGAGCCTCGACGGCTACGACGTGATCGAGACCATCGCCGCCCAGCCGTGGGTCAAGGGGAACGCCGTCGGCATGGTCGGCATCTCCTACCCCGGCATCTCCCAGCTCTACGTCGCGCAGACGCAGCCGCCGCACCTCGCGGCGATCACGCCCCTGTCGGTCATCGACGACACCTACAAGTCCACGCTCTATCCGGGCGGCATCCTCAACACCGGCTTCGCGGTCCCGTGGGCGACCGAGCGCGCGCAGCAGGCGGCGCCGTACGGCCAGGGGTGGGAGCAGGGGCGGGTCGACGGCGGCGACACCACCTGCGCGGCCAACCAGCAGCTGCGGCTGCAGAACCCCGACCCTCTCCAGCTGATCGAGGACAACCCCTTCTACGTGCCTGCGCTGCACGACAAGGTCGCGCCGCGGCTGTTCGCCGACAAGATCACGGCACCGGTGTTCATCGCAGGGGCGTGGCAGGACGAGCAGACCGGTGGTCACTTCCCGGAGATGATCGACGACCTCACGTCCTCGCCGCACGTGTACGCCACGATGGTCAACGGCACGCATATCGAGGCGCTGGGCAGCATGGGGATCTTTCGTCAGTACGCCGACTTCCTCGACCTGTACGTCGCCCACCGGGTGCCGCCGTTGTTCCCCGGGAGCAACCAGACCAGGGCCGAAGTGGTGGCGCCGCTGCTTGCCCAGAGCCTGACCGGGGTCAGCGGCCTGACGCTCCCACCCGGGCTCGACTACACCGGGCTGAGCTACGAGCAGGCGCTGGCGGCGTACGAGATGCAGAAGCCGGTGCGGATCCTGTTCGAGGAGGGTGCTGCGAGCGGCGAGCCTGCCGGGGCGCCCGTGCCGCGCTACGAGGCGTCCTTCTCCTCGTGGCCGATCCCGCGGGCCAAGGCCACCAGCTGGTTCCTCCGGCCGAAGGGCAAGCTCGCCGGAACTGCGTCCACGCTCGGCCGGAACAAGACCACGCCGCGCAACTACCGCGCCCGCCCCGGCGCCCTCCCCGCGACCGACTACACCGGCTCCAGCAGCGGGCTCTGGAAGGTCGCACCGGCCTATGACTGGCGGCCGATCCCGAAGGGCAAGGGGCTCGGCTGGGTCACCGGCCGGCTGGGGAGGACCAAGGTCGTGATCGGCACCGGGTCGGTCGACCTCTGGGTGCGGTCCTCGGCGCGCGACACCGATCTCGAGGTGACGATCAGCGAGGTTCGCAAGAACGGTCGGGAGGTCTACGTCCAGTCCGGGTGGCTACGGGCGAGCCACCGCAGGCTCGACCGGGCCGAGACCACCGCGATCCGGCCGGCGCATACCGATCTCGCAGCGGACGCGCGACCGATGCCGAAGGGCGCGTTCCGCAAGCTGCGGGTCGAGCTGTTCCCGTTCGCCCATGCCTTCCGAGCCGGCTCGCGGCTGCGGATCACGGTGGACGCGCCGGGCAACGCCCGCCCGTTGTGGGCCTTCGACACGATCTCGCGTGGGGAGAAGGTGGAGATCGCGACCGACCGGGTCCGTCGCTCCAAGGTGGTGCTGCCGGTGGTGCCGGGCGTGCGCGTGCCGGGCGGGGCGCCGGGCTGCGTGCTGCGCGGTCAACCGTGCCGGACCTACCGCCCCTGAGGCGGCTGGCCTCGAGCCCGACACGGCGGGGACCCTCTCGACAGCGGGCCACCGCGGCTCCTATCCTGAACGGGTGTTCAAGCCCGCTCCGGTCGATCAGTCCCAGCTTGCCGACGCGCTCAAGCCGTTCGGCCAGAGCCGCATGCTGCCCGTGCGCTCCTACCTCGACGACGAGGTGCTGGCGTGGGAGCGCGAGCATCTCTTCCACGGCTGGATCGCGTTGGGTCGCGCCGAGGAGATCTCGCGGCCCCGCCAGATGAAGGCGTACGCCGCCGGCGCGGGCGGCGTCCTGGTCACCCGGGGTGACGACGGCCGGCTGCACGGGTTCGAGAACGCCTGCCGGCATCGCGGTCACGAGCTGCTGCCGTGCGACGGCACCGCCGAGAACCGCGCGATCGTCTGTCCCTACCACGCCTGGACCTACCGCCTCAGCGGCGAGCTGATCGGGGCTCCGGGGCATCGCGAGGCCGAGGGCTTCGACCCCGCGGACTACCCCCTGCACGGCGTCGAGGTGCGCGAGTGGCACGGCTGGCTGTTCGCCGACCGCGGGGCCGAGAAGACCTTCGAGGAGCACGTCGAGGGGCTGGGCACCGTCCTGGAGCGCTACGACGGCGCCGAGCTGGTGACCGCGGAGACCCATGAGTACGACGTCGCGGCCAACTGGAAGGTCGTCGTCGAGAACTACCAGGAGTGCTACCACTGCTCGTCCATCCACCCCGAGCTGTGCGCGGTGAGCCCGCCCGACTCCGGCGACAACCGGCCGCCGCAGGGCGACTGGATGGGCGGCGACATGAACCTCCGCGAGGGCATGGCCACCATGTCACTGGACGGCCACAGTGCCGGCGCCGTGATCACCCGGCTCGACGAGGTCGAGCAGCGCACGGTGATGTACATCGCGCTGCTGCCCAACATGCTGATCTCGCTGCACCCCGACTACGTGATGACCCACCTGCTCACGCCGATCACGCCGGGCAAGACGAGGATCCGCTGCTCGTGGGCGTTCCCGAAGGCGGCCGTGGAGAGCGAGGGCTTCGACCCGGCGTACGCCGTGGACTTCTGGGACATCACCAACCGCCAGGACTGGGCGGCCTGCGAGTCCGTTCAGCGCGGGATGTCGACGCCCGGCCACGTCCCCGGCCCGCTGGCGCCGGCCGAGGACGGCGTCTACGACTTCGTGCACTACGTCGCCCGGGCGTACGCCGGTCAGTAGCGCTGGGCGCCCGGGCTGGTGGTGGGCCCCTGCTGCTTCATCTGGGTACCTAGATGACATCTCACTTCCATAGGTGTGCACGGGTACGGAAGTGATGCTTCATCTAGGTACCCAGATGAATCTGATGCTCCGAGGCCCCGCGGACCACAGCCGGCCCGTAGCCGACGGATACCCTGATGCCCCCGTCCGGAGGAGACCCGTGCACAGCCAGGATGCGCCGACTCGGGCAGGCTGGTCGCCGCGAGCACTGCCCGCGCTCGTCGCGATCGTCGTGGGCGGGCTGGGCCTCTGGTGGCTCGCGGGAGTCAAGGACGTGGATGCTTACCGTTGGCCGATCGCAACCTTCGCCGGGGGCAACGCGCTAGGGGCCGTGCTCGCCTACTCAACCGACGGTCCTCGTCGTCTGGCCGATCGGTTCCTTGGCTTACGCCGCGTGTCGGCGACGGCGAGTGTAGCGCTGGCGGCGCAGCTGGTGGTCGGGGCGGCGTGCTATCCCCGATCCAACGCCGCTCAGGGAGAGGCCGACCCGAGCTGGTTCGGGGTGGTGGCCCTCCTGGTGTTGCTGGGCGGTCTGGCGGCCTGGTCCAGCGGTGTTGCCGCGATCATGCTGCTGGTCCTGCCCGTGCTGCTGATCATCGACGGATTCGCCGGCCGCGCGCCACAGGGCCGTGCCGGAGCCGTGTTCACCGGCCTGGCGATCCTCGGGACCATCCCTGTGGGCGTCTGCGCCGTCCAGCTCACCGGCAATGGGCCACGGCCTGGGGGCATCGGGCTCCTGATCGGCCAGCTCTCTGGAATCAGCGAGACATCGCAGCTCTCGTGGGTGTGGACGTCCCGGGTCGTGGTGGTGGTCTGGGCGCTACTGCTCGTGGGAGTTCGGCAGACCGCGCGGCGCCGCGTCTGAGTCAGCGGGGTCTGCGGTGTCACAGGGTCACCTGGGTACCTAGATGAAGCGTCACTTCTCGTGGCCCACAGACCTAGGGAAGTGATGCTTCTCCTGGGTACCCAGATGAAGCAGCAGAGACCAACCCAACGGCCGGTTCAGCCGCGCAGCGCCTTCGCCAGCTGGGTGAAGTCCTGCACCAGGAGCGCCATGTCGTCGTCGGTGTGGGCGAGCGAGACCAGCCACTGCTCGTCGAGCCCGGGCGGGGTCAGGATGTCGCGGTTGACGCCCCACAGCCACGACAGCTCGGCCACGCCGAAGTCGGTGGCCTTGTAGTCGCGGTAGTTGCGCACCGGCGCCGTCGCCCAGGTGACGCAGCCCTTCACGCCCACCCCCACGGTGTGGGCGGGCAGCTCGTACTCCGCGATCACTGCGTCGATGGCGCCCATCGCCCGCTCGTTGACGGCCTCGGCGGCCGCGAGAGCCTCCGGCGTACAGATCTCGTCGACGGCGCGGGCCGCGGCCATCACCAGCGGGTTGCCGTTGTAGGTCCCGAAGTGGGCCATCCGCCCGTCGACCACGACCTCCATCACCTCGCGCTTGCCGCCGAAGGCCGCCAGCGGCAGGCCGCCGCCGATGCTCTTGGCGAGCGTGATCAGATCCGGTTGTACGCCGAGGCGTTGCGCGGCTCCGGCGACACCTGCAGTGAGTCCGGTCTTCACCTCGTCGAAGATCAGCACCACGCCGTGCTGGTCGCAGAGCGCTCGGACACCCGCGAGGTAGCCCTCGTCGGGCAGCACGATCGAGAGGTTCTCGATCACCGGCTCGATCACCATGGCGGCGACTTCGGAGCCGTGCGCGGCGAGCACCTTCTCGAACATCGCCAGGTCGTTGTAGGCCACCACGTGCACGGTGCCGGCCTCGACGTCGAAGGGCACGTCGCCGATCGGGGCGTCGGCCGGGCCGATGTCCTCCAGCGCGGGCTTCACCGAGACCTGGAGGGCGTCGTATCCGCCGTGGTAGCCGCCCTCGATCTTCACGATCGCCTTGCGACCGGTGAACGCCCGGGCAGCGCGGATGGCGTACATCAGCGACTCGGTGCCGGAGTTGGTGAAGCGGATCATGTCCAGGCCGAAGCGGCGGCAGAAGCGTTCGCTCATGTCGGTCGCTTGAGGCGAGGGGGTCACGAACAGCGTGCCGGTGTCAGCGAGAGCGCGCTGCACGTGCTCGACGACGACCGGGTTGAGGTGGCCGACCAGCATCGCGCCGAAGCCCATCGAGAGGTCCAGCAGCTGCCGGCCGTCGACGTCGGTCAGCCAGGCGCCCTTGGCCGACTGGATGGAGATCGGGTACGGATCCCAGTACTGGAAGGACGATGTCACGCCGAGCGGCAGCGTCGCGCGGGCACGCTTGTTGTGCTGTCCGGAGGCGGGGGTCGAGGAGGTGAACTTCTCCCACTCCGCGGCCAGCAGCTTCTCCGCGCGCCCCGCCTCGAGCGGGGTCGAGGACGCGGGCAGCCAGCGACGGGTGCCAGGGTCGTGGGCCGGCCAGCTGGTGGCGGTCGCGAGGTCGGTCATCTGCTGCCTCCCGGCATCGGTGGTACTGAATCCGTTGGCAGTCAACCCCTCCGCGCGTGAATGCGCAACACCGCGTCCCGGCAGCGTCGGAATCCGTCGAACCCGGCCGCGCGGCTCAGCGACGCGACCAGGCAGGGACGGACTGGTAGGCCGGAAGCGCCGAGCCCTCGAGGCTGCGGGGAGGCGAGTCACCGGACACGTCGACGACCCGGAGGTCCTGCACCCGGGCGTTCTGCCCGGGGTCGACATGGCCGTAGACGATCTGCTGGCCGTCGGGGGAGAACATCGGGTCCTGGTCCTTGCCGGGGTCGCTGGCTAGCGTGAGGAAGTCCGACAGCCCGTCCACGCTCACCGTGGCGACGATGACCTGGTAGTTGCCTGCGCCGTCGTCATTGCGGAAGGCGACCGACTGGGCGTCGGGGGAGAACACCCCGTCACTGAACTGGTCCCCCTCGGCCACGAGGAGCGTCGCCCAATCGCCAGACCCGACGTCCACGACGAACAGCGAACCGCCGGACGCCTTGGCGGACGGGCTTCCCCAGACCAGGACAGTCGATCCGTCAGGGCTGATCGCCGGATCTCCGATAGCCGCCACGTCCGTGCCCGGTGCATCGAGGCTGGCGGTCAGGTTGCCGGCGAGGTCGACCACCACGAGGTGGGGCGCCCCATCTCCCCCGGTGCAGGCAACGACGAGGAAGTCGCCGGACGGGAACCAGGCCGGGCGTTGCGCGCTGCGCTCGCACTCGGCAGGCGGCCCGGACTCGAAGAAGGGACGGGCCCCGGAGGCGTCCGCAGCGCCGGCGACCATCAGGTCGGCCCCGGGGCCGCTGGCCCTGGCCTCGGCGAAGATCATCGTCCGGCGGTCCGGGCTGAGCACCGGAACCCACTGCCGCGTGCTGCCGTCGGTGATCTGGCTGGCGCCAGCCGGGTCGTCCCGGTCGATCACCCAGATGTGCTGGCTGCTCTGGTCGTCGCCGGCCGCCACCAGCAGCTGGCTGTCCGCGAGCGGGGCGGACTGTGGCAGTGGCGATCCAGCGTCGGAGCCGCCGCCAGCGCCGCCGCCGCCGCTGTTGCTGTCCGCCATCAGGCTCACCACCACGGCGGCCACGATCGTCAGCACCACCAGGCTGACGGCCGCGGCCCCGACCAGAGCCCAGTACCTGCGGAGCCAGGAGCGCCGGCCGCCGGGCCCGGGCCGGGGTGGAGCGGCGATCCGCTGTGGGGCAGAGACCCGTGGCGGGCTGGGCTGCGGGCTGGGCCGAGGAGGAGGCGTCGGAGGAGGAGGCGCCGGGGTTGGCGGCGCCTGAGAAGCCTCCGGGTGCGGTGTCGGCGTCGGCGCCGGGGCGGGTTCCGGGGCGGGCTCCGGGGCGGGTTCCGGGGAAGGCTCCTGCGGCGCTACCCCGTGGTCGTAGAGAGCGGCGAACTCGTCGGTCGTCTCGGCGTGCACGTCGGTGAAGATGTCGCCGTCGGCCGAGCGCATGAAGAGGACAGGCGTCGCCCACTCGTCGCGGAACTCCGCCAGCAGCATCTTGCGGGCGCTGCTGACAGCCTGGTCGACAGGGAGGCCGTCGACCAGGGCGCCGTAGAACGCGCCGGTGAACCCGACGGCGGCCCGGTCGCTGATCGGGAACTGCATCGCCACGACTGCGGTGGCGTCCTGCTGCACCAGACCCTGGGCGATGCCGCCATACGGGTCGATCACGTCGGTGCGGGCGGAGCGGCACGCGTTGAGCACCACCATCCGCAGCGCATCGTGATCGCGCAGGAACGGGCCGAGCACCGAGGAGGACACCGCCTTGCTGCGACCGTGGTCGTCCTGGAAGTAGATGACTCCCTCACGCTGACCCTTGTCGAAGTCGCCGTGCCCGAGGAAGTGCACGACGTGGGTGGGGTGCAGTCGCAGCCAGCGGCCCAACTGGGGGAGCGTCGCCTCGGGGAGCCGGTCCACGACGACGAGCCTGTCGGCCACCTTCGGGCCGAGCGCTTCCTTGATCCGGGTCCACTCCGCTTCCACGTCCAGCTCGTCGAGGTCGGTCGGCGAGGAGATGACCACGAGAATCCGCAGCGGACCGTCGACCGACATCGGCCGCGGGACGTGCGGCAGGTCCATGAACCGGACGAGGGGTGTGCGCTCGGACTGGGCAAGGAAGCAGTTGCTCGTCTTGTCGTACAGCAACTCCCACGGAAGGCCGGCAATGGCTGGGGCATCGGTGAGCCGGAGCCGCAGCCGCAGTCCGTCGCCCTGCTCGCGGGCGAGGTCCTGGCTGCGGGACCAGGTGAGCAGGAGCTGCTCGCGGAAGACGGCGTCGTACAGCGCGCCGCCGAAGTCCATCGCCGCCTGCTCCTGGCCGGATCCGCCCGTCCGACGAGTGCCCGACCTGCCGGGGTCGAGCTTGAGCAGCAGGTTCTCCAGCGTGGTGGCGTCGAAGGGCAGACCGAACCGGACGCTGGGCGTCTCACCGAGCGGAGACCCGGTGACCAGAGCCTGGTACTTTCCCTCGCCCTCCTGGTCGAGCAGCAGGTCGAAGTTGAGGTAGCGCCTGGGAGCCATCGTGTGTCCCTTGTGTGCGGCGGTGTTCACGAGAGGAGCCGCGATCCCTCTCGAAGATACTCTTGGGGCCGGATTCAGGCCATGATGTATTGACGGCCCCCGAATCGGCTCCTGACTTCAGGAGGTGGGCATGAGCTCGGTCGATGCCTGGCTGGCGCTGGCGGACGCGATGGCGCCCTGTCCGGACCCAGCGGCGCGTGAGCGTCTCAGTGACGCGCTCGCCCGGCTGATCGGCCTCGGCACGGACCAGGCTGCGCTGGCCACCGAGCTCGAGGGGCGCGGAGACGCGGCTGCCACCCTGTTGCAGCAGGCCCTCGCCACGCGGGCAGCGACCGAGCCGAAGGCGTCGTTCTGCTTTGCGGCAGCCCCGGTCTTCACGGACGCGGACGCGGGGCGTGCCAGGTCGGTGGCCGCGTCCGTGACCGCGGGTGCCGACGTGAGCCCCGGCGACCTGGTGGCGTTGTCGCCGGACGCCGCTGCCGGTGTGGTCCAGGGGCTCGTGTCGAGTGGCCGGTACGACGTGCTGGCCCACGTCGCGGTCCAGGTGCCGCCCCAGCGTTTCCCGGTGCCGCTGTTGCTGCGGACGGCCGCGTCCATCGCCCCGGGACTGCCGGCCCGCGACGCGCTCGTGCAGGCCGCTGCTCGGGTGAGTGAGCTGCACCTGCTCCGCGGTCTGGCCGACGTGGTCGGCTCGGCGGATGTGTCCGCTGGCGCGGTGGCTGCGGTGGTCGACGAGGTGGTGACCGTCCGCGCCGAGCTTGCGTTCGCGCCGTACCAGTGGTGGCCCAACGCCGACGGAGGACGCCCGGCCCCGCCGACCTGGGAGGAGCCCACGCGGACGGTGCCGCGGCCACGCTCCGCCGGAGCCGCGCCGCCGACCCCAGCCGCGCCGCCGACCCCAGCCGCGCCGCCGACCCCAGCCGCGCCGCCGACCCCAGCCCAGTCGGCCGGGGTAGCCCCGCCGGTGGCCGGAAGCCCGGCCGCACGACATCGTTCGCCCGCCGCGCGGCGTGCCCCACGGTGGCCCTTCGGGCGCGGTCAGCGGGCGGAGCCAACGGATGCGTCCGCACCGCTCCCGCCGTCCGCACCCGCGGAACGGGCACCGGTCTTCCGGAGCGCCGAGGCGTCCGAGGCGGCCGAGCGCGAGGCCTACCCGCGCCTCGATGTGGCCTCGGGGACCGATCGCGCCGACGTCGTGGTGGTCGACGTGCCGTTCCAGGTGACACTAGGGCTGCAAGGGCGGCGCGACCGAGGGCTGGTGTCGGGGTCGCCGGTCACGTTCGTCGCGGGCGAGACCGTCCCGATCGAGCTGGTCCTGCTCTTCGACCCGACCTCGATCTCGGTGACCGGGGAGGCTCGGGCCCGGCTGACGGTCTCCGACGCCGAGCCCCATCCCTCCCTGTCGTTCACGTGCACGGCGCTGTACGGCGATGATCTGGCGGCCCAGCGGCGGCTGGGGATGCAGTTGCTGCGGGACGGCCAGGTCGTCGCCGTCGCCTGGCGCACGATCGTCGCGGTCGACTCGCCGGAGGCGGTCGAGTCGGCCGTCGTCCCGGCGCGGCGCGAGGTGGAGCTGCTCGACCTCGATCCACTCGTGGGCGACGAACCGCCCGACCTGGTGGTGTCGGTCTGCCGCGCCGACGCGGGCTCGACGACCTTCGTGTGGACGGCGTACGCCGCGGACCCGGCGGTGTCGGTCCCGGACCTGCCGAGAGCCTGCACCCTCGACACCGACCTGGCCGCCTTCGCCACGGAGACGCGGCGGGCCGTCCAGTTCTCGGGCGACCTCGCCAAGGACTACCTCGACATCGCCGGACGGGCCCGGCGCATCGGGCGGGCGATGCCCGAGGGCATCCAGGACGCGATCCGCAGCGTGGTCGAGGCGCCCGGCCGCGCCACCGCCCCGACGATCCTGCTGCTCACCGAGGAGCTGAGCGTGCCGTGGGAGCTGGCGGCATTCGACCCGCCGCTCACCGACGGCTGGGGCGGCGGGTCGCCCTTCCTCGGCGCCCACACCGCCGTGTCCCGATGGCCGCTCACCGAGCACAAGCCGCGCCCGCGTCCGCGTCCCCAGGTCTCGGTCCGCCGCGCTGCGGTGCTCACGGCCGACTACGAGGGCGTCGCGGGCTGGGGACGGTTGGAGAGTGCGCTGGCCGAGGGTGACGAGATCGCCGCCCTGTTCGAGCCTCCGGCAGCGCGGGTCGCCCCCGAGCTCTGGACGGTCACCGACCTGTTCCGCGGGACGCCCGAGAGCGACATCGTGCACGTCGCCCTGCACGGTCAGTACGACGCGCAGGGTGACCAGGAAGGGCTGGTCCTGCTGGCCAAGAGCCCCGCGGGTGGTGCGACGGCCCAGTTCCTGTCGCCGGTAGACCTGGAGAACGGGCAGCTGGACCAGGGGCCGTTCGTGTTCCTCAACGCCTGCCAGGTCGGCGCCGACGAACGGGTGCTCGGTGACTACGGCGGCTTCGCCTCGACCCTGCTGCGGATCGGAGCCACGGCGGTGGTGGCGCCCCTGTGGAACGTCCGCGACGACGTGGCAGCGGCGTTCGCTCGGCAGTTCTACGCCTCGACCCTGACCGCGCCGGAGCCCGTGTCGGCCGCCGAGGCGGTGCGCGCGCTGCGGGCGACGTACACCGAGGCCGGCGTCCGCGCCGGCGAGCCCGGGCTGCACGCGACGCTCGTCGCCTACCAGGTCTTCGGGCATCCCCGACTGCGGCTGGCCCGCTCGCCGGCCGGCTGACCGAAGCACTCCCAGGCAACCACGCAGGAGAGAACCATGGCCGAACAGCTACGACCAGAAGGCATCCCGGTCACCGTCGGGGACGTCGTCCTCACCACACCCGGTCTCACCGGCCAGGCGGAGGTGTTCCGCAGCGGCAGTGACGGCATGCGCGGCGCCGAGCAGTCCTCGGAGGACTTCCGGGCGGCGCTCGACGAGGCCGGCATGCAGGAGCAGCTCTCGGTCGTGGTGACCGACCACACCGAGCTCGTGGCCGGCGGCGGGACCCGGGCGAGTGGGGGCTCCGACGACATCGTGGTCGACGTGCCGGCGCCGGGAGAGGGCAACGGCCAGGTCCTGCTGTACGCCGCCGAGGACGGCTCGCTGTCCTGGCATCTCCCTGACGACATCCCGCCGGAGACCGTGCCGACGCGGGGTGGCGAGCGGCGTACCTACCGGATCCCCCGCGCCGTCGTACCCCTGGCGGAACGCGACGGCGCTGGACAACGCGGTGTGCTCGGCGCCGCGGGCACCAAGCTGCTCAAGGTTCTGGTGTTCCCGCTGGTCGACCCGCTGGTCGGCAAGGTGGGCGACCACTTCGCCAGCCGCTGGGAGGCCAAGCACCGGCCGCCGCGGGTGCGGTGGATGACGGTCGACGGCTTCGGCCGACCCGACAGTGCGGAGTTCACCGACGACGACTGGGCGAAGCTCGCCGGTGGCCCGGCCCTGCTGTTGGTGCACGGCACCTTCTCGACGGCGCACGGCGCCTTCGGTGGCGTCCCCACCGCGACCATGCAGACCCTGCACGACCGGTACGACGGGCGGGTGTTCGCGCTGGACCACCCCTCGGTCTCGGTGACGCCGCGGGAGAACGTCGACCAGCTCGCGAGTCTGCTTCCGGACGGGCTGGACCTGGAGGTCGACGTCATCACGCACTCGCGCGGCGGCCTGGTCGGTCGCGAGCTCGCGGCTGCCGAGGTCCTCCGGGTGCGTCGCCTGGTGATGGTGGCGGCCCCGAACGCCGGCACCGTCCTCGCGGACCGCCGGCACCTGTCCGACCTGCTGGACCGGGTCACCGACCTGGCGCAGTTCGTGCCGGACAACGGGGTGACCGACACCCTGGGCGTCGTCTTCACGGTGCTCAAGCAGCTGGCCGTCGGCGCCATGGGCGGCCTCGACGGGCTCACGTCCATGGACCCCACCGGGGAGTACCTCGCGGCGCTCAACGCACGCCCGGCATCGGCGACCGAGGTCTGGGCGATGGCCGCCGACTACGAACCGCCCAGCGGCGCGCCGCTGGCGCGGGTGGCGCGCAACGGCGCGACGGACCTGGTGTTCTCCCAGGCCAACGACCTGGTGGTGCCGACCGGCGGCTGCTGGGACGTGCCGGACGCAGGGGGCTTCCCGATCGCGAACCGTCTGGTTCTGGCCGCCGACCGAGGCATCGACCACTGCTCGTTCTTCCGCGACGACGAGGTGAACACGACGCTGCTCGAGTGGCTCAGCGTGGGCTGACGTCGTGCACGTGGGCCGGCAATGTCTACTGGTGTGTACGACGCGCCTGCTGCGCCGTACACACCAGTAGAAGCGCGACCTCGCGTGGCACCGGAGCCGCCCTGCCCTGCGGCGTGGGCGGATGCCGCCGATCAGCCCGCGGGGGATGCAGGCGGTCGGCTGCCCTCCAGGGCCTGGGTGACCAAGGCGCGGAGCTCGGCACCGACGGCGTCGAGAGGGTGGGTACGCCGCTGCGCGCGGGCCATCACCAGCGCGCCTTCGACGGCGGCGATCACCAGCGTCGCCAGGCTCGCAGCTCGATCGGGGTCGAGCCCCGCGTGGTCGAAGATGGCGTGGAGCTGTCCCTCCCAGCGGGCGAACGCCAGCCCGGCCGCGTCGATGAGCTGCGGCGCCTCCTCGTTGACCTCCACCGCCACCGCCGCCACCGGGCAGCCGGCCTGGAAGTCGCTCGCCACCAGCTGTTCGCGCCACAGCTGCAGGAACTGCTCGACCGCAGCCACCGGGTCGCCGGCCTGGGCCGCGTCCTCGAGGAGCGCGCTGACATAGCCGCCGGCGTACCCCACGGCCTCCTCCACCAGCTGCACCCGCCCGCCGGGGAAGTGGTGATAGACCGAGCCCCGGGGGGCTCCGCTGAGCGCCAACACCCGGTCGATGCTGGTCGCGGTCGCGCCGTGTTTGCGGATCAGCCCGGCTGCGCTGGTGACCATGCGCTGGCGGGTGGTGGAGCGTGAGCTAGGCATCGGGCAACCTTCGACTAAGGACTATGCCAGAGACCATAGTCACTCTCAGCCGTAGCGGTGGCTCTTGGCCGCGTGGCCGTGCTCTCGGGTGCAGGTGCGACCGTTCATGGAACGGTGGCCACACAACGCCTCTCCGGGAGGCTCCGGGGCGGTCGGGGCCGGCCCCGCGGCTTCCGGAGACGGTCGCACGAGCGCCGTGCGCACCGTGCCCGGCGTCTTGGTGCCGGCCGCGCGCTCGGCGTAGCGGGCTTCGCGCATCGCGCGCATCGCATCGATCTTGCTCATCGTCGGCTCACCTGGCCAACCCTAGGCCCGGCGACCGACAGTCCCCGACAGGCGCGCCTCCCGCGGCCCGAGCTGCCGCTGGCGGGCAGGGCGTACTCTCGGGTCATGGAGCCGTTCAGGCTTCCCTCCCAGAGAGAGACCTCGCATGAGCGACAAGTCGCCGCGGAAGACCATGACCAAGAAGTCCGGCAAGTCCCTCAAGGAGAAGCGCGCGGCGAAGCGCGGCAAGGGATCGGGCGAGACCTTGGCCGACAGCATGCAGTCGAAGAAGAAGTGACCGCGAGCAGGAGTCACTGACGCGGCGCCGGGCCTTGGCCTATGCCGCGTCCCTGACGAGGCGGACGAAGTTGGTGTAGCGCTCGCCACCTTCGCCATCGGGGCCGTCCTCCGTCTTGGTGTCGAAACGGACCGCGCCGGCGCCGTGGAAGTCCAGGCCCTCCTCATTCACCGCACGGCCGAACGCGACGTACCAGGCGTAGTAGTAGGGCTCGCCGCCGGTGAAGTTCGCTGACGTGCTCGTCCAGTAGTAGCCGTAGTCGCTCTCACCTCCCTCGTTGGTCATGGGGGTCGAGTCGAAGACATCGTCGATGGCCGGGCCGACACTCTCGGATTCCGTCGCCGACGGCGACCTGGAGTAGTCGACGAGGCTCTGCAGCTCCTTGACGTTCGGCAGCCGCCAGTCGGAGTATCCGCCGACCTCGGAGTCGCTGGCGTGGGCGAGAGCCTCCTTCCAGTCGAGCTGGACACCGTCGTCGCCCTGCGCCCACATCAGGCCGGCTGCGGCGTCGGTGACGGTGCCGTCGCCGTTGTCGGCGAAGTCGTTGGTCCCATAGCCGTCGCCGCGCACCACGCGCACGTAGTTGCCGCCGACGGGACCGCCGGCCGCAGCGGCGTAGGCCTTGATGTGGCCCGTGACCGCATTGACCCCGAAGGCGGCATCGTCCCCGCCCTCGACCGTCGTGCCGACGTAGCGGGTGCTGGTCCAGTACTGCTCGTCCTTGGTCACCTCGCCGCTGGCCAGCGAGAAGTACTCCGTGTCGAGGTAGGGCCAGCCCGAGCTGAAGGCGGAGATCGAGTAGAGCTCCGTGACCGTCGGCAGCCGCCAGTCGTCGTGGCTGCCGAGGTCGAGCCCGTCGGCGTAGTCGAGGGACTCCTGCCAGGTGAAGCCGTCGGAGGAGGGCACCTGCTGCCAGGTCAGTCCGGTCGTGTTGTCGGTGACCGTCCCATCGCCGTGGTCGGTGAACGACATCGGCGCGCCCTCGGTGAACTGGGCGTCCTGGCCGTAGAGGGACTCGCCTTCGGCCGGGCAGGCGATCTCGGCACCGTCTTCGTCGTAGCACGTGGTCTGGCCGGTCGCGGTCAACGGGAAGACGAGCGCGGCGGCGGCCGCCGTCGTGGCACTCGCCGACGTCGGCGTCGAGTCGCTTGCCGTGGAGGAGTCCGAGCCGTTCGTTTCGGTCACCCCGCATGCCGTGCCGACCACGGCCAGCGCAGCCAGGGGGACCATCCCGAGAAGCATCCGACGGCTTGGCATGAAGAGGGCGGGGGTCTGAGTTCGGTTCGCATCATCCATGGCACCACTGTGGAGACGGCGTCTGTGCGGCTGCTGTGTGCCGCATCTGTCGGCCTTGTGACCTCGACCGGACGCTCCTCGCGCATCACAACGCACCTTATGGCGCATCATGATGCGCTAGTCTGGAGCCATGCGCACCACCATCAACCTCGACCCCGACGTCGAGGCGGCCGTGGAGCGACTGCGCCGTGACGAGGGGCTGGGCGTGTCCGAGGCGGTCAACGCCTTGGCCCGGCGGGGCACGCTCCCGACCAGGGCCGACTATGTGTTCGCGCCGGTGACCTTCGAGCTCGGGTTGACCATCGACGTCACCGACACCGCTCAGGCGTTGGAGCTGCTCGACGACCTGGACGTCCGAGGATCGTGAGCGTCAGATGATCGTCGACGCCAACGTCCTGCTCTACGCCACCGACCGGGACTCCCCGCACCACCGACCCGCGGCCGACTGGCTCGCCTCGGCGCTCACCGGCCAGGTGCGGGTGGGCCTCCCGTCGCAGACCGTGGGCGCCTTCGTCCGGATCGTGACGCATCCGCGCGCGGCGCGGCATCCGTTGAGCACGGCGCAAGCGTGGGGGGCAGTCGACAGCTGGCTCGAGTCACCAGTCGCCTGGGTCCCGCCGGTGGGCGAGCGCACCCTGGGGATCTGCCGTGACCTGATGCTCCGTCACCACCTCGGGTCGGGGATGACCACCGACGCCCAGCTGGCAGCCATCGCGGTCGAGCACGGCGTCGCGGTGGTGTCGGCCGACACCGACTTCGCGCGGTTCTCCGAGGTCGCCTGGATCAACCCACTGACGTCCCCCGGGTGAGGGTGGGCGGTGGCCTCCTCAGGAGGTCGCCGCCTTCACCAGCGCGACGATCTTCTTCTCCACCGCCGGACTCCACTTCTTGAGTGCGAACGACGCCGCCCACATGTCGCCGTCGTCGAGGTTGGCGGCGTCCTGGAAGCCGAGGGTGCAGTAGCGGAACTTGAACTTGCCGGCGTCCTGGAAGAAGACGACGACCTTGTCGTCGGCGTTCGCATAGGCCGCCATGCCGTACCACGTCTTCGGTGACAGCTCAGGGGCGTTCGTGGTCACCGCCACATGGACTCGCTCGGCGAGGGCCCGGTCCTCCGGGGCCATCTTCGCGATCGCGTCGAGCACGGCCCGGAGGCCGTCGGCCTTCTTGGCGCCCTTCTTGCCCTCGGTGCGCAGCTCGGCCGCGCGCTCCTTCATGGCGGCGCGCTCCTCGGCGCTGAAGCCGCCGTGCTCTGTCTTGGCGTTCGCAGGCATGGTCCTCCTCCGTCCACCCAACGCGTGCCGGGCCACCACAACGTACCGAAGTCCGGTGTGGAGGGAGGCGCCCCGCTCGGCGCCGTACTTCGGTAGGTCGGCGAGGCCCCGACGCCGGCCCCCACGTCGGCAGCGGCACCGACCGCGCTAGGTGGTGGCGACGTACACGGTCGCCGTCGACTCACCACGGGTGAGCGGGTTCGGGAAGGTGATGACCTCGGCCGCTGACCGGGGGAAGGTCTCGGCCAACGCGGCGAGGAAGTCGGCATCCGGCGGGTCGTCCGACCAGAGCCCGAAGACCCCCTGGGGCTCCAGGTGTCGGCGGAGATGCCCCAGCCCCTCCGCTGTGTAGAACGGCTCGTGGCTGGGGTGGAGCACGTGGCGAGGTGTGTGATCGATGTCGAGCAGGATGGCGTGGAACCGGTCCGGGATCGCCTCGGCGAAGTGTGCGTCGCCGCGCATCAGGGCGAAGAAGTCGCCTTCGACGAGGTGCGTGCGTGGGTCGGAGGTGAGGGCCGCGGCTTCGGGAAGCAGGCCGTCCTGGTGCCACCCGATGACCTCCGCCAGCGCGTCGACGACGGTGAGGGAGCGCACCCGGTCGTCCTTCAGCGCAGCCACCGCCGTGTAGCCGAGCCCGAGGCCTCCGACGAGGACGTCGAGGGCCTCGCCAGTGGCGGCGGCGAGCACGAGATCGGCCAGCCTCTTCTCGGCCACGGTGAAGAGGCTCGACATCAGGAACTCGTCGCCGAGCTTCACTTCGTAGATCTCGACCTGGAGCTGGGGGTCGATGCGCCGGCGCAGGGTGATCTCCCCGAGCCGGGTCTCCTGGGCGTCGAGCTCCTCGAATCGTCTGCTGATGATGAGTCTCCTCGCCGTCGGCGCCTGGTGGGCCTTACCCAGGTCGGCGTGTCAGGGTAGCCCCATGAGCGAGTCCAGCGCCGCCCCGTCCCCGCTCGTCGTGGTCACCGGAGCCAACGGCCTCGTCGGCTCCCGCACCTGCGCGGCGCTCGTCGATCGGGGCGCGACCGTGCGTGCCGTCGTACGACGCCCCGGGACGGCACCGGGGATCGGAGGCGTCGAGGAGTGGGTGGGTGACTTCTTCGACCCTGACTTCGCGGCTGCGGTCGTCACCGGGGTCGGCGCCCTCGTCACGACCGTGCACCCGATGGCGGCCGATCTCGAGACGCAGCACCGAATCGCGGTGGCTGGGACCCCGGTCATCGCCAGGGCGGCCCGGGACGCCGGCGCCGAGTGGATGCTCCACATCTCGACTGCGGCGGTCTACGACCGGCTGCCCGGGACCGGGGATGTGGACGAGTCGTCGCCGTTGGTCCCCGACGAGGCGAACGCCTACTGCGTGACCAAGCGCGACACCGACGCCGCTCTGGCCGAGGTCGGCGGGATGACCCGTGTGCTCCTCCGGCCACCGGCGATCCTCGGGCCCGGCGAGAGCTCGATCTGGAACACCCTGCGACCGGCCGAGATGCGAGACGACGAGGTGGCCCGCCGCGCCGTCCCCGGGGCGACCTTCTCCTGGGTCCACGTCGACGACCTCGCTGCCATCGCCGCCGACGTGGCCTCGGGGCGGGTCGAGACGTCGAGGGACGCCGACCGTGGACCGGTCGCCGGTGGCTGCACCGCCGTCAACCTCGCGGCAGACCCAGCCACGGCCCGCGACTACTACGAGACGGTCACCCGGGCTCTCGGCGTCGAGCCGGTCTGGGAGGACGCGCCGGCCTGGACCGGCAGCATCCTGGCCGGTCGCGCCCACGGCTGGGGCTGGTCCCCGACCGTGGATCTCGCCCAGGCGCTGGCCGAGATCGACGCGGGTCTGCGGGTCTAGCCGAGGTCGGCGCGCGCGAGCCGGGCGCGCGAGGCAGCCCTGTGGAGAGGTGACCGCACCCACCCGAGTCCTGCGCGAGACTGGCGGGCATGTCAGCGACGCCGAGCGAGGTGCTGGTGGCGGCCGGCGGCCTCCTGAGCGGCACGTCGTTGCGCGCGGCGACCAGCCCGAAGAAGGTGCGCGGCGCGCTCCAGCGCGGGGAGGTGGTGCGGCTCGGCCCGAACCGGTTCGGGCTTCCCACCCAGCCCCGGGCGGTCCGCGCCGCGGCCGCCGCGAGCGGCGTACTGTCCCACACGAGCGCGGCGGCCTGGCACGGCTGGGAGGTGCCGCTGCCGTTGGAGCGGCCGCATGTCGCGGTGCCTCGGGGCCGCAAGGTCCGCGACCGTCGTGAGATCCAGCTCCATCGGCTCCGGGTGATCTTGTCCGCCGACGGCGTTGCCACCGACCCGGAGCAGACCGTGGTCGACTGTGCTCGGGACCTGCCGTTCCCGGTCGCGCTGTCGGTCGTCGACTCGGCGCTGCGGCACGGCGTCGACCCGGTGCAGTTGGAGGTCGCCGCCGCGGCGGTCCGGGGCGCGGGAGCGGCGCGAGTGCGGCTTGTGGTCGCCCAGGCCGACCGCCGGGCGGCGAACCCGTTCGAGTCGTCACTGCGCGCGCTGGCGCTGGAGGCGGGGCTCGAGGTGCAGCCTCAGCATCCGATCGCCGTGCGTGACCAGGTGCTGCACCCGGACCTGGTCGACCCCGGGCGAAGGCTGGTCCTCGAGGCGGACTCGTTCTCCCATCACGCTGATCCGAGCTCGTTCGCCCATGACTGCTATCGCTACAACGACCTGGTGGTCCGCGGTTGGCGAGTGCTGCGCTTCCCGTGGGTCTGCGTGGTGTCGGAGCCGTGGTTGGCGCGGCGCACGCTGGCGGAGTTGGTCAGATCAGCCTGAGGGGCCACCACGACGTACCGAGGCCGCAGATGTAGCGGGGAGCCCCGCGGGGCACCCACGTTCGGTAGGTCTGTGTGGCCCTTCAGCCCGCCGCGGCCATCGGGCAGCAGGTCGACGCCCCGGGTCAGCGCTACGGCTTGCGGGGGTTGCCCTTGCGCCCGCCCGGCCGCCCCGTGTCGGGGCGGATCTCGATCAGCTTGCCGGAGATCCGGGTGCCGCGCAGCCGGTCGAGCACGGAGTCGTCGAGGTCGGGCAGCTCGACCAGCGTGTGGTCGATGTTGATGGTGATCTTCCCGAAGTCGCCGCGACTCAGGCCGCCTTCGTTGGCCAGTGCGCCGACGATCTGGCGAGGCTCCACCTTCTGGCGCTTCCCGACGGCGAGGCGGTACGACGCCCGCTCGCGGCCGTCGTCCCGGTGGCGGCGGGGGCCGGCAGGGGTGCCCTTGCCCGGCCGCTCCCGCTCGGCCTTCGGGGGCCGCAGTTCCTCGGAGACCAAGAGAGGCGTGTCGCCCTGCATCACCAGGGCCAGCGCGGCCGCGACGTCGACCTCCGGGACGTCGTACTCCTGCACGTAGTGCGTCACCACGTCGCGGAAGAAGCCGACGTCGGGAGTGCTGAGCGCCGCGGTGATCCGGTCGTCGAATCGGGCCAGGCGCGTGGTGTTCACGTCGTCGACCGAGGGGGTCTTCATCTCGGTCAGCTGTTGCCTGGTGGCCTTCTCGATGTGCTTGAGCAGGTAGCGCTCGCGCGGCGTGACGAAGGAGATCGCGTCCCCGCTGCGACCGGCCCGGCCGGTGCGGCCGATGCGGTGGACGTAGGACTCGGGGTCGGTGGGGATGTCGTAGTTGACGACATGGCTGACCCGCTCGACATCGAGACCGCGCGCAGCGACGTCCGTGGCGACCAGGATGTCCAGCTTGCCGGACCGGAGCCGATTGACGGTGCGCTCACGCTGCGGCTGGGCGATGTCGCCGTTGATCGCCTCGGCCGAGAAACCGCGGGCACGGAGCTTCTCGGCGAGCATCTCGGTCTCGTTCTTGGTGCGGACGAAGACGATCATCGCCTCGAAGTTCTCCACCTCGAGGATGCGGGTGAGCGCGTCGATCTTCTGCGGGTAGCAGACGATGAGGTAACGCTGGGTGATGTTGGCGGCGGTGGCCGTCTTGCCCTTGACGGTGACCTCGACCGGGTCATGGAGGTAGCGCGCCGCCAGTCGGCGGATCGGCGGGCGGCATGGTGGCCGAGAAGAGTGCGACCTGCTTGGTCTCCGGGGTGTCGGGCGAGGATCGTCTCGACGTCCTCGGCGAAGCCCATCTTCAGCATCTCGTCGGCCTCGTCGAGCACGCAGAACCGCAGCTGCGACAGGTCGAGCGTGCCCTTCTCCAGGTGGTCCATGATCCGGCCCGGCGTGCCCACCACCACGTGGACCCCGCGGCGCAGCGCGGAGAGCTGGACGCCGTACCCCTGGCCGCCGTAGACCGGGAGCATGTGGACGCCGCGCAGGTGGCCGGCGTACTTCTCGAAGGCCTCGCAGACCTGGACCGCGAGCTCGCGGGTCGGGGCGAGCACCAGCACCTGGGGCGCCTTCTGGTGGACGTCGAGCTGCTCGAGGATCGGCAACGCGAATGCCGCCGTCTTGCCAGTGCCGGTCTGTGCCAGACCGACGACGTCCTGCCCGGCGAGCAGGTGCGGGATCGTCTTGGCCTGGATCGCCGAGGGCGTCTCGTAGCCGACCCCGCGGAGGGCTGCGAGCATCGCCTGTCCGAGTCCCAGGTCGGCGAAGGTGAGATCGGGCTGAGCCGTGGCCGGCTCGGAGTGGTCGTTCACCCGCTAACGGTAGGGGTTCAGGGGCGCTAGGGCCATTCTCGGCGGGTTCAGCGGCCGAGCCGCGCGACCCGCCCGTTGCCACCCGCAGCCCAGCACGAGCCGTCCCGCGTGCAGTCGAGGGCGTGGTACCCGGTCTCGCTCACCTGCGTCCACGACCGCCCCCCGTCCTTGCTGAGGCTGGTCCCCCTCACCGCACCCGACTCGCCGGTGGCGAGCAGCCACTGCCGATGGCGGGGGAGGTACGCGACGTCCTCGGCGAGATGGGAGAGGTCGCCGGCGTTGCGCCAGGTCCGGCCGCCTCGGGTCAGGGCGACGCCGTCGATGCCGTCAGTCGGGTCGGCGAAGTCGCCACCGACGGCGACGCCGTCACGCGGCGTACGGAAGGCGAGGGCGAAGACGCCCGCCGAGTCGCCCGCCGGGATCGTCGAGTCGCTCGCGGTCCAGGTGAGCCCGAAGTCGTCGGAGCGGAAGACCCTTGCGGCCCCGCCGCCGGAGCCGAAGTACGCCGACCGCCCCGCTGTGACCAGGCAGTCACCGCTGGCGGCGAAGCCGTACTCCGTGGGTGCCTCGGGCATCCCGTCGTCGGGCAGCACGGCCCAGGATCGGCCGAAGTCGCGGGTGGCGAGGATCCGGAACTTCCCGTCCACCGGGTCGCCCATGACCAGCCCGCGCCGGCCGCCGGGGAAGAACGCCATGCAGTCGTAGAAGGCCGCCGGGTCGTCGTTGACGAAGGTCGCGTCCCAGGTCGCGCCGCCGTCGGTGGACCGGTAGACCCGCGAGGCGTCGCCCGGCCCGATCGCCAGCACCACCGCGGTGCGCGCGCTGCGGGCCTCGACGTCGCGGAACAGCAGCCCTTCGGTGTTGGGCGGGCTGACGTCGTGCCAGCTCCTGCCGCCGTTGGTGGTGCGGAACACCCGCCCCGGACCGCCGGTGGCGCTTCCCCCGGTGACCCAGGCGGTGCGGCGGTTGACGGCGTCGAGACCGCGGAAGCTCTGGTCGGCGTCGACCACGGTCTCCTGCCACGTGATCCGCTGGTGGGGGTGATGGCGCTCGCCCGCCGCGGCGCGGCCTCCCGGGAGCAGCGCGGCCATCATGAGAACGGACAGAGCTAGTGCACCGAGACGCTTCATGTCTGGCACGATGCCGCTCCCGTGCGGCGGTGTCCAGGGGGGTCGGCCGGGCTACTGGTGTGTACGACGCACCAGGTGCTCCGTACGCACCAGTAGCCGCCATCGCAGGCCCCGGCCTCCCGACCCTCAGTTCCGCGAATCGCGAGACAGCGGGAACCCCGACCCCGATGATGAGGCGTGCGTGAAGCTCAGCCGCGCGCGCGGGGGATCTTGCTGGCCTTCGCGAGCGTCCTCATCTCCGTCGCTGTGACGACCCCGGCCACGGCGACGAGCTCGCCCGATACGCCGCCAGGCCCGCCGCCACCGACCAGCGCGGCCTCGGCATCGTCGCCGGCGGCCGGCACAGCGACGACGCCGGAGGACCGCGTCCGTAGCGGTCGCTGGCGGCCGACGCTGGAGCTTCGGCTGCGGTGGAAAGACAGCCCGAGCGGCCGGCGCCAGCTCAAGGCGCGGGTGCGGTCGTCGTACGCCGGATCCGCGCCCGTGGCCCTCCGGGTCCGCGACACCTCCGGGATCTGGCGCACCCAGAAGACGGTCTCGCTGAACCATGGCGTCCGCAGTTTCCGAGTGCCGTTGGACCGGAGGTGGTTGGCCCCCGGCGTCGTGCTGCGCGCAAAGCTGGTCGGCAACCCGACCCGTCTGACCGTCCGCGCCGACGACAAGGTCCCGGCTGTTCCTCCCCTGACGCTGGCACTCAACACGACGATGCCCCACGCCTGGCTGGCCCAGTGGGCCGACGTCCGCGTCGAGGTACCAGCAGGGAGGGTCGTGAACCTGCTGGCCAATCCGTTGCAGCAGATCGACGCTGTGCTCGCGCCCGGCGGCATCCCGGTGCCGCTGAGGGCCGACCAGAACCTGTGGCAGTTCACGTCGACCACGGCCGGCACGTACACCCTCCGCGTCGGCCGGCACCCCGTCGACGAGCTCTACGCTTCGACGCCCAAGGTGGTCGACCTCCCGTTCGACAGCCTCGAGTACGTCAACACCGATGTTCCCGGGCAGTTCCTGGACGTCAGGTTCCCCGGGGTGGCCGGTCAAGCGGTGGCGCTCACCCAGATCGGCGAGACGAGCGAGCTCCTCGATCCCAGTGGCCAACCGGTGCCGGTGTGGCTCGACAGCTGGGTCACGGGCTCGCTCTACCGTCTCCCGGCCAACGGCGACTACACGCTGCGCTACCGCGAACAGTCCGTCCGGGTTGCGGTCTGGGACGTCCCAGTGCTCGACGCCACTGTGGACGGCGCGCCCGTGCAGATCGAGCAGCGGGCGGCAAGCGAGGACGCGGTCGTGCTGGCGATCGACAACCCCGACAACCTGCCGTGGAGCCTTCGGGGCGTCTGCGGCCAGTCGCCGGGCTTCCCCGTGATCTTCCGTCCGAGTGGCGAGCCGCAGATCGGCGGATGGCGGGCGGCGATCCCGGAGGAGGGGACCTACTACGTCGTGATCCCGGGCGCGGGCGGCAACGGCAGCGGCCCGATCCAGGTCTCGTCGGGTCGCGACCTGGGAATCGTTCTCGACGGCGACCCGGTCAGCGTCTCCGTCAGCGGGCTCACCTGCGAGTGGCTACGTGGCAGCTTCTACGCCGAGGCCGGCGAGGTCGTGTGGCTCGATGCTGACCGCTACCCCGGCTCGGAGTTCGAGATCCAGGGGCCGGCGGGTGTGATCCCGAGTGAGAGCTCGCCGTTCGTCTGGGTGATCCCCGAGACCGGGACCTACGTCTACGACGACGTCGAGTACGACGGCTACGACGCCACCTGGGCGCTGCGACACGGACCTCCGGCCGGGTCGCGGTGACGGGTCTACTGGTGTGTACGACGCACCAGGTGCTCCGTACGCACCAGTAGACGCCGACGCCGACGCTGGTGGGGACACCCGGGCCCCGGCTCGGTGAAGATCACCGCCACGCCTCAGTAGCGGCCATCGTCAGACCGGCTCTGCCGCGAGGAACGTCGCGATCGCCCAGCGGGCGCGGGCGGCGATGGCCCGTGCGGTCGGGGCCGGCTCGCCGAGCAGGACGCGGATCTGGGTGTCCTGCACCACGAGCCCGTAGAGGAACGAGAAGGCGCGATCGGGCTTCGGGTGCGGGCTCAGGCCGGCGGCGTACAGCTCGGCGAGGTACGCCGCAGCGATCGGGCCGACCCGGTGGCGACCGGAGCTCAACAGCTCGGCGGCGAGGGCCGGCGAGCTCATCGCTGCGCGGTTGAGGGCGATCGAGACCTCCCCGGTCAGCAGACGCAGGAGCGACCGGGCGTAGGCCTCGAGGGTGGCTCGCGCCTGCGCGGTGTCGGTGGCCGGGCGCGACAGCGACTCGGTGAGGGCAGCGGCGGAGTCATCGGCGTTGGCGCGGATCAGCGCGGCCACGAGCGCTTCGCGATCGCCGAACCACGCATACAAAGTCTCCTTCGACGCGTGTGCTTCGTCGGCGATGGCCTGCATCGTGGCGGCGGCGTACCCCTGGGCGACGATCACCCGGATCGTCGCGGCTAACACCTCTTGCTCGCGCCGCGCGCGTTCGTGGGCAGGAAGTCGCCCGCGGCGGGCAGGCGTCACTGCGGTCTTCTGGGGGGCCATGGCTTGACAAGCGTACCTCATAGTTCGGATACTGAGGAACATGAAACCGAACGCAACCGTTCCTTTAGAGGTCGACCCGACCGCCCCTGCCACGACGTCGTCCGACGCGCGCCTGCTGACTCCCGCCGTTGCCGCAGCCTGGACCGGCGTTCTCTTCGCCGGCGCGATCTTCGGCTTCTTCTTCGCCTGGGTGTGCTCCACGATGTGGGGCCTCGACGAGGCCGACCCGCGCGTTGCCATCGAAGCGATGCAGGCGATGAATGCGTCAGTGCGCAACGCCGTCTTCTTCCCGGCCTTCTTCCTCACTCCGGTGGTGCTGACCGTCGCCGCCGTCCTGGCCTGGCGCGAGCGGCGTCGGCTCTCCGGCGGGCTGCTCCTCGCCGCGGCGCTGGTCTACCTCGTCGGCGGGCTGATCCTCACGATGGCCGTCAACGTCCCCATGAACGAGACCCTGGCCGATGTCGTCGTGCCGACGGACGTGGCGTCGGCGCAGGAGGTCTGGAGCGACTACTCCGGCCGGTGGCAGGTCTTCAACCAGCTGCGGACCGTGTTCAGCGGGATCTCATTGGGATTGGCCGCCGCAGCCCTGACCGTGCTGCACCGCACGTCCGACGTCGACCGGAGCCGATGACACCGGGGAGCCGCGCTCGCGCGGGACGGGAGTCTGTGCGCTGACCGGTCTACTGGTGTGTACGACGCACCTGGTGCTCCGTACGCACCAGTAGACATTCCCGCCCCGGCCACCCGCCCCGGCCACCCGCCCCGGGCCACCGGCTGCCCGGCCACTGCCCTCAGCCCACCGGCACCACGAGCTGCTCGGCGGCCGTGAAGAAGCGCGATCGCACCAGCACCGCGGCCGCCATCGCGGTCAGTCCGCCGGCGGCCAGGATCATCGCGATCACCACGAACTGGTAGATCGCGGCCTGCACCGGATCGGCACCGGCCAGCACCATGCCGGACATCAGCCCTGGGATGAACACGATGCCGAGCGCGGTCATCGTGTTCACCTGCGGGATCATCGAGGCGCGCACGGCGCTCTCGACGTACGGCGCCACGCAGGCAGGCGGGGACCCGCCCAAGGCCAGCTTGGCCTCGATGTCGCCACGATGCGCGGCGATGTCGGAGTGCAGCCGCTCGAGCATCTGGGTGCAGGCGTTCATGGCGTTCGACAGCAGCATCGACCCGACCGGCACGAGCGTCGCGATCTCCGCTCGCATCACCCCGAGCGCGGTCATCACCACGATCACGCTGCCGGCCCCGATCAGCAGCGCGGTCAGGATCAGCCCGAAGGCGCCGGGGATGCCTCGGGCCCGGCGCCGCGCGATCGAGGCCGCGGCGACGAACATCCCGAGCAGCACGATCACGCCCGTCCAGACGGGTCCGCGCAGCAGCACCGCCAGCACCGACCCGACCGCGACCACCTGCACGAAGCCGCGCAGCATCGCCCAGGTCGTCTCGCCGAACATCGAGACGCCGTAGCGCCGCGCCACCAGGAGCACCGCGATCACGAGCAGCACGGCGACGGCCGCCTGGGTGAGCGCGATCGCCCAGGTGTCGTGCAGCCAGTGGGTGATCATCCGAGCACCTCCGCGACCGGCCCGTCGGCCACGACGCGGCCGCCCTTCATCCGCAGTGCCCGCCCCGCCAGCCGACGCGCCTGGGCGTCGTCGTGGGTGACCACGAGACAGGTCACCTCGCCGGACGACAGCAGGTCGTGCAGTGTCGCCTCCACCTCACCCTTGGTGTCCTCGTCCAGCGCCGAGGTCGGTTCGTCGAGCAGCAGCACCTGCGGCCGGTTCGCCAGCACCCGCGCCAGGGAGACGCGCTGCGCCTCACCGCCGGAGAGGGACGCGGCCTCGCGGTCGGCGTACCCGGCCAGCTGGACCCTCGCCAACAGGTTCGAGACGGCCTCAGCGGCAAGGCTCTCCCCGCGGGCCGTGAACGCCCAGCGCAGGTTGTCGGCGACGGTGCCCGGGAACATTCGCGGGGTCTGCGGCACCATGCCGAGCTGCCGCCGCAGCAGCGACGGCTCCAGCCCGGTGTGCGGCGCACCCTCCACCAGCACGCGGCCGGCGGTCGGCTCGTCGAGTCGGTTCAGCAGCCGCAGCAAGGACGACTTCCCAGCCCCGCTTCCTCCCACGACCGCGACCACGTCACCGCGGTCGACCGCGAACGACACGTCGTCGACGATCATCGTGCCGTCGTCCAGACGTCGGGTCAGGCCCTCCGCGCGCAGCACCTCCCCGGTCGTCACTCGCCCGAGACTAGTAGCGCGCACGGGACCGGCGGACACCTCACTCCGCGAAGGTCTCGGCGAGCCACTCGTCGTCGTCGGGGTCACTGACGCCGTGGGAGTTGAGCACCGAGATCGCGCGCATCCCCCACGCGTTGCGGGACAGTTGGGCCAGTCGGTCCACGATCGCGGAGATGTCCTCGGGTGCGCCGGTCACCAACTCGGCGAGGTTGTCGCTGCAGGCGGCGTCGTAGGCGCGGTACGTCGCGAGCACACCCTCGAGCGACTCCGGATGGAAGACCGGCGTCTCGCGGTCGCCCTGCATCGCGCCGAGCACGCGCACCACCCGTCGGGACATGATCAACTGCGCTCGGGTCGACTCGACCACGCCGACCTGGGCGCGCTCCGGTCGGGCTCGGGCCAGCCGCGTGATCAGCCACGCCACCAGGGTGTCGAACACGTCCTTGCGGTCCCGCGAAGTGTGTTCGTCGAAGGCGTCGATGTCGCCGGCGAGCACGTGCTCCGCCTGGAGCTGGAGCTTGCCGTGCAGGCGGCGGTAGGTCAGCTCACCGAGCTCTCCGTTGACATAGAGCTGAGCCAGGGTCCGCTCCTCGATCCGGATGGCGACCAGTTGCACCGAACGATCGAAGAGATCCGGCCCGTGCTCGGCCACGAGGTCGGCACGCTCGGCGAGGAGTCCGGCCACCCGGAGATCGAGACGGTCCACGTCGCGTTGTGCCCGGTCGGCCGCCAACACGGCGCGCGCCTCGTCGTCGGTGAAGCCGTCGCGCTCGGCCAGCAGGTAGTAGATCCCGAGCTGGTTGCGCCGAGCCAGATCGAGCGGCACAGGCTTGTCGATGCGCAGCCGCCGGATCAGCGGCCCGATCAGGGGAGCCTTGATGAACAGGGTGACCAGGATGCACAAGATGGTGAGACCCAGCAGGAAGTCGCGCGGGGTCGACTCGAGTGGCCAGCCGTCGACAGTGAACTCCTCCGGGATGAGCAGCACCACGATGATCGCGAGGGCACCGCGGAGGCTGCCCCAGGCCATCAGTCCCTGCCAGGCGCGCGGAATGCCGCCGTCGATGCCTGCGAGGTTGATGCCGCTGGTCACCACGAACACCGACACCGCGCGGGTCCCGGCCACCACCAGCACCGCCAGGATCATCGCCAGCCACAGCTCGCGCAGCGCCACCTCGGTCGAGGCGAACAGCAGTCCGGCCAACAGGAAGACCAACGAGTTCGCGACGAAGGCCAGATGGGCGACCACCTTGTCGACGTACTCATCGGTGCGGGGGCTCAGCGCATGCCGAGCGTAGTTGCCGAGGAACAGCGAGGAGATAGTCGTGGCGATGATCGACGAGACCCGCACGTCCACCCCGACGATCGTGGGGTGGTGCTCGTTGATCAGCTCACTGGTGATGAAGATCATGTGGGCGGAGATCATCAGCAGCGTGGCTGCGACGAAGTCGTTGTCGCGGGTACGCCGCACCGCGAGCGTGAAGATGCCCGCACCCACCAGGCCGAGCAGCACTCCCAGCGCCACCATCACCAGGAAGCTCACCGCGCCGAGGGCGACCGTGCTGGGCCCGGCGAAGCCGGTCGTGGCGACACCCAGCACCACCAGGAAGAGCGCGACCGCCGTGCCGTCGTTGAAGAGGCTCTCGCCTTCGAAGATGATCGTCAGGCGGCGGGGCGCGCCGAACTCCTTGAAGAGCGCCAGCACCGCGACCGGGTCCGTTGCGGAGATGATCGACCCGAAGAGCAACAGCACCACGAACGGCACCGGGGTGCCGACTGCGGTCAGCACCAGCCAGAGGACGCCGGCGACGCCGAACGCGGCGATCAGCAGGGCGACCACGGCCAGCAGGATGATGGTCCAGGCGTTCTCGAGCAGCGCGCGGATGCTCATCCCGTAGCCGGACTCGAAGATCAGGATCGGCAGGAAGATCAGGAAGAGCAGCTCCGGCGTCAGCTGAAGGTCGTCGAGGAACCCGAACGCCGGTGCCAACCACGGCAGGTGCACGATCGGGACGAGCAGCAGACCGACGGCGACCAGCAGCACGGTGTAGGGGACGGCGAGCCGCTTGGCGGCGTAGAAGGCCACCGCCGAGACGCCGAGGAGCGTGAACAGCGCAAGGACCGAGGTGATGCTGAACTCCATCCACGGATCGTCTCAGGCTTCGGTGCACCTGGCACCTGCGTAGGCTGAAGCGCATGATCCTGATCACCGTGAAGTTCCCCATCCGGGAGGACCGGATGGAGGCCTGGCAGGAGTTCTCGACGTACTACTCCGCGGCGGTCAAGGCGGAGCCGGGATGTGAGTTCTTCGAGTTCTCGCGCAGCGTTGACGACCCGCAGATGTTCGTGTGCATCGAGGGCTTCCGGGACAGCGCGGCCGGCGAGGAGCACACGAATCAGGCCCACTTCGCCCGTTTCGTGAGCGAGATGCCCGACCTCGTCTCGGCCCGGCCGGAGGTCATCTATGTCGACGCCGACGAGGTCTCCGGCTTCGTCGAGATGGGCGAGATCGCCCCCCGCGAGTGACCCGGGGAGTGACGGAAGAGCCGGGTCAGCAGCCCTTGCCGTAGTTGGTCCGGGCCATCCGCGGAGCCTTGATCGACTTCGCGTTCTTGCGCTCCAGGGTGTAGTGACGCACCCAGTCCATCTGCATCATCGAGCGACGCATGGTCTGGCCCTTGAGGCCCTTGATCACGAACTCCGGACGCAGCTTGTAGCCCTGCAGGGCAGCCGGACGGCGCTCGGTGTGCACCACCTTGGTGTCCACGAACCACGAGATGTGGCTGGGGGTGACCTCGACGGCGTACGCGTGCCAGGCGCGCGAGCGGAGGTCGCGCCCGAGGGAGTAGGCGAAGGAGTGGTCGGGGCGGGTCCGGACGGCGCCCTTGACCCGCTTGTCGCCGGGGCGGTACGACGCCATCGTGATCACCTTGCTGTTGCAGCGGGTGCCGTTGACCGGGACCAGCCGCCAGATGAAGCGGAAGTGCTTGCCGGCGCTGCTGAGCTCGACGGCGCGCACGCGCGCCTCCCAGCGGCCGTACTTCGAGGCCCGGGTCTCGCCCCAGGTGCGCACCTTGCCCATGCCCGGCTTGGCATTGATCGTGAGCATGCCGTGCTGCTGGCCGATCATCCTGGGGCGGTTGGACTTCCAGACCTTGCGAGGGAACGCGCCGGTCTCGAACTCGTAGCGCCACTTCTCGCGGCCCCAACGGAAGACCTTGCCGGCGTTGCGCGGGTAGGCGCAGTAGCCGATACAACCGGCCAGCTCCACGGAGTCATCGGTGGTCTTCGGAACGGTCAGCGCGGCGACGGACAGAGTCGCGGCGACCAGCATCAGACCGAGGGCAGAAGCGAGGTGGCGGCGCAGAGTGGCGAGCATGGGCATCGAGGCTAGGGGAAATGTAACGAAAAGGTAAATTTGCGGGCGTCCGGCCTCCAGATCCGCCTGGTGGCGGGCCGCCTGGCTACGGGAGGGGCAACACGGCCCTGACGCAGCCACCGCCGACGCCGGCCCCGGCCGCCACCTCGCCGCCGAGCTCCGCGGCGCGCTCTCGCATCGAGGCCAGCCCCACCCCCGCCCGCCAGGTCGCCTCCCGGTCGCCGGTGTCGCGCACCTCGATCACCAGGCAGGTCTCGTCCAGCGCAAGATGGACGCTCGCCGCCGCCGAGCCCGAATGCCTCGCGACGTTGGTCAGCGCCTCCCCCACGATGCGGTACGCCGCCACCTCGACGGCCGCGGGAAGCGGGGGGAGGCTCTCCGGCGTGAGGTCCACCTGCAGGGGGATGCCCTCGGGGGTCCGCAGCGTCTGGGACTGCTGGCGCAGCGCGCGGACCAGACCCAGCTCGTCGAGCGCCGGAGGCCGCATGGCGTACACGAGCTGCCGGATGTCCTCGATCGCCGTCACCGTCTCCTTCCGGAGTGCGCCGAGCAGCTGCTCCGCGCCGTCGGGGTCGGTGCGCAGCGTGTTGCGCACGGCGTCGGAGGTGAAGGCGATTCCCGAGAGCCGGGGGCCGAGACCGTCGTGCAGGTCCCGGCGGAGCCGGCGCCGCTCCTCCTCGATCGCGGTGACGGCCTGGCCGCGCGAAGCTCGTAGGTCCTGCGCGAGAGTGCCGGCCAGCTGGGTCTGCGCGAGCAGGGGCGCGACCAGGGTCAGCACGTGTTCGTCCCCCGTGGACAGGGTCAGGTCGCCGGCGCGCAACCCGACGACCAGCTGGCCCTGATGGTCTGGCCCCAGGGTGAGGGCGAGGGAGCGGGTGTGGGTCACTTCCTGGCCCGACTCGGCGACCAGCCACCCGTCGATTCGCAAGGCGGCGTACGGCAGCACCAGCGACTCCCGGATCGCCCGCAGCGCGAGCGCGGGGTCCTCGCCGATGTGCCCGACGACCCGGGTCGCCGCGTCGAGCGGATCCGGACGAGATCCGAAGAGCAGCTCGTCGATGACGCCCCGAAGCACCACCCGCATCGGGTGGAACGTGGTGGCCACCACCGCGCCCACCACCGCCAGCGTCGCGACCGGGGGAGTCGCTTCGCTCAGGATCTGCAGCAGCGAGGCAATGCCCATGAACACCGCCACGTAGCCCACCATCGCCGTGAAGACCACCACCACCCGCACCACCAGCCCACGGACGTCGATGACCTCGGGCCGGAGAACGCCGACGTACATCGCAGGGCCGACGGCGGCCAGCAAGAGCAATCCTGCGGCCACCCCGAGATCGCCCAGCTGGAGGAAGACCGCCAGGAAGAACATGATCCCGGCCACCGAGGTCGCCAGCGACGCCCAGATGAGTCCGCGGCGAGTAGTCGCGTCCTCGCGCTCGAATCTCCACCACAGGTGCGCGACGACCGTGCACCCGACGACGAGACCCAAGGTGCCGAACACGGGGGGGCTCCTGAACCAGGCCATCGCAACCACGCCGGCGCCGACCACCACGACGACCGCGACGAAATCGACCGGGTGCCGCCACCCGGGGCGTGGATAGCTCATCAGCGCGACCGGGAAGAGCAGTGTCCCGGCCGCGACCAGTGACAGTCGAGCGCCATCGTGGTTCCCGGTCGCGTCGGAGACCGCACCGGCCAGCACGGCCAGGCCGGCCAGGCCGAGCACGACGGCGCTTGCCCTCGCCCTCCGCATCGCGAGCAGTCCGAGGCCGCTACCCGCGTAGCTCACGCCCACGATCGCCAGGGCCACGAGCAGGGGGTCGGAGATCACGAGCCGAGGCCACCCTCCCGGGCCCGGAGGATCGCGGCGGTCCGGTCTGCCACCTCGAGCTTCGCAAAGATGCTGGTGAGGTGGTTGCTCACGGTCTTGGGGGAGAGGTGGAGGTGCTGGGCGATCTCTGCGGTACGCCGGCCGGAGGCGAGGAGGTCGAGGATCTCCCGTTCGCGCTCGGTCAGCTCGGGGAACTTGCCCGGGTCGACAGCCGGGGGGTGCTCGAAGTAGCCGAGGACGCGGCCCGCTACCCCGGGACCGAAGACGACCTGCCCCGCGACGACGGCGTGGACGGCGGCCAGGATGTCGGCCTGCTCCGCGCCCTTGAGCAGGTAGCCGCGGGCCCCGGCGCGCATCGCCGTGAACACGGTCGCGTCGTCGTCGTACATGGTCAGGATCAGGACGGCGGTGTCGGGGACGCGCTCTCGGATCCGGCGGGTGGCTTCGACTCCGTCGAGGACCGGCATCCGGACGTCCATCAGCACCACGTCCGGCCGGAGCAGCTGCGCGTCACGCACGGCTGCCTCCCCGTCGGCGGCCTCGCCGACGACCTCCAGTCCGTCCAGCGTCTCGACCAGGGCGCGCAGGCCACCGCGAACGACCGGATGGTCGTCGGCGATCAGGATCCGCAGCCCCATGTGGCCATCATGGCGGGAGTGACTCGAAATTGACCCGGGAAGTCCTTCCCGCAGGCCGGGACGCGTGGGGGAACATGACGGGCAGACCGCCTCTCGCCGAGGGGAAGCCGGCCGGCTGATCGTGGAAGCATCCGCCTCATCCCAAGGAGTCCTCATGAAGTCCTCGACCAGCTCCACCTCCACCCGGCAGAAGATCGGCCTCGTCCTGGCCGGACTCATGAGCGCCGGCAACATCCCCAGCGCCTGGTTCCCGACACCCAGCGGTCAGGAGGGTCCGCCGGTGAGCATCCTGATCGTCGGCACCTTGCTCGGAGTGGTCGGCCTCGTGGCCGCTGTCATGGCCTGGCGGACCGGTTCCCGAGTCGCCCTCCGGGTCACTGCGGGTGCGATCATCGTCACGACGCTGACCGCACTCCCGGCCTTCTTCGTGGACGTGCCCGCGTGGATCAAGCTGCTGGTCGCCGTCAGCACGTTGCTCACGATCGCGGCCGTGGTGCTCATCTTCTCGCCGGCGCGCCGGCCCGTGTCAGTGCTGGACTGAGGAGCCGACGATGATTGCCGTGATCACGCTGCTGGTCGCCTTCCCGGCCGGCTACGCCATGAGGTCCCGCCTCGCCGCCAACACGACCTACGCGATCGCCTACCTCTGGGCCTTCGTGTTCCAGACCCTCTACCTGGTTCTAGACATGCTGAACCGAGGGAAGGACGCCGCCTTCTCGGCCGCCTCGTTCCCGCTGTCCTACGGCCTGGTGGCGCTGGCGATCTTCGCCGTGGGGTTCGGACTGGTCGCGCTGGGTGGCTTCACTCGCAGCCGCGTGCAACGGCGTCGTACCGCCGCCGCCCCGGCGCCCCGCGAGGCCGCAGCCGTCTGAAACGCAGCGTTGATCCGAGGTGTGACGTCGACTACGGCCGGTGTCACACCTCGGACAGCGGCACTCCAGCGTCGGCGAGCCGGGCGGCGTCGACGGTGGTGCCGACCAGACGGCGTACGTCGCCGATCGCATCCCAGTCGTTGACGTGCATGCCGGCCACCACCTCTGCTTCGGCCTCGGGCCCGCGCAGCCAGAACGCCGTGAACAGCAGGTCGGCCGACGCGTCGGTGGCCCCACGCAGGACGACCCGGTCGAAGCCGTCGGGGCCGGGGTTACCGGCGTACTCCATGCCGAGGTCGTACTGGTCGGTGAAGAAGTAGGGCAGCGCCTCCCAGCTGGCGTCGACCCCGGCCACGACCGCCGCCGCGACCTTCGCGTGCTGCTTGGCGACGTCCCAGTGCTCGACGCGCAGCGGGTAGCCGAGGACTGCGTGGTCGGCGTGGGCAACGTCGCCGAGGGCCAGGACGTGGGGATCGCTGGTGTGCAGGTGGGCGTCGGTGCGGATGCCGTCGTCGATCACCAGGCCGGCGGCGCCGGCGACGTCGACCACGGGCTCCACCCCGACGCCGACGACGAGCAGGTCGAACGCCACGGGGTCGCCGTCGGCCAGCTGGACGACGCCCCCGGAGCCGGTCTTCTCGATCGCTGTGATCGTGGCGGAGGTGCGCAGGTCGACCCCGTGCCGGCGATGCAGATCAGCGAAGATCGACGCGACCTCAGGGCCCAGCACCCGCAGCAGCGGCGCCTCGGCGGACTCGAGCACCGTCACGTCGGCGCCCGCGGCCCTGGCGGCCGCGGCCACCTCCAGCCCGATCCAGCCGGCGCCGACGATCGCGATCCGGCGTCCTTCCCGGAGCTCCTGCTTGAGCGCCACGGCGTCGTCGAGCGTGCGCAGGTAGGACACGGGCGCCCCGCATTCGTCGGCCATCGGGAAGGCCCGCGGCCGGGCGCCGGTGGCCAGCACCAGGGTGTCGTACGCCGTCAGCTCGCCGCCGGCGGTGACGGTGCGGCCGGCCAGGTCGATCGAGGTGACCCGGCTCCCGACCCGCAGGTCGACGTCGTGGTCGGCGTACCACGGCGCGTCGTGCACGATCGGGTCGGTCGGGCCGGCCTTGCCGAGCAGCAGATCCTTGGACAGTGGTGGCCGCTCGTAGGGCGGGTGCGCCTCCTCGGTGAACACGGTGACCGGGCCGGTGTGCCCCCGATCGCGCAGCTCGGTCACGAACGTCGCGGCCGCCAGGCCGCCTCCCACCACCACGATCGGGTCCGTCATGCCTCGACGGTACCCGCGGGCCGGGGAGCCACACCTGCGGCGAGTTCAGTCGCCGAGCGGGTTGAGCACCGCCGGGTCGTCGTTGTAGGCGATCAGCAGCAGGTCCATCATCGTGAAGCGGTTCGTGACCGGCCCGAGGTTCGGCCGCCAGCCCGGCCGCCGCACGATCGAGCTCCCAGCGGCCTCCATCGCGCGGTGGAAGGTCTCCACGACGATCCGGGCACCGACGCCGCTGAGCCGGCCGCCGGCCAGCTCCGCTTCCCGGAGGACGTAGAACCACAGCGGCGTCTTGGTCGTGAACGCCTGTTGCTGTGCGGGCGTCAACGCGTCCAACTGGGCGCCCTGTCCGTTGCCGTGCAGGATCTCATCGGCCGTCAGCGGCGTGACGCTGACGCCGTGGGCGTTGAGCACGGTGGCCATCTGCTGACCGGTGGCCAGATGGACCATGCCGGCGCGGGTGAGGTTGCGGAAGGCGAGGTGCTGCTTGAGCGTCCCGAAGTCGGCGTTGGTCCCGCCGAAAGCGCCGGGCGGGAGCTCGTTCAGCGCCCGGGAGACCTTGGTGTCGAGCACCTGAGCGCGGTTGAACTCGCCCTTCGGCGGCTTCAGGTCGGGTCGCTGGATCCGCGCGAAGGGGTAGAGCCGGCGCCAGTCGACGATCCAGTTGCTCGGCAGTGCCAGGTCGCCGCCGCCGAGGAAGCCGGAGGTGCCGGAGAAGCCGAACAGTAGGTCCAGGCTCCCGCCGCCGTCGCTGAACTCCGCATTCCAGTCGTACGTCGACCGCACCATCGAGTGACCGAGCCGGAACGCCCCGACCGAGAACTCCACCGGCATCGCCGGCATGCTGGTCGGGCTGGCGCCGACGTCGAAGATCCTGCGGCCGTGGGTGAACACATCGGTCACCACGGCCTTGTCGCAGATCCGCGGGAGGTAGTCGGTCTTGAGCATCCACTGGTAGTGCAGGACCACCTGGGTCTTGGCCTTGCGGAACCGCTGTGCGGCTGGCACCGACGCGGCGAGCCCGTCCACCACTCGGTTGTGGAAGCGGATGAAGGCCACCTGGGTCTGCGCGACGGCGAGGTTCTCGTCGTTGCGCTCGTCGGGGATCAGGGCCCGCCGTGGGTTCTTCTTCGAGCCGTCGCCGACGCGTGGCAGGTCGTAGCCGGTGCGGCCGCGCAGGCGGTTGCCGCCACCGGCGCGGACGGTCTTGCCGATCTTGAGGTGACGGTCGTCGCGATAGAACTCCGCCGACACCGGGTCGGCCGGCCCCGCGCCGTACAGGCAGTCCAGATCGAGCTTCGGGGATCGCCCCGACAGCATGTCGGCCGGGGAGATGTTCTCGCCGAACATCACCGAGGTCTTGTCGAAGGTGAGGTCGTGATCGACCAGCTGGCCGAGGTAGGTGTAGCCGGCCGGGATCGGGCCGTCCAGAAGGGCTGTGCCCGAGCTCATTGCGGCCGCGACCTTGACGTTGATTCCGCGCGCCAGCCGAGTGCCGGGCGGGCCGATCCGGGTGAACCGGAACAGCCGTGGATCGCCGGCCGCCCGCGGATCCAGGGTCGCGGCCCGTCTGCGGCCGGACCGTGCCGGGGCGCCGCCGACCAGCCCTTCGCCCTCGATGAGGAAAACGTCGCGGCCGTGTCGGCCACTCCCGCCCGGTGAATCTCCTGTTGGCATGGCTCTCCCTTTCGTGAGGGCGGTCCCCTGGATCAAGAGCCGCCCAGGTCGCCGCGAATACACACCTCTCAGACGCCCGTCCTGTCCGCAGGGTTGCGTCGTCGCCTGCGGGCGCCGGCGCGGACCTGCTGCCCGCGTGGCGACAGGCGATAGCCCACCGGCAGGCTCTCGGTGAGCCCGAGCTCCTTGAGCCGTCGCACCTGCGCCTTCCAGGGCAGGGTGTCGCGTCCCAGGAGCTCCGCCAGCTCAGGGGCGCGTCGGCCCGGCCAGCGGGCGATCAGGTCCAGGGTCGCGAACACCCAAGGCTCCCGCGCGCGGGCTTCCATTGCTTGCAGCCGGGCCAGCATCGCCGCGATCTCGGCCCGCCCGAGCGGGGTCTCGCGCAACGCCGTGCGGGGGTCCGCGCCGGCGTAGGACACTCGGACGCGGTAGACCCGGCTGGTCTGGTCGGGCCGGGCGACCCGGACTCTGGCCGAGGTCGTACGCCGCGGCGCGAGGGCCGCTTGCAACGCCGCGACGTCGGCGCATCCCGCGCGCCGGGCCTCCGCCTCGGAGATCTCGGCTGGCTCGACCACGTCGACCTCGTGGATGGACAGCTCCCCGACGGCGGTCCGCAGCCGGCCACCAGGCCTGACGGTCGGCCGCTTCCACAACCGGAACACCAGGTCCAGCTCGCCGGCGACGATACCGTCGAGAACGGGCCGAGTCAGCAGCACGTCGGTGCCATCGCTCGCTGCGTCGGCGTCCTCAGCCGGCGCTCTCGGTGGGGGCTGAGATGTTGAACATCCAGCCGACACCGAACCGGTCGACCAGGTGGCCGTAGGTGTCGCCCCACATCTGCTTCTCCAGCGGGGTGTCGACGCTCCCGCCCTCGGCGAGACCCTCGAAGTAGCCGCTCAGCTTGTCGTGGTCGGTGCCGTGCATGATCAGGTTGATGGAGGTGCCGGGCGTGAACTCCATCCCGGGGGCATTGTCGGCGGCCATCAGGATGAAGCCGTCGGGAGTGGTGAGGTCGCTGTGCATCACCAGGTCGACGTTCTCGGTCATCCCCATCTCGCCGAACGTCATGCGGGTCACCTCGCCGCCGATCACCGACTGATAGAAGTCCATCGCCTCCCGGGCGCTGTCGCGGAAGATGACGTAGCTGCTGAGGTTGGCGGTCATGGGTTCTCCTTGGTTGTGGGTTCCGGGGCCCTGCCTGGTTGGAAGACGGGGTCGCCTTGCTTCACCTTGAGCGTCCGAGCCTGCGCCTTCCGCGAGGCTCTGCGGTGCCACCACAGTCTTCGTCCGCGTTCGACGAGAGTCGGACGGCGGCGCGTGTCGAGGTCCTCGGTGAGCGCGGTGCGCAGCGAGCTGGCGGTGGCCATCAGGTCAACGTAGCGCTCGTCCGCGAGGACCTCCGTGGCATCGCCCTCATGTCGAAGCAGCGCCTCGACCAGCTCTTGAACATCGACGTAGCGATCACAGGCCCGGGTGGACAGGTAGATGCCGCCCGTGGAGTAGTACCACGTGCCCAGGCTGCGATGGAGCTGCCGAAGCGATCCCCGGCTGACCTGTTGGCGCGGCCACCGCGAGACGCTGGACGTGGCCCGCCACAGCGGTGGGTAGACCTTAAGGCGACCGGCGCGGAGCTCCTGGTCGATCCCGGCCCGGGTCGTGATCCAGCTGTTGACGACGGCGAGGCTGACCGCGCTCCCGAGTGCGATCAGTGCCGGAGCGCCGGTGGACAGGTCTATGACCATGGGGTCACCTTCTAGGTCCCGAACTCTTCGTCGATGGTGGCAGTGGCGGGGCACCGCTGACAAGGCATTAACATCCGCGCATGATCCCGGTGACGCTGCACCAGATGCTGGCCTTCGGGCTGGCGGCGTTCGTGGTGATCGCGATCCCCGGACCGAGCGTGCTGTTCGTGCTCGGGCGGGCCCTGGCCTACGGGCAGCGGGTGGCGATGGCCAGCGTGCTCGGCAACACCCTCGGTCTGCTGATCGTGATGACCCTGGTGTCGGTGGGTCTCGGGACGATCGTGGCGGAGTCGGTCGTCGTCTTCACGGTGCTCAAGTTCGGCGGCGCGGCGTACCTCGTCTGGCTGGGGGTCCAGGCGATCCGGCACCGGCGCGGCCTGCACGTGGACGCCGAGCTTCGACGAGTCCCGGTCAGCCGCGTCCAGGCGATGCGGCAGGGCTTCGTCGTCGGCATCAGCAACCCGAAGGGCTTCATGATCTTCGCGGCGCTGTTGCCGCAGTTCGTCGAGCGTGGTCGGGGTGCCATCCCAGCCCAGATGTTCGCGCTCGGGCTGATGGCGGTCGTCCTCGGACTGGCCTGCGACTCCGTCTGGGCGGTGGCGGCGGCCCGGATGCGCGACTGGTTCAACGCCTCCGAGCGCCGCGGTCGCGGGCTGGGGGTCCTCGGCGGGGGGTCGATGATCGGTCTCGGCGTCGGCATCGCGCTCACCGGCCGGCCGGAGTGATCGGCTCGTCGGTCCGGTAGACGTCCGCGCTGAGCTCGGCCTGCCGGCGTACGTCGGCCAGGAGGTCCGGCGGGCCCACCAGCTCGACCAGCGGTGCCCAGGCCATGGCCTGGGCCAATGCCGCCCGGTGCGCCCGCAACTGAACCCGCCACCGCTCCTTGCCGTCGGCCCGCCCGACCAGCTCCACATCGGTGCCGGTCACCAGCTGGGATCCGACGACCATCCGGAACTCCCGCTGCGACGGAGGCGTCGACCAGGAAGTCCGCCGTCACCGGACGGGCGCGCTCCCGCTCGAAGCCGGCCCGAAGCCGGGCCCACACCGTGGCCAGATCCTCCTCTCCGGTGAGATGGGCGGGCTCGTCGAGGACGCTGGCAGCGACGATCCGCGAGACCCGGAACGTCCGCTCCCGGCCGCGGTGCAGGGCCACGAGGTACCACGCGCCGGACTGGTCGACCAGGCCCCACGGGTCGACGGTGCGCACCCCGGCCCGGGGCGCCCCTCCGCTGCGGTAGGTCAGCCGCACCCGGCGGCGGGACTCGGCTGCCTGGCGCAGCAGCGGAAGCATGGGCACGTCCTCGACGGCCGCGAACCAGCGGCGCCGGTCGGACAGCAGCACCGCACCCAGGGCCTCGGCCCGTTGGACCGCGTTGCTGGGCACCGAGGCCGCCACCTTGGCGAGCGCCCCGGTGAGCTGCGGCCCGAGGCCCAGATCGGCGACGCTCTCCCGGCTGGTCCAGGCGAAGAGTGCCTGCGCCTCGGTCGCGGTCAGCCCGCTCGCGTCGGTCGTGAAGCCCTCCAGCAGCGTGCATCCGCCGTGCGGGCCGCGCTCGGTGTAGACCGGCACCCCGGCCGCCGAGAGCGCCTCCATGTCGCGCAGGATCGTCCGCTCGCTCACCTCCAGCTGCTCGGCCAGCCAGCCCGCGGTCGCCCGGCCATGGCGTTGGAGCAGCACGATGAGTCGGAGCAGGCGGTCGGCGCGCATGCTCAGAAGTCTGCCCCACGTACCTGACAGGAGATGTCAGGTATCACCGATGGACTGGTGGACATGACGAACTCGACAACCGCAGGAGCCACCATGACCACGCCCGACACCCGACCGCTGCTCGCCCTGGCCCTGGATCAGGCCGGCCGCCTGGTCGCGGGGACCGACCCCGTCGATCAGGCCCGCCCGACCCCGTGTGCCGACTGGGACGTGGCGGCGTTGACCGGCCACCTGCTGGCGGTGGTCCGCCGGATCGGCGCGATCCTCGACGGCGCCGACCCGGCCGCGCTGCCGCGGACACTGGACTCGACCGACCTGGCGCTCGACTGGGAGCGGGAGCGGTCGGCGACGGACGTGGTCCTTGCGGCCGCGGACGTGCTCGACCGGGTGGTGACGGTGCCGTGGGGGACCGTGCAGGGCTGGCAGGCCATCGGCTCGTACGCCGGCGAGCTGAGCACCCACGCCTGGGACCTGGCCGTGGCCACCGGCCGCGTCGACCAGCTCGACGACTCCCTGGCGGCGGCGGTGCTGCCGGGCGTGCGTCAGTACATCCCCGCGGAGCGCGGGGAGCACATCCCGTTCGCCCCGGTGGTCGAGGTCGGCCCCGACGCGTCGGCGTACGAGCAGCTGGTGGCGTGGGAGGGCCGCGACCCCGGCTGGCAGCCGGCCTGACCGGCGAAGGCCGCCGGTCCCCGTCGTAGGCTCCGGCCGTGGACCTCACCTACCGGGTCGTGACCGTCGGGCTGCGCAGCGTCTTCGCAGCGCTGGGGCTGAGGATCACCGTGACCGGCGAGGAGCACCTGCCGGTCCGCGGACCGGCGGTGCTGGCGGCCAACCACGTCGGCTACCTGGACTTCGCGCTGCTGGGCCATCTCGGCCGCAGGCGTGGGCGGTTCGTGCGCTTCCTGGCCAAGTCCGGGGTGTTCGAGGCGCCGGTGATCGGGGCGCTGATGCGTGCGATGCGGCACGTCCCGGTGGATCGCGAACAGGGTGCCGGTGCCTTGCTCGCGGCCCGGCACCGGCTGGAGGCCGGCGAGATCGTCGGGGTGTACGCCGAGGGCACCATCTCGCGGTCCTTCGAGGTCAAGCCGCTCGCCCGGGGCGCGGCCGCGATGGCGCTGGCGACCGGCGCTCCACTGCTGCCGGTCGTGACGTTCGGCGGGCACCGGGTGCTGACCGTCGACGGGCGCCGCAGCCTTCGGCGGGGGACGGCAGTCGTGATCCGGGTCGGGGCTCCGGTGCCGGCCGACGGCGGCGCCGACGTGGTGACCGAGCAGCTGCGGCTGCGGCTGGCCGGGCTGCTGGCGGAGGTGCTCCGCGACTACCCGACGCGACCCGGCGCCTGGTGGCTCCCGGCGGCGTACGGCGGCACCGCGCCCGAGCCGGCGGTGGCCGCTCGCCTGGACGCCGAAGCTCTGGCTCGGCTGCGTGGAGCGCCGTGCGCAGCGACGGTCCTGACCGGCGCTAGCCGGTGCGGCCGCGTGCGCGCAGCCGGTCGATCTCGCCGTACAGCCGCTGGGTCTCCAACCGGAGGTCAAGCACCTGCTCGACCCCCGCGAGGTTGAGCCCGGCAGCCAAGAGAGTGGTGATCTCGCCGATGGTGGCGACGTCCCGATCGCTGTAGCGGCGCGTCCCGCCCTGGGTGCGGTGCGGGGCCAACAACCCCTTCTGCTCATAGACGCGCAGCATCTGCGGTTGGACTCCGGTCAGCTCGGCGGTGACCGAGATCGAGTAGAGCGCGCGGTCGGCTCCCAGGTCAGCCACGGCCGCTGCGCCTTCCACGATCGGCGGACCGAAGGATCATCCCGGGGCCGGCCACGATGTCCGGTCGACGCCGACCCCCAGGCGAACGCACAGGCCAACCCCCAGGGGAGGCGGAGTTCGGTCGATGCTCGGTGTGGTCGACCACCTTGTCTCCCGGGGGTGGCTGCTCAGCGTCGTGGAGTCCGGCGAGCAGCCGGTAGGCGGCCGTGACGTCGGCGAAACGCTCCGCCGCGTCCCCGGCGTCCGACACGTCGGGATGGGTGACGCGGGCCAGTCGCCGGTAGGCGCGGGTCACCGTCTCGCGGTCGCTACCGGCGGGAACGCCGAGAACCTTCAGGGCCTCGATCCGGGGACGCAGCAAGGGCCTCCCCTCCTCTCCCGGTCTCACAAGAAAATGGGCTCGCAGTCTTGAAAACTCTGCCTGGCAAGAGAGAAAATATCAAGTGGTAGTTGCAGATTACCCCGGCAACGCCACGCCACAGGTTGGTGTGACCGATCTATCCAGTGAGGAAGGAAGAACCATGTTGATGCGTACCGATCCGTTCCGGGACTTCGACCGTCTCACTGAGGCCATGATGGGAAGCCGAACCCGACCCACCGTGATGCCGATGGACGCCTACCGTGAGGACGGCACCTTCGTCGTACACCTCGACCTGCCCGGAGTCTCGGCCGACTCCATCGACCTCACCGTCGAGCAGAACGTGCTGTCGATCCACGCCGAGCGCAAGCCGCCAGTGGGTGATGCGGCCGAGCGTGTCATCGACGAACGTGCCTACGGCGTGTTCAGCCGGCAGCTCTTCTTGGGGGAGACACTCGACTCCGACCATCTCTCCGCCGACTACGACGCTGGAGTCCTGACGCTGAGGATCCCCATCGCGGAGAAGGCAAAGCCCCGCAAGGTCGCCATCAGTGATGGCGAGGGCCGCAAGGAGATCAACGCCTGAGCGGGGCGTCGGGCGAGACCGCGTCTACTGGTGCGTACGGAGCACCAGGTGCGTCGTACGCACCAGTAGACATCCCCACCCCGGGGAACCCGAGACTCGCTCAGTCCCGGGCGTGCAGCGTCCGGGCAACGGCGAGGCTGGCCACGAAGAGGACGACCGACGCTGCGAACACCCGGCCGTCGAAGCCGGCCAGCCCCGCGTCGACCCGGTCGACCGAGGCGCCGGCGAGCACGAACGCGACTGTCCCGGGCAGCGAGCCGATCGCGGTCGCCGTCAGGAAGGGCAGCGGCGCGATCCGCAGGTAGCCGCAGAGGTAGTTGACGAGGTCGTAGGGCAGCAGCGCCAGCCGCATCACCAACACGGTCGCGAAGCTGCGCTCGCGCAGCCGGCCGGCCCAGCGTGCGGCCAGACCGGCTGCCTCGGCCTCCTCACCCGGCGGTGGCCGGCCGATCATCCGGCCCAGGCCGTAGGCCACCATCGCCGAGAGGTTCGCCGCGACCACGGTCAGCGCGATCCCCCACACCGGGCCGAACAACACCCCAGCGGCGATCGTCAGCAAGGAGGCCGGGAACAGCACCAGCGGCCGCAGGGCGTACGCCGTGAGGTACGCCGGCGCGGCCCACGCGCTGCCGCGCAGCACGTCGACCAGCCGCTGGGTGGCCCCGGCCGGCGAGGTCCCGCTGGTGCGCAGGGAGACCACCCAGGCGATCACCAGGACCGCCAGACCCACCCCGACGGCAAGTCGCTGCCAGCGGCGTTCGGTGGTCGGCTCGGTCACGAGGCCGCCGCACCGGACAGCGCGATCACGGCAGCCACGACACCCGGTCGACGAGCAGGGCGTAGCCCACGAAGGCGCCCACGTCGAGCAGGGTGTGGGCGACCACGAACGGCGTCACTCGACCCCAGCGGCGGTAGAGCCAGCCGAACAGCAGTCCCATCGCGGCGTTGCCGAGGAAGCCGCCGAAGCCCTGATAGAGGTGGTACGTGCCGCGCAGCGCCGCGGCCCAGCCGATGGCGGCGCCGTCGCGGAGGCCGGCCTGACGCAGCCGCACCAGCACGAACCCCAGCACGACGAACTCCTCGAGCACGGCGTTCTCCAGCGCCGCCAGCACCAGCACCGGGAAGCGCCACCACTCCTCGGGCAGGGCTTCGGGGACCACCGTCAGGTTGATCCCGAGCGCGTGGCTGATCAGGTAGAACGCGACTCCGGTCGACCCGACCAACGCCGCCAGGGCGGCGCCGCGCCCGGTGTCTGCCGGCAGCGCCCGGCCGGCGTACCAGACCTCGCGGAGGGCGGTCCCCGACCGCACCAACAGGTAGCCCGCCAGCGCGACCGGGACGATGGCGAAGCCGATCCGGAGCAGCTGGTAGGTCAGGTCCAGCCACGGGCGGTCGGGCGCGAGGCTCCCGTTCAGGACCGCGGTCTGGGAGGAGAGCGGCCCCGGGGCGGTGAGGCTCGCGACGATGTTCACCAGCGCGTAGACGCCCGAGCGGCCGAGCGAGACCCCGAGCACCAGCGCGATCTCGACGTAGATCAGCGCGCGACTGAGCGTCGGGGGTGCTGAGTCCACGGGGTCATCCTGCCCGGTCCCCCTGAGCGAGGTGTGATCCCTGGCGCGTTCTGGTCGGCTGATAGCGTCACGCCGCGCCGATCGCGCAGGTGTCCCGGGAGGAGCCGATGACCGACCCGTCGTCCGGCGTACCCTCGCCGGCGCCCGGCGAGGCGCGCACCGATCTGGCGCTGAGCCGCCGCCTGGCTCGGCTGATGGACGACCTGGTGACCGTCCCCGGCACCGACATCGGCATCGGGCTGGACGCCGTGATCGGCCTGGTCCCGGGGATCGGCGATCTGGTGGGCTCGACCCTGTCCGGTGCCATCGTCTACGACGCCGTCCGGGTGCGCGTGCCGGTGCCCGTCCTGGCCCGGATGGGCGGCAACCTGCTGCTGGATGCCGGTCTGGGGTTGGTGCCGGTCGCCGGCGACCTGCTGGACGTCGCCCACCGGGCGAACCGGAAGAACCTCCGGCTGCTCGAGCAGGCGGTCGCGGACCGTCCCGAGCCAGGTCGGCCGACCGTCGGGTACGTGCTGGCCGCGGTCGTCCTGGTCGTGCTGCCGCTGGTGGTGGCGGCCGTGCTCGGGCTGGTCGCGCTGTGGTTCCTGCTGCGCTGGGCGCTCGGCTGACATCGCGGCCCTGACGTCTACTGGTGCGTACGGAGCACCAGGTGCGTCGTACACACCAGTAGCCTCCCTCCATGCGCACGCTCCGACGGTCCCTGGTGGCTCTCATCCTGTTGGTGCTGGTCGTTGCGGTGGGCGGCTACTGGTACGAGCGGCCGCTGCTGCTCACCGGCACCGGGTACGCCGCCCACAACGCCTGTGCCCTCGACGAGATCGCCGGTCGCTCCGACCCGGCGGACGACCTCCCGCCGAACCCGCTCGTGCCGATCCTGCGCACGAAGCAGACCGACGACGGCGCCACCAAGGGGATGCTGGTCGGCGGGCTGGCGGCGCAGCGGGCGTACTACACCGAGGGCTACGGCTGCACCCTGGCGGACTCCGCTCTGGACCTGCCCGCCCCCGCTCCCGTCGACGGCAGCGGCAACCCGTTCACCGAGGAGCCGGCGCCGACGGCGAGCCCCGAGGTCGCAGCGGCCGTGGGGCAGGCGTTCGGCGACGACCTGTCGGCCGCGGACCGGGAGGCGCTCGGCACCCGGGCGGTCATCGTCGTCAAGGACGGGCAGCTCATCGGGGAGCGGTACGCCGACGGGTTCGACGCCGACACCCGGCAGCTGGGCTGGTCGATGACCAAGAGCGTCACGAACCTGCTGGTCGGTCGCCTGGTGCAGGAAGGCGCGATCTCGCTCGACGACGACCACCTGCGTCCGGAGTGGACCGACGAGCGCGCGGCGATCACGGTCGAGCAGCTCCTGCGGATGACCAGCGGCCTGCGCTGGGACGAGACCTACGACCTCGGCACCCCCATCACCCGGATGCTCTACCTGGAGCGGGACATGGGCGACTACGTCGCCTCCCACCCCTTGGCGCACGATCCGGGGACCTACCAGCAGTACTCCAGCGGCAGCACCACGATGCTCTGCGACATCCTGCTCGCGTCGACAGATGCCGGGCACGGAGGCCGGTGCCGACCTGCCTCGACGGGAGCTGTTCGCCCCGCTCGGGCTCTCCTCGTTCGTCGTGGAGCCCGATGCTGACGGGACCCCCGTCTGCAGCTCCTACGGCTGGGCGACGCCCCGCGACTGGGCGGCGCTGGGACAGTTCGCCCTCCAGGGCGGGGAGTGGAACGGCCAGCAGCTGCTTCCCGAGGACTGGATGGCCGAGTCCACCACGGCGCTCGACGGCACGACCGAGGAGGACGGCTATGCCGCCGGCTGGTGGGTGAACCGCAAGCCCGACGGTTCGCTCGTCCATCCCGAGCTCCCCGCCGACGCCTACTTCGCCCAGGGCCACGACGGTCAGTGGATCGTGGTGGTCCCCTCGTCCCAGCTCGTGCTGGTCCGACTGGGGTTCACCCCCGACCTGGACGACGAGGGGGTCGTCGACCTGGCCGCCACCCTGATCGGACAGGACTGACGAGCAGCCTCAGACGGCGCGCACCCGGTTGTTGCGGGGTTCGTGCTCCAGCTCGACCCAGCCCAGCAGCTCCAGCACCGGGGTGACGTAGTTGGCGAAGCGACCGCGATAGCCCTTGCGCAGGCCGTAGTAGCCGCCGACCGGGTTGCCGGGGTCGCGTGACCACGCCTCCACGGTGCCGTCCTTCACAGGCTTCCCCTCGTCGGCGTTGCCCAACGGCATCCAGTCGCCGTGCTCCTGCAGCATCGCCCGCAGGTCCTCCAGCGCCTCCAGCCGGTAGGACAGCCGGGTGCTGCCCACCTGCACGACCAGGGCGGGCGGATCGGCTGCCTCGTCCCGCCAGGCGGAGTACGTCGAGCTGCGCGGCGGCGTCTCCAGCAGCCACGGGTCGTCGGAGCTGCCGTCGCCATAGGTCACCTGGGTCACTGTGCCTCCTCGGTTGCGCGGGCCAGCCCCGAGGCGAAGGCCTCGAACGACGGCTGCAGGTCGGGCATCGTGCGCCACACCAACGGCAGCAGCGGCCCGGTGAACTCTTCTCGCATGTGGAATTCGGTGCCGTCCTGCACCGGTGTCAACGTGAACGTGCGGACGCCGCGGAACAGGCCACCGGGCAGTCCACCCGCCCACACCATGCGTTCGGGGGCCGCCAGCTCGGCGACGCGGGTCTTGAACCCCCGTTGGGGCACGGCCTCCGACCAGAGCGTGAAGGTGCTGCCGGCGGCGATCACCCCGTCGATGCGGGTGATGCCGGTGTCGGCGGCCACCAGCCGCTCGGCGTCGGTGAGCGTCTCCCACACCGTGGCCGGCGGGGCGTCCAGGTGACGGCGTACCTCGTAGAACCTCATCCGCGACTCCTTCCGCGCCGGAACGTAGCAGTCATACGATGACGTCTTCTGTCACCTTTGATCGGGGATCCCGCTGCGCGCCTCGCGACTGCTGCACCTGCTCCTCCTGCTGCAGAACCGCGGCCGGATGACCAGCGACGAGCTTGCCGGCGAGCTGGAGGTGAGTCGGCGCACGATCCTGCGCGACGTGGTGGCGCTGGGGGAGGCCGGGCTCCCGGTGATCGTGCAGGCCGGCCGACGCGGCGGCATCGAGCTCGGCTTCAACTACCGCACCCGACTGACCGGGCTGGCCGCCGACGAGGCCGAGGCGCTCGGCGTGCTGCTCGGCCGCTCGGCCGTGGAGCTGGAGGAGCTCGGGCTGGGGGCCGCGGGCCGTCGGGCCTCAAGCAAGCTGCTGGAGTCGCTGCCCGACCCGGTGCGCGATATCGCCGACCTCGGGCGGCGCCGGTTCCACGTGGCGGCGCCGGACCAGCGCGCACCGGATCCGCGCGTGGCCGCGCTGGCGGAGGCGGTACGACGAGGCTGCGTGGTGCGGATCCGGGATCAGGACGCCGCCCGACGCGAGGTGCACCCGGCGGGGCTGACGCTGCTGGGGGACGGGTGGCACCTGCTGGATGCGCAGGATCCGGGTCGCTCGATCCCGCAGCGGGAGTGGGGGACCGTGAACGTCTCCCGGCGCCGGTTCGGCGACGTCCGCGCTCAGCGCCGCCACTTGATGGAGCAGCCCATGCTCGGCCGGTGCGGCTCGGGCACCGGCCGGCCCGCGAGCACCTCTCGGATGGCGGCGTCCAGTAGTTCGCCGGTGACCGGGACTCCGTTGCCGGGGGTGGAGGTGTCCATCGCCCCGCGGTAGGCGAGCCGTCCGGAGGCGTCGTACAGGAAGAAGTCGGGGGTGCAGGCCGCGCGGAACGCCCGGCCGACCTCCTGGGTCTCGTCGACCAGATAGGGGAACGTCCAGCCGGCCCGCGACGCCTGGTCGGCGAGGCGGTCCGGACCGTCGTCGGGGTACGCCGTGGCGTCGTTGGTGCAGATCGCGACCACCGCCAACTCGGAGTGGGAGGCGGCCAGCCGGCCGAAGCCCTCCTCGATGTGCTGCACGTAGGGGCAGTGGTTGCACATGAACGCGACCAGCAGGGGCCGGCCGGCCAGCCCCTCGCTGGTCACCTGGTCGCCGGTCAGCGACGACAGGGTGAAGGGGGGGAGCGACGTCCCCAGCGGCACCATGGTCGACTCGTTTGCCATGCACCCCAGCCTAGGAGAGATGACGTCGACCGCGGTGGCCGCCGGGGATGCCCGACCCGGTGCGGGTCCGTCCTGGGCGGTGCCCGGATCAGTGCTCGACGCGGAGGTTCTGGTCCTGCGACTGGCGCGCGAGCACGGTGTCGAAGCCGCTGCCACCGTCGACGATGTCGACTCCGCGGCCGCCGCTGAGGAAGTCGTCGCCACTCTGGGCGCGCACTCGGTCGCGGCCGTCGTTGCCCTGCAGCCTGTCGTTGCCGGGCCCGCCGAACAGGCAGTCGTGACCCTTCTGTCCGAAGATCTTGTCCCGGCCGCGGCCGCCGTAGATCACGTCGTTGCCGCCGTGCCCGTAGATCCTGTCGTTGCCGGGTCCGCCGTAGATGATGTCGTTGCCGACGGTGCCGTGCAGGACGTTGTTTCCGGCGTCGCCCCTGATCACGTTCCCGCCGGCGGGGCAGGGCGGCGGGGCCGCCGGAGCAGGCGCAGCAGTGGCCGGGACCGCCAGCGCCAGCGCGCTGAGCGACAGCGCGGCGGTCAGGGCCATGGTCCGTCGGTGGGTAGCGGTTGAGATGTGGTGAAACATGTCGGTTCTCCTTGGATGTGTCGGCCGGGGTGGCCGCCGGGGGAGGCGGTGGTGCCGCGGATCTGCGGCGGTGCAGACGGTGCCAGGAGGACGTCAGTACAGGATCAGAACGCCGGGGCGCAGGGGGGCGCCGGGGCGCGCGCTAGCTAGTCGGGTGCCCTGGGCCGGGGCACCAGCTCCGCGCGGTCGGGAGGGGGTGCGTCGACGGTGGTCATCGCGTCGGACCAGCGGTCGAACGCGCGCCGGGCCTCACCATGACGTCCGGCGCGGACCAGGTTGCGTACGAGGCCGCGGTGCACCCGCTCGTCGTACGGATCGACGCCGAGCAGGCGCACCAGTAGCGCGCTGGCGTCGTTGCTGCGTCCCTGCTGCGTGGCCAGGGTGGCCAAATGACGCAGCGAGCGGAGCCAGGCGGCCCTCGTCTCCTCCTTGAGCGCGACCGCCCAGTCGTGGGCCACCCAGTCTTCGTAGGGCTCGTCCTCGAACGCCTCGCCGACGTAGAGGCGCTCCACCGCCGAGAGAGCCGCCCCCGCTTCGTCCGCACGGCCGTCAGCGACCAGGCTGGCGCCGTGCTCGGCCTCGGCCAGCAACTCCACGGCGTCGATGCTGACCCGACGCAGATCGAGCCAGACCCCGCGCGCGTCCGTCGCGACGTAGCGGTCGGGCGGCCAGGCCTTGCCGGGGTCGAGCACTCCGCGGACCGTGGTCAACAGCACCGACAGGCGGTGCGAGGTCTTGGCGGGACCGGCATCGGGCCACAGCACCTCGCACAGCTCTCCGCGACTGACCGGGCGGCCGCGCCGCGCGGCGAGGACCTTCACGAGGGTGCGGGCCTGGCGGGACTTCCAGGCCTTGAGCGAGACCGGCTGGCCGCCCAGGCCGACGTCGAATCTCCCGAGGATCCGGATCGAGACCGCCTTGCCGACCGGGTCCTCGCTCACGCTGCGGCCGCCGATCCTGGTGACGCCGAGCCGCTGCAGACGTTCCGCGGCGTCGCGGCCGCGTCCGCGGGCCTCGCGGTCGGCACCGTCGAGTCTGCCGAGCAGAACCTCGATCCGGTCGGCATCGGGACCGGCCCCACCGGCGCGCCAGATGGACAGCGCCTCCTGCAGCGCCGCTTCGGCGACGGCGTGGTCGGTTGCCGCCTCGGCTGCCAGCTCCAGAGCGTCCGCGAGCAGGTCGCGGGCCTGCTCGGCGTGGGCTGCGGACAGCGCGTCCTGGGCCAGCTGCGCGGCCCGCTCCCGCTCGCCGGCGGCCAGCTCCACACGACCCAGCGCCACCAGGGCGTACGGCGCAAGCGACGAAGGCGCCATCGCCACCGCCTCCTCAGCGACGGACCTGGCCTCCTCGGTTGCTTCGTCCACGAGCAGGCGGGCCAGGCCGGCGAGCGCCGGGACCAAGACCTGCAGCTCCTGCGAGGTGCGAGCCAGCACGACCGACTCCTGATAGGCAGCACGTCCTTGCTCTCGTTGACCGAGCGCTCGGTGGACGTCGCCGAGGCCGCAGAGGCTTGACGCCGCGCGGTTGGGACCCAGCCGCTGGCTGACCGTCGCCGCCCGGCGCAGGTGCCACCGTGCCTCGTCGTACTGGCCGGTCCGGGTCAAGGCCTCGGCAAGGTTGTGCAGCGCCGCGACGAGGGCTCCCTTGGGGCGCACCAACTCGGTGGCATGGACGGCTTCCCGGCCGACCTGCACCGCCTCCTCGCAGCGGACGGCGGCGAGCAGGGCGTACGCCTGGTTGCCGAGGATCCTTGCCTGGGTGACGGCGTCCCCTGAGCGTCGGGCGGCGTCCAGAGCGAGCCTCAGGTGGGTGTCCTTGCGGGAACCGGAGGTGGTCTTGGCGACTGCCTGGTGGGCGGCGACCAGGTCGGCCGGGTCGGCGGAGGCCTCGGCCAGCCGGAGCGTGGTCTGGGCGAGGCCCGCTGCCTGCTCCTCGCCGAGCATGGACGCGATATTGACCCGCACGGCGCGCCAACGGATCCCGTCGCGGTCTGCCGGGAGCTGGTCGAGCGGGACCCGGTCGAGCACGTCGCGGGCCTGCGTCAACTCTCCCTGGCTGAAGTGCACCGCGGCCACCTGGGCGGCCAGCCCGGCGTCCCAGCCGTCGCGTTCGGCACTGGCGACCAACGGCGCCAGCGCCCCGAGCGCCGCGAACGAGTCGCCGGAGGTGTTGAGCGCCTCGGCATAGGTACGGCGGACCGCGGGCTCCAACGCGGCTTCGTCCCCGGTGCGCCGGACCAACGCGACGACCCCGGCCGCCTCCCCTTGCGCGACCATCCGGTCGCCGAGGGAACCGACGAGGCCCAGCGCCGAGGCCTCGTCCCCAGCCTGACGATGGGCCATCGCCGCGGCGAAGGGGGCGTCGTGGTCGGCGTACCACCGGGCCGCCTGTGCCCAGATCGCTGCGGGGAGGCCGGGCCCGGAGCCGCGGAGCACCGCCGCCAGCAGTGGCACGAACCTGCGGTCGGGCGGATGCACCAGCTGGGTATGGGGATCCGGCACCAGGACGCCGACGGCCTGCAGCCCAGCGTAGGCATCGCGCACCCAGGTGTCTCCTGGGTCGACCCCGACGACCACGGCCGCCAGCTCGGGATCGAGCAACTCCAGCGGGGCGAGCATGGTCAGCAGGTCGGCGTACGACGCGGGCAGGCCGGCCAGCACGTCGTTCTCGAGCCACGCCGCGACCGTGGAGGACGGGCTGGTGAGTCTCGCCCAGAGACCGTCCGTGGCCCGTTCGGTGCGGGCAGCGTCCGCGCACAGGTGCACCAGGGTGGGCCAGCCGGCCGTCCAGCCGTGCACGAGCGTCGGGAGCTCCGGGTCCGTAAGGCCGTACTCCTCGTCCAACACCGCCGCCACGGCCTGTGGGGACAGCGCGAGATCGAGCGGCCCGCGTTCGTGGACCGGCCCGCAGAGCACGCTGCGCACCTTGGCTTCGAGGGGCAGCCGTGAGGTGATGATCAGCGGCTGGTCGCTGCCTGCGGCCAGGCGCTCGTCGGTCAGCCGAGTGAGTCGCTCGGCCTGCTCGACGGCGGGCCACTGGTGCAGGCCCTCGAGGACGTCGGCCGGAGCGTGCGCCTCGACCCAGGTGCTCTTGCCGTAGCCCGCCGCGGCGACGACGAGGGTGGCTGTCATCGTGCGGGAGCGCGTCTGGACGGTCACCTGCGACCCGTCCAGTTCCGGGGGTGCCGGAGGGTCATAACACTTCAGGATCGTCCGGGTTCGCCCTGGATACAACAGGTTTCGTGATCAGCTGACCGAGGTGGCCACGAGAATCACGCCCCGAGGGGCCGGAGCGACGTGTCGCGTGGGCCTGGCTGGAGGTGAGGCCGCGGGCGGGCCCGGGGGTGGGGCCTAGACCCGCCCGCGGAGTTCGAGGTGCTTCTCGCGCCTATCCTTCGAGGGTGGGGCCCGTCCTGAGACGTTCCCCGACCTTCCCGTCGAACGGCGGTCGTGCTGCGTGTCTTGATGAGGAGACGGCGGGAGGACGGGGGCATGACGCGATATCACACAACGAATCGAAATACTTCCGTTTCACGAAAGAAGGTGGCGCCGTGGCCGCCAGGGATGACCGCAAGACCAAGCCGACCGACGATGACCCGCGCGCCTACCTCGAATCGGTGCCGGACCCGGCCCGCCGGGCTGACGCGCTCGCCGCGCTGGCCCTCATCGAGCGGGTCACCGGCGCCGGCCCGCAGCTGTGGGGGTCCTCGATCGTGGGGTTCGGTCGCACCACCTACGTCGGCTCGGACCGGGTGGAGCGCGAGTGGTTCGCCGTGGGGCTGGCTCCGCGCAAAGCAGCCCTCACGTTCTACGGGCTGACCTACTACGGCTCCCACGCCGACCTGCTGGAGCGCCTCGGCCGGCACACGACCGGCAAGGGGTGCCTCTACGTCAAGCGGCTGAGCGATGTCGACCTCGACGCGCTGGCCGAGCTCGTGGCCCAGGCGTGGGAGGCCAACCACGCCACCGACGACGGCTGAACGGCGCCGGCTACAGCTCCTCGTGGTCCTCCGGGTCGGCACCGAACAGCCGCCCGCCTGAGTCGCCGAGCGCCGTGATCGCGGTGATCTCCTCGGCGTCGAGGGAGAACCCGAACACGTCGAGGTTCTCCGCCTGGCGCTCGGGGTGCCCGGACTTGGGGATCGGCACGGAGCCGAGCTCGACGTGCCAGCGCACGATGACCTGCGCAGGGGAGACGCCGTGCCGCGCGGCTGCAGCGCGCACCGGTGCCGCGTCGTACTGTGCCTGTCGCTTCCCGAGCGGGCTCCAGGACTCGGTGCGGATCCCGAGCCGTTCGTGGACCTCGCGCATCTCGGGCTGGGGGAAGAGCGGGTGCAGCTCGATCTGGTTCACGGCCGGGGTGACGCCGGACTCCGCGATGATCCGCTCGAGATGCTGCTCGGTGAAGTTGGAGACGCCCACCGAGCGCACGAGCCCGCGTTCGCGCAGCGTGACCAGGGCGCGCCAGGCCTCCGGGAACAGTCCCCTCGCCGGGTTGGGCCAGTGGATGAGGTGCAGGTCGAGGTAGTCCAGGCCGAGCCGCGCCAGCGACTCCTCGGTCGAGGCGATCGCGTCGGCGTAGGCCTGGTGGCGGCCGGGGATCTTCGAGGTCACGACGATGTCCTCGCGGGGAAGCCCCGAGCGACGCACCGCCTCGCCGACCTCGGCCTCGTTCTCGTAGTTCACGGCCGTGTCGAGCAGCCGGTAGCCGGTCTCCAGCGCTGCCGTCATGGACGCGATCCCGTCCTCGCCGCGAAGGGCGTAGGTGCCGAGCCCGAGCTGCGGGATGCTGCGCCCGTCGTTGAGCTGGTACGTCGGTGCGGTGGTCACGCGGCCCACGCTAGTCGTCGCTGGTACCGTCCCCGCCATGTCCTGGGACCGCATCAGCGTGGAACGACTCATCTCGACGCCGCCGGAGCCGATCTTCGACCTCCTGGCCGATCCGGCAGGGCATCTGCGGATCGACGGGTCCGGCAGCGTGCAGCAGGCGCGCAGCGGCAGCCGACGTCTCCAGCTCGGTGACCGGTTCGGCATGGACATGAAGCTCGGTGTCGCCTACTCCACCCGCAACGAGGTCACCGAGTTCGAGGAGAACCGGCTGATCGCCTGGCGGACTCTGGCCGCGGGGCCGCTCGCCCACTTCTTCACCGGCCGCACCTGGCGCTATGAGCTGGCGCCGGTCGAGGGCGGCACCGTCGTGCGCGAGACCTGGGACCTGTCCACCGAGAGGTGGCCCTCCCGCGTCCCCGTCCGGTTGAGCATGGGGTCGATGACCCGCGACAACATGGGCCGGACCCTCGAGCGGATCGAGCAGATCGTGACCGAGCCGGTCTGACCGCGCGGCCGTTGCTCAACGGCGGCCTGCGAGCTCTCCACCCCAGGCCCGCGCCCGGTCGAGCTCCCCGTCGACCAACGGGCCTTCGACGCCCTCGACGAAGAAGGTCGGGCCGCGTTCGGCGTGCCCGAAGCCGTGGCTGCGCAGCGCGGACGCCGCCGACTTGGCCGCCGACCCCGGCACCCACTTGACCTGGACGCGGGTGTCGAAGGTGACCACCGGCAGCTCCGGGCGCGGTGCGGCCCGCTCGATCCACTCACGGATCCCGGAGTCCCCACCCGCCGCTGCGCCGTACTTGGTGTGCGCCTCGGCCCGGGTCTTGGGGCGGGTCATCGAGAACGCATGCGTGGGTCCGCCGAGGACGAGCAGACTCACCTCCGGGTCGATGTCCGCAGCGGCCTCGGTGACGGGTGTGACCCCCACGACCGCACCCGCCGCCTCGGCTCCCGCCGCGACGGCGTCCGCGACGGCCCTGCTGTTTCCGAACAACGACTCGACGACGATCAGAATGCTCATCGGAACCTCCGGCTTCCGGTCTACTCCGGGTTCGGGCGAACCGGAAGGACGCAGGTCACCTGTCGCCGGTGAGGTGGCTCACGTCGGCGAGCTCACTCCACGACGACGGTCTTGGTGTCGACCATCGGAGGTCCGGCCTCGCCACCCGAGGGGTCGTCCTCGCGGACCTCGATCGTGTAGGTGCCGGGGTTGAGCTTCACGGTGAAGGAGTACGCCGCGAACGTGAACGCCTCGGCCGCGGTGGTGAACCCCTTCTTCACGATCTTCCCGCGCTGGTCGAGCACCCGCCACGGCACGTTCGCCTCGAACGCCGACGCCTCACCCGTCACCGTGACCGGGGAGGAGACGGCGGCGCCCTCGGTGGGGGTGTCGATCTGGACCAGCTGCCGGACGTCGAGCGGATCGGCGCGGCGTACCGATTCACCCCACGTCACCGCTCCCCACAGCTCGCCGGCCGGTTTCCCCTCGATCAGCAGCTGCACCGGGACGTTCTCACCGACGGCATCGGTGACGGTGTAGACGAGCTGCTGCACCATCAGCGCGGCGCCCTCCGAGCCGACGTCGGCGGTGCGCGCCTCCGCCGAGAGGTCGACCACGATCCGCTTGCCGGAGCGGGACACGCCGAGGACGGTGGTGCCGGGGTCCCAGGTGGTGGCGTAGTCGGCGTCGGCTGCGCCGGAGACCATGGCGGCCACGCCCGCTGCGGGGGCGTCGGCGGCCGGCACCTCACGCTCCTCGCGCGCCAGCCGAAGCCCCGCGCGGGTGTCAACGACGTAGTAGACACCGACCGTCGCCTGCTCCGGAGACTCGCTGGCGGAGGGTGACTCGCTCGGGGTGGCGGAAGCGCTCGTCGTGGCTGAGTCCGACGCGGACCCGCCCGGCTCGTCCGTGCCGGAGGGGTCCTCTTGGTCGCCGCAACCGCCCAACAGCGCGGCCACCACGGCGATGGTGACGGCGCCGGTGCGCACGGAGGCCAGCGGAAGCGAGTTCATGGCCTCAGCCTAGGCGCCCCGACCCGGACCGGACGGTTGCCGAGCTGGACGGCGCCGAGGTCGGGTGCCTTGCCCGGGATGAGTCCAAGCCCCGGGAGATGGACGCCTGCCCGGACCGCCGCCGAACCCGGGCGAAGGGTGAAGTCGGGGACGGCGTACGCCGCGAAGGGGCGATCCGGGTAGCGCATCGGCGTACTGAAGACCCCGAACCCCACCTTCACGCCGTGCTTCTCCGTGGTCTTCGACCGCAACCCCGCAAGTCCGGTGAAGCTCCGATCACGGAACACTCCGCGGAAGCGGCCGGCGGCGGTGCCGAAGCCGTCGTAGTCGTAGGAGCTTCCCCGGTCGTCGGCGAGCGACAGCACCAGACCGGCGCCGCCGCTGTACCCGCCGTAGGTGCCGCCGGGCCCACCGAGGAAGAGGTTGTTGCGGGAGTACTGCCGACGGTGCGGCACCCCGGCATAGACGTTGAACGCGTCGCCGTGCTTGACCATGGTGTTGAACAACAACACGTCACCGATGCTGCCGCGGTAGAGCTTGAACGGCGCGTACAGAATCCCGTAGGCGCGGTTGCGGAGGAAGTAGGTCGGTCCGCCCAGGCTCGGTTGCGAGCTCAGCGCCACGAACGAGCTGCGGATCAGATTGTCGGTGACCCTGCAGTTGTGGAAGCAGAAGTCGGCCTCGATGGCGTCGTCGGCGCAGTGCGTCAAGCGATTCGCGCGGATATCGATCGAGAACTGGCGCCAGGCCTCACCGTCCTCCAAGGTCGAGATGCAGTCCCGCCAGCCGGAGGCGGTGTTGCGTTCGATGACGTGGCCCGGCCCGGTGACGAGGATCCCCTCACCGGTGTTGTCGCCGTTGGCGCCGACGCTGCGGTTGCGCCACCGGGTCGGTCCGCGCACGACGTTCCTGGCGATGTAGGCGCGCCGGCTGTGCAACGCGACCTGGATCCCGCCTTCTCGGTCGCCGCTGATCCGGTTGCCCACGATGGCGACCCCGGTGGAGCCGTTCGCGCGGATCCGGCCGTGGACGATGAGACCCCGCACCTGCACGAAGCGTCGGTCGTAGAGCCCGATCTCGCCGTTGACCACGACCTTCCCCGACTTCCGGCGGATCACGATCGGCCGGGCCTGCGTGCCGTTGTTGGGCACGGAGAACCCGGGGTAGGTCCCCTTCTTCAGCTCGACGATGTCGCCGGGCTGCACCTTGGCGAGCACGCGGTTCAGGCGGCCCGGCCCGGTCGTCCGAATCCGCCCGTTGGCCGGCACCGCCGGGATCTGCGGGGTGGCGACGGTGAGGGAACGCACGGCACAGCCGCCGTCGACGTCCTTGAGCTCGACCTGCACGTCGTACGTCGTCCCGGGCCTGGTGTCGAAGAGGCTGCCGGACACCCGGTTGTCCCAGGAGAAACCCACATTGCTCCCCGCGGGGACCCGCCGCAGCGGCAACCCCTCGGTCCATCCGGTGGTGCCCGCTACGCGGTAGCGCACCGCCGTCCGGGCGTCGGCGTCGGCGTCACCGCCGACCGCCCAGTCCAGGGTGATCCCCCGAGCCGTCGGAGCAGGCGCCGAGAGCTTGCCCGGGATCACCCCGTTCGGCGCCGGGCCGGCGCCGGAGACGCCGCAGGTGAAGTCCCCTGGGGCCGCTGCGGCAGGGGCAGCTGTGGCAGGGGCCGCGACACCGACGGCGGGGCCCGCGCAGAGGGCGGCGATAAGCAGGGCCTTACCGGTCTTCATGCCCCGAGTATGCCGAGGAGGTGGCCTCAGCCTGGCGCGGCGTAGGCCAACGTCGGGGTGACGATCGCGGCGCCCGTGTCGTCGGCGTAGGTCGTGACGTCCTCGGGCCGCTGGTCGGCGTACGCCGCGACGTAGGCGCAGACGACCGCGTCGACCTGGTCCTCGGTGCGGCGTAGCTCACTCTTCCGCGTCGCCGCCGCGATGGCCGCCACCAGCTCGTGCCAGGCCTGCGTGTCCAGGTCCAGCGGCGGTGCGGCCGTCCGGAGAGTGCCGAGCAGACGCACCAGCTCGAGCAGCTCGGCGCGCATCGAGTCGAGGGTGCGTCCGCTCTTGTTCTTGTACTTCAGGGTGCGGGGCAGCCCGAACAGGGCCACCGTCGCGGCATGGGGGTAGACCTCGATCGCGAGCCCCTGTGTCGGCGTCGCTGGGCCCAGGCTTGGGCTTGGGCTCGGGCGCAGGTGCGGGCCTAGGCCCAGAGCGCGGGCGACTCGGGCGCCGCGGGGCTCGGGGACGAACCACGGCTTGGCCGTGTTCGAGGAGTGGGTGCCGGCCTCGAAGCGCGCGAAGTCGCGGTCCAGGGCCCGCTCCGCCTCCCGCTTGCCGGTGGCGTTGGCCACGACCAGCGGGGCGTCGATCGCCACGACGCACGGGCCGTCGTACGCCGCGAGTGCGGTGACGATCTCGGCGTCGGTGCGGACCGCGCTCAGCGCCACCAGCCGTCCGCCGCCGTCGAGCACCGCCACCCCGGTCGGGTTGCGCTCCCCCCAGGCGAGATCCAGGCCGACGTAGTGGCGCATGTGCTCCAGCATGGCTTAGGTGGGGTGGGCGGGCCTCTGCTTCCTCTGGGTACCTAGATGACGCGCCACTTACCAAGGCGTGTAGGGCATGGGAAGTGACGCTTCACCTAGGTACCCAGGTGAAGCAGCATCCCGCAGCATCCCGCAGCCCATTCCGCGGACACAGAGGCTCAGGTGTCGCCGCGGAGGGAGAAGGACCGCAGCCGGTCGCCGGCGAACCAGACCCCCCCGAGCACCAGCACCGCGGTCGCGACCAGGGCGTACGTCGCGCCGACGCTGTCGCTGTGGATCACGGCGCGATCGCTGAGTGAGTCCGCCAGCGCGCCTGCCCATTCGCCGATGCTCAGCCAGCGCACGCCGTTGAGCAGGCTGCCCAGCAGGCCCTCCCACACCAGCAGGAAGAGCAGTCCCACCACGACCGCGTGCCGGGTGACCGCGGAGACGGCGAGGAACAACCCGCAGTACGCCGCGGCCGCGAGCACCGCCCCCGCGAACCACGCCAACGAAGCGCCGGGATCGGCGGAGTCGATCACCAGCCCCGCGATCGGGATCGGCAGGGCCCCGAAGCCGAGCGTCGCGAGCACCGCGACGGCGTACTTGCTGAGGGCGACGACGTGGCGGCTCACCGGCTTGGCCAGCAGGTAGACGATCGAGCCGTCGTCCATCTCGGGTCCTAGGGCGGACGACGTCGTCAGCAGGGCGACCAGCGGGAGCACCAGTCCGAGCCCCAGCCCGACCACGATCTCCTCGTAGCCCGCGCCTTGCCCCGCGAGGAGTCGCACCACGACCGCGAGGGCCACCAGCGCCAGCGGCATCAGCAGCAGCAGCCAGAACCGTCGCCGTCCAAGGAGGGCCTGGAGGGCGAGGCGCACGATCGTCAGGTTCATCGGGCCGACCCAGATCCTGAGACGAGGTAGGAGAAGACGCTCTCCAGTGACTCGTCGGTCGGGAAGACCTCGGTCAGCCGGACGGCATGGTCGCGGGCCAGCACCGGCAGCCGGTGCGCGAAGTCGCCGAAGTCGCCGACCTCCACCTCCAGCCCGCCACGTGGCCGCAGTGCCACGCCCAGGACCGACGGCTCGACGATCAGCTGCGCGGCGAGTGCCCGGTCGTCGCTGGTCACCACGACATAGCGATCCGGCCGGTCGGTCATCAACCGCCGGATCGCACCGAAGTCGCCCGAGGCGGCGTGCCGACCCGACACCACGACCTCGATATGGCGGGCGAGTTGCTCGACCTCCTCGAGGATGTGCGAGCTGAACAGCACGGTGCGGCCCTCGGCGCCCATCCTCCGCAGCAGCTCCATCAGGTGCAGGCGCTGGCGGGGGTCGACGCCGTTGAACGGCTCGTCGAGCAGCAGCACGGCAGGATCGTGCACGAGGCCCGAGGCCAGCTTGATCCGCTGCCGCATGCCCTTGGAGTACGTCGCGATCCGGCGGTCGGCGGCCTCGGTCTGGTCGACCGTGGCGATGGCCCGGTCGGCGGCCGCGCCCGGGTCATCAAGACCGTGCAGTTCGGCGTTGGCGCGGACGAACTGGCGCCCGGTGAGGTAGTCGAAGGAGATCTCCCGCTCCGGCACCAGCCCGATGGCGCGGTAGACCTCGCGGTTGCGCCACAGCGGTGCCTCGTCCAGCGTCACCGCACCGGAGGACGGCGCGAGGAACCCCGACATCATCGCGATCAGCGTGGACTTCCCGGCGCCGTTCGGCCCGAGCAGCCCGGTGACGCCGGGGCCGATGGTCATCGTCACGTCGTTGACGGCGACCACGTTGCCGTACCACCGGGAGGCGTTGGTCAGCTGCAGCACGCTCACCGGCCGGCCACCCTCCGGTAACGCAGCACCAGCAGGCCGAGCCCGCCCAGCACGATCAGCACCGCGACCGCGAAGTAGACGAGCTGGATGCCGCCGGTCTCCGGTGGCGTGATCGCCCCGGCGCTGGCGTCGAGCCAGCCCTGGACCAGCCCGCGGTACAGGCGGTACGGCGAGAACAGGCCTGCGATCTGGCCCACCCCTGGCCGCTGCTGCTCGTCGGCGACCGCCTGGACCGCCGTGACGATGCCGTCGCCGAGCAGCAGCACCGCGATCGTGGCCACCACGGCGAAGCCGCGACGTGTGGACCACGAGCTGATGACACCGGCGACGCTGGCGATCATGCCCGCGAGCAACACGGCCATGCCGACCGCCTTCAGCATGTCGGCGGTCATCTCGCTGACGTCGGCGTCGGCGAGCAGGGCCCCGACGTAGAGCAGCACGATCGGTGTCACCAGGAAGATCAGGAGTGCGGCGACCAGCGACAGCCATCGGACGGCGGCGTACGTCGCCGCGTGCAGCGGCCGGGCCAGATAGAGCACGATCGAGCCGAATCGCAGATCGTGGGAGAACAGGATCGGCGCCTGCGCCGCGGCGAAGACGCTGACCATCATCTGCGTCGTGCCTGCGTACGCCGCAGCGTCGGTCGGCAGGTCCCTCTGCTTCAGCACGACCATGATCACGACCATGATCAGCGCGGGCACGAGGTTCAGGCCGAGCAGCAGGAACGGCAGAATCTTCGACTTGCCCGAGCGGCCGAGCCCGAACGTGTTGCGCAGACCGGTGGCGAACAGGGCCCGGGCGATGAAGCCCTCGCCGTGCCGCTGGCCGCTGTAGGGCCGGTAGCCGAGGTCGTGGATGACCCCGCGTCGGGCGGCCTCCGCCGGCCGGTCAGGAAGCAGCGACGACATGCTCGCCCCCTTCGCGGAAGACGTCCTCGATCCGGCGGTGGTCCGCCTGAATCCGGACCAGGCCCACGCCGAGGTCGCAGGCGGTGTCGCGGATGATGTCGTGGACGTCCGCCTCGGTGGTGGCCCGCGTCGTGTCGACCGCGATCAGGTGACCGTGCGGCCAGCCGGGCAGACCCGCCGCGGCCAACGCCTGGCCCATCCGGTCCTGCGCACCGGCATCGCCCAACACCTCGATCAGCAGGGTGCCAGTGCTGTCCAGGAAGTCCGTGGTGGCCGAGGACCGCAGCAGCCGACCGCTGTCGAGGATCACCACGTGGTCGCTGACCCGCTCCAGCTCTCCGAGCAGGTGCGAGGTCACCAGCACGGCGATCCCGAAGTCGTGGCCGATCCGCTGCACCAGCTCGAGCATGTCGTCGCGGGCGGCGGGGTCCAGGCCGTTGGTCGGCTCGTCCAGGAAGATCAGGCGCGGGTCGTGGGCGAGCGCCTGGGCCAGCTTGGCGCGCTGCTTCATGCCGGTGGAGTAGCCGCCCATCGGGCGGTAGCGCTCCTCGGCGAGCCCGACGTGACGGAGCACATCGGCGGCGCGCTCGCGGGCCGAGGTCCTGGGCAGGCCCGACATCTGGGCCAGGTGGACGATGAAGTCACTGGCGCTGACATCGGGTGGAAGGCACTCGTGCTCGGGCATGTAGCCCACCTGACGCCGGATCGCCGCCCCCTGGCTGGCGATGTCGAGCCCGAGCACCTGGGCGCCTCCGGAGCTCGGGGCCAGCAGGCCGAGCAGGATCTTGATCAGCGTGGACTTGCCGGCCCCGTTGGCGCCGACCAGGCCGGTCACGCCCTCACCGATCGTGACGTCGAGGTTGTCGAGCGCGAGAACCGAACCGTAGTCCTTGGTCAGCTGCGCGGTGGTGATGACCGAGCCCCCGTCCGAGCCCCCGTCCGGGCCGCGCTGGTCGGCGCCGGTCGCGATGTCCCCCATGTCCGCGACCCTAGCGGGCGATGGGGGTGCCCGACCCTCCGGGAGAACCCCGGACCGACCCCCGAAACGGGTCACTCGGTGCTAGAGCCGGGTGCCTGAGACGACCAGCATCTCGCACGGTCCCACGAACCCGTCCGCGTCCTCGAACTGGCCCAGTGCCTCCTCGATCTCCTGCCAGGCCGCTGCGCGCTGGGTCTCGTCCACACCGGAGAGCATCTGGTGCAGGGCGCCGAACGACTCCTGCTCGAATCGGACGCACTCGGCCGCACTGGTGAGGCGGACCGGCGACGGCACGGCGGTGACGGTCACCTCCGCGATCCCCGCCTGCGCGAAGGCAGCCTCCGCGACGCCGGGTCCGCCGAGGCTGAACGGCCCGGGCAGTCCGGGCGCCGGCGCGGGAAGGCCGGCGATGCGGCGGATGATGCCGACCGGGATGGCGAAGAACCCGTTGCGGTCCGGGGTCGAGTAGACGACCGAGGAGATCCGGCCGCCCGGACGCACGACCCGGCAGATCTCCGCGAGCGCCTGCTGCTGATCGGGGAAGTAGATCAGGCCGACCCGCGAGATCGCGGCGTCGAAGCTGCCGGTAGGCACCTCGGCAAGGTCCTCACCGTCGGCCTCCAACGTGGTCACGATGTCGGAGAGCCCGGCCTGGGCGGCCACGGAATCGGCGTACTTCAGGATTGCGGGCGAGATGTCGGTGGCCAGGACGCGCCCTGTCGGCCCGACCCGGTGGGCCGCAGCAAGGGTCTGGCCGCCCGAGCCGGCGGCGACGTCGAGGACACTCGCACCCGGTGCCAAGCCGGCGTCGTCGAGCATCCGTGCTGTCGCGGCGCCCAGCCAGCCCTCGATCGCGGGCCCCCAGCGGTGCCACGCCTCAGCGGCGCTCTCCCACTGAGCCCGGGTGGTCGACTTGAACGCGATGGGATCGAAGGTGGTGGTGGTCATGATTCCTCCTGGAAGCGAATTGGGTAGGGCTCCACCGTGGTGTCCTCCGGCAGGCTCCTCTAGGGCGAGATCTGGACCCTGCCGGGACAATTTCTGGACTTTGCCGGGACGCGGGAACACAATCAACCGATGAAGGACTACGGCCAGTACTGCCCGGTAGCGCTCGCGAGTTCCGTCATCGCCGAACGCTGGACTCCGTTGATCATCCGAGAGCTGGTCCTCGGCGGCCGCCGTTTCAACGAGCTCGACCGCGGCCTGCCAGGCATCTCCCGCTCGTTGCTCAAGCAGCGACTCGACCACCTGGAGCGCAAGGGCGTCGTCGACAGGGTGGCGGTGCCGCATGGCCACGAGTACCACCTGACCCCCGCCGGCCGCGACCTCGAGGGCGTCATCATGGCCGTGGGCGAGTGGGCCGTGCGCTGGATGTTCACCGAGCCCGAGCCTCGTGAGGTCGAACCCGTCACCTTGACGTGGTGGATGTCGCGGCGACTGGTCGCAGACGAGCTGCCAGGCCAGCGCACCGTCGTCCAGTTCGACTACACCGGTGAGCAGCCGACTCGGATCTGGCTGGTCCTCGAACGAGGCGAATCCTCTGTCTGCACCGACCCGCCCGGCTTCGACGACGACCTCGTGGTGACGACCGAACCGGTGGCGCTGATGCGGGTCTTCTCCGGCATCGTCTCCTACGCCGAGGCCCTCTCCGCGGGAGCGATCACCGTGACCGGCCCAGCCCGCCTCACCAGAGCCCTGCCGCGCTGGTTCGCCTGGAGCCCCTTCGCGCCTGCGGTCCGCGAACGTCTCAAGTCGGCCCCCGCTGCGCGGGCCTCGAGCTGAGCCCTAAACCGGTCGCTCGGGGTTGCGGCCCTGACTAGGGTCGAACAGCCATGCGCGACTACCCACCCGACGTCACGGCGTACTCCCCGGTCGAGGGTCTGCCCACCGCGCGGTACGCCGGCAAGCGCGCGCGCCCGGGCCGGCCGGACGACGAGCCCGACGCCCGCAGCGCCGCAGCGTTCCTCCGCTGGATGCTGCGCCGGCAGCCGGAGGTGATCCTGTCTGCCACGGCCGTGGGTGTGCTCTGGCAGCTGCCGCTGACCTTGGGGCCCTGGCTCTTCGGGAAGGCCGTCGACCGCGGGATCCTGCCCGGCGACGACGGACAGACGATGCTGTGGGCCGGCCTGCTCCTCCTGGTCACCCTGATCGGTGCGTTCTTCGGGATCGCGATGCACACCCTGGTCGTGCGCAGTTGGCTGATCGGGATCTACGCCACCATCCAGCTGGTCACCCGCAAGACCGTGCAGATGGGGCACGTGCTGCCGCGGAGAACTCCCACCGGGGAGGTGCTCAGCGTTGCCTCCAGCGACTCCGACGAGTTCGGCGCGCTGACCGAGATCGTGGCCCGCGCGGGTGCCCAGCTGGTGGCCTACCTGGTGGTGGCCACGATCGTCGTGCGCACCTCGCTCCTGCTCGGGCTCGTGGTGCTGGTGGCGGCGCCGGTGCTCGTGGGCTTGGCGCTGCCCCTGCTGCGGCCGCTGCACCGCCGCCAGCAGGTGGAGCGGTCGCGCAACTCGCAGCTGACCTCGCTGGCGACCGACATCGTCGCCGGGCTGCGGATCCTGCGGGGCATCGGAGGCGAGCGCACCTTCGGGCGCAACTACGCCGCTCAGTCGCAGCTCGCTCGGCGGGCGGGAGTCTCCGCCGGACTCTGGCAGGCGACGATCGAGGCGATCGGCGTGCTGTTCTCCGGGTCGTTCGTGGTGTTGTTGGTGTGGCTCGGCGCCAACGAGGTCCGCTCCGGTGAGCTGACCGTCGGGCAGCTGATCAGCTTCCTCGGCTACGGGCTGTTCATGGTCGGACCGATCCAGACGTTCTTCGAGTTCGCCCAGAAGCTCACCCGGGCGCTGGTCTCGGCGCGCAAGGCGATCGGGATCTTCGAGCAGGAGCCGCCGTGGCGGGACCCGGAGAAGCCTGTTGAGCTTCCCGCGGCGTCGGCCGTCCGCGACGAGGCCTCGGGTCTGGTGATCGAGCCCGGCCTGCTGACGATCGTGGTCAGCGACACCCCCGAGGAGTCGGCCGCCCTCTGCGACCGGTTGGGCCGCTACCTGCCCGGGGACGTCGAACCCGTCAGCGAGGAGCTGGAGGAGGGCGTCAAGGGCCGCGCCGCGCGACGGGCCCGTGCCGAGCGCGTTGCCGAGCGCGCGCGCATCGCCGCCCGGGATGCCGAGCGGGCGACGCGTCCCTGGGGGGTGAGCGTCGGCGGGGTGGACCTCGGCCGGGTTCGGCTCGCCGAGGTCCGCGAGCGCATCCTGGTGAGCGACTCCGGCAGCCAGCTGTTCGCCGGCTCGCTGCAGGACGCGCTGGATCCGCACGGCCGGCTCACTCGCGACCAGGCTGAGGTCGCGCTGCGCACGGCCGACGCCGAGGACGTGTACGACGCGCTGCCGGGGGGCTGGCAGGGACAGCTCGACGAGCGCGGCCGAGGGCTCTCCGGCGGCCAACGCCAGCGGGTGGTGCTGGCGCGGGCGCTGGCCGTGGATCCCGAGGTGCTGGTGCTGGTCGAGCCCACCTCGGCCGTCGACGCGCATACCGAGGCCCGGATCGCCGAGCGCGTGGCCGAGCAGCGACGCGGCCGGACCACCGTCGTCACCACGGTCTCGCCGCTGTGGTTGCACCATGCGGACCGCGTGGTCCTGCTCGACGCGGGACGGGCCGTCGCCGAGGGCAGCCACGAACAGCTGCTGCGCGACCACGCGGGCTACCGCCGGGTCGTAGTGCGTTCGAGCGGGGTGGACGACGATGACTGACTTCCCGCTGGCGCCGCCGGACCTGCTGGCCACCTCGGCGGCCACCTGGCGCGACCGGTCGCGCGACGAGCCGGCGATCCCGGCCGAGCTGATCCCACCGGTCGACGCCCCGCTGGGCGTCCGCCTCGCAGCGCTGCGGAGTCGGCATACGTTGCGGCGCGAGCGCGCCGAGGCGGTGTACGCCGCGTCGCGCAGCCCGATCAGGGGCTGGCCCGTGGCGGAGTACGACGCAGTGCTGCGCTTCTTCCGCAGCCTGGTCTCGTCCCGCCGGTGGCGGTTCGCCGGCGTCGTCGCGTTCAACGGGCTGGCAGCCGGAGCGGCGCTGCTGGTGCCGCGACTGCTCGGCGCCGTCATCGACCAGACCGCCGGCGGTGCTCAGCTGAGCCGTGGGCTGCTGGTGATGCTGAGCGCGGCGGTCGTCGCCCAGGCGCTCTTCACGTTCCTCGGCCAGCGCACGTCCACCATCTTCGGCCAGGACCTGCTGTCCTCGGCCCGCGAGTACATCGTCCGCACCATCTTGTCCCTGCCGCTGGGTCGGGTCGAGGGCGCGAGCACCGGCGACCTGGTCACCCGGGTCACCCGCGACGTCGGCACGATGAGTCGATCGGTGCAGTACGGCCTCCCGATGGCGATCATCTCCATGTCGATGGTGTCGCTGGCGGTGGTCGCCATGCTGCTCAACTCGGTGTTCCTCGCGGTCCCGTCGCTGCTGCTGATCGGCTCATCGCTGGTGGCAGTGCGGCGCTACCTCCAGCGCGCCCAGAAGTGCTACATCGCCGAAGGGGCGACGTACTCCCAGATCAACACCACGCTCACCGAGACCGTCGAGGGCGCGCGGACGGTCGAGGCGCTCCGGCTCGGTGGGCGCCGGGTCAGCGCATGCGAGGACGACGTCGCCGTCTCGGCCCAGGCCGAGCGCTACGGCACGACGCTGCGCAACCTGCTGTTCACCGTGATCGACGTGGCGTTCAACACCCCGCGGGTGGTGACGGTGCTGGCCGGCGCCTACGGCTACAGCCGGGGCTGGGTCACGCTCGGCCAGATCACCGCGGCGGTGCTGTACGTCGAGGCGCTGGCCGGTCCCCTGGACCGCCTGATCGGCGAGGTCGACCGCCTGCAGGTCGGCGCCGCCTCCACGGCCCGGCTGCTCGGCATCGCACAGGTGCCCCAGGACCGCATCCCCCGGGAGGCCCGACCCGACGGCCCCGAGCTGAAGGGCAAGGACCTGCGGTTCGCCTACCGCGAGGGGCACGACGTGCTACACGGCGTCGACCTCACCCTGCGCACCGGCGAGCGTCTGGCCATCGTGGGCCCGAGCGGCTCGGGCAAGTCGACGCTGGGCCGGCTGCTGTCGGGGATCAACGGGCCGCGCACCGGCTCGGTGACCGTGGGCGGCGTCGAGCTGGTGGAGCTCCCGCTGGAGCTGCTGCGGACCGAGGTGGCGCTGGTGACCCAGGAACACCACGTCTTCGTCGGATCGGTGCGCGACAACATCGTGCTCGCACGCGAGGACTCCGAGGACCCGGCCGTCTGGTCCGCGCTCGCCACGGTCGGGGCGGCGGGATGGGTCCGGCGGCTGCCCGAGGGCCTGGGCACCACGATCGGCTCCGGCCATCAGCCGCTGACGCCGGCGCAGGCCCAGCAGGTGGCGTTGGCGCGACTGATCATCGCCGACCCGCACACCCTGGTGCTCGACGAGGCGACCTCGCTGATCGACCCCCGCACCGCCCGCGTGCTGGAGGGTTCGATGAGTGCCCTCCTCGAGAGCCGGACCGTGGTTGCGATCGCTCACCGGCTGCACACGGCCCACGACGCCGAGCGGATCGCGGTGGTGATCGACGGCCGGATCGTGGAGCTCGGCAGCCACGACGAGCTGGTCGACGCCGGAGGCGAGTACGCCGCCCTATGGCGCGCCTGGACGTCGTGATCGGGGTCGGTTGCCTAGACATTCGGAATGAACATGCGGGAAGTGTTCCGACTCTGGCGGGCGGCCTGCTAACGTTCCGTCTTGTAGCCCTGACCGGGACCCGAGACCTGGTCGGGGCTACACCTATTTCCGCCCAGTGACCCCGCCGTTCTTCCGCGATCTCGCTCTGCGCCCCGGTAGGTGAGAATGACCTGGTGACCGGCCAACCCTCGAGCCTCGCGAACGCGCCCGGCGGCCGGTGGCGTCGAGTGCGGGGCTATCGCCCGGTGCACGCGCTGCCCGACCTGGCCGCGGGTCTGCTGGTGGCGGCGCTGGCCGTGCCGCAGTCGCTCGGGTACGCCGCCGTGGCCGGCGTACCCGTCCAGGTGGGGCTCTACACGCTGCCTCCGGCGCTGCTGGCCTACGCCCTCCTGGGGTCCTCGCGACTGCTGTTCATGGGGCCGATCTCGACGGTGTCGGTGCTGTCGGGCTCGATCGTGCGGCAGCTGTCCGCCGGGGACCCCGATCAGGCGGTGCGGCTGACCTCGGCGCTGGCGATCATCGCGGGCGTGGCGCTGCTCGCGGCCGGGCTGCTCAAGGCCGGCTGGATGGCGCGGTTCCTGAGCCAGCCCGTCGTGACCGGGTTCGTGACCGGGCTGGTGGTGCTGATCGTGCTCGGGGAGACGCCGGCCCTGCTCGGGATCACCTCGCCGCAGGGCGCCATCATCGACCGGGTCCAGGCACTGGTCCGCGACCTCGACCAGGCGCGGCCCGCGGTGCTGCTGCTCTCGGTCGGCGCGCTCGCCGTCCTCTTCGTCGGCCATCGGCTCACCCCGCGGCTGCCCTGGGCGCTGTTGGTGCTGGTCGGCGGCATCGTGCTGTCCCGCGCTGTCGATCTGCCCGGGCGTGGCGTGCCGGTGGTCGGGGAGGTGCCGACCGGGGTGCCGCTGCCGTCGTGGCCCTGGATCGGTCTCGCGAACCCGGTGGAGGTGCTCAGTGGCCTGATCACCGGTGGCTTGGCGGTGGCCGCGGTCGGCATCGCCGAGGGACTCGCCGCGGCGCGGACGTTCCGCGTCAGCAAGGAGCACCTGCGCGACGACACCGAGCTGGTGGCCAACGGGGTCGCGGACGTCGCGGCCGGCGTGTTCGGTGGCATGGGCGTGGGTGGCAGCCTGTCGAAGACGGCCGCGAACGCGCGAGCCGGAGCGCGGTCCCAACTGAGCGGAGTGGTGGCGGCACTGGCCGTGATCGTGGTGCTGCTGGTCGCCGCCGGGCTGCTGGAGCCGCTCCCGCAGGCGGTGCTGTCGGCCGTCGTCGTGCACGCGGTGTGGGGGCTGGTGCAGCCCTCGGAGTTCGTGCGCTTCAAGAGGCTGCGCCGCAACGACTTCGTCTCCTCGCTGGTGGCGCTGGGAGGCGTGCTGGTGCTGGGACCGCTCAACGGCCTCCTGCTGGCCGTGGCGCAGTCGCTGCTGGGCCTGGTCTACCGCTCGTCACAGGTGCACATCGACCGGATGGGCAAGGTGCCCCGCGAGAAGGCGGCCTGGGGGGCGATCTCGCACGACGACGAACGCGAGCCGGTGCCGGGCGTGCTGGTGCTGCGTCCGGATGGCCCGATCTTCTGGGCCAACGCCGATCCGGTGTTCGGCAGGATCCGCCGGCAGGTCGACGAGCAACCCGAGACTGCGGTTGTCGTGCTGGACCTCGAAGCCAGCAACCAGATGGACACCACCACGCTCGACGGCCTCACCGGACTGCTCGAGCATCTTCGTCGGGAGGGTCGCGACCTGTTCCTGGTCCGGGTGTTCGGCAACGTCAAGGGGGTGTTGCAGCGGTCGGGCTTCCTCGACGAGCTGGGCGAGGGCCGGCTCTGGCACTCGATATCGGCGGGCGTGAAGGCCGCGAAGAAGACCGCGGCGTACGCCGACCGGCTGGGTGGCCCGCAGGACGAAGAACCCGAGGCCGAGGAGCCCGAGGACGAGCGCGACCACATCGTCACGCGCTCCCCCGACGCCCCAGAGTGAGCCGGCTCACGAGTTGTTGGCGGCCTTGGCGAGCACTTCCGGCCAGGTGCGGTCGAGGCGGCGGCCTCCGATCCGCGCCCCGGCGACCAGGCTCGCCCAGCCACCGACGAGCGCCAGCGCCAGCGCGACCCAGGCCAGCCACGGGACCCACAGCGATGCCAGGGCAGGCACTCCGACCACGAGCGCGGCGACTCCGACCATGGCCACCGTCAGGAACGACGCCACCGCCCCTTCGAGCCCGCCCACGCTGGAACCCTTGAACGGGTCGGATCCGGGCGGTGGCGCGGTCCCCTGGAACACCGCCCCGACCCAGAGTGCGCCGCCCATCCCCCCGAGGTAGCCGCCCACGGTGAGCGCCACCGTCGCCACCGCGAGGTCGGACCGACCGGAGTACCAGATGGCGATCGCCGTGACGGGCGCGAGGATCGGAGCGGAACCGGCCAGGGCTGCGAGGAGCCGCCCCCAACGGTCATCAGCCCCCCGGATGCCGGTGGTGACGTGCAGCCACAGTGCCGGGCCGTCGTACGGGATCTCGACCACGAGTCCCTGGCTGGCCAGCATCGCCGCCAGCAGCGGGGCAGCGAGCAGGGCCGTGCGGCTGCCGTCTCCGCTGGAGGTGGCGATCGTCGAGATGCCGATCACCGCGGGCACCAGCACCAGCATCAGCATGAACCCGAGGTAGCGCGGGTCGCGGCGCCGGTAGCGCACCGAACGTGCGGCGACCGCCCCGGCCGGGCTGGTGCCGAACAGCCGCTCGACGAGTGGGGAGGACGACACCGCGCCGGCATGGGCCGCCTCGAGCGGCTCGGTCAACGCTCGGGCCAGCAAGCGCTCCCAGGTCCACCACAGCAGCGCAGCCAATCCGGCGGCCAGGACCAGATGCAGGGCGGCTGCACCGAGATCTCCGCGCGCCGCGTCGGCCGGCACCGCCCAGGCCCATCCCCACGGGGTCCAGCCGGCGAACTGGGCCAGCCGGCCGAGGGTCGCCCGGAGCTCGTCGGGGTCGGGCCCCGTCTCAAAGAACTGGCTCAGCCCGGTGGCGGACAGGGCGACGCCGATCCCCAGGACCGCCACCAGGATCGCGGCGAGGTCGCGGAAGCGCCTGCTCGACAGGACCCGGGCCAGACCCGACGTCACCACTCGCATCAGCAAGAAGCAGGTCGCCAGGCCCAACGGCAGCGCCACCACCAGCGAGGCCAGCGCCGGCGGGTGCGCCCACCACGCCACCACCAGGCCGAGCGCCAGCAGCACGGTCGCGAGCCCGCCGATGGAGACCGCCGTCGCGGCCAGCAGACCGGGCAGCAGCTCGCGGGCGCGCAACGGCAGCAGCGCGAACCGGCCGGGATCGAGGGTCGCGTCCGTGCCGAACACCAGCACCGACAGGAGAGTCCACAGCACCGTCAACGCGGTATACGCCGGGACGGTGGCGTCGCCGATCAGGCCGGCGTCGGTGAGGCTCAGGGCCGCCAGCCCTGCCAGCGCCGCCAGCACGGCTCCGGCGGCATAGGCCAGCCCGATCAGCAGCCCCGCGAGCTGCCACCCGCTGCGCGAGGCGGCGTGCCCCAGGATCCTCAGCTTGAGTCGGACGAGGAGTCCAACCACGCCAGCCCCTCCGATCCCACCACGCCACCGCCGACGAGCTCGATGAAGCGCTCCTGCAGCGACCGGCCCGCCTGCAGCTCGGCCACCGGGCCGTCGACGAGGAGACGTCCCTGCGCCATCACCGCCACCCGGTCGCAGAGCCGCTCGACGAGCTCCATCACGTGGCTGGACAGCACCACGGTGCCACCGCCGCCGACGTAGTGCTTGAGGATGCTGCGGATGGTCTCCCCCGAGACCGGGTCCACGGACTCGAACGGCTCGTCGAGCACCAGCAGCCGCGGCGCATGGATCAGCGCGCAGGCCAGCCCGATCTTCTTCACCATGCCGGCGGAGTAGTCGACGACCAGCTTGTCCGCGTCCTCGGCCAGGCCCAACACGTCGAGCAGCTCCTCGGAGCGGACGGTCACCACCTGGGGGTCGACCCGGCGCAGCAGGCCGACGTACCGGAGCAGCTCGCGGCCGGTGAGCCGGTCGAAGAGACGCAGGCCGTCGGGCAGCACCCCCATCACCGCCTTGGCTGCGGGCGGGTCCGTCCAGACGTCGTGGCCGAGCACCACGGCGGTGCCGTAGGTGGGCCGCAGCAGCCCGGTCGCCATGGACAAGGTCGTCGTCTTGCCGGCGCCGTTAGGTCCGACCAGGCCGAACAGGCAGCCTGCGGGGACGGTCAGGGACAGATCGTCCACGGCGCGCTTGGTTCCGAAGTCGCGGTAGAGCGAGGTCAGCACCACGGCGTCCGGCATGCCGCCCATCCAACCAGCCGCGCCTCGCCTCGGCGTACGGCGCAGGGCACTCAGGTGAGGCGGGTGAACTTGACCTCGACCTCGAGGGCGGCGGTCGCGCTGCCGGAGTAGACGCCCTTGAACGGCGAGACGTCCTCGTAGTCCCGGCCGCGTGCGACCACGACGTGGTCCGCGCCGATCGGAGTCTGGTTCGTAGGGTCGGCGGACAGCCAGGTGCCGTCCCAGAACTCGACCCACGCGTGGCTCTCGCCGACCGACGTCTCGCCGACACTGCTGTCGCTGGTCGGGGCGAGGTAGCCGCTGACGTAGCGCGCGGGAATCCCCAGCGTGCGCAGTGCCCCGAGCGTGACGTGCGCGAAGTCCTGGCAGACACCGCGCCGCTCGGCCCAGGCCTGCTCACCGCTGCTGTGCACCCCGGTGGCTCCGGGGACGTAGGCCATCGCGTCGTGGATCCGGTCGCAGACGGCGTACGCCGCTTGGCGCGGCGTCGGCAGTGCCCGGACCTCCTCGGCCAGCTCGGCCAGCCCGGGCCCCGGATCGGTCCGCTTCGTGATCATCAGCCACTCCCAGCTGCGGTCGCGGACGTCGTCGTCGAGCAGGGCGCTCCATCCCAACGGCTCGTCGAACTCCTGGCTCTCTGCGCGCTCGACGGTGCTGATCGCCTCGATGTCGAGCCGGTCGTGAGCCGACAACGACTCCATCGCCGTGACATGGGTGCCCCAATGATCGCGGTAGACCTGGCTCCAGGTGATCGGCCGGATCCGGATGCGGTTCTCCAGGGTGGTCTGGCCGGGCTCGGTAACGGGCGACATCCGGAGCTCGTTGTGGGACGCCCGCACCGGGGTCGGGTAGACCAGGGCAGTGGTGTGGACGATGCGATAGCGGCGCACGCTCAGACCAGCTCCTCGGTCCAGGTCAGCATCGGCCCCGCCTGGAAGTAGCGCTGAGTCACGGCCTCCGAGGCGGCCAGCACGGCCTCCTGGACGGCCAGCATCTGCCCCGGAAGGTCTTCGAGGATTTCCGGCGCCGGGCGGTACTCCAGCGAGGTGCGGATCCGGCCGAGGCGGCGTCGTGCCTCGTCGGACACCCCGATCCGCTCGGCCTCGGGCGACAGCGATGCCAGGCGGCGCTCTGCTTCGGCGAGCGCGAAGATCACCGATCGGGGGAACTCGCGGTCCAGCACCAAGAACAGCGCGGCCAGCTCGTCGGAGAGCAGCCCGCGCTGGCTGCGCAGGAACGCCTGCTGCGCGCCGCAGCTGTTCAGCACGGTGCTCCAGCTCGGGCCGCCGCGGGGGAGGCCGCCGTTGGCGACCAGCCGGGCGGTCATGTCGGCGCGCTCGAGCGAACGACCCAGGACCAGGAACTCCCAGGCGTCGTCGTGGCTCATCGTGGAGTCCGCGATCCCGCTGACCAGCGCAGCGCGCTCGCGGACCCATGCGAGGTGGCTCACGGTCACGGTGTGGCGGCCCATGCTGTTCCAGCGGTGCCAGGTGGTGTTGACGGCCTCCCAGAGCTCGGTCGAGAGCGTCTCCCGGGCGCGGCGGGCGTTCTCCCGGGCCGCCAGCCAGGCCCCGGTGATGGAGCTGTTGTTGTCGCGGTCGAAGACCAGCTGAGACCCCACATCGGCGAGGCCGGCGTTCTCGGGGGTCTGCATCCCCATGATCACCGAGAGCACGGTCCCGGCGGCAGCGGACTCGTCGGTGCTGGGGTCCTCCAGCAACTGGAGCCGGAGCACGTCGACGATCCGCGCGGTGCCGTCGGCGCGCTCGACGTACCGTCCGATCCAGAACAGCGACTCTGCGATCCGGCTGAGCATCGGCGTCACCCCCGCTCCGTCGGCGGCCGCCGACGTTGTTGCTGTTGCTGCTGCTGGGATCGCATCGCGTCTTCGGGCGAGGACGTCGGTGCGGTCATCACCACGACCTCGCGGGTCTCCGGCTCGGCCCCCGTGGCGGCTCGAGGCGCGCTGTGACCGTGGCCGGTCAGCACCCAGGTGTCCTTGGAGCCTCCGCCCTGGCTGGAGTTCACGACGAGCTGGCCCTCGGGCAGCGCGACCCGGGTCAGCCCTCCCGGCAGCACCTGGATCCGGTCGCCGTCGTTGACCGCGAACGGCCGCAGATCGACGTGCCGGGCTCGCAGGTGACCGTCGATCAGCGTCGGAACGGTGGAGAGCTGCACCACGGGCTGGGCGATCCAGCTGCGCGGGTCCGCGCGCAACCGCTCGCGTAGCCGGTCGAGGGTCGGCCCGTCGGCGGTGCTGCCGATGACGAGCCCCTTGCCACCGGACCCGTCGACCGGCTTGACCACCATCTCGTCGACGTGGTCGAGGACGTAGGCGAGGGCCTCGGGCTCGTTGCAGCGGTAGGTGTCGACGTTGGCCAGGATCGGGTCCTCGTCGAGGTAGAAGCGCACCAGGTCGGGCAGGTAGGAGTAGATCAGCTTGTCGTCGGCGACGCCGTTGCCCACGGCGTTGGCCAGGGTGACCCGTCCGGCCCTCACGGCGGAGACCAGGCCGGCGACGCCGAGCATGGAGTCCCCGCGGAAGTGCACCGGGTCGAGGAACTCGTCGTCCACGCGGCGGTAGATCACGTCGACCGGGCGGTCGCCGTTGGTGGTGCGCATCCGCACCTGCCCGCCGCTGCAGACCAGGTCGCGGCCCTCCACGAGCTCCAGGCCCATCATCCGCGCGAGCAGCGCGTGCTCGAAGTACGCGCTGTTGTGGACCCCGGGCGTGAGCACCACCACGGTGGGGTCCTTGGTGCCGTCGGGGGCGGCGGCCCGCAGGGCGCGCAACAGCATCCGGGGGTAGTCGCCGACCGGCCGGATCCGCATGGTCGCGAACGCCTCGGGGAAGACGTTGGCCATCGCTCGCCGGTTGGCGATCACGTAGCTGACGCCCGAGGGCACCCGCACGTTGTCCTCGAGCACCCGGAAGGCGCCGTGCTCGTCACGGATCAGGTCGATCCCGGCGACGTGGATCCGCACGCCGTTGGTGGGACGGATCCCGGCGACGGCCCGGTGGTAGTGGCTCGACGACGCGATCAGCTGCCAGGGCACGATCCCCTCGTGGACGGCGCGCGGGATCTCGACCTCCCGGCTGTAGATGTCGTCGAGCAGCGCCTCGAGGGCCGTCACCCGTTGCGAGACCCCGGCCTCGATCACCTCCCACTCGTGGGCCGACAGCACCCGCGGCACCGCGTCGAGTGGGAACGGCTGCTCCTCGCCGGAGTGGTCGAAGGTGACGCCCTGGTCGAGGTAGTTGCGCGCCAGCTGGTCGGCTCGCTCGAGCATGGCGGCGGAGTCCATCGCGGCGAGGGTGTGGTGCACCGCCTTGTACGGCGTCCGCGGGGGACCGCCCTCCTCGGCGAGCATCTCGTCCCACGCCTCGCCGAGCCGGTAGCCGTCGAACAGGCTCGACTGCCCGGCGTACTCGTCCATGGGGGAACGCTATTCGCAGGCTCTCCCGGTCACAAGGCGGGGGTGCGGCAGGAGTGCCTCCGGCCGGAGTACCCCGCAGAATCCCTCGCCCTCAGCGGGCGCTGAGGTGCTCGCGCATCCCGCGCTCGGCCTCGTCGCCGAGGTTCTTGAAGGCGCCGCCGAGGAACGGTTCGACCAGCTTGGCCAGACCCTTGAACTCGAAGTCTGCGGTGTAGATCACCCGCGAACCGCCGCTCGCCGTCTCCGAGAACTCCATGGTGTCGCGGGCGATCAGCGTCTTGTTCTCGCCGCGGAGGGCGAACCGCTGCTGGGGGACCAGCTCGGTCACCTCATAGACCAGCTCGGTCTCGCGGCCGCGGAAGGACGAGGTGTTGTGGTACTTCGTCCCGACGCCCCCGTCGCCGGACATCAGCTCCGTCCGGACGCTCCCGGGGTCCCACTCGGTGGTGGTGGTGAAGTCGCTGAGGTAGGCGAAGACCTTCTCCAGCGGGGTGTCGACCTCGACGGTGCGGCTGATCTTCATGACAGTCCTTCGGTGGGGGTCGGCGTCAGGTTGCCGGGGAGCCGGCATTGCGGGTGAGGTACCCGTTCACGGCCAGCACCATGCCGGCCGCCACGATCGCGGCGAGGCCGGTGACCAGGGAGTGTGGGTCGTCGGTGAGCCTACCGACCGCGATCCAGGCCAGGCCCCAGGCGGCCGCCAGGGCCACGGCCCAGTCGCCGCGCAGCTCGCGAGCGACCAGGGCGAGGATGCCGGTGGCCAGGGCCAGCACGACCACGGCGGCCAGGTCGGCGATCACCGGGCGCGGGTCGACGCCGGAGTCGACCAACGCGGCGGTGACGTTGGCACAGGTGGCGACGGTCACCCAGCCCAGGTAGAGCCCGAACGTCGTGTCGACGACCAGACGCTCGGCCGGTGAAGATCCGGGTCGCTCGCTGAGCCGTCGCATCAGGGCGCCGAGCGTGAGCGCCAGGGCGAGGATCACCCCGACACTGACCCAGATCCAGCCCTGCTGGGTGACCAGCAGCCAGACGGCATTGAGCACCATGGAGACCGCGGCCAGCCAGCCGGTGGCGCGCAGCCGGGGCGAGGCCGCCTGGGACGGGAGCCACTGCCACACGGTGTAGGCAGCGAGGCCGAGGTAGATCACCGACCAGATCGAGAACGCCGGCCCCGCCGGGGCGAGCCGGGTCGCGTCGGCGGCCAAGGCGCCGCCCGAGGACTCCTCGACCCGGGTGCCGAGCACACCGACGCCGACGAGGGTGCCGACGACGCAGAACACCTCGGCCGCCGTCACGGTCAACTGGCGGAGCCGGTCGGCCCCCGTCGGTGAGCTCATGGCGTCGACCCTAGCCAGCCGCCCCGACGCCCAGATCGCCCAGCACCGCCCGGGCGATCCGGGTCCCGGACACCAGCGCCCCCTGGATCGACGCGGTGTCGCGGTGGTCGCCGGCGAGGTAGGTCCGCTCGCCGACCTTCGGCTCCTGTCGCGGGTGCAGCGGCGCCGGCTGGTAGGGCAGGGCGTGCGGGATGTCGTGGCGGATCAGCAGGTCCCACGAGGAGGCATCGGCGTCCCACAGCTCCCCGAGCTGTCGGCGTACGTCGGCCTCGGTGGCGTCCGGCGCCCGGTCCAGCACCACCGTGGCCTCGATCAGGTGGCGTCCCTGGGGGGCATAGCTCGGTGCGGCCTTGCTGACCACGGCGGCATGCTGGACCGGGCCGGCGCCCGGGCGGGCATCCAGGGTGAGCAGGGCGTGGTCGAAGGGCGCCGCGTCCGCCGCGAACCACCAGGTGGCCAGCCCACGGGTCGGAGGCGCGATGCCCGGCACCAGCGACTCGACCTGGTCGGGCCCGACCGCGATCACGACCGCGGATGCCTCCAGCTCGTCGCCCTCGGTGCGGACCCGGACCCGTTCGCCCGCGGGGTGCAGGGCGGTCACGCGGGTGCCGAGCCGGATGGGCGCGCGCAACCGGCTGGCCAGCTGGTCGGGCAGGGCCTGCATGCCGCGGGCGGGCAGGCCCGGCGTGCCCAACGCGAAGGTCCGCACCAGGAGCCGGACCAGGTTTGCCGAGGAGGTCACGGTGCTGTCGGCCAGTACTCCGGCCAGGAACGGCTCGAGCACGTCGCTGCGTAGCGCACCGCCGACGCCGGCCAGGTCGAGTGCAACGCCCAGCGGCTCGTCCTTGGCGCGGAGGCTCCGCTGCGGCGCCACCAACGCCGGCCCGAGGAACCGGCCGAGCGCGGCCAGCTCGCGGGGCGACAGCATCCCGCTGGTCAGCGAACGTCGCAGCAGTCTCGGTGCTCGGCGCGGGTCGCCGAGCAGAGTCAGCCCGCCGGGGCGGCGGACCGCCACGCCGGCCTCGAAGCCCTGCAGCCCGAGCGCCGGGAGGTCGACGTACTCCTTCGCGGCCGGGTAGGCCGGGTTCAGCAGCTGGAAGCCCCGGTCGCACAGGAAGTCGTCCACCCGGTCGGTGCGCACCCGCCCGCCGACTCCGTCAGAGGCCTCGAGCACGGCGACGTCCAGCCCGGCGGCCTCCAGCTCGGCGGCGCAGCGCAGGCCGCTGAGGCCGGCGCCGACCACGACGACGTCGCTCATGCGGCCCTCCCGCTGCTCGGCACTTCGCAGCTGACCTCTCCCTGCAGCCGGGCGCGCAGGGCCCAACCCAGCAGCAGCAGCGCCCCCACCGCCAGCACCGGCTGCACCGGCTCGAACCACCGGAGCGCGCCGGTGTAGCCCAGGGCTAGGACCACGACCTTGTTGCAGACCGGGCACCCGACCGCGAAGAAGGAGAGCAACCCCGCCGCTGCCCCGCGCCGACCCTGCCGATCCTCGAGCAGGTCCTCGACGGCGCCACCCCGGTGGTTGTCCCGGACGTAGGTCGCGACCAGCAGCCCGCTCAGCAGCGCCGTCGCCACCAGCACCGGCCACGCCCACAGCGGTGCGTCGATCTGACGCCCGAACACCGGGTTCGGGACCAGATCGGCGGGCAACCCGATCACCAGCATCGTGACCAGGGCGGACCCGGCGGCGACGGCCCAGCGGCGGCGGCCCCAGCCGCGCAGCGCCTGCCAGGTCGCACGCATCGTCATCGGTCACCCTTCTCGTCGTCGGTGGGTCCAGTGTGCCCAATGGGCCAGGGCGGTCGCGACGCCGGGACATGCGCCGGAGGCCGGGCCCGGCTGCCGTAGCGTGTGCGCACACACTCGGGCGAGAGCAACGGCCGGACGGGAGTCGCGGTGGCTGGGTTCAGAGGCCTTCTGGCCGACACCCGTCCCCTGGCCCACGGACACTTCCGGCGCCTGTGGCTGGCCAGCATCGTCACGGTGGTCGGGGCCCAGCTCACGGTGGTGGCGGTCCCGGCGCAGCTCTATGCGATGACCGGCTCGTCGGCGTACGTCGGGCTGGCGGGGGTATTCGGCCTGGTCCCGCTCGTGGTGTTCGGGCTCTGGGGAGGCGCACTGGCCGACGCGTTCGACCGGCGAACCCTGCTCATCGTCACCACGCTGGGGCTGGTCGGCACCTCGGCGCTGTTCTGGTTGCAGGCGTTGCTCGGCAACACCAACGTGTGGCTGCTGCTGGGTTTGTTCTCCCTGCAGCAGGCCTTCTTCGCCGTGAACATGCCGACCCGCAGCGCGGTGCTCCCCAGGCTGCTGCCGGACGAGTTGCTGCCGGCCGCGAACTCGTTGTCGATGACGGTATTCACTGCCGGTGCCATCGCCGGACCGCTGCTGGGCGGCGCGATGATCCCGGTGATCGGGTTCGCCTGGCTCTATCTGATCGACACCATCACGCTGTTCGCCACCCTCGGCGCGGTGATCTCGCTGCCGCGGCTGCCCGTCCAGGGCGTCACTCGCACGCCCGGACTCCGGTCGGTGATCGACGGTCTGCGCTATCTGCGGGGACAGCCGGTGCTGCTGATGAGCTTCCTGGTCGACATCATTGCGATGGTCTTCGGCATGCCGCGGGCGATGTTCCCCGAGATGGCACACCGGTCGTTCGGCGGTCCCGACGAGGGCGGGCTGGCGTTCGCCCTGCTGTTCGCCGCGATCCCGGCCGGCGCCGTGCTGGGCGGCGTCTTCTCCGGGTGGGTGTCGCGGGTCAGTCGCCAGGGGTACGCCGTCCTGGTCGCGATCGTGGTCTGGGGGCTGGCGGTGATCGGCTTCGGCGTCGCCGCGGGGCTCGCGGACGGGCGCCCGGGGGTGTTCCTGGCGGCGGCAGTGCTGATGCTCGTCGTGGGCGGTGCCGCGGACATGGCCTCGGCGGCGTTCCGGATGAGCATGCTCCAGTCGGCGGTCTCCGACGACATTCGCGGCCGGCTGCAGGGGATGTTCGTGGTGGTCGTGGCCGGCGGTCCCCGGATCGCGGACGTGCTGCACGGCTCGGCCGCAGTCATGGTCGGGACGACGGCCGCTGCGGCCGGGGGTGGCGTGCTCGTGGTCGTGCTGACCGTGGTCGCCGCGCTCGCCGTCCCCGCGTTCGTGCGGTACCGGGTGACGGTGCCGCGCGGGTAGTTGGCGTTGCTCGACCCAGAGGGCGAGCGACCGTGCTGTGCCGATCAGGCGCGCTGCCCTTCGCCCAGATAGACGCAAGTGCCTGCGGGCGCCCGCTCAGGTCGTGCCTGCGGTGTCAGGTGCGTTGCGTCCTCGCCCGACTCTGTAGGGCCGTAGCGGAGATGTGCTCCAAGAATGGGCTCGCATCGAGGAGCCCCGTGGCCAAGGACGTGGTGGCCAGGGTGGACGCCGGCGCGGCTCGTCTCCCTGCCACAGAGTGGTAGTCGGAGTATGACCGGGGCGCGAAAAGCGACCTCCGTGCCCGTTGTCCTTGAACTGTCCAAGCCTGCGGAATGATCAACGTTCTCGACCGCCGACTGCGCCAATGTGAGGGCGGACCACGAGAGTCAGCGCGCCTCGGCTGTTCGCACGCGAGCGCAGAGCCCTTCGAGCACGGCGCGCGCGAAGGCGGGTTCGGAATCAAGCAGGTCGAGGAAACTCTGTCGGCCTATCACCAGGGTCCTCAGCGGTTGCACGGCAACTACCGATGCCGATCTCGCTTTGCCGTCGATCATGCTGATCTCGCCGAAGTAGTCACCGGCCTGAAGGCGGCCGATCTCCTTGTCACCGAGGTGCACCGACGCTTCCCCGGACAAGATCAGGTGGAACGCCAATGCGCCCAAACCCTTGTCGGCGACAATATGCCCGGCAGGGTGCGAAGTCTCCTTGCCCAGCTTCAGGAGCCGTTTCAGATGTCGCTTCGAGACTCCCGCGAAGAGATCTACCTCGTTGAGCATGTGCTCCATTGGGTCGGAGTTGACCATCAATCTCATCTCCCTACAGCGCCCCGCCTGCGGCGGTGTCCTGGTCCGGCTCAGTCTCTGGCCCTCATCGCGAGTCAAACGAGCGCAGCCCGATGCTGACCCTACTCCGAACCACCCGGTGAATGAACGGGCCATGACGAGCGAGCAAGGCGACCCGGGCTTCCAGTTTCGACCTGTCTTCCAGCACGGTCTCAAACGGATGGCTGTCGTACCGGCCGGCCAAGCCTAGGCTACGGCGACGATCTGGCCTTGTGGTCCACTCACGCGGGTTCTCCGTCCCGGCGCGAGCAATCGTAGCCACCCGGCAGCGCATTCCGCTCCTGCTGCCGACGGCGCCAGTTCCGGGCCAGTTCGTCGTACTTGCGTTGGCTGGATCCGCCGGGGCCCCGAGACGACATGCCACCAGCATGTCTCAGCAGCGCGTTGCCGGCGGTCGAAATGCGGAGATCCGATCTGCGCCAATCCGCGAGCCGCAACGGTGATCTCACCGAGGACACCACCGGTCGCGCTGTCGAAGACCGCTGCGGAGTGGGTATGGACGTGGGTGTCGACGCCGATGACGACATCGGCCAGCTCACGTAGATCGGTCGGACTCTTCATGCGTTCTCTCCTTCGCCGGACGGGACGTGGTTCCGGTCCGGGACGAAGGCTCGGCAGGACTGTGATGAGACACGCCCGGCGCCACTAACGTCGGGTGGTCAAGCTCCTGATCAGGCCAACTCCTCCGACCGGGCCGGGGCCGGCGGCCGCGAGCGGACACGTCGCACCAAGGCACGAAAGCCAGTCACACCGGGGGTCACACCCTCGGTCGCCAACCCACAGCCCATCACCATCAGGCTGCAATGGCGATCCTCACAGTCACACCGAGCTTCTTGGGCGGCGGCTTCAGCGTCTCCGCCACGATCGCTCGATGGTCCAGCTCGCGGGGTCGGCCCGGACGATCACGATCGGTCAGACCGGCCAGACCCCGCTCCTGGTACCGCTCGCGCCACGCGATCACCGTCGTGGGACTCGCCCCAGCCAGCTCAGCGATCCGCCGGTTCCCGGATCGACCGTCGCGATGTCTACCGGATGTTCCTGCGGACCGCGAAGACCGCGGGCATTCCGCGCCACATCAGCCCCCACTCGCTGCGGCATGCCGCGATCACCGACGCCCTCGACGCCGGCGTCCCACTCCGCGATGCCCAGATCCTCGCCCGGCACGCCGACCCCGGACCACCGAGCACTACGACCGAGCACGCGGCAACCTCGACCGCCACGGCGTCCACTTCCTCACCGCCTACGTCGCCGGCGTCTAGCCCGACACCTGCCCGCGTCAGCTCCGCCCAGATAGGGACACGTCGGAAGCAGCGCAAGTGCGGCTGGGCTGCTCGACGGGAGCCGGCACGCGGGTCCACACTGGTCCATGCGGCTTGGGCACGTTGGCTCGATCCGGCCGCATTCCTTTGCCTCGTGATGGATTGTCGCGTGCGCACCTACGACGCTGGAGGAACCGATGGTTACCGTGGCCGCCGTACAGGCAACACCGGTGTTCCTCGACCGAGAGGCGACCACGACCAAGGTTTGTGCCCTGGTCCATGAAGCCGCGAGGCACGGCGCGGAGTTGATCGTCTTTCCCGAGTCCTTCATCCCCGCCTATCCGGACTGGGTATGGCGGACTCCGGCATGGAGAGACACCGAGTTCGTGCGGCGTCTCTACGCGAATGCGGTCAGCGTCCCCGGCCCTGCCCTGCAGCGCATCCAGGACGCGGCGGCGGAAGTGGCGGCGTACGTCGTGATCGGTGTGACCGAAATCGAGGGCGGCACGCTGTACAACACCCTGGTGTATCTGGGGCCGGATGGACGGCTGTTGCAGCGGCATCGCAAACTCATGCCCACCGGTGGGGAACGGACGGTGTGGGGAATGGGCGACGGCTCAGAGCTCGGTGTTGTGAGTACGCCGTTCGGCGTAGTCGGCGGGTTGCTTTGTTGGGAGAACTACATGCCACTTGCCCGGGCGGCGATCTACGCGCAGCACTGCGACATCTACCTGGCTCCGACCTGGGACAACAGCGACGAATGGGTGTCCACGTTGCGTCACATCGCCAAGGAAGGTGGGCAGTTCGTCATCGGCGTTGCGCCGCTGCTGCGCGGCTCAGACGTCCCCGAGGACCTGCGCGGAACGCTCTATGGCCTCGAGGATGACTGGATGTCTCGCGGCCACACCACCATCGTTGCACCGGGTGGTGAGGTGATCGCGGGACCGGTCCTCGAGCGTGAGGAGATCGTCTACGCAGACCTCGACATCGCCGCCGTGCAGGCGCAGAGGAGGATGTTCGACCCCGTCGGGCACTACGCGCGACCCGACGTCTTCACGCTTCACGTCGACACGCGTGCGAAGAGCCCGGTCGTCTTTGACGGGGAAGCGCCGGCCTGACACACGGAATGAGGCTGCGTCCCGCCGCCGCGTACGACCGTCAAGCCGCCTTGAGGCCGACACCCGGCGCAACGTGGTCGCCGTCAGCGGATCGCTGACCGGTCGTCGTCGGAGTAGCAGGATCAGGTTGAGCCCTGGCCGAAGCGGTCAGCGGAAGCCGATCGGTCCACGTGCCGTGACGTGAACGTCTCCCTGGTGCGGGGTGGTCGTGTGCGATCACGGCGCCTGGACGAAGCCCGCCGATTATCTCAACGGTCCGGACTGGCGAACTACCGCGTTCGAACCCTGAGAGACTGAAGCCGACCGTGCGTTAGCCTCGGCGGTGCAGGGCTGAGCGCTCTGCTCACGCTCATCCAGGAGTCGTCGTGCCCGGTGCTCGCTCCCTGCTCGCCACCGCCGTGCTCGTGGTCGCAGTGGGGGCTGGCTGCGGCGGGACCGCCGAAGACGCTTCCGCTGACACGGCAGAGTTGACGGAGCAGGCCACGGCGCGCTCGCTGGTTGCCGCGGTCGCGCACCACCTCGACCGCCCGGCGAAGCTGGCGGCGCCCCTGTTCCCGTCCGACCTCTTCCCCCGCCACCCGAAGCGGGTGCCCGATGGGGCTCTCGGCGTCGAGGTGGCCTTCGACGAGGAGGTCGGCGACAACAGCCACGTGCGGCTCGTGGTGTGGCCCGACCCGGCGGCCTTCGACGAGTACGGCTGCGACGGCGAGGAGATGCAGGACAGCACCGGCTGCGAAGAGACGACGACCGGCGACGGAGCGGAGCAGCGGCTGGCCTGGGGGGCGTTCACCCCGGAAGAGGACCCCGGCTACATCCAGGCCGACTTCCGGCGCGACGACCTGATCGTCAGCGTCTTCTACTACGGCAAGGAGATCCCCGGGGACCTTCGCGACAGCGTCCTCGCCGGCCTTGCGGACGATCTCGTCGCCCTGGCCGCGGACCCGGCCGTCGGCGTCAAGACGACCGCGGCGTACGCCGAGGCGGGGGCGGCGATCGACGACGACGTCATGCTCGACTGGTACGGGCAGGGCAATGGCTACCCGCGGCCGCCGGACTACGAGGGCGACGCCTGACGCGAGGCGGCCTATCTGCTGAGCAGGACCGCCAGGCCAGTGCTGATGCCGGTGGCGACGAGCGCCACGATGACGACCACGGCGACGATCTTCGTGTTCATCGCTGCTGCTGTTCGCAGAGGTTGCTGCCGTCGCAGACCGTGCTGTCCCCGTGTTCCATCTGATCAGCGTACGGGCGTACCGGCGAGTGACGTCCCTGGCCCCGCTCCACCCAGAGCAGCAACGTCAGGCGCGCCGGTTGACCGGAGCGCCGGCACGGATCGCCCGTGGGATTTCGGCGGCCTCATCGACGACAGCTCCCAGGCGGGCCAGGTCCTCGGCCGAGGCCCGCGAGTCGAGCGTGACGGAGTACTCGATACTCGTCGAGCGCCACCGGTCGTCGAAGCCGCCGTCAGCTTCGACCGCGACGCCGTTCATCTCGACGCCGAGTCGCTCCGCCTCACGGTAGGTGTCGTTGAGGACGCAGAGAGCGACGGACAGGGTGTAGCGCGTGGCCGCCGCTGGCCGCGGGGCCGGCAACGACACCCTCGGTGGTCCAGGCGTGGTGGAGGACGACCCCCCTCCGGCTCGCGAAGGGTGCCGGCAGTGGCGCGCACGCCCAGTGGTGACAGTTCCATTCCCCGATTCCGCCCTCGCGGCGGGGCGGGCGCCCGCCGCCGGCTGACCCGACGTGAGAGCGACTCTCGGCAACGACGAATGACCCGTGGGTGGAGCGACCCCTTCCGGGTTGCCGGTGTCGGCGGTAACGTCATGGTTGCGGGTCCGGGAAGTGGCTGATCCGAGTGTCGATGTGTGGGGACAGGTCCACCGCGCTGGACTTTGAGTCGCCCCTCTGTGCTCTCCCCGGGCCCGCGCCAACGCCGCAGGCGCCGCAGCGGTGTGCCAGTGCTGAGTGGTTGAAGGAGCCACTCAGCAGCGGGATGCCGGTCAGGTCGCCGCCGAATCACCAGTCATCCGTGGCGCGGCCAGCCGGAAGCCCGCCCACAGCCGGCCGCCGACAGCGTCGAGCACGCCGTCGGCCGCCGTGATCAGGGGCGCGACGTCCTGGGCGAGGGCCGAGCGCAGGGCACTGTCGAGGTCGCCCGTGAGGTCCCGGCCGGTCCGGGCATCGAGGGCGGCCAGCTCGCGGACGAGCCACTTGCCACCGCCTTGCCACGCGCCCGCGGTGGCCAGGGCGAGCTCGGCGGTCTCGCGCCAGACGGTGACCGCGACCGCCGTACGCATCGGACCCGGCTCGGCGTCGGCGAGGTCGTCGAGCAGGTCGGTGAGTCCGTAGCGAAGCGAGGCGAGGTCGTCCTCGGTGAGCTCCTCCGGGCCGGCCGCGAGAGCCGCGCGGCACTCCTCCTGCAGCGCGTTCCCGGCGTCGCCGGGGAGCAGGCGTACGCCGGTCGCCACCAGCCGGGCCATCGACGGCTGCCGACGCTCGAGATCCTTGGCCACGAACCAGCGGACCGAGGCCGTGGTGTGCACGAACAACTCCACCGGCCATCCGTCATACAGAATCGACTCCCGGAAGACCTCACCCTGATTGCGCAGCACGGTGATGTCGAGATCCGAGGTCGGCGTCGCCACGCCGAGGACCACCGAGCCCGACAGCCACGCCTGGTGGGCGTCGGGGAACCGTTCGCCGACGAGCCGCTTGGCGGTCTCCTCGGGCTCGGCTCCGTCCATGGCCCCAGTCTCGTCGAAGTACTGAGCCGCCGGGGCCTAGGGGATCCGCCTCTTCACCTCGCACGACTTGGCCTTGTCGGTGCCGCGCCCGCCATCGCAGAAGTCGCGCTTCTTGGCTCCGTTCAGCGTGTCCCGCCCCTTGTTGCCGAACAGGCGGTCCTTCCCGTTGCCGCCGATGATCTCGTCGCCGCCGCCACCACCGCGGACGATGTCGTTCCCCGATCCGGCGAAGACCAGGTCGTTGCCGCCGCGTGCATTGACGGTGTCCGAGCCGCCGCCCGCGCAGATGACGTCGTTACCGCTTGTGCCGTTGAGGGTCTCGCCGCCCGAGGTGCCGACGACGGTGCAGATCGGGCCGACCTTGATGTCATCGACGATCTCGATCAGGTTCTTCGGGTTCTCGGCGGCGTCGACGTACTGGAACACCGCGCGGTTGAACAGCTTCCCTTTGGAGAACGAGATCCGCTGGTCCATGGTGTCGTTGGCGTTGACGTTCTTCAACACCTTGCCCACCTGGGTGGCGCCCCGGTAGAGAGTCAGCGAGGCCAAGTCGGTGGTGTCCATGAAATTCGGGTCGTCGTTGCCGAAGGCGAGGCTGATCGACAGCGCAGGTTTGGGCAGCGCGATCTCCAGGGCGCTGGCGTCGTCGCTACCGACCAGGAGAGCCTGGCCGTGGCTCTGGACGCCGTAGTCGCCGACACTCAGGTTGGCCCCGTCGGTATCGGTGAAGGTGACTCCGCCGGCGCCGACGGGTGAGTAGCCGTTCGGTTGGGCGCCGGCCGGCTCCGCCGTGAAGTCGATGACGACCGGCCCGGGCACCGCCGCCGTCGCGGGAGCAATGGTGACCGCCTGGACGGCGACCAGGCCGATGGCGCCGATCGCGCCGATGAGTGCCCTCTTCATGGTTTCCCCTTTCGGCGCCCCCGGGAGGCACCGATCTCGGCACCCACGGTCCGGAAACGAGCCACCATCATGGTGGAGAAGCACCAGGGTGTAAAGGTCCAGACGGGTGGTTGTCGAGCGCTTCCAGTGCGGCGATCAGCCGAGTGGGGGACCCTCGACGATCTCGTAACGGCCATCGGCCCAGACGACCAGCGCGGTGCGGCCGGGACGCGTGCGCAGCCAGTCGGCGGCCGCCCGGCCGTGGGCGTACGCCGCGGTCGCGTCGATGTCGGCCCAGGTGAGCGACGGACCCACGACGGTCACTGAGGCCACGCCGACCGGGGCGACTCCGGTGCGAGCGTCGACGAGGTGGCTGCCGCGGTGAACGGTGCCCGACGTGGCGACAGCCCCGGAACGCACCGGCACGCGGGCAAGGAGCCGGGTCGGATCGGCTGGGTCCTCGATCCCGATCCGCCAGGCAGGGCTGTCGGCGCGGGCGAGGTGGCAGACCAGGTCGCCTCCGGCGGAGAGGCAGAAGTCGGTGCCGTCGAGGGTGCGCAGGTGGCGCGCAGCCCGCTCCACCGCCCAGCCCTTCACCACGCCGGTCGGGTCGAACGCGAGCTCCCCGTCGGCGGTCGGGTGGTAGGCCGAGAAGGCGCCGCCGGACTCGCGCTCCGCCTGGTGCGCCAGCTCGATCACCTCGGCCAGCTCAGGTGGGGCGTCGTCGACGACGATCTCGCCCCGTCGCAGACGTGAGGCGGAGGAGTCCGGACGCCACAGGGAGAACACCCGGTCCACCCAGCGCAGCTCGGTCACCACCTCCGCCCAGGCGGCCTCGCCCGCCGGCGTGCCGGCGTAGCGCCCGCGCAGCGCGAGGCTGACCGGCATCCCCATCAGCTGCTCGACCCGGCGGACGACGCCCGGCCGCGCGCTCGCCGTGGTCTCGACGAGTGCAGTCACAGCCCGGCCTCGTCCAGCGCCGCCTGCAGCGACTCGAGATAGCCGACACTGGTGACTGTCGCTCCGCTGACCATGTCGATCTGGGCGCTCTGCTGGTCGAGCGTCTCCTGGACGAGGATGGGCAGCGCATAGTTGTTGATCTCCAGGTCGCGACCGTTCTCGGAGGGATAGACAGGGACGCCGACGTCGGTGACGGTGCCGTTCTTCACGGTGATCGCCACCTGGATCGGACCCCACTGGGTCTGCACGGACGGTCCGGTCACGGTTTTGGACCTGCCGCTGGACCCGGTGTTGGACCCGCTTGAGTCGCTTGAGTCGCTTGAGTCGCTCGATCCGGAGTCGGTGCCGGACTGGTCGCCGGCCTGCGGCGAGCCCAGCACCGAGCTTCCGATCTGCAGGGCCCCCGCGGTCGAGGTGTGGTAGCCGAACAGCAGGACGAGCACCGTGATCGTGGACAGGGTCCAGGTGACGATGCGGGCTCCGGGGGTCATCGGGTCACCATCCGAAGCTCTCGACGTGGAAGCGGTCCGGGGGCAGACCCAGCGCGAGCGCGCTGCGGCGTACGTCGTCGGCCCAGGCCTCGGGCCCGCAGACGTAGACGTCACGCTCGGCCAGATCGGGGACCCAGTGCCCCAGGGCGGTCGTGTCGTCAGCCCGGCCCGCGTGGGCGCCGAGCCACGATGCGCGCGACCGCCGGCGGCCCGGCAGCCAGAGCACTCGCAGGCCGCGCTCGCGGGCGAGCACCTGGAACTCCCGCTCGAACAGCGGACGGTCGCGGAAGCGGTAGAGCAGCACCGCGTCGCCGGGGGCGTAGTCGAGTCCCTCGGCCAGGGCGCGCAGCGGGGTGATGCCGACCCCTGCGCCGATCAGCGCGATCTTGCGCTGCGTGCGTGCCCGAGGCGAGAGCCGGCCGTAGGGACCCTCGACCAGCACCCGGGCACCCGGTCGTACGCCGGCCAGCTCGGCGCTGCCGTCGCCGAGGGCCTTGACGCTGATCCGCAGACTGCGCCCGTCGGGGGCCGCGGACAGTGAATAGGGGTGGGAGCGGGTCCACCCGGGGCGCCCGAGGAAGCGCCAGCCGAAGAACTGGCCGGCCTCGGCGCGGAGTCGATCCAGGCGCCTGCCGGCGAGGTAGACCGACACCACGCCGTCGCCCTCGTCCTGCACCGACGTGACCCGCAGGCGGTGACGTGTGCTCCGGGCCAGCGGCAGCACCACCCGCCAGCCGAGGACGGCGATCGCCGCGGCAGCCCAAGCGGACCACCAGAAGACGGTGGCTCCGCGCGAGCTGAGGAACTGCTGACCCGTCCACAGCTGGTGGGGGAGGGCGAGACCGACGCCAAGGTAGGCGTAGAGATGGAGCAGGTGCCACGACTCGTAGCGCAGTCGCCGGCGCGCGGCCCGGACGCTGGTCAGGACCACCAGCACCAGGCAGCCGGTGCCGGCGACGGCGAGCAGCATGCCGGGGTAGTCGACCGTCAGCGACCACAGGGTCGACGGGGTCGCGGCGAGGGACCCGGCGGCGTACCCCCAGGTGATCAGCCCGACATGGGCGATCATCAGGTTGAACGAGGTGAAGCCCACCAGGCGATGCAGCCGGGCCAACCGGTCCTGGCCGTAGGCGCGCTCCAGCACGGGCAACCGCGCCATCAGCAGCACCTGGACGAGCAGCAGGTCGGAGGCGAGCAGCCCGGTGAGCCGGCCGGTCGAGGTGAGTCCGCTCGCCCAGCCTCCGAGGTCCTGCACGCCGCGGTCGGCGACCCACCAGTAGGTGACGAGCAGCAGGCTCAGCCACAGGGAGCCGAGCGCCGCCAGGCGGACGCCGGCGTCGAGCCGCGCGCGGTGGTATGTCGCCGGCCGGGCGTTGACCGCGGCGGCCGGAGGTGCGGAGAGGGCCGTGCTCACGTCCCCGTGCCGTTGTCGGTGGTGCCCCCGGAGTTGCGGTCACCGTCGCCTGGACCGGGCCGCTGGTGGTCGCCCCGAGGACCTGGTCGCTGCTGGTCCCCGTCGCGGCCCCCGTGGAACGAGGTGTCCCGGAAGCCGCGCCCGTCGTCGGCGGTCGCGTGGCCGAGGGCGAATCCCCCAACCGCGCCGACCACGACCAGGCCGAGCGCCGCTGCGGCCAGACCGAGTGGCCGTGCCCAGGCCGGCCGAGACCCCGATCCTCCGAGCCGCTGCGTCCAGCCCGAGCGAGAGCCGGCGTCCGCGGCATCGGGGGCGACCTCGGCGTCGGGGTTGACCGACGCGGTGACCGGCTCGGCAGGGGCGTCGGAGTCATCGCCCTCCCAGCGCGACCCGCTGTCCTCAGCGGGCTGCTCGGAGGTCGGGTCGGTGGGCTGCGCGTCGTCGGGCACGGGGAACTCCTGGTCGGGATCCAGACACGAGGTGTCTCCCCGCGTCCGGCCCAGTGTGTGCCGGCTACCTGGGATCACCCTCGGGGCACCCTGTGAGCCGGCTGTCAATGGGGATCAGGGCCAGGAGATCAGTCGCCCCGGGCGGACCGGGTCGCGGAGACGAAGGCCGCGACGCACCGGCGTACGTCGTCCTCGGAGTGCGCCGCGGAGAGCTGCACGCGGATCCGTGCCTGGCCGCGCGGGACGACCGGGAACGAGAAGGCGATGACATAGACCCCGTCGCGCCAGCATCCGGTCGGCCACGTCCGGCAGCGAGCCGTGCGCCGTCGTCGCCGGGGAACATCACCGGCGTGATCGGGTGCTCGCCCGGCAGCAGGTCGAAGCCGGCCTCGGTCATCAGGGTGCGGAACAGCTCGGTGTTGCGACGCAGCCGCGCCCGCGCCTCGGTCGAGGTGCGCGCGATCTCGAGCGCCTTGAGCGACCCGGCGGCCACCGTCGGGGCCACGGCGTTGGAGAACAGGTAGGGCCGAGCCCGCTGGCGCAGCAGCTCGACGATCTCCGCCGGGCCGCTGACGTAGCCGCCGGACGCGCCGCCCAGCGCCTTGCCGAGGGTGCCGGTCAGGATGTCGACCCGCTCGGCGACCCCGAAGTGCTCCGGAGTGCCCCGGCCGCCTTCGCCGACGAAGCCCACAGCGTGGGAGTCGTCGACCAGGACGAGGGCGTCGTAGCGGTCGGCAAGGTCGCAGATCCCGTCCAGCGGGGCGAGGTAGCCGTCCATCGAGAACACGCCGTCGGTGACGATGCAGCGGGTCCGGGCTCCGGCTGTGGCCTGCAGCTGGGCCTCGAGGTCGGCCAGGTCGGCGTTGCGGTAGCGGAGGCGCTGCGCCTTGCAGAGCCGGATGCCGTCGATGAGCGAGGCATGGTTGAGCTCGTCGGAGATGATCGCGTCCTCGGCGCCGAAGAGGGTCTCGAAGACTCCGCCGTTGGCGTCGAAGCAGGACGAGAACAAGATGGTGTCCTCGGTGCCGAGGAAGTCGCTGAGGGCGTCCTCGAGCCGCTTGTGCAGCTCTTGGGTGCCGCAGATGAAGCGGACGCTGGCCATCCCGAAGCCCCACTCGTCCAGCGCCGCCCGGGCTGCGGCGACCACGTCGGGGTGGTCGGCGAGCCCGAGGTAGTTGTTGGCGCAGAAGTTGAGCGCCTTCGCCCCGTCGGTCGCGCCGGTCGAGACGGTGATGTGGGCGGCCTGGGGCGAGGTCAGCCGCCGCTCGTGCTTGGTGAGCCCGCCCTTCTCGATCTCGTCGAGCGTGGCCCGGAGTCGGGCTCGGACGTCGGCGTACATGGCGGCTCCTTCAGCTCCAGTCGAGGATCACCTTGCCGCACCGGCCGGAGCCGATCGCGGCGAAGGCGTCCTCCCATTGCTCCGCGGGGAAGCGATGGGTGATCACCGACCGCAGCGCCTCGCGCATGGGCGCCGAGGTCTGCAGCATCGCGCTCATGGCGTACCACGTGTCGTACATCTCGCGGCCGTAGATCCCCTTGATCGTCAGCATGTGGGTGATCACCCGGCCCCAGTCGAGGTGGTAGTCGTCATGGGGCAGCCCGAGCATGGCGACCCGGCCGCCGTGGTTCATGGACGCGAGCATCTCCGTGACGGCCGCAGGCGCCCCTGACATCTCCAGGCCGATGTCGAAGCCCTCCCTCATGCCGAGTGCGGCCATGGCCTCGCTCAGGGAGCTCTGCTGCGGGTTGATCGCCAGGTCGGCGCCGGCCGCCCGGGCCAGCTCGAGCCGGAAGTCGCTGACGTCGGTCACGACCACGAACCGGGCGCCGACGTGGCGGGTGATCGCCGTTGCCATCACGCCGATCGGGCCGGCGCCGGTGATCACCACGTCCTCGCCCGCGATCGGGAAGGACAGGGCGGTGTGTGTCGCGTTGCCGAACGGGTCGAAGAGCGCACCCAGCTCCAGATCGAGATCGTCGGGCTGCACCCAGACATTGCTGCCCGGAAGGACGACGTACTCCGCGAACGCCCCGTCGCGGTTGACGCCGATGCCGACGGTGTTGATGCACAGATGGCGGCGCCCGGCCCGGCAGTTGCGGCAGTGACCGCACACGAGGTGCCCCTCGCCGGAGACCCGCTGGCCGACCCGGACGTGGTCGACGTCGTCGCCGACCTCGACCACCTCGCCGCAGAACTCGTGGCCGACGATGAGCGGGGTGTGCACCGTGGCGGCGGCCCAGTCGTCCCACTCGAACAAATGCAGGTCGGTCCCGCACAGCCCGGCTCGGAGCACCCGGATCTTGACGTCGTGCGGACCGGCTGACGGCTCGGGGACGTCGAGGAGCTCCAGCCCCGGTCCCGGCCGGGTCTTCACCAGCGCCCGCACGGAGGCTCAGCCGCGGTTGAAGAGGCGACCGAGGAAACCGCCGCCCCCGCCGGGCTCACCCTCGTGGCCGTCGCAGCGGCTGCTCTGGGGAACGCCGGCCATCACCTGCTGGACGTGCAGGCCGCAGCCGGACCAGGTCGTCTTTCCGCACTTCCGGCACGGGACGGGGTGGCACATGAGGTGTCTCCTATCGAGCGGTAGCCCTGAGCGTACCCAGGTAGTGACGGGAATACCCAGGGGGGTATCATTCGTTCGCACAGTAACACCCCCTGGGGTATCCTTCACAATGCAGACACGAAAGGCAGGCCATGGCCGCGATCACGCTGGGTCAGGACAACTTCGAGACCACCATTCAGGGGCACGAGATCGTGCTCGTGGACTTCTGGGCGTCCTGGTGCGGCCCGTGCCGCATGTTCGCCCCGATCTATGAGAAGGCCTCCGAGGCCAACCCCGACATCGTCTTCGGCTCGGTCGACACCGAGGCGGAGCGGGCGCTTTCCTCCGCCGCGGGGATCAGCTCGATCCCGACGCTGATGGCGTTCAAGGACGGGTCGCTCGTGTTCGCCCAGCCGGGCGCGCTCCCGGCCGCGGCGCTCGATGAGCTGATCGGCTCCGTCCGGGCGCTCGACATCGAGGCCGCGCGCAAGGAAGCCGCGACCGCGAACTAGGCACCACCTCCGAGCAGCAGACGAAGAAGGAGAAGGCTGATGAGTTACACGCTGGCCACCGATGTCACCGCGGCGTACGCCGAGGTGCTGCCGCGCGTGCGCGTCGCGCTCCAGGAGCAGGGCTTCGGCGTCCTGAGCGAGATCGACCTCGCAGCGACCCTGAAGGCGAAGCTCGACGTCGACCTCCCGCCGCAGGTGATCCTCGGAGCGTGTCGGCCGTCGCTGGCCCACCAGGCGTTGCAGGCCGACCCAAGCGTCGCGGGGCTGCTGCCGTGCAATGTGGTGGTGCGAGCGCTCGACGACCACTCGACGAGGGTTGAGGCGATCGACCCTGATGCGATGATGTCCGTGGCTGACGACGACGTGCTCCGTGCCGTCGCCGCCGATGCCAAGACCCGGCTGAACGCCGTGTTGGCCAGCCTGACCGAGGAGGACTGATGGACCTCGACCCCGAGGAGATGACCCACGTCATCAACCGGATCAAGCGGGCGCAGGGCCAGCTCGGAGGTGTGATCCGGATGCTGGAGGAGGGTCGCGACTGTGAAGCCGTGGTGACTCAGCTCGCGGCCGTGTCGAAGGCGCTCGACCGCGCCGGCTTCGCGGTGGTGGCGTCGGGCATGCAGCACTGCCTGGCCAACCCGTCGTCGGACTCCGGCATCGACTTCAAGCGCATGGAGAAGCTCTTCCTCACTCTGGCGTGACGGCCGAGTCGACGCCTCGGGCAGCGCCTCAGCCGGCGCAGCAGCCACCGGCGTCGGCCAGGACAGGTGCGTCCTCGAGCACGGTGTAGACCTCCCAGGCGACGCCGTCGGGCGTGCCCTCCACCCAGAACTTCTCCTGTTTGGAATAGCAGCAGGTGGACTCCGCCTGGTCGGTGGTGGCGAGTGCGGACTCTCCGATCCGTCCCGACCAGGCGCTGACCGTGTCGACGTCCTCCACCTCGACGCCGAGATGATTGAGGGTGCCGCCCTGGCCGGGGTTCTCGAACAGGACCAGCTTCAGCGGCGGCTCGGCGATCGCGAAGTTCGCGTAGCCCGGTCGCTGCTTGGCGGGCTCGGTGCCGAACAGTCGACCGTAGAAGCGGATCGCGGCATCCAGGTCGTCGACGTTGAGGGCCAGTTGAAGGCGGGACATTGGGTCTCCTCGAATATAGATAGATGTCGATGTGTGACCCCCAGCGTGCCTTGGGGATCGGACTCTGTCAATATTGACGTATGTCGAAGTCTCTCCCGCTGCTCGGCGACACGATCGCCTGCTGCTCCCCCCTTCAACGCAACGTCCTCGAGGCCGATCAGGCCGAGGCGCTGGCCCCGGTCTTCAAGGCGTTGGCCGATCCGGTCCGGCTCCGCCTGGTGTCGCTGATCGCCGCCCACGAGGGCGGCGAGGCGTGTGTCTGTGATCTGAACGACTGCTTCGACCTGTCGCAGCCGACGATCAGCCATCACCTGAAGGTGCTGCACGAGGCGGGGCTGCTGGCACGCTCGAAGCGCGGCGTGTGGGTGCACTATCGGGTCCGTCCCGAGGTGCTGGCCGACCTGGCCGGCCTGCTCGGAGGAACCAGCCGATGACGGCGACGGCGCCGGCGCCGGTCGCCCAACGGCTCGGGAGGCTCGACCGGCTGCTTCCGGTGTGGATCGGCGTGGCCATGGTTCTCGGACTCGTCGTCGGCCGCCTGGTGCCCGGGTTCGACGACGCCGTGAGCGCGGTGGAGATCGGCGGGGTCTCGCTGCCGATCGCGGTGGGGCTGCTGGTGATGATGTACCCCGTCCTCGCCAAGGTGCGCTACGACCGCCTCGACACCGTCACCGGCGATCGCCGGCTGCTGGTGGCCTCGCTGGTGCTCAACTGGCTGCTGGGTCCGCTGCTGATGTTCACGTTGGCGTGGCTGCTGCTGCCCGACCTGCCGGCGTACCGCACCGGACTGATCATCGTCGGGCTCGCGCGCTGCATCGCCATGGTGATCATCTGGAACGACCTGGCGTGCGGTGACCGCGAGGCCGCCGCGGTGCTGGTCGCGCTCAACTCCGTGTTCCAGGTGATCGCGTTCGGAGTGCTCGGGTGGTTCTACCTCCAGGTCCTGCCCGGCTGGCTGGGGCTGGACCGGGCTCAGCTGGACGTCTCCGGCTGGGAGATCGCCCGGTCGGTGCTCGTCTTCCTGGGCATCCCGCTGCTGCTGGGCTATCTCTCGCGCCGCTACGGCGAACGATGGCGAGGGCGGGAGTGGTACGAATCGGTGTTCCTGCACCGGGTCGGACCCTGGGCGTTGATCGGCCTGCTGTTCACGATCGTCGTGCTGTTCGCGCTGCAGGGCGAGCAGATCACCAACCGGCCCTGGGACGTGGCGAGGATCGCCCTGCCGCTGCTGGCCTACTTCGCGCTGATGTGGGGCGGGGGCTATCTCCTCGGCCGAGCGCTCGGGATGACCTATGAACGCACCACGACGCTGGCCTTCACGGCGGCCGGCAACAACTTCGAGCTGGCGATCGCGGTCGCGATCGCGACCTTCGGCGTGGCTTCCGGTCAGGCGCTCGCCGGCGTGGTCGGCCCGCTGATCGAGGTCCCCGTCCTGGTCGGGCTGGTCTATGTCAGCCTCGCCCTTCGACCTCACTACCCCCACGCCCAGGAGGCGACATGACTGACACCCCGACCGTGCTGTTCGTGTGCGTGCACAACGCCGGCCGTTCGCAGATGGCAGCCGGCTGGCTGCGCCAGCTGGCCGGCGATCGAGTCCGCGTGCTCTCGGGAGGATCGGCTCCCGGCGATGCGCTCAACCCGATGGCCGTCGCGGCGATGGCCGAGGTTGGCATCGACATCACTGCCGCGGTGCCCACGCTGCTGCACGACGACACGGTGGCCGAGTCGGACGTCGTCATCACGATGGGCTGCGGCGACGTCTGCCCGATCTACCCCGGGAAGCGCTACGAGGACTGGGCCCTCGACGACCCGGCCGGGCAGCCTCTGGAGGCGGTGCGGCCGATCCGCGACGACATCCGCGGGCGCGTGAGCGAACTGCTCGAGTCCCTGGGGCTCGCTGCGAGCTAGGCCGGGAGCTGGAACAGGCAGAACGGGTGCCCGGCCGGGTCGAGCATGACCCGCACGTCGTCCTGTGGCTGGTACGCCGCCAGGCGGGCACCGTGGTCCTGGGCCGTCGCCACGCCTGCGTCGAGGGCGGTGGCCCCGATGTCGAGATGCGCCTGCATCTGCTGGTCGCCGGGCGCCGCCGGCCAGGTCGGGGGCACGTGGTCGGACTCGAGCTGGAACGCCAGCCCATGACCTCCGCCCGGCGGCTTGATCTTGACCCACTCGGGCTCGTCGTCCAGCGTCTCCCAGTCCGGCAGCAGTACCCGATAGAAGTCGGCGAGGCCGCGCGGATCCGGCGTACCCAACACGGTGGAGGAGATCCGGAACTCGGTCATTTCCCCACGCTAGACCGTCCACTCAGGCGGGCGCGACCTCGATCGCGCGGTTGACCCAGACGTCGCTCACCACCATGCCGACCTTCTCGTAGAGCGAGAGGGCGCCGGTCCGGGAGTCGGTCGACAGGCCGGAGCGCAGCGCGCCGTGCCGCCGAGCCTCGGCGAAGCAGTCGACCAGCAGCGCCTGGGCCAGGCCGCGTCCGCGCTGGTCGTGCCGGGTGGCAAGGCGGTTCACGAAGGCCTCCGGCGGGTCGAAGTCGACGCCCAGCTGGACCAGGCCGGTGGCCACGACGTCGCCAGCGCGGTCCACCACGACACGGATGTTCCACGGCTCGAACCCGGGGCGTCGGACGGTCTCGGCCTCGAAGTCGGCGAACGGCTCACGGTCGCGGACCGACCACTCGAGGAAGGCGTCCTCGACGAGGTCGTGCACGGAGGGGTATTCATCGGCGCGCGCCGCACGCACGGCGTAGCCGGCCGGCAACTCGCGCGCGGGGATCTCCGCGCCGTCGGGGAGGTGCAGCACCCAGCTGGTCCATCGGACGTGGTAGCCGAGGTCCTCGAGGAGGCGGTCTCCGGGCGAGCCGTGGGGGACCGGCATCCCGATGACCGGCATCCCGGCCGCGCGGGCCCGGGCCTGCATCCAGTGGGCCAGCGCGGTGCCGATGCCGCGCCCGGCGTACGCCGGGTCGACGGCCGCGTCGCCGCGGCCGGCCGGCCCGACCTCGGCGTACCCGACCAGGCGAACGCCGTCGACAACGCCCAGCGTGCTGGCCTCGATGTCGAAGCTGGGCCGTTGCCAGTCGGCGACGATGTCGGCCAGCTCGATCTCCACCCGGCCGAGGTCCTGGCGTTGCTGGCGGGCCATCACCTCGAACACGGCCGGCGCGTCCTCAGCGGTCAGCGGCCGGCTGGTCAGCCCCACGGGCAGGGCCGAGGGGAGTGCGGTCGGAGTGGACACGAGCCCATTGAACCCAATCGCGCCCTTGGGCCACACCCATTTATCGCCGACCCGTCGCCAGTTTCCACTTATCCACAGGGGTGAGCCGAAAACTGGCGACGGGTCGACGTGAAACTGGCGACGGGTCGGCGTCAGGCGGCCTTGACCGCCGAGATGTCGAAGTCCAGTTTGACCTTGTCGGACACCAGCACGCCGCCGGTCTCGAGGGCGGCGTTCCAGGTGAGGCCCCAGGCCTTGCGGCTGATCGTGGTCGCGCCCTCGAAGCCGACGCGGACGTTGCCGAACGGGTCGCGAGCGGAGCCGGTCTCCTCGAAGGGGATCCGCACCGACTTGGTGACGTCCTTGATCGTGAGATCACCGGTGATCTGCCAGACGCCCTCGTCGTCGCGCTCGACCGAGGTCGAGGTGAAGCCCATCGTCGGGAAGGTCTCGGCGTCGAAGAAGTCGGGGGAGCGCAGGTGGCCGTCGCGGTCCGCGACGCCCGTGTCGACCGACGCCACCTGGATGCTCAGGGACACCGAGGACAGGCTCGGGGTGCTTGCGTCGATCTTCGCCGTGCCGGCGAACTCGCCGAACCGGCCGCGAACGGTGGTCACCATGGCGTGCCGGGTCGAGAAGCCGAGCCGGGTGTGGGTCGCGTCGAGGGTGTAGTCGCCGGAGATGTCCCCGAGCAGGGAGGTCGGCGCTTCGAACGTGTCGGTCTGGGCGAGCGAGTTCATAGTCGAGTCCAATCAGTTGAGGTTTCAACTACCTGTAACCACGTGCCCGGCCGGCCCATTCCGGCCAGGACCGTGATCCAGGCCACTCCCGCCCGGGCTCGTGGCTTTGCATGACTATGCAGGAGAGTGCATACTCTTTCGTATGTCCAAGGTCCTCACGTCACTCCCCGCCGGCGAACGGGTCGGCATCGCCTTCTCGGGAGGCCTCGACACCTCGGTCGCAGTGGCCTGGATGCGAGAGCGGGGGGCGATCCCCTGCACCTATACCGCTGACATCGGCCAGTACGACGAGCCGGACATCGAGGGCGTTCCCGGCCGGGCCGTTCAGTACGGCGCCGAGATCTCTCGCGCCGTCGACGGCAAGCGGGCCCTGGTCGACGAGGGCATGTTGGCCATGGTGTGCGGCGCTTTCCACATCCGCTCGGGAGGCCGGGCCTACTTCAACACCACGCCGCTCGGCCGCGCCGTCACCGGCACCCTCCTGGTGCGAGCGATGCACGAGGACGGCGTGGACATCTGGGGCGACGGCTCGACGTTCAAGGGCAACGACATCGAGCGGTTCTACCGCTACGGCCTGCTCTCCAACCCCTCCCTTCGGATCTACAAGCCCTGGCTGGATGCGCAGTTCGTGGCCGAGCTGGGCGGCCGCGCCGAGATGAGCCAGTGGCTCACCTCGCGTGATCTCCCCTACCGCGACAGCCAGGAGAAGGCCTACTCCACCGACGCCAACATCTGGGGTGCCACCCACGAGGCCAAGACGTTGGAGCATCTCGACGTGTCGCTGGAGATCGTCGAGCCGATCATGGGCGTGAAGTTCTGGGACCCGGCGGTGGCGATCGAGCCCGAGGACGTGACGATCCGGTTCGAGCAGGGGCGGCCGGTGGCCCTCAACGGCCAGAGGTACGACGACCCGGTGGCGCTGGTCCACGAGGCCAACGCGATCGGTGGTCGGCACGGCCTGGGCATGTCCGACCAGATCGAGAACCGGATCATCGAGGCCAAATCGCGCGGCATCTACGAAGCGCCGGGCATAGCGCTGCTGTGGACGGCGTACGAACGGCTGCTGAACGCGATCCACAACGAGGACACGCTCGCCAACTACCACGCCGACGGCCGGCGGCTCGGGCGGCTGCTCTACGAAGGTCGCTGGCTCGACCCGCAGGCGATGATGCTGCGCGAGTCGATCCAGCGCTGGATCGCGTCGGTGGTGACCGGGGAGGTGACGGTGCGACTGCGGCGCGGCGAGGACTACACGATCCTGCGCACCCAGGGGCCGCACCTGTCCTACCACCCCGACCGCCTGTCCATGGAGCGCACCGAGGACGCCGCGTTCGGTCCGACCGACCGGATCGGGCAGCTGACGATGCGCAACCTGGACATCGCCGACTCACGGGCGCTGCTGGAGCTGTACGCCGCGCAGCCGCTGGATCAGGGTCATGTGCTCGTCGAGCACGGCACGCTGCTCGGCGAGCTGCCGGCGGGCGGGGCCGACCGGATCGCCGACAACCCCGAGGTCCTCGACGACGCCAACGACGACCTGGTCGATGCGGCCGCCATGGAGTTCGGCGCCGACTGAGATCTCGCGGCCGGCGCGGTGGATCGGTGATGGTGAGCCACCAGACACCCCACAATGCCTCCTGAGGGAGGAAGATGGGGTTATGAACGGCGGAGAAGAATACGGCGAGTACAGCGTCGACGACGAGACGCAGCTTCAGGCCGAGGACACCCTGGACTACCACGGCGTGGCCGACGTCCTCGACGAGGGCATCGTGACCCGCGAGGGTTGGTCGACGGGACAAGGCTTCGGCAATACGCCGGCCGAGGAGCATCAGGGCGAGTCCCTGGAGCAACGCATCGCCCAGGAGGAGCCCGACACAGACCCCGAGCACGACGACTGGTCCGACGACGTCCTCGACGACGACCAGGTCGGCGACGCCCGCTCGGGTCGGTTGGTGGCCTCGGACGAGGGTGACGACCGCTTCGTCACCGATGTCGGCATCGACGGCGCCGGCGCGAGCGCCGAGGAAGCTGCGATGCACGTCATCGACGAGGACGAGTCCTGACCGGCAGCCCATAGCCCCGGCCGCACCGTGTGGGTGCCCGGTCCGTGCAGGTCGCCGTGGTAGCAAGAGGCATGCGCGTTCGTGGGGGGACCTCCGCCGCCCTGCTTGCCGTGCTCATGGTGGTGGCCGGCTGCTCGAGCGGACCGGATGTTCCCGACACCCCCGACCCCGCACCGGTGGTGACGACGCTGGCCGACGCGCTCGGTGCCGGCGACCTCGGGACCGTTCCCTGGACCGCCGAGACGGCTCCGGAGGCACAGTCGCGGTACGACGCCATCGTCGCCGGTATGGGCGACCTCACGCCGACCGTGGAGGCCGGCAAGGTGGCCGAGAACTCCGCGACGGGCGACGAACCCGCCGGCGCGGTCGCGACCATCACCTGGCATTGGCCGATCGGCGACAACGAGTGGGTCTACGACACGGACGCATCGCTCCTCCTCGTCGACGGCGGCTGGCAGGTGTCCTGGGCGCCGTCCCTGGTCGAGCCGTCGTTGCGCGGGGAGGTCGTCCTCGACACGAGCAGCCTGCGTCCCCGTCGCGGCGACGTGATCGGCTTCGGCGGTCTCCGCCTGATGACCGACCGGGACGTGGTGCGGTTCGGCGTGGACCGCTCCCTGGTGCCCAAGCCGGTCGCGGTCGCGGGCGCCCGCGAGCTCGCCCGTCTGGTGGACATCGATGTCGGCGCCTACGTCGCCAAGGTCAAGGCGTCCGGCGACCTGGCGTTCGTCGAGGCCATCACCTACCGTCTCGACGCGGTGCCGCCCGGCGTCGGTGCGGCGTACGACTCGATCCGCGGCGCCCGGGCGCTGCAGACCACCGCTCAGCTCGGGCCGACCGCAAGCTTCGGCCAGCCGGTGCTCGGCACTGTCGGCGAGGTGACGGCCGAGATGATCGCCCAGGAGCCCGAGCGCTACCGGATCGGGGATGTGGCGGGGCTCTCCGGCCTCGAGGCGAGGTACGACGAGCGGCTCTCCGGCGCGGGCGGGCTGAAGGTCGAGGCCGTGGCCACCGACGGCAAGGCGCGCGAGCTCTTCTCGATCCCGGCGACACACGGGGAGCCGCTGCGCACCTCCTTCGACCTCGATCTCCAGCTTCGCGCCGAAGAGCTGCTCGCCGACCAGGAGTCACCCTCCGCGCTGGTGGCGATCCGGCCCTCCACCGGAGCGGTGCTGGTGGCGGCCAACAGCCCCAGCACGCGAGGGGTGAACATCGCCACCTTCGGCCAGGCCGCCCCCGGGTCCACGTTCAAGATGGTGGCGAGCCTCGCCCTCCTCCGCTCGGGGCTGACGCCGACGAGCAAGGTCCCGTGCACCCCGACCGTGCTGATCGACGGCAAGCTCTTCACCAACTACGACGCCTATCCGCCTGACCATCTCGGCCGGATCCCGCTCTGGTCGGCGCTCGCGCATTCGTGCAACACCGCCTTCCTCTCGCAGAGCTCCCGCCTCGGGCAGGACGACCTGGCGTCGGCAGCGGCGTCGCTGGGCTTCGGTATCGACCACGACGTCGGGTTCCCGGCGTTCTTCGGACAGGTCACCCCCACCGACGCCCGCACGGAGGCGGCCGCCGGGATGATCGGTCAGGGGACGGTGCTGGCCGCCCCGCTGTCGATGGCGACCGTGGTGGCTTCGATCCAGGCCGGCCACACCGTCGTGCCGACCCTGGTCAAAGGAGTCGACGCGACGGCGCCGGAGGACGCGCCCGCGCTCACGGAGACCGAGGCCACCCAGCTCCGCTCGATGATGCGACGGGTCGTCACCAACGGCAGCGGCCGGGTGCTCGCCGGAGTGCCGGGCCCTCCGGTGATCGCCAAGACGGGCACCGCCGAGTTCGACCAAGGTGGGCGCCGACTCACCCACGCGTGGATGGTCGCTGCCCAGGGTGACCTCGCGGTCGCGGTCTACGTCGACGTCGGCAACTCCGGCTCCGGCGTGGCCGGGCCGATCCTGGATGCGTTCCTGCGAGCGGCTCGCGCGCGAAACTGATCGGCGACCGAATCCAGCCGAGCCTCAGCCGCGCTCCTCGGCGATGCTGTTGCCGCCGTCGACGATCAGGCACTGCCCGGTGATGTACGACGCGGCGGGCGTGGCGAGGAAGGCGATGGCGGCGGCGATCTCGGCGGGCTCCGCGCTCCGCCCCAGCGGCGTCAGACGTCCCTGCGTGGCCTCCCCCTCGGTCTGCGATCCGGTCTCGATCCAGCCCGGCGCGACCGCGTTGACGCAGATCCGCCGAGGAGCGAGGTCGAGGGCCAGGGCGCGGGTCAGCCCGACCATCCCGGCCTTCGCGGCGGCGTACGCCGGGTTGGCTCGCATCGCCATCACCGGCCCGGTGACACTGGCCACCATCACCACTCGCGCGCCGTCCGAGAGCCAGGGGAGTGCCGCGCGGGTCGTCAGGTAGGCCGTGTCGAGGTTGCGGGCGATCGTGGCCCGCCAGGCCTCCGGGGTCACCGACTCCAAGGTGCCGTCGTCCTCGGTCGGGTCGGCGACCGTGGCCATGCCGGCGTTGTTGACGAGCACGTCCAGCCTCCCGAACCGCTCGCCGATCTCGTCGAGGGCGGCGGCGGTCTGGGCGGGGTCCGTGAGGTCGGCGACCACGCCCAGAGCGTCCGGACCACCGAGCTCGACGGCGCGCACGTGCGCGCGCTCGGTCGTGGCCGCGACCACCACCTCGGCGCCCATGGCGCGCAGCAGCCGCGCCGTGGCGAAGCCGATACCGGTGCGACTGCCGGCACCGGTGACCAGCGCGACCTGATCGGCCAGCGTGAAAGGCTCCACCATCGTCGGGTCAGCGGTGCTCGCGTGGGGTGACCGACCGAGCGACGTCTTCGGGCATCGCCTCGTAGTGGGCGAACGATCGGGTGAACGTCCCGGACCCATGGGTCGACGAGCGCAGGTCGATGGAGTAGCGCGTGAGCTCCGCCTGCGGGACTTCGGCCCTGATCACCGTGCGGTCCTCACCCACCTTGTCGGTGCCGACCAACCGGCCCCGCCTCGAGGAGAGGTCCGACATCACGCCCCCGATCAGGTCGTCGGGCACCACGACGCTCACCTGGTCGTAGGGCTCCAGCATCGTCACCGCCGTGGTCGCGGCCGCCTCGCGCAGCGCCAGGGAACCCGCCATCTGGAAGGCCATGTCGGAGGAGTCCACGCTGTGCGCCTTGCCGTCGGTCAGCGTGACCCGCAGGTCGACCACGGCGTAGCCGTTGCGTACGCCCCGCTCCATCTGCGCACGCACGCCCTTCTCGACCGAGGGGATGAACTGTCGGGGTACCGCGCCCCCCACGACCTTGTCGACGAACTCGAAGCCCGAGCCTTCCGGGAGCGGCTCCACCTCGACCTCGCACACGGCGTACTGACCGTGACCACCGGACTGCTTCACGTGCCGCCCGTGTCCCTTGCCGGTGCCGGCGAACGTCTCGCGCAACGAGATCAGCAGCGGGGTCGGGTCGACGTTCACCGAGAACCGGGAGGCCAACCGCTCGAGGATCACGTCGGAATGGGCCTCGCCCATGGTCCACAGCACCAGCTGATGGGTCTCGGGGTTGTTCTCGACCCGCAGGCTCGGGTCCTCGGCGGCCAGCCGACCGAGAGCGCTGGACAGCTTGTCGTCATCGGCCTTGGAGTGGGCCACGATGGCGGTCGGCAGCAGCGGCTCGGGCATCGACCAGGGGCGCAGCACCCGCGGGTGGTCCGGCGCGGACAGGGTGTCGCCCGTCTCGGCGGTGGTGAGTCGCGCGATCGCACCCAGGTCGCCCGCGACCACGCGGCTGGTCGGCACCTGGGTCCGGCCGAAGGCATGGGACAGGGCGCCGAGACGCTCGTCCTCATCGTGGTCCTCGTGGCCACTGTCCGCGCCGAAGAACGAGGTGAAGTGCCCCGACACGTGGACGGTGGCGTCGGGCTCCAGCGTGCCCGAGAACACCCGGACCAGGGACAGCCGGCCGACGTACGGGTCGCTGGTGGTCTTGACGATCTCCGCCACCAGGGGCCCGGCCGGATCGCACGTGATCGGGTCGGCCTCGGCGCCGGCCGGGGTGAACACCGCAGGGGCAACGTGCTCCGGCGGTGAGGGGAAGCCGCGCGTGGCGAGGTCGAGCAGCTCCCGGCAGCCGACTCCCGTCATCGAGCACACCGGCACCACAGGGAAGAACGTGGCCTTGGCCACCGCCTTCTCGAGGTCGCGCACGAGGACGTCTTCGGCGATCACCTCGCCTGCGAGGTAGCGGTCCATCAGCGACTCGTCCTCGGACTCCTCGATCACGGCCTCGATCAGGGAAGCGCGCTCCTGGTCGTCGGTGTGCTCGCTCGGAGAGAGCAGGCCGGCCAGGGCCGTGACCTCGTCGTCGCTGCGCATCGGCAGGAAGAGCGGCATCACCTTGTCGCCGAAGGCGTCCTGCGCCTGGAGGAGCACGCCGTCGTAGTCGGCGCGCGCTTGATCGAGCTTGGTGATCACGACAGCCCGCGGCATGCCGACCTCGGCACACTCCCGCCACAGGGTGCGGGTGGCGTCGTCGACGCCTTCGTTGGCGGCGATCACGAACAGCGCGCAGTCGGCTGCCCGCAGACCGGCGCGAAGCTCGCCGACGAAGTCGGCATACCCGGGCGTATCGATCAGGTTGACCTTGATGCCGTCATGCACCAGCGGAGCGAGGGCCAGGGAGACCGAGCGCTGGTGCGTGTGTTCGGCCGCTTCGAAGTCGCTGACCGTGGTGCCGTCGCGGACGGAGCCGGTGCGCGAGATGGCGCCTGCGGAGGCGAGCAGGGCCTCGACCAAGGTGGTCTTGCCCGAGCCGCCCGGACCCACGAGCACGATGTTGCGGATCTGGTCGGGACTGCTCGCCTCGAGTTCTTGCCCGGCTGGTCTACGGTCTTTTCCCTTGTCTGCCATCGCGGCACCTCCGGTCTCACGACGCCTCGCGTCAGGTCGTGGTTCTCACTTCCCAACAAACTCCAGTTGGGCCGCGAACACAAGGGATGCCAGACTGCGCTCGGGGGCTCGGAAAAGAAAACCGGGCCCCTCGCTGCATGGGGTCAGCGAGGAGCCCGGGGCTCAGGGGCTGCCCACAATGCAGAGCAGCGGTGATAAGTATGGTACCCACGACCGGGCTTGTCTGTGCAATTGACGAAACGGCGCGCCGGAGAGGCAAATCGCGATGAGTGGTATGGACCTGTTGGCTCCCGATCGGCGGGCCCTGTTCATCGGCGGGTCCTGGCAGGAATCGGCGGGGGGCGGTCGGTTCCCCGTCCGTGACCCTGCCGATGGCTCGACCCTCACCGATGTCGCCGACGGCGGTGCCGACGACGCTCGCGCCGCGCTGGATGCGGCGGTCGCGGCCCAGGCCGACTGGGGGCGCACCGCCCCGCGGGAGCGCGGGGAGATCCTGCGTCGTGCCTTCGAAGCGATCATGGACCGGGCCGACGACTTCGCCGAGCTGATGAGCCTGGAGATGGGCAAGCCGCTCGCCGAGGCCAAGGGCGAGGTCACCTATGGGGCGGAGTTCTTCCGGTGGTTCAGCGAGGAGGCCGTGCGCATCCACGGGCGCTGGATGCAGGCCCCGGCCGGCGGCAGCCGGTTGCTGACCATCCGCAAGCCCGTGGGGCCGTGCCTGTTCCTCACCCCCTGGAACTTCCCGCTGGCCATGGGGACCCGCAAGATCGGGCCGGCGGTGGCCGCGGGCTGCACGATGGTCGTCAAGCCGGCAGAGCTCACGCCGTTGTCGATGCTGGCGCTGGCGGGAGTCCTTCAGGAGGTCGGACTGCCGGCGGGCGTGCTCAACGTCGTCACGACCACCAACTCCCCGTCGCTCTCCGAGGCACTGATGGCCGACCCGCGGCTGCGCAAGGTGAGCTTCACCGGGTCCACAGTGGTCGGCAAGGTGCTGGTCCGTCAGTCGGCCGACCAGTTGCAGCGGATGAGCATGGAGCTCGGGGGCAACGCGCCGTTCCTGGTGTTCGAGGACGCCGACATCGACGCGGCGGTCGACGGCGCGATGGTGGCCAAGATGCGCAACATGGGCGAGGCCTGCACGGCCGCCAACCGATTCCTGGTGCACGAGTCCGTGGCCGTGGAGTTCGCCGAGAAGCTCGGGGCCCGGATGGGCGCACTCAGGGTCGGGCGTGGCCAGGACGCAGGGGTCGACGTCGGCCCGCTGATCGACAACAAGGCCGTCGAGTCGATCCGCACGATGGTGAACAACGCGGTAGTGGCGGGTGCTCGCATCGTCGTCGGGGGCGAGGCGCCGGAGGGCCCCGGGCACTTCTTCCAGCCGACAGTGTTGCTGGACGTGGCCAGCGACGCGGAGATCGTGGCTCAGGAGATCTTCGGGCCGGTGGCGCCGATCTCGACGTTCACCTCCGAGGCGGAGGCGGTGGAGCGGGCGAACAACACGGAGTACGGCCTGGCGTCCTACGTCTACACCCGCGACCTGGCCCGCACCCTGCGGATCGCCGAGTCGCTCGAGTTCGGCATGGTCGGCATCAACACCGGGCTGATGTCCAACCCCGCGGCGCCGTTCGGCGGAGTCAAGCACAGCGGCTTCGGTCGCGAAGGCGGCTTCGAGGGGATCGAGGAGTACCTCGACACGACGTACGTCGCGCTACCGGGCAGCTGAGGCGTACGCCGGAACGCCCGTGCCGTTGGCCGCTGACGCTCTCGAGGTGTCAAGGTGGACGGCATGAGCAAGCCGCCGCCACCCGGAAGCGCCGGGCAGCCGACGACCGTCGTCCTGTTCGGTGCCACCGGAGATCTCGCCCAGCGCAAGCTGCTCCCGGGGCTCTTCCACCTGCAGCGGACCGGGCTGCTGCCGGACCTGCGGGTGCTCGGCACGTCGCTCGATGAGTTCGACCGCGAGTCGTTCGTGGCGTTCGCGCGCGACGCGCTCGACCAGCACGCCACCGATGTCACCGACGAGGACTGGCGGGACTTCTCCGAGGTGCTGTTCTTCACGCCGGGCGGTTCACCGGACGCGTTGCGCGAGGCGGTCGAGGAGGCCGAGTCGGTCAATCCAGGAGGCTTCCTGCGGCTGCACTACCTCTCGGTCCCACCCGCGGCCGCGCTGGCCGTGGTCAAGACGCTCGCCGAGGCCGGCCTGCACACCGACAGCCGGATCATCATGGAGAAGCCGTTCGGCACCGACCTCGCGTCGGCTCGGCGTCTCAATACCGCCCTACACCAGGTCTTCGGCGAGATCCAGATCTTCCGGATCGACCACTTCCTCGGCAAGGAGCAGGCGCTCAACATCCTGGCGTTCCGTTTCGCCAACGGACTGTTCGAGCCGGTGTGGAACCGCAACATGATCGACCACATCCAGATCGACGTGCCCGAGGTGCTCGGCCTCGAGCAGCGGGCGACGTTCTACGAGGCCACCGGGGCCTACCGGGACATGGTCGTCACCCACCTCTTCCAGATCCTGGCGTTCACCGCGATGGAGGCTCCGACCTCGCTCGACCCGCTGGCGATCACCGAGGAGAAGAACAAGGTCTTCCGGTCGATGCTGCCGATCTCGCCCGACGACGTCGTCCGCGGTCAGTACGGCGGCTACCTCGACGAGCCAGGGGTGGCGCCCGACTCAGAGACGGAGACGTTCATCGCGTTGCGCTGCTACGTCGACAACTGGCGGTGGGCGGGAGTGCCGTTCTACCTGCGCACCGGCAAGAAGCTCGGCGAGGGGCAGCGGATCATCTCCGTGGCCTTCAAGGAGCCGCCGCAGTCGATGTTCCCCGAGGGCTCCGGCATCGGGCAGCACGGTCCCGACCACCTCACCTTCGACCTCGCCGACCAGGGCAAGATGTCGCTCTCCTTCTACGGCAAGCGCCCCGGTCCGGGCTTCCGGCTGGACAAGCTGTCCATGCAGTTCGCGATCGCCGAGACCGGGTGGGTCGGATCGGTCCTGGAGGCGTATGAGCGGCTGATCCTCGACGCCGTGACCGGCAACCACACCCTGTTCACCACGGCTGAAGGCGTGGAACGGCTCTGGGAGGTCTCCGAGCCCCTGCTGGAGGAGCCGCCGCCGGTCCGGCCCTACGCCGAGGGCTCCTGGGGGCCCAACCAGATCCACCAGCTGATCGCGCCGCGGGCCTGGCGGCTTCCGTTCGAACGCACCTGGCGAGAGAAGCGCTAGTCGGCCAGCTGCGGCCTTCGGCTACCGTTTGCCCGCCATCCGGCTAGGGTCGGGGCCACCCGGGCTTGGCGATGGCGCGGCAGACCGGCGCGCTGGTCGAGGGTGGAGCCGACCAAGGGGACAGGGTGACGCGCGACAACAAGGCCGAGACCGGTGGCGAGCTCCCTGAGCTGCCGGAGGGGTTCCAGTTCGGCACCAGCACCGCGGCGTACCAGATCGAGGGCGCCTGGAACGAGGACGGCAAGGGTCTGTCGATCTGGGACAGCTTCGCCCACTCGCCCGGCCGGATCGTCGACGGCTCCACTGGCAGCGAAGCCTGCGACCACTATCACCGCTATCGCGAGGACGTCGCGCTGATGAAGCGGCTGGGCGCCCGCGGCTACCGGTTCTCGGTGTCGTGGCCGCGGATCCAGCCGATGGGCTTCGGTGAGGTGAACGAGAGGGGTCTGGACTTCTACGACCGCCTGGTTGACGAACTGCTCGAGGCCGGCATCAGGCCGATGGTGACGCTCTACCACGGGGACCTCCCCCAGGAGCTCGAGGATCGCGGCGGCTGGCTGGACCGCAATATCGCCGGCGTCTTCGGGGAGTACGCCGGCATCGTCGCGCGCCGCCTCGGCGACCGGGTGGAGCACTGGATCCCGATCAACGAGCCGAACCTCGTCACGATGCTCGGCTACGCCACCGGCGTCCACGCCCCTGGCCACCAGTTGCAGTTCGACGCGCTGCCCGTGGCCCACCACCTGCTGCTGGCCCACGGTCGCGCCACGATCGCGCTCCGCGAAGCGGGGGTCGAGAGCGTGGGCTGCGCCAACAACCATGCACCGATGTGGCCGGCCAGCGACGACCCGGCGGATATCGGTGCGACAAAGCTGTTCGACGCCCTCTGGAACGGCCTGTTCCTCGAGCCGATGATGCTGGGGCGGTACCCCGTCGATCTCGCGGCGTTCATGGAGGAGGTCGTCCACCCTGGGGACATGGCGACGATCCGCCAGCCCCTGGACTTCTACGGGATGAACTTCTACAACCCGATGAAGATCGCCGCCACTCCGGAGGATGCCGCGATGCCCTTCGAGACGATGCCGATCGTGGGCTACCGCACCACCGACTCCGGGTCGCCGGTGGTGCCGGACGCGCTGCGCGAGTGGCTGATCACGATCCGCGCGCGGTATCGCGCGGCGTTGCCGCCCATCTACATCACCGGGTCCGGCTGCTCCTACGGCATGGGTCCCGACGAGCACGGCGTCGTCGACGACCAGCCGCGGATCGACTACCTGGATGCGCACCTGCGGGCGGTGGCCGAGGCGGTCCGGATCGGGATCGACATCCGTGGCTTCTACACCTGGAGCCTGCTGGACTGCTTCGAGTGGGCCGAGGGCTACACCCAACGGTTCGGGCTGGTCCACGTCGACCACGACACGCAGGTCCGCACGCCCAAACGCTCCTTCGACTGGTACGCCTCGGTCATCGCCGCCACCCGCTGACGAGACGGCGCTGGGGGTTGCGCGAGACGGCGCTGGGGGTTGGGCGAGACGGCGCTGGGGGTTGGGACTAGAAGGAGTGCCGCACCTGCATGGTCGCGCGGACTCGTTCGAGGTCGAACGGCTCCCCGAGCCAGTCGTGCAATCCGCGCAGGGCGGTCGGGTCGGCGGCGTACTCGTCGTAGTGGACGCGGTACGACGCATCGCCAAGGTCGTCGGCGACGGAGAGGATCCGAGCCTGCGTCTTCTCCAGGGTCTCCAGGGCGTTCTCCCGCTTGGCCCACCACTTGCTGCGAGCGACGTCGTCGAGGTCTCGCGTGTTCACGAGGAAGCGCGCCCCCGGAAACACCAGGCGGAGGAACGTGACGTACTCGCCGAGATCGGCATACCCCCACCTGATCTCCTTGAAGCCGGTCACGCGGGTGTCCGGCGCAGGCCGAAGCAGGTTCTCGACCACGAGCTTCCGCATCGCCGCCAATGCCTCCTCGCGCCGATAGCCGGTGATCCCGAAGAACGGCATCGTGGTGCGCTCGGTTCGCTCAGCGTTGCGATGGTCAGCTTCGGATGTGCAGGTGGTGTGGAAGTCGTAGAGCCCGCGCAGCGCGCCGCTGTTCTCGCCGCGGATCAGGTATCCCGGCAGCGTGTTGAGGATGCCTTGAAGGAGGGTCGAACCCGAGCGGCCATAGGTCATGACGAAGAGGTACGACGGCTCGGCCACACCGGCACCCTAGCGACCTGGAGTGGCCTCAATCGCCGTCTCGTGCAACCCGGAGCGCCGGTTCGTGCAACCCGGAGCGCCGGTTCGTGCAACCCGGAGCGCCGGTTCGTGCAACCCGGAGCGCCGGTTCGTGCAACCCGGAGCGCCGTCTCGTGCGGGAGGGCGGTCGGCCACGCCGTAGGCTGTCGGCCATGTCGAGCACTGCGGAGCCCACTGCCGCGCCCGTCGGGCAGTCGACCCCCGCGGTCGGGCAGTCGACCCCCGCGGTCGGGCAGTCGGCACGGCCGGCCGCGGCCGATCCCGCCCTCGAGGGGGGGCGCCGCCTCGTGTTCGTGGTGGGCTCGGGCCGCAGCGGCACCAGCACCATGTGCGGGACCCTCCAGACGCTCGGGGTCCACGTGCCTCAGCCGGAGGTCATGGCCGACGACACCAACCCCAAGGGGTTCGGCGAACCCCAGTGGGTAGTCGACTTCCACGACGAGCTCCTCAAGCGTTGCCAGGTGCAGGTCTCCGACGCGCGCCCGTCAGCGTGGTTCGAGGCCGGAAAGCTGGCGACGGTCGACGAGTTGCGCGACCGCCTGCACGCCTGGGTCGACCAGCAGTTCGCCGAGGGTGGCCAGGAGCTCGTGGTGAAGGACCCGCGGCTCTCATGGTTCCTCGGTCTGTGGCGCGGTGCGGCGATCCGGGCGGGCGCGACCCCGTCGTACATCACCATGCTGCGACCGGTGACCGAGGTGGTCGGGAGCAAGCAGCTGTACTACTCGACTCGTTTCGGTGAGGTCAGCCGCACCGCCGCGTGGGTGAACATGATGCTGCACACCGAGCGCGCCACCCGCGACGGCGTCCGGGCCTTCGTCCGCTATCACGACCTGCTGTCGGACTGGACGGTGCCGCTGTTCGAGATCGGCGAGCACTTCGACCTGACGTCGGTCAAGACGGCGTCGGCCAACGACATCCGCAAGGTGCACAACTTCATCGACCCGAGCCTGCGCCGCGTGAGCGCCACCTGGGACGACCTGCAGGTGCCGCCGCGGCTGCGCGAGGTGGCCGATGAGACGTGGCAGGCGCTGGACTCGATGGCCGAGCCGGGCGGCGACACCGCCGAGGTCCGCCAGACCCTCGATGACCTCCGAGCGGCGTACGCCGACCTGTACGACGAGGCCGAGGCGCTCGCCCAGTCCAGCGTGCTCGCCGCCCGCCGGTCCCACCGTCCCGCCGGTCCACCTCCGCCGCCAGGAACGGGCCGCGCGGAACGCGTCCCGCACTGGCTGCGCGCGATGATCCCCGGTCCGGTCCGCCGCGGCGTTCGCAAAGCGCTGGGTCGGGAGCGCTGACCGGCGTGATCCCGAGCGCGCACCTCGTCAACCGCGAGGGTCGCACGGACTTCGACGCCGTGTGGCCCTGGGCCGGCCGGCTGCCGCAGGCGACCACGGCCGTGCTGCGCGTGCGCAACGAGGCCGCAAGCCTGCCGTTCGTGCTGCCGCCGCTGGTCCGGGCGTGCCAGGCGATCGTGCTGGTCGACAACGGCTCCGACGACGGCACGCCCGAGGTGGCCCGCAAGGTCGTCTCCGACCTCGGCGCAGAGGACCGGCTGACGGTGACGGACTACCCGTTCAGCGTGAGCCGCTGCGGTCCCGAGCACCTGCACACCCCGGCCGACTCGGTGCACTCGCTGACCTACTTCTACAACTGGGCGTTCACCCACGCGCGGACGGCGTACTCCCTCAAGTGGGACGGCGACATGGTCCTCACCCGTGACGGCGAGGAGCTGGTGCGTGACCTCGCGTGGCAGCTGCCCGGGCGCGAGGTGGTGCTGTCGGTGCCGCGGCACAGCCTGTACGTCGAGTCCGAGCGAGTCGCCTACCTCGATCTCGGGTTCGCCAACGCGGAGCCCTACGGCTACCCGATGGGACCGGACTACGTGCACGTCAAGGCGTTCGAGTGGGAGCTGCGGCTCTACCCCGACGCGGCGCGGCACCTCCGGCTGCCCGAGGGCAGCTCGGTGGAGCTGAAGTGGCTGGACTCCGACGAGTTCGCCCACTGGACCAGCCCCGAGGCCTTCGCCGCCAGCTCTCGCACCCGACGCAAGCGTCGGGAGTATCAGCTCTTCACCGACCTCGCCGCCGGTCGCTGGGACGGCCAACCGGGGATCACCCGGATCGAGGCGCCCGAGGGGGTCCACGTGGTCGACCACGTCACCCGCACCTGGCTGCCCCAGGCGCCGCGGCCGCTGGTCGACCGCAGCGTCGAGGAGCCGCGGAGGTCCGCGTCGTGACGCCCGATTCCGCCGGCCCGGACATCCCCAACCGCGAGGGCGATCCGGCGTACGACGTCACCTGGCCGTGGCGTGACGGCCCCCTCAAGCCCGGCCTCACCTGCGTCTTCCGGGTCAAGAACGAGGCGCGCAACCTCCCCTGGGTGCTGCCGCCGATGTTCCAGGCCGTCCAGCACATCGTGCTCGTCGACAATCTGAGCGACGACGGCACCGGCCAGGTCGGTCACGACGTGGCGCAGGAGTGCGGGGCCCTCGACCGCTACACCGGGCTGTCCTACCCGTTCCGGGTGAGCCGGGCCGGCGCCGAGCACCGGGAGACGGCGGCCGACTCGGTGCACTCGCTGACCCACTTCTACAACTGGTCCTTCGGTCACGTGCGGACGGCGTACTCCATGAAGTGGGACGGCGACATGGTGCTCACCGCCGATGGCGTGTCCGCCCTGCGGGACCTGTCCTGGCAGCTCGAGGGGTCCGAGGTGGTCGTGGTGGTGCCGCGGCATCCGTTGACCGTCGTCGACGAGCGGACCGGCTGGCTGGACCTCGGCAAGTCCTACCTCGAGCCGTGGATCTATCCGATGGGGCCGGACTACACCTTCGTCAAGGCCTTCGAGTGGGAGGTCCGGGAGTGGCCGGAGACGGCTGAGCGGATCGTGCTCCCCGACGGCCTGGCCGTCGAGCTGAAGTGGCTGGACGCCGACGAGTTCGCGCACTGGACCGACCCGTCGCAGTTCAACGCCCAGCGCTCGCCGCGCAAGCTGCGGGAGTGGCAGGTGGACCGCGCGATCCGCGAAGGCCGCCCGGGTGACATCGACGGGCTGGTGGAGGTCGTCGCGCCGCCGGGCGTCCACATCGTCGACCACGTCGTCAACACCTGGCTGCCACGAGCAGAGCGCCCCCTGGTGGGCCGGGCGCGGCCGCGCGCGGTCGCCTCGGTCGCCACCGGTCAGGCGGCGGCCGGCCCGGGCCGCTCGATGGACCCACTCGAGGTCGCCCTGCGCAACGCCGCCCAGCCGGTGCTCGGGCTGGTGCACCCGGACTGCGCACATCTGGCTCCGCGACTGCCGGAGGGGTCCACGGTGGTGCAGCTGCCCACCGAGTCGGTGCCCGACACCGGCCGCTGGGGCACGATCGTGCTGATCGTCCCCGACCGGGATGCGTTGCAGCGGGCCGTGGCTCGGCTGCCGGCGACGCGCGCGACGCGCAACGTCGGCGTCTTCTTGGAGTACGCCGACGAGGTGGTCACGCTCGCTCCCCGCGACGACTGGCCGCGGATGACGATGATGAGCACCCGCCGCGATCGCCACGAGTACGTCACCGTCGCCCGCTTCTCCAACTGGATGGCCGGCAAGGCTGTGCTCTCGGAGTTCGCCCGCCAGGCGGTGCAGCGCGGACTGACCCCGCACACCGGGCTCCGCGTCGGGGTCCACGGTGGGGCGGTGGCCCCGCCCGGTGAGGTGCACGCGATCCGGCTCGACGAGCTCGATGCGGCCAGCGACGCCGGCCGCGACGTCCCCCCCGACGTGATCGTGACCGACCAGGCGGACATCTCGCTGAAGGAGCACCACGTCACCGGCCGGGCGCCGGTGGTCGTCGACGAGTCGTCCGGGGCGCTGGCGATCGGCGCGCTGGAGCAGCGGATCCTCAACCCGATCGGCTTCGACCGATCGGTGACCGAGCCGGTGGGGACGCTGACCTCGGCTGACGGCGGGCCTCGGTTGCGGCTGCCCGGCGTCGAGATCGCGACGACCGCCACGCGTGGCGCCACCGAGGAGATGGTGCGCTCGGTGCGACCCCACCTCGGCGTGGAGGTGGCGTGGCCGGGCGCGTCCGACCTGGGCTTCGCCCGGACCGTCGCGGGGCTCGCGATGGCCGGCGTACCCCTGCTCGGGGATTCTCCCGGATGGGCGCGAGGCTTCCTGGGTGACGACGTGGGTGACGCGCTCGCCACCCCGGTCGACCTCGCCGACGAGCTCGCCCGCGAGGAGCACTCGATCGTGCTCCGGCGCGCGGCCCTCGGGCAGTTCTCGATGCCGGCGTGGCGGGCTCGGGTTGCCGGCAGCGCGGGTTTGCGGCCGCCGTACCAGCCGAAGGTGAGCGTGGTCGCCGCCAGCAAGCGTGCCGAAAACATGGAGCACCTGGTGGCCCAGGTCGCGCGGCAGCGGGGCCTCGAGATCGAGCTCGTCTACGCGCCCCACGGCTTCGACCCCGACCCGGCACGGGTGGCCGAGCTGGCCGGCCCGCACGTGCACACCGTGGTCCGCCCGCACCCCGCGGACACGCTCTTCGGCGACGTGCTCGCGGGTGCGGTGGAGGCCGCGTCCGGCGACCTGGTGCTGAAGATGGACGACGACGACTGGTACGGCCCCGACTTCGTCGCCGACCTGCTCCTCGCCCGCGACTACAGCGGAGCCGACCTGGTCGGGATGCCAGCGGAGTACCTCTACCTCGAGCCGATCGACACCACCGTGCGTCGCAACGACGCCTCGGAGGAGTTCGGTCGCTTCGTGGCCGGCGGCACGATGATGATCTCGCGGGCCACGCTGCGTGAGCTCGGAAGCTTCCGGCCGGTCCGGAGGTACGTCGACGCCTCGCTGCTCGCTGACCTGCTCGCCGCCGGCGGCTCGGTCTTCCGCACGCAGGGGCTCGGCTACCTGTTCCGGCGCGGCGAGAGCGGCCACACGTGGCAGGCCGACCTGGACTTCTTCCTCGACCCCGAGCGGCTGCGGTCCAAGTGGGACGGCTTCCGGCCGAGTCGGCTGTTGGGGCTCGAGTAGCCGGAGCCGCGGTCGCGGCCGTCGGCGCAACACCCGCCTGCGGTCAGCGCCGCCCCAGCCCCCGTGCGTCCCAGCCGGCGGCCCGCCAGGCGTCTAGATCCAGCACGTTGCGACCGTCGAGCAGTGCCCGGCCCCGGGCCACGGCCGACACGGAGTCGATCGACAGCTCACGAAACTCCGACCACTCCGTGAGGTGCAGCAGCAGGTCAGCGTCGGCGGCGGCCTCGAGGGCAGAGGTGGCGTAGGCCAACGTCGGGAAGACCCTCTTCGCAGTTTCGCCCGCGCGCGGGTCGTAGACCGTGACGGTCGCGCCTCGCAGCTGGAGCTGGCCGGCGATCCACAGCGCAGGGCTGTCCCGCACGTCGTCGCTGTCGGGCTTGAAGGCCGCCCCCCAGATGCCGATCCGGCGGTCGAGCAGTTGGTCGTCGAGCATCGCCGTCGCCAGCCCGACGAAGTGCTCGCGGCGCCGCTGGTTGATGTCGTCGACCTCACGTAGGAAGGCCATCGCATCCTCGACACCGAGCTCGCCGGCGCGGTGCAGGAAGGCGCGGATGTCCTTGGGGAGGCAGCCGCCACCGAAGCCGATGCCGGCGTTGAGGAAGCGCCGCCCGATGCGGGCGTCGTAGCCGATCGCGTCGGCCAGGTCGACGACATCGGCGCCGGCGACCTCGCAGATCTCGGAGACCGCATTGATGAAGGAGATCTTCGTGGCCAGGAACGCGTTGGCGGCGACCTTCACGAGCTCGGCGGTGGCGAAGTCGGTGACCACCACGGGCGCCCCCGCAGAGATCATCGGCGCGTAGAAGTCTCGCAACGCGGTTTCCGAGGTGGGGGAGTCGACGCCGAACACCAGCCGGTCCGGCTCCAGGGTGTCCTTGACCGCGAAGCCCTCGCGCAGGAACTCGGGGTTCCACGCCAGCTGGGCGGCGCCGCCGGAGGGCGCGAGCTCGGCCATCCGAGCGGCCAGCCGCTGCGCGGTCCCGACCGGCACCGTGGACTTGCCCACGACCAGCGACGGCCGGCTGAGGTGGGGCGCCAGCGACTCGACTGCGGCGTCCACCTGGGACAGGTCGGCGCCGAGCCCCGAGGTCGACTGCGGGGTGCCCACACACAGGAAATGCAGGTCTGCGAAGTCAGCAGCGTCGGCCATGGAGTCGGTGAATCGCAGCCGGCCCGATGCGACGTGGCGGGCGAGCAGGTCCTCCAAGCCGGGCTCGTAGAACGGGATCGTGCCGGCGGCGAGGGCCGCGCGCTTGGCCGGGTCTGTCTCGACGCCCAGCACCTCATGGCCGAGCTCGGCCATGCAGGCCGCGTGGGTCGCGCCGAGGTAGCCGCAGCCGATCACCGTGATACGCACGGCGCTGAGTTTAGAGAGCCGCGACCTGGAACGAAGGATCGGGACGGGCTAAGGCCCGGACCTGGTCCGCAGCCAGCCCACCGTGCCCTAGGCTGACGGCCTCCCGAACCGGACCGAAAGGTACGCCGCGTCATGCTGCTCCGCCTGCTCAGGCTCGCCCTCCCGGTCGCGGCCGGGATCGCCGTCCTGGGTGCGATCACGGCGGAGTTCGGGAACATGCGGGAGGCCACCGCACTGGGGCTGCTGGCGCTCGCGATGGCGCTGGTGGCGATCCACCTTCGGATGGACTGGATGGAGCGCCGGATGGCGCTGGTGGCCAGGCAGGGTCGCCAGCGAGGTGCCGAACAGGAGCGGCTGGCGAGTTTGCTCGACCGCAACCGCGACGTCGTACGCCGACAGGGCGAGCGGGTCCGCCGCGATGTCGCCGGGGTACGCCGACACCTCGACCAGCTGCCCAGCGACACGGTCTACCTGGAGCGGCTGCTGGCGCAGATCGCCGATCCGTCCGTTCCGCTGCCAGCGCTCGGCGGCTGGGCGGCCACCGCCCGCACCGTTCTCGCGATGGTCGAGGAGATCCAACGAGCACCGGGGCCGGTCACGATCCTCGACTGCGGTTCGGGCTCGTCGACGGTGCTGGACGCGCTGCTGCTGAAGCAGCGCGGTCTGGGCGGTCACGTCTACGCCCTGGACGCCGACGCGGCGTTCGCCGAGGACACCCGCGGCTACCTGCGCGCTCACGGTGCCGACGAGTTCGCGGTCGTGGTGGACGCGCCGCTGATCGAGGTCGCGCTGGCCGACGGCAGCACCGTCCCGTGGTACGACCTGACGCGCCTGCCCGACATCGGCGAGGTCGACATCCTCTTCGTCGACGGACCGATCGGGGCCCTCGCGGAGCAGGCCCGGTACCCCGCCTTCCCCCTTCTCGCCGACCGACTGGCTGACGGGGCCCTGGTGGTGGTCGACGACACCAACCGTCGCGACGAGAAGGAGATCGTGCGCCGCTGGCTGACCGAGGAGTACGCCGGCCGGCGGTTGACGTTGCTGCGCACGCATGGCCGGGCCACCCTGCTCCGGGTGGTTCGCACCGACTGACTGGGAGCCGCACCCTCGACAGGATGTGACCTGGATCACTAGGTTGCTGAGATGAAGCGAATCCTGATGTCCTTCGCCGTCGTCGCCTCCCTGGTCGGCCTGACCATGACGTCCACACCGGCGCCCGCCGCCGGCCCTGACAAGGAGTCGGCACGACCGGATCGGGTCGTGGTCATCCTGGTCGACGCACTGTCGCGCGAGATCGTCGACAAGTACGACATGCAGCACGCCCAACAGCTGATGGGCGACGGTGTCTCGGCGAAGAACGCCGTCCTCGGCCACGTCGGGTCGGTGACGGTGGTGACGCACAACGTGATCACCTCGGGCAGGCTGCCCAAGAACATGGGGTGGTCCTCGGAGGGCTATCGCGACACCGACGGGGTGCTGAGCTCGTTCAGCAGCAACCCCTACTGGTTCACCTCCGACTGGTCGCGCGACCAGATGTTCGCCGTCCAGAACTCTGTGGGTGGACAGCGCCTCCCCGACTATCTGCACGCGATGCGACCGGGCTCGAAGGTGATCACCGTCAGCCCGAAGGCGTACGCCGCCTGGGGCTTCGGCGGACCGACCAGCGACATCATCATGACCTTCTCGAGTCGCAACTTCGACTGCGACGGCGACGGCGTGAACAACTGGCGCGGGCCGACGGGCGTCAACGTGCCGGCGTACGTGTCCGACCCGGCATGTGGCCGGTTCTACGTGGACAGCTCGAGCTCGAAGTACTACGACACCAACTCGGACCCTGCGTGGATGTACCCGCTGGATGGCGACCGCTACACCAACGGCTACGACCCGGACCACCAGGGTTCGGATGTCTGGGCCGCGGACGCAGCGATCGCGGCGATGCAGAACGAGGACTGGAGCGGCGTGTTCGTGAGCCTTCCCGGCGTCGACAAGGCGGCGCACATGTGGGGCTCGGTCGACGACCCCGAGGGCGGGGACCCGATCAGCCACATGGAGAACGCCACGGCCGTCGCCGATGCCCAGATCGGCAAGATCATGAGCTACCTGGCCAGCAGCGGCGAGCTCGACAACACGGTCGTGGTGCTGACCGCCGACCACGGGTCGGTCCCCGCTCGCAACTTCCACGGAATCAACGACGGCACCATCAACGGTGGCTACACCAACTGGTACTACGGCGTCGCTGCGAACGGCACCTACGACAAGCCCCAGCCGGCGATCCAGCCGCTGGTGGACACCGGCAACCTGGCCCAGAGCTACAGCGACACCCAGCTCGCCTTCTGGTTGAAGGACAACTCGCGGGCGAAGGCCAGAGAGGCCGCACGCATCGTCCGGGAGATGCCGGACGTCTCCGCGGTCTGGGTCCGCCACCGCAACCACTACGACCAGTTCGGCCGGGCGTTCAACGACCGGATGACCAGGGCCGAGCGCCAGTGGTTCCACCGCTGGGCGAAACGCCTCGTCAACACCGCTGCGAGTTCGAGCGGCCCGGACATCATCGGCACCCTGATCGACGACACGGCGTACTCCGTCGCCGGTGACCACGGGGGCATCCAGCGCCGCAATCAGCAGATCCCGATCGTCTTCGCCGGGGCGGGGCTGGGGCCGCGCGACCTCCGGGCGCCGGTCCGCTCGGTCGACATCATGCCCACGCTGCTACGCGAGCTCGGGCTCGACCCGACCTCACCACTGGACGGGAAGGCGTACAACCTGCGGCGCTGAGGCAGGACCGACGCGGGCCGAAGCGGAGCGGGCCGAAACGGAGCGGGCCGAAACGGAGCGGGCCGAAACGGACTGACGGCGGGTCAGCCCGCCAGGGCCGCCGCCATCCGCCGGATCACCTCGGTGAGCCGGTCCGGCGAGGTGGCGATGTTCAGGCGCACGTGGCCGGGCAGCCCGGGCTGGAAGTCGTGGCCCGGGCTCACCCACGCCCGGCCCCGCTCGAGGATCCGCGCCGCGGGGTCGTCGTGCCCATAGCCGCGAAGGTCGAGCCAGGCCAGGTAGGTGCCTTCCAGCGGGCGCATCCGGGCCGCCGGCAGCTGCTCGGCGAGCAGGGTGCCCAGCAGTGTTCGCTGCGCGGCGAGCCGGTCGAGGAGCGCTCCCAGCCAAGGGTCGCCCCGGGTGTAGGCCGCGACCGCGCCGACCACGCCGAGCGGCGACCACGAGTCGTTGCGCAGGAACGGGACCCTGCCCAGCCGATCGCGGGTGGCCGGATCGGCGGTCACGATCTGGGCGCAGCGCAGACCGGGGGTGTTGAAGGCCTTCGAAGCCGCGGTGACGACCACCGCGTGGTCGGCGGTGCCCTCGATGGCCAGATACGACACATGCTCGGCGCCGGGCAGCACCAGGGGCGCGTGGATCTCGTCGCTGACCACCCGGGCCCGATGCCGGACGACGACATCCCGCACGCCCTCGAGCTCGCTCCGGGTGAACACCCGCCCCCACGGGTTGTGCGGCTGGGTGAGCAGCAGGGTGCGGGCACCCTCGGCGAAATGCCGGTCCAGCCGGTCCAGGTCCAGCTCGGCGCGGGCGGCGTCGGGATCCACGACCAGGTCGACGCGGGCGCGTCCGGTGACGGAGGCCAGGTCCAGCTGCGGGTGGTACGCCGGCAGCGGCATCACCAGGGGCCCCGGCTCGCTGAGCACGTCGATCGCCAGGCGCACCCCGGCGGTCACGTCGACGACCGGCAGCACCTGCTCGGGGTCGACGGTCTGAGCGAAGTGCCGAGCCGCGAAGCCGGCGTACGCCTCGCCGAGATCGCCGCCGCGCTCGAACCGCGGGTAGCCGGTCATGCCCGCGGCGACAGCCTCCTGCAACGCCTCGAGGATCGGTGCGGCCAGGGCGAAGTCCATCTCGGCGACCCACGCGGGGAGCACGTCCGGGGCAGCCATTCCCCACTTGGCCGGCAGCGCGCGGCGCGCCTCGTCGTCAGTCAGATCGCGGAGCAGATCGGCCCCCGGAGGCGGGGCGGCAGTGGTCGTCACGAGAGGAGCCTACGAGCCTGGCGCGAGGGTGCCTGCCGTGTAATCTCGCACCGTGCTGATCTCCGACCACCACCGGATGCTCTTCGTGCATGTGCAGAAGACCGGCGGCGTCTCCATCGACCGGATGCTGCGGGCCCACATCGACGACCTGCGCGCGGTCTCGGCTCGGCACGCCACGCTCGGGCGGATCCTCAAGGCCGAGCCGGAGCTGCACGCCTACTGGACCTTCGGATTCGTCCGCAACCCGTGGACCCGGATGGTCTCGTGGTGGTCGATGATCGAGAAGTGGAACAAGTTCAACGGGCCGCGCTCGGGCAAGGACCACGGCGAGAAGGCGATGAACCCGTTCTGGGTCGCCGCCGATTCCTACCACGACTTCGAGGAGTTCGTGATGCGCGGCCCGGATGAGCACCGGCGGCTGCGCACGCCCCAGATCGACTACCTCACCGCGAAGCATCGGCGGGTGGACTTCATCGGACGGACCGAGACGTTCAACGCCGACATCCGCGCGGTGCTCGCGCGCTTCGACCTGCCGCTGATCGAGCCGGAGCAGCACAACGTCAGCAAGCACGGCGGCCATCAGAGCTACTACACCGACGCCACTCGGGAACGGATCGGCGACATCTTCGCCAAGGACGTCGAGCTTTTCGGCTACGAGTTCTGAGGCGTCGGCACCGGGCCCTGCTCGCGCGGGGCCAGCGGCCTACTGGTGTGTACGACGCACCAGGTGCTCCGTACGCACCAGTAGTCGGTGGCGCGCGGCGACGTCAGAGCGCGGCCACCACCCGGGTGCCCTGGTCGATCGCCCGCTTGGCATCCAGCTCGGCAGCCACGTCGGCACCGCCGATCAGGTGCAGGCCGGTGTCCCGGGTCGAGGCGAGCTCGTCGAAGAGGTCACGCACCGAGTCCTGCCCCGCGCACACCACCACCGTGTCCGCGGCCACGACCATCGGTTGCCCGTCGACCACGAGGTGGAGCCCCGCGTCATCGACGCGGTCGTAGGTCGCCCCGGAGACCAGTCGCACGCCGCTCTGCTTGAGCACCGCCCGGTGCGCCCATCCGGAGGTCTTGCCCAGCGCGATCCCGATCGGGGTGGTCTTGCGCTGGACCAACGTGACCTCTCGAACTCGCGCTCGCGCCTTGGGCTCGACCAGCCCACCCCGGTCGGTCGCGGGGTCGCCGACGCCCCAGTGCGCCATCCAGTCCTCGAGCGTCTCGCCGGGCTCGTGGGACAGGTAGTGCGCGACGTCGACCCCGATGCCGCCGGCACCGATCACGGCCACGCGCCGGCCGGCGGTCACCCGGCCGCTGAGCAGGTCGGCGTAGGACACCACCGTCGGATGGTCGAGGCCCGTGATGTCCGGGACGCGGGGCACGACCCCGGTGGCTACCACCACCTCGTCGTACGCCGCCAGGTCGGCGGCCGTGGCCCGGGTCGAGAGCCGCACGTCGACACCCAGCACCTCCAGCCGGCGGCGGTAGTAGCGCAGCGTCTCTGCGAACTCCTCCTTGCCGGGGATCGCCATCGCCAGCCGGAACTGCCCGCCGAGCTCGGCGTCGGCCTCGAACAGCGTCACCCTGAAGCCGCGCTCCGCCGCGGACACGGCCGAGGCCAGCCCAGCGGGTCCGGCGCCGACGATCGCCGCGGTCCGGGGTCGCTCGGTGATCTCGATCGGAGTCAGCACCAGCGAGGTCTCGCGGCAGGCGCGTGGGTTCACCAGGCAGGAGGCCTTCTGGTTGGCGAAGACGTGATCGAGGCAGGCCTGGTTGCAGCCGATGCAGGTGTTGATCTCGTCGGCGCGTCCGGCTGCTGCCTTGGCCACGAAGTCCGCGTCGGCCAACAGCGGTCGCGCCATCGACACCAGATCTGCGTCGCCCGACGCGAGGATCTCCTCGGCCACCTCGGGGGTGTTGATCCGGTTGGAGGCGCAGACCGGCACGGTGACCTCGGCCTTGAGCCGTGCCGTGAGCGACCGCCACGCTGCGCGAGGCACCTGCGTGATGATCGTCGGGACCCTGGCCTCGTGCCAGCCGATGCCGGTGTTGAACACCGTGACGCCGGCCTCCTCGAGGCGGTGTGCCAGCTCGACCGTCTCCTCCCAGGTCTGCCCGTCCTCGACCAGGTCGAGCAGCGAGATCCGATAGACGATCGGGAAGTCCTCGCCGACCAGCTCGCGGGCCCGTCGCACGACCTCGACCGGGAACCGCATCCGCGCGCTGGCGTCCCCGCCCCAGTCGTCGTCGCGGTGGTTGGTCCTGGCGGTCAGGAACTGATTGATCAGGTAGCCCTCGGAGCCCATGATCTCCACGGCGTCGTAGCCGGCCTTGCGCGCCAGCCCCACCGACCGGGCGTACGCCGTCACCGTGGCGTCGACGGCCTTGGCCGACAGGGCCGCCGGCTTGAACGGGGTGATCGGCGACTTCACGGCTGAGGCGCTGACGCTGAGCGGGTGGTAGCCGTAGCGGCCGGCGTGCAACACCTGCAGCGCGATCGCGGCACCCTCCTCGTGGACGGCGCCGGTCAGGTCACGGTGCCGCATCGCCTGCAGCCGGCTGCTCATCTCCGAGGCCAGCGGTTTGAGCCAACCACGTCGGTTGGGCGAGTAGCCGCCGGTGATCATCAGGCCGACGCCGCCGCGCGCCCGCTCGACGAAGTACGCCGTCAGCGCCGGCAGGTCCCAGGCGCGGTCCTCGAGTCCGGTGTGCATCGAGCCCATCACCACCCGGTTGCGCAGGGTGAGCGACCCGAGCTGCAGGGGTGCGAGCAGGTGCGGGTAGGGCTGCAGGGAGGGCTGCGGGCCGGTCAGGCCGGGCAGGCCCGTGTGGTGAGTCATCTGGCTCCCTCAAGGGTGCGGGTATGGGGTCGAGCGTGTGCGGTGAGGTACTCCTCCAGCCAGGCCACCCAGAACTCCTCGACGCGGATGCCTCCGCGCAGCACGAGGTAGGTGTCCAGATCCGGACCGCTCAGGCGGTCGGCGTCGGAGTAGTCGCGAGCGGCGAGGAACTCGTAGTGGACCAGGCGGGCACGATGCTCGGCGAGGTTGGTGGCGACGGTCGCCAGCACAGCGGCCCGGTCGCCGCGCGAGGCGCCGCGCATCTTCACGGCCAGCTCGGAGCGCAACGGCTCCATCGGAGTCGGGGCAGCCAGCCACTCGGCCAGGGCCATCCGGCCGGGCTCGGACACGGCGTACACCTTCTTCGTGGGGCGGTCGGTCTGCTCGACGTGCTCGACCTCGACCCAGCCGTCGGCGTCCATCCGGGCCAGCACGCGGTAGATCTGCTGGTGCGTGGCGTGCCAGAAGAAGCCGATCGAACGCTCGAAGCGCCGCGCCAGGTCGAGCCCGGCCGCAGGCTGCTCGCTGAGCGCCACCAAGAGTGCGTGTTCCAGGGCCACGGGCCCAGGCTAGGTCATGTATGCAACGAGTTGCAATGGGGACCGCTGCCCCGCGTACTCGCCAGCGGCGGGTCCGCCATTCCCGGTGGGCGCCCGGGACACTACGATGCCTCGCATGCGTCAGCCCGTACTGCGACGTTCGTTCGTCGCCCTCGCCGCCCCGATCCTGCTCCTGGCCGCTGCGTGCGCGCCGGTCGAGGAGGACACCACCGACACCTTGTCGGCGTCCGACTCGGGCTCGCCGTCGGACTCCGCCGCGCCGGACCCGTGCGCCACCGACGCCCTGGCGACGCTCGCGCCCGGCACCCTCACGGTGGGCACCGACACGCCTGCGTACGACCCGTGGTTCGCCAAGAACAACCCCAAGAACGGCCAGGGTTTCGAGTCCGCGGTCGCGTACGCCGTCGCTGACCGGCTCGGCTTCGGCGCCGACCAGGTGACCTGGGTCAAGGTGCCGTTCAACTCGTCGTACAAGCCGGGGACCAAGAACTTCGACTTCGACATCAACCAGATCTCGATCACCCCGAAGCGGGCCCAGGTCGTCGACTTCTCCGACGGCTACTACCAGGCTGCCCAGGCCGTGATCACCGTCAAGGGCTCCTCGGCGGTCGGGGCGACCAGCCTGGCGGATCTGAAGGCGCTGAAGCTCGGTGCCCAGACCGGCACCACCTCCCTCACCGCGATCCGTGAGGTGATCCAGCCTGACTCGGACCCGGCCGTCTTCCAGAACACTGCGGCCGCCACCCAGGCACTGATGAACGGCCAGGTGGACGCGATCCTCGCCGACCTGCCCACGGCGTTCTACATCGTGGCGGTGGAGCTCGACGGCGGCTCGCTCGTGGGCCAGTTCCAGGTGACCAGCGGCGACCAGGAGGAGTTCGGGATGCTGTTCGAGAAGGGCAACCCCCTGGTGCCGTGCGTCAACCAGGCGCTGGCTTCGCTGAGGGACGACGGGACGCTGGACCAGATCGAGCAGCAGTGGCTGTCGGACTCGGTGAAGGTCCCGGTCCTGCAGTGACGCAGCCGTCGGTCCGGTGAGCGTCGCCGCTGCCTGGACACCGAGCGAGCGCGAGCTCGAGCGGCGCCGGATCCGAGCCGGTCAGCGGCGCCGGTCGCTGGTGGTCGCCTCCACGGTGACGGCGGCGTTCTTCGCGCTGCTGTGGCTGGTCGTGGTCGGCTCACCCGGGTGGGACCGGGTGCACGAGACCTTCTTCAACGCCGAGCAGGCGAGGCTGTCGTTCGGCGGCATCCGCACGGCGTTCTGGATCAACGTCAAGATGTTCATGATCGCCGAGCCGCTGATCCTGGTGATTGCGCTGATGGTGGCGCTGGCCCGACAGTCCCGGTCGCCGTGGTTGCTGCCGCTGCGGGTGGTGGCGGTCGCCTACACCGACCTGTTCCGCGGCATCCCCACCCTGCTGTTGGTGCTGTTGTTCGCCTTCGGGATGCCCGCGCTGCAGCTGCAAGGGTTGCCGAACAGCCCGTTCTTCTGGGTCATGGTCGCGCTCGTCACGTCGTACGGCGCGTACGTCGCGGAGGTCTTCCGCTCAGGTATCGAGTCCATCCACCCCTCGCAGGTCGCGAGCGCGGACTCCCTCGGCCTGTCCCGCGGCCAGGCGATGCGCTACGTCGTCGTACCCCAAGCCGTGCGCCGAGTTATCCCGCCCCTGCTCAACGACTTCGTCTCGCTGCAGAAGGACACCGCGCTCGCGGCAGCCGCGGGGGTCTTCGAGGCGGTCGCCTTCGCCCAGGACTATGCGTTCTACAACTTCAACTACACACCGTTCGTCGTCGTGGCGGCCTTCTTCGTGGTGCTGACGATCCCGCTGGCGCGGTTCACCGACTGGCTGCAGCGCCGGATGTCCGAGCGGGAACGGGCGGGCAGCCGATGAGCGATCCGCAGTCCCGGGGGCCGATCCTCGAGGTCGCCAACCTCCGCAAGACCTACGCCGACAAGGTGGTGCTGGCTGACATCGACCTCGCGATCAGCTCCGGCGACGTGATCTGCCTGATCGGCTCTTCGGGGTCCGGCAAGTCCACGCTCTTGCGTTGCCTCAACCTGCTCGAGGACATCGACGACGGCGTGATCGTGTTCGAGGGCACCGAGGTGTCCGACCCGCGCTGTGACCGCCGCACCGTCCGCGGCCGGATGGGGATGGTGTTCCAGGCCTACAACCTGTTCCCCCATCTGACCGTGCTCGACAACATCACGCTGGCGCCGCGCAAGGTGCACGGCGTCGGGAAGCGCGATGCCGAGGACCAGGCCCGCCTGTTGCTGACGCGCTTCGGTCTGGACGACCACGCGAGTGCGCATCCCGACCGGCTGTCCGGCGGACAGCAGCAGCGGGTGGCGCTGGTGCGCGCGTTGGCGACGAAGCCGGCGCTGCTGCTGCTCGACGAGATCACCGCGGCCTTGGACCCCGAGCTGGTCGGTGACGTGCTCGCGATCGTGCGCGACCTCGCGGCGGAGGGCACCACGATGGTGCTGGCCACCCATGAGATGAGCTTCGCACGCGAGATCGCCACGTCGATCTGCTTCCTCGACGGCGGCCGGATCCTGGAATCGGGGCCGCCGGACGAGGTCTTCACCGCACCTCGGGAGGAGCGCACTCGGCAGTTCCTGCGGCGGGTACTGCCCTCCGGCTGAGGCTCCTGCCGGATGGCCGGCCGTCGTGTGACCTGGGTCCTTCCGCCTCCACGCCGAAGCGCCGTAGGTTGGTCTGACCGACCGACCGCTCACGGAGGCCACCATGAACGACGAGAACCCCGTCACCATCCTGAGCGACGAGGAGTGCTGGGAGGTCCTGCGCTCCCAGGAATTCGGCCGTTTGGCGTTCCACCTGGGCGAGCAGGTGCACATCACGCCGATCAACTTCGCCGTCGACGGCGAGACGTTGCTGTTCCGCACCGCCGAGGGCTCCAAGCTGCTCGCGGTCGTGATGAACCCCGACATCGCGTTCGAGGTCGACTCCCACGACGACGACGTCGCGGTCAGCGTGATCCTGCGTGGTGCGGCCCGGCTGCTCGAGGAGGATGAGGCACATCGGGCGGAGAACGTCGCGCTCCGAGCCTGGGTGCCGACCTTGAAATACAACGTCGTCGAGATCCGCCCCACCGAGCTGTCCGGCCGCCGCTTCGAGCTGTCCCGGCCGTGGAAACGCCTGACGCCTGACGCCTGACACCCTGGCAGCACCGAGCGAGACGATACGTCGCGCCCGCTGGACTGCCTCTAGGCTCCGGTGCTCGTGAGGCCTTTCTTGTTCCTCGGCACCCGGGCCGAGGACGACGCTGCGGACGGCGAGTACGACGCCGTACGCCGCTACGCCGGGCTCTCCCCCGGTCTTCTGCGCCGTCATCGGCTGGAGCGGGACCCGCTGGGAGCCGTGAAGCTCGCGGACTGGTCGGGGATCATCCTGGGCGGCGGCCCGTTCAACGTCAGCGACCCCGACAGGTCGAAGTCGCCGACCCAGCACCGGGTCGAGGCGGACCTGCAGGGGCTCGCCGCTCGCGTGATCGACGCCGACTTCCCGTTCCTCGGGGCCTGCTACGGCATCGGCACCCTGGGCGTGCATCGCGGCGGCGTCGTGGACCGCGGCCATCCGGAGCCCGTCAGCTGCACCCACATCAGCCTGACGGAGGACGGTCGCCAGGATCCGCTGTTCGGCATCCTGCCCGCGAGCTTCGACGCCTTCCTCGGGCACAAGGAGGCCGTCAGCCGGCTGCCCGAGGGTGCCGTCCTGCTGGCGTCCTCAGCAGCCTGCCCGGTCCAGGGCTTCCGACTGGGCGAGCACGTCTACGCCACGCAGTTCCACCCCGAGCTCGACGTCGCCGGGCTGTGCACCCGGGTCGATGTCTACCAGCACCACGGGTACTTCGACCCCGATGAAGTCGACACCCTCAAGGCGATGGCACACGGCAGCGTGGTCACCGAGCCGATGCGACTGCTGTCCCGATTCGTGGAGCTGTACGCCGCGGAGTAGCGCTTCCGCGCGGCTACGCTCGCCGCATGAGTGAGCAGCCCGATCTCGAACACCTGGACGTCCTGATCGTGGGCGCCGGGCTGTCCGGGGTCGGGGCGGCCGCCCAGCTCTCACGCGAGCGCCCGGGGACGTCGTACGCCATCCTTGAGGCGCGCTCGGCGATGGGTGGCACCTGGGACCTGTTTCGCTACCCCGGCATCCGCTCCGACTCCGACATGTTCACCCTGGGCTACCGGTTCAAGCCCTGGACCGACGAGAAGGCGCTGGCCGACGGACCGTCGATCCTGGCCTATGTGCAGGAGACGGCCACGGAGTACGACGTCGACCGGCACATCCGCTACGACCACGCAGTGACAGCGGCCTCGTGGGACTCCGAAACCGCGCGCTGGACGGTCGTTTCCCGCCACGGGGGCCGCGAGGTCCGGCTGACCTGCCGGCTGTTGTGGGCGTGCAGCGGCTACTACGACTACGACGCAGGATATGAGCCTGAGTTCCCGGGGCTCGAGGGCTACCGGGGCCAGGTGGTGCACCCGCAGCACTGGCCCGAGGATCTGGACTACGCCGACAAGCGGGTTGTGGTGATCGGCTCCGGCGCCACCGCCGTGACGCTGGTCCCCGCCCTGGCGGAGCGGGCCGCTCACGTGACCATGCTCCAGCGCTCGCCGACCTACGTCGTCGCGGTGCCACGCACCGACAAGATCGCGGCGGGGCTGCGCAAGGTACTCCCGGAGAAGGCCGCGTACGTCGCGTCCCGCTGGAAGAACGTCGGGTTGTCCAGCGGGACCTATGCCCTCAGCCGCAAGCGACCCGACCTGCTCCGCCGCCTGATCCGGCACGGCGCCGTCAAGGCGCTTCCGGAGGGCTACGACGTCGACACCCACTTCAACCCGCGTTACGACCCGTGGGACCAGCGGCTGTGCCTGGTGCCCGACGGCGACCTCTTCGACGCCATCTCGGTCGGGAAGGCCGAGGTGGTCACCGACACGATCGACACCTTCACCGACCGCGGCCTGCGGTTGTCCTCCGGTCGCGACCTGGAGGCCGACATCGTGGTGATGGCGACCGGGCTGAGGATCAAGCCCTTCGGCGGGATCCGGATGGAGGTCGACGGTGCGGAGGTCAAGCTGCCCGAGACCATGTCCTACAAGGCGCTGATGCTGGCCGGTGTCCCCAACCTGCTGTTCACCGTCGGCTACACGAACGCCTCCTGGACGTTGAAGGCCGACCTGGTCGCGGAGTTCGCCTGCCGCCTGCTCGACCGGTTCGACGAGGGCGGCTTCCGGTCGGTCGTGCCCCGTCCCGACCCCTCGGTCGGCGAGCGGCCGTTCATGGACTTCTCGGCCGGCTACGTCCTGCGGGCGCTGGAGCAGCTGCCGAAACAGGGCGACCGGGAGCCCTGGATGCTGCGACAGAACTACCTGCACGATCTGCGGACCATCCGCCGCGGCGAGCTCGACGACGGCGTGCTCGAGTTCAGTCGCTGAGGCCCGGCCAGGAAGTCGCCCGTAGAGTCGAGGCGTGCACTCCTGGCTCCGGCGATCGCTGTGGGAGCAGGTCCCTCGCGACCATTGGGAGAGCCCGCAGGGGCTGCGTCGGCGCCGGCTGGTGACGTTGGCGGTGCTGGTCGTCGGCGCGGTGGTGCTCGGCTGGTCGCTGCGGATCGAGCCGGGAAGCACCGCGTTCTACCCCGCGACCCTCGCCCTGGCGGTCGTATGGACCGTCGGCGCCTTCGCGTCGGGGCCGCTGCATCTCGGGCGGATCATGCACCCAGAGGGCCCGCGGCGTCCGGTGATCACGCCGATCCTGCTCGGGCTGCTGCTGGCCGCAGTGTTCGTCGCCGGTGGCCTGCTGGTGCGCGAGATCCCGGCCCTGGACCGGCAGGTGCGGTTCGTGCTCGAGCACGCCGACCAGGGGTCCGGCACGCTGATCGTCGTGATCACCCTGGTCAATGGCGTGGCGGAGGAGCTCTTCTTCCGAGGAGCGGCGTACGCCGCGTCGACACGGCATCCCGTCGTCGTCACGACGTTGGCCTACACCTTGGTGACCCTGGCCACGGGCAACGTGATGCTGACCTTCGCCGCCGTGGTGATCGGGACCGTGGCCGGGCTCCAGCGGCGCGCCTCGGGCGGGATCCTCGCGCCGATCCTCACCCACCTGACGTGGTCGGTGGTGATGCTGCTGGCGCTGCCGGCCGTCTTCGGGACCGGATCGCTCTAGCGCTCTGGATGGCCAGTGCTGAGTCGAGCGCGGCTCACTCGCGGCCGCGCTCCTCGACCGCCCGGCGCACCGCCTCGGCGTACGACACGGGTTCGCCCGGCACGACCTGTTTGATGGACTCGTCGGTCACCAGGACCTCGGTGCCCATCGAGTCGATCAGGTTGCGGCCGGTGGTGACGTCGACGTCGGTGACCAGTGCGAGCCAGTACGACGACAGCCGAGGGGTGAGCACCGGCACCTTGAGGATCGGCAGCCGCCGACCGTCGCGGACCTCGGCGGCGATCTGCAGCATCTCCAGATAGGTCAGCTGGTCAGGGCCGCCGATCTCGAAGATCCGACCGAGCGCTTGCGGCTCGTCGACGACGCCGACCAGATAGCGGACGACGTCGTCGATGCCGATCGGCTGGGTGCGGGTGCCGACCCACTGCGGCACGACCATCGCCGGCAGGTTCTTCACCAGTTGGCGGGTCAGCTCCCAGGAGATGCCGCCGTGGCCGACGACGATCGCGGCGCGCAGCACGGTGACGGGCACGCCACCCTCGCCGAGCAGCCCCTCGACCTCGCGACGGCTGCGGAGATGCGGCGAGAGGTCCTCACCGTCGGCGCCGAGCCCGCCGAGATAGACGATCTGGCGTACGCCGGCCGCAGCGGCGGCCTCGCCGAACGCGCGTGCCGCCGCTGCGTCGCGCTCCTCGAAGTCGTCGGAGTCCAGCGAGTGGACCAGGTAGAGCGCGACGTCGATACCGTCGAGCGCCGGCACCAGTGTCGCGGGGTCGGACACGTCAGCACCGACGGGGTCACCGGGGCCGGCGTACTCCTCGGGGCGCCGGGTCATGGCCCGAACGGCATACCCGGCTTCGACGAGCACGGGGGTCACCCGCCGGCCGACGAACCCCGTCGCCCCGGTGACCAGGACCGCCGTCTGCCCCTCATCCGCCATGACGCCACCCTAGTGGGCGCCGTCGAACGCTCACCCGTGCCGATCAAGGGCCTGGCCGGCGTTGCCCCCGGCCCCCCCACGAGCGCGGCGGCCCGCGTACCCGGCGGTAGTGTCGGAGACAGGAAACCACCCCCTGGCCCGACGCCCCGAAGGACCGCTGCCATGGCTGAAGCATTCGTCTACGACCACCTGCGCACCCCGCGCGGCAAGGGGAAGAACGTGGGTGCGCTGCATGAGGTGAAGCCGGTCGACCTGGTGGTCGGCCTCCTCGACGAGGTACGCCGGCGCAACCCCTCGCTGGACCCGGCGCTCGTCGAGGACGTGGTGCTCGGCGTCGTCACGCCGCTCGGCGACCAGGGCGGCGACATCGCCAAGACCGCGGCGCTGGCCGCGGGCTACCCCGAGACGACGGCCGGCGTGCAGCTCAACAGGTTCTGCGCCTCGGGGCTGGAGGCGGTCAACCAAGCGGCGTCGCGGGTCCGCGGTGGCTTCGAGGACCTGATCCTGGCCGGCGGCGTCGAGTCGATGAGCCGGGTGCCGATGGGATCCGACGGCGGCGCCTGGGCGATGGACCCGGCCACCGCGCTGACCACCGGCTTCGTGCCGCAGGGGATCGGCGCGGACCTGATCGCCACCCTCGAGGGCTACACCCGCACCGACGTCGACGCGTTCGCCGCCGAGTCGCATCACCGCGCGGCCAAGGCGTGGGCCAACGGCTACTTCGCGGAGTCCGTGATCCCGGTGCGCGACGTCAACGGCCTCGTGGTGCTGGACCACGACGAGCTGATCCGCCCCGACACCTCCGTCGAGGGTCTGGCCGGGCTGAGGCCGTCCTTCGCAGACATCGGCGATCAGGGCGGCTTCGATGCGGTCGCGCTGGAGAAGTACCACTGGGTCGAGCGGATCGACCACGTGCACCACGCCGGGAACTCCTCGGGCATCGTCGACGGGGCGGCCCTGATGCTGGTCGGCTCCGAAGCCGTCGGCGACCAGCTGGGACTCACCCCGCGGGCTCGGATCATCTCGGCCGCCGTCTCCGGTGCGGACCCCACGATCATGCTGACCGGTCCGGCGCCGGCCTCGCGCAAGGCGCTGGCCAAGGCGGGCCTGGAGGTCGGTGACATCGATCTGTTCGAGATCAACGAGGCCTTCGCCGGGGTGGCGCTTCGGTTCATGCGCGACCTCGACCTCGACCACGAGATCACCAACGTCAACGGCGGCGCGATCGCGATGGGGCACCCGCTCGGTGCCACCGGTGCGATGATCCTCGGCACCCTGATCGACGAGCTCGAGCGGCGCGACCTGCGCCGCGGGCTCGCCACGCTGTGCGTCGGCGGCGGCATGGGCATCGCCACCATCGTCGAGCGCGTGTGAGAGGACCTGCCGTGACCACCACTCCCGGGACCGCTGTCCAGACCGAGACCGCCGTCCGCTACGACCGCGACGGCGACGGTGTCGTCACGCTGACGATGGACGACCCCACGGCCGGCGCCAACACGATGACCGAGCTGTTCGCCCGGTCGATGAAGACCGCCGTCGACCGGCTGTACGACAATCTCGACGGCCCCGACGGAGGGGTCGTCGGGGTCATCGTCGCGAGCGCGAAGAAGTCCTTCTTTGCCGGAGGCAACCTGCACGCGATGGTCCAGGCCGGGCCGGACGATGCCGCGGGGGTCTTCGCGATGGTCGAGGGCATCAAGGACTCCCTGCGCAGACTGGAGCGCTACCCCCGCCCGGTGGTGGCCGCGATCAACGGGGCGGCCCTCGGTGGTGGCTTCGAGATCGCGCTGGCGACCAACCGTCGGCTGGTGGTCGACGACCCCCGTGCGGAGGTGGGGCTGCCGGAAGCGACGCTGGGCCTGCTGCCCGGCGGTGGCGGGGTGACCCGGATCGTGCGGATGCTCGGGATCCAGCACGGGCTGATGGACGTGCTGCTGCCGGGCGCCCGGTTCAAGCCGGCGGCCGCCCTCGCGAAAGGACTCGTCGACGAGGTCGTCGGATCGCTCGACGAGCTGGTGCCGGCCGCCAAGGCCTGGATCCTGGAGCACCGCGACGACGACGACGTCGCAGCCAACCCCTGGGATCGCGCCGGCTACAAGATGCCCGGCGGCACGCCGAGGACGCCGGCCCTCGCCGCCTTCCTGCCCGCTTTCCCGGCCCTGCTCCGCAAGCAGAGCAAGGGTGCGGTCTACCCCGCTCAGCGGGCGATCCTGTCGGCGGCGATCGAGGGCGCGGAGGTCGACTTCGACACGGCGTCTCGGATCGAGTCGCGCTATCTCACCAAGCTGGTCACGGGTCAGAACTCCAAGAACATGATCCAGGCCTTCTTCTTCGACCTCCAGGCGATCAACTCGGGGTCGCAGCGGCCGCCGGGGATCCCGCCGTACCGCGCCGAGAGGGTGGCCGTCCTGGGCGCCGGGATGATGGGCGCCGGCATCGCCTACGCCTGTGCGCGCGCTGGCATGCAGGTGCTGTTGAAGGATGTCTCGCTCGAGGCGGCGGAGCGGGGCAAGGCCCACGCGGCCGTGATCCTCGACCGGGCGATCGCGCGCGGTCGTTCGACGGAGGAGAAGAAGGCCGAGCTGCTGGGGCGGATCATCCCGACCGCCGATGCGGCCGACCTGGCGGGCTGCGACCTGGTGATCGAGGCGGTCTTCGAGGATCCGTCGCTCAAGCACCAGGTGTTCGCCGAGGTGGCGGCGTACGTCGACCCCGACGCGCTGCTCTGCTCGAACACCTCGACCCTGCCGATCACCGAGCTGGCGACCGGGGTCGACCGACCGACGGACTTCATCGGGCTGCACTTCTTCAGCCCGGTCGACAAGATGCCGCTGGTGGAGATCATCCGGGGGCGGGAGACCTCGGACGTCGCGCTGGCCAAGGCCTGTGACGTCGTGCAGCAGATCAAGAAGACCCCGATCGTGGTCAACGACAGCCGCGGCTTCTACACCTCGCGGGTGATCGGGGTCCGGGTCAACGAGGGCCTGGCGATGCTGGCCGAGGGTGTGCACCCGATGTCGCTCGAGCGAGCCGCGATGCAGGCCGGCTATCCCGTCGGCGTCCTCCAGCTGACCGATGAGCTCAACATGGAGCTGTTGGTCAAGATCACCAAGGCCGCCCGCTCCGCCGTCGAGTCCGCGGGCGGCGCGTGGGAGGCGCACCCCGGCGAGCGGGTCGTCGCGCGGATGACCGAGCTGGGCCGGCCGTCGCGGCTGAAGGCTGCCGGGTTCTACGAGTACGACGCCGGTCGGCGGTCCCGGCTCTGGCCGGGACTGGCCACGGAGTTCCCTGTGGCCGCCGAGCCGATCCCGTTCGAGGATGTGAAGGAGCGGCTGCTCTTCGTGGAGGCGCTGGAGACGGCGAAGTGCTTCGAGGAAGGCGTGATCACCTCGGCCGCCGCGGCCAACATCGGCTCGATCATGGGGATCGGCTTCCCACCGGCCACGGGAGGCGCCGCGCAGCTCATGGCCGGCTACGTCGCAGCCTCCGGGGAGTCCGGGCTGGCGGCGTTCGTGGCCCGCGCCGACGAGCTCGCTGCGGCGTACGGCGACCGGTTCCGCCCCACCGACCGGCTCCGGGAGATGGCCGCTGCCGGGGAGTCCTTCCCCGCCTGAACCTGACTGGTGCGGGGTTGTGCGCCGGCTACTGGTGTGTACGACGCACCTGGTGACGCGTACGCACCAGTAGTCGCCACCCAATGGCTAGCCGCCAACGGTCACACCTTCGGCAGGAACTCCCCGCGTCGGGCGGCAGCCGCGAGCTCGGCACGAACCTCGCGGGTGGCCGGCCAGTCAGCTGCCTCGCGGGAGGCCACCAGCTCGCCCTTCCGGACGACCTCCATCGTCCACGGGTGGAGCAGCGCGACGCGCGCCAGCATCACCAACGGCAGCAGCGCCAGCAGGATCAGCAGTTCGCTCAGGGCGAGGGCGAACAGCACGATGAACGGCAGCGCGATGATCAGGGCGACGACTGCCAGCACGGCACTGATCGGGTCGTCGCCGATCGGGATGTTCGGTAGGTCGCCGACGTCGAGGTAGCGCAGCCGACGCCGCCACGGCAGCCACCGGGGGCCGATGCGCACCGTCGTACCCCCGGGTTCACTGACCTTCACGCCCCCAGTTTGAGGGATAGTCCGCCACGTTCGGCACGGTTTGAGCCATCCGCATCCGTGCCGAACGTGGCGGACTATCCGGAGCAGGGCGAGTCCGCCGATTCCTCTGACAGCCGAGAGCGGCTCGGGGAGACTGAAGCGCGTGATCGCTCCAGAAATCGCGCCCGTCATCGACGTCCGCGGCCTGCACGTGCGCTTCGGCGAGGTCGAGGCCGTCGCCGGCGTTGACCTGCAGGCGTACGCCGGCCAGGCCAGCGCGCTGCTCGGCCGCAACGGAGCCGGAAAGTCGACCACCATGCGCGTGATCGCCGGCGTGGTCCCGCCCAGCGCCGGACATGTCTTCGTCGCCGGCCTCGACGTCACCCGGCAGACGCTCGGCGTCAAGCACGCCGTGGGCTACTGCCCCGACGTCGGCGGCCTGATCCCGCGGGCCACCCCGTGGGAGCACCTCCAGCTCGCGGCACGGTTGCGCCGGATGAGCGACTGGGAGGACCGCGGGCGCGACCTCCTGGAGCGATTCGAGCTCGGCGACGTCGCCCATCGGGTGACCGCGGGCTTCTCCCACGGCATGAGCCGCCGCCTGTCGGTGATCCTCGCAGCCCTGCACGAGCCGTTCGTGCTGCTGCTCGACGAGCCGTTCGACGGCGTGGACCCGATCGGTGTCGACGCCACTTTCGACGTGATCGCCGACGCCCGCGCCCGCGGCGCCTGCGTGCTGGTGTCGACGCACCTGCGCGAGCTGGCGATCGAGGCCTGCAACACGGTCCTGGTCCTGCGCGGGGGCGAACGAGTCGCCACCGTCAGCGCCGGCGACATGTCCGGAGAGGAGGGCGCGCGTGCCTACCGCGCCCTTCTCGACTGAGCTGCCCGGCCGGGCAGGGCACGTCGCCGCGGCGCGACGAGCCGTCGGCGACGTCCAGCACCTGCTGTGGTTCCGCTCCACGACGGTACGCCGCCGCGCCACCGCCCGCTGGGTCGCAGCGGTCTTCATACTGGTCACCGTCGCGGCCGCGGTGGTGCCGGCGTACCTCGACGGCGCGGGCATCCTCGACGTCGAAGGCGGCCGGGCACCGGAGTTCCTGATCCTGCTGCCCACCGTGCTCGCCGGCTTCCTCGGTCTCGCGGTCGTCTCCGCGGTCGCCTCCGGCGGTGGCCGCGAGCTGCTGTCTCGTGAGCACGGGATCGCCTTCCCCGTCAGCCCCACCACCGACCACCTCGGCGCGCTGCTCCTCGCCCCGCTCAACATCTCCTGGCTGCTCCAGACCTGGACCCTGATGGGGGTCGCGTCCTACGCCCTGGGCCCCCACCACCTGCTGGCCACGCAGTCGGTCGCGCTGGTGTGGGTCGCCACCTCGACCTCGCTGGCGCAGGTGGTGGCGTGGACAACGGAGGCGATCCGTCGCGCACCACACGGGGTGGCGATCGTGCGCGGATTGATGGGGACCGTCGGTGCGGTCGCGGTCTGGCTGCAGCTCGCCGGCCGGCTGACCGAAACCCTCGACCGGATCCCCACCGGCTATGTGATGTTGGGGATGCTGGCCGGCCGCGAGGGCGACTGGCTCCGATTCACGGTCACCGCGGCCGTGCTGACGGCCATCACCGTAGCCGCGGTCGTGGTCGGCGCTCTGCCTGCCCACGCCGCCGCTCGGCGTACGCCGCGTGACGAGCTGAGCGCCGAGACCGGCGCCCGTCCCGCCCGCCCCAACTCCAGATCCGACCTGATGGCCCTGGTCCGTATCGACCGCGGTTCGGTCTGGCGCTCGGTCCCGATGCGCCGCGGCCTGATGGTCCTCGCGGTCGGCCCCGGCCTGGTCGCCTTGGCCGGCAACCTCGAGTGGAACACGATGACGATCCTGCCCGGGCTCGTCGCCTCGGGTGCGGCGCTGCTGTTCGGCGTGAACGCCTGGTGTCTGGACGCGCGCGGCGCCCTGTGGCGCGAGAGTCTGCCGAGCGCCCCGAGCACGGTGTTCACCTCGCGCGTGATGGTCCTGGGGGAGTGGCTGCTGGTGTCCTCGGGGATCACTCTCGTGCTGGCATCGTTGCGGGCCGGGCTCCCGGAGCCCCATGAGCTGTCCGCCCTGCTGGCCACCTGGGTGGTCGTGACCGTCCAGGTTGTCGCCGCCTCGATGCGCTGGTCCGCGGCCCGGCCCTTCTCCGTCGACATGCGGTCCGCGCGGGCGACCCCGGCACCGCCCGTGGTGATGTTGGGCTACTCCGCTCGGCTCGCCCTGAGCACCACCCTCACCGGGCTGGTCTTCTCGGGCCTGGCGCGGCTGCCCTACTGGGACCTCTCTCTCGCGATGGCGATCCCGTTCCTGGCGTGGTCACTCAGCCGACTCTGGTTCGCCCAACGGGCCTGGGTCGACCCGGTCCAACGGGCGCGGATCGTGATGACGGTCGCTGCCTGATCCGCGCGACTCGCGAAGTAGGCGTACGTACAGCCACAGGCTGGCAACCCCCGTGACGAGCGCGACCGGCACATTGGCCGCCAGCCCGTCCGGCGCTGCGCCCCACACCGCTGCGGCGACGATGGTCGCGGCCACGGGTGCCACCAGGAAGACAGCGTGACGTCGAGCCGGCGAGGGTCCGCCGAGTCGCAGCCCAGCGGCCTGCCCTGACCCGAGCCTGCGCATCACCCACCAGGTGAGCCAGACCAGGAAAGGAAGGCTCAGGTAGTACGGGCTCGGCGCCACCACGCACCGCACCAGCCACAGGAGCAGCAGCAGGCCCGGTGCCAGCCAGAGCACACCACGTCGCGGCGGCGCGACGGTGCCGATCCGGTCCAGCAGGAGGTGGGCGAGCGGCACCGCGACCCCCACGCCGACCAGGTACGCCGTCGTCGCTCCTACGCCCGGCATCGCACCGCGCTCGATCGGCCAGTACGACGCCCACAGACCACCGCCCACTCCCACCGCCATCCAGGCCAGCCAGCGCCAGGAAGTCGTCCACCCCGGCGCCGCTCTGCCCAGGCCCACCACCAGCAGCCCGGTGACGAGCGCGTGCCAGGCCAACGGCGTCCACACCACCTGGAACGGGAATCCGGAGTACATCGTGTCGACGACCACTCCCTCGACCAGCCAGCCGAGCACGGCACCTCCGAGGAACGCCGCTCGCCAGCCCTGCACTCCGGTGGCCAGCACCGCCGACAGGGCGGCGGCCGCGCAGACCGAATAGGCGAGCCAGGTCAGCAGCAGCTCGCCGACGCTGACTCCCGCCGGAGGAGCGCTCCAGAAGAACATCTCCGAGCCCCACAAGCAGATGGCCCCGAACGCGAGCGAGGCAGACAGGTAGGACCGCATCGCTCCAGCGTGCCCCTGCCGGGGGTCGGGCACATCGGGGGAACCCCCCGTCCACCCCCGGCCGGCACCGGCCCCGGGACTAGGGTCGGCAGTATGGACTTCTCACCCTCTCCGCGCGCCGTCGAGCTCACCGAACGGGTGGCGGCGTTCGTCGCCGAGGAGATCGCGCCGATCGAGCCGGCGTACCAACTCGATCTCGCTGAGGCCCGCCGCAGCGGCGACCCCTGGCAGCCGCTGCCGGTGCTCGAGGAGCTGAAGGCCAAGGCTCGCGAGCAGGGCCTGTGGAACCTGTTCCTGCCGAAGGAGCACGCCGGCGAGTACGCCGCGAAGTACGGCACCGACGGCGGGGAGGGCCTGAGCAACCTCGACTACGCGCCGCTGGCAGAGCAGATGGGGCGATCCGCCATCGCCTCGCTCGTCTTCAACTCCAATGCGCCCGACACCGGCAACATGGAGGTGCTGCTGCGCTACGGCACCCAGGAGCAGCGCGATCGCTGGCTCGACCCGCTGCTGGACGGCCGGATCCGGTCGGCGTTCACGATGACCGAGCCCGGCGTCGCCTCGTCCGACGCCACCAACATGGCGGCCACCGCCGTCGTCGAGGGAGACGAGGTGGTGATCAACGGACGGAAGTGGTGGTCCTCGGGAGTCGGCCACCCCGACTGCGAGATCTACGTCTTCATGGGTCTCTCCCACCCATCCGGGACGGCCCCCGACGTCGACCGCCATCACCGCCACTCGATGGTCCTGGTGCCGCGGGACACCCCGGGCGTCAAGATCGAGCGGATGCTCGACACCATGGGCTACTACGACGAGCCCCTCGGACACGGCGAGGTGTCGTTCTCCGATGTCCGGGTGCCGGTCGGCAACATCCTGTCCGGCCCCGGTGAGGCCTTCGCGATCGCGCAGGGGCGGCTCGGCCCGGGCCGCGTGCATCACTGCATGCGGCTGATCGGGCTGGCCGAGGCCGCGCTCGAGCTGGCCTGCCGGCGCGCGCTGGAACGCACGGCCTTCGGCAAGCCGTTGGTCTCCCTCGGCGGCAACCGGGAGCGGATCGCAGACGCCCGGATCGCGATCGACCAGGCCCGGCTGCTGGTGCTGCACGCCGCCTGGAAGCTCGACACCGCCGGGCCGCGCCATGCCCTGTCCGAGGTCTCCCAGATCAAGGTCGCCGTCCCGACCATGGCCACCCAGGTCATCGACCTGGCCATCCAGCTGCACGGCGGCGGTGGCATGTGCGACGACTTCCCGCTGGCTGCGGCCTACGTCGGGGCGCGCTCGCTGCGCCTCGCCGACGGGCCGGACGAGGTGCACCGCGGGCTGGTGGCGCGACTGGAGCTCGGCAAGTACGGCGCCACTCGATGACCGCTCGGCGGGTGCTGGTCACGGGAGCGGCCTCGGGGCTCGGAGCCGCGCTGACGACGGCCTTCCGGGCGCGCGGCGACGACGTGCTGGCGACCGACCGGACCGGCGCCGACCTGACCCTCGACGTCACCTCCGATGCCGACTGGGCCGCGGCGGTCGCCGAGGTCGAGCGGCGCTGGGGAGGGCTCGACGTACTCGTGCACAACGCCGGCATCGCCGGCGGTGGACGCCTCGACGTGGCCGAGCTCGACGAATGGCAGCGGGTGCTCGACGTCAACCTGCTCGGCGTCGCCCGCGGGCTGCGTGCCTTCGTGCCGATGCTCAAGGCGCAGCGGGCGGGACACATCGTGACCATCGCGTCGCTCGCCGGGCTGGTGCCACCGGCGGGGATGGCGGCCTACAACGCGGCGAAGGCTGGTGTGCTCGCCCTCACCGAGACCGCCGGCCACGAGCTCGCGGCCTACGGCGTGCGCGCGACGGCGGTCTGTCCCAGCTACTTCCGGAGCAACCTGGTCGCCTCCGTGCAGGGCAGCGACCGGGCCGTGGGGTCCGTCGTCGCCCGGCTGGTGGAGGAGTCGCCGGTGTCCGCCGACGAGATCGCGGCGGCCGTGTTGGCGGGGATCGACGGCGGTGACGAGCTGGTGCTGCCTGACCAGGCGGCACGCTCGGCCTACGGCCTCAAGCAGCAGGACCGCGCGGCGTACGACCAGATGATGCGCGCCCTGGCGGCCAAACTGGCGGAGCTGGCGTGACCGACCGCCCTGACGAGGATGCGGGCAACCCGTCCCGGCCGGTGCGCGAGGAGGACGCCTTCGACGTGATCCCCGTGGTGGCGTGGCTGCGGGCGAACGCCGCTGCAGAGTTTGCCGAGGTCGTGGCCGGTGAACCCGAGGTGCGTCAGTTCCCTGGCGGCGCGTCGAACCTCACCTATCTCCTGCGCTACCCGGCGGGCGACCTGATCCTGCGCCGCCCGCCCGTCGGCACCAAGGCCAGGAGCGCGCACGACATGCGACGCGAGCACGACCTCCAGGCCGCGCTGCGGCCGGTCTTCCCGCTCGTCGCGCGGATGGTGGCGTTCTGTGACGACGCGGAGGTGCTCGGGTCGGACTTCTACGTGATGGAGCGGTTGGTGGGGACGATCCCGCGGCGCGACCTGCCCTTCGACCTGTCGCCCATCGAAGCCGGGCGGCTCTGCGAGACGGCGTACGACGTGCTGGTGCGGCTGCACTCGGTCGACGTCGACGCCGCCGGACTGGCCGAGCTCTCCCGCGGGGACGGGTATGTCGCCCGCCAGGTCGCCGGCTGGACCGACCGGTTCGCGCGGGCGCGCACCGAGGACACCGGAGACTGGTCCGACGTCACCTCCTGGCTCGACGCGGAGCAGCCACCGGATGTCGCGTCGTGCCTGATCCACAACGACTTCCGCTTCGACAACCTCGTGCTCGCGACAGGGCCCCCGCCGCGCGTCGTCGGCGTGCTCGACTGGGAGATGGCCACGGTCGGCGACCCGCTGATGGACCTCGGCGGTGCCCTGGCCTACTGGGTCGAGAGCGGTGACGACGAGTTCTTCCAGGAGTTCCGGCGTCAGCCGTCGAACGTGCCGGGCATGTGGACCCGCGAGGAGATCGTGCGGTGGTACTGCCACCGGATGGGCTTCGAGATGACGCCGCAACGGTGGCGGTTCTATGAGGTGTTCGGGCTGTTCCGGCTGGCGGTGATCGCGCAGCAGATCTGGTACCGCTACGTGCTCGGGCAGACCCACAACGAGGAGTACGCCGTCTTCGGCCCGGTCGTGGCCTACCTCGAGACGCGGTGCCGCCGACTCCTCGACGAGTCGGGCTAGGCGACCGGATGGAGGAATCTCGATGGGGATGGTGATCCTGGTCCGGCACGGCCAGGCGTCCTTCGGGGCCGACGACTACGACGTCCTCTCCGAGACCGGCTGGGCGCAGTCGCGGGCCCTGGGGCGGTGGCTGGCGGAGCGGGGCGTCGTTGCCGACGCGGTGCTGCACGGTGAGATGCGGCGCCAGCGCGAGACGGCCGAGGCGATGGCGGAGGCGGCCGGCTGGCCGGGGCCGCCGGCTGTCGACCCAGGATGGAACGAGTTCGACCACCGCGCTGTGGTCGCCGCCTTCCCCCACGATCGCGAGGCGGCCGACACGCTGTCGTTCCAGGAGATGTTCACGGCGGCACTGGGCCGCTGGACCTCGGGGGAGCACGACGACGACTACCCCGAGACCTACGCCGACTTCGCCAAACGGGCCGCCGCCGCGTTGGCCCGGGTCTGTGCCGGCACCGGTCCCGGCGGGACCGTCGTGGTGTCCTCCTCGGGCGGCCCGATCGCCGCGGCCTGTGCGGCTCTGATCGAGCCCGATCGACGGGCTGCCGAGCGCGCCGGGGTCTGGCAGCGGCTGAATGCGGTGATCGTCAACGCGTCGTACTCCCGGGTCGCGGTCGGCTCGACCGGGCCGCGCCTGCTCACCCTCAACGAGCACGAGCACCTGTCGGCGGACCTGCGCACCTACCGCTGACCACGAAACGGCGCTCCCGGCGGCGCGAAACGGCGCTTCTGGTCGCGCGAAACGGCGTCTGTGGTTGCTGGACGGACCACTACATACGTGGTATACATACCCAGTATCCATCGGCGCGGGGGATCGGTGGAGACACGAATCGGGGAGGCAGAGATGTCGGTGAAGCTGGCGTTACTGGCGCTGTTGGAGCAGGGGCCGATGTACGGCTACCAGCTCCGCTCGGAGTTCGAGGAGCGCACCGGGGCGACCTGGCCGCTGAACGTCGGGCAGGTCTACACGACCCTGTCCCGGCTGGAGCGGGACGGTCTCGTCGAAGGCGCGGGGGCCGACGACGAGGGCCACGTCATCTACTGCGTCACCGATGAGGGGCGGGCCGAGGTGCTGACGTGGTTCACCACGCCGGTGCCTCGGACCCAGCCTCCGCGCGACGAGCTGGCGATCAAGCTGGCGCTGGCGGTGACGGTCGGCGGGGTCGACATCGCTGCGGTCATCCAGCAGCAGCGGATGGCCACGATCTCCGCCCTGCAGGACTACACGCGACTCAAGCGTTCCGGTCGGGCGGCTGTCCCCGTTGCCCCGGCCGACCTGGCCTGGTCCCTGGTGTTGGACTCGCTGGTCTTCGACGCCGAGGCGGAGATCCGGTGGCTCGACCACTGCGAGGCGCGGCTTCGCCGAGCGGCAACCGGGGGAGCCGGAGGCGCTGATCGCCTGGTGGCCCCGCCAGCGCCGGTCACGCAGGATCTGGAGGCCACCCGATGAGCGCCGTGCTTCAGCTGAGGGACGTGACGCGGATTCACGGCTCCGGCGACACCGAGGTGCACGCCCTGCGCAACATCTCGTTCGCGGCGTACGCCGGTGAGCTGGTCGCCGTCATGGGTCCGTCCGGATCGGGCAAGTCGACGCTGCTCACCCTGGCCGGCGGGCTGGACACCCCGACCAGCGGCACGGTGCACATCGAGGGCCGCGATCTCGGCTCCCTCGGTCAGTCGGGCCGGGCCCGACTGCGGCGAACCTCCCTGGGCTATGTGTTCCAGGACTTCAACCTGATCCCCGCGCTCACCGCGGCGGAGAACGTCGCGTTGCCCCTCGAGCTCGACGGCAGTGGCGCCGGGGTCGCCCGCAGGGCCGCCCACGCGGCGCTGGCCGAGGTCGGCATCGAGGACCTCGCCGACCGCTTCCCCGACGAGATGTCGGGGGGTCAGCAGCAGCGCGTCGCGATCGCGCGAGCGGTCGTGGGCGATCGCCGCCTGATCCTGGCCGATGAGCCGACGGGTGCGCTCGACACCGACACCGGCGAGGAGATCCTGCGGCTGCTGCGCGCCCGCTGCGACGCCGGAGCAGCCGGCGTCCTGGTGACGCACGAGGCACGGCATGCCGCCTGGGCCGACCGGGTGGTCTTCCTGCGCGACGGGGTCGTGGTCGACCAGACCGGCGCCGACCCCGTCGACGCCCTGCTCGAGCCGGACCTCTCACGATGAACGCCGTACGCCGCTGGCGGCCGCTGCTGCGGCTCGCCTGGCGCGACGCCGCCCGCAACAAGGCTCGCTCCGCCCTGGTGCTCTTCCTGATCGCGCTGCCGGTGCTCGCTGTCACGGCGGCCGACGTGCTCTACCAGACCTCCACGATCAGCGGGTCCGAGGCGCTCGATCGCCGGCTTGGCGCCGCGGACGCCCGGATCGAGGTCCCCGGCTGGGCGACCAGCCTCCAGCAGTGGCCAGATCCCGACCGGGGCTTCATCCCCGTTGAGGGGACGACAGCGGTCACGCCCGTCACTCTCGACACGCTCGGCCAGGTCCTGGGGCGCCCGCTAAGGGGCCTCGAGCAGCGGTCCGCCGAGGCTCGGGTCCTGACCGACGGCGGGGTCTCGTCAGTCGCGGCGGAGGAGCTGGACCTGCGCGACCCGCTCGCGAAGGGACTGTTCACCATCACCCAGGGTCGGGCACCGATCGACGAGGGTGAGGTGGCCGTCAGCCGCGAGCTCGCCTCGCGCGGGCCGGCTCTGGGCGAGACGCTGACGGTGGCGGACGGTCCCACGTTGCGCGTGGTCGGCATCGTGGCGTCGACGACGGCCTACGGAGACCCCTTGCTCGTGGCGCTGCCCGGCGCGGTGGATCTCCCCGCGCCCGAGGGCGCGGGTCGGTGGCTGGTCGACGCCGGGGGGCCGGTGACCTGGGCGGAGGTCCACAAGCTGAACGCCATCGGCGCCGTCGTGTGGTCCCGTGAGGTGCTCCAACACCCTCCTGCAGACTTCGAGATCTCCGATGATCTGCGCCAGTGGGCAGGGGCCAACGGCTCCCAGAACCTCGCGATCATCGGGTTGATCGTGGTCATGGTGCTGCTCGAGGTGGTGCTGCTGGCCGGCCCGGCCTTCGCTGTCGGCGCCCGGCGCCAGTCGCGCACGCTGGCCTTGATGTCGGCCACCGGGGGCACGCCGGCTCAGTCGCGCCGCACCATCTTGGCCTCCGCCCTGGTGCTCGGTTCCCTGGGCGCAGGTGGCGGCGTCGCGGCCGGTATGGCGACCGCCTGGGTGGCGATGCCGTTCCTGCAGAGGTTGTCGCACACCTACTTCGGGCCCTACGACGTCGCGTGGACCCACCTGGCCGGCGTGGTGGTCTTCGGCCTGCTGTCGGCCCTGCTGGCCGCGGTGGTGCCGGCCTGGATCGCGTCTCGCCAGGACGTGGTGGCGGTGCTGGCCGGGCGCCGCGGCGACCGCAAGGCCGGGATGCGGTCCCCGCTGGTCGGCCTCGTGCTGCTGGGTGCGGGCATCGCTGGGTCGGCGTACGGCGCTCAGGCCAACGGCAACGGCGAGCTGATGATCGCGTTCGCCGCGATCTTCGCCGTGCTGGGCATGATCCTGCTGGTGCCGCTGCTGCTCGTCGGGCTCTCGCGGCTGTCGGGGCGGCTTCCGCTCGCCCTCCGGTTCGCCGTGCGTGACGCCGCTCGGCACCGGACCCGCACGGTGCCTGCCGTGGCTGCCGTGGCCGCGACCGTGGCCGGCGTGGTGGCGCTGGGGATCGCCCACTCCAGCGACGCCGCGGAGAACCGTGAGACCTACTCGCCGCGCCTGGTCGCGGGCGACGGCGTCGTGTCGTCCTACGACGCCGCGCCACAGGACTGGGTCGCGATGAACAGCATCCTTGAGCGCGAGCTGCCCAACGCCACCGTGGTCGCCGTCCAGGGGTTGCCGGAGGGAATGGGGCAGTCCGACAGTTCGGTCTCGCTGAAGTTTCAGGCTCCGTCCCACAAGAACTTCCTGTACAGCTTCGGCGGGTCCTACGGCGCTTCAGTGATCGTGGCGGACTCCCTGCCCGGCATCGCGGGGGTGAGTCAGGAGGAACGAGCCGCCGCTGACCGCGTTCTCGCTGCGGGAGGGGCGGCGGTCTTCGCCAACGAGCCCATCGACGACACCACGGCCACCGTGTCGGGGAGGACGTACGACGGTTCAGGGCAGCCGGACGGCCGCCTCAAGCGCCGCCCCGTCGACGCGGTCTACCTCGAGGTCTCCACGTCGGCGACGGTGCCCCAGGCGGTCATCGCCCCGGCGCTCGCGGAGGAGCTCGGCATCCCGGTCCAGACCGTCGGCCTGTCGGTCACGGGAGCTGCGATCAGCGCTGATCAGGCGAAGAACGTCGACGAGGCGATCGGTGCGGTCGTGCCCTATGCCGCGCTCTACGTGGAGCGGGGCTATCAGGGCGACGAAGCGACCCGCATCCTGCTGCTCATCCTGGGTGGGCTGGGGGGCGTGCTGATGCTCGGTGGCACGCTGACCACGACGTACCTCGCGCTCTCGGACGCGCGACCCGACCTCGCCACCCTGTCGGCAGTCGGTGCCGCTCCGAGGATGCGGCGTGCCGTGGCCGGGTCCTTCGCCGTCGTGGTGGCCCTGGTCGGCGGCCTCGTCGGCGCGGCGGTGGGGTTCATCCCGGGCATTGCGGCGAGCTATCCGCTCACCAGCAGTGGGCCGTCGTACGTCAGCGAAGGGCCGTCGGGCGGGTTCAACATGGACGAGCTCCCGGTGACGGGGCCGTTCCTGGACATCCCGTGGCTGCTGATCATCGCGCTCGTGCTCGCCCTGCCGCTGGTGACCGCGCTAGTGGTTGCGCTGACCACACGCTCCCGCCTGCCGCTGGTGGCACGCCTGGACTGAACTACGCTGACCGGCGTGACCCGGCCGACGATGGACACCGCGTTCCTGCGCGAGGCGCCGGCTCCGTCCGGTCTGCCACGGACGCTCCTGCGACTGCTGCTGGGCGCTTTCCTGGCCACCGCCGGGATCACCCACCTGACCTCGCGTGAGGAGTTCCTCGCCCAGGTCCCGGCGTGGATGCCGCTCGACCACGACCTGGTGGTGCTCCTGTCCGGCGTGGTCGAGATCGGGCTGGGGGCGGCGCTGATCCTGCTGCCCCGCCTGCGGGTGCCGCTCGGCTGGATCGCGGCGGGGTTCTTCGTGGCGGTCTTCCCGGGCAACATCGCGCAGTACGCCGAGGGCGTGGATGCCTTCGGCCTCGACACGGATCGGGCGAGGTTGGTCAGGCTGTTCTTCCAGCCGGTGCTGGTGGTCTGGGCCCTGTGGTCCACCGGCGCCTGGCGGGCCTGGCGCACGGCCGGCGCCTCCGACGGGTAGGCCCAGGGGCGGTCCGCCCCCGCGTGGGGAGGTGCGACATCATGAAGCGCATGTCTGGTCTCGCCTCCCGCCGCCGCTGGATCCTGCCCCTCGTCGTCGTCCTGCTGTGGCTGTTCGTCGGTGCCCCGCTGGGGTCGTTCGCGGGCAGGTTGGCTGAGGTTCAGAAGAACGACAACGCCGCCTACCTCCCGCAGTCGACCGAGTCGACCGACGCGCTCAACACCCTGCTGACCTTCCAGGCGGAGCAGACGCTCCCGACCACCATCGTCTTCGAGCGCTCCGGTGGCCTCACCGAGGCCGACCAGGCCACCATCGCGGCGTACGCCGGCGAGCTGAGCAAGGTTCAGGACGTCATCGAGGGTGGGGTCAGTGCCCCGATCCCGTCGAAGGACGGCGAGGCCGCCCAGCTCGTCGTCCAGGCGGCCGGCACCGACGGCGAGGAGGTCACCCGGGCGGTCGACGCCATGCGTGAGGTCGTGGCCGATCCGCCGGCCGGGCTCACCGTCCTGGTCGGCGGGCAGGGCGGCATCCTCGGCGACTTCATCGTCGCCTTCGGTGCCATCGACGGCGTCCTGCTTCTGGTCGCGCTGACGGTGGTCTTCCTGATCCTGATCGTGGTCTACCGGACCCCGATCCTGCCCGTGGTCGTCCTGGCTTCTGCCGTGCTGTCGTTGGGGGTCGCCTCGGCGGCGATCTATGCGCTGGCCAAGGCCGACCTGCTGACGATCAGCGGACAGAGCCAGGGCATCTTGTTCATCCTGGCGGTGGGGGCCGCGACCGACTACTCGCTGCTCATCGTCGCGCGCTTCCGCGAGGAGCTGCGCGACCGCGAGTCGAAGTACGACGCCATGCGCGCGGCGTACCGGGGCGCCTTCGAGCCGATCCTGGCTTCCGGCATGACCGTGATCCTGGGCCTGCTCTGCCTGCTGCTGTCCGACCTGTCGTCGTTGAGCGGGCTCGGCCCGGTCGGTGCCATCGGGGTCGCCGGCGCGATGCTGAGCTCACTGACCCTGTTGCCGGCCGCGCTGATGCTGCTGGGCCGCCGCGCCTTCTGGCCGCTCACGCCGCGCTTCGGCTCCGAGCACACCGACACCAGGGGCCTGTGGGGCAAGCTGGCGCGGCTGATCAGCCGGCGCGCCCGAACGGTGTGGGTCGGCACCTTCGTCGGCCTGCTCATCGCTGGTTCCTTCATCACCACTCTCAACGAGGATCAGATCCCCCAGACGGAGTTCTTCCTCACCGACGTCGAGTCGGTGCAGGCCCAGGAGGTCCTCGACGCGCACTTCCAGGCCGACAACTCCAGTCCGGTGCAGGTCGTCGTCCCCGAGGCCGAGGTCGGGGCCGTGATCGGCCTGCTGACCGCTCACCCGGGCATCGCCGAGCCCGTCGACGGACAGGTGGTCCCGCCGGTCTATCCGCTGCCCGAGGCGACCGACCCGACGACGCCCAAGGTGGTGGACGGCCGCGCCATCGTCTTCGCCACGCTGGCCGACCCGGCCGACTCCGCCGCCGCTGCCGACACGGTGCGCGCCCTGCGGACCGACCTCGACGCAGTGGACTCGGCGATCCTGGTCGGCGGGTCGACGGCGATCAACATGGACGTCCGGGACACGACCGACAACGACCGCAAGAAGGTGATGCCTGCGATCCTGCTGGTGATCTTCCTGGTGCTGGCGCTACTGCTGCGAGCGCTGGTGGCGCCGCTGCTGTTGATCGTGGCCAACGTGCTGTCCTTCGCAGCCACCCTCGGCATCAGTGCCGTGCTCTTCAACCACGTCTTCGGCTTCCCGGCCTCAGATCCCTCGACGATGCTGATCGGGTTCGTGTTCCTGGTGGCGCTGGGCATCGACTACTCGATCTTCTTGATGACGCGCGTGCGCGAGGAGGCCATCCGGCAGGGGACCCATCCCGGCATCCTCAAGGGTCTTTCCGTGACGGGCGGCGTGATCACCTCGGCCGGGGTGGTGCTGGCGGCGACGTTCGCGGCACTGGGCGTCATCCCGATCCTGTTCCTGGCCCAGATCGGCTTCATCGTCGCCTTCGGGGTGCTGCTGGACGCGCTGATCGTCCGGTCGCTGCTCGTGCCCGCGCTGTCCTACGACGTGGGCCGTTGGATCTGGTGGCCCAGCAAGCTCTCGCGTGAGCCCGACCACGCCGACGCGGAGACCGAAGAGATGCTGCACCCGCACGAGGTCTGATCCGTGGCGTACGCGGTTCGGACCGAGGAGCACCCGCATGAGTGGCGCGGGCTCCTGGTCGAGCGGATGGTTCCCCGGGCTGCGGTCTGGCGACCAGACCCGGATGACGCGAGGCGCGAGGCCGAGGCCGGCGTCGACCGGCTGCTGGACGCCTCTCAGCTGTGGCGGTTGGTCGACGGAGACCGAGCCGCAGGACACGTCTGGCTCGGAGTCGAGCGGGGTGATCTCGTGGTCTACGACCTGGCGGCCGACCCTACCGGGGCGGCGTACCTCCGGGAACAGGTCTTCCGCGAGGCGCGGGAGCGGGAGCTCGCCGGCGTCCAGGCATCCTGCGACCCGCGGGACGCCGCACGCCGAGCCTTCGTCGACGACCCGGCGTTCCGGCGCCAGACCACCACCATGGTGCTGGACCTGCTGCCGTCAGCTGCCATACCGAGCAGCCAGGTGAGTCTCACGCCGATGACGGCCGAGGAGTTCGCGTCCTTCATCGACGGAGACGTCGAGACGTACGCCGAGGAGCGGCACGCCGCGGGAGAGCCGATGGAGGTCGCGCTCGAAGTGTCCCGACAGCAGCTGGCCGAGCTGTTGCCGCAGGGCCAGGACAGCCCGGAGCAGCACCTGTTCACGGTGCAAGGAGAGCCAGGCCGGGTCGGGATCCTCTGGCTCGGCACGCAGCGGCCGGTCGCGTTCGTCTACGACGTCGTGGTGGCGCCAGAGTTCCGCGGCCGCGGGCTGGGCGCCGCCATCATGCAGGCCGCCGCGGACTGGGCACGGGGGCGCGGTGCTCCGGCGCTCGGCCTCAACGTCTTCGCCCCCAACACGGTCGCCAGGGCGCTCTACGACCGGCTCGGCTACCGCGTCGTCGAGGACCACTATCGGGCGCCGTGTCACAGATCGGCCCAGTCGGCCGTCATGCAGGTATGACACCCGCGGACTTCGAGACCCAGCGCCCGAGACTGCACGCCCTGGCGGTGCGGATGCTCGGCTCGACGACCGACGCGGACGATGCGCTCCAGGAGGCGTGGCTGCGGGTGGCCGCGGCACCGGCAGCGGAGATCACGAATCCCGCCGGCTGGCTGACGACCGTGGTCGGGCGGACCTGTCTCGACCTGCTGCGCGCGCGGCGTACCCGCCCGGTCCCCGACGACCTCGTCGACCGCGAGGTCGCGGCCCCGATGGAGCGCCGGCCGGACCACGAGGCCGAGCTGGCCGACTCGGTCGGACTGGCCATGCTGGTCGTGCTCGAGACCATGAACCCCGCGGAGCGGCTGGCGTTCGTGCTGCACGACCTCTTCGCGACGCCCTTCGACGAGGTGGCCGCCATCCTGGGTCGTACGCCGGCCGCCGCCCGCCAGCTGGCCAGCCGCGGACGTCGCCGGGTGCAGGCCCCGGAGACGGTCACCGAGGACCGCCGGCGCCACGCGGACGTGGTGTCGGCCTTCCTGGCGGCCTCGCGCGCCGGAGACTTCGAGGCCCTGATCGCGATGTTGGACCCGGACGCCACCATCGTGGCCGACCCGACGGCGGTGCAGATGGGGGTGCCACCCGTGCTCGAGGGCGCGCAGGCCGTGGCCGAGCGCTTCTCGGGGGGAGCCAAGGCGGCCCTCGAGGTCGTGGCCGAGGGATACCGGGCCGTCGCCTGGTGGCACCGCGGCGCGCCGAAGGTGGTGTTCAGCTTCACGGTCGAAGGCGGTCGCATCACCCAGATCGAGCTGCTCGCGGACCCGGCCACGCTCGGCCTGCTGCAGGTGTCCCGGGTCTGAGTCAGGCCGACGGCTCGGTCCAGGCGAGCTGGACCACGTCGACGCCGCGGTCGCGGGTCACCAGCCGGCCCCGGCCGGGCGCAGCGGGCGCCGGCTTCACGTTGCCGAGCAGCGGTCCCTCCTCCGGGCTCCCGGACAGCAGGACTCCCGGCATCGCCAGGTCGCGCATCGACTGGAGCACCGGCTCGTAGAGCGCGCGAGACGCGCCACCGGAGCGCCGGGCGACGGCCAGGTGCAGTCCGGTGTCCCGGGCCTGGGCCATCAGCGGCTGCAGCGACTGCGCCGGTGACCCCTGCTGGGTGGCGACGAGGTCGTAGTCGTCGACCACCACGAAGACCTCGGCGCCGGTCCACCAGGAACGCTGCCGCAGCTGCTCGGGCGTGACGTCGGGCCCCGGCAGCCGGTTCTCGAGGTACGTCGCCAGCTCGCGCAACGCGGGCGTGGCCTGGGTGGCAGAGGTGAGGTAATGGAGCAGGTAGTCGTCGGGCACCTCGCCCAGGAGCGAGCGGCGATAGTCGACGACCACGATCTGCGCCTGCTTCGGGGTGCGGGTGCGCATCACCTCACGCAGGTAGCTGCGCAGGAGGGCGCTCTTGCCCGAGCGGCTGTCGCCGAAGACCAGCAGGTGCGGCTCGAGGTCGGGATCGAGACCGACCGGCGCAAGCTCGCGCTCGTTGACGCCCAGCAGCAGCAGCCGCTCGGCGACCCCGGCGGTGGCGGCCTGGCTGCGGACGGCGTCGAGATCGATCCGGTCGGGCAGCAACCGCAGCTTGGGACCAGTCGGCCCCTGCCAGGCCGCGCTCACGCGCGCGACCAGGTCGTCGACGCCCTCGCCCAGCTGCGCCCCGCTCGGCCGGGCATCCACCCGGGGCAGCGCGGCCAGGAAGTGCAGCTTGCCCTGCATCAGCCCCCGCCCGGGACGACCGGTCGGGACCAGCGTCGCCACCCTCCGGTCGATCTCGGAGTCCATCGGGTCGCCCAGTCGCAGCTCCAGCCTGGTGCCGAACACATCGCGCATCGCCGCGCGGAAGTCGGCCCACCTGGCGGCGCCGGCCAGCACGTGCAGGCCGAAGGTCAGGCCGCGCGTCGCCAGCTGCTGCAGCTCCATCTCCAGGTCGTCGAAGTCGGCGCGCAGCGTGGCCCACCCGTCCACCACCAGGAAGACATCGCCCCACCCGTCGTCGGCCCTCCCCGCGGCACGACGCGTCCGGTAGGTCTCGATCGAGTCGATCCCCTGGCTGCGGAAGTAGGTCTCGCGGCGATCCACGATCCCCTGGACCTCGGCCAGGATCCGCCGGACCACGTCGGGCTCGGAGCGGGTTCCGATGCCCGCCACATGCGGGAGGCGTGCCATCGGCGAGAACGTCCCGCCCCCGAAGTCGAGGACGAAGAACTGCGCCTCCAGGGGCGTGGTCGTCAGCGAGAGGCTGGCGACGAGCGTGCGCAACAGCGTGCTCTTGCCGCTGCGCGGGCCACCCACGACGGCGGCATGCCCGGCCGCCCCGGACAGGTCCACGGTGAGGACGTCGCGCCGCTGCTCGCGAGGTCGGTCGACGGTGCCCAGGGGTACGGCGAGTCCGCCGTACTGCCGCCAGTGGGCCGAGGTCAGCCCGAGCTGTGGGTCGACTCCCAGGTCGGGCATCAGGGCGTCGAGGGTGTCGGGGACATCCAGCGGCGGCAGCCAGACCTGGTGGGCGTCCGGCCCGCGCCCGACCATCCGGGCGACGGCCAGGTCGAGCAGCGAGTCCTGCTCGACCGCGCGCGGCTCGACCACCGGGAGCTCCGGCTCGAGGTCGGGGGTCTGCGCGGCCTGGATCGGCAGGATCGTGAAGGGCAGGATGTCGCGCAGGTGGCCGCCGGTGTCGCGGCGTACCCGCGGTCGGCCGGCGGCAGGCGGGCCGGAGACGTAGGCCGCCTTGAACCGCAGCATCGTCGACTGGTCGGGCTTGAGGTAGCCCAGCCCGGGGACCGGAGGCAGCTCGTAGGCGTCGGGGACGCCGAGCACCGAGCGCGACTCGGCGGCGCTGAAGGTCCGCAGCCCCACGCGATAGGACAGGTGCGACTCCAGCCCGCGCAGCCGGCCCTCCTCGAGGCGCTGGGAGGCCAGCAGCAGGTGCAGGCCCAACGACCGCCCGAGCCGTCCGATCGCCACGAAGAGGTCGATGAACTCAGGCTTGGCCGAGAGCATCTCGGAGAACTCGTCGACCACGATCAGCAGCGACGGCATCGGGGCGAGCGGGTCGCCCGCGGCGCGGGCCTTCTCGTAGTCGCGGACCGAGGCGTAGTTGCCTGCCTCGCGCAGCAGCTCCTGGCGCCGCACCATCTCGCCCGAGAGCGCGTCCTGCATCCGGTCGACCAGCGTGAGCTCCTGGGCGAGGTTCGTGATCACCGCGGAGACGTGGGGCAGCTGCGACATCCCCGCGAACGTCGCGCCGCCCTTGAAGTCGACCAGCACCATGTTCAGCTGCTCGGAGGAGTGGGTGAGCGCGAGACCGAGCACCAGCGTCCGGAGGAATTCCGACTTGCCGGAGCCGGTGGCGCCGATCACCAGTCCGTGCGGACCCATGCCCTGCTGGGCGGACTCCTTCAGGTCGAGCGGGACGACGACGCCGCCCTCGCCGAGCCCGATCGGGACCCGCAGCCGGTCGCGCGCCGGCCGCGGCCGCCAGGCCGCCGACGGGTCGAACGAGGTCACCTCGCCCAGGCCCAGCAGGTCCATGAAGTCGGCCGGTCCCGCGAGCTCCCCGGCCGCCGGCTCCACCGGCGACGCCGCCACGGTCTGCATCGGGGCCAGCCGACGAGCGAACGCCTCGGCGGTGGTGAGGCTGCAGTGGTCGCCGTACGCGCGAATCGGCTCCTCGCGCAGCCGCAGCGCGAGCATCGGCACCGCCCCGTCCTCCGCCGGGCGGGACTCGAGCTGGAGCCGGAGGGACGTAGCCGAGTCCTGGTCGTCCCAACGTTCGGGCAGCTCCACCAGGGTGACTCCGTGCAATCCGTCGGGTGGAATGACGTGGTTGCCCGGCGGCAGCTCGACCCCGTCGGTGACCAGCAGGATGTGGGGAGTCGCGGGCCGGTCGGCGGCGCCGAAGCGCGGCCGGTCGGACAGGTCCGCAGGCAGCAGCGCCGAGAGGTCGCTCAGCGACGTGGTGACCATCCGGGACGGTCCGGCGGCGTCGCTCTGCCGACCGCTGGCGGCGTGTGGCAGCCACTTGAGCCAGTCCCAGTGGACGAGGTTGCGCTCGGCGGCCAACACCGCGACCACCAGGTGCGAGGGCGAGTGGAAGGCGGTCCCCGCGCAGATCAGGGCCCGGGCGAGGCTCCGAGCCGGGTCCTCGTCGCCGCAGATCTCGATCCGGTCGAACGCCCGCAGGTCGATGCTCGCCGGCAGCTTCGGCTGGACCCGGTGGACCACCAGCAGCCGGTGCAGTGCCGAAGCAGCAGCGGGGTCGACCTGGTCGATCGGCGCGCTGTCCGGTGGCACCAGCTCCAGCGCGAGGGGCTGCGCGCACACGCCGTACCTGACGTGCAGGAACCCCCCGTCACTGCCGGTGCGCTCCCAGACCCGGGACCGTTCCTCGGCCAGCGCCGGGAGTGAGTCGGGGGCAGGGTGGTCCCAGGTCAGTGCCCGGCGCTGCTGATCGGCCGCTTCGCGGGCGATCTGGCGGACCCCGCTGAGATAGCGGAGGTACGCCGTCCGCGACCCGGTCACCTGCTGGGTGCGCTGCTTGCGTTGGCGATCGATCTGCACCACGACGAAGCCCAAGGTCGCGAACAGGAACATGCCGGCCGCGATGAACCCGCGGTTGCCGCCGCCTGCCTGGGTCATCGTCGCCACCAACACGATCGACCCGACGCTGCCCAGCATCGGGATGGCGTTCATCAACACACCGCTGGCGCCCTCATGAGGCTCGATCTCCGGTGGGGCCTGCAGCACCAGCTCGCCCGACGGCATCTCTGGGCGGTCCTTGCGGCGACCGCGCAGGGCCGTGGTCATCGGGGCACTCATGCGGCCTTCCACCTCACGGTTGCCACGACGGAGTCGATGATCTGCTGTCGCTTGGCCGGCCGCTCCTGGATCGAGAAGGTGAGCCAGACCTGCGTCAGCCCTCGCTGGGTCCCGAAGGCCTGCGTCGGCAGGCCGTACTGCCGGCCCTGGAGGCGGAAGCAGCGGACTCCGTCGATGGTGACCGGAGGCAGGCGGGTGGGTTTCTCCTCCCAGGCAGCGAACTTCTCCGAGAGCCCCATCAGGTAGGAGAGTGACCCCTCGACGAGCAGATCGCCGGTGGCGTACTCCACGCGATGGTCGGTGCCACCGGGCCTGGTGGCCTCGTAGATGTCGGGCGCGAAGAGGTCGCTGCGCTGGTAGCCCTTCGGGAACCTGAGCTTCAGAATCTCGGTGTCCAGGACCGGACCGGTCGCGGGTGGGACGCGCACGCAGTCGTCGCAGAGGGCGGTGTCGGTGTCGGTCACCTCGGGAGGCCCGTCGGTGCCGCTGCTCGACGGGTCGGTGGTGCCCGAGGGGGCCGCGGCCGTGGACGTCGGCGACGGATCGGCCGGTCCGTCGACCGAGGTGGTCTGGCAGCCGACGAGGGCCAGGAGCACCAGGAGGGCGGCGGCGTACCGCAGGGCTGTGGGTGCGTCGAGGCGCCTCGGCGAGCGCGCCGACGTCACCGGCCTCATCCACGTCCCCCGATCAGACAAGCGAGTTCCTCGTCGACCGGCTCCGGATCGACGTGGGGGCCACGGTACCGGCCTGCCGCGGCGGGGTCGGCCCACCGTCCGGAGCAGGTCCACCCGGGGTCCGCGTCGGTACCCTGCTGTCGGACCGGCACCGAGCCGGTCGGCAGCGGGGCCGGAGGAACCAGATGAGCGCGCGGCGAGCGGGAGACGCGGTCGCCCTGAGCGTGTCCGGCCCGAGCGGGGCGGTCGACCTGCTGGTGCCTCCCGGGACCACCGTCGCGGAGCTGGCGGCCCGCTATCGCGACGAGGTCGGCGCCACCACGCTCCCGTTGGTCTTCTCGTTGGGCGGGCGGTCGCTCCCCCCGGATCGCACGCTGGCCGAGCTGGGGCTCGGCGACGGGAGCCTCCTGGTCAGCAGCTTCGGGGTTCCGCGACCCAAGCGGGGAGGCTCGTCGGGGCCTGCGTCGTCGATCGGGGCGACCCTGCCGGCGGGCGCACTGGTCGCGCTGTGGCTGGCGGTCGCAGCGGGTCTCGCGGGCCTGGCGGGAGCCGCCGTGATCTGGGGGTCGCCGACGGAGGAGGTACGCCGGCTGACCGCGGGACTGCTGGGCGGCGCGGCTGTGCTGGGAGTCGTCGACGTCGGCAGGTACGCCGCCGCCCGCGCCGCCGTTGCCCCGGTCTTCGCCGCGGCCGCGGTCCTGGTCTGGATGTGGCGGCCGGAGCCGGAGGCGCTGCCGCTGGTCCTGGGGTTCGCAGGCTTGGGCGGTGGGGTTGCCGCGGCGCTCGCCCGCACGCGGCTGGAGCGGCGCGACGAGCCGCTTCTGGTGTGGATGGTGGCCGGCATCGGGCTCTTCCTGATCGCCGGCGCTGCCGCGCTGCTGGGGCTGGCTCCGGCGGTGGTCTGGTCGGTGGTGCTGGTGCTGGCCTTGTTCGCGGCCCGGGTCGCGCCCGGCCTGGTCATCGACGTACCCGACCAGCTGCTGGTCGACCTGGAACGCCTCGCCGTCACGGCCTGGACCGCCCGAGACCCGGCGCCGGGACGTCGAGGCCGCACGATCGTGTCTCCCGCTGCGGTCGCGGACCTGGCGGCGCGCGGCGGGCGAGCGTTGTGGGCCGCGGCCCTGGCGTCGGGATCCCTGGCCGCCCTGGCATCGGTGCTGCTGCTCCAGGTGGATCTGCCCCTGGACGCAGCCGGAGCGCGCTGGTTGGTGGGGATCTCGGCCGCCGGTCTCCTGCTGGCCGCACGCAACCATCGTCACCGCGGGGCGAGGACCGCGCTGCGGGTGGGCGCGCTGGCGGCCGGCAGCGCCCTGGCGAGCCGGCTGCTCGGCGAGTCCGAGCCCGGCTCGCTGGTGGTGTACGTCGTGCTGGCGCTGCTCGCGGCGACGGCGCTGGTGCTGGCGGGCGTCGCCACGGGACGGGGTTGGCGCTCGCCCTGGTGGGCGCGACGGGCCGAGGTCGCTGAGAATCTGTGCCTCGCCGGCGCCGTGGCCGCGATGGTCGTGTCCACCGGCGCTTTCCGCGGGTTGTGGGAATTCGGGTCCGTGAGGTTTGGTGGGTGAGAACACCGGGTAGACCCGGGGTGTCGACGTTGCCGACTTCGAGATGGCGGGCCGTGTGGTCCAGGTCCCGGATGCCGGGACTGGCGACGTCCACCACGTCAGAGACAGCAACAAGACTCCTGCGGCGGCTGCCGCGGAAGGGGGAAGGGCGAGATGTCACAGAGTCAGATGGGACAGGGTGCAGGCACCCTGTCGAGGGCCGCAGGACTGGTGTCCGAGGCCAAGCGAGACTTCGACGCACTGAGCACCCGGCTCGAGGGCCAGATCACGGGGATGTCCGGCCAGTGGGTCGGCGCCGGCGGCAGCGCCTTCCAGTCGCTGCAGGCCGCCTGGACCGAGCGGCAGCGCGTGATCAACCGCGCGCTCGATGAGTTCGAGGCGTCGCTGCGGTCGACGGAGAAGGACTTCATGGGCACCGATGACACGCAGTCATCGACGCACACCGCCCTGCAGAACCGACTCGGCGGCTGACCCCGCCTCACACTTGAGGAGAATGATGATGACTGGTGAGCTTCGCGTGAACCACGGCGGCCTCGATGCCGCCTCGCAAGACCTGGCGGCGGGTGTGAAGGCGATCGACGACCGCCTCAACCGTCTGGAGGCCGAGCTCGAGCCGCTGCGCGGCGACTGGAGCGGTCAGGCCCAGCAGGCCTACACCGTGGCGAAGGCCAAGTGGGATGGCGCCATGCAGGACATGAAGTCGATCCTGGCGCAGACCTCGGCCAACGTGTCCCAGTCCAACAGCGACTACCTCTCGGCCGACCGCCGGGGAGCGAGCGCGTTCGGGTCCTGAGGGACAGCACGTCGCTGGGGCCGGAGGCGGGTGACCGCCGCCCGGCCCCGAGCGGCGTTACGAGAGGGGGACCACCGTGGTGTCGGTGATGGCCGCGACGCAGCAGCTCGTCGACGCGCTCAGCAGCTATGCCGGGAGCGACACCCGCAGCAACGCTGCGGACCTCGAGGCGCTCAAGGGCAGCCTGCTGGGGCGGGCTCGGGACCTCGACTCGGCCGAGCTGAAACAAGTGACCCTGGCTGGGTCTGAGTTCGGCTCGTCCGACCTCGGCTTCGCGCTGGGCGACCACCACGGCCGGGCCCGCCGGGTGATCGTCGAGACGATCCTGGGCGTCGTGGAGGACCTCAATCGCTACCACGACGGCGTCGCTCAGGCGGCCCGGCTGCTCGACACCGCGGACACCGGCAGCGCCGACTCCATGGAGCGCGCCCGGATCAGGGTGGAGGCAGAGGCGGCCACCATCATCGGGAGTGCCACCGGGTCCTCCGAGGCCGACAACCGCTACGACGAGGCCCGCAACAGCGACGCCAACGCAGGGCGCGCGCCCGGTGCGGCGGACGACATCGCAACCGAGTCCCCGGGCGGCTCGCCCGCGCCGACGGAGGAGGGGCTCTAGTGGCCATGGGTCCCAAGGAGAGTGAGCTGCGCAAGGCGGTCGCCGGCGGCAGTCTGCCCCCCATCCACGAGGCCGTGAGCGCGTGGCGCCAAGGTCGGACCCAGCTGATCGAGGTCGCGATGGCGCTGGAGTCGGCCGTCAGCTACGTCGACACGAACTTCGGTGCCGACACCCGCAAGGCGGTGATCGAGGCCTTCGCGAAGGCGCAGGACAACGTCAACAAGCGAGCCGACCAGATGGAGCAGGCAGCCATGGCGCTCGATGCCGCGGCAGTCGAGTACTCCTCAGCCGCCCGCACCGTCGAGAGCCTGGGTGCGGTTCCGTCGGCGCCGTCGGCCCCGTCCCTGGCCGGACTCAGTGACGTCGACGCGGCGCGTTCCGAGATCACCTACAGCCGCCAGGTGTCGTCGTTCGACACCTCGATGGCCCAGCGCGAGGCCACTGCCTCCGCGGCCACGACCCGACTCGACACGACCTTCACCGACTCGATCACCGTGATGCAGACGATCCACGGCGAGCCCGACCCGGTCGGCGGCACCCCATCGTCGACCCCGTCGTCCACCGGCGGCACCAGTTCGGGCGGCGGCTCGGGCGGCGGCTCGGGCAGCGGTTCGGGCGGCGGTTCGGGCGGCGGTTCGGGCGGCGGTTCGGGTAGCGGTTCGGGCGGCGGCTCAGGGAGCGGCAGCGGATCTGGCAGCGGCTCAGGGAGCGGCAGCGGATCTGGCAGCGGTTCCGGCAGCGGATCCGGGTCAGGCACCGGCAACGGCACCAACACGGGTGGCCCCGGCTCCTCCCAGGGCGGCACCGACGTGCCGAACGCTCCTGGGTCGGGCACTGCGGCGGGCGGCGGTGGCACGGGCGGCGCTCCCGGATCCGGCTCGGTGCGCGTTCCGGGCGGAGTGCTCGGTGGGGTGGGCGTCAGCGCGGCGGCAGGTGGCGCAGCCGCCTCGATGGGTGCCGTGGCCGGGGGGATTCGCCCGTCCGGCACGGGAGCCGGCTCAGGCAGCCTCAGTGCTTCCGGCGGCCGCCCAGGCGTGGTGGCCGGAGGCTCGGGCGGAGCGATCGGCGGCTCCGCTCGTGCGGGCGCCTCCTCGACCCTCGGTCGAGGGCCGGGCGCCTACGCCGCCGGCAGCGGCGCGACCGGACGGTCCGGATCGGCCGGCCGCGCGACGTCGGGCCGAGGCGGTGCGGCGGGGTCGACCAGGGGTGTCGCGACCGGCCAGGGCACGGCTGGGTCCCGTCGCGGTGGTGCGGCCGTGGGAGCGGGAGGCGGTCGCGGCAAGGGCAAGAAGGACCGTCGTCCCGACGGCGAGTCCTACGAGGACGGCCACGACTGGGTGGACGACGAGGACGTCGCCCCCGGCCTACTCGACTGACGCGGGCCAGCACGCCACCAGTGCCGCACTAGGATGCCGCTGTCCACCGTGGGTCGAGCGAGAGGTCGGGAGAGAGCGCGATGAGCCAAGGGTCCGCCGCGGCCTCCAGCCTGCTGCGGGTCACCGTCGCCTCCGGGACCCGACGCGTCGATCTCGTGCTGCCCGGCTCGGTGCCGGTGGCCGAGCTGCTGCCCGAGCTGGCGCGCAGCGTGGGGTTGCTCGACCCCGGCACGGTGTACGCCGGCTACCGCGTCGTCACCGCCGACGGCCGTGAGCTCGTCGGGGACGGCGGGCTGATCATCCAAGGCATCGAGGACGGCGGTGTGCTCACCGTGTCCGCGCGGCTCGACGACGAGCCCCCGCGCGTCTACGACGACGTCGTCGAGGCGATGACCGATGTCGTCGAGCGTGATCTGCGCCCGTGGGAGCCTGCGGCGGGGCGGCGTACCGCTCTCGCGGCGGCGGCGCTGATGCTGACGCTCGGCGCCGCGGCGCTCTACCTCCACGGGTCGGCGGTCGCGGGCGTGGCCGCGGCCCTGGCTGCCCTGGCGCTGGTGACCGGCGGCATCGTGCTGTCGCGGGTCTACGCCGAGTCCGAGGCCGCCGTGGCCCTCACCTGGATGGCTGCGGCGTACGCCGCAGTGGCGGGGTTGGTCCTGGCCGGCGGGGACACCCTGTTCGGCCTCCCTGCGGCGTACGCCGGCGGCGGGGTGCTGCTGGCCGGGCTGCTGGCGCTCGTCGGCCTCGGTGAGGGGCGCGCGCTGGCCATTCCTGCCGTGGTGATCGGAGCAGTGTTCCTGACCGCCGGCGTGGTGATCGAGGGCGCCGCTCTGGATGCCGACGTGGTGCTGGCGACCACGTTGGCGCTGGTGGTCGCCGCGGGCAGCGCCTTCCCCTGGCTGGCGCTCGGCGCGACCGGCACCCGCGTCGACCAGATCTATGCGTCTGCCGACATCGTCAACGATCCCTCGCCGATCGAGCCCGAGCGGGTGGCCGGCGACGCTCGGATCGCCCACGACCTGTTGCGGGGGGTCTCCGCGACGGTCGGTCTGCTGCTGGTGCTGGTGACGCCGCTGGTGGTCGGGCTGGGCGCGGCAGGAGTGCTGCTCGCGCTGCTGTGCTGCGCCGTGGTGATCCTTCGGACCCGGCAGTACCGCACCCGCTCGGCCGTCCTGGTCGGGCTCACCTCGGGGGTCGCAGGGCTGCTGACGCTCGCGGTGTCGGTGCTGTGGCTCCATCCCGACTGGCGGCCGTGGGCCGCGGTGGCCCTCGCGGCGGCCGGCGGGCTGCTGCTGGCACTGACGGTGGTGCCGGTGCCGGCGTCGGTGCGGTGGGGCCGGCTCGGCGACGTGACCGAGGTCGTGGCGCTGCTCGCCCTGCTGCCGACTCTGCTCGTGGCGGCCGGCGTGGTCGCCGCGGTGCGGGGCTAGGCCTCGCCATGGCGACCAAGCGCGACCTGGTCGAGGCGCACGCGTTCTCCCGTCGGCGGCTGGTGACGGCGTTCGTCTCCGGGGCCCCCGGCGGCCGCGAGGTCGAGCCGGTCCGGCCAGGTCGCTCGCTGGTCGGTGGGGTGGCGCTGTCGGTGCTGCTGCTCGCTGGCGCCCTGATCGCGGGGATCTTCTCGCCGCGCGTCGCCGCCGACTGGCGCGAGCCCGGCCTGATCGTCTCCAAGGATCGAGGGGCTGCGTACGTCATCACCGAGGCCACCGATCCGCTGGTGGTGCACCCGGTGATCAACAACACCTCGGCGCTGCTCATCGCCGGCGATGCCGCGCGGGAGCCGACGCTGGTGTCGCAGTCGGTGATCGAACAGCAGGTGATCGGCGAGGACCTGGGCATCGTCGGTGCCCCCTCGACCGTCCCGTCGGCCTCGTTGCTGGTGCCGACGGGGTGGACGGCCTGCACCAGCGCGACCTCGGGGATCCGGGTGTCGATCAGTGCCGACCCGGGCGTCACCGCGCAGCCTCGCGGGGCTCTGGTGGTGCGGGACAGCGTCTCCGGCAGCTACTACCTGCTGGCGCAGGAGGCCGCTCGCGACGAGGCCGCCGCCTCGGCGCTCAGCTATGCCTTGCCGGGTCAGGGCGCCGCGCGCGACAAGATGCTGACCACCCTCGGGCTGCCGGTCGGGGCTGAGGCGACCGAGGTGCCGCCGACCTGGCTCGCGCTGTTGCCTGCGGGTGGCGCGCTCGGCTGGGACAGTGCGCGGGTGCAGGGCGCCGGGCAGCCGGTGGACTACGAGGACGACGTCTACCCGGGGGCCCAAGTTGGTGACCTGGTCCAGGCCGCGGGCAGCGACTTCGTGCTGTTGGAGGGCGGCCCGGCGCCACTGAGCGAGTTCGCCGCGGCGGTCTATGCCAACCTGCCGCCCCCGCGCACGCCTCGAGTGCGCTCGATGCCGGCACTGCCCAACCACCAGTTCATGGCGCCGCCGTTCGCGGCTGCCCGATGGCCCGACGGTGGCCTGCGAGCGGTGGGCGGCGAGAGCTGCCTGCAGTTGGTGGCGGCCGCTGGCAGCGCGCCGTACGCCGCCCTGGTCGACGCTCCCGACGACCGAGCCAGCTCGGCCGAGGTCGCGCTCGGACGCCGCCAGGTCAGTGTCGACCCGGGGCGCGGAGCCGTCGTCGAGTCCGGAGACTGGGGGCGCGTGAGCAGCGACACCCGCTTCCTGATCGACGCCAAGGGGCAGGCCTACCCGCTCGACGGTGACGAGACCCCTGCTCTGCTCGGGTACGCCGACTATGCGCGGCCGGTCGTGCCCGACAGCTGGGTGGCGATGCTCGATCGCGGGGTGGTGCTGTCCCAGGAGGCAGCGCTGTGCCCGCCGAACCCCGTGGGCGGCTCGTCGTGCCGGTGAGGCGACTCCTCGCGGCGTTCGCGCTCGCCGTGCCGGGGGCGACCCTGATAGCGGCTCCCGCCCATGCCGACGACACCGACTGCGCCCAGCTCAGCACCGACTCCCCGACCGGGCCGGCGACCTCCGCCAGCCTGCCGGCGCGGCTTCTCGACGTCGCCGCCGCCCAGGCGCAGGTGCGTGGCGAGCCCGGCGAAGGACAGACGGTGGCGATCGTCGACTCCGGCATCGAGGACTCGTCCTACCTCCCGCGCGTGGACCACCTCTTCGGCGACGCGCCGGTGCTGGACTTCCACGGCACCGCCATGGCCGGGCTGGTGGCGGGCCGAGCCCAAGCCGACGGCGGGCCGGTCGGGGTGGCGCCGGCCGCGAGGCTGATCGACGTCCGCGTCTACGACGAGTCACCGGTGCGCACCGAGGGCGCGCGGCTGCCCACGTCGGCCTCGGTGGCGGACGGGCTGACCTGGGTGCTGCGCAATCGGCGCGACGAGGGCATCGGGGTCGTGCTGGTGGCGGTGGCGGTGCCTGATGCGCCCAGGCTCCGCCGGGTCGTCGGGCGGTTGGTGCGGTCCGATGTCGTCGTGGTCGCTGCCTCGGGCAACCGGCCGCAGGAGGGCGAGCCGCTGTTCGCGGAGTTCGGTGAGCGACGCCTGGGAGAGGACGCGGGGGAAGCCGTCTATCCGGCCGGGTACCCCGGCGTGGTCGCGGTCAACGCCACCGCGACCGGCGCCGGTGTCGACCCGCGCGACTACGTGCTGCCGAGCTCGGCGACGGTGGTCGCCGCTCCGACGTACGCCGCGGTGACCGTCGGCCTCAACGGGCAGACCTGCGTGTTGCCGCAGATCGCCACCTCGTGGGCGGCGGCGGAGGTCGCGGGCGTGGTGGCGCTGCTGAGGCAGCGCTTCCCCCGGGACGAGGCGGCCCAGATCGTCGCGCGTCTGGTCGACACCGCCGACGGCCGCCCTGACGACCCGACGCGGATGACCGGTGCCGGCACCGTGCAGCCTCTCGCGGCCCTCACCCGGCCGCTCACCCCCGCCGCCGACGGCAGCCTCGACGAGAACCCCCTCCAGGCCGACGACACCCCACGCGCGACGGCGCCGCAGCCGCCCCTGTCCGTGCTGGGCGACGTGCGGCACTCGGCCCGATGGTGGGCGCTCGGCGGCGCCGCCCTGGTGGTGCTGGCGCTGGTGCTGCGGCCGCTGGCGTCACGCATTCGGGGTTGAGGGGCTGGTCGAGCACGCGTCCCGTGCGCCGCCCGTGCCGGCGACGTTCACCGGACGGGTCACGCGGGACTGTGGCGATACATCCGCATCGGCTACCTGCTGCCTTCCCGTATCGGGTCCGCCCTGCGGAACCGCTGTGCCGATCAGGAACCAGGCCCGACCGGCGCTGTGGTCGCGAACGGCGCCGGCCGATAGCCCGTCGCGGGGGCCTGTCGACGCATGGACAGCGGTCGGGCGGGAGAGCAGGATCGTCCTGGACGGGATGACAGACGTCGGCGAGGAGGCCGAGCATGGGCGACTCAGATGTGCGCGAGCTGTTCCTGCGGGCGGTCGCCGACGACGACCCAGCGGCGATGCGCGAAGGCATTGAACTCCTGTTTGGGCTCACCGGCAACGGGCTCTCCCCTGAAGCGGAGTTTCGGCTGCGTCACGAGGACTACGTGATGGAGATGCCACAGTCAGGCGAGCGGATCCGTGGACGCGATGCCATGCGTGCGATGCAGGAAGCGTTTCCGGTGCCTCCGTCAATCGCGTTGCGCAGAGTAGTGGGGTCCGGCCGGGTGTGGGTCGTCGAGGGAACGAACGACTATGCCGGGGACGTATGGCATGTGGTGGCCGTCTTAGAGCTTGATGCATCTGGGTCGATCCTTCGCGATACTCGCTACTACACGCAGGCGTCGGAGGCACCCAGTTGGCGGGCCGCGTGGGTGGAGGAGATCGATTAGCGAGGGAAGCACCGCTCGCCGATGGTTCAGCGGTGCGCGTCACGGTGTTGCGCCCTGCGGCTCGGGGACATCGGGACGGTTGCCCGGGACCGTGCTCGGCGCTTCGTCGCATTGCCGCGCGTAGCGGGGGCGGCGCCGGCTCCGAAGAGCACGCCACCTGCGGTATCGCCACGGCAGGGATCGTCGAGCCCAGCGAGCAAGTTCAGTGTGCGATGTCGAGATCCGTGCCCGACCGACGACGTAGGTGCATGACCACACTCACCAACGCCAGCCTCGCTACCTCCGCGCCCACCACGACGACTCGTCGCAGCCCCGCCCACATCGCGGGCTGGGTCGTCACCGGCTTCGTCACCTTGTTCCTGGCCTTCGACTCCATCACCCATCTGGTCCGCGACAACCGGCCTTCAACACCGCGTTTGCTGTGATCACCGGGGTACTCGTCTGGGCTGGCCTGTGGCCACGCGACGAGCGCGCTCGCCGTCTGTTCTGATATCACTCGACACCACAAGGAGACCCACCATGAAGTTCATGATGCTCGTCCACGAGACCACGCGACCCTCCGACCAGCCACCCGCGGAGCTCTTTGCAGCCATCGGCGCTCTCGGCGCCCAGGAATCTGCGGCCGGCACCCTGATCGAGGTCGGTGGGCTGATGCCGATCCAGGCCGGCGCCATCGTGACCCTCGCCGGCGACGCGATCGCCACCACCGACGGCCCCTTCGTCGAAGCCACCGAGCTCGTCGGGGGGTACTCCGTCTACGAGCTCCCCGATGTGGCCGAAGCCACCACCAAGGCGCGGGCGTTCCTCGACGCCCACCGGACCACCTGGCCCGGATGGGAGGGCTGGGTCGAGATCCGCGCCATGATGGAGATGTCTGGGTGAAGGATCCCGCCGCCGCCGCCGAGGACGTGTGGCGACAGGAGTCGTCGCGCCTCCTCGGCGCGTTGCTGCGCATCACCCGCGACGTCGGCCGCGCCGAGGATCTCGCCCAGGAGGCGCTCGCCCAGGCGCTCGCACAGTGGCCGCAGACCGGCGTACCTGACAATCCCGCCGCGTGGCTGATGACCACGGCCAAGCGACGCGCGATCGACCAGTTCCGCGCTGGTGAGCGCCAGGTCCGGGCCTACGCCGAGGTGGCCGCCGGCGTGGTCGACAGCTACGAGGAGCAGTTCACCGTGCACCACGTCGAGGACGACGTGCTCCGGCTGATGTTCATCTGCTGCCATCCCTCGCTCAGCGCCGACACCCGCACGGCACTGACCCTGCGGCTGGTCGCGGGGCTCAGCACGAGGGAGATCGCCCGTGCCTACCTCACCTCCGAGGCCACCGTCGCCACACGCATCTCCAGAGCCAAGAAGACTCTCACCACAGCTCGCGCCGCGCTCGAGGAACCGGGCGGGCTTGAGCGAGCAGCTCGGCTCGGCTCGGTGATGTCGGCGGTCTACCTCCTTTTCAACGAGGGGTACGCCGCCACCGCCGGCGTGGACTGGACGCGACCCGCCCTGTGCCGCGAGGCCGTCCGTATCGCCGCCCTGTTAGCCACCCTCGTACCCCGCGAGCCCGAGGCCCACGGCCTGCTCGCCCTGGTCGAGCTGCACTCCTCCCGGCTGGCGGCGCGGCAGGACGGGTCGGGCGAGGCCGTCCTGCTCGCCGACCAGGACCGGACGGCATGGGACCGCGCCGCCATCGAACGCGGTATCGCCGCCTTGGACGCCGCGCTCGCCCTGGACGGTGACGGCCCCTACGTCCTCCAAGCCGCCATCGCGGCCGAGCACGCCCGCGCGGACTCGGTCGAAACAACCGACTGGCCGGCCGTCGCTGGGTTGTACGAGCGCCTGGCCGTGGTGACGGGCTCTGCGGTCGTGGAACTCAACCGGGCCGTCGCGCTCGGCATGGCCTACGGCCCCGAGGTCGGCCTGCAACTCGTCGATCACGTCGCCGCGAACCCCCAGATGGCCACCTATCACCTCCTGCCGTCGGTGCGGGGCGACCTGCTGGAACGGCTCGGCCGCCATGCCGAAGCTGCGAGCGAGTTCCACCGGGCCGTGTCGCTGGCCACGAACGACCGCGAACGAGCTCACCTCATCCGCCGCGCGAACGCGCTCCAGGCTCAGGCAACATCACCCCATCCCGGACCACAGGACACACCCCCGGCGCTGTAGTGGACAGGTCGCAACGGCGGAATCGTTCTCCTGCCATTCCTCTTCCCGATGGCCGAATCTCGATAGGGCGCTCGATCTCCGTACGGCGCGGTGAGGCGCCGGCGTCCCGCTGGGGTGTCGGATTCGGTACGGCCGGCGCCTCGTGGAGTCATCGTGTCGATCCCGCCTCGGCCAGGCCAGCCTTGGCTGCGACGCGCTGGCGTTCGATGGCCCGGTAGACCGTGGACCTGCCGACGCCGAACAGCTCGGCGACCTCAGCGGTGCTGTACTCGCCGCCGTGCACCAGCGACACCACGTGTGCTTCCTGCCGGCGGTTGAGCTTAGGCTGCTTGCCGCGCAGCCGACCCTTGGCCTTGGCGACCCTCACTCGGCCACCATCGCCAAGACGTTGAACAACAGCCGGCCGACCGCGTCAGTGGGGTCGTAGACCGATCCGCCCAGGCTCAAGCTGATCTGCCGGGTGGTGAGCTCATCGGCGATCGCCCTGGCATCGGGCAGCGACCTGGCTAGTCGGTCGAGCTTGGTGACGACGAGGGAGTCTCCGGCGCGGCACGCGGTGAGTGCCTCGCGGAGTCCGGGTCGCTCGCGGTTGGTGCCGGTCAGGCCATGATCGACGTAGATCCGCTCGGCCTCGACACCGAGGCCGAGGAGGGCGTCACGTTGAGCGGTCAGGTCTTGTTGATCGGTGGAGCATCGGGCGTAGCCGACAAGCAGGGCGCTCATGGCGCACCTCCGAGAAAGCGGCCCTGCCACACCACGGGATGTGGGCGACTCGGGCATCGGGCAACGCCCGACCCCACCAGCCAGCACCGCCGGCCTTATGTGCTGCAACGTCATCGGAGGAGCCCCGAAAGCCGATCGGCTTACGAGCCGGGGGGACCGCAGTTCCGGGGGAATCCAGGGCGGTGAGGAAAGGCGTCGATGGTGGGGTGGGCCCCAGCTCCCCGACGCATGGAAGCGAAGAGTTGCCGGGTAGGGCGGCCAGGTAGGCGTCGGGTGAGAACGCCGGGGGCTTGGCAGGCGCCGGAGAGCTCGGGGATGAGCGCTGCCGCGAGGCCGGTCTGGGTCAGTCGTAGGTGGGTCTGCAGCTCGGCCCGCGCGGTGAGCTTGACCCGTCGACCCGAGGGTTCGAGCAGCCTGGTCCCGGCCTCGCGTTCGAGGGTTGCAGGCTGTTGGGATACCCCCGAAGGGCTGTAGCGCAGGGCCTCGGCGACGGCGGAGATGGTGCCGAGACGGCGTAGCTCGCGAAGCAGCCGGAGCCGAGGCAGGTCCAACACCACGACCTCCATTCGGGCCGTGCTGGCCGCGGGTTGCCCGCAGCCCGTCTCGGACGGGCAAGGGGGTCAACGCGCTGTTCATCGCGATCCAGCGCTACAACCGGTGCGTGCTCCGAGCGCTCATGGAGTGTTCGGCACGCTGAATCGCCGTCTCGGAGCGCGACAGCCGTACGTGTCCGCGAGCCGCGTCACTCGCTCTCGGTGGTGCCGGGCACACAGAGCACCGGGCGAGTGCTCAGCTGGAGAAGCTTGTGCGGGGTGGATCCGAGCATCGCGCCGCGGATGGGGCTCTCGCCGGCGATGCCCACCACGATCACGGTCGCCTTGCGCTCTTCGGCCACCTGGACCAGGGCCTGGGCGGGCTTCGCCATCACCAGCTCGACGTCGACCTCGACTCCCGCCTCGCGGGCGGCCTCCTGCGCCGGAAGGCTCAGCTCGCGGACCTTCTCGGCCAGTGCGTCACGGTGCGCGGTGAACTCCTCACCCAGGCCACCCGGCGGCGCCACGCCGTGCACCAGCAGGAGCGGCTCACCGAACCTGGTGGCGACGTCGATGGCGACACGGAGTGCTGCTTCGGCTCCGGGAGAGTAGTCGTAGCCGAGGATCACGGTCATGACGGTTCAGCCTTCCAGGTGGTCGGGGTCGGACTGGGGCGCCTTCTTGCCGCGCACGACGTCGGGATCGGCGACCCCCGGGGCTTCGTCCCAGAACCTCGCGTCCTGCGTGCGCCAGATCAACATCACCACGATGCCCGCCAGGAAGATCCCGACCCCAATGACCAGAGGTGGGCCGACGCCGAGCCAGGACTGGCCGCTGTAGGAGTTGGCTGGGTCCGACATGTCCCGGATCGAGAGCACCAGCAGCCACACCAGCAATAGCCCGCCAGCGACCGGGGCGACTCCGATCAGCAGCAGATTCTTGGCGCTCTCGGTGAGGTGTCGGCGGTAGTAGATAGCACAGGCGAATCCGGTCAGCGCGTAGTAGAACGCGATCAGCAGCGACAGCGCCGTCAGCGAGTCGAACAGCGCGTTCGCGGAGACCTGGTAGATCGCGACGTACCAGACGATCGCGATCCCGGCGACCCACCACGTGCTTACTCCGGGAGTGTGGTGTCGAGCGTCGATGTTGCCGAACCGTGGAGGCAGCGCGTGCCGACGCGCCATGGACAGGCCCGTACGGGAGGCAGGGATGATCGTCGTCTGCGTCGAGGCGATGGCCGACGTGGCCACTGCGAAGAACACCAACCAGCTCCAGCCGCCCATCACCTGATCGGCGAGCTCGGCGAACACGAACTCCTCCTGATCGGCGTTGTCGCTCAGCCACTGCGTCCCCGCGAAGGCGACCACGGCGTAGGCCACGGCGATATAGGTGCCGAGCAGGATGAACGTGGACCAGACCGCGGCCCGACCCGGAGCGCTGTCCCCGTCGGTGGTCTCTTCGCTGAGGTTGACCGCCGACTCCCAACCCCAGTAGGCGAAGACGCCGAGCAGCAGACCACCTGAGAGAGCCGACCCGCCCTGGCCGAAGGGATTGAGCCAGCGCAGCGATGGGGTCATCTCCTCCAGCGGGCTCGAGCCGTCATAGGCGCGGTAGATCGCAACGAAGGCGAAGACCAGCAGCGCCGCCACCTGCGCGACGATCAGACCGTTCTGGAGCCGCGCGGAGATGTCGGTGCCGAGCGCGCAGATCCACGTCATCACCACGATCAGCCCGATCGCAAGCGGCATCCGGATCCACGCGTTCTGCGCCACATCGTCGGCACCGAACATCAGCAGACTGAAGCTGACCCCGACGTCGGCCAGCGACCCGATCACCAGCACACCGGTCATCGTGATCGCCCAGCCCCCGATCCAACCAGCCCACGGGCCCATCGCCCGCGTCACCCAGCTGAACGTCGTGCCGCAGTCCTGGTCGACCCGGTTGAGGTACAAGAAGGCGGTCGCGATCATCGCCATCGGCACGAACGACGCGAGCAGCACGCCCGGCGCGAACACGCCCACGAGTGCGGCGATCGGGCCGATCACGGCCGCCAACGAATACGCCGGGGACGTCGCTGCGATGCCGATCACCAGTGCGTCGAGGAACCCGATCGCATCGGCCTTGAGCGCCGGCTGTCGCGTCTCATTTGCAGTCCCCATGCTTGTTTGTACCCGACCGGTCATCCGGGGGGAAGCGATCCTGGCTGGTGGCCCACCGTCGACCGTTGCCACGACTCGTCGCCGCCCATCGGCGCGACCGTAGAGCCGTCTCGCGACCAGCCGACCCGGCGATGGAGCTCACGTTCCTCCGCTACTTCGATGCAGTGTGTGATGACTCGGCCACTCGCTGATCTCCCGGCAGCCTGTCGTCCCGGCCGCGCCGGGCCTCGAACTCCATACCGGGGCCGTTGCGATCGCTCGAAGGGGGCAGACGAGCGCAGATGGCTCGGGGCCGAAGTGGGCGTACCGTCGAGGCAACCGAAGCGAGGGGTGCGTGCAAGATGGCCGAAACGCCCGAGAAGGAACCGCAACAGTTCGCGGCGCCGGATGCACTCAGGTCCTCGGCGCGCGAGTGGCACAAGCTACAGATCGCAGCCCTGGGCTTCGTGGGGCTTTGTGGCGTGCTCACGGGCGACAGCGGCGTGCGGCTGCCCATGTGGCTGCAGTCCGTCGCCGGCGTCCTGGCGCTGCTCGCCCTTGCCGCCGCAGCGATCGGGCTCTTGCTGGTGGCGGTCGTCGCGTGGCCGCTCAACGCACCGCCGGACCCGCTCTCCGGTGCTCGCCGGCTCCGGGCCGGGGTTACCTTGACCTGCGTTGCGGTCGGCCTGACCGCGCTTTCGGCGTCCAGCAACTGGTGGCCGCAGTCCGGCGCGGACCGCCCCGTGCAGGTCAGCACCGGCAGCGGCACCGCCTGCGGCCAGGTAGTCGACAGCGCCGCCGGCTGGATCGACCTCGACGTGCGCGGCAGCGTGGTTCGCGTGGACCTGGCTGACCTGGCCTCACTGCGGCCCACGGAGTCATGTTGACGCGCCGACGGTTGCGCGGCCGAGGCCAGTCCCCTCACGCACGACGACCCGCTCCGGTAACGGTCGGCGGCTTACGGCACTTCCGGCCGTATCGGGGCGGGCAAGCTGCGCCCGCGCTCAAGGAGCAATGGGTACGCAGGCTTTGAGGCGGAGACCGCCCAGACATCTGGTGTGCTGCCCCGCGTGCGCGCCGCGCGCCCACGTCAAGAATGTTTGACATACGGATCACTGAGCTGCGTGGTGCGGCCGGCATGAGCCGGGCCGGGCTCGGCGACCTGATCGGGGTGACGAGACAGACCGTGAATGCCATTGAAGGAGGCAAGTACTCCCCGTCGCTCGAGGCCGCCTTCAGGATTGCCCGCGCCTTGAACGTGTCGTTGGAAGAGGTGTTCCAGTACCCCGGCCACCCCCCAACACCGTCGGACTGACGACGGGCACGCTCCGCGTGCCGATCGACTTACGGGCGCGACCCCTCAGTCGAGGCATGTTCGTGGCATGATTGTGGCATGAGCCGCACCCGCTTGAGCACCACAGTGGACGCCCGCCTCCTCGAGAGCGCCCGCAGCGCGTCCGGGAAGCCTGACTCCGCACTGGTTGACGAAGCCCTCGCTGCCCTGTTGGCTCGCCACCGCTCGGCCGAAGTGGATGCCAGCTACGCCGCGTACGACGCCCACCCGCTCGACGAGCCAGACGAATGGGGAGACCTAGCCTCGTTCCGTCGGGCGGTCGCGGCCTCATGACTGACTTCCCCTCGCGGGGGGAGGTGTGGTGGTGTGAGATGGCCGAAATCGGTCGCCGACCCGTCGTCGTCCTGTCTCGCGACGCAGTCATCCCGCGCCATCACCGGGCACTCGTCGCCCCCTGCACGACCACCATCCGAGGCCTCCCGAGCGAAGTTCTCCTCGAACCCGGCGATGACCCGGTGCCACTTCGCTCGGCGGTCAATCTCGACTCGATCGAAAGCGTGTCGATCGCGATCCTCGTCGAACGCCTGGGACGGGTGGCCGACGCCCGGATGCGAGAGATCTGCATCGCCCTCGCCGTCGCGGTCGACTGCTCGGACTGAGCTGCGGCTCTTTGCCGGAAGCCGATCCATCACCGGGCGGCTGCGTGGCCGTTCTGTTCAAGACCGGTGCCGGGGGCCGGCCGTACGGTGAGACCATGACATTGAAACTCGGCTTCATCGGGATCGTGACGCTCGACATGGCGGCTTCTCTCGCGTTCTACCGCACCGTGGGTGTCCACATCGAACCGGGCCAAGACGACGCACCCCATGTGGAGGCGACGCTCAGCAACGGCGTGACGCTCGCCTGGGACACGGTCGAAACGATCCGCGGCTTCGACCCGGAGTTCGTCCCGGCGACCGGCGGACACCGCATCGCGCTCGCATTCCACCAGGGGACGGCAGCGGAGGTCGATTCAGCGTTCGCCGCACTCATCAGCGCCGGGTACACGGCGCACGTCGAGCCTTGGGACGCTCACTGGGGGCAGCGGTACGCGACGCTGCTCGACCCCGACGGGAACTCGGTCGACCTCTACGCGGAGCTTGCCGCGAACTGACCCGGACTCACGCTGACCAGACGCCAGAGTTCACGGGAGACGGGACTGGTCGGCGAAACCCGCTTCCGCCGCCGCTGCTCCGATTGGTCAACCCCCGCTGCAGCACCGCCTGCGCGCGGTCAGGGCTGCCAGGTCCCGTGCGTGGCGATCCCTCCTGAGGTGATGGCGACGGCGGGCCCGCCGTCGGCGGGGATGGCGGCGAGGGTGCGCGCGGTCGCGGTGACGGAGGTGAAGACGATCCACGCTCCGTCGGGGGTGTACTGCGGCTGGGTGGCGCGCTGGTCTGCGGCGTACGTCGTGAGCTGCTCCAGCCCGGTCCCGTCGGCGTGGACCCGGTAGAGGTTCGACACGCCGTCCTCGAACTGCGCCAGCGGGCGGGTGGCGAAGACGATCCAGGTCCCGTCGGGCGACCAGTCGGCTTCACCGGCCTCCAGCGCCGGCTTGGTCAGGCGTTGCTCGTCGCTGCCGTCGGCGGCGACCGTGAAGACGGCGGTGGTGGTGGTCCGGCCGTCGGCGGACGGTTGGCGCCAGTAGGTCAGTCGCTCACCGTCTGGGGACCAGCGTGGGTTGTACTCTCGGTCGCAGCCCGAGCCGTTGTTGGTGAGCCGCCCGACCTTGCCGCTGGCCCGGTCGCCGACCCACAGCGAGCAGTCGGCCGGCGCGTCATCGACGATCGGTCCGAGGTAGCGAATGAACGCGACTGCGGATCCGTCCGGGGAGTAGACGGGCTCGTCGTCCCCCAGGCAAGGCGCTGAGCAGTCGAACAGCTGGCGACTCGTGTCGGCCTGGAGGTCGTACTCGAAGAGGGGCTCGGTCTCCCCGCCGCGCGTGGTCACGGCGAGGTGCTGGCCGTCTGGTGACCAGTCCGGGAGCAGCGCGTTGGGGAGCTCGGTGAGGATCTGGTGGTCCTCACTCCCGTCCGGATGGACGAGCCAGACACCCTCGTCGCCCGTGCGATCAGTCTGGTAAGCCAGCCACGCGGAATCTCCCGCGAACGGGCTCTCCGGTGTGGAGGGCGCGCTTGAGGCTGTGGCCTCGTCGCTGGAAGGTGCCGACGGCGTGGCTTCGGGCGAACCGCCATCGCTGCAGCTGACCAGCAACAGCAGGCCGGCGGCAACGGCGGGCACTCGAGTGAATCTGGGCATGGCGGTACTCCTGGGCATCGGTTCGGTGGGAATGGTGTGTTGGTGGAGGATCACGAACGGGGTAAGGCAGCGTCGGAAGCCGGAGAGCCCGCCCGCCGCCTTCTACCGCCGGCCGTCCGGAGAGCGCCGCGCGCACCTCGCTGGTGCGCCGCTACCACCTGGCTGTGGCTAGCCGGCCCGCCTCCAGAGCGGGATGGCAATGGCGCCGATGAGGAGCATCTGCGCGGCCTGCACGGCGTTCATGGCTTGCCCTGAGACGGCGAACAGGGCGACGGTGAGCAGGACGAACGCCGCTCCCGCAAGACGCGGCACCACCCGTGCGTGGACCAGGGCGGCCGTCAGGACCAGCGTGCCCAGCGTGACCAGGAAGAAGCCGGTCGTCTGAGGCACGAGCACGTGCCCAGGGTGGTCGTTCATGAAGGCGATCAGATCGCGACCCGACTCTTCGGACAGGGCCGTCGACGTGACATACCAGGTGAGTGTCGCGGACCCGGCCGCGCCCATTGCGAAGAGGACCCCACCGGCGACGGTGGCCACACCCCCGATGGTCGCGGCGAGGCGTCCTCGCCCACGGACCAGATGGCCGGCGGCGAGCGCCACACAGATCGTCAGCACCCCGAAGGCGAAGGCGTCGAGCATCGTCGCCGGCCAGGCGGCGTCCCGATTGGTCTTGAGCAGGTCGTAGGAGAACGTTGCGGCGGAGCTGCTGTCGAGCCGGGGACCCCAGGGATGGGTCAGGACAAGTGCGGCGAGCGTGACAGCCGACGCCGCCAGGCAGACGGCGACCATCCGGGTCCGGCCCGGGCCGCGAGCGGAGATGACCCCCGTCGCGGTGGTCTGGTCGTGAGAGGTGGCGGTCATGCGAGCCTCCAGAAGCGAGAGATGGGAACGATGGGGACCACGCAGCCACGCTAGGGAAGCCAGAGGGTTCGACGCATCGTGGCGAGCGCTGAGATCCGGTCCGTACTGGCACAGAGGACCGCGACCCCGCGGATCCCTACACTTCCGACATGACATGGGCACGCCGGGTCACTGTCGGGATCGCGCTGCTGGCTGCCGGGCACGTCCTCGCGGCCGTCCTCCTCGTCGCCGGTGACCCGACGTACCGCACCGGGCTGGCCATCGCGATCGCGCTCACCGTCGTGCCGCTCGCCAGTGGTCTGTCGATCCTGGTCGCGCAGCGGACCGAGGGCGCGGTCGTCGGGTCTCTCCTCGGCCTGTTGTCCCTCGCGGTGGCACACGTCGTGGCCAAGGAGGTGTGGCTGCAGTGGCTCGCGACGTCCGGCGACGCCGGCGACTGGGCCTGGCTCGTCGCCTGGACTGCTGAGGACGCCTGGTGGGTCCTCGGGATCTTCGGTCTGCTGCTCCTCTACTTCCCTGACGGTCGCCTGCCGTCGCGGCGGTGGGTGTGGGTGCCGCCGGTGCTGGTCTTCAGTGTCGCGGCCGCCCAGATCTACGGCGCCTTCGACGATGTCCCCTTCCGGGCCCCGCTCCAGGACCTGGAGCGGCCCTTCTCAGAACCGCCATGGGTGGTCGAGGTCTTCGGCGTCGCGTTGGTCCTGATGCTCCCGTTGTTCGTCGCGTGCACGGTCTCTCTTTTCCTGCGGTTCCGGCGGGCCGACAGAATCCAGCGCCAGCAGATCAAGTGGCTGGCCCTAGCCGGGATCGGCGTGCCGCTCTATCCGGTGCTCTGCCTTCTCGAGATCGTGGTCTGGGGTGAGCCGCAGTGGTTCAGCGCGGCGGTCGGCATCGCCTCCCTCGTGGCAACCCAGGCGGCCGCCGCGATCGCGGTCCTCAAGCACGATCTGTACGACGTCGACAAGGCGTTGGCCGTCGCCGTGACGTGGGGCACGCTGACAGCGCTCCTCCTCGGCGTGTACGCCACCGCCTCGTCGGTCGCGGGCGTCGCGGTGGGTCGCGAGTCCGAGGCCGGTGCTGCCATCGGCACCGCGGCCGCGGCGTTGGTGCTCCTCCCCGGGCTCCGCGCGGTCCGGGGATTCGTGGACGCCCGGATGTATCCGCTCCGTCGGGCCGCCCTCGCCTCAGTTGACGACCTGCACCGCGACGTCAGTGCCGGCCTCGCGCGTCCCGAGCGACTGCAGCCCGTCCTGCGCGAGGCACTCCGTGACCCTGGCCTGCGGGTGGGCTACCGAGTGCCCGGGTCGAGGGCGTACCTCGACAGCGACGGTGCAGAGGTCCCCTCCGGCGACGGAGTCCCGGTCCTCCTCGACGAGGAACAGACCGGCGTGCTTGTCGCCGAGGCCGAGCACGGCCTCGCCCGAGTTGCTTCGCGAGGTCGCCGACAGGTGTTCGACGCTGGTCGAGGTCGTCCGCCTCAGGGTCGAGGTGGCCACGGCGCTCCGTGAAGCCGAGTCGAGCCGGACCCGCCTGGTCGAGATCGGGTACGAGGAGCGGCGCCGCATGGAGCGCGACCTGCACGACGGCGCCCAGCAGCGACTGGTGTCACTGGGCATGCAGCTGCGGCTCGCTCAGCGGCACCTCGACGACGGGACTGTCGACGTCGACGACCTGCTCGACGCGAGTGTCGCCGAGCTGGGCAGCGCGGTAGCCGAGCTGCGCCAGATCGCCCACGGGTTGCGGCCGAGCAGCCTGGACGACGGACTGCCGGCGGCACTGTCCAATCTGGTGCGCGGTCTGCCGATGACCATCGTCATGGACGTCGACGACGGCCCGCTCCCCGACGCCGTCGCGACGACGGCGTACTTCGTCGCCAGCGAGGCGATCACCAACGCGGTCAAGCACGCCGAGGCCACCCGGATCGTTCTCCAGGTCGTCCGTCGGGACGGCCAGCTCCTGGTCCGGATCACCGACGACGGCTGTGGTGGTGCGCGGCTCGGGGTGCGGTCCGGGCTGCGTGACCGGGTCGCCGCACTAGGCGGTTCGCTGCACGTCGCCAGCCCACGCGGGCGAGGCACCGAGGTGGAGGCCGCACTCCCATGCGCATCGTGATCGGTGAGGACTCCGCCCTCTTCCGCGAGGGTCTGGCCAGGTTGCTCGAGGACGCCGGCCACGATGTCGTCGGCCGCGCCGCTGACGCCGTCACCCTGGTGGAGGTAGTCGAGCAGGAGCTGCCCGACCTGGCGGTCATCGACGTGCGGATGCCCCCTGACGGCACCGACGACGGTGCCCGCGCCGCGCGCATCCTGCGCGAGCGCCAGCCCGAGCTGGCCATCGTGCTGCTCAGCCAGCACGTCGAGACCAGGCACTCGGTCGACCTCGTCGCCGGCGGCCGGTTCGGCTACCTCCTCAAGGACCGGGTCTTCGACGTCGACGACTTCCTCGAGGCCCTGCGCCGAGTCGCCGCGGGTGGCTCGGCACTCGATCCCGAGGTCGTCGCGACCCTGCTCGCACCCCATCGCCAGCACGACGCGTTGGCGCTGCTGACCCCGCGGGAACGCGAGGTCCTCGAGCTGATGGCCGAGGGGCGCACCAACGTGGGCATCGCCCGGCGTCTGTGGCTCACCGATCGGACCGTCGAGACCCACGTCAGCAGCATCATCGCGCAAGCTCGGCCTGGCACGAGTCGGAGGAGGAGCACCGCCGGGTGCTCGCCGTGCTCACCTGGCTCGGCCTACGCCAGCACAGGTCTGCTTGAGAAACGAGGCACGCGTCCGCCGGCGGCGACTCCTGTGTGCGCTGCTCGTTGCGCCAACGGCGTACGGCGCCCCCGGCCTCGGTGCGCCGATGCCGCAGCGAGCGTCTCGGCATCGCCGGAAGCGGATCGGCTTGTGGGACTGGCTGCGCTGTCTCGCCAAGGTGGGCCACTGATGCCACCGGGCCGAGCGGGCGCCTTCGAAGCACCCTCCCGGAAGACGGCTGAGACTAGAACTGAGACCAGGAGCCCTGAGACCACGAACGCCGACCCTGCCTTCGTCGGGCACCGGTCGGTGTTCTCGGAGGTCAGGCCCTGCGTCACGTG
>CAVQOT010000002.1:0-437021 GCA_963714495.1 uncultured Actinomycetota bacterium | reverse complement strand
GCGTTGGCGGCACGCACGGCATCACCCCCTCCGATTCCAGGGATACTGCAGTGGTGTTCCCCGTCGCGCTCTTCGTACTCGCGGCCGTGGTGCTTCCGCTGCAGGTCCTGACCGGGCTCGGAGCCCGGCGGCGAGGTGTCGCGACGCCACGGGCGGTGCTTGCTGGGCTCTTCTTCCCGGTGACGTGGACCGTCTGGTACGTGGTGGACGAGAAGCCCTACCGGCGACACCGCCGCGCCACCTAGCCGCCTTCGTGACGGGATGGCGCAGGCTGCCATGTCCACGTCACGTCTTCACTGGCATGAAGGGCTTGTCGGGTCTCGGTGGTTCCGCCCTACATGGAATTGCCCATGCGGCTCGCGCGCAAGTTGGGTGACGTCACCGATGCGGAGCCGCGACCGGGCATGGACTCTTGCTTCGTAGCCATCGAAGGAGGAGTCAGGGATGAGCACTCAGGACCAGGGCACGCACCCGGAGCAGACCCCCGATCGGAGGGCACGCGATCTGTTGCTGGCCGCGATGCCAGTGACCGAGTGTCGGCTGGAGCTGGCGGGGGTGTCCACCGCCGTACTGAAGGGCGGTGCGGGTCCACCGATGGTGCTCTTGCACGGCCACGGTGAGTTCGCAGCTGTCTGGACCAGGGTGATTCCCCAGCTGGTGCAGACCCACCAGGTCATCGTTCCGGACCTGCCCGGCCACGGTGAATCCTCGGTCATCCACGGCACGCTCGACACCAGAACCGTTCTGACGTGGCTCGACGAGCTGATCGAGGCGACCTGCGACGCGCAGCCCGTGCTGGCCGGCCACCTCATGGGTGGCGCGATCGCCGCGCGATACGCCGTGCAGAACAGCAATCACCTCACCCAGCTAGTGCTGGTCGACACACTGGGCCTGAGCTGGTTCCGGCCAGCACCCAGCTTCGCGATCCCCATGATGAGTTTCGTCGCCCACCCGACCCCGCGGAGCCGTGATCGCCTGTTCAACCAGTGCTTCCTCGACATGAATCGGGTCGGCGGGCAGGCGGGTGACCTGTGGGATCCCCTGCTGGACTATGCCCTGGATCGGGCGCGCACGCCGAGCGTTCAAGCCGCCCTGCGGCGTCTGGTCCCACGGCTGGCCGTCCCGCGGATTCCGCGTGACGACCTCAAGCAGATCACCGTCCCCACGTCTCTGATCCACGGTCGATCCGACCTCCAGGTTCCTCTGAGAACCGCCGAAGCGGCCAGCGCCGACCTCGGATGGCCACTGCACGTCATCGACGACTGCCGGGACGATCCCGCCGTGGAGCAACCCGAAGCGTTCCTGGCCGCGCTTCAAGTCGTGCTCGCGTAGGCGGCCGAGGATGGGGACCCGAGATGAGCGTCATGTTGCCCGGGTCGCCCAGCGCACGCACTGATACCGCCGATCGCATTCCTGGAGCTTGGTGGCGTGCTGAGCCGCAGCCGGGGGTCACTTCATTTGGCTCGAGTGACCAGGAGCAGTCCTCAAGGCGTTGACCAGCTCGCCGAGATCTCCGCTCCCCACGGATGAGAAGTCGCCGAAGCGTCCCGGCCGTCCCGCTCAAGTCGATCCGGTGGGCCTTCACGCCGGCTCCCAGACCCGTTCCACTCGGTGGGATTGTGGCGGTCGAGAACGACGCCGACAGGCGGCGGTGTCGCAGGTCGGCAAGCGCGCAGCTCGCGGCATTCGTACGCTGTACGACCCCCGCTGTAGGAGGGCGCGATTGCGAGGACCTCGCGACCGTCTACCAGGCGCTCGACGGGGTCTCGAGATCAAGAGGATGGAGAGCCTCTCCCTCTCCCTCGGCTGATCAGGCGTGCGGTTCAGCCGGGGCGCCCCGTGAACGGCGAGCCGGCGGAGCGGAGACGCACTGTCGTCGCACGGAGCGGACCAGATCGCGCGGGATCCCGCGACGCTGCCGCGATCACAAACATCGCAAGGCCACCGAGTGAGCTCCAGGCCACACGTACTCCGTCGCCACCCGACCCATCCCAAGGCACGAAGATCGTCGCCTCCAGGAAGAGATCGGCGATGAGCGCACCGATGCCGAGCAACCCGACTGCCGGGGCCACGAGTCCCCCTGGCTCGCTCTCGCCGCGAGCCGCGAGCACCGCGGACGCGGCGAGAGCCAATAAGCACAGCGCCGCCAGTTCGCCGCTCGCCAGCCACACGGGTGGGAGGGAGTCTTGCCACCGCAGCACGACCAGGACCAGCCCCCAGGCCACCGAGATCAGTGCGGCCCCGGACAGGAGTCGTGGCAGTCGGCGTCGCCACACTCCGACCGGTGTCGCGGTAGTCACTGCGACGGCCGCATCGTCGAGCAGATATGCCGCTCCCCCTGCGAACAGCAGCTCGCAGATGAGCACCACGAGTCCCGACACGCCCGCGTCCGGCTGGGAAACGGAGGCGACGATCACCAAGACGATTGCGGCCGCGACCGCACCCACCAGCTCTCGCGGCGCTCCGGTGTTCATGACAGGGCAAGCAGGAAGAATCCGACCGTGCCGATGGTGAGCGCGGCTCCCGCGCCGAGCAGTGGCCGCCGATGCCCGGGATCGCGGAGCAGCGCCGCTACGGCCGCCAGCCCGCAAAGGCACAGGAGGTAGAACAGGACCCAGATCGGCTCCACGCCGGGCACGAAGTTCGACCGCACGATCGGACCTTCACCGTCGTTCACGTACTCGTCGACCAGGATCGGCCAGGCCGACAGCAGTCGCCAGGGATTGGACGCCTCGCTCGGCAAGGCGGTGAGGAACACGAGCGTGACGACGCCGATGAGGGCCGAGCCCCGGAACGGGGCCCACCGCGCCACCGCGACGCCGAGCAATGGTCCACCCAGTGCGGCGACCGGACCCATCGCTATCAAGGTGGCCAGCACGTCGATGGCGGGGTCGTCGCGGAACCAGGCGACGTGCGCGGTGACCGGGTCGCCGACGGGCGTCCAGATGGCTGCGGTGACCAGCATGAAGATCGCTACAACCCCTCCGGCGGCGGCTGGCACCAGACAGGCCAGGCACAGCGCGAGCGTGCGTTGCTGCCGACCCATAGGCGTGGTCCCGGCGAGGTCGCGGGTGCGCAGGAGCGAAGTCGTCAGCCGGTGGGCGACGATGAACCCGAACACGCCGAAGAGGAAGGCTATGAACAAGGTACCGGTCATCGGGTTCGCGTCCAGTTTCTGCTGCCAGAGCACGGCGCTCATCAGGATCAGCATGATCGCCACACCGACCAGGAACAGCGGATGCCGGGCAAAGCGCCTCGCCTCCACCCGAGCCAGGGCTCCCACCGTCGATCGGTCGTCAGCGGTCAAGGCGTCGTGCCGCGAGGAGATCATGGCGCTCATGACGCAGCCTCCAGCTCCGTCTCGCGAGCAGCGTCCCCGACCAGCAGCAGGTAGGCGTCCTCCAGGGCCGGCTCGATGAGCTCGGCGGTCGGGGGCGGGTCACCAACGTTGCGGAACCGCCCGCTACCCGTACGCCAGGCATGTTGGGCGGCCGGGTCGCGCTCGTCGGCCATCCAGACCCGGTCGGCGGCCTGAGCGACCAGGTCGGTCACTGTGCCGTCGAAGAGGATCCGACCCCCGTCGATGACGACCACCCGCTCGCAGAGCGCCGCCACGTCCTCGGTCTGGTGCGTGGAGATGATCACCGTCGACGTCTCTCCAGCCCGACCCAGCACGTCGCGCAACCTGCCCCTCTGGGCAGGATCGAGACCGGTCGTCGGCTCGTCGAGGACCAACAGGTCGGGGCGCCCGAGCAACGCCTGGGCCAGGACGACCCGACGCCGCTGGCCGCCGGACAGTGCACTGACCCGCTTGGTGGCGACGTCGGTGAGCCCGACCAGGTCCACGACCCGGCGCACCTCGTCGTGCCGGGCCGAGACGTTGGTCCACTCCTTGAGGATTGCCAGGTAGTCGACGAATGCGAACGCCGTGAAACCGCGGGGAAAGCCGGTCTCCTGGGGCACGTAGCCGAGCCTGCGACGTACGGCGACGCGGCCGTCGGTCGTGGTCGGGTCCGCCCCGAGGATCCGCACGGTGCCGCTGTCGGCGGCGAGCGCGGTGGCCAGGATCCGAAGCAGGGTGGTCTTGCCGGCGCCGTTGGGGCCAAGCAGCCCGGTGATGCCGGGCGCAAGGTCGAGGTCGACTGCGGAGAGTGCGAGGGTGCGGCCGTAGGACTTGCCCAGGCCGGTGAGTGTGACGGTGTTCATGACTGCCTTCCCAGGTGTTCCAAGGACGGTTGACGCAAGGTGATGGCCGCGACTGCGACCAGCGTGAGTACGGCGAAGACGAGCTGCATGGTCGGCTCGACCACCTCAACCGGGTCGCTCAGCCGGGATGCGAAGACGACCGCGGCCGACCAGCAGGCCGCCATGGTCGCGGCCGTGGCGGTGGCGCCGCAGACCGGCGCCAGGAGGAGGGTCACGGCGATCCCCGCCGCGGCCGGGGTCAGCCAGGCCACCCCCACCCAGGCAGGTTCCGACAGGGCAAACCCCGCCAGCAGGGTGACGGGGAGGGAAGTGGCCAGCACTCCGGCCGTGCGCAGCAGGAGCATCCGGACAGCGGAGTAGGGAGTGACCGTGACCAGCTCGTGGCACGGGTCCGCATCCCCCCCGAAGGAGGCCGCCACGCCGGCCACGGGGGCGAGCGGCGCCACGATCAAGAAGAGAGTCAGGCCATACTCGCCGGCGAAGACGGCCGCCAGACCGGCAAAGAGCGTGACCACCAGGAGCCCGAGCAGCCAGGCACCCCGGAAGGCCGGCACCGCGACCAGGAGTCGCGCCACCTCGGTCGAGACGCCCAATCGATCGATCAGCCGCTCCGGGAGGCTCCGCCGAGGTGTCTCGACGTGAGCTCGGATCGCGCTCCAGGCCCGGTCGATGCCTTCGTGGGGCATCAGCTCGCCGAGTTTGACTCGACAGCCTGGGCACTCGACGAGGTGCGCCTCCACGGATGCCCCTACGACGGTGAGCGGCTGCCCGTCGACGTACGCCCGCAGGGTGGCCTCGTCGAGGTGCCACGGGGGTGTGCTCTGCCAGCTCATGCCAGCTCCTCCCTCATCGTCGCCCGGGCGCGTTGCAGCCGGGACTTCACAGTGCCGCGCGGGATGCCGAGCAGCACCGCGGCCTCCCTGGTGGAGAGTCCGTCCAGCACTGTCAGCTGAAGGACCACTCGCAGCTCCGGCGAGATCCGGGCCATGGCGATGCCGATGTCCACGTGCTCCAACCGAAGCAGCACGCGCTCCTCGGCCGAGATCTCCTGCTGGTCGCTCTCGACAAGGGCCGGTCCGAGCCGGAAATCGGCCCGCTTGCGGAGCCTGCTGATGAGGCGGCGGATAGCGATCCCCCACAGCCACGCCGGCACTTCGCCGTCGCCGCGGAAACGGGACGCGCCGTCCCAAGCCGCGATGAAGGTGTCCTGCAGCACGTCCGATACGGCGTCGCGGTCGGCGCACCGGCGACCAAGCCGCGCCGAGATCCAGAGTGCGTGGCGACGGTACAGCTCGCGGAGCGCACCCTCGTCCCTACCGGCCATCGCACTGAGCAGGTCGGCGTCCGAAAGATCTCGGGTAGCCATACAAAGACTGTCGCACCGCAGCCGCCGAACGGACCACGAGCCGCCGGACTATTTCAACGTGCCATGGAACGCGTGCACGCCCATAGTGGGCGGTGGGACGCAATCCCTGGCAGACCCTGAGACGAGTAAGCAGCACCCTCCGCTGCGCTCCGGGCGCTACTTACTCGCCTTACGCGCTCGGCTCGCGATCTTGGCGCGGTCGTTCTGGTCCAGGATCAGCTTGCGGATCCGCACCGTGTCGGGGGTGACCTCGACGCACTCGTCCTCACGGCAGAACTCCAGGCACTGCTCCAGGCTCAGCTTGCGCGGCGGGATCAGCTTCTCGAAGTTGTCGGAGGTGGCGGAGCGGATGTTGGTCTGCTGCTTCTCCTTGGTGATGTTGACGTCCATGTCGTCGGCGCGGGAGTTCTCGCCGACGATCATGCCCTCGTAGACCTCGGTGGTCGGGTCGAGGAACATCACTCCCCGCTCCTGCAGGTTCGTCATGGCGTACGCCGTCGCGGCGCCGGAGCGGTCGGCCACCAGCGACCCGGAGGCGCGGGACCGGATCTCCCCGGCCCAGGGCTCGTACTTCTCGAAGACGTGGTGGGCGATGCCGGTGCCGCGGGTCTCGGTGAGGAACTCGGTGCGGAAGCCGATCAGGCCGCGGGACGGGACCAGGAAGTCCATCCGCACCCAGCCGGTGCCGTGGTTGGTCATCTGCTCCATCCGGCCGCGGCGCGCGGCCAGCAGCTCGGTGATGGTGCCGAGGTACTCCTCCGGGGCGTCGATCGTCAGCCGCTCGACGGGCTCGTGGATCTTGCCGTCGATCTCGCGGGTGACCACCTGCGGCTTGCCGACGGTCAGCTCGAAACCCTCGCGGCGCATCTGCTCCACCAGGATCGCCAGCGCCAGCTCGCCTCGGCCCTGCACCTCCCAGGCGTCGGGCCGCTCGGTGGTCAGCACCCGCAGCGACACGTTGCCGACCAGCTCGCGGTCGAGCCGGTCCTTCACCAGCCGCGCGGTGACCTTCGCGCCCTTGGTCCTGCCGACGAGCGGGGAGGTGTTGGTGCCGATCGTCATCGAGATCGCCGGCTCGTCGACGGTGATCAGCGGCAGCGCCTTGGGGTCCTCGGGATCGGCCAGCGTCTCGCCGATCATGATGTCCGGGATGCCCGCGATCGCGGCGATGTCACCAGGGCCGACCTCGTCGGCGGGCACCCGCTCCAACGCCTCGGTCACCAACAGCTCGGTGATCTTGACGTTCTTGCGCGAGCCGTCGCGCAGCAGCCAGGCGACGTTCTGCCCCTTCTTCAACGTGCCCTGGTGCACCCGCACCAGCGCCAGCCGGCCGAGGAACGGGGAGGCGTCGAGGTTGGTGACGTGGGCCTGCAGCGGCGCGCCCTCGTCGTACGTCGGAGCCGGGATCGTCTCCAAGATGGTGCGGAACAGCGGCTCCAGGTCGGGGGAGTCGGGCATCCCGCCGTTCTCGGGCTGCGCCAGCGACGCGCGGCCGGCCCGGGCCGAGGCGTAGACGACCGGGAAGTCCAGGGCGTCCTGGCTGTGGTGCTCGTCGAGCAGGTCGAGGAACAGCTCGTAGGTCTCGTCGACGACCTCGCTGATCCGGGCGTCGGGGCGATCCACCTTGTTGACCACGAGGACCACCGGCATGTCGGCGTTGAGCGCCTTGCGCAGCACGAAGCGGGTCTGCGGCAGCGGCCCCTCGCTGGCGTCGACCAGCAGCACGATCCCGTCGACCATCGACAGCCCGCGCTCCACCTCGCCGCCGAAGTCGGCGTGGCCGGGGGTGTCGATGATGTTGACGGTCACGGGGCCGCCGACCATGTCCTGCGCCGCCGGGCCGGCGTACTTCACGGCCGTGTTCTTGGCGAGGATCGTGATCCCCTTCTCCCGCTCCAGGTCGCCGGAGTCCATCACCCGCTCGGCGACGCCGACCTCCTCCTGGTGCGCGGAGAACGCGCCGGCCTGGTGGAGCATCGCGTCGACCAGCGTGGTCTTGCCATGGTCGACGTGCGCCACGATGGCGACGTTGCGCAGATCGGTGCGGGTGGAGGGCATGCGGGGTCCTTGCTCGGGTGCGGGGGTGGTGCGAAGGGTGGGCGCCGCGGGGATCGCTCCGCGCCGCAGCCCGGTGAGTCTATCGGCGGCGTACGCCGGCGCCCGAATCGCTGAACCCTGCTGCGAGCGTTGATCCCGAGGCGACCACCACCAGGGGCGCCCTCCTCAGGAGTGACGAGATTCGTCGGGGTCCCGAGGCAACCTGGAGGGAGGAACTAGCGTGTACGCCAGCATGGATGGAGCAACGGGGGCCCTCGGAGCGGCGGGGGGCACGGCGCACGCTGACCCCTTGGTCGACTTCGAGGCGTACGTCCAGGCCAGCGCGGGCAAGCACAAGCGGTTGGCCTACCTCGTCACCGGTGACCTGCACGCGGCCGAGGACCTGCTGCAGGCGGCCTACGCGAAGCTGTATCCGAAGTGGGACACGGTGCGCACCTACGACGCCCCGGACGCCTACCTGCGCAAGGTGATGATCTCCCTGCGGACGTCGTGGTGGCGGCGCCACAAGAACCGTGAGTGGTCCACCGACCAGCCACCCGAGCTGGGCGGTGTCGCCGATCACGGTGCCGCCGTGGCCGAGAGCCAGTCGCTGCTGTTGGCGCTGCGCCGACTGCCCGACCGGCAGCGGGTCGCGGTGGTGCTCCGGCACTGGTGTGACCTGTCCGAACAGGACACCGCAGTCGCCATGGGCTGCTCGCTCGGGACCGTGAAGAGCAACACGAGCAAGGGTCTCGCCCACCTGCGCACCGCGCTGGGCGAGGCCGAAGGGGAGGCGTCATGAACGCCGACAAGCACGACCCGATCTTCGATTCCCTCGACCGGTTGGCCGGAGTGGCCGACGGTGACGTCGTCGGTGACCGGATGTCCGACATCCAGCGCCGGGTGCGGATGGCGCGACGCCGCAGGGTGGCCGGCGTGGGCGTGGCCGCCGTCACCCTGCTGGCCGTGGGGCTCGGGGTCTGGAAGGGACTCCCGGCGGAGCAGTCGATGCCCGACCCTGCCCCGGACCGGCCCGAGATCCACCAGACCGTCGCCATCGTCGCCGATGCGGTGTACTCCGACCTGATCCACATCCGGTTCACCGTCGAGGGTGCATCGTCGGCCTACGCCGATGCGACCACGGGGGACCCCGTCCCCGCCGGGCCATTGCTTACCGAGGTGCTTGTCGACGGCAAGCCGGTCACGAGCACCGACGGCGGCAACGTCGTCTGCGAGGCCGGCGCCGACGTCACGTCGTACTCCCAGCACTTCCCGAAGGCCAACAAGGAGAAGTTCATCCCGGCGGAGGTCTCCGGGCCCGGTGAGCACGTCGTCGAGGTCCGGGCGCCGTACTGCGACGACGGCAAGCTGGTGGACGAGCCGACGCAGGTCACCGTGACCACCGAGGCGGCACCCCCCGTGGTGATGGACGAGAAGCAGGGCGACGTGGACGGCGACGGGCAGCAGGACACCGTGCAGCTGTTCCAGCCCGGCCCGGGCGAGCTCGGCGACCAGGAGCTGCGGGTGACCTGGGGATCCGGCGACGGAGCCTCGAGCGCCAGTCTCGACAACGACATGGAGCGCAGGCTCATCCTGCAGGATCTCGACGGGGACGGCCGGCTGGAGGTGATCCTCGACGGCGGTGGCGGTGAGTCGGTGGTGTGGCGCGTCTTCCGGATCAAGGCCGACCGCTCGCTGTGGGAGGTGACGACGGTGAACCAGGCCGGCGATCCCGAGCCGCTGGCCTACGGCTTCTCGGACACCGGGCCGCAGAACACCTTCTGGCAGTTGGCGCTGTTGCCTGACGGGATCTACTCCTGGCAGTACCAGGACGCCTCGCCGACGCGGCCCGCGCCTGTTGACGTCCGGACGTGGGTGCTCTCGACCGACACCCTGACCCTCCAGGACGCCACCGCGCCCGGCTGCGTGGACACCGACTTCAAACTCAGCCTCGGCAGCTGCTGAGCAGCCGGCCTCGGACCCGCTAGGGCTGGGCGATCAGGGCCGTGCGGTGGCTACCGTCGCGCGCTCCGCGCTCCGGGAGTACGCCGCCAGCGCGAGCGTCGCCGCGACCACGATCGCGGCACCCCACCACTGCCGCCCCTCCAATCGGTCACCCGCGAGATACCCGGCGGCCACCCCGAACACCGGGATCAGCGGCAGGAAGCCGCCGGCGACCGTGGCCGGCAGCCGGCGCAGCCCGTCCAGGTAGAACCAGAACGCGAGGCCGTAGTAGACGATGCCCGACAGCGCCGCGAACCCCCACTGAGCGGGGCTGATCGCCGCAGTCACCCACCCCGGCCCGCCCGCGACCCACACGCCGGTGGCGAGCACGAGCGCGAAGGCCAGCGCGGCGAGCTGCTGCACCAGGACGACCGGCAGGGACGCGTCGTCGAGCAGCAGCTGACGGGTCAACACCGTGTAGAGCGCGCAGCACGTGACTGCCGCGAGGGTCAGCGTGATGCCGACGACCGAGCCCGACGCGCCCGGCTGGTAGACGACCAGCAGGACGCCGGCCACCGCCGCGGCCAGCAGCGCGGCCACCGCCGACGCGATGCGGTCGCCCAGCAGGGCCCAGGCGGCGACCGCGATCAACACCGGTTCGGCGGCCCACAGGAGCACCGACAGGCTGGCCGAGATGGTGGTCAGTCCGATCAGGCCGAGTGCGTAGGCCACTCCGGGATTGAGGACTCCCAGCAGCGCCAGCCGACGCATCCCCGGCGTCCACGAGACCCGAGCGCCTTGGACGAGACCGGCCACGGCGAGGACTGCGCAGCTGGCGGCGAGCTGCACGGGGAGCAGGGTCAGGGGTGCGAGGTCGTCGACCACCTGTTTGGTGAGCACGGTGCCGACACCCCAACAGGCAGCGGCCGCGACCAGGGCGAGCGGCGCGCGGGCGCGCCCGGACAGCAAGACGGACATGGGTTCCTCACGGACGGAGGGACGACGGGAGGACGCGGTCAGCGCGCGGAGCAGTCGTCGTCGCAGCAGTCGTAGGCGGGCAGCCGAGCGGGCAGCCGAACTCGACTGGGCCCGCCGCGGAACTGCGCGGTCGCCGTCATGGGATCGAGGGTACGCCGCCTGGTTCGGCAGGCCTAGGCTCGCTCGTATGGGCTTCGACTGGCAGGAGTCACGCCGCGCCTTCGCCGACGCCACGGACTGGTTCGTCTCGACGGTCGACCTGGCGGAGGGCCGGTGGGCCGAGCCCGGCTTGGGGGAGTGGGACGTGCGGGCGCTGGTCGGCCACACCAGCCGAGCACTGCTGACGGTCGAGGCCTATCTCGCGCAGCCCGCTGACGCGGTGGACATCGGATCGGCGGCGGACTACTTCCAGGCTGCCCTTTCGATCGCCGCGGGTCCGGAGGTGGCCGAGCGCGGCCGTGCAGCCGGGATTGCGCTGGGCGACGATCCGGTGCAGGCGGTCGCCGAGATCGCGCGCCGCGTCGTACCCCTGATCGACGCGCAAGGCGGCGACGAGCTGGTCACCACGATCGTCGGCGGGATGCGGCTCGCCGACTATCTCCCCACCCGTACCTTCGAGCTGGCAGCGCACACCGCCGATCTGGCCGCCGCCCTCGGCGCCCCCCGGGCGGTGCCCGTCGCCGCGGCCCGCCAGGCACTCTCGATCCTCGCGGAGCTCGGCGCCGCGGACGGCCGCGCCGGTGATCTGATCCTCGCGCAAATCGGGAGGCGCGGGCTGCCTGAGGGCTTTACCCTGCTCTGAACTGCGGCAGCCAGACATGTTCCGAGGAGGGGCTGAGGATGAGCATTGGAGACAGGAGCTGGGTGGCGGCGGCGCGCGCAGCCTGCGACCCGGTCTTCGACCAGGCCGACGCGGGCTTCGCCTTCAACGCCAGCGTTGACTCCGGCGCCGAGGTGGTCACCTCGCTGCTCTGGGAGGCGAGTCCCCGGCGGTTCATAGAGCGCTATCCCGACAGCGACATCCTGGACTCGTACGGCGTCGAGGACGCCGACGAGATCCATTGCCTCGACTTCTGGGTCTACCTCGAGGGCGACGGAGCCCAGATCAGCACCGAGGGCTGGGACCACCTCGACATCACGGTCCCGCTGACGGGCAGCGGAGGCACCGACGGGTCGGCGCTCGCCGCTGTCTTCGCGGACCGTGTGCGGGTCAGCGTCGACCCGGCGTGACCGCCGCCGTCAGCGCACGAGGTTGACAGCGGCGACGACCGTGATCACCACGATCACGCGCTCGAAGGTGCGCTGGTCGATCCGCCGGATCAGTGCGCGACCGAGAAGCGCGCCGATCAGCACGGCCGGGACCAGGGTGAGGTTGAGCGACACCGAGTCGAGCGTCACCAGCCCCAGCCCGATCGAGAACGGCAGCTTGACCAGATTCACGGCCGCGAAGAACCACGCGAGGGTGCCCAGGAAGGTGAGCTTGTCCAGCCGAGCGCCCAGCAGGTAGAGCGAGGTCACAGGGCCGCCGGCGTTTGCGATCATGGTGGTGAAGCCGCCCAGCCAGCCATAGCTCCAGTGCGCCAGTCGACCCTGCGGGGCATCCTCGACTCGCCAGCGGTGGAGAGCCAGGTGTACGACGACCAGCAACAGCAGGATCAGACCGATGGTGCGGCGCATCACCGTGTCGTCGCTGACCGCGACGAAGGCGACCCCCGCGAGGATGCCGACCACCACCGGCCCGGCGAGCCTGACGAGGGTCGGCCAGTGCGCCGAGCGGCGGTAGACCGCCAGCGCGAGCACGTCGCCGAACATCAGGATCGGGAGCAGTGCCCCCGTGGACTCCCGTGCCGGGAGCACCGCCGCGAACAGCGCGACCGAGATCGAGCCGAGCCCGGCGAAGGCGGTCTTCGCCGTGCCGACGAGCAGCGCCGCGACCGCCAGGATCGCCCAGTCGGTGGCGGTCAGCGTCGCGATGTTCATGCCTCGGCCGGGATGGTCACGGGGCCCATCCTGGCCTGTCGGCCCGGATATCCGGAGGCGGCCCAGCGGGGGGCGTGGTTGCATGGCGCGATGGAGCAGGGGAGCCCACGACTACGGGCAGTGCGGCCGGGCGACCGGGTGGCGGTGCTGTCACCGGCCTGGCCGGCGCCGGCGTACTTCCCGGAGATCCACGAGCAGGCGATGCGCCGGATCCGCGAGGATCTCGAGCTGGTTCCGGTGGAGTACGACACGACCCGACGTGAGGCGACCCCGGCCGAGCGGGCCGCCGACCTGCATGAGGCCTTCGCCGACCCGGGGATCCGGGCGGTGTTCGCGACGATCGGAGGCGACGACCAGATCACTGTGCTGCGGCATCTCGACCCGCCGGTGATGACGGCCGATCCGAAGCCGTTCTTCGGCTACAGCGACAACACCAACCTGCTCAACTGGCTGAGCTTCCACGGGATCGAGGCGGTCCACGGAGGCTCGACCCAGGTCCATCTCGGGCCTGGGCCACGCGTCGACCAGGAGCAGCTGGCGTCGCTGCGGGCGGCCCTCTTCGGTGGTGACGTCGAGCTGCGACCGGTCGGGGCGACCTGGGACAACGGGGTGTCCTGGGAGACACCCGAGTCACTCACCGCTCCCGCCCCCACCGAGCCGGCTGAGCCCTGGACCTGGGCCGGCCCGGAGCACCAGGTGACCGGCCCCACCTGGGGCGGCAACCTCGAGATCCTGGAGTGGACGCTCGCGGTGTCGCGCTGGGTCCGGCCGTCGGAGGAGTACGCCGGGAGCGTGCTGATGCTGGAGACCAGCGAGGAACGGCCGTCACCCGAGGAGGTCTTCCGGATGCTGCGCAACCTCGGCGAGCGCGGCATCCTCGAGGTCTGCCCGGCGCTGCTGTTCGCGCGCCCGCACGTGGGCGGCCGTGAGCATCGTCCGGCACCCGAGGACGCCTCGCGGATCCGGGCGGAGTACCGCCAGGCGGTGCTGCGGGCCGTGACGGCGTACCACCCGGAGATGGTGGTCGCGCTCGACGTCGACTTCGGACACACCTGCCCGCAGTGGCTGCTGCCGTACGGCGGACCGGTCACCGTGGACGGTCGGACCCGCCGGATCGTGGCGCACTTCGAGCGAGACTGAGCCGTGACGGATGTCGGCCCGGGCTGGTAGACCGGAGGCATGAGTCTCGGATGCTGCCAGTTCCTGCCGCCGTATCTCCTCCGCCAGATCGTCGACGCCGCCGACCTCGGGGTGGACGCTCCGCCGGAGGCGGTCGGCGCCGCCCGAGAGTCGTTGGTGGTGGACGAGCAGATCCGCGCGCAGCGGGCGGCGGTGCCGGACATCGTCCATCCGCAGGCGGCCGGGGCGGCCGGCGTCTGGACGGTCTACACCGCCGGCAACGCGACCTCGCTGCCCGGCACCCGGGTGCGCGGTGCGGGCGACCCGGCCAGCGGAGACGACGCGGTCGACGAGGCGGCCGTGGGCGGAGCGGGGGCGCTGGCCCTCTTCGCGGAGGTCTACGGGCGGGAGTCCTTCGACGACGCCGGTGCCGAGGTGCTGATGACGGTCCACTACGGCCGCAACTACGACAACGCGTTCTGGAACGGCACCCAGCTGGTCTTCGGCGACGGCGACGGGCGGATCTTCGAGCGCTTCACCAAGCCGGTCGACGTGCTCGGCCACGAGCTGACGCATGCCGTCACCGAGCACACGGCCGGCCTGGTCTACCGCGACCAGCCCGGTGCGCTCAACGAGTCGATCTCCGACGTCTTCGCCAGCTGCGCCAAGCAGCGGATGCTCGGCCAGGACGTCACCCAGGCCGACTGGCTGATCGGGGCCGGGCTGTTCCGGCCCGGCATCAACGCCCGGGGGTTGCGCGACATGGCCGCCCCCGGGACCGCCTACGACGACCCGGTGCTCGGCCGGGACCCTCAGGTCGGGCACATGTCCGACTTCCTCGACACCACCGACGACAACGGCGGGGTCCATCTCAACTCCGGCATCCCCAACCGGGCCTTCTTCCTCGCGGCGACCGGGATCGGGGGCACGTCGTGGGAGGGCGCCGGTGCGATCTGGTACGCCGCCCTCACGGGCTCCGACGTGGGGCCGACCACCGACTTCGCCGGGTTCGCCGCGGCCACCGTCGCGGTCGCCGGCGACCATGCGGACGTGGTCGGGCAGGCCTGGTCCGCAGTCGGGGTGACCAGCGGCGTGGCCATCGACCCGCCACCGGCTGAAGGGCCGCCGAACGAGTCGTCGGTCGAGGTGCGGCGCTCCGGCGGGTTCGTCGGCCGGTCGATGACCGGCTGCGTCGATCTCTCAGCGACGACGGCTCGCGCCGGGCGGGTGCGGGAGCTGGTGGAGCGGGCGGACCTGGCGTCGGCGCGGCCCGGCGAGCCACACCCCGACATGTACACCTACACCTTCTGCCTGCCGGGCTGTGCAGCCGTGGAGGTGCCCGAGCAGCACCTCACCGACGACCTCCGCGAGCTCGCGGCGCTGGTGCTGGAGGGCGACTCCGACGCGTGAGCGTCAGTCGAGCGCGCGGTCGAGGGCGGCTTCGACGTGCAGGGACGTGCACGGAAACACCGGGAGCTCCACGTCGGCCTGCCGGATCAGCAGCTCGATCTCGGTGCAGCCCAGCAGCAGCCCCTTGGCTCCGCGGTCCCACAGCTCCTCGGAGATCTCGACGACCCGGCGTCGGGTGGCGTCCTCGACCTTGCCGTGGACCAGCTCGTCGTAGATCGCGCTGTTGAGCCAGTCGTGCACCTCCGGAGGCGGCACCAGGGTCTCGACCCCGTGGCGCGCGAGCCGGTCGATGAAGAACGAGTCCGACATCGCCACGGTGGTCCCGATCAGGCCGACCTTCGTCACGCCCTGGGCGACACAGGCCTCGGCAACCACGTCGCCCAGGTGCAGGAGCGGGATCGACACGGCTGCCGCGACCTGGTCGGCCACCTTGTGGAAGGTGGTCGTACACAGCAACAGGAAGTCGGCCCCGGCCCGTTCGACGCCGCGTGCGGCTTCGGCCAACAGCTCTCCGACCTGGTCCCAGCGCTGGCCGTCCTCGAGGTCGGTCAGCTCGGCGAAGTCGACGGTGCTGAGCACCACCTTGGGGGAGGACAATCCGCCCAGCCGGCGCTGAACCCCAAGGTTGAGGTCCCGGTAATAGACCGCGCTGCTCTCCCAGCTCATCCCGCCCACGAGTCCGATGGTCTGCACCAGGGCAGTCTGGCAGACTCGCCAGGCGGCCCACATCGCCCGGGCCGCTCGACGGACGTCAGGACCACCGATGATCTCCCGCACTCCCGCCTGCCTCTCGGGCATCCTGGGTGGAGCGTGCCTGGTCGTGCGGTACTTCCTCGACGACCGGGCGGTGGTCGCGGCCGGCGGCCAGATCGGCACCGCGTTGCACTGGGCCGGCCTGACCTGGCTGGCGTTGGCGTTGTTCGCGGCGGGTGCCGGCCTCACCTCGAGGTCGGCGATCGCGCTGCGGTTGGTCGTGGGGAGCTGTGTGCTGCTGCTCGGCGCCACGCTGCTGTCGCTGTCCTACCCGGTCACCGGCAAGCTGCTCGGGGATGCCGGCTTCGGAGCCACGGCGGCGCTGGTGTCCGTCATCGTGTGGTGGCGCGGTCGGCGCCGCGGGTCTGCCCACGGCCACCACGCGGGCACCCACTCGGCTCACTAGCGGCCAGGGAATCGACCGGACCGCCAGGTGGTTGCGTCAAGGACGACCCCCGAAGGGAGGAGCCTGACGTGACCACTGCGCTGCGGCGCATCGCGATGATCAGCATGCACACGTCTCCTCTCGACCAGCCGGGGACCGGTGACGCCGGCGGGATGAACGTCTATGTCATCGAGCTGGCGCGTCGGCTCGCCGCCCGCGGACTCGAGGTGGACGTCTTCACGCGCGCCACCTCCTCGGCGCTGCCTGCAGTCGTGGAGGCCGCCCCAGGAGTCCTGGTCAAGCATGTGGTGGCCGGTCCCTTCGAGGGCTTGCCGAAGGGCGAGCTGCCGGCGCAGATGTGCGTGTTCGCGCGCGAGATCCTGCGCGCCGAGGCCGGCCAGCCGATCGGGCACTACGACGCCGTGCACTCGCACTACTGGCTGTCCGGTCAGGTCGGCGCCCTGGCCAGGGACCGCTGGGGGGTGCCTCTGATCCATTCGATGCACACGATGGCGAAGGTCAAGAACGCCTCCCTGGCGGAGGGCGACACGCCCGACCCGGTGATCCGCGAGATCGGTGAGGAGCAGGTGGTCGAGGCTGCCGACATGCTGATCGCCAGCACCGACCTGGAGGCCAAGCAGCTCATCGAGCTCTACGGCGCCCCGGCCGGCCGGGTCGACGTGGTCCACCCCGGGGTGGACCTCCAGGTCTTCTCGCCGGTCCCGCGGGAGCTGGCCCGGGCGGCGTTGCGGCTGCCGCTGGATGCCCAGGTGATGCTCTTCGCGGGCCGGATCCAGCCGTTGAAGGCTCCCGACGTGCTGCTCCGAGCGGCCGCCGCGATGCTCGCCCGTGATCCGGGGCTGCGGGCGAGGTTGGTCGTCGCGATCGTCGGCGGACCGTCCGGGACCGGCCTGGAGCACCCCGAGTCGCTGGCGCAGCTGGCCGCGCAGCTGGGGATCGCTGACGTGGTGAGGTTCGTGCCGCCGGTGGCGCAGGGCGACCTGGTGCGGTGGTACGCCGCTGCCGACGTGGTCGCCGTGCCGTCGTACAGCGAGTCGTTCGGCCTGGTGGCCGTCGAGGCGCAGGCCGTCGGCACCCCGGTCGTCGCCGCCGCAGTCGGAGGGTTGGCGACCGTGGTCCGGGACGGCGTGAGCGGGCTGCTGGTCGAGGGTCATGACGCCGGACGATGGGCCACGGCCCTCGAACGCATCGTCGGGGACCAGGCCTACGCCGATCGCCTGGGCGCGGGCGCTCGCGACCAGGCTGCGCTGTTCTCGTGGGACCGCACGGCCGAGGAGACGCTGGCCGTCTACGAGCGGGCTCGTGACGTGATGTCCGCGGAGCTGGTGTGACTCCGGATCAGTCGGCCGCCGCGGGCAACGTGCGGAGCTATCTGGACAGCCAGGAGCTGGCCTTCGAGGAGCCCCGCGACGGGCTGTTCTTCTTCGCGCTGCCCGGCACCACCAAGCTCTCGACGCCGGTGCGCCTGGAGGTCGGCGTGCACCACCTGGCCGTGCAGGCCTTCGTGTGCCGCAACCCCGACGAGGGGCACGAGCGGGTCTACCGCTGGCTGTTGGAGCGCAACCTCCGCGGCTACGGCACGGCGTACGCCGTGGACCGGCTCGGCGACCTCTACCTCGCGGGCCGGGTGCCCCTGGCGGCTGCCACCCACGACGAGCTGGACCGGCTGCTCGGTGCCCTGCTGACGACCGCCGACGAGTCCTTCAACACGTTGCTGGAGCTGGGCTTCGAGTCCTCCATCCGCGCCGAGTGGCGCTGGCGCGTGAATCGCGGTGAGTCGACGGCCAACCTCGAGGCGTTCCGGGGTTGGCTCGAAGCCGACGAGCCGTCCGATCCCTGAGCGATCCGGGCGTCGTCAGCGCGTGGAGACGAGCACTGCCAGCATGGCGAGGATGCCCGGCAGCGCCTGGACCACCAGGATCTTGTTGCCGACGGTCAGCCCGCCGTAGACGCCCGCGACGATGACGCAGCCCAGGAAGAAGATCAGCGTGGGCGCGTCGTCGCGGACCAGGCCCCAGAGAAGTCCTGCGGCGAGGAAGCCGTTGTAGAGCCCCTGGTTGGCCGCGAGCGTCTTGGTCTGCTCGGCGAAGTCGTGGTCCAGCCCGAACGTCTGACGCCCGGCCGGCTTGGTCCACAAGAACATCTCGAGCACCAGGAAATAGGCGTGCAGCGCGGCGACCAGGGCCACCAGCACCTGCGTCACGATCGTCATCGGCTCAGTCCTCTCGGCCGGTGTCGCGCGACCGCGACGCCTACGAGGGCCAGGATGCCGCCCAGGTAGGCCAGGGTGGGTGGCGCCTCGCCGAGGAAGACCAGGCCCATCACGATCGTGAGCGGTGGGACGAGGTACGTCGTGACGCCCAACTGGCCGGCGCCCATGTGCCGCAGCGCGTAGGCGTACGTCGTGAACGCGATGGCTGTCGGGAACACCCCGAGGTAGACCACCCACAGCAGCGACGGGGTGGGAGCTGCGCGGACATCGCGGACCAGGTCACCCAGGAACGGCAGACACGCGACCGCGCCCACGGTGCAGGCCAGCCACGTCACCTGCACCGCCGGGACCCGTCCCACGACGGGCTTCTGCAGCACCAGCGCGATCGAGTAGGTCAGCGCCGAGAGCAGGCACAACGCCACCCCCAGGACGTCGTGCTCGCCACTGCGGCTGCTGCCGAAGGCGATCACCGCCACGCCGGCGAACGCCAGCACCAGGCCCAGCCCCAGGAACAGCGTGAAACGCTCGCCGAGGAAGGCCGCTGCCAGCAGCGCGATCAGCAGGGGAGAGACCTGGATCAGCATCACGGCCGTGCCGGCGTCGACGCGCTGCTCGCCGGCGTTCAACGCGACGTTGTAGATGCCGAACCAGAGAACCCCGATCGCGGCCACGGCGAACCAGTCGCGGCCGCTCAGGCGGACGCGGGGCCGGGACAGCGCCACGGCTGCCAGGGCCGCGGAGCCGACGACCAGACGGCCCAGCGACAACGAGCCGGCCGAGAAGTCGGTCTTGAGGTAGCGGATCGCCACGAAGGCCGAGGCCCAGAGGACCAGGGTGACCGCCACCGCGGCCACCGGCAGCCAGGCAGGCGCCGGGGACGTCGACACCGGGGTCGAGACCGGGGGCCGGGTGGGGGAGGTCACCGCCCGAACCTAGGGCATCATGCCGACCCGGTCGCGCGGGATTCGGACGTGGCGGGTCAGGCCTCCAGCTTGTAGCCGAGGCCACGCACTGTCACCAGCAGGGCCGGCGTGGACGGGTCGTCCTCGAGCTTGGCCCGCAGTCGCTTCACGTGGACGTCGAGGGTCTTGGTGTCGCCGACGTAGTTCGAGCCCCACACGCGGTCGATGAGCTGTCCCCGCGTGAGGACGCGGCCGGGGTTGCGCAAGAACATCTCCAGCAGCTCGAACTCCTTCAGCGGGAGCCGCTGCTCCTCCCCCTGCACCGTGACGACGTGCCGCTCGACGTCCATCCGGACCGGGCCGACCTCGATCACGTCGGTGGCGAGGTCGTGGTCGACCCCGCGGCGCAGCACGGCCCGGATCCGGGCGACCAGCTCTCGCGGGGAGTAGGGCTTGGTGACGTAGTCGTCCGCGCCGAGCTCGAGGCCCACCACCTTGTCGACCTCGTCGTCCTTGGCGCTGACCATGATCACCGGCACCTGGGACACCGCCCGGATCTGCCGGCACACCTCGGTGCCGGGCAGGCCGGGAAGCATCAGGTCGAGGAGCACGATGTCGGGCCCGAAGCGATCGAACTCGGCGAGCCCCTCCGGGCCGGTGGCGGCGATCGCGACCTCGAACCCCTCCTTGCGCAGGAGGTAGCCCAGCGCGTCGCTGTAGCTCTCCTCGTCCTCGACGACCAGCACACGGGTCATGACGGCTCCTCATCGTTGCGGGTCGGCAGGCTCAGGGTGAACGTCGACCCCTGACCCTCGACGGACCAGACGCTGACGTCGCCGCCGTGGACGGCGGCCACGTGCTTGACGATCGACAGCCCGAGACCCGTGCCTCCGGTCGACCGGTGGCGTGCGGGATCCACGCGGTAGAAGCGCTCGAAGATCCGGTCCAGTTCCGGTGCCGGGATCCCGATGCCCTGGTCGACCACGCTGATCTCGACCACGTCGGGCGACCCCTTGGCGGCCACCACGACGGAGGTGCCTTCGCCTGAGTAGGCCAAGGCGTTCGTCACCAGGTTGCCCACGGCCGTGGTGATCTGCTCGACGCTCCCGGGCACCTGAAGCCCGCTCTCGCCCTTGACCACGACGTCGATGCCGCGGGCCTCCGCGTCGGTGCGGCTGGTGTCCACCGCCAGCGCCACCACAGTGTCGACCGAGACGCTCTGAGCCCCGTCGAGCGGGTCGTCGTCCTGCAGCCGGGAGAGGTCGATGATCTGCTGCACGAGCCGAGTCAACCGCTCGCTCTCGGTGAGCATCCGGCCGCTGAACCGAGTGACGGCCTCGGGGTCCTCGGCGCCGTCCTGGACGGCCTCGGCGAGCAGCCGGATCGCACCGACCGGGGTCTTCAGCTCGTGGCTGAAATTAGCCACGAAGTCGCGACGCATCCGCTCCAGCTGACGCTCTCGTGTGCGGTCCTCGACGAGCACGAGCACCAGGCGGGCTCCCAGCGGGGCCACCCGGGCGGTCACCGTGCGCGGCGGGCCGGTCGATGCCGCGAGCACGAGGTCGGTCTGCTCGATCTCGCCGGTGCGGCGTACCTCCGCCACCAAGGAGGACAGTCGCGGCTGGGCGAGCTCGCTGCCGGTGACCAGGCCCAAGGCGTACGCCGGCGCGGACGCCTTCAGCACCACGTCGTTCTCGTCCACGACGACCGCACTGCTGCGCAGCACCGAGAGCACCGTCGCGATGCCGACGGGCACGGCCGGCTCGGGGGCGCGGTTCACCTCGCGCAGCTGCCGGTCCGAAACGTGCCACGCCAGGAAGGCGCCGGCAGCGATGAGCGCACCGACAAGCGCGGCCACCGCGGCCTGGGTCGTCGGGCTCACGCCTTGATGGTACGCAGCGTCGCGGCCGCCGCGGAGTCGCGAACGGCATCGGCCCCGACTGTTCACGCCGCGTTCACCGCGTGACGCCGTGGGTTCACCCGGAGCGCCTAGGCTCCTCTCATGCGCGAGGCCTTTCACGAGCAGCTCGAGTCACTCTTCTCCGACCTGGCGGCGATCTCCCGCGAGGTGGAGAACGCCGTCCACTACGCCACCAACGCCCTGCTGAACGGTGACGCCGCCGTCGCGGAGGCGGTGATCAGCGCCGACGCCCAGGTCGACAGCGCGGCGAGGCGGATCGAGGAGACGACGTTCTCGATCATCTCCCTGCAGCAGCCCGTCGCGGGTGATCTGCGCACCCTGGTGGCCGCGCTGCGGATGGTCAGTGAGCTGGAGCGGATGGGCGACCTGTCGGTCCACGTCGCCAAGATCGCGCGCCTGCGGGTGCCCGAGATCGCCGTCCCCGAGGACGTGCGCCCGACGATGGCGCGGATGGGTCAGATCGCCCAGGACATGGTCGCCGCCGTCACCCGGGTGGTCGCCACCCGTGACGCCGAGGCGGCCAAGGAGCTGGACCGGATGGACGACGAGATGGACCAACTGCGTCGCCAGACGTTCACCGACGTCCTCGACGGCACCTGGACCCATGGGGTGGAGCCGGCGATCGACATCGCGCTGCTCGGCCGCTACTACGAGCGTATCGCCGACCACGCGGTCACCGTGGCCCACCGGATCGTCTTCGTCGTCACCGGCGAGCAGCCGGAGGACTGACGGCGTACGCCGCCGCGGGGCCGCAGCAGAGTCCTGTCAGCAGAGCCCCGTCAGCGTCCCTGGTTGGCGACCGCGGCTGCCGCCGCCGCCGCAGCGGCCGGATCGAGGTACTCGCCGCCCGGCACGACGGGCGCCAGCGACTCGTCGAGCCGGTAGACCAGCGGCATGCCGGTCGGGATGTTGAGACCGGAGATGGCGTCGTCGCTGATGCCGTCGAGGTGCTTGACGACGCCGCGCAGGCTGTTGCCGTGCGCCGCGACCAGCACGGTCTTGCCGGCGCGGAGGTCGGGGACGATGCCGGACTCCCAGTAGGGCAGCATCCGGGTGATGACGTCCTTGAGGCATTCGGTGCGCGGCAGGTCGTCACCGAGGTCGGCGTACTGAGGGTCCCTGGCCTGCGAGAACTCGTCGTCGTCGGCCAGCGGTGGCGGCGGCACGTCGAAGCTGCGCCTCCAGAGCATGAACTGCTCCTCGCCGTAGGCCTCCAACGTCTGCTTCTTGTCCTTGCCCTGCAATGCGCCGTAGTGGCGCTCGTTGAGCCGCCAGGATCGCCGGACCGGGATCCAGTGCCGGTCGGCGACATCGAGCGCGACGCAGGCGGTGTTGATCGCCCGCCGCTGCAGGGAGGTGTGGACGACGTCGGGCAGGATGTCGGCCTCGAGGAGCTGCTCTCCCGCCCGCACCGCCTCGGCTTGGCCCTTGTCGGTCAGCGTGACGTCCACCCAGCCGGTGAACAGGTTCTTGGCGTTCCAGTCGCTCTCGCCGTGGCGGAGCAGCACCAGCGTGTAGGTCATCGCATCTCCTGGTGGGTGAGGAATCGGATCAGGACTCGCCAGAGGTGTCGAGCCCCTGGAACTCGTTGATGAACTGCTCGTCGTCGGGGACGACGGGCACCTTGAGGTCCACGGTCTCGCCACTGCCTAACGTGATCTGGAGGGCCAGGAAGCCGCCGGCGGCGAAGTCCCCGGACACGGGGATGCCGCTGTTGCCCTCGGCGGCGAGATTGTTCAGTCCTCGGGCGGGGACGGTGATCGGCGGGAACTCGCCGACCGTCAGCTGTTGGGCGCCCGGCGCCGAGTTGATCATGGCGACGGTGGCAGGGTCGGTGGCGCTGTTGTTGACGAAGGTGGCGATGAAGGTGCCGGAGCCGCCTTGGGCGGAGACGACCACCGCGCCGAGCACGTCCACGCCGGCCGTGCGCTCGTTGGCGCCCGCCGCGGGGGTGTACGGCCGGTTGGTCGCCGCGTCGCTGCCGATCGCGCTACACGAGACCGAGGCCGGGACCATGAGCAACAGGGTGCCTGTCAGCATCGCTTGCGAGCGTCGCAGCCGCATGTGTCGTCCTCGCCTTCGCCACTTTCGGTCAGGATGCCCGCTCGGGACCGTCCCGGCGCGCCCGTCCCGGGCGTGCGGCCTCAGCCTAGCGGCCGGGACCGGCGCAGCGGCCTACGGTCCGGCGACGGCGGCCGCCTGCACATTTCCGCCCTTCCTGTCAAGCCCCGATATGGCCTCTGACCTGGGGAAACGCGTTCCGGTCGACCCTGGAGGCGTGTTAGACTGGTCACCCAGGAAGGGGTACTTGACATATGACATTTACCGTCGGCGAAACGGTTGTTTACCCGAATCACGGCGCTGCCGTCATCGAAGACATCGAGATGCGGAAGATCAAGGGGGAGGACCGCGAGTACCTCGTGCTCCGGATCGTCGCCCAGCCCGACCTGGTGGTCCGGGCCCCGGCGTGCAACCTCGACATGATCGGCGTCCGCGATGTTGTCGACAAGGAGGGCCTTGAGCGCGTGTTCGAGGTGCTTCGAGCGGCGCACGTCGAGGAGCCCACCAACTGGTCGCGGCGCTACAAGGCCAACCTCGAGAAGCTGCACAGCGGTGACGTGATGAAGGTGGCCGAGGTCGTGCGCGACCTGTGGCGCCGGGAGCGTGACCGCGGCCTTTCCGCAGGTGAGAAGCGGATGCTGGCCAAGGCGCGGCAGATCCTGGTGTCCGAGTTGGCGCTCGCCGAGCACACCAACGAGGACAAGGCGGAGACGATCCTCGACGAGGTGCTCGCCTCCTGACCACCCACTCGTTCGAAGCCCCCGGGGAATCCCCGGGGGCTTCGTCGTTCCCGGGTGAGGACGACGTGGCGGTGTGGCCGCTCGGCGGCCCGGAGGCAGCCTGGGCCGCGTTCGCGGCCGCGGCCGCGGCCGGTGTCGGCGGGCGGCCGGTGCTCGTGACCGACCACGACACCGACTCGGCCGGAGCTCGCCGCGTTCTCGAGGCGCTCGCGCAGGCCGACGTCGTGGTCACCGCCGTTCCGGTCACCGACACCGTCAAGGTAGTGAGGGCCGGGGCCGTGGTGGCGACCTACGACCGCGACGAGCTGATCACCGTGCGACCGCCGCTGGGGCTTCGTGCCGCGGCGGCTTCGAGTCTGCCTTCACCGGGACGTGCGCGCCTCGGCGAATGGCTGGCCGAGGCGCGTGCGGCATTCGTCGTGGAGGTGGTGGATCCCCCCAGGTGAGCGCCGTCGGCGGACGACGGGTCAGCCTGCCGAGCCCAGATCCGCGGCGTAGGTGATCTTCTGGTTGCGGGGAGACCCTGGAACCGCAGCCACCCGCAGCTCGCCAGCGGCGTACTGCTCGAGGCAGGAGGCCGTATCCGTGCCGGCGAAGCCGTCCCGCTCGGCGTGCGTGTACGCCGCCAGCAAGGGTCTGGCCCGGAACGCCTGCGGGGTCTGGACCGCGACCAGGCGCTCCGGCAGCGCCGAGCCGTCCCGAGAGGCCACATCGACCAGGTCGAGTACCGGGATCGCGCCGCCCTGCTCGGCGGCTGCCTCCAGGACGCGTTCGAACAGCTCCGCTCCGGCCCAGGGGCGGGCTGCGTCATGGATGGCCACCACCTCGACGGTGCCGCCGTCGATCTCCTCGGCCAGCGCCTGGACGGCGTGCCACTCCGAGGCGTGCCGGGTCGCGCCTCCCGTGATGTAGCTCAGCCGCTCGTCGTCGACGCCGGCGCCCTGGAGGGCAGCCGCCACGGCGTCCTGCTCTCCTTCGCGCACCACGACGAGCACCCGGATGACTCCCGGGCAGGCAAGTGCGTCCCGGACCGACCAGGCGATCACGGGGTCGCCGGCGAGGGGCAGCAGCACCTTGTTTACCTCGGCGCCGACCCGGGAACCCGAGCCGGCGCCGAGGATGACGACGGCGGCGTTGGTCACGCCGAGACCGAGGCTGAGGTGGGTCGTGGTCGCTGGCCCCGCCGCTGCACCAGGGCGGTGGCGATCGCGGCCAGGCCTTCACCGCGGCCGGTCAGCCCCAGACCGTCGGTCGTGGTGGCCGAGACGGAGACCGGAGCCCCCGCAGCGGCCGTCAGGACTGCCTCCGCCTCGGCTCGGCGAGGGGCGAGCTTCGGTGCGTTGCCGATTACCTGCACGGCGATGTTGCCGATCGTGAATCCGGCCTCGCTGACACGGCGGGCGGTCTCGGACAGCAGGCGGGCTCCGCTCGCACCGGCCCACTCCGGCTCGGCGGTGCCGAACGTCGAACCGAGGTCGCCGAGGCCGGCGGCCGACAGCAGGGCGTCGCAGGCGGCGTGGGCCGCGACGTCGCCGTCGGAGTGGCCCGTCAGACCGCGCGGCTCGTCGGGCCAGGACAGTCCGGCCAGCCACAGCGGCACGCCCTCGGCGAGGGCGTGAACGTCCGTCCCGATCCCCACCCGAGCCGTAAGCCCCTCGTCATTCACACTGCGATCATGCACGAGGGACAATCTGGAGCGTGAACTCCTCTCGAGTGCCGTGGGTCCTCGCCGGTCTTGCCGCCGGCCTGGCGGGTCTGGCGACGAGCGCCGCCACCGCCTCCGCGCTGTCGGTGCGGGAGAGCCCGCTGGTGGCGGTCGCCGAGCTGGTGATCCGGCATACGCCCGGGCAGGTGGCCGAGCAGGCGATCCAGACCCTGAGCTTCTACGACAAGCCGTTCCTCCTGGGCTCGATCCTGGCCCTGCTCCTCGGGGGCTTCGCGCTCGCCGGCCTGTGGGGGAGGCGGCGGCTGTGGGTCTCGACCCTGGTCTTCACCGTGCTCGCCGCGGTCGGCGCCTATGCCGCGCTGACCAGCCAGGGCGCCGGCCCCACCCGCCTGGTCCCGGTGCTGGTCGGCTACCTCACCTGGCAGCTGGGGTTCGCCTGGCTGGTCGGAAGACTGGCGTACGCCGACGCCGCTGCCTCGACCTCCGACTCGACCTCCGCCGGGGACGAGGGCCGGCGGGCCTTCCTCCGCCGCCTGGGCGCGGTCGGCGCCGGCGCCGTCGTGGCGGTGGCCGTCGGGCGCTGGCTGGGCCGGGGGCGCGAGCGCGTGGAGGCCGCGCGGGACCTGTTGCGGCTCGACGGCGTGACGATGCCGACGGTGCCCCGGAACGCCTCGGTCGCGGTCAAGGGCGTGCAGCCGTGGCGCACCGAGAACGCCGACTTCTACACCATCCACACCCTGATCGCGCCGCCCGCGATCGACCCGACGACCTGGCAGCTGCGCCTGCACGGCATGGTCGACCGGGAGGTGGTCCTGACCTACCAGGATCTGGTGAGCCGTGAGCTCACCGAGGCCTGGATCACGCTGAACTGCGTGTCCAACTCGGTCGGCGGGGGCCTGGTCGGCAACGCCTGGTGGAGCGGGGTGCGGATCGCCGACCTGTTGGCCGAGGCCGGCGTACACCCGGAAGCGGATGCCGTGCTGCAGACCTCCCACGACGGCTGGACCTGTGGGACGCCGATCGGGGCGCTGACCGACGACCGCAACGCGCTGCTCGCCGTCGCCATGGACGGGCAGCCGCTGCCGATCGAGCACGGCTTCCCGGTGCGGATGATCGTGCCCGGCCTCTACGGGTTCGTGTCGGCGACCAAGTGGGTGGTCGACCTCGAGGTGACCCGCTTCGAGAAGTTCACGGCGTACTGGACCGAGCGCGGCTGGGCCGAGCGGGCGCCGGTCAAGATGGCCTCGCGGATCGATGTGCCGTCCTCCGGTGCCAAGGTGGCCGCCGGCAGTCTGCGGGTGGGCGGGTCCGCCTGGTCGCAGCACACCGGCATCGCGGGGGTGGAGGTCCAGCTCGACGGCGGCCAGTGGGAGCCCGCGCAGCTCGCTTCGGTGCCCAACGACGACACCTGGGTGCAGTGGGCGGCCACCCTCGATGCTCAGCCTGGCGAGCATCTGCTGCGGGTCCGGGCGACGGACAAGCAGGGCGTGGTGCAGACGGGCGTGCGCGTCGATGTGATCCCCGACGGTGCCACCGGCTGGCACACGGTCGACTTCGTCGCCGAAGTCTGACCCTCGGCCTCCCGACACTAGACTCGGCGCTTGTGACCCTCAGGCTCTACGACACCGCCACCCGCGAGGTCCGCGACTTCGTCCCCCTCGAGGCGGGGAAGGCAGGCATCTACGTCTGCGGCCTGACCGTGCAGTCGGAGCCGCACGTCGGCCACGTGCGCTCGGCCGTCAACTTCGACGTGCTGCGGCGATGGCTGATGCAGGCGGGGTACGACGTGAGCTTCATCCGCAACGTCACCGACATCGACGACAAGATCCTGGCGAAGGCCGAGGCTCAGGGCCGGCCGTGGTTCAACCTGGCCTACGCCATGCACCGCGAGCTCGACCAGGCCCTGGGCGCGATCAACGTGCTGCCGCCCACCTATGAGCCGGCGGCGACCGGACACATCCCCGAGATCCTGGAGCTGATCGGCGAGCTGATCGGCCGCGGGCATGCCTATGCGGCCGAGGACGGGTCGGGCGACGTCTACTTCGATGTGCACTCGTGGTCGGCGTACGGCTCCCTGACCCGGCAGGGTCTGGCCGACATGGAGCCTGCCGAGGACGCCGACCCGCGAGGCAAACGCGACCCGCGGGACTTCGCCCTCTGGAAGGGCTGGAAGAAGGAGTCCGAGCCGGAGACGGCCGCGTGGCCGTCGCCCTACGGGCCGGGGCGGCCGGGCTGGCACATCGAGTGCTCCGCGATGGCCGGGAAGTACCTCGGGCCGGCCTTCGACATCCACGGTGGCGGCGTCGACCTGCGCTTCCCGCACCACGAGAACGAGATGGCGCAGTCACAGGCTGCGGGCCGGCCGTTCGCGGCGTACTGGCTGCACAACGCGTGGATCACGACTGCCGGCGAGAAGATGTCGAAGTCGCTCGGCAACTCGATGCTGGTGCCGAGCGTGCTCGAGCGGGTGCGGGGGATCGAGCTGCGCTACTACATCGTTGCCGCGCACTACCGCTCGCACGTGGAGTTCTCCTTCGAGGCGCTCGACGAGGCGGCGGCGGGGTTCCGGCGGATCGAGGGCTTCCTGGAGCGCGCCGATGAGCTCGCCGGGCCGGGTGAGGCGGACCCCGTGGTCGAGGCGGCGGTGTGGGACGCCTTCGCCGCGGCCATGGACGACGACCTCGGAACGCCGGCTGCGGTCGGCGTGATCTACAACGCCGTGCGGCGTGGGAACACCCTGGTGAGTGAGGGTGACTCCGCCGAGCTGCGCGCGACCGTCGCCGTCGTACGCCGGATGCTCGGGGTGCTCGGCCTGGACCCGGCTGACCCGGCCTGGGGGCCGGCGGGGGACGACGGCGCGCTGGCCGGGGTGGTCGACGCGCTCGTGGCCGGACTGCTCGCGGACCGGACCGCGGCGCGAGCGGCCAAGGACTTCGCGCGCGCCGACGCGATCCGCGACCAGCTGACTGCTGCCGGGATCGCGATCGAAGACACTGCGACAGGCCCGAAGTGGTCGCTGGGGGGTGCGTCCTGATGGCCGGCAACTCACAACGCAAGGGCGCGATTCGTAAGTCGACGAAGAAGCCCACGGCGGGCTCCGGCGGTCGGGTCCGTCGGGGGCTCGAGGGCAAGGGTCCGACGCCCAAGGCCGTGGACCGTCCCTACCATCGGGCGGCCAAGGCGAAGACTCGTGCGGAACGCGAGGCCGGGAAGCGGCCGCAGCGCCGCACCTCGAAGTCGACCGACGCCGAGTGGGTGGCCGGGCGCAACTCGGTCGTCGAGGCGCTGCGTGGCGGGGTGCCGGTCACGACGCTCTATGTTGCGGAGGGGGCCGAGCGCGACGGCCGGCTGCGGGAGGCGTTCAAGCTGGTCGGGGAGCGCGGGATCTCGCTGATGGAGGTGTCGCGGGGCGAGCTCGATCGGATGACCGGTGGTGCGGTGCACCAGGGGCTGGCCGCGCGGATCCCGGCGTACGAGTATGCCCATCCCGACGATCTGCTGGATCACGCGCGAGCGGCCGGCGAGCCGCCGCTGATCGTGGCGCTGGACTCGATCACCGACCCGCGCAACCTGGGCGCGGTGATCAGGTCGGCGTCGGGGTTCGGCGCGCACGGCGTGGTCATCCCCGAGCGGCGCGCGGCCGGGATGACCGCGTCCGCGTGGAAGACCAGCGCCGGCGCGGCGGCGCGGATCCCGGTGGCCCAGACGGTCAACCTGGTCCGGCAGCTGAAGGCCTATCAGGACGCCGGCTGCATGGTGGTCGGGCTGGCGGCCGAGGGCGACGTGGCGCTGCCGGCCTTCGAGCTAGGGGACGGGCCGCTGGTGCTCGTGGTCGGCTCCGAAGGCGAGGGGCTGTCCCGGCTGGTGGCGGAGACCTGCGACCAGCTCCTGTCGATCCCGATGGCATCGTCCCTGGAGTCGCTGAACGCCGGCGTGGCTGCGGGCATCGCGCTGTACGCCGTGGCGCAGTCCCGCGCCTGACCACGAAACGGCGCTCCTGGTTGCGCGAGACGGCGCCTGTGGTTGCGCGAGACGGCGCTGGTGGTTGCGGCCCGGGTCAAGCCGCCGGCCCGCGCGCGTAGCGTCGCTGCGGCGGCGTACGCCGGGCGGCGATCTCGCTCCGAAGCTCGCCCAGCCACGCGTGGAGTTGCTCGCCGGACAGGTCGAACTTGGTGACGACGATGACGTGCCAGCCGGCTCGGCGGAGGGCCGCACGCCGCTTGTCATCCTGCTCGCGGCGGTCTTCACCGTGGAACTCCTGACCGTCGTACTCGATGGCGATCCTCAGGTGTTCGTGGGCGAGGTCGAGACGGATCCAGCCGTACGCCGGCAGACATACCCACCGCTGGGGCGCGGGCACCGGCAACCCGGCGTCGATGATCGCCAGGCGGGTCCAGGACTCTCCCGGCGACTCCGCCAGCGGGGACACGTGGGGAACCAGATCCCGTAGCTGTCGGCACCCGCGTCGACCGCGGAAGCGAGGGAGAACCGCCGCGAAGTCGTCTGGCGCCAGGTCGAAGGCTCTGGCGAATCCATCGAGGGCAGCGAGTGCCCTGGATCGACCGCGCAGGCTCGCGACGTCGCATGACGTGCGGATCGGGGTGGTCACGCGGACACCGTCGAGTGTCATCACCTCGTCAGGCAGGAGCGTCCTCGTGCCACCCAGAAGCTCGGCGCGGCGGCTGCGGTCGTAGCTGCCGACGGACACGATGTGCAGACCAGGCGGAGCGTCGAGATCCCGAGGGTCGTAGCAGGGAACGCCGTGGAGCCAGGCTGCGGCGAGGTCCGCGACCACGCAGTGAGGCCCAAGGGCCAGGCCGAGCGCGGCTGCTCTCGTGGATTGAAGATCGGCGAGTTCCGTGGACGCGTAGACGCCACGCAGCACGCGTCGCACGTCTCCGCTCTTCATCAGCTGGCGCAGCCTGCCCCGGGTCAGACCGAGCTCGCTCAGCTCGTTGAGGGCAAAGGGTCTTGGAGGGAGCGGAGTCGTTGTCATTCCAGGGTGCTGCCCGTTCTGCTGGGGCTGGCCACGCTTGGCACGCCGCCCTGTGGAACGAGTCGGTGCCCAAGCCTCTGTGGACGGCATCGGGAGCGCCTTTTCCCGTCTCGTGCAACCGGGAGCGCCGTTTCGTGCAACCGGGAGCGCCGTTTCGTGCAACCGGGGGCGCCGTCTCGTGCGGATGGTATGCAAGGGGGATGCTGATCCGTACGCCGTCGCGCCGGGCGCTGCTGTCCGGGAGTGCGCTGTTCTTGGTGTGGCTGGTGATGGCATCGGCCGCCGGGCTGGGGATCTTCCTCGCGTCGAGCCGGACCGTCGTGGTGGCCAGCCACGAGACCGCCATCCGGCCGTCGTTGGGCGGCCGGATCGAGATCCACAGCGGCCCCCTGCTCCCGGACGTACGGCTGGACTCACCGGGGAGGTTCGGCGCCGAGCTCACGCTGGGCAAGACCGAGTCCCGCACCCTCGACGAGCTGGTGCAGCGCTACGGCTTCATCGCGAGCCGGCCGGAGAGCCAGTTCGACCTGGTCAGCGGGGCGATCGTGGACATGGCCGTCGACGCGGCACTGCTGGGTGCGCTGGCCGGCGCGGCACCCGTCGCGGTCTGGCTGCTCCTGGGTCGGCAACGCCGTCGCGAGCTCAGCGCGGCGGTACGCCGTCCGGTGGGGCTGGCCGGCATCGCAGCCCTGGTCGGAGCGGTCGCCGTCGGCACCCTGCCCTGGGCGACGTCCCGAGGGGCCGGCCAGCCGGAGCGCGAATGGGCCACCCTCCAGGACTTCGTCGGCTCCACGGTGGCCCTCCCCGAGGAGCTCTCCGGGGTCCAGGTGCGCACCGACCTCACCGGCGCCGAGTCCCAGCGACTGTTGGCCAGCGCCATCTCGACGTACCGCGCCAGCAAGACTTGGTACGCCGACGCCGAAGCTCGCGCCGTTGATCTGGTGCTGCGGACCCCCGAGGCAGACGAGACCGTGGCCATCCTCGTTTCGGACCGCCACGACAACATCGGAATGGACCCGGTCGCCCGCGCCGTCGCCGACGCAGCCGGCGCGACCGTGATCCTCGACGCCGGGGACGACACCTCGGCTGGGCGCTCCTGGGAGGCGTTCAGCCTGGACTCCCTCGACTCCGCCTTCGACGGATTCGACCGCTACTCCATCTCGGGCAACCACGACCACGGCAGCTTCGTCGGCGACTACCTCGCAGACCTGGGGTGGACCAGGCCCGCGGGCGGTGCGGTGGAGGGGCCTGGCGGCTCGGTGCTCTGGGGGATCGACGACCCCCGCTCCAGCGGGCTCGGCAACTGGCGCGACGAGCCCGGCCGCTCGTTCGCCGACACGGTCAGCCTGGTTGCCGATGGCGTCTGTGATGAAGACCAGCGGGTCAACACCCTGCTCCTCCACGACGCGGCGCTCGGAAGCGAGGCTCTCGCCCGGGGCTGCGTCGACCTCGTGGTCGGCGGGCATCTTCATGTCCAGGTCGGGCCGACGCGGGTCGAGGGCGAGAACGGCAGCACCGGATGGCGCTACACCACCGGGACCGCGGGCGGCGCGGCGTACGCCATCGCCGTCGGGAGCAAGCTGCGGCGCGAGGCTGAGGTCTCCCTGATCACCTACCGCGACGGCCGTCCGGTCGGGATCCAGCCGGTCCTGCTGGACACCGACGGAAGTTTCACGGTCCGCGACTACGTCGAGCTGGCCTACGCCGATCCGGCGCCCGACTCGCGGCCCGCTGACAGCACCAGCCGAAGTCCGACCGCGACGACCTCCCCGACGCCGCGGCCGTCCTAGGATCGAAGGATGGCGACGACCGTGGACCGACTGCTGCCGACCGAGGAGGCCGAGGCGCTGCTCGAGCTCACCCGCGACATCGCCGCCAAGGAGCTGGAACCGAAGGTCCACGATGCCGAGGAGGCGGGCGACTTCCCCGCCGACGCCTACGCGGTGCTCGGCCGGTCCGGCCTGCTGTCGCTGCCGTTCGCCGAGGAGGACGGAGGCGGCGCCCAGCCCTACGAGGTCTACCTCCAGGTCGTCGAAGAGGTGGCCGCCGCGTGGCCCAGCGTGGGGGTCGGGCTCTCGGTCCACACCCTCACTGCGTCCGTCGTCGCGGCGCACGCGAGCCCCGACCAGCGGAGCACCTGGCTCCCCCGGATGCTCTCGGGCGAGTGGCTCGGCGCCTACTGCCTGTCGGAGCCCCAGGCCGGCTCCGACGTCAGCGCCATCCGCACCCGCGCGGTTTCCGACGGAGAGGCGTACGCCGTCTCCGGCGCGAAGCAGTGGATCAGCAACGGCTCCTGCGCCGACTACTACATCCTATTCGCCCGCACCTCCGACGAGGTGCACGGCGGGCTCTCGTGTTTCGTCGTCCCGGCCGACACCGAGGGCCTGACCTTCGGGCCGCCCGAGCGAAAGATGGGGCTGCACTGTGACGTGACCACCCCGGTCCTGCTGGACAACGCCCGGATTCCGGTCACCCAGCGGCTCGGCGACGAAGGCGCCGGGATGAGGATCGCCCTGGGCGCGCTGGACTCCGGCCGGCTCGGCATCGCGGCTGTGGCGACCGGCATCGCCCAGGCGGCGCTGGCGTACGCCGTCTCCTACGCCCGCGAGCGTCAGCAGTTCGGGCGTGCGATCGGCGACTTCCAGGGGCTGCAGTTCCTGTTGGCCGACATGGCCGCCGCCGTCGAGCAGGCCCGGTCGGCGTACCTCCACGCGGCGCGGCTCAAAGATGCCGGACGGCCGTTCACGCGGCAGGCGAGTATCGCCAAGCTGACCGCCTCGGACGCCGCGATGCGAGTGACCACCGACGCGGTGCAGGTGTTGGGCGGCAACGGCTACACCCGTGACTACCCCGTCGAGCGACTCTTCCGTGACGCCAAGGTGACCCAGATCTTCGAGGGCACCAATCAGATCCAGCGGATGGTCATCGCCCGCGACCTGTTGCGCTGACCACCAGCGCCGGTTCGTGCGACCACAACCGCCGGTTCGTGCGACCACAACCGCCGGTTCGTGCGACCGGGGCGCCGGTTCGTGCGACCACAACCGCCGTTTCGTGCGACCGGGGGCGCCGTTTCGTCAGTCGGCGGCGATGGCCTCCTCCGGCTTCGCGGTGAGCACCTCGGCGATGTAGTCGCGAGCGGTCTCGAAGATGTCGACCTCGGCGCCGGCGCGTTCGGAGAGGTACCACCGGTGCACCAGAACCTCGTGGTAGAACTCCGCCGGCTCCAGGCGGCCGCGCAGCTCCGCCGGGATCAGCCGCACCACCGGGTCGTAGTACTCCGTCATCCACCGCGCCGCCACCAGGATCCGGTCCTCGCGCCCCAGCGCCGTGGTGGCGGTGTAGGCCGCGAGGTCGTTCAGCAGCCGCCGCGCCTGGTTGTCCTCGACGCTCATGCCGGTGAGGTCGCGCAGCTCGCGCTGGTGGTGCCCGAGCTCCACCACCCGTGGACGGATCACGACCTCGTCGCCATCGAGATCGGTGACGATGTCGAGCTCGTCGACGTCGAAGCCCAGCTCGTTGAGCCGTTCGATCCGCTCCTCGAGGCGCCACATCTCCGTGGCGCTGAAGTGCTCCTCGCTGGTCAGCTCCGCCCAGAGCGCGTGGTAGCGCTCCTCGAGCAGGTCGACGATCTCGTGGGCCTCCACCTCGGCATAGGTCTCCTCGTCGCTGGCCTGGAGGTCGAGCAGCTCCGCGAAGATGTTCTGCGTGCCGACGGTGAGGTCGTACTCCCGCATCCCAGCCGACAGCGACGGCCTCAGCTCGCCGGTCTCGGCGTCGACGAGGTACGCCGTGAACGCGCCGGCGTCGCGCCGGAACAACACGTTCGACAGGGACACGTCGCCCCAGTAGAAGCCGGCCAGGTGCAGCCGCACCAGCAGCACCACCATCGCGTCGACCAGCGACGGCAGGTGCTGGGTGCGGACGCCGTGCCCGAACAGGCTGCGATAGGGCAGCGAGAAGCGCAGGTGGCGGGTCATCAGCGCCGAGAGCAACGGCTCCTTCGCGGCGTCCACCCGGCCGGTCACGACGGCCTGCGGCACCACGGCGGGGAGTCCGATCCGCTGGAGGTCGCGGAGCAGGCGGTACTCCCGCCAGGCCATCTCCTCCTGTGTCTCCTTCACGGCGTACACCCGCTCGTGCAAGCGCACGATCCGCACGGTGTGCCGCGACAGGCCGCGCGGCAGCGGCACGAGGTACTCGTCGCCCCACTCCTCCAGCGGGGTCGACCACGGCAGCGAGACGATGGCCGGGTCCGGCCGGCTGGCGGCGATTCTCAGAGCCACGACGCGAGCCTAGGTCACCGGGTCGGCGTTGCGCAGGCGAGCGGCGAGGCTGCGCGCGCGCTCGTTGGCCGGCAGGTCGTCCAGCAGCACCGGTCGACCGTCGGGCCCGGTCAGGGGGATGCACCAGTTGGGGTATTCCCGGTGGGTGCCCGGCTGGTTCTGGGTGCGCCGGTCGCCGACCAGGTCGGGAAGGGCCACGCCCAGCAGCAGTGAAGGGGCCCGGGCCAGCAGGGCGTGCAGCCCCTCGACCAGCTCCTGCTCGGAGGCGGCGTCGGTCAGCAGACCCCGGTCGTGGGCCAGGCCGAGGAAGGCGGCGCGCTCATCGTCAGCCACCGCCAGCTCTTCGTCGACCGGTCGCGTGAGCAGGCCCAGCCGGTCGCGCAACTGGACGTGCTCCCCGGCGAGGTAGCCCGCGGTCGGCGGCAGGTCGTGCGTGGTCACCGAGGCCAGGCACAGCTCGCGATAGCCCTCGGGGGACCGGGGCACCCCGTCGTCGGCCTCGAACCACAGGATCGAGGTGCCGAGCACCCCGCGCCCGTGGAGGTAGTCCCGGACGAACGGCTCCACCACCCCCAGGTCCTCGCCCACGACGAAGGCGCCGGCGCGATGGGCCTCCAGCAGCAGGATCGACACCATCGCCTCGTGGTCGTAGCGCAGGTAGGCGCCCTGGCTCGGCGGGCTGCCTTGGGGGATGCACCACAGCCGGAACAGGCCCATCACGTGGTCGATCCGGAGCCCCCCGGCGTGCCGGAAGGCGGTGTGCAGCATCGCGCGGTACGGCGCGTAGCGCAGGTCCGCGAGCCGGTCGGGTCGCCACGGAGGCTGCGACCAGTCCTGGCCGACCTGGTTGAAGGCATCCGGGGGTGCACCCACGGTCACCCCGCCGGCGAGCGCGTCGCCGAGGGTCCAGGTCTCGGCCCCCGACGGGTGTACGCCGACCGCGAGGTCGGTGACCACGCCGATCGACATCCCGGCCTCACGTGCCGCCGCCTGCGCCGTACCCAGCTGGTCGTCGGCGACCCATTGCAGCCAGGCGAAGAACTCCACCCGGTCGCCGAGGTCCTCGGCCAGCTCGGCGACCGCCGGGGACGCCGGATCCCGCGCCCACTCCGGCCACGGCACTCCCGGGCCGTCCGCCTCGATGAACAGCTCGGCCAGCGCGCACCACAGGGCGAACTGCTGCAGCGGCTCCCCCTGCTCGTCGAGGAACGCGTCGAGCTCGCCCTGCCGCTGCTTGTTGCGGGGCGCCGAGAAGACCAGCTCCAAGGCGTCGAGCTTCGCGCGCCAGACCGTCTGCCGGTCGATCAGCCCCTCGTCGGCCGACTCACGCGCGGCGGCGGCCAGCCGCTCGATGATGACCTGCGGGGTCGTCGCCAGAACGCGAGCCTCGGGCACGTCCTCGATCCGGACGTAGAGCGGGTTGAGGAACCGTCGTGAGGTGGGGAGGTACGGCGAAGGCTCCAGCGGTGGCACCGGCTCTCCGGCGTGGAGCGGGTTGACCAGGACGAACTCGGCCCCGAGGTCGGCACCCCAGCGAGCGAGGCTCGCCAGGTCGGCGAAGTCGCCGACTCCCCAGGACTGCCGGGACCGGGCGGCGTACAGCTGGGCGGTGATGCCCCACGCCTGGGATGCCAGCGCCGGCGGCAGCTCGAGCCGCTCCGGCGCGACGACCAGCAGCGCCTCGGCCTCGGCGGTGTCGGTGCGCGCGCGAAGGGTGTGGTAGCCGAGGGGGAGGTCGGCAGGCAGCTCGAAGCGAGCCTCGCCCATCAGCTCGCCGTCCACGTCGTACGGCGCCACGTTGTGCTCGGCCTGGGTGGCGTCGACGACGTCGCCGTCCTCGGTGTGGATCACCACGGTCAACGACGAGCCGTGGTGAACGTGTGCCAGGACGGAGCCGGCACTGCCCTCGCGCATCACGACCACGGGAGGCAGGACCTGCCGCCAGGGGCGTTCGTCGAGAGTGCGCAGGGCGCGCTCGACCGACTCGTCGTCGGCGGCGTCGACGCCGAAGGCCGCCAGCACCCCGACGACGGTGCCGACCGAGACCAGGGTGTGGCGTCCCTGCCAGTCCCAGTACTCCGTGCCGACGCCGTACCTCTGCGCGAGCTGCTGCAACGCGGGCCAGGAGCCGACGTCGGCATCGAGGTCGTGGCCGCCCGCGGAAGTCATGGGCGTCAGTCTCTCGCGTCCGCTCGTGCAACGGCACGCCCGGGCCACCATGCGGAGACGAGCGCCCCCGTGCCGCGAGGCCGGACGGGGGGAGTCCGAACCCGCAGCACGGGGGAGATGCGCGCCCTCTCGGGATGCGGGCGCTCGGTGGGTCAGCAGCTGAACGCCACCTCGACCGTCTGGCAGTTGTCGTTGCCGGCGTTACCCCAACCGCGGTCGAAGCCTGCGTTGCCGCGCAGTCGGTCGGCGCCGGGTCCGCCGTACAGCTTGTCGCGCCCCGACCCGCCTGCCAGCCGGTCGTCGCCGCGGCCGCCGCGCACCTTGTCATTGCCGGAGTCACCCGCACCGCGGTCGTCGCCGTTGCCGAGATCCAGCCGGTCATTGCCGCTGCCACCCTCGGCGGTGTCGTTGCCGTCCTGGCCGAGCAGGGTGTCGTCACAGGCACCGCCCCTCAGGGTGTCGTTGCCGTCCCCGCCGATGAGGGTGTCGTTGCCTCCGCGGCCGATGATCGTGTCGTTGCCTCCGCGGCCGCGGATGGTGTCGGCTCCGTTGGTGCCGACGAGGACGTCGTTGCCGTTGGTGCCGACGATGAGCACTCCTGGAGCGGAACATCCGCCCGGGAGGGACGCGCTGGCCGGGGCGAGCGCGAGCGGGACGAGAAACCCGGCTCCCACCAGGGTTGCGAGTGCGATCGGAATCTTCATGATGTGGTCCTCCTGAAAGAGGGCCGGCCCGATGACCGGCCTGGACCCTCAGCAGAACGCGAGCACCTCAGCGTGGCGTCAGAGTGGGGTCAGCACGGATTCGTCAGCGCGGATACCATGGGCGCCGCCCGCGCGGCGTACGACTTGGGTACGCCGCGGACGCAGGCCGCGTTAGCTCAGTGGTAGAGCACCCGCCTTGTAAGCGGACGGTCGTCAGTTCAATCCTGACACGCGGCTCCGTGCTCTCAGCCCAGCCGCTCGGCGCGGAACCGGCCCCCCGGGCGGGCGAGCGCCGCCTGGGCGGCGATCACCGCCAGCTCCGAGGTCCCGCTGTCGAGGGTGGTCTCGAGGATGGCGAACACGCTGTCGGTCGTCTGCTCGACGGCGGCGCGGGGCGAGGCGGCGGTGCGCAGATGCGCGGTCGCCAGGGCGGCCACCAGGTCGCCCGTTCCGGCCGGGGTCAGCGCGAGGAGCGGGGTCGTGCACAGGTAGGCCGCCGAGCTCCCGACGAGCAGCATGCCGATCGTCTGCGGGCCGGTGGGCACCGAGGTGACCAGCACGGAGGCCGGACCCAGCTCGCGCAGCGCCTGCGCCGCGGCCAGCGCAGAGTCGACATCGTGCACCTCAGCGCCGGTGAGGGCTTCGAGCTCGAAGGCGTTGGGGGTCACCAGGTCGGCGAGCGGGACCAGGGAGCGGCGTACGGCTTCCGCCAACGCGGGCGGCACGAAGAATCCCTGGGCGGTGTCGCCCAGGACGGGGTCGCAGGTGTACGTCGCGGCGGGGCTGGCCGCACGGGTGCGGTGGACGGTGGCCGCGACCGTCGCCACCAGGTCCGGGTCACCGAGGTAGCCGCTGATCACGGCGTCGGCCCCGGCCAGCGCGCCGCGCTCGTCGAGCCCGTCGACCAGGTCGCTGACCTGCGCCGCGGTCAACCGCAGCCCGTGGGTCGTCGGGTAGCCCGTGTGGTTGGAGAGCACCACGGTGGGCACCGGCCACACCTCGTGCCCGAGCCGCTGCAGGGCGAAGGTGGCGACCGCGTGCCCGACGTACCCGTAGGACACCCACGACTGCATCGACACCACCCGCATGACGGCATCCTCCCAAGTCGGACGAGCTGCTGTCTCAGGCGACCTGGAGCGAGCGCTTGGACAGGCCCATCCAGAACCCGTCCACCACCTGGATCCCCGGCTCGTCGGGGGTCGTCGCCGCGCCGAGGGTGACGAAGAGCGGCGAGAAGTGCTCGACGGTGGGGTGGGCGTAGGGCATGCCGGGCGCAAGGCTGGAGTACGCCGCCAACGTGTCGACGTCGCCCCGCGCCATGGCGTCGGCCGCCCAGGCGTCGAAGTCGGCGGACCAGCCGGGCGCGGAGGCGTCGATCCGCCAGTCGGTGAGGAACGGCAACCCGTGGGTCAGGAAGCCCGAGCCGATGATCAGCACTCCCTCGTCGCGCAGCGGCCGCAACCGGGCGCCGATCGCCATCAGCCGCTCCGGGTCGTGCGAGGGCATCGACATCTGGAGCACCGGGATGTCGGCTTCGGGGTACATCAGCTTGAGCGGCACCCAGGCACCGTGGTCGAGCCCGCGGCTGGCGTGCTGGTGCACCGGTTCGGTGCTCGGCATCAACGACGCCACCCGCTGGGCCAGCGCGGTGGCATCGGGGGTGGCATACGTCATCTGGTAGTACCTCGGAGCGAACCCGCCGAAGTCGTAGACCAAGGGCACCCTCGACGCGGTCAGCGACACAGGCGCCGACTCCCAGTGCGCGCTGACGATCAGGATCGCCGTCGGGCGGGGCAGGTCGCCCGCCCAGGCCGACAGCTGTCCGGACCAGATCGCGTCATCGAGCAACGGCGGCGCGCCGTGGCCGAGGTAGAGCGCGGGCATCCGCCCAGCAGGGGTCGTCACTGTCGCCACAACAGTTCGAGTTTCAACGTTGTTCCTCGATGGTCACGCCGGCAGCGTCCAGTCCACCGGCTCGCCGCCCTGCTCGACCAGCATCGCGTTCACGCGGGAGAACGGCCGGGACCCGAAGAAGCCCCGGGACGCCGACAGGGGAGACGGGTGAGCGGACTCGACCCACGGTACGTCGCCGAGCATCGGCTTGAGGGACTGGGCGTCGCGGCCCCAGAGGATCGCGGCGAGCGGGCCCCCGCGGCGTACCAGCGCGGCGATCGCGCACTCGGTCACGTCCTCCCAGCCACGGCCGCGGTGGGAGGCGGACTCGCCGGGGCGCACGGTCAACACCCGGTTCAACAGCATCACCCCGCGGTCGGACCACGCCGTGAGGTCGCCGTGTGGCGGCGGCTCGGCCCCCAGATCGGCGCGCAGCTCGGTGTAGATGTTGCGCAGCGAGCCCGGCAGCGGGCGCACCTCGGGCGCCACCGCGAAGCTCAACCCGATCGGATGGCCCGGAGTGGGGTAGGGGTCCTGCCCGACCACGAGCACCCGGACGTCGGCGAGCGGTCGCTGGAACGCCCGCAGGATCCGGTCACCGGCCGGCAGGTAGGGACGACCGGCGGCCAGCTCCTCGCGCAGGAACGCCCCCAGCTGCGCGAGCTTCTCGTCGACCGGCGCCAGCGCCGCGGCCCAACCGGCCTCGACCAGACCCTTCTCGACGAGACCCGCGAGCGCACTCATCCGGTCACGCCCGGGCGCACGGGTCGCGAGAGCCGGTCGAGGAACGCGATCAGGAGCGCCTCGCGCATCGCCGGGGAGGCGACGTCGAGCATCGCGTTGACCTGGGCCAGCCGGCCCGGCAGGGCAAGCCCGCCGTCGGCGGACTCGCCGACCAGCCCGGAGGCCGCCAGCAGGCCGTCGAAGTCGTCGTCCGAGAGCGCGGCCGGGTCCAGCGCCTCGATGAAGGCGACGACGTCGGGATCGACACCGACCGGGCCGGCCGTGACGGCGGCGGCCACGGCATCGCGGAACGACGCAAGCAGCTCGTCGAGATGCACGAGGGTCGCGGCACTGACCGAGAGGTGGAGGTTGGCCGGGGAGCCGGCGTACGACAGCTGCGGCTGGACGTACCACCCCCGGGTCTTCATCTCGTCGGCCACGGTGAACGGGTCGCAGGTGTCGTCGGTGACCACGGTGACCAGCGTGGAGTCGGGGGCGACGAGCACCTCAAGCCCGTCGATCCCCGCGACCCCGGCCACGATCGCGTCGGTGGCGGCGAAGGCCTGCCGCGCCAGCTCGAGGTAGCCGGCGTCGCCGAGGGCCTGCACGACCACCCAGGCCCCGGCGAGCGGGCCACCCGACTTGGTGGACTGCAGGGTCGTGTTGAGCATCGTGTAGCCCGGCCAGTCGGCGGAGGCGAAGTACTGCGGCCGACGGAGCTCGGAGGTGCGGTGGAGCAGGACGGAGGTCCCTTTGGGGGCATAGGCGTACTTGTGGGTGTCGACCGAGATGGACGTGACGCCGTCGACCGCGAACGTCCAGGGCGGGACGTCGCGGCCGAGCCGGGCGGCGTACGGCAGCACCCAGCCGCCGATGCAGGCGTCGACGTGGCAGCGAACCCCCCGGGCTGCGGCAGCGGCGGCGATCTCGGTGACCGGATCGACCACGCCGTGCGCGTACGACGGCGCCGAGGCCACCACCAGCACCGTGTCGTGGTCGATCGCGGCCGCCATCGCGGCAGGGTCTGGCCGGAAGTCGGCGCCGACCGGGACGCTGCGGAGCTCGACGCCGAAGTAGTGGGCGGCCTTGCGGAACGCTGCGTGCCCGGTGGCCGGGAGCACCAGGTTGGGCCGGGTGACCTCGGGCCGGCCGTCGCGCGCGGCCTGGACGGCGAGCAGGCAGGACTCGGTGCCGCCCGAGGTGACCGTGCCGACTGCGGTGTCGGGCGCAGCGAGCAGGTCGCAGGCGAAGCCGACCAGCTCGTTCTCCATCGTGAGCAGGCTGGGGAACGCCGTCGGGTCGAGGCCGTTGGTGCCGGCGTATGCCGCCACCGCCTCCCGCGCCATCGCGTCGACCTCGGGCAGCCCGGAGTCGTAGACGTAGGCCAGGGTGCGGCCGCCGTGGACCGGCAGGTCGCCGGCGCGCAGGGCCTCGAGTCGGGTCAGCGGATCGGGAGTCGTCATGTCTCCAAGCCTTCGGTGTCGACGAGGTCGGCGTCCAGCGAGTAGCGGCGCAGCCACCACAGGCTGGCCAGGGTGAGGACGGCGGGGAGCAGGGAGAAGCCGAGCACGATCGCCGTCAGCGCGGAGTCGGGTTGGGCGACGTCGCCCGTGGTCGAGGAGCGGTAGCCGCCCAAGGTGAGCACCGCGGCGTAGAGGGCAGGACCGAGAGCCAGGCCGAGCGTCTCGCCGGCCGTCCAGACGCCGGTGTAGACGCCGGCCCGGTTGCTGCCGGTGCGCCGGGCATCGACCGCGGCCGCGTCGGGCAGCATCGCGAGCGGGAACACCTGGGCGCCGGCGTACCCGACGCCGACCAACGCCGTGGCCGCGAACACGACGACCGGCGGTGCCACCCGCGCGGTGGTGAGCAGCAGTGCTCCGGCCGCGAGGATCAGGCTGGCCATCAGGTAGCCGCGCTTCTTGCCGATGCTCTCTCCGATCCGAGCCCAGACCGGCGTCAGGATCAGCGCGGGGCCGACGAAGCAGAGAAAGAGGATCGTGCTCGCGCCCCGGTTCTGGAGGACCTGGCGCGCGAGGTAGTCGACGCCGGCCAGCATGCTCCCGGTCGCCAGTGCCTGGAGCACGAAGGTGGTCAGCAGCCAGCGGAAGTCGCGCGCGGCGGCCACGATCCGGAGCTGGTCGCGCAGGCTGCCGGGGCCGGGCTCGACGTGCCCGACCGGCGCGCCGCGGGTGCCGCGGTAGGCGCTGAGGACGCCGACGAGGATCAGCAGCGCCATGGCGACGCCCATCACGCGGTACCCCGCGCGACCGCCGACCGTGTCCCGGATCAGCGGCGCAGTGGCCCCGGCCAGCATGATCGTGAAGGCGAGCAGGGCGACCCGCCAGATCATCAGCCGGGTCCGCTCGTCGTAGGACGAGGTGATCTCGGCCGGCATCGCCACGAAGGGCACCTGGAAGAAGGCGTACGCCGTCGCCGCGGCCAGGAAGCAGACCAGCACCCACGCGGCATCCGCGACCTGCGACCCCGTCGTGGGGCCGGCGAAGATCAGCGCGAACGCCACCGCGAGGCCGATCCCGGCGCGCAGCAGCCACGGGCGCCTTGGCCCGCGGGGATCCACGGTGCGGTCGCTGATCCGGCCGGCGATCGGGTTCAGGATCACGTCCCAGCCCTTGGGGAGGAACACGATCAGCCCGGCCGCCAGCGAGGCGATCCCGAGGCTGTCGGTGAGGTACGGCAGCAGCATCAGGCCGGGCACGGTGCCGAAGGCGCCGGTCGCTACCGACCCCGAGCCGTAGCCGAACCGGACCCCGCGCGACAACGTCCGGTCGGAGACAGGCATGGCCGCAGGCTACTCACGAAACGGCGCTCCGGGTTGCGCGAGACGGCGCTCCGGGTTGCGCGAGACGGCGCTCCGGGTTGCGCGAGACGGCGCTCCGGGTTGCGCGAGACGGCGCTCCGGGTTGCGCGAGACGGCCTGGATCAGGGCGACAGAGCGCGGGAGGAGCCGGAGCCGTAGCGGCGTTGTGGGTTCGCCCCGAGGGCCGGCTCCGCCGGCTTCTTAGCCGCCGCCTTCTTGGCCCTCGCCTGCTTGGCCGGAGCCTTCTTCGCGGGCGCCTTCTTGGCCGCCTTGGCCGGGCGCTTGCGCACCCGCCGCGGCGGCGCGGCCGCGACCTCGGTCCACTGCCGGACCCACTCGTCGAGCACCGCCCAGGTGCCGGTTCGCGCGGCGCGGCCCGTCAACATCCCGAGATGACCGCCCGGGACGATCTCGAACCGGACCTCCGGGGACCCGGTGAGCAACGGCGTCACCGCCTTCACCGCGGCCACGGGGGCGATCCCGTCGGTGGCGCCCGCGAAGACCAGCACCGGCGCGCCGAGGTTGGCGAGGTTGATGGTGCGCTCGCCGAGCCGGAAGCGGCCGCCGGCCAGCGCGTTGCCCTTCACGAACCGGTGGTAGAGCTGCCCGAACGTGCGGCCGGGGTAGGCGATCATGTTCGCCTTGAACCGGTCGACCGCCTCGAGCTGCGCGAGATAGTCGGCGTCGTCGAGATGGGCCGCGATGGCCAGCGGCTTGGTGATCATCTTCTGCACCGACGCCAGGTTGAAGGCCCAGCTCACCACGGGCCTGGGCGCCCCGCCGAGCAGGCGGTACGCCGTGGTGATCAGGCCACCTTGGCTGCCGAGCGCATCGGCGAGGTTCAGCAGCGGCCGCAGCGGCGCCACGATCGGGACCTGGGTCACGTCGAAGGGTGCTCCGAGCGAGGTGACCGAGGCGATCGGCAGGTCCGGCTGGTCCGCGGCGACCAGCAGCGCGAAGATTCCGCCCAACGACCAGCCGACCACGTGCACGGGTCGCCCGCCCGCGTGCTCGGAGGCCTCCTTGATCGCGGTCGGCACCACCGTGTCGACCCAGTGCTCCATGCCGAGGGCACGGTCCTTGAACGACACCTCGCCGTACTCCACGAGATAGGTCGGATGTCCCTCACGGACCAGGTGCTCCACCAGTGAGCAGCCGCGTCGCAGGTCGAAGCAGATCGACGGCGCCGCGAGCGGCATCACCAGCAGGATCGGGTCGCCCTGCGGGCTCGAGCCGGGCGTGGGCCGGTAGTGGTAGACGTCGCGTCGCGGGCCCTCAGCGACCAGCGAGCGGGGCATCGGGCGTACGTCGGCCATCCCGCCGTACAGGACGGTGTGAGCGACGTTCTGCGCGGCACTGATGACCTGATCGGGCTTCGGGACCAGGTCCATGCCACGAACCTATCCGGCGGGCCGTAGGCGCGCCCGGCCGAGACCCCGTCAGAAGCGCGCCGGTGGCCGCAGGCTCGGGTCGTGCTCCCCGTCGTGCAGCAGCTCCGCGAGGAAGGTGTCGGCCCAGAGCTTGACGTCGTTCTCCATCACCTGGCGGCGCATCGCACGCATCCGGCGGCCCTTCTCCTTCGGGCTGGCGTTCGTCGCCTCCACCAAGGCGTCCTTCATGCCGTTGAGGTCGTAGGGGTTGACCAGCCAGGCCTGGCGCAGCTCATCGGCGGCGCCGGCGAACTCCGAGAGCACGAGCGCGCCGTCCACGTCGAGGCGGCAGGCGACGTACTCCTTGGCGACCAGGTTCATGCCGTCGCGGTACGGCGTCACCACCATCACGTCGGCGGCGCGGTAGAGCGCGGCCATCTCCTCGCGGGGGTAGGACGAGTGGAGATAGGAGATGGCGGGGTGTCCGAGGCGGCCGTAGTCGCCGTTGATCCGGCCGACCAGCCGATCGGTCTCGTCGCGCAGCTGGCGATACTGCTCCACGCGTTCGCGCGATGGCGTCGCCACCTGCACGAACGTCACGTCCTCGACGTTGAGTCGCCCGTCGCGCAGCAGCTCGCCGAAGGCACGCAACCGGGCGTAGATGCCCTTGGTGTAGTCGAGTCGGTCGATGCCGAGGAGCACGGTCTTCGGGTCGCCGAGCTGGGTGCGGATCTCCCGCGCTCGGGCCTCGACCGCGGGCGTGCGGGCGAGCTCCTCGAACCCACGGGCGTCGATCGAGATCGGGAAGGGGGCCGCGCGGACCACCCGGCCGTCCGGCAGATGGACCTCGCCTCGGTGGGTCTTGTGGCCGACCCGCGACCGCACCAGCCGCACGAAGTTGGCGGCGCCGCCGCCCAGCTGGAAGCCGATCAGGTCGGCCCCCAACAGCCCCTCCAGGATCTGTCGCCGCCACGGGAGCTGCTGGAAGAGCTCGGTCGGTGGGAACGGGATGTGCAGGTAGAACCCGATCCGGAGGTCGGGGCGCAGCTGCCGCAGCATCTGCGGCACCAGCTGGAGCTGGTAGTCCTGCACCCAGACCGCCGCACCTTCGCCGGCGATCTCGGCCGCCCGCTGGGCGAACCTCTGGTTGACGGTGACGTAGGAGTCCCACCACTCGCGGTGGAACTCCGGCTTCGCCACCAGGTCGTGGTAGAGCGGCCACAGGGTGCCGTTGGAGAAGCCCTCGTAGAACTCCTCCACCTCCTGCTCGCTGAGCGCGACGGGGACCAGCGTCATGCCGTCCTCCACGAACGGCTCCCAGTCGGCCTCGCCCTCCCCGGTGCTGCCCGGCCACCCGATCCAGGCGCCGTCGTGGGACCGCATCACCGGCTCCAGGGCGGTGACCAGGCCACCGGGGGAGCGGCGCCAGCCGACGGTCCCGTCGGCCTCGACGACGCGGTCCACGGGCAGGCGGTTGGCCACGACGACGAGGTCGGCAGAGACGGGCGTGCTCATGAACCTCACCCTACGGGCCCGGCGGCCGCGACTCGCCGGGGTCCAAACGGCAAGCGAATGACAGTCTTGTCATTCGTCGCCTACAGTAAGAGCCGTACGCCGTACCCACCGCCGTACGCCCACCTCAACGAGACGCCCGCACCAGCAGACCGGGAGCACCTCACATGGACGCCGCGAAAGCCCTGACCGGCCACGCCGCCCACCAACCGCGCCTGAGCGACCGCGACCGCGACATCCTCGAGTTCGAGCGCCAGTGGTGGAAGTACGCCGGCGCGAAGGAGACCGCCGTCCGGGAGCAGTTCGACATGAGCGCCACCCGTTACTACCAGGTGCTCAACGCGCTGATCGACCGGTCCGAGGCGCTCGAGGCCGACCCACTGCTGGTACGCCGGCTGCGGCGGTTGCGCGCGACCCGCCAGCGGCAGCGCTCGGCGCGCCGGCTGGGTTTCGAGCTCTGACCGTGTCGCCGCAGCGGGGGCGCGGTTTCCCGACGGTGTTCCCGTCGCCGGTCGTCATCATCAGCATCCTGGCCGTGGCGATGGCGGCGGTCGCGTTCGTCGTCACCCGCGACCCGGGCCCCACCGAGCGCGAGGTGGCGTTGCCGGCGCGCGCGACGCCCTCGGTCTCGGCGGCGCCGACGATCAAGCCCGATCCGAAGCGGCAGAAGCCGGCCATCGATCGCAGCGCGTTCTATGTCGAGGTCTACAACAACTCCGGGGTTCAGGGGCTCGCCGGCAAGGTCGCCGGGCAAGCGTCCTCGCTCGGCTGGCAGGTCGTGGGCTCGGACAACTGGTACGGCACCATCCCGGCCTCCACCGTGTACTACCCCGAGCGACGGCGCGCGGCGGCCAAGCAGCTCGCGCTGGACCTGGGGATCTCTCGGGTGCTGCCGGCCGTAGACCCGATGCGCCGCGACCGGCTGACCGTCATCCTCACCAGCCCCACGGGCTAGTCCGCTACGTTCGGCCCCGGATGTCGGCGGTCAGGCGCCGCAGGAAGGCCAGCACGCCGTCGGGGCCGCGCACCACGATGTCGGCCTGGTCCCGCAGCGCGCTCTCCTCGTCCGAGGCCGAGCAGACCAGGAGCGTCGCCAGTCCTTCCTCGGCGAGCTCGCGCACGGCCGCGAACGCCTCGAGGTCGCCCAGGTCGTCGCCCGCGAACAGGAAGCCTCGCGCGTCCAGCTCCTCAGCCAACCGGCGCACCGCAGTGCCCTTGTCGACGCCCGGTGCTCGGACCTCCACCACGTTGCGGCCCGGCTCGGTGATCAGTCCGTGCTCCTCCGCCGCCCGGCGTACCGGCTCGACCAAGCGGGCCTGGGCTTGGGCCGCGTCCGGCAACCGGCGGGTGTGGATCGCGACACCCAGCCCCTTCTCCTCGACGTGGGCGCCGAGCGCGTCGGCCTCGCGGAGCAGCCGGGGCAGCTCGCTCAGGAACGTCGACAATCCGTGCGGCGGCCGCGGCGTGATCACCCGGCGCTGGGACGAGGTCCAGCGCTCGTGGCCGTACTGCCCGAGGACGTAGAGCTCCCGGCCCTGGTCGCCCATCGCGTCGCCCACCTCATCGAGCCCGCCGAGGGCCAGCGCCTGGCGCGCCGGCCGGCCGGTGATGATCGCGACCGCGCGCACCACGGCCGCGAGCTCGATCAGCACCTCCGGGGCGTCGGGGTGGATGTGGGCCAGCTCGGGGTCCTCGACGATCGGGGAGAGCGTGCCGTCCATGTCCAGGCCGATCACGGTGTGCGCGGCCGCGGCCACGAGCGCGTCGTACGCCGCGCGGGTGGCCGGTCCCCAGTCGGGGTCTGAGTCTCTGGCGGGGCTGGCAGGGCTGGCAGGGCTGGCAGGGCTGGCAGAAGAGGCGTCCACCGCTCTATCCCACCACGCCAGGGCTCTGTCCGGATGGTGGACGGTCGACTCGCATTCTGAGACAGGGCCGTCGTACGCTGAGCGCAGCTCATCACGAGGGACTGAGGGAACGGCCCGACGAAGTCCCGGCAACCGCCACGAGCCTCCCGCCTGCACCACTGGGCGGACGTGGAAAAGGTGCCAAATCCGGCCCATGGCGAAGTCCGCCACGGGAGCGATGAGGAGGAGGACTTCCATGAGTGCATCCCTGGCTGAGCGCCCCGTCTGTACGCCGGCGCACGACACCGACTCGCGGGCGCCCGGCACGCTGCGACCCGGCGCCTTCGGCAACGCCGTCGGCCTGACCTGTCGCGAGTGCGGATTCCTGCAGCAGCTCGGGCCGCACTACGCCTGCCCCGAGTGCTTCGGCCCGCTCGAGGTGGCCTATGAGTTCCCCGCGGTCACCCGGGCGGAGATCGAGGCGGGCCCGCCCAACATCTGGCGCTACCAGGCGCTGCTGCCGGTGCCCGCCGACATCCAGGAAAGCCCCAATACCGAGCCCGGATTCACCCGGCTGCTGAAGGCCGACAACCTCGGCCGTGAGCTGGGCCTGGCGAACCTGTGGGTGAAGGACGACTCCACCAACCCGACCCACTCCTTCAAGGACCGCGTCGTCGCCTGCGCGTTGTCGGCCGCCCGCGAGCTGGGTGCGACGACGTTCGCCTGCCCCTCCACCGGCAACCTCGCCAACGCGGTCGCCGCGGCCGGTGCCCGCGCCGGCATCAAGACGGTCGTCTTCATCCCGAGCGACCTGGAGCACCCGAAGCAGGTCAACTCCGCGGTCTACACCGAGCAGCTGGTGGCCGTGAACGGCACCTATGACGACGTCAACCGGCTCGCGTCCGAGATCGCCGGCGAGGAGGAGGGCTGGGCGTTCGTCAACGTCAACGTCCGTCCCTTCTACGCCGAGGGCTCCAAGACGCTCGGCTACGAGATCGCCGAGCAGCTGGGCTGGCGGCTGCCCGATCAGGTCGTGATCCCGGTCGCTTCGGGGTCGCAGCTGACCAAGGTCGACAAGGCGTTCCAGGAGCTGATCGCGCTCGGTCTGGTCGAGGCCAAGCCCTACAAGATCTACGGCGCGCAGGCCACGGGCTGCAGCCCGATCTCGGCGGCGTACAAGGAGGGCCACGAGGTGGTGCGTCCGGTGAAGCCGGACACGATCGCCAAGTCGCTGGCGATAGGCAACCCTGCCGACGGCCCCTATGTGTTGGACATCTGCCGGCGCACCGGTGGGGCGGTCGAGGACATCACCGACGAGGAGGTGCGCGACGGCATCATCCTGCTGGCGCGCACGGAGGGCATCTTCACCGAGACCGCCGGCGGCACCACGGTCGGCGTTCTGAAGAAGCTGGTCGAGACCGGGCAGCTCGACGCCTCCCTGGAGACGGTCGTGATCAACACGGGGATGGGCCTGAAGACCTTGGACGCCATCGCCGACCGGGTGGGGCCGGCCGCCACCATCGACGCGTCGTACGCCGCCTTCGCGGCGACCGGGATCGCCGGAGCGTCGCGCGTGAGTGCGAAATGAGCGTGAGCGTGCGGGTGCCGACGATCCTGCGGACGTACACCGGTGGGGCCTCGGAGGTTGCGGCCGAGGGGGCGACCCTGACCGAGGTGCTCGACCACCTCGACGCGGCGTACCCCGGCATCAGGGGACGGATCGTGGACGAGGCCGGCGCGCTGCGTCGTTTCGTCAACGTCTACGTCGGCAACGACGACGTGCGGTTCCTCGAGGACCTGGCGACCGCCACCCCGGAGGGCACGCAGATCTCGGTGATCCCCGCGGTCGCCGGCGGCTGACTCGAGGCGCGCCCTTAGCGCGTCTCGACGCCGACCAGCGCCGCGTGGCCGCGGCTGTCGATCTTCACGCGCGCCACGGCGTTGCCGCTGCGCACCTGCGTCTCCATCGCGGCGGCCTGGTCCTGGGGGAGGAACCAGCTCTCGATCCCGCAGTTGAGCCGCCAGCCGTGGTCGTCGCAGGTGAGGTACGGACCCTGGTCGGGCCGCTCGGGCACGAGGTCGGCGGCCGCCCACACGCCGTCACGCTCCTCGAGGCGCACGTAGACGGTCCCCCAGTCCCTGTCACCGATCGTCTCCGGCCCGGAATTCGGGTCGTTCAGCATCAGGTCGGGATAGGTGAGGTCGACGTAGGCGCCCCGGAACGGGTCGATCGGGTCGTAGGGCTGCACTCGGAAGAGATACTCGTCGCCGGTGGTGCGCGCCGAGAGCTGCGGCGCGACCGCCACGCCGACCAGCGCCAGCTGCAGCACCAGCGCGACCGCGACCTTGGCCCAGGCAGTCATGACGTGCTCCCGTCTGCTGAGGACAGTTCGTGGGCCAACCGCCGGCGGGCCCGGTCGAACAGGTAGCCGGTGGTGAGGAAGACCAGGCCGAGCGCGACGAACAGCCACGCCCCGGGGAGGATCGCGGAGAAGACAGCAAAGCTCTGGAACGTTGTGAAGACCACCAGCGCAAGCATGGCGAGCGCGGTGAGCCGCCAGCTGTCGCGCAGGACGCCGAGCGCGGCGACGCCGGCGGCAGCGCCGACGTAGACGCCGATCGCGACCGCTGCCTGGGCCCAGTCGGCGAGGTCGATGTCGGAGGTGTCCGACCCGGTGTCCCACCAGACGAGCAGCAGTGCCAGAGCGGCGGCGACGAGCGCCGCGGCCGGCTCGAGCCTGGCGCGTCCGCAGCCGAAGGCGATGCCGGCGGCCGCGAGCAGCCCCGCGATGACGACGGCGCCGACGAGGAAGCCGGTCCAGACGAACTCCTCCGTCGTCACCTCCGGGATGGCGGCGCCGAACAAGGTCACCAGCATCAGCCCGGCACCGAGCTCGCGCCAGGGCTGGGAGAAGGACGGGTTCCAGCGCTCGTGCACGGCAGCCACCGCGATGGTGCCGACGGACGCGGCGGCCAGCGCCAGGACCACGCCCAGCGGGCTGGGATCCTCCCAGGCCGTCTGCCAGAGGAGCCAGCCGACGCCCGCGGAGAGCCCGATCAGGAGCGGTCCGGACGCGCGCACCAGGTAGGCGTAGGTGAGGGCGCCGAGTGCCCAGACCCCCAGGAGCTTCGGCTCGTACGCCGGCACCTGCAGGCTCTGCGCGGCTTGGAAGACGGTCGCGCCGAATGCCAGGGCTGCCAGGATCCGCACGGCCCCGACGACGGGCGAGGGTACCGAGCCGCCCTGCGCACGGCCGGCCAGCGCCTCGGCGATGACGGTGAGGCCGATCCAGATGGCGGCGACCGCGCCGAAGCGCGCGGTCGGGGCGAGCCGATCGAGGTTGGCGGCCACCAGCCAGATCAACCCGATCCCGACGAAAGCCGCACCCAGGGTCAGCACCAGCGAGGCCAGGCTGAAGCGGCGCGAGGCCTGGTAGCGGTGCAGGATGCCCTGCTCCTGGTCGGAGGAGATCAGGCCGTCGCGGCGCCACGCCGACATCTCCCGGGTCAGCCACTCCAGAGTCCGTGGCGGCACCGGCTGCGGCTCGGAGGCGGCGTTGGTGGGCGCAGGAGGCGCAGTCTGCGGGGTGGTCATCCCGCCATCGTCGCGTGGTCGCCACACCGTGTCATGCGTATCCGCACTCAACCTGGGTGCGAAGACCCCAGCGCCGCGCGCCGCTCGCGCAGGTGCGCGGCCTCGGCCTCGTTGCCGCAGCGCGCCAGGGCGTCGTCGTACGCCGCGCGAGCCTCCTCGACCCGGCCGGCCCGGGCGAGCAGCTCGGCGCGGGTGGCGGGGACCCGGTGGCCCGGGAGGTCGAGGTCGCCGAGCAGCGCCAGGCCGCTGAGCGGGCCATCGGCGTAGGCGACCGCGACGGCTCGGTTGAGCCGGACCACCGGCGACCGGGTGAGCTGCTCGAGCTCGGCGTAGCGGTCGGTGATCCGGACCCAGTCGGTCGCCTCGGCGGTCGGTGCGATCGCATGCTCGGCGGCGATCAGCGCCTGGAGGAGGTACGCCGACCCGGGTGCGGTGGTGAGGGGCCGGAGCAGCGTCATGGCCTCGTCGATCTCCTCGGCCCGCCAGCGGGTGCGGTCCTGGTCGGGCAGCAGCACCAGGCGCCGGTCGTCGACGCGCGCGTCGCGGCGGGAGTGCTGCAGCAGCATGAGCGCCAACAGCGCGTCGAGGTCGTCGTGGCCGGGGAGCAGCTCTCGCACCACGCGCACCAGGCGGACCGCCTCGCCGGCGAGCTCGGGGCGCAGCACGTCCGCGCCGGTGGCCGGGGCGTAGCCGGCGGCGAAGGCGAGATAGGCCACCTCGGCCACGACCTCCAGCCGCTGCTCGAGATCCGGTCCGAGGGGCAGGTCGAAGCGGGCGCCGGCCAGCCGCTTGCGGGCGCGGGTGAGCCGGGCGGCCATGGTGGGGGTGCTCACCAGGAAGAGCCGGGCGATGTCCGGGGTCGGGACACCGAGCACGAGACGTAGCGTCAGCGCCGCCGCTGCTTCTCGGGGAAGAGAGGGATGCGCACACAGCAGCACCAGTCGCAGTCGCTCGTCCGGCAGCCCGCCCAGGGCACTGATGGCGGCAGGATCGGACATGGCGCGGTGGACCTCCTCGTGCAGCTCGTGCTCGACCGCGAGCTCCGGAAGCCGGCGAGCGGCGACCGCCTCGGCTCGGAGCCGGTCGATCGCCCGGCGACGGGCCGCGGTGAGCAGCCACGCCGCCGGGTTGTCGGGGACGCCGCCGTTCGGCCAGGTGCGGGCGGCTGCCTCGAAGGCGTCGCCGAGGGCATCCTCGGCGAGCTGCAGGCGGCGGTACTGCGCCACCAGGAGGGCCAGCAGCCGGCCCCACTCGTCGCGCAGAGCGCCTTCGAGTGCGGTGTCCGCGGTCAGGGCACGACCTCGTCCGGCCGGGCCGTCGAGAGCCTGCGGCTCATGCCTGCCCGCCGGAGTGGTCCACGCAGGCCCGGACCTCCAGCGTGCCGACGGACCCGGCCAGGAACCCGACGCAGTCCATGAGGTCGTCGAGGTCGTCGGTCTCGATCAGGTAGAGGCCGGTCAGCTGCTCGGTGGTCTCCGCGTAGGGGCCGTCGGTCACGATCGTCTCGTCGCCCTCCCGGCGGACCAGCCTGGCGGTCGACGACGCCGTGAGCTCGGCGCCGGCGGTGATCGGGTGACCGCGTTCGGCGAGCATGGCGGCGAACTTGTGGTGGCGGTCGTACATGGTCTGCTTGTCGGCGTCGGTGGCTGCGGCCCACGCGGCCTCGTCACCGGGGATCAGGACGGCGTACTGAGTCATGGTTCCTCCTGGGACCTCATCATGAGTCTGTCACCCAGATGACGTGCGTGGCACGCCCGAATCGACAGCGCTCCCGTGCCCGGTCGTTTGCACTCTCCTTGGGCGAGTGCTAAACATGAGGCTGGCACTCTCGTGATGAGAGTGACAACGCATACGGACCGGCGAGCTGAGGTCCCAGGCGCTGGCGGGAAGGGTCCGCCAGGTCTGCGGGGGCCGTCCGTCGCGGGCAGCGAACCGGGCCGTCCACACATTCTTTGAAGTGAAGGACCGCTCACACCATGGCGAAGCTGATTGCTTTCAACGAGGAGGCCCGGCGCGGCCTCGAGCGTGGCATGAACACGCTCGCGGACGCCGTCAAGGTCACGCTCGGCCCCAAGGGTCGCAACGTCGTCCTCGAGAAGAAGTGGGGTGCCCCCACGATCACCAACGACGGTGTCTCGATCGCCAAGGAGATCGAGCTCGAGGACCCCTACGAGAAGATCGGCGCCGAGCTGGTCAAGGAGGTCGCCAAGAAGACCGACGACGTCGCCGGTGACGGCACCACGACCGCCACCGTGCTGGCCCAGGCAATGGTCCGCGAGGGCCTGCGCAACGTCGCTGCCGGCGCGAACCCGATGGGTCTCAAGCGCGGCATCGAGAAGGCCGTCGAGGCGGTGTCCGAGCAGCTGCTCTCCATGGCCAAGGACGTCGAGACCAAGGAGCAGATCGCGTCCACGGCGTCGATCTCCGCCGCCGACGAGACCGTCGGCGAGATCATCGCCGAGGCGATGGACAAGGTCGGCAAGGAAGGCGTCATCACCGTCGAGGAGTCGAACACGTTCGGCCTCGACCTGGAGCTCACCGAGGGGATGCGCTTCGACAAGGGCTACATCTCGGCGTACTTCGTCACCGACCCGGAGCGGATGGAGACGGTCCTGGAGGACCCCTACATCCTGATCGCCAACCAGAAGATCTCCTCGGTCAAGGACCTGCTCCCGCTGCTGGAGAAGATCATGCAGTCGGGCAAGCCGCTGCTGATCCTGTCCGAGGACGTCGACGGCGAGGCGCTGTCGACCCTGGTCGTCAACAAGATCCGGGGCACCTTCAAGTCCGTGGCCGTCAAGGCTCCGGGCTTCGGTGACCGTCGCAAGGCCATGCTTCAGGACATCGCGATCCTCACCGGCGGCCAGGTGATCTCCGAGGAGGTCGGCCTCAAGCTGGAGTCGACCGGAGTCGAGATGCTCGGCCAGGCGCGCAAGGTCGTGATCACCAAGGACGAGACCACCATCGTCGAGGGTTCGGGCGACGGCGACCAGATCTCGGGCCGGGTCAACCAGATCCGCGCCGAGATCGAGAAGTCCGACTCCGACTACGACCGCGAGAAGCTGCAGGAGCGCCTCGCCAAGCTGGCCGGCGGCGTCGCCGTCATCAAGGTCGGCGCGGCTACCGAGGTCGAGCTCAAGGAGCGCAAGCACCGCATCGAGGACGCGGTGCGCAACGCGAAGGCTGCGGTCGAGGAGGGCATCGTCGCCGGTGGCGGCGTGGCGCTGATCCAGGCTGCGAGCATCGCGTTCGAGAAGCTGGACCTGTCCGGCGACGAGGCCGTCGGCGCCGAGATCGTCCGCAAGGCGACCGAGGCCCCGCTCAAGCAGATCGCGGTCAACGCCGGCCTCGAGGGCGGCGTGATCGTCGAGAAGGTGCGCGGTCTCGCGACCGGACACGGGCTCGACGCGGCCACCGGCGAGTACGTCGACATGATCGCCGAGGGCATCATCGACCCCGCCAAGGTGACCCGGTCTGCCCTGCAGAACGCCGCGTCGATCGCCGCGCTGTTCCTCACCACGGAGGCCGTCGTGGCCGACAAGCCGGAGAAGGCCGCCCCGATGGGCGACCCGTCCGGCGGCATGGGCGGCATGGACTTCTGAGTCCTCCGGGCCGCAAGGTCCACCAGTAGCACCCACCAGGGCCCCGCTTCGGCGGGGCCCTGGTGCGTTTCGGCGCAGGCGGGTCCTTGCCGGTCGCACGCCGAGGGAGGACACTGCTGCCTCGTGACCGATCCCAGCAGCCCGCCCTCACCGGCCGCGCTCTTCGACGCCCTGGCCGACAGCTACGACCAGACGGGCATCGACTTCTTCCAGCCGGTCGCGGCGCGGCTCGTCGAGCTGGTCGAGCCGCGCGTCGGCGAGCGGATGCTCGATGTCGGGTGTGGGCGAGGCGCCGCGACGATTCCCCTCGCGCGAGCGGTGGGCGCGGCCGGCGAGGTGGTCGCCGTGGACGTGTCGCCCGGGATGGTGGCCGGCGCTCGAGCCGAGGTCGAGGCGCTCGGGTTGGCGAACGTGGCGGTGGCCGTGGGCGACGCGACGGCGCTCGAGGTCGGCGACGGGTACGACGCCGTGGTCTCGTCCCTGGTGCTGTTCTTCCTCCCGGCGCCCCCGGCCGTGCTGGCCGACTGGGTGTCGCGGGCCCGGCCCTCGGGCGGTCGCGTCGGCATCTCCACGTTCGGTCCGCTCGATGACACCTCGCGTGCCCTCGATGCGCTGTTCGACCCGTGGCTCCCTCAGGGGCTGCTCGATGCGCGAACCTCGGGCACCCGAGGGCCCTTCGCCTCCGACGAAGGCGTGGTCGCGATGATGCGCGACGCCGGGACGGACCAGATCGAGAACCTCGTCGAACCCTCGCAGCTGACGTTCGAGGACGTGTCCGCGTGGCGTCGGTTCACGATGTCCACCGGGCAGCGCGCCATGTGGCAGCACGTGCCGGAGGCCGAGCGCCCCGCGTTGCTCGATCGCGCCGCCCGCATTCTCTCGGACGCCCCCGGAGGGGGCAGTGGGGCGACCGTCACGTGGCAGATGCGGTACACCGTCGGCAAGCGTCGGGACTGATCTCCGATGTCGGAGAGCACGCAGCCGCCACGGATCGGCATCGTCATCGGGAGCACCCGGCCCGGCCGGGTCGGCGCTCAGGTCGGCACCTGGGTCGCGGAGCAGGCGCAGGCGCGGGGTACGGCGGAGTACGTCCTGCTCGATGTCGCCGACTTCGACCTCGGCCTCCTCGACGATCCGCTGGTGCCCAGCGATGCCAAACGCGACTACGCCTCCGACGCGACCCGCCGCTGGAGTGCCGCGGTGGACGGCGTCGAGGGCTTCGTGTGGGTGACGCCGGAGTACAACCACGGGGTGCCGGCGGCCCTGAAGAACGCGCTGGACCTGCTGTACCCCGAGTGGCGGGAGAAGACGGTCGCGTTCGTGTCCTATGGCTGGGACAGCGGGCTGAGGGGGGTCGAGCAGTGGCGCGGGATCGTGGCGGCCGTCCGCCTGCACGCGGTGCGCCCCCAGGTGGCCCTCTCGCTGGTGGCCGACTTCGAGGACGGGCGCTTCACGCCGCAGCCGCGCCGCGCCGGGCAGCTCAGCCGGGCGCTGGACGACCTCGAGGCGCTCACGAGGGTGACCCGCCCGCTGCGGGACCGCTAGACCAGTGCCTCGCGATACTCGACACGTACCTGGCGCCGGGGGATCCACGGTGGAGCGGCGTAGCGTGGGCCCGGTGGGCGAGGTCTGGACGGAGCCGGGAGACCGCGACGCCGAGACGGCGGCGCGCTTCGAGCTCCTGGCGCGCGAGCTGGTGGAGCCGCTGCGGCGCTACCTGGCCCGTCGTACCGACCCGGACACCGCCGAGGACGTCCTGGCGGACACCCTGCTGGTGTGCTGGCGGCGACTGGAGGACGTGCCGGCCGGTGCGGAGTCGTTGCTCTGGGCGTACGCCGTCGCGCGTCGCTGCCTGGCCAACGCCGCCCGCACCGCCCGACGCCAGCAGCGAGTGGCCGGCAAGGTCGCCGCCCTGGACCCCCCGATCGAGTCAGCCGCCGCCGAACACGGTGAGGCAGACGACGCACTGCACGCGGCGCTGTCGCGACTGCGGCCGCGGGAGAGCGAGCTGCTTCGACTGTGGGCCTGGGAGCAGCTGACTCCGGCGGAGATCGCGACCGTGCTGGCCCTGACCTCCAACGCCGTCAGCATCCGGCTGCACCGGGCGAAGGCGGCGTTGCGCGCCGAGCTCGCCGCGGGGCCGCGAAAGAATCCGGCCGATGCCGGACATGAACCAGCAGAAGGGAGGCAGTGATGGAGTTCGACGACGACCACGAGCTGCTCGCGCGACTGCGCGCAGCCGACCCCGCTGCCGACCTGGAGCCGGCCCCGGCCAAGGGGGTCGCCAGACTGCTGGAGGACATCATGGAGCACCCGACCACCGACACCGGAGCCACCGCGGCCACCACTCCCGACAGCGCAGCCCCCGCGGACCGGGCCGGGGACCTCGCCTCGGCCGCGGGACCCGGCCGTCGCCGCGTGGTGCCGTGGCTGGTCGCGGCGGCCGCCGTCGCCATCCTCGCCACCGTGGGGTTCACCCTGAACAGGGGCGGCGACTCGCCGTCCGCCCCGCCTGCTGCCGCCGGCCAGGCCGAGGCCACGTCGACCTCGATCTCGGCACCTGCGGCCGCGGCGGGCAAGTGCCTCATGCCCACCGCCGAGACGCTCGGGTCGGCCGAGCTGGCTGTCGACGGCACCGTGACCGACCTGGCCGGCGACGAGGTCACGCTGGCGGTCCACCACTGGTACGCCGGGACCGCGACCGACGAGCTGGTCGTCACCTCGCCTCCGGCGTCCCTGCAGGCGCTGATCGGGGCACCCGACCTGGTGGTCGGCCAGCGCTACCTCCTGGCTGCCAACAACGGCCAGCTGATGGTGTGTGGCTTCAGTGGCCCCTTCGACACCGACCGTTCCTCGCTCTACACCGCAGCCTTCGGAGGTTGATCCCGCTCGATGACCGCAGCACCCACCCCCGGATCTGACAGCTCGGTCGTCGGGATCCTTCTCGCAGCCGGAGCGGGCCGTCGGATGGGCCGACCCAAGGCCCTGATGACCGATCCCGACGGGACGTCGTGGCTGCTGCGGGCATGCGCCGCGCTCGACCTCGGTGGTTGTGAGCGGATCACCGTCGTCCTGGGCGCGGCCGCCGACGAGGCGCGCGATCTGTTGGCCGACGTCCCCGTCGATGTGATCTCGGCACCGGACTGGGCCTCGGGGATGTCGGCCTCGTTGCGCGCCGGGCTGGGCTTCATGGTCGAGGGAGACGCCGCGCTGCTGCATCTCGTCGACCTGCCTGACGTCGGTCCCGAGGTGGTGCGCCGGGTGCTCGCCTCGGGCGCTGATCGCGACGTGCTGGCGCGCGCGGCGTACGACGGGGTGCCGGGGCACCCGGTCCTGATCGGGCGACACCACTGGCCGGGTGTGCTGGTCCGTGCCTGGGGCGACCAGGGGGCCCGCGGCTACCTCGCCGACCATCCGCCCGCGCTGATCGAGTGCGGCGACCTGGCGACCGGGCACGACGTCGACGACGCGCCCGCGACGACCTCCGGCTAGACCTGCGCGAGCACCCTGCCCAACCGAACGGCAACCCGGGCCGTCGTACCCTGGCCGCATGTCGGCCGACGACGTGACCCCGAGCGCGCCCGCGGGCCCAGCGGCGCTTCCCGCGACCCCTGGCGCCGTCGCAGAGCTGCTCAGGACGACCGGGTACCTCGCTGACGAGTCACTGGCCACCGTGACCTTCCTCGGGCTCGCGATGCAGCGGCCGCTGCTGCTCGAGGGGGAGCCGGGCACCGGCAAGACCAGCCTGGCCGAGGCGATCGCCGCATCCCTCGACTGGCCGCTGATCCGGCTGCAGTGCTACGAGGGGATCGACGCGACCCAGGCCCTCTACGACTGGGACTTCCCCCGGCAGATCCTGCACCTGCGCACGCTGGAGGCGCTCGGTGGCGGCACCGACCTCGAGGAGACCGAGAAGAGCCTGTACGACGAGCGGTTCCTGCTGGCGCGCCCGGTGCTGCGAGCCCTGAGGGAGACGCCGGCGGTGCTGCTGATCGACGAGGTGGACCGGGCCGACGACGAGTTCGAGGCGTTCCTGCTCGAGGTGCTGTCGACCTACCAGGTCACGATCCCAGAGCTCGGCACCGTCCGCGCCTCGCAGCCGCCCGTCGTCGTCCTCACCTCGAACCGCACGCGGGAGCTGCACGACGCGCTCAAGCGGCGCTGCCTCTACCACTGGATCGACCATCCGGGCCTCGAGCGCGAGGTCCAGATCGTGCGGTCGCGGCAGCCCGGAGTGTCGGAGACGCTGGCGAGACAGGTGGTCGGCGCTGCCCAGCGGCTGAGGGCGCGCGACGATCTGCTGAAGCCGCCGGGCGTCGCGGAGACGCTCGACTGGGTGCGGGCGCTCGAACGGCTCGGCGCCTCCGAGCTCAACCTGGAGACGGCCTCGGCGACGCTCGGGGCGGTCGTGAAGTACCGCGAGGACACCGAGCGGGTCAAGCACGCGCTGGACCGAGTGCTGGCGGGCTGAGGGTCCTCGAGTGGGCACCGACGACAGCCAAGGGGCTCGTGCCGCGGGGGGCCTCGCCGCGACCGTGCACGCCCCCGACGAGCTCCTCCTCGGCTTCGCCCGAGCACTCCGAGCCGCGGGCGTGCCGGTGACGCTCGACCGGTCGCGTGCCTGGCTGGAGGCGGCGGCCCTGGTCGACCTGGGAAACCGGCAGGCGACCTACTGGGCCGGCCGCGCCACCATGTGTTCCTGCCCCGACGACCTGGACCGCTACGACCAGGTGTTCGAGGCGTGGTTCCTGGCGCCGGAGGGATTGCCGCGCAGCAAACCCCGCGAACGACAGCCCCAGCTGGTGACCGCCCCGCTGCCCGAGGACGAGCAGGAGGGCGGCGCCGGGGTCGGGGACCAGGAAACGATCCAGGCACTGGCGTCGTCGACCGAGGTGCTGCGGCACCGTGACATCGCCGAGTTCAGTGGGGCTCAGAAGGCGCTCCTCGCCGCGATGTTCACCACGCTGCGCCCGGTCTCGCCCCGGCGTCGCGCGCACCGGCGTACCCCTTTTCGGCGGGGCGAGGTCGACGCCGGCCGGACGTTGCGCCAGACCCTGCGCCGGATGGGGGAGCCGTCCGACATCGCCTGGCGGCGGCGACGGACCCGGCCACGGCGGGTGGTCCTGCTGGTCGACGTGTCGGGCTCGATGAGCAAGTACGCCGACGCGCTGCTGCGCCTTGCGCACCGCTTCGTCGTCTCGGCTGACCGCGGCGCCGTGGAGGTGTTCACCACCGGGACCCGGCTGACCCGGCTCACCCGCGCACTTGCGCACCGCGACCCCGAGCGCGCGCTGGTCGCGGCTGCCCAGGCAGTGCCCGACTGGGCAGGCGGCACGCGTCTCGGGGAGAACCTCAAGGCCTTCTGTGACCGCTGGGGTCAGCGCGGCATGGCGCGTGGTGCGGTCGTGGTGGTGTTCAGTGACGGGTGGGAACGCGGCGACCCGGCGTTGCTGGCCGAGCAGACGGCGCGGCTGCACCGGATGGCGCATCGGGTCGTGTGGGTGAACCCGCACCGGGGCAAGGTCGGCTACCAGCCCGTCCAGTCCGGGGTGCTGGCCGCCCTGCCACACGTCGACGACTTCCTGGCCGGCCACTCGCTGGCGACCTTCCACGAGCTGACCGAGGTGATCTCGCGTGCGTGATGTGCTCCCTGAGCTGATGGCGTGGTGGGAGGCCGGCGAGACCGTCGGCGTCGGCACGGTGGTCGCCACCTTCCAGTCCGCGCCTCGCCCCGCCGGCGCCTCGATGCTGGTCGGCCCCGGAGGTGTGGCGGTGGGCTCGGTCTCCGGCGGCTGCGTCGAGGGTGCGGTCTACGAGCTGGGGCAGGAGGTCGTGGCGTCCGGCGTACCCGTGCTGGAGAGGTACGGCGTCTCCGACGACGACGCCTTCGCGGTCGGCCTGACCTGCGGTGGGATCCTTGACGTCTACGTGGAGAAGGTGAACCAGGAGACCTTCCCCGAGCTCGGCGAGATCGCCGCCGACGTCGAATCCGGCCAGCCGGTCGCGCTCGCCGTCGTGATCGCCCACCCCGACCAGACCTGGGTGGGTCGTCGCCTCCTGGTCCGCCCCGATCAGGGGATAGTCCGCCACGTTCGGCACGGTTTCGGTGAGGAAAACCGTGCCGAACGTGGCGGACTATCGGGAACGCTCGGCAGTGCGCGGGCCGACCAGGCGGTGCGCGACGACGCGCTCGGGCTGCTCTCTCTCGGCCACAACGCGACGCTGACCTATGGCCCGGACGGCGAGCGGCGCGGCGAGGGGATGCAGGTCTTCGTCTGGGCGTTCGCACCCAAGCCCCGGATGCTGGTGTTCGGCGCGATCGACTTCGCGGCTGCGGTGGCGCGGGTCGGGAGCTTCCTCGGCTACCACGTCACCGTGTGCGACGCCCGCCCGGTCTTTGCGACCCACAGCCGCTTCCCCGAGGCCGACGAGGTCGTCGTCGACTGGCCGCACCGGTACCTCACCGCCGAGGTCGAGGCCGACCGGATCGACGCCCGCACCGTCTTGTGCGTGCTCACCCACGACCCGAAGTTCGACGTACCCGTGCTCGAGGTGGCGCTGCGCCTCCCGGAGGTGGCGTACGTCGGCGCGATGGGCTCGCGACGCACCCACGAGGACCGGCTGACCCGCCTCCGGGACGCCGGGATGACCGACCAGGAGATCGACCGGCTGTCCTCTCCGATCGGCCTGGACCTCGGCGCCCGCACCCCGGAGGAGACGGCGGTGTCGATCGCCGCGGAGATCATCGGCAAGCGCTGGGGCGGCACCGGCCGCAACCTGGCCAGCACCGAGGGCCGCATCCACCACTGAGCCGTCGTCGTCGGCTTCGCGACCGCGGTCGAGACCGCTCGCAGGCAGGCCATCGTGACCGGAACCGCGCTACCGTGACCAGCGTCACACGGCACCGCACCGCACCGGGAGCACCATGTCCAGTCCGCGCCACCAGCTGCAGGAGCGCCGCCTTGCGGCCGTGCAGGCGTGGACCTCGTTCGTCGAGCACGGCGACGACGCCGCCGGCGTGGTCCGCCCGGAGATCCTGCGATCCTGGGAGGTCTCGCAGGCGGCGATCAAGCCCGACGTGACCCAGGCGCCGCTGGCCGACGAGGCCGACACGGCGGCGTTCTGGCGGGAGTCGCCGTTGCAGGTCGCGGTGGCCCGCGTCGAGGCCGAGCTACGCCGCACCGCCGAGGACGGCGACCTGGTGCTGGCCGTCACCGACGCCGAGACCCGGATCCTGTGGACGTACGGCGGCCGCGTGATGCGGCGCAAGGCCGAGACGGTCAACTTCGTGGCCGGCGGTCGCTGGGACGAGGCGTCGGTCGGGACCAACGCGCTGGCGATCGCCGCGCGCGAGCGCCGGCCGTCGATGGTCTTCAGCGCGGAGCACTACGCGTCGATCGTGCACAACTGGGTGTGTTGGGCGGCACCGGTGGTCGACCCCGCAACCGGAGCGCACCTCGGCGTCGTGGACCTGTCGACCACGTGGGACCGCACCCACCCGATCGGGCTGGCCACCGCGCGCGTGTTGGCGCGGCTGATCGAGACGGCGATGCCGCACACCAACGCGTTCGGGATCCCTCCGCAGGACGACGGCGGCACGCCCGGGCTGATGCTCGGTCTGCTGGGCAACGCCGAGGCGCGCCTCGACGGCCAGCGGCTGCTGCTCAACCGGCGCCAGACCGAGATCCTGGCGCTGCTCTCCCTGCACCCCGAGGGACTGAGCCTGGAGCAGCTCCACGCCTTGGTCTACGGCGACCAGTCGGTGACGCTCTCGACGCTGAAGGCCGAGGTCTCCCACCTCCGCTCCGCCCTGGGCGGGCAGCTGGCCTCGCGCCCCTACCGGCTGACCTTGCCGGTCTCGACCGACGTCGACGCGGTGCTCGGTCTGTTGCGTCAGGGGCGGGTGGCGGCCGCGGTGGCGGCGTACGGCGGCGATCTGCTGCCCGGCACCAACTCCCCGGCCCTGGCGGAGTACGCCGAGTACCTCGCCGTCGCCGTCCGCGAGGCGCTGCTCGCCGACCCCGACCCCACGGCGGTGCTGCGCTACACCGAGTTGGCGCCCTACGACACCGAGGTGGTCGAGGTGTGCCTCGCCCGGCTCTCGGGGGCCGCGCACCCCGCCGTCCCCCTGCTCAAAGGCAAGCTCGCCGCTGCCCAACGCTGACCCGCAGCACTCCGGCGGACCTCGCCGCGTGCGGGATGGCGCCCGCCAACCTGTCGCCAACCTCGATCCGGCTACCGTCGGTCTGAGACCCACGTCACAGTCGTGCGCGCCCTCGGGGACCAGCGCGACCCGGCCACGGGACGCCAGGAACCACTGCTTGTCAGCCAGGACAGGGGAGCGAAGAGCATGACCAAGATCGAACTCACCGTCGATGGAGCGAAGGTCTCCGACGACGTCGAGCCGCGGATGCTGTTGGTGCAGTACCTCCGCGAGAAGCTCGGCAAGACCGGCACCGTCATCGGGTGCGACACCAGCAACTGCGGGGCCTGCACCGTGCACCTCGACGGGCGCAGCGTGAAGTCCTGCAACGTGCTGGCGGTCCAGGCCGACGGCGCCGAGGTCACCACGATCGAGGGCCTTGCCGAGGACGGCGAGCTGCATCAGGTGCAGGAGTCGTTCCGTGAGTGCCACGGCCTCCAGTGCGGTTTCTGCACGCCGGGAATGATCATGCAGTCCATCGACCTGCTCAATGAGAACCCGCACCCCACCGAGCAGGAGGTCCGGGAGGGTCTCGAGGGCAACCTGTGTCGCTGCACCGGCTACCACAACATCGTGAAGTCGGTCCTGCACGCCGCCGGAGGTGCCTCATGAGCGACACGGTGACGGCAACCCAGGACGCCCCGGCCGCTGAGATCGGCCAGAGCCGACGTCGCAAGGAGGATCAACGGCTGATCACCGGTCGCACCCGCTGGACCGACAACATCACGCTGCCGGGCATGCTGCACCTGGCGATGGTGCGCAGCCCGTTCGCGCACGCCACGATCACCAGCATCGGCACCAGCGAAGCCAAGGCCGCCCAGAACGTCGTGGCGGTGCTGACCGGGGCCGACTTCGGCGCCGAGCTGGGGGTCTGCATCAACGCCTGGCCGGTCACCCCGGACCAGGTCACGCCGACCCACTCGCCGATGCCCAGCGACCGGGTCACCTTCGCAGGCGAGATCGTGGCCGTCGTGGTCGCGCGGAGCGCGGCGGAGGCGCGGGACGCTGCCGAGCTCGTCGACGTCGACTATGAGCAGCTGCCCGCGGTGCTGGACCTGAAGGAGGCCGCCCAGGACACGGTGCTGGCCCACCCGGACCTCGGCACCAACAAGTCGGCGCTGTGGGTGTTCGACTCGGCCGAGGCCGGGACCGGAGGTGACGTCGAGGAGGCGATCGCCAAGGCCCGCGAGGGCGGGATCGTCATCGAGCGGGAGTTTCGCCAACAGCGACTGATCCCGGCGTTCATGGAGCCGCGCTCGGTCGTGGTGGACCCGACGGGTGAGCAGATCACCATGTGGTCGGCGACGCAGATCCCGCACATCGTCAGGTTCGCCCTGGCAGCGACCACCGGCGTCCCCGAGTCGAAGATCCGTGTCATCGCCCCCGACGTGGGCGGCGGCTTCGGCGGCAAGCTGCAGGTGACGCCCGAGGAGTGGATCGCCTGGGCGGTCGGTCGGCGACTCGGGAAGCCGGTGAAGTACACCGAGACCCGCTCGGAGTCACTGATGTCTGGCCACCACGGCCGCGACCAGTGGCAACGCCTGACGCTGGCCGCCGAGAAGGACGGCACCGTCACCGGCTTCAAGGTCGACCTGTTGGCCGATCTGGGTTCCTACGTCTCCCTGCTCGGCACCGGGACTCCCGTCCTCGGCGCCTTCATGTACAACGCGATCTACAAGTTCGCGGCCTACCACTTCCGGGTTCAGGGGGTCCTGACGAACAAGACCTGGACGGATGCGTACCGCGGTGCGGGGCGTCCGGAGGCGACGTTCGCCATCGAGCGGATGATGGACGAGCTCGCCGCCGAGGTCGGCGTCGACCCGCTGGAGATCCGGGAGAAGAACTGGATCACCCACGAGGAGTTCCCGTTCACCACCGTCGCCGGGCTGACCTACGACTCCGGCAACTACGAAGCCGCGACCGCGCGCGCGAAGGAGATGTTCGGGTACGACGCGTTGCGCGCCGAGCAGGCCGATCGCCGGGCCCGAGGCGACAAGGTCCAACTCGGTATCGGCGTCTCGACGTTCACCGAGATGTGCGGCCTGGCCCCGAGTCGGGTGCTCGGCAGCCTCAGCTACGGCGCCGGCGGCTGGGAGCACGCCAGCGTGCGGATGACGGCGACCGGCAAGGTCGAGGCGATCACCGGCACCAGCGCCCACGGACAGGGGCACGAGACGGCGTTCAGCCAGATCGTCGCCGACCGGCTCGGCGTCCCGTTCGAGGACGTCGAGGTGCTGCACGGCGACACCCAGATCGCGCACAAGGGCCTCGACACGTATGGCTCGCGTTCGCTGGTCGTCGGCGGCGAGGCGCTGGTGCGGGCTGCGGACAAGGTGGTCGAGAAGGCCCGGCCGCTGGCCGCGCACCTGCTCGAGGCGTCGGTGGACGACCTCGAGTTCTCGGCCGGCCGGTTCACCGTCAAGGGGACGGACCAGGGCGTGGCCCTGGCCGAGTTGGCGACGGCGGCGTTCACGGGACACAACTACCCCGCGGATATGGAGCTGGGGCTGGACGCCGAAGCGACCTACGACCCGGTCAACTTCAACTACCCGCACGGCACGCACCTGTGCGCGGTGGAGGTCGACACCGAGACCGGCCAGGTGACGATGCGTTCCTATGCGTGCTGTGACGACATCGGCAACATCGTCAACCCGCTCATCGTGGAGGGCCAGGTGCACGGGGGTCTGGTCCAGGGCATCTCGCAGGCACTCTGGGAGGAGGCGGTGTACGACGACGCCGGGACGCTGGTCTCCGGCTCGTTCGTGGACTACCTGCTGCCGACGTCCGCAGACACGATCTCCTTCCAGATCGACCACACCTACAGCCCGTGCACCAGCAACACGCTCGGGACCAAAGGCGTCGGCGAGGCCGGCACCATCGCCTCCACGCCCGCAGTGGTCAACGCGGTCGTGGACGCGCTGCGACCGCTGGGCATCAACGACATCACCATGCCGGCCACACCGGAGCGGGTGTGGAAGGCCATCCAGAGAGCCGGCAACAACGCGAAGGGAGGCACCCGATGATCCCCGTCAAGTTCGACTACCTCGCGCCGTCGTCGGTCGAGGATGCCCTGGCCGCCTTGGCCGAGCATGGCGACGACGCCAAGATCATCGCCGGCGGGCAGAGCCTGCTGCCGGTGCTGAGGATGCGGCTCAACGCTCCGGAGATGGTCATCGACCTCGGGCGCATCGACTCGCTCCGCGGGATCAGCGACGACGGTGACGCGATCGTCATCGGCGCGATGACGACCCATCACGACGTGCGGGACAGCGCGCTGGTGAAGGAGCACGCATTGCTGCTCTCCAAGGCGTCGGCCGAAGTGGCCGACCCCCAGGTGCGGCACCGAGGCACGTTCGGCGGTGCGCTGGTCCATGCGGACCCGGCCGGCGACCTCGGGGCCCCGGCCCTGGCGTTGGGCGCGGAGTTCGTGATCGCGGGCTCCGGCGGCAGCCGCACCGTGCCGGCCGACGACTTCTTCGTCGACCTGTTCGAGACGGCGGTCGGGGAGGACGAGATCCTGACCGCGGTCAGGGTGCCCAAGCGCTCCGGCTGGGGAGCCCACTACGAGAAGTTCGTCCGGGTGGCCCACCAGTGGCCGATCGTGGCCGTGGGTGCCGCCGTCCGCATCGAGGGCGGCACCATCGCGGAGGCGCGGGTCGGGCTCACCAACATGGGTTCCACACCGCTGCGCGCTCGCGCCGTGGAAGCGGCGCTCGCCGGCGTCGCCGCCACCGAGGACGGCGTGGCCGCCGCCGCAGCGCTGGCCGCCGAGGGCACCAACCCGCCCTCGGACCTCAACGGTGACGCCGACTACCGGCGCCATCTCGCGGTGGTCCTCACCCGGCGGGCCGTGCTCAAGGCGGCGGGAGCCTGACCGCATGGATCTGACCCACCGGTTCACCGTCCCCACCTCTGTCGAGGAGACCTGGGCGCACTTCAACGACATCGCGTCGGTGGCGGAGTGCTTCCCGGGCGCTGCGGTGACCTCGGTCGAGGACGACGTCTTCCAGGGCACCGTCAAGGTCAAGCTGGGGCCGATCGCCTTGCTGTACACCGGCTCGGGCACCTTCGTCGAGAAGGACGAGGCGGCGCATCGCTTCGTCGTGGACGCCAAGGGCAAGGACAAGCGCGGCAACGGCACCGCGGGTGCCCTGGTGACGCTCACGATGGCACCCAACGGCGCGGCCACCGACGTCGAGGTCGTCACCGACCTCGCGATCACCGGCAAGCCGGCTCAGTTCGGTCGCGGCGTGATGCAGGACGTGTCCGACAAGCTGCTGGGTCAGTTCGTCGGGTGCCTCGAGAGCCGGTTGTCCGCCGGTTCGCCCCAGGCGGAGGCGGGCAGCGCCGAACCGGTCGAGGCGGCCGCGTCGGAGCCTGGACCCGCCCCAGCCCCCTTGGCCCAGCAGGACGACGCCGTGGACCTCGGCTCCACGGTGCTGCCGGTGCTGCTGAAGGCCTACGGGAAGCCGGTGGCCGGAGTCCTGGTGGCGCTGATCGTGCTCTGGTGGCTGATCCGGCGGTTCACCTGAGGGCTCGGGGGGCGTAGGTTCGTCCGGTGACTGCGAGCGATCTCCCCGCTGGGCGCACCGCCCTGGGCCTTCCCGCCGACTTCGTGCTGGGCGCCGCGACGGCGTCGTACCAGATCGAGGGGGCTGCCACCGAGGACGGTCGCGGCCCCTCGATCTGGGACACGTTCAGCCACACGCCCGGCCGCGTGCTCGGCGGCGACAACGGCGACGTCGCGTGCGACCACTACCACCGGATGCCCGAGGACGTTGCGCTGATGAGCGGGCTGGGGCTGGACACCTACCGGTTCTCGATCGCCTGGCCCCGCATCCAGCCGGCGGGGTCCGGCGCCGTGGAGCGGCGCGGGATGGACTTCTACTCGCGGCTGGTCGACGAGCTGCTGGCCGCGGACATCTCGCCGTGGGTGACCCTCTACCACTGGGATCTGCCGCAGCCGCTGGAGGACGCCGGCGGCTGGCCCGTCCGCGACACCGCACACCGGTTCGCGGAGTACGCCGCCCTCGTGCACGACGCGCTCGGTGACCGGGTCCGCTTCTGGACGACCCACAACGAGCCGTGGTGCTCGGCCTTCCTCGGCTACGCCGCAGGGATCCATGCCCCGGGTCGCCAGGATGACGCGGCCTCGCTGCGAGCGGTGCGGCACCTCCTGGTGGGACACGGACTGGCCACCCAGGCGCTGCGTGCGGCCGGTGCCGAGTCGTTGGGCATCACCGTCAACCTGTACGCCGTCAGCCCGGCCACGGGCAGCGAGGCCGACGTGGATGCCGCGCGGCGGGTCGACGCGCTGTCCAACCGGGTCTTCCTGGACCCGCTGCTGCAGGGCCGCTGGCCCGCGGATCTGGTCGCCGACCTCGACGAGATCGGACTGGCCGACGACCTGCTCGGCGCCGACCCCGAGGCGGATCTCGCCCTCGCCTCGGTCCCCCTGGATGCCCTGGGCGTCAACTACTACACGCGGCACACTGTGGCCGCCGGAGGCGAGACCGGCGCGGAGTCGGCCTACCCCGGCAGCACCGACGTGCGCTTCGTCAACCCCGGCTTCCCGACCACCGACATGGGCTGGCCGGTCGACGCCACCGGTCTGACGGAGGTCTTGGAGACGGTGGCCGCGATGGCGCCGGAGCTGCCGCTCTTCGTCACCGAGAACGGCGCCGCCTACCCCGACGACGAGGTGGTCGACGGGCGGGTCGAGGACGCCGACCGGGTGGCCTATCTCGACGGGCACCTGCGGGCCTGCGCGACGGCGATCGAGCGCGGGGTGCCGCTGCGCGGCTACTTCGCGTGGTCGCTGATGGACAACTTCGAGTGGGCGCTCGGCTACTCCAAGCGCTTCGGGCTGGTGCGCGTCGACTACGACACGCTGGAGCGGACGCCGAAGCGCAGCGCCGAGTGGTACGCCGCCGTGACCCGGCGGCAGTAGAGTCCCTGCATGCTGGGGTGGGCGGTGCGGCTCGTCGGTCTGACGCTGCTTGCGATCGGGGTGCTCATGCGCGTCGTGCCGACCCCGGAGCAGGCGCCGGCGGCGACGTACGAAGAGACCACGATCAGCGACTACCGCGCGGACTTCACCCTGGCTGCCGACGGTGGCCTCGGCGTGGTCGAGACGCTCTCGGTCGACTTCCCCTCCGCCGGCAAGCACGGCATCTTCCGGTTCTTCGACTCCAGGGACGACCTCGACCCGCACGCACGCCGCATCGTCGAGGACGTCGCCGTGACCCGCGACGGCTCCCTCGAGCCGATGGAGCTGTTGCACGAGGACAACCGCCGCTACCTGGTGGCGAAGATCGGCTCACCCGACGTCACGGTGACGCCGGGCACACACGTCTATGAGCTGCGCTACCGGATCGACGGCGTGCTGCTGCCCGGGCCCGATGACCAGACGAGCACCTTCGACTGGAACCTCATCCCCGGCGGGTGGCAGCAGTCGATCACGCGCGCCGACCTGACCGTGCACCTGCCCGCGGCGGCGGGGAACGTCCGCTGCGCCGTCGGTTGGGGAGCGACCTCAGGGTGCACCCCGCGTGGAGACGGCACCGACACGCTCACGGTGCGGACCGGGCCGCTGGCCCCGCGCACCCCGGTCACCCTGGCCACGGACCTGGCGGTGCCGACACCGCCGGCAGGACACACGGTGCCGTGGACGCTGCGGTGGGACCCGGTCCTGGGGAGGACCTGGTGGCTGGCCTGGATGGTGCTGGCGCTGGCCCTGGCTGCTGGGGTGGGCGGTTACCTGCTCAGCCGCGCCACCCGTGAGCTGCAGCCGCCGTTCCCCCTGCAGTACGCCCCGCCGGATGCCATCGGGCCGGCCCAAGGCCACTACGTGCTCACCGAGTCGGTCGGAAAGCGCTCGTTCGTCGCGTCGCTGCTCCAAGCCGCAGAGCACGGGGCGGTGTCGCTGGAACGGCAACCGAGCGGCTGGACCGTCGCCGACGCGCGGGGGAGGGACGGGTGGTCGGGGCTGGACGCCGTGACGATGACCGTCGCCGGCCTGATCCCCGGCCCCGGAACGAGCTTCACCGCGGGCCGCAAGGACCTCGCCGCCGGCAAGACGCTGCAGAAGGAGCTCGAAACGCTGACGAAGGCGACCAAGTCGTGGGGCGCTCGGCAAGGCCTGGTGGTGCCGAGCGGACCAGGCACGCTCGTGGGTCTGCTGGTGTTCGGCGGCCTGCTGCTCGCCGGCTTCCTGTGCTTGACCAACCCACTGTCGATGACCGCGACGGCGCTGGTGCCAGGGATGTTCTCGATCGGCGCGGTCGAGGTGATGTTCCCCGGCGCGCGCACGGTGCGCACCCGGGCCGGGCGGGATCTGTGGTCTCGGCTGGGCGGGTTCCGGCGGGTGTTGTCGACGCCGTCGAGCGTGGCGCGGTTCGGATTCGCGGGGCGCGAGGAGCTCTACACCACCTACCTGCCGTGGGCCGTGGCCTTCGACTGCGCCGACGAGTGGGCGGCGAAGTTCCGGGTCGAGATGGGCAGCGAGCCCCCGACTCCGGCGTACGTCGGGGGCTATGCCGGCGGCGGCTGGGGCGGCGGCGTCGACTCGATGGTGGGCGACTTCTCCTCGACGCTGAGCTCGGCCATCTCGTCGTACGAAGCCAGCCAGAGCTCCTCCTCCGGCGGCGGTGGCGGCGGTGGCGGCGGTGGCGGGGGCGGCGGCGGGGGCGGCTCGTGGTGAGCCGGCTCGCGGTCGGCCCGCAGAACAGGCACGATGACCACCACCGGGTCGCCCGGTGACAGAAAGGGAGATCCCATGCTGATCGCATTCGGCGTCGTGGGTGCGCTGGTCCTCGGACTGGTCGCGCTCGCCGTCACCGGCTTCAACAAGCTGCGCACCGCGGACATCGGCGCGCAGGAGGCCCTGGGCGGCATCGACGTCCAGCTGACCCGACGCGCGGACCTGATTCCGAACCTGGTGGAGACCGTGAAGGGGTACGCCGCCCACGAGAAGGACGTCTTCGAGGCGGTCACTGCCGCCCGGGCGGGCCTCCAGCAGGCAGCTGCCTCCGGCGACGTCGACCAGAAGGCCGCTGCCGACGCGGCGATGCAGCAGGCGTTGATCCGGGTCAACGCGGTCGCGGAGGCCTATCCCGACCTCAAGGCCAGCGCGAACTTCCAGGACCTGCAGCGGCAGCTCGCCGACACCGAGAACCAGCTGTCGTTCGCCCGGCAGTACTACAACGACGCAGTGGCCACCCTCAACAAGCTGGTGCGGACCATCCCGTGGATGCTCTTCTCCGGGATGGCCGGCGTGGGGACCCGGAAGTTCTACGACGCGCCGACAGGCCACGAGGAAGCACCGAAGGTCGCCTTCTGAGGCCTACGGCCTTTGGCCCCTCTCAGAGCACGTTCGCCGGCCGGAACTGCACCGACATCCGCGGGCCGGCATGGGCCATCTTGGGCACGGCGTGGTCCCAGGTGCGCTGGCAGGACCCGCCCATCACCAGCAGGTCGCCATGGCCCAGGGTGAAGCCGAGCGACGCTCCGCCGCCCCGCGGCCGGAGGGCGAGTCGGCGGGGGTCACCGAGCGAGATGATCGCGACCATCGTGTCGTGGCTTCGGCCGCGACCGACGCGGTCGCCGTGCCAGGCCACTGAGTCACGCCCGTCGCGGTAGTAGCAGCACCCGGCGGTCACGAACTCCTCGCCCAGCTCGGGTCGGTAGTGCTCTGACAGCGCCTCGCGAGCCGCGCCGAGGGTGGGGTGGGGCAGCGCCTCGCGTCGGCGTCGTGCATCCAGCCGGGCCGCAGGTCCACCCACGCGCCGTGGCTCAGCGGCACCCGCGCGACCTCCTCCCCCAGCGTGTCGAGTGGGCCGGTCACCGGGCCGGCCTCGAACAACGTCGCCTGGAAGTCCATCCAGCGAGCCTAGCCCAGAGTCGAACAGATGTTCGACAGCGCCTCGCGGTGATCGGCCGCTCTCCGGGTCACCCAGGGTGATCCCAGGGTGAAGATCCGGCGATCCCGGTGGCGCCGACCTTGCCGCTGTTGTCACAGTAGGACCATGACCAACCCCGCACCGGACGGATCGACCCCACCCTTGCCTGCTGCCCGCGTGGTCGGCCTGACCAAGAGCTACGGCACCGGCGACGCCCGGGTGGTGGCGCTCGACGACGTCTCCCTCGACCTCAACGCGGGCGAGTTCACCGCGGTGATGGGGCCGAGCGGGTCGGGGAAATCGACCCTGATGCACTGCTGCGCCGCCCTGGACACCGGCGACCGCGGGGAGGTGTTCATCGGCACTCAGGACCTCACCAGCCTCAAGGACAAGGCACTCACGCAGTTGCGCCGCGACCAGATCGGGTTCGTCTTCCAGGCGTTCAATCTGGTGCCGACGCTGACGGCCGCCGAGAACATCACGCTGCCGCTGACGTTGGCCGGTCGCAAGCCGGACCCTGACTGGTTCCGCACGGTCGTCGACGCCGTCGGGCTCGGCGACCGCCTCTCCCACAAACCCAACGAGCTCTCGGGCGGCCAGCAGCAGCGGGTCGCCGTGGCCCGCGCCCTCGCCAGCCGCCCGATGATCGTCTTCGCCGACGAACCGACCGGCAACCTCGACTCCCAGTCGAGTGCGGAGGTGATGCGGTTGCTGCGTCGCTCGGTCGACGAATTCGGGCAGACGATCGTGATGGTCACCCACGACCCCGTCGCTGCGGCGTACACCGATCGGGTGGTGTTCCTGGCCGATGGCCGCGTCGTCGATGAGGTACGCAGTCCCACGCGCGACGACGTCCTCGCCGTGATGGCCCGGATGACGCCCGCGGCGGTGAACGACTGATGCTCAGGGTCGCCTTCAAGAGCCTGCTCGACCGCAAGCTTCGGTTGCTGCTCAGCACCTCGGCCATCGTGCTGGGCGTCGGCTTCGTGGTGGGCTCGCTGGTCTTCACCGACATGTTGCAGGCAGGCTTCGACAAGATCTTCACCCGAGCGACCGCCGACGTGGTGGTGCGGGACAAGGCCGGCGTCGGCGAGTTCGGGACGCCGACCGACAAGACCGTGCCGGCCTCGCTGGTCGCGGAGCTGGCGCAGCTGCCGGGCGTCGCCCGGGCCGACGGCAACGTGTCGAACCAGGCCACCTTCGTGATCGGTGCGGACGGCAAGGCCATCGGCGGCCAGGGTGCCCCGGGGCTTGCGCTGAACTGGAACGACGCCCCCGGTCAGCGGGGCCTGCCCGTCGTCACGTTGGTCGAGGGCCGGGAGCCGCAACGAGAAGGGGAGGTCGCACTCGACACCCGCACCGCCGACCGCGCGAACTATGGCGTGGGCGACCAGGTCGCGTTGGTCTCGTCGGGCGCCCAGGATCAGCTCCAGGCCACGCTCGTGGGCACCTTCGAGTTCGCCGATGGGGGCACCCTTGCGGGTGCGTCGCTGACGGGGTTCGACACGTTGACGGCCCAGAAGCTCTTTCTCGGCGGGCGCGACGAGTTCAACGACATCTGGGTCGCGGCCGACGGGGTCAGCCAGGAGGAGCTCCGCGACACCGTGGCCGCGGCGCTGCCGCCCGGTGTCATCGCCCTCACCGGCGAGCAGGTGGCCAAGGACTCAGCCGAAGGCCTGGGCCAGGCGCTGGGCTTCCTGCGTACCTTCCTGCTCGTCTTCGCCGCGATCTCGTTGTTCGTGGGCGCCTTCCTCATCGTCAACACGTTCGCGATGCTGCTCGCGCAACGAAGCCGCGAGCTCGCACTGCTGCGCGCGCTGGGCGCCTCGACCAGGCAGGTGTTCGCCTCCGTGGTGGTGGAGGCGATCGCGCTGGGGTTGGTCGGCTCGACCCTCGGGCTCGGGTTCGGGCTGGTCCTCGCCAAGGCCCTGCAGGCCCTGTTCGGCCTGGTCGGGCTCGATCTGGCCGGCCAGTCGCTGGTCGTCACCGTCGGCACCGTCGTGGCGGCGTACGTCATCGGCGTGCTGGTCACGGTCCTCGCCGCCACGCTGCCTGCGTGGCGCACCCGCCGGATCGCCCCCGTCCAGGCGATGGGAGACACCGTAGCCATGCCGGAGGCTTCGCTGACCCGGCGCTTCATCGGCGGACTGATCCTGCTCGTCGGTGGTGCCGGGTTGATGGGTCTGGGGCTGATCGGCGACGTTCCCCGTGCCGGTTGGGTCACCCTCGCGGGCGCGGTGGCGGTGCTGTTGGGCGCCTCCTTCGCCGCCCCGGTCCTCGGGCGCCCGCTGCTGGACGGCGTACGCCGCGTCTACGGACGAGCCTTCGGCTCCGTCGGCACCCTCGCCGGGGAGAACACCCGCCGCAACCCACGGCGGACCACGGCGACGGCCTCGGCGCTGATGATCGGCCTGGCCCTGGCCGGTGCCGTCGCGATCCTCGGCAACTCCGGCAAGGCCACCACGGCCAGCGTGGTGGAGCAGTCCTTCGCCGGCGACTACGTGGTCGGCAACGTCACGCAGCAGCCCTTCTCGTCCGCGATCGCCGGGCGCGTCGAGACGGTCGACGGCGTCACCCAGGTGATGAGGCAGCGGTTCGGCTTCGGCAGGCTCGACGGTGAGCAGGCCTTCCTCGGTGGCATCGACCCTGACGGGCTCGGCTCGGTGGTCCAGGTCGACGTGGTCGAGGGCGACCTCGCCGACTTCACCGACGGCACGATGGTCGTGGACAAGTCCTTCGCCGAGAGTCGAGACCTGCACGCCGGAGACTCGATGACCTGGTTGCTCAATGACGACGAGGTCAGCTTCGGGATCGCCGCCGTCGTCGAGTCGGCGCCGCTGCTCTACTTGCCGGCCACCACGGTGGGCAGTCTGGCCGCCGCCGGCTTCCCGAAGGAGGACGCGACCGTGTTCGTCGCCGCCGCCGGCGACCGCCTCGACGCGATCGAAGCCGCCGTGGGGGACAACCCGCTGATCACGGTGAACGACCGGGCCGGCTTGATCGCGCAGCAGAACGAGCAGGCGGACCAGGGGCTGCTGATGATCTACGGGCTGCTCGCGCTGGCGCTGATCATCGCTGTTCTCGGGATCGTGAACACGCTGGCGCTCTCGGTGATCGAGCGCACCCGGGAGATCGGCCTGCTCCGTGCGGTCGGCATGAGCCGCTCCCAACTGCGCAGGATGGTGACGCTGGAGTCGGTGGCGATGGCGCTCCTCGGCGCGGTGATGGGGGTGCTGCTGGGGCTGTTCTTCGGGCTCGCGGTGTGGAAAGCGTTCCAGGACGACGGGCTCACCGAGCTCTCCGTGCCGGCGGGACAGCTGGCGATCTTCGCCGTCGCGGCCGTGGTCGTGGGGGCGCTGGCGGCCTTCTTCCCGGCCCGGCGTGCCGCCAAGCTCAATATCCTGGAGGCGATCGCCACGGAGTGACGGCGAGTCCCGAGCGAGACCGAGCGCCCGACGAGTTCGTGAAGGGTTCTCCGATTCTGCGTACACGGCCACGCTCGCCCGCCTACAGTTCGGGCCGTGGACGATGTGCTGACTTCGCGTAGCCGCGAGCTCAAGCACGTCCAGGTGCGTGAGTACGTCCGGTCGCTGGTCGAGGGCCTTCAGCCCGGTGACCCGGCCCCCTCGGAGAGGGAGCTGGTCACCAGGTTCGGAGTTGCCCGGATGACGGTGCGGCAGGCGATGGACGCCCTGGTCGGCGAGGGCTTGCTGGAGAGGATGCCCGGCAAGGGCACCTTCGTCGCGCGCCCACGTCGACGCGCCGACCGACCACTCGGCTTCTCCGAGGAGATGGCGCGCCGCGGCCTGCAGCCCGAGTCGCAGACCCTGCTGTCGCGCCTGGAGCAGGCAGGTCCCGGTGTGGCACGTGCCCTGGGGATCACCGAGGGCGACGCGGTGTTGCACTGGCGCCGTCTACGCCGCGCTGACGCCGCTCCGCTCTGCGTGCAGGATGCCTTCCTCAACGAGGTGCTGCTCCCCGGCTTCCTCGAGAAGCACATGCCCACCAGTCTGTTCGACGCCCTGGGACGACGCGGTCTGCGCCCGACCTGGGCCGAGGATTCCATCAACGCCGACGTCGCCACCGAGGCCGAGGCCGAGGCCCTGGAGATCGAGCCCGGCGCACCGGTGCTTCGCGTTGCCCGTCGTTCCCTGTGCGGCGACGTTGCCGTCGAGGTATCCCGCTCGGTGTTCCGGGCCGACCGTTTCACCTTGTGGATGCAGGTCGGCTGCGGCGACTGAGCCGCACGGCCTTCCGTCAGACGAGGGAACCCAAGGCACTGGCCTGCGCGCCGGCCTCCTCGCAGACCCAGACGGGGTCCGGTCCGCCGAGGTCAGGATGAACCGCCAGCGTGTGCAGCGGCGCCTCGCGGGGACAGATCCGGCACTCGGGCCATCGATGACCTGCGTCCAACAACGCGTCCTGGACGTCCTGGGCGACCAGCCCGGCGACGTACGGCATGCCGTCCGGCCACTGCTCCGCCCACCACCGGCGCTGCGCCAAGGCGTCCTCGAGCGCCGAGACGGCGGCGACGTCCTCGAGTCCGCGCGAGCGCAGGTCCGACAGGATCGCCGTCCGAGCGGCGAGCAGCACGGCGTGGTCCATGCGCCTATTCTGCGGGTCCTGTCCACCCCGCCCCTCGTGGCGCGCGCGCCACTAGGGTGCGGCTATGAGCCAAGGTGTTCTCGAGGTCGTGGTCGCCACCGACCGCGATGTTTCGGGCGCGGTGAGCGGCGGTGCCGACCGTCTCTTTCTGTCCGTGCCCGGTGCCGGTGACGACATCGGGACCTCGCCGGACCTCGCGGCGGCGTCCGTGGTGCTGCGCGAGAGCATCGTCCCGGTGCGCGTGGCGCTCCGGCTCGGCGACAGCTTCACGACTACCGGCGGGGAGTTCACCAGGTTGATCGGTCTCGCGGAGGAGTACGTCGCGCTGGGGGCCGACGGAGTCGTGTTCGGCTTCCTCGATGCCGACCTCGAGGTGGACGGGGAGACCTGTCGCGCCATGGCCGTCGCCCTGACCGGCGTTCCCTGGACGTTCAGCCGCGCCGTGGACGCGACGCTCGACGCCCGGCGCTCGTGGCGGCGCATCGTGGGCCTGCCCGGGCTGACGGCCGTCAGTTCCGGCGGGTCTCCGCGCGGCCTGGCGCAGGGGTACGACGACCTGCTCGCGCTGGCTGAGGGGGACGCTGCGATCGCCGAGCTTCTGATGCCCAGCGGCGGACTGCAGGCCGAGCAGGTGCCGTGGTTGGCTCGCGCGGGCGTCCGGCAGTTCCAGATCGACACCCAGGCCCGCCCGGGCGGCTCCGCCAACGCCTACGTGGACGCGCCGCTCGTCCGTTCCTGGCGCAACCTCCTCGACAGCGCGGTCGGCCGCGCCACCGGATGACCATCCTGATCGACCCGCCACAGGCTCCTGGTCACGGGCGGCTCTGGTCCCACCTGGCCAGTGATGCCTCCTACGACGAGCTGCACGTGTTCGCCCGGGCCGCCGGGATCCCCGAGCGCGGATTCGACCGGGATCACTACGACGTGCCCGCCGAGCACTACGACGCCATGATTCTCGCCGGGGCGACGCCGGTCAGCTCCCGTGAGCTGGTCGCCCGACTGCACGCAGCCGGGTTGCGCCGCCGCAAGAGCGACGCGCTCCGACCGCGCCGACCGGGCCGGCCCCTGGTGTCGCCGCGGCTGCTCCGCGCTGGCGACCGGGTGGCGGTGGTCGCCCCTGCCGGTCCCGCCGAGGACGATCGGGTAGCCGCCGGCATTGCCGTGCTCGAGTCGTGGGGTCTGGACGTCCTGCCTCCCGCCACGGTGCCCGGAGCGTCACACCGCTGGCTCGCGGGCAGCGACGACGGGCGCGCCGCGGCGCTGGACTCGGCGTGGGCCGACGGCCAGGTGCGCGCGATCCTCGCCACGCGTGGCGGCTTCGGCTCGCAGCGGCTGGTCGATCTGCTCGACTGGCGGGCGATGGCGCAGCCAGGCCCCGCCTGGCTCGTCGGCTTCTCCGACGTCACCGCCTTGCACCAGGCCTTCGCGTCGCGACTGGGCGTCGCCACCGTCCATGGGCCGGGGGTGGCCATGCTGCCGCAGCTGACGGCGCTCGCGCAGGAGTCGCTGCGGTCGTTGCTCTTCGACGGCCTGGTCGCAACCCTGCACGGCAGTCCCGGCGTCGGGGGAGTCGCCACCGGTCCCCTCGTGGGCGGCAACCTGGCGGTGCTCGCTGCGTCGGCGGGCACCCCGGGCGGGCATCCCGCGCGGGACTCGGTGGCCTTGCTCGAGGACGTCAACGAGCCGGCGTACCGCCTGGACCGGATGCTCACCCAGCTGATGCGCAGCGGCTGGCTCGACGGTGTCAGGGGCGTCGCGCTGGGCCGGTTCACCGGCTGCGGTGACCCCGATGACGTACGCCGGCTGCTCCAGGACCGGCTCCAGCCCCTCGGCGTCCCGGTCGTCCACGAACTGGCGATCGGACACGTCGACGACTCCCGCAGCGTGGTGCTGGGACGCCGGGTCACGCTCGACGGGGCGGCCGGAACCTTAACCCAGGAGCCTGGCGGTTCCGCTGCGAGATAGGCACCTCGCTGTCACCATCGACGACAGGCTCGTGCCGACCACGGCCTGAGACATCCAAGTTGTGATCATTTCGTGATCTTCGCTATGGTCGCCGGGCTCTTTACTTTTCGGCTAGGAGGCAACCCCCTGTGTCAGCTCCGTCGGAGAGTGCTCGCGCAGCCACCACCCTCAGTTCGAAGGACCGGCTCTTCCTCAACCGGTTCAGCTTCGGCCACACTCCCGGCCTCGCCAAGCAGGTGCGGCGCAGCGGAGGTGGGCGGGCCTGGTTCGAGAAGCAGCTCAAGCCCGGCACGATCAGCGACAAGGGCGGCGCCAAGGTCAAGGACTGGTACCCCGACCTGTGGTACGGCCCGACCAAACTGTGGGAGCGCAGCGACTCCGGGGTCAAGTCTTCCTGGGAGCTGATGGGAGATCTCGCCCGGTGGACGATGATGCGCCGGGTCTACTCCTCGCACCAGCTGCACGAGGTGATGGTCGACTTCTGGTCCAACCTGCTGCACGTGCCGCTGGGCGACGACTACGCCTGGGTCGGGCGCGTCGACTACGACAAGGTCATTCGGGCGCACGCGCTGGGTCGCTTCGACGACATGCTGGTGAAGACGACCACCCACACGGCCATGGGCCTGTCCCTGGACAATGCCTTCTCCACCAAGGACGCCCCCAACGAGAACCTCGGGCGTGAGCTGCTCGAGCTGCACTCGGTCGGGGTCGACGCAGGATACTCCGAGCGCGACGTCAGGATGTCGAGCCGGATGCTGACGGGCTACCGCGTCGACATGTGGCCGAAGTACAAGAAGTACTACGCGCCCGAGGACCACTGGACCGGCACCATCAAGGTGATGGGCTTCAAATCCACCAACCGCCGTGCCGACGGCCGCAAGGCGACCGAGAAGTACCTTCGCTACCTCGCCCACCACCCGAAGACCGCGCAGCGGATCGCTCGCCGCCTCTGCGTGAAGTTCGTGCACGATCAGCCCTCGAACGGGCTCGTCAAGCACGTCGCTGCTGCCTGGACGCGCAGCGGCACCGACATCAAGGCGACGCTGCGGGCGATGGTCAGCCACCCGGAGTTCCTCGGGTCGGCCAACCAGAAGGTTCGGACGCCGCTGGAGGAGACGATCGCCACGATCCGCGCGCTCGGCATCAAGCCTCGCCGGCCGACGCAACCCAGCTCGTTCGCCAACGCGATCTACTGGACGGCGCAGAACCAGGGGATGACACCGTACGGCTGGCCGGCGCCCAACGGCTTCCCCGAGGTCAACATCGCCTGGGCGAGCCCGGGCCGGGCGCTGGACTCCCTCAACGTGCAGCTGTCCCTGGGGGCGGGGTGGTGGCCGCGCGATGAGTCGACGCGACCGAAGTACTCCTCCTGGACCGGGCCGCTGCCCGCGAGGTTCGGCTCGGTGATCAACCACATGAGCCTCAAGCTGCTCGGGGAGCCAGCCACCCCTCGCATGAAGGACGGCATCGCCTTACGCACCGGGATCGGGCTCTCGAAGAGAGTGGATGCCTCCGTCCTCAACGAAAGCAGGGTCGAGCAGATCCTGATCGCCCTGCTCGGTACACCGGCCCACATGACCCGCTGAGGACACCAGATGACCGACTCCACGCTCCCTCCCATGGCCGCGACCGCTGCGGGCAACCAGCGGTGTGGCTGCCCTGACTTCAGCCTCAGCCGTCGCCGGTTCCTCTCCGGCGTGGCCGCGGGCACCGGTGTCCTCGCCGCAGGCAGCCTCTTCGACGACGCCTTCCGCCAGGTGTCCTACGCCGCGGTGCCCGACGGCAACGTCGTGGTCGTGCTGTCCATGCGGGGCGGCTCCGACGGGCTGTCGATCGTGGTGCCGAAGAACGACCACGCCTTCCTGTCCCAGAAGCGGCCCGACCTGGTCGTGCCCCTGGACCGGCTGGTCGGTGGCAACGGCTCCTGGGGGCTGCACCCGGCACTCGCCCCACTGGTGCCGATGTGGAACGCCGGCTCGTTCGGGGCCGTCCACGGCGTCGGGCTGCCCCAGCCCAACCGCAGCCACTTCGATGCGATGGAGCTGGTCGAGGAGGCCAACCCCGGCTCGAACGCCCGGGTCGGCTGGATCAACCGGACCATCGGTCTGAACGCGGACGCGCTCCCGGAGGAGCAGGTCCAGCTCGGAAGCAGCATGCTGCCCACCGCGCTCGCCGGGCCCGCCGCAGCTCTCGGCGCCCGCAGTGTCGACAACTTCGTGGTGCCCACGATCGGCACCTGGCTGGAGTCGAAGTCACAGGTGAGCAAGTCCCATAAGAAGATCTGGGGCGGCGGCGGCACCAGCATGAACCGCGGCTTCAAGACCGCGCTGGCCTCGGTGAACAGGCTGTCGCCGGCCATCGACCTCGCGCTCAACGACGGGGCCTACCCCGATGGGCCGCTCAAGGGCGTGCTGTCCAACACCGCGCGTCTGATCAAGGCCAAGGTCGGCGCCAAGATGGTCGCGATCGACTACGGGGACTGGGACATGCACACGGGTCTGGGAGCGGCTCAGCCGAACAACTGGATGTATGACCACCTCGACCACTTCGCCGGGTCGGTGAAGGCCTTCATCGACGACCTCGGGACCGACGCGTCCCGCGTCACCCTGGTCACGATCAGCGAGTTCGGCCGGCGCGTGGAGCAGAACGGCTCCGGCTCGGAGGCGGGAGTCGACCACGGCTACGGCAACGCAATGCTGCTGCTCGGAGCCGGCGTCAACGGCGGCGACGTGCGAGGGTCGTGGAAGTCGCTCACCGACAGCGCGCTGAACCAGGGCGACGTGCCGCTCAACCACGACTACCGCAGCGTCCTGTGGGAGGTCCTGCAGAGCCGCTACGCCTCCGATGTCTCCGGCAAGCGCAGCGCGATCTTCCCGGGATTCAGCAACCCGGAGTCGATCGGGGCGATGTCCTGAGCCGCCTCGCCTTAGCAGCGCAGGCGGGCGAGCTCGGCGGTGACGTTGGTCCGGGCGACCGCTTCCCAGCGGGCCCTCGCGTACGCCGTGTGGAACAGGTGCGGCTTGGCCAACAGCGCCTCCAGGATCTCCGCTCGCCCGCGCGCGAACAGGTCGTCCGGGACCTGGGCGTACTCCCGGCGGATTCCCGCGGTGTACTCCCGGTAGCGGTTCGCGCTGCTCGCCAGGATCGCCAGATCGGCGTCGGTGAGCGCTTCGCCGGCCAGGTCGCCGGCGTCAGGCCGGTGCGTCTCGGTGAGACGGACCAGCCTGGCGGTCTCGGCGACGAGACCGTCCGGCACCAGGCCCGCCAGCGCGTCCTCGGCCCAGCGGGCGGAGCGCTCCTCGGCCTCGGCTGCGCCGTCGTACACCCCGTCGTGGAACCAGGCGGCCAGAGCGACGGGAAGCCGGGGGAAGTCCTGCCCGCCCGTGGACAGCTCCTCGAGGCGGTCCAGGACCTCGGCGAGGTGTCGCAGGTCGTGGTAGCCGCGCTCGGGCTCATCCCAGGCAGCCAGCAGGGCGTCTCGCACGGTGTCGGTCCCGGGCAACGGCCAGCGAGCGGCCAGCGAGGTGCGGGCGAGGTCAGTCACGTCTCCATTCAACCTTCCTCGGCCTCCGGTCGGCTGACCGAACGGGCAGGATTTTCGCGGTTCCGGTCATCCGGGCCTGCGATCTGTCCTAGCGTGCCGACGTGACCGCCCGACTTCGTCGTCGCCCGCTGCTTCCGAGCCTGCTCGGTGGCATCCTCCTTTCAGCCGCCGCGCTGGGCGGTGCGGGCCTGTCCGCAGCCCCGACTCCGGTGTCCCCGACGGAGACACCGCGCCTGGTGGCCGGCGGCTACACCTGCACCGGTTACTGCAAGCACCCGACCAACGCGGCGAAGGTGTTCCGGTGGGGTTCTTTCAAGTGGGGCGACGACTTCATCAGCCGCTCGATCAACCGCAAGCGCTGGAAGTCCGACCACCCCCAGCGCATCGGTCACAAGGGCGGCATGCTCACCATCAAGGCCGGCGGTTCACTCAGGTCGATCACGACCTGGGCAGCCAAGTCTGCGGCCTACGGCCGGTGGGAGGCGAGGGTCCGGATCCACGAGCGGCCGGCCAGCACCGGTGAGCAGTATCAAGCCACCTGGATGCTCCAGCCGGCCGGCGGTCACCGCTGCCATGGCAGCGAGGTGACGATGGCGACGTACCAGGCCGGTGACGACCGCGTCCGCGGCTGGGTACGCACCCCGGACAACAACGAGTTCGGGTTCTCCCGAGCCACCAACCTCAGCTCACTTGCCTGGCACACCTACGCGGTCGAGATCACCCCGAAGCGGATCTCCTGGTTCAGCGACACCAAGGTGCTGCGCACCGAGAAGCGTCCCGAAGCACTGGCCGGGGTGAAGTACCGGCCGCAGTTCCTGATGACGGGTCCGGCGGGGCAGCAGATGCGGGAGACCTGGTTGCAGATGGACTGGGTGCGCTTCTACTCGCTCCAGCGTCCCAACGCGAAGTCGGTCAAGGCCCCGTCGATGGCGCGGGGGACCTACGCCGGCACCTGCTGACGTCGGCTTTTCGGACAGGATTTCGCCGTTCCGGTCATCCGCGCCGGCCATCCGTCCTAGCCTGCCGGGGTGAGCTCTCGTGACCGCCGACGCCCCCTGCTGCCGAGCCTGCTCGGTGGCGTGCTGCTGACCGGTGCTGCCCTCGCCGGCGCAGCGCTGTCCCAACCCACGACCGCGCCGTCGGAGGGCTACCTCCACGCGCGGCCCGCGTTCGCGGATGGCTGCATCGGCTACTGCAAGCACCCGACGAACGCCGCCAAGGTCTTCAGGTGGGGGCTGGAGGACTGGCGCGACGAGTTCGAGGTCGCGCCGTTCGCAGCGCGCTGGCAGTCCGACAAGCCCCAGCAGATCGGCCAGCAGAACGGCATGCTCACGATCCAGGCGTACGCCGACACCGGCTCGATCACGGTCTGGCCGAGCGACCAGGCGGCGAAGTACGGCCGCTGGGAGGCGCGGGTCCGGGCCGTGGAGAAGAAGACCGATGGCGAGCCCTACCGGTTCACCTGGCAGCTGACGCCGGTGGACGGCAACCACTGTGGAGCCAGCGAGGTGACGATGGCGTCCTACGTCCCGGGCGACGCGCGGGCCAGGGGCTGGGTGCGCACTCTGGACAACCATGACTTCCGGTTCTCTCGCAAGCGCGACCTTCGCTCGCGGGCCTGGCACACCTACGCGGTCGAGATCACCCCGGACCACATCTCCTGGTTCGTGGACACCAAGGTGATGCGCACGGAGACCCGGACCGACGCACTGGCCGGGGCGAAGTACCGTCCGCAGTTCGTCATCTCGGGCGACCCCGAGGCCCACATGAACGAGTCGTGGATGCAGATGGACTGGGTCCGCTACTACACGCTCAAGCGAGTGAACGCGAAGTCGATCGACGCCAAGCAGATGTGGCACAAGACCTTCGACGGAGCCTGCTGACCCTGCTCGCGGTTCGCCGGGGTCTGGCGGCCCGACCGAGGACCTGCCAGTCTGGTCGCGTTGACGAGATGCAAACCTCGTGAGCGGGCGCGCATCTCTCGTGGTGTCACCGTCGAGGGGGAATCATGCGCGTACGCCGTTTCGCTACTCACCTCTCCTGCGCTGCCTTGCTGCTAGGCCCGGTCCTTGCCGGGTCCGCGGTCGCGGCCGACCCGGCGTCCCCGCCACGCGACCGACCGTCGCCGGCTGCGTCCGCCCGCGGCCACTGGACCGTCTCCCGCGTGGCCACGGACGTCTATCGCCTCGCGTGGCGGTCGCCGGCTCGCTTGCCGGTGACGTCGGACCGACCGGTGGTCCGCCTGGACGGTGCCGTGCTCGGCGCCGGACGGGTCTCCGGAGACGGGCGCACGGTCTCGCTGGAGGTCCGCACGACCACCCCACCCGATCCCGCGCGCCTCGATGTGCTCCTGTCGGGCGACCGGCTCGACGTCAGCGGGCGAGACCGACTCACCTCGCCAGTGGAGGCGGCCGCCACGCTCACGACCACCCCGCTGCCGGACGACCCCGCGACCCCGGGTCCGTACGCCGTCTCGAGGAGCGACTACGTGCTCGACGCGGTCAAGCTGGCCGGCATGCCCGAACCGATCGAGATGGTCGGTCACGTCGTCGAGCCCGAGGCCGGCGAGATCACCGGGCCTCGCCCGCTTGTGCTGTTCCTGCACGGTCGGCACGGGTACTGCTACGACCCCAACACGGGCGACGAGGGCTGGAGGTGGCCGTGCTCGGGTCGCTTCCGGGAGATCCCCAGCCACCTGGGCTACGACTACATCCAGGAGGTGCTGGCCTCCCAGGGCTTCGCCACGGTCTCGGTGCGGGTGAACGGCATCAACGCCCAGGACTGGAAGCTCGCTGACGGCGGCGCCGATGCCAGGGCGGGGATCGTGCAGCGCCACCTCGACCACTGGGCAGACGGGCTGGCGGCAGCGCACCAGGTCGACCTGACCCAGGTGGTGCTGGTCGGTCACAGCCGTGGCGGCGAAGGCGTGAACCGAGCGTCGATCCAGATCCCGCTCACGGCGCCGTACCGAATCGTCGGCCAGGTGCTGCTCGCGCCGACGAACTTCGGCACCCAGACCGCGGCGTACGTCCCCACGGTCACGGTGCTGCCCTACTGCGACGGCGACGTGATCGACCTGCAGGGCCAACGCTTCACCGACAGCGCGCGGGACCTGACCCGCGACGACACCTCGTTGAAGAGCTCGGCGCTAGTGATGGGGGCCAACCACAACTTCTTCAACACCGAGTGGACTCCGGGCGTGGCCGTGGCGCCGTCCTTTGACGACTGGTGGGGGGATCCGTCGGCCGAGTGTGGCACCGACACCTCGACCCGGCTGACCGACGCCGAGCAACGCAGCGTGGGGGTCGCCTACGTCGCCGGTGCGGCCCGGCTGTTCGCCCAGGACGCCCAGGAGTTCCTGCCGATGTACGACGGGTCGCCCGTCCACCTAGCGTCCACCGGCTCCGCCGACGTGCGGAGCGCGGCGATCGGTGGTGGCGCCGAGCTGCGCCGCCCAGGGATCGCCACCGGTCGGACCCTGCCCGACGGAGCGGTGAGCCGCTTCTGCGACGGGGTGGTCAGGCCAGGTGCCCCGGTGAGCGTGTGCGGTCGGGGCACGAGGTTGTCGACGATCCAGACGCCGCACTGGCCCGACGCCAGGGAATTCGTGCAGAGCCGTCAGGAGCTCGAGATCTCGTGGACGGCGGCGGGTCAGTCGGCCGGACTCCTGTTCGACGTCCCACTCGACCTCTCCGGGCACCGGCTGGCGCTCCGTACGATCGTCGACCCGAGGGCCGGCGACGCCGGGCTGCGGCTGCGACTGACCGATGCGGCCGGCGCGAGCGCCGACCTCGACCCGGTCGGGGGGACCACGCTGCCGGCGCTGCCGCTCGGCGAAGGGCTGGGTAAGCGGTGGGCCCAGTCGCTGGTGGCCGAGCCGACCACGGCGGCCGGGATCGATCTGACCCAGGTCGTCTCGGTCGACCTGGTGTCGCTCACCGACCACGGTCGCGTGTGGGTGCTCGACGTGGCGTCTGCCCCGCACGCGTTGGCGACGGTGCCCGACCGGCGACTCCCGCTGGTCGACCTCAGCCGGGTGAAGGTCACCGAGGGCGACGGCCCCGGCACCGTCGAGGCGAACGTCCCGTTCACGGTCACGGGCGACCTCACCGGGCGGGCGTCGTTCACCGTCGGTGTGGTGTCCTACGACCCGCGAGCCAAGCCTTACCGGGTCCCCGTCGACCTCGCCCCCGGGCAGGTCTCGGGCTCAGTGCCGCTCACCTATCCCGCGAACAAGGTCGACGACTTCCCGCGACGTGTGGTCGCGATGGTCGCCTCGCCGAGCTACGGCGTGATGACCGACGACTACTTCGGCGGGCTGATGATCCTCGACGACGATCCCGCTCCCAGGATCTCGGTGACGCCGTCACCGCGAACGGTCACCGAGGGGAGCAAGGCGGTCTGGCGGGTGCGTCTGTCCAAGCCCACCGGCTACGACCTCGGCGCCTTCGGGAAGGTGGTCCGGGGGCCGCGGAAGACCGCTCCGTTGCGGGTCGGCGACGTGCGGCGATCGTGGGTCAAGGCCCAGCTGGGCCGGGTGCCGCGGGCCTCGAAGCCGCTGTACAAGCTCGGGCTCTATGTCGGACAGCAACTGCGCGCCGGCCGGACGACGGCCGACCTCACGATGCCGATCCGCCGCGACCGGCTGCGCGAGGGCCGGGAGTCGGTGACCCTGAGGCTCCAGGTGGGGAACAAGCGCTTCACCCGCACGGTCTTCGTGCGCGACTGACGAGACGGCGCTGCGGGTCGCACGAGACGGCTCTGCGGGTCGCACGAGACGGCGCTGCGGGTCGCACGAGACGGCGAGTCAGGGCTGCCGCGCGCCGGTGGCGTCCTCGAGGGTGCGGGTACGCCGCTGGCCGGGTAGCAGCGCCCAGCGGATCGTGCGCGTGGCCACCCTTCCGATCGGTCGAGCCAGGCGCGGTCGATGCGGCAGCCCGAGTTCGGCGCGGGCCCAGGGAGGCAGCAGATCGGCGGCGGCCACCCACAGGGCGGCGTACGCCGGGCGGCCGGGCAGGGGGAGCGGCGCCTCGCGCCGCAGGTGGGCGACCGCCTCGTGAGCGGCAGGAGTGGCCCGCAGCTCGGGCCGGTACGCCGCGAAGGCCGCCCGCAGCTCGTCCGCGGTCGTCGGCGGGTCGAGCACGCCGAGCTTGCGGGCGACGACGGCCGCCTCGGCCACGTAGTCGTCGCACCCTGCGGCGTCGAGCGGCCGAGCGCCGTAGATCTGGTGCGCCAGCAGGAAGCTCTCGATCTCGGCGACGTGCACCCAGGCCAGCAGGTGCGGGTCGCTCGCGGCGTACGCCGTGCCGTCGGCCAGCGTGCCGGTGACCCGACGATGCACGGCACGCACCACGTCGACGGCCCGCTGGGCGTGCTCCTCGGGTCCGAAGGTGGTGGTGGCCAGGAAGGTGCTGGTGCGTGCCAGCCGACCCCACAGATCGCCCTGGTAGCCGGAGTGCTCGGCGACGGCAGTCATCGCGGCCGGGTGCAGGGTCTGGAGGAGGACCGCACGGAGACCGCCGACGAACATCGAGGCATCACCGTGGACGCGGGCGATCGCGCTGTCCTCGGTGAACCAGCGCGGGCCGGGCGTGCCGTGGATCCGGGCTCGCGCCTCTTCGCCGTCGGGCCCGGCGACGAGGCGGAAGATGACATCGCCGGCTCGGTCGGCCAGGCTGCTGGGGCGGGTCACGGTGTCGAGCGTAGGGAGTGGGATCAACTCGGGCGCGTGATCCCAGCTTTCTCTAGGTAAGTCGGTGGAGCGTCACTTCCCTAGGCGTGTATGGCACGGTAAGTGACGCTTCACCTGGGTACCTAGATGAAGCTGGGGCTTAAGCGAGCAGCTCGTCCGCGTCGGTGATCGTGTAGGCGTAGCCCTGCTCGGCCAGGAAGCGCTGGCGATGCTGGGCGAACTCCGCATCGACGGTGTCGCGGGCGACCACGGCGTAGAACCGGGCCGTGCGCCCATCGGCCTTGGGCCGCAGCAGTCGGCCCAGGCGCTGGGCCTCCTCCTGGCGCGAGCCGAAGGACCCTGACACCTGGATCGCCACCGCCGCCTCGGGCAGGTCGATGGAGAAGTTGGCCACCTTGGAGACCACGAGCAGCGAGATCTCGCCCGACCGGAACGCCGCGAAGAGTCGCTGCCGCTCCTTGACCGTCGTCTCGCCCTTGATCACGGGCGCGTCGAGGTCGGCGCCGATCTCGTCGAGCTGGTCGAGGTACTGCCCGATGACCAGCGTCGGCTCGCCGAGGTGCCGCGCGACCAGTGCCTCGGCGACCCGGGTCTTGGCCGGGGTGCAGGACGCCAGCCGGTAGCGCTCCTCGGGCTCGGCGGTCGCGTAGGCGATCCGCTCGCTTTCGGTGAGGGTGACCCGGACCTCGATGCAGTCGGCCGGCGCGATCCACCCTTGGGCCTCGATGTCCTTCCACGGGGCGTCGTAGCGCTTCGGGCCGATCAGGGAGAACACGTCGCCCTCGCGGCCGTCCTCGCGCACGAGTGTTGCGGTCAGCCCGAGCCGGCGTCGCGCCTGCAGGTCGGCGGTCATCCGGAAGATCGGGGCGGGCAGCAGGTGCACCTCGTCGTAGATGATCAGCCCCCAGTCGCGCGCGTCGAACAGCTCGAGGTGGGCGTAGGCGCCCTGCCTGCGGGTGGTCATCACCTGGTACGTCGCGATGGTCACCGGGCGGACCTCCTTGACCGCCCCGGAGTACTCCCCGATCTCGTCCTCGGTCAGGTCGGTACGCCGCAGCAGCTCGTCCTTCCACTGCCGGGCGGAGACGGTGTTGGTCACCAGGATCAGCGTGGTCGCCTTCGCCGTGGCCATGGCGGCCGCGCCGACGATCGTCTTGCCGGCACCACACGGCAGCACGACGACGCCGGAACCGCCGAACCAGAACGACTCGGCGGCCTCGCGCTGGTAGTCACGCAGCACCCATCCGTCCTCGCGCAGCTCGATCTCGTGCGACTCGCCGTCGACGTAGCCGGCGAGGTCCTCCGCCGGCCAGCCCAGCTTGAGCAGCGCCTGCTTGAGGTTGCCCCGTTCGGAGCCGTGCACCGCGACCGTGTCGTCGTCGACGCGCTCGCCGAGCATCCCGGCGACCTTCTTGGCGCGCAGCACCTCCTCGAGCACCGGCCGGTCGGAGGAGACCAGGACCAGCCCGTGGACCGGGTGCTTCTCCAGCCGCAGCCGTCCGAAGCGGGCCATGGTCTCCGCGACGTCGACCAGCAGCGAATGGGGGACGGCGTACCGGCTGTAGCGCAGCAGGGCGTCGACGACCTGCTCGGCGTCGTGCCCGGCCGCCCCGGCGTTCCACAGGCCGAGGTTGGTCAGCCGGTAGGTGTGGATGTGCTCCGGGCTTCGCTCGAGCTCCGCGAACGGCGCGATCGCCTTGCGGCACTCCTGCGCCTGCGCGTGGTCGACCTCCAACAAGAGGGTCTTGTCGCTCTGCACGATCAGGGGGCCGGAGGTCACCGGCTGAGTCTACGGACCCCGGTCGAGAAGCCCCGATCGCTCAGCTCTGCTGCACGGCGCGGACTCCGGTGATCCGGTGCACGGCGTAGACCCGCTCGTCATCGGTGCGGTGGTCGAAGGCCCGCAACTGGCCGCCGTCGACCGCCACCGGGTCGATGATCCGCTCGACGGTGGCGCCGGCGTTGTCGACGTACCCGATCCAGACGGTACGCCGGCCCTGCGCGGCCTCGCGCAACAGCGCCAGCACCTCGGCGGGTGAGGAGGCCGGGGCGCGCGAGGGGCGGGACGCCGCGGCCCGGTCACCGGCGCGGATCGCGGTGACCACCGCGGTGAGGTGAGCCGCAGCCTTCGCCTCGCCGATGCCAGGCGGACGGGCCTTCGGGACCCGGGCACGCTGCCGGTCCGGTCGCGCGATGTGCACCGACCCGTCTGCGGCCTCCACCACGGGGGCTGCCCCCAGCTCGCGCAGGCGCGGCAACAACACCTCTAGGGGTACGCCGCTGACCAACACCGTCGGCGCCAGCTGTCGCAGGTCCAGGGAAGACGCCTTCGGGTGGTGCATCAGCTCGGTGAGTGCGGTCTCGTCGTCGGAGCGCAGGAACGCCTCGGCGTGCCCGACCCGCAACGTCCCGAACCGTCGCGCGACGTCGTCGACCAGATAGGTCAGCGGCTGTGGCACCGGTGTGCGAGACACGCCTCCGATGAACTCGTGGAGCTCCGCCGAGGTCCAGCCGAGGTCGAGGGCCCGGCGCACGGAGTCGGGGGTGAACCGGTAGACCGTCGCGCCTCCTCGCGAGTCGACATCGGCGACGGCGTGCAGCCGCGAAGCCAGGGACGACTCGAGCGGGCCGGGTGCCACGGCGGTCAGGTCCGCCTGCAACAGGACGTGGTCGACCGCCTCCGGGAGCAATGGCGCCAGCGCCGCCGCCACCGGTCCGGCTGCGCCCTCGAGGAGGCGCCGGGAGTACGCCGGCAGCCCGCTCAGCCCGGTCACGCCCAGGGAGGCTGCCTCGTCGAGCGCCCACGCGGTCATCTCGGCGCGCGAGCCGGGCCGGCGCGGACGCAGCCAGGCCAGCCGCGCCACCACGGACGGCACGCCGGTGCCGGACGCCAGCACCTCTCCCTCGCCCAGCGTGGCAAGTGCCTCCAGGGCCATCCGCCGGGTCTCCGCCGCGTAGATGCTCGACAGCTCCGGCGCGAGGGCGTTGAGCCCCTTGCCGGAGCGTCGGTCCTTGGTGGTGATCAGCGACGGCAGGCGCGACGTGTCCAGCCACGCGGCCACCAGGGCGACCCAGCGGTCGGCGAGCGGTCGTGTTCCCCATGCGTCGTAGGCGTCCGTGGGCAGCCACGCCAGGACGCCGCCGGCGTCCGGTCCGGTGGTCAGCAGCCCGGCGGCGGCGGCCACTTCCACCAGCAGGCCGGCCTGCGGCACTTCGACGTGGAGCAACGCGGCTCCCGCCTTGAGGTCACGGACTCCGAGCCCGCCGCTGCGCAGCGCCGGTGGGGGAGAGATCGACCAGTGATCCAGGAGCAGCTCGGTGCGGCGGACGGCCTCGAAGGCCGCACCGGCTGCCGACCGCTCCATCAGCGCCGGGTCGCGAGTGGCCGTCGCCAGTGGGGGGACGACGTCGACCGGCTCTCGCGTCGTCCGCCCGGCGCGAAGCGCCAGCGTCACCTCGCCGGGCACCACGACGACCCCGCCCGGACGGGACACGACCAGCCGGCGCGCCAGCAGCTCCTCCACCGGCGTGCTCGCGTCTTCGGGCGTGAGGGGTGCCCGCGCGGAGGACGTGCCCTGCCCGCCGGAGGCATCCAGGTGGTCCAGCAGCGCCCGCGCTGCTGCACTCGCCTCCGCGACCCGCACGGCGGCGGCGGTGCCGACGGCCTCGGGCGTGCGGGGGCGCAGTCCGCCGATCGCGCCGGTGCCCACGAGCCCGTCCCCGACGCCGGTCAGCGCACGCAGCCCATCAGGAGCGTCCCAGGCGAGGGCCAGGTCGGTCAGCCTGCCCACCGCCTCGCTGACGGCTGCCGGTTCGGCGTGGACGGCGGTGGCCAGCTCGTCGTGCGAGCACGGACCCAGCACGACCAGTGCTTCGAGCACCGCAAGCTCGAGCCGGGTCGACCCGTCCATGGCCCGGAGCAAGGAGGACCGCACGGCGGCCCGCGAGGCCAGCTGCGCCGAGTCCTGCGGAGTGGGGGAGACCAGGTCCGGCCTGGCGCGTAGCAGCGCAGCGAGCCGCTCGTCGGGCCAGCGGCGCAACTGGTCGGCGAGCGTCCTCGGCGGTGCGGAGGTGGCCATCCCTCCTACGCTACCGAGTGGTCGCGACGGCGTGCCTCTTGCCGTCGGCGGCATCCTGGCCCCAGGGTGGACCCATCCGGCCGGTGGGGCCGGCCGTCGGACGGGGGCCCGAGCGAAGGACGAGGATGCACCAGGCCGACCTGCACTATGGCAGTGCCTCCGACGTGGGACAGGTCCGTAGCGTCAACGAGGACTCCCTCCTCGTCGCGCCCCCGGTCTTCGTGGTCGCCGACGGCATGGGCGGGCATTCCGGAGGAGACGTCGCCAGCCGCCTCGTGGTGGAGGAGTTCGCGCGCCTGGACAGTCCGTCGTACGCCCCCGACACCGCGCGTGCCGCCGTCTACGACGCGCTGCTCGCTGCGCAGGGTCGGATCAACGCGTACGCCGACGAGAACCGACGCGCCGGCGTCGCCAACTGGTTCGCCGGCACCACCGCCGTCGCTGCCGTCCTGGTCGACGGGACGAACCCGCGGTGGCTGGTAGCCAACCTGGGCGACTCGCGGGCCTACCGCGTCGTCGACGGCGAGCTCCACCAGGTCAGCGTCGACCACTCGGTGGTCCAGGAGCTCGTGGACGCGGGGGCGATCAGCGTTGCGGAGATGGCGACCCACCCCGAGCGGCACGTGGTGACCCGCGCGCTCGGCGGTTCGGACGCCGCGGAGCCGGACTTCTTCCTGCTGGATCGCTGTGACCGGCTGCTGCTGTGCTCCGACGGCGTCACCGGCATGCTCGACGACGCGCACATCGCCTCGATCCTGGTGACGACGCAGGATCCGCGTGATGCGGCCGAACTGCTGGTGGCCGACGCTGTCCGGGCCGGGGGGCTCGACAACGCCACCGCCGTCGTCGTCGATGTGGTGGGATGGGGACCCACCGGTGCGGCCGACGTGCCGCACCAGGTGATCCTCGAGGAGAAGCTGGGTGCCCTGCCGGACGCCCAGCCGTGAGGGCGGCCGTCGGGCCGCCGTGAAAGGTGACGGGGCATGAGCAACGTTGACCGACGCCGGTCGTATCGTCCGGGCGGCTGGTTCGGGATCTTCGGCGACAACGCCTCGGTGCTGTTGCCGCCGACCGAGAAGCATCGGGTCACGGCCTTGTGGGAGCTGATCGACGAGGGCGCGGGGTTCGACGAGGTGCTCGACGGGCTGCTGTCATCCGGACTGCGCGGGCTGCCTGGGTTCGTGCTGGTCAGTGAGGCCGCTGGTCTCACCAAGGTCGTCCTGCGCGGCCCGGCGGTCGCGGCGTTCGTCGTCGAGGGCGAGATGATCGAGCTCGCCGGCGTCGCCGACACCACCTGGGTCGAGCGGTCGCTGGTCGACGTCACCCAGATGTTCGTCCAGGTGGAGGCGACCGAGGAAGAGGAAGGCGTAGACCTCCTGATCGAGAACGGACTGGTCCGGCTCGGCCGGATCGATCAGCCGCCGTTCACGCTGGAGGCGGAGTCGGTTCCCGAGCCGGAGCCGGAGCCGGAGCCGGAGCCCCAGCCGGAGCCCAGCCGAGCCCCAGCCGGAGTCCGTCGCCGACGATCCCCCGAGCGCCGAGTTTGCGGGAGTGGGGGTCCCCGTCGCGCTGGCGGCGACGGCCGGTGTCGCCGACGACGAGGCGCACCCGCACGACGGCGGACCCGATCAGGTGGTCGACGTCACGGCGAGTGAGGTGCCCGGTCTCGAGGACGAGGCGGCCGAGGTGCCGGACCCGGAGGACGAGGCGGCTGAGGAGTCCGACCAGGACAATGAGCCGGCCGAGGAGCCGGAAGCAGAAGACCTCGCCGAGCACGACTGGCAGGACGAGACCCCCGTCGCCGAGGAGAACTCAGAGCCCGAGGCGGACGCCGGCGACACGCCGTCCGAGGGGCTCGGCGCTGACCGGGCCCAGGAGGATCAAGCCGGCGACGACCCGGCCGACGACGACTCCGCCGGCGACGACTCCGCCGACGACGACTCCGCCGACGACGACCCGGCCGACGACGACTCGGCCGACGACTCGGCTGAGCAGACCCGGGTCGACACCGCGGTCGTCGAGCCTGAGGAAGGCGTGTCCGAGCCGCCGATCTGGGAGCGCACGCACGAGGAGCCGGCCCCCGACAACTTCGCCGTCGCGGCGCCGGCGTTCCCGCCGTCCACCGAGCCGGCGTCCGCGCTCGCCGACCAGGATGGTCCGACTCGCGGCGGCTGGCAGGACGACGACCCGCTCTCCCGCCCGCTGCCCGGGATGACGCCGGCCGCCGACGCGCCGGCAGACGGCCCGGCCGTAGCCCGGCTGCAGTTCTCCAGCGGCGAGGTGGTCGAGGTGGACCGCCCGATCCTGGTGGGCCGCTCACCGGAGGTACGCCGCTTCGCGACGCATGATCGCCCGCTGCTGATCCCCGTGCCGAGCCCGCACCAGGAGATCTCCTCCACTCACCTGGAGATCCGCCCGGGCGTGGGCGCCGACCACGGCTCTGCCGTCGTGACCGACCTCGGCTCGACCAATGGCACCGTGCTCGTGCAGCCCAGCCTGCCGCCGGAGGACCTCCAGCCCGGTATCGCGGTCCAGCTCGTGCCCGGCGCCATCATCGACCTCGGCGACGGCGTGACCATCCAGGTCACCCAGCCCTGACCCGCAGCGACGTGAGCGAGCGGTCCCTCACCCCTGCGCGAGCGATGCCTGCGGCCGAGCTCGACCGACGGTTCTACGCGCTCGTCATCGACCTGGTGCTGAGCATCGTGGTGCTGGGTGTCGCGGGCGGGGCCTCGGCGCTGCTGGAGAACTGGTGGTCTCGGCTCCTGCTGGTGCTGGCTGCCGCGATCGCGCTGGTGGCGGCTGCCGCCGTCGGGTTGGCGCTGACCGGCCGCACTCCCGGCAAGGCCGCGCTCCGGCTGCGGGTGCTGGCCGAGGACACCGCCCAGCCGCTGGCTCTCGGGCCTGCCTTCCTGCGGACCGCGGTCGTCGCGCTGGCGGGGCTGCCGACGTTCGGGTTCGGGCTGGCCGCCTTGGCGCTGACGGCCGTGACGGATGTGTCCGGCAGGCGGCGCGGCTGGCACGACCGCGTCGCCGGGTCGGTCGTCGTGGATGCGCGGGCCGCTCCCCTCCTGACGGAGCAGCCGGCTGAGCCGCCTCGCCCGATGTTCAACCTCACCGCCGCCCGGCTGCTGCCGGCACCGGACGGCCCCACTGCCGCGGGCAGGCCGCCGGCTCCGGTGCTGCCGCCGGACCGGACCGCGATCCGGTCCCGTCGAGAGGCGGCCCGGTGGCGGCTGACGTCGGACACCGGTGAGTCGGTGGTGGTCGAGGGGCTGGCCCTGGTCGGGCGGGTGCCCACACCGCGGGCGGGTGAGCCCGTTCAACATCTGTTGCCGTTGACGTCCCCCGGCATGACCGTGTCCAAGACCCACGCCGCCATCGACCTGGTCGACGGGGTGCTGGTCGTCACCGATCGCGGCTCGACCAACGGCTCGGTCCTGATCCGGCAGGGCGTCTCTCGCGATCTGACCGAGGACCGGCCGGCCACCCTCCTCGACGGCGACCGGGTCCGCTTCGGCGACCGCGAGTTCACCGTCTCGCGAGAGGCTTGAGCGAGGGCCCGGCCCCGTAGTGCGGGCCGGTCACTTCCAGACGTAGGCCCGGCGCGCGATCTGCAGGGCACTGACGTAGCCGTCGCGTTCGTACTCCTCGCTGTTGACCCGCCACGGCACCGCCAGTGAGCCGCGCGCGTCGGCCACGGAGCCGAATCCCTGTTCGTCGCCCCATTTCTCCAGGTCCGCGAGCAGCGCCCCCGCATGATCGCGACCGTGCCTGAGGAACGTGGAGGCGCACTGCACGACATCGGCGCCGGCCAGCAGGTATGCCGCCACGTCGGCCGCGTTGTCCACGCCGCCGGTGCCGGCGAGCGAGCACTCGACCTGTTCGCGGAGCACGGCGATCCAGGTCTGGGGCAACCGCACGTCGCCGGGCGAGGACAGGTCGATCACCGGTTCCACGGTGCAGCTCGCGACGTCGATCCGCGGTTGCAGGAAGCGGTTGAACAGCACCAGTCCGGAGGCGCCCTTCTCCACCAGCCGGACGGCGAGGTCGTTGAGGGACGAGAAGTACGGCGACAGCTTGACCGCCACGGGCACGCTCACGGCCTCCCGCACCGCCACGAGCAGGTCGACAACCGCGTCCTCGACCACCTCGCCGTGCCCGCGGAACTGGCCTGGGACCACGTAGAAGTTGATCTCCACAGCAGCCGCCCCGGCGTCCTGTGCCTGTCGGGCGAACTGGGTCCAGGCTCCGCTGCCGGTGCCGTTCAGGCTGGCGATCACCGGCACGTCGACGCTCTCGGCTGACTTCTCGAGGAGCTCGAGATAGCGCGCCGGCGCGCCGGGGCCGGCCGGGTTGGTGAACCAGTGGTGCGCCTCGAAGTCCGGCTCCAGCTCGCGGCGCACCTGCTCCTCGAAGATCGAGTGCAGCACCACGGCGCTCACTCCCGCGTCCACCAAGGTGAGCACACCGCCCGGTGTCTGCTGCAACGGAGACGGCGCCGCGACGAGTGGGTTGCGCAGCTGCAGGCCCAGATAGGTGGTGGTGAGGTCCATGCCCTGCCTCCTGACGCCCGAGCCTCCCGACACCCGAGTCCTGGCTCTTACGCTAGACCCGAGGCGCCCGACCGCAACCGTCTGGTCATGACCGGTTGGTCACACGGCGGGCAAGCGCATCCGGTCAAGCACTTCGTCGTAGACCTCGCGGCGGGCGGCGACGACCAGCCCACCGGCGCGGTGCCGCGGGTCGTAGTCGCCGCCATCGATCGTCCCGACGTGGCCGCCAGCCTCCGAGAGCAACAAGGAGCCGGGTGCGTGGTCCCAGGGCAACGACCGTGCGTAGACGACGAAGTCGGCGTGGCCACGAACCAGCTGCGGATAGTCCACGCCGCAACACACCCAGGTCAGCTCGAGTGGGCGCAGCCCCGGCAGCTCGCGCCCGACCCAGGACCGACGCGAGGTCACCCCTCGCCACTCCCGCGGCACCGGGGAGGGCTCCGGGCGGAAGATCTGGACCTCGTTGCGCCACGCACCGAGCCCCCGCTCGGCGACATAGGACGTGAGGTGCTGCGGCTGCCAGATCCAGCTGCGCTCGACGACACCGCCGCGCAGCTCCGCCACCATCACTGCGTGGTCGGGTGAGCCATGCACGAAGTTCTTGGTGCCGTCGATGGGGTCGACCGTGAACGCGTGTGCGGCCGCAGCGAACCGGTCGTGCAGGCTCGGGTCGGCCGAAGCGGCCTCCTCGCCGAGCACGACAGCGTCGGGGTACTCGCCGAGCAGCGCCCGGGTGATCAGCTCCTCCGCCTCGTGGTCGGCGACCGTCACCAGGTCGCCGGGGCTCTTCTCATGGATCTGGCCCTCGGCCAGCGCCTTGAAGCGGGGTGTGATCACCTCGGTCGCGATCTCCTGCAGCAACTGCAGCACCGCTCCGGTCTCCACGAGCACAACCTACCGGGGGCCCCCGCTGGCGGCGTACGCCGACCGCGAGCGAAGATGCGGCGGGGCGACCGCTCCCGTCCTGGACTGGTCCGCCGGGCTCGGAAGCCGCGCGGTCCCACCCGGATCGTGGTCTCCTGCGTCTCTATCAAGTGAAGGGGGTGGCCGTGGACGAGTTCGAGTCCTGGGTGAACGCGCGGTCCACGGCACTGGCGCGGTCGGCGTACCTGTTGACCGCCGACGCCCATCTGGCCCAGGACCTCGTTCAGGAGACGCTGGCCAGGGTGGCGCAGCACTGGCCCTCGCTGCACCGGCACGGATCGCCGGATGCCTTCGCTCGGCGCGTGATGCACAACCTCGCGATCGACAGCTGGCGTCGGCGACGGGTGCGGCCTCGCGAGGTGTCTGATCACCAGGGGCGTGAGCTGGTCGGGCCAGGGGACGACGCCGAGGCCGCCACCCGGCGACTAGTGCTCCGTGACGCCTTGGCGAAGCTGACGCCGCGGCAGCGCTCAGTGCTCTCGCTCCGCTTCTACGACGACCTCACCGAGGTCCAGACCGCCAAGGTGCTGGGCTGTTCGGTGAGCACCGTCAAGTCCCAGACCCGTCGTGCCCTGGATCGGTTGCGGCTCCTCGCACCTGATCTGGTGGCGGCCTATGCCCGAGAGGCACACCGATGAACGACCTCAAGGAGCTGTTCCACGACCTCGTCGAGCGCGTGCCGGACCATATGGTCCAGGCCGGAGCCGCCGCGCGCGCCCGCCAGGCCGGACGGCGCCGCCGACTGCGGGGAAGGGCTGTTGCCGCCGGAGCGTCGGTGCTCGTGCTGGCGGGCATCGCGACCGTCGCAGGTGTCTTGGCCCCGCTTTTGCCGGCGCAGCCGGCTAGCTCCGGCGCGCACGTGAACGGCTACCCCACCCGGCTGGATGCACCCTGGTTCGATCGCCGACTCGGGGAAACGCCCGGAGCTGTCGCGGGGCTGGTCGCGAGTCGGGAACAGCTGAACGCGGGCGACGTCTCCGAATGGAAGGCCGTCCTCGAGTCCGGAGCCGTGCGCCGACTGCCGGCTCGGGATCTAGGGATCTTTCCGGTGCTGTCGCCCTCGGGGACGAAGCTGATGATGTTCGACGGGCCGGAGGGGAAGGTATGGTCCGGCCACCCGTTGCTGTGGGACCTCGTGAGCGGACATCGCGTGGTCCTCACCGACGTCGGCGGGAATGCGGTCAAGCAAGCGCAGGAGACCACCTATTGGACTCAGGGCCAGGTGCCGGGCTACTGGTCGCCCGACGAGCAGAGCCTGCTCATGTACGCCTCGACGTGGGAGCCCCGGTCGGACGGGCGTTTCGTGCTCGCGGCCTGGGACGGGTCGGTGCGCCCGGTGCAGGCCCCGGCGGGGGCCTCGTGGCCGATCGGGTGGCATGCCGACGGTCAGCCGGCCTGGCTGGTCGTGAACGGCCGCGGCAGTGAGCGTGTCGCGACACTGGTGGTCACCGACCTCGACGGACACCGGCTACGGACGGTTCCGCTCGCTCTCCCGAGTGCTGCCGCGAGCCCATGGAGCCAGTGGAGCGGGTCGCTCTCGCCCGACGGCTCGCGGCTCGCCGTCCGGCCGCGCGGAGTGGAGGGCCAGGTCGTCGTCCTGGACGCGGCCACCGGTCGGGTCATCGCGCGTTGGAGCGATCCGGCCGGCGTCGAGCCCTGCGGTTTCAGCTGGGCCGGAGATCAGGCGTTCCTCCCGGTCACCGACGCGAAGTACCTCCTGTCTGGCCGCACGGAGCAACGGGTGCGTGCCGATCCGCGTCTGGACCTCCACTGCTCGCAGTGGGCGACCGAGGCGCTGGCCGGGACTCCGCACGGCGGGGCCGTCGGCTGGATCCCCGGCCTCCAGGACTGGGCAGGTCTGTGGTGGTGGCGAGAGACGCTGCTGGGTGTCCTCTGCTCGATCGGTCTGGTGGTCGGCCCGGCGTGGTGGTGGCGGCGTCGGCGGTCCGTCGTACGCTCGTCGGCGTGAACCTTCCCGCACCGCCGCTGGTCGTCGGCTTCGATCTCGACATGACGCTGATCGACACGGTGCCGGGCTTCGTGGCGGCGCTGGACGCGCTTGGTGCGGAGCTCGGGGTGGAGTTCCCGGTCGTGGAGATGACCTCCCAGCTCGGGCCGCCGCTGGAAATGCTGCTCGCCGAGCATCTCGATCCAGCCGCGGTCGGGCCGGCAGGGGACCGTTTCCGTGAGCTCTACCCCGACCACGCGGTGCGCCCGGTGCCGCTCCTGCCCGGTGCCAGGGAGTCCGTCGCCGCAGTGCGTCGCCACGGCGGACGCGTGCTCGTGGTCACCGGCAAGTTCCCGCGCAACGCCCGGCTCCATCTCGACCATCTCGCCCTGGATGTCGACCACCTGGAGGGGTGGGTCTGGGGCGTCGGCAAGGCCGACGTGCTGCGTCGCGAGGCCGCCACGATGTATGTCGGTGACCACGTCCACGACGTCGAGGGCGCCCTGGCCGCCGGCGTGCTCAGTGTCTCGGTGCTCACCGGCGGCTGTGATCGAGAAGAGCTGGTCGCCGCGGGCACCCACGTGATCCTCGACGACCTCGCGGCGTTCCCCAGGTGGCTGGACAGCCACCTGACGCAGTTGGGCGAGGGAATGAGTTGGCAGGATCTGGTGGTTGATCCCTAGGCTTGGTCGTGCGCGGTGCGCCGCGCCCACCCGCAGCACACCCGAACAACGAGCAAGGATGGTCCAGCCGTGCCCAGTGGCAAGGTGAAGTGGTTCGACGTCGACAAGGGATTCGGGTTCCTCTCCCAGGAGGAGGGCCCCGACGTCTACGTGCACGCGGACGCGCTTCCCGAAGGACTCGCGTCCCTCAAACCGGGATCCCGGGTCGAGTTCGGCATCGCCCAGGGCCGCCGGGGTGAGCAGGCCCTCTCGGTCCGGGTGCTCGATGCCCCCGCCTCGGTGCAGCGCAACCGCGCCAACGCGCGGCGCAAGAAGCCCGAGGAGATGGTGCCCATCGTGGAGGACCTGATCCGACTGCTCGACAGCGTCGGGGAGACCTACCGGCACGGCCGGCACCCCGAGACGAAGACCGCCGGCCCCACCGCCAAGCTGCTGCGCGCGCTGGCCGACGAGCTCGAGCAGTGAGCTAGCGGCGCACAACTAGACGTCGGAGGTCGGGCGGTGACCTGGCCGGGTGGCGATCACGAACACCAGCCAGGCCGACAGCGCCGCGGTGGCGACGCCGAGCCCGAGCTGGGGAAGCAGCGGCATCGCGATGCCGACGAAGCCTCCGATCACCCAGGCCAACTGCAGCGTCGTGTCGGAGCGGGCGAACGCGCTGGTGCGCACCCGCTCCGGCACGTCACGTTGGATCAGGGAGTCCAGCGAGAGCTTGGCCAAGGACTGCGCCAGCCCCGCCGTCAGGCCGAGCAGGGCCGCGGTCACCACGCCGTAGAACAGCGCGGCGAGACCTGACATCACCGCCCCGGCCAGCACCGCCAGCACGACGGTCACCCGCGGGTTGACCTCCTTGAGCAGGGAGGCCAGCGCGATACCGAGAAGGTTGCCCAGCCCCGCGGCTCCGATCACGATCCCCAGCAGCACCTCCGGTTTCCAGTCGCCGATCGGCACCTCCCGGAGCAGGAAGGCCATGAACATCGTGAGGAAGCCCGACAGGAACCTCGGACCGAGGTTGGCCCGCAGCGCGAACGCCACCGAGCCCGGGATCCGGACCCGAATCCGCCCGCCGCGGGTGGGCGACGCGTCGGTCGTCCCGGTCAGCGTCATGGTCCCCTCGCCCGCGCTCGAGTCCACGCGCACTGGCAGCAGGATCGCCAGCACGGTGCCGATGGCGAACAGGACGAAGGCGTAGCGCAGCGACCAGGCCGGCCCGGCGAGGCTGGCCAGGACCGCGAGCGGAGCGGAGACCGCCGCGCCGATCACGCCCGCGAGCAGCACCCGACCGTTGGCCTTGACCAGCGTCAGCGACTCCGGCAGCAACCGGGGCAGAGCGGCAGCCCGGGTCACGGTGTAGGCCTTCGAGGCGACCAGGACTCCCAGCGCGGCTGGGAACATCCACCCCGACTGGGTCGCGACCGCGGTGGCCAGCACCCACGCGAGGAACGCTCGCACCGCCAGGGTGCCGCCGATCGCCCATCGGCGACCGTGGCTGAACCGGTCGAGGAACGGTCCGATCAGGGGCGCCACGATCGCGAACGGCAGCATCGTCAGCCCGAGGAAGAGCGCCACCTGGCCGCGCGCCTCTCCGGTCGGCACCTGGAAGAACAGGGTTCCGGCCAGCGAGACGGCCACCGCTGCGTCTGCGGCCGTGTTGAACGCGTGCAGCTCGATCAGCCGCGAGAGCCCCGAGTCACCGGCTCCCTCGGCATTGGCCGCACGTCTCGCCTGGCGATAGGTGTAGTTCGAGAACCGCCCGGTGGCGCGCGCCACGCCGCGGACCCCGCGGGCGGTCGCCCGGGCACTGGAGCCGACGACCTCGACGGTCTGGCTGCGGCCAGACCGGGTGCGGCCCAGCCCTACGTGGACGTCCCGCTTCCCGGGGTCCCCTGAGCCGCGCGACGGGCGGCCGGGCTGGGAGGGCGTCATGGACATATCCTGCCTGCTCGTCGGTCCGGTCTGACATCACCAGGGCCGATACGACATCATGTCGGGTGTGAGTGCCACTTTGACCGCCAAGCGTGATGCCGTCGCGACGGCCGCCGTCGACGATGCCCGCGCCGCTCTGATCGAGGAGGTGCCGGCCGGAGACGTCGGTGAGCACCTCGGCGCCGAGGCCGAGGCCGACCGCGTGATCACCCACCTGTTCGCGTGTGAGCGCGCCGGGTACACCGGCTGGCGATGGGCGGTCACGGTCGCGAGGGCGTCGCGGGCCAAGCACGTCACCGTCGACGAGGTCGTGCTGATCCCCGGCGAGGAGTCCATCGTGGCTCCGGCGTGGGTGCCCTACAAGGAGCGGGTCCAGCCAGGCGATCTCTCCCCGGGCGACTTGCTGCCGGTGGAGGAGGACGACCCGCGCCTCGTGCCGACGTACCTCTTCGGTGACGATCCGCTCTCCGCTGACGACAAGGCCCAGGTGCGCGCCGTGGCCGCCGAGCTCGGGCTCGGCCGAGTGCGCACGCTGTCGGTGGAGGGACGCGATCAGGTCGCCGAACGGTGGTACGACGGAGAGGGCGGGCCCGAGTCCCCGCTGGCGAAGGCCGCCGCGCAGCGCTGCACGACCTGCGGATTCCTCGTGCGCCTGGCGGGGCCGCTGTCCGAGACGTTCGGGGTCTGCGCCAACGGCAACGCCAACGACGACGGCCGGGTGGTCTCGCTCGACCACGGCTGTGGCGCGCACTCCGAGGTGACGCTGACCAAGCGGCAGCAGACCCCGGCGCTTCCCGAGCACGTGCACGACACGCTCAACGACTTCGAGACGTTCTGACGTCGGAGGCCACGTGGCGGGTCAGGCGCGTCGCCGCCCGCCTCCACTCCGACGCGGGCCCTGGGCCCGCTGCTGGCGCCGGCGCCGGGCGTACTCCCATCCGAACAGCCCGAGCCCGAGCCCCGCGAGGCACGTCCACAGCCACCAGGTGCGCCCTGAGTCCTGCAGTTGCCCGTAGAACGGCAGCAGCCCGAGGAATCCGACCAGCCACAGTGCACTGCCGACCGCGACCGTCCGGGCGCCGTCGACGTCGAGAGGCTCGACATCGGCCACCAGGAACGTGCGCTTGCCGATCTCGTGCTTCGTCGGCTGCTCGTCGTGGCGATCCACAACCCCACGGTACGACACCAGTGCGTGACGCGGGAACAGGGACTGTCGCAAGCCTGGCGCCTCTGCCAGACTGCGCGCCGTGAGCAAGCAGAAGCGCCCCCAGCGCAGTCGTCACGTCCAGGGTGTCAGCGGCAGCCCCACCGGCTCGACCGCGTCCCGCGGACCCGGCGGCCTCGACGGCTTCTTCAAGATCAGCGCGCGCGGCTCGACCATCGAGCGGGAGATCCGCGGCGGTGTCGTCACCTTCTTCACGATGGCCTACATCGTGGTGCTCAACCCGATCATCTTGGGCTTCGTCCCCGACAGCGACGGGCAGTTCCTCGGCGGCGGCCCAGGTGACGGATCCAACCTCCCGGTGATTGCGGCGGGCACGGCGTTGGTCGCCGGTGCGATGACGATCCTGATGGGAACCGTGGCGCGGTTCCCGCTGGCGCTGGCCGCCGGCCTGGGGCTCAACGCGTTCGTCGCCAACTCGATCGCGCGCGTCTCCACCTGGGAGGCGGCGATGGGGCTCGTCGTCCTCGAGGGCGTCCTCGTCCTGTTGCTCGTGCTGACCGGCTTCCGCAAGGCGGTCTTCCACGCCGTCCCGGCGCAGCTGAAGATCGCGATCTCGGTCGGCATCGGCCTGTTCATCGCGCTGATCGGGTTCGTGGACTCGGGGTGGGTGCGACGGATCCCCGACGAGTTCGGCACCACCGTGCCGGTGCAGCTCGGCCCGGTCGGCCAGCTCGTGGGGTGGCCCGCGCTCGTTTTCGCCGTCGGCCTGGTCCTGGTGATCGCCCTGTGGGTGCGTCAGGTGCGCGGGGCCATTCTGATCTCCATCGTGGCGACCACCGTTCTGGCCATCATCGTCGAGGCGATCGCCAACGTGGGCCCGATGGTCGGAGCCGAGTTCAACCCGAAGGGCTGGGGCCTGACCACGCCCGAGATCCCCGACAAGCTCGCCGGCCTGCCTGACTTCGGGACCCTCGGCCAGTTCAGCCTGACGGCCGGCTTCTCCCAGCTCGGCGTGATCGCGGCCGTGCTGCTGATCTTCTCGCTGCTCCTGTCCGACTTCTTCGACACCATGGGCACGATGACCGCCATCGGTGCCGAAGCCGGTCTGTTGGACCAGGAGGGCACCCCGCCCAACGCGCAGCAGATCCTGATCGTCGACTCGGTGGCGGCCATCGCCGGTGGGGCGGGCGGTGTCTCGTCCAACACGTCGTACATCGAGTCGGCCTCGGGCGTGGGGGAGGGGGCGCGCACCGGGCTGGCGTCGGTGGTCACCGGGTCGTTGTTCCTGGTGACCGTGTTCTTCTCGCCCCTGGTCGCGATCATTCCCAGCGAGGCGGCCGTGCCGGCGCTGGTGCTGGTGGGCTTCTTGATGATGCAGCAGGTCCGCGGCATCGACTGGGACGACCTCGACGTCGCGATCCCGGCGTTCCTGACGATCGTGCTCATGCCGTTCACCTACTCGATCACCAACGGCATCGGAGCCGGCTTCGTCGCCTTCGTGCTGATCAAGATGGTGCGTGGCAGGTCGGCCCAGGTGCACCCGCTGATGTGGGTCGTCTCAGCCCTGTTCGTCGTCTACTTCTTCATCAACCCCGTCACCGCCTGGCTCACCTGACCCGGCAGCGGCACGCGCCGACCAGGCAGCACCTCTCTGGGGCGGAATAGTTAGCCTAGGTAACGAGTTATCCTGGATGTCATGCCGACCATCCACGCCGCCACCCGCACCGACACCGGACTCGCGTCCGAGCTGCGTCTGTCCGTGATGCGGCTGCGCCGCAGGCTGGCGGTCGAACGACACCCCGACAATCCCCTCAGCCTGAGCCAGATGACCGTGCTCGGCTCGCTGCATCGGCACGGGGAGATGACCCTCGGCGACCTGGCCGCCTACGAGCGGGTCCAGCCGCCGTCGATGACGCGCACGGTGACCTGCCTGGAGGCCGACGGCTATGTCGTACGCCGCCAGAGCGAGGCCGACGGCCGCGTCGCCCTGGTCTCGTTGACCGAGCGAGGCCGCGACACGGTGCTCGCCGATCGCAGGCGACGCGATGCCTGGCTGGTGAGGCGGCTCGCCGACCTCAGCGCCGACGACCGTGCCGTCCTCCGCGCCGCTGCTCCGCTCCTCGACCTCCTCGCCTCCCACGACTGAACAGGACCCCTTTCTTCACGTGAGCCCCACCTTCCGCTCCCTCGCCAACGCGAACTATCGCCTCTATGCCGCCGGTGGCGTCGTCTCCAACACCGGCACCTGGATGCAGCGCGTGGCCCAGGACTGGTTGGTGCTCCAGCTGACTGCCAACTCGGGCGTCGCCATCGGCGTCACCACCGGGCTGCAGTTCCTTCCGTTCCTCCTGTTCGCGCCGTTCGCCGGCCTGGTCGCGGACCGGATGTCCAAGCGGCGTCTCCTCCAGCTGACCAACCTCGCGATGGCGGTGCCCGCCCTACTGCTCGGACTGCTGACCGTGACGGGCTGGGTGGAGATCTGGCATGTGTACCTGCTCGCCTTCGTGCTCGGGACCGCGGCGGCGTTCGATGCGCCCGCGCGCCAGTCCTTCGTGTCGGAGATCGTCGAGCCAGACGACGTGTCCAACGCCGTCGGCCTCAACTCCGCCTCGTTCAATGCCGCGCGCATCGTCGGCCCCGCCCTGGCCGGCCTGCTGATCGCCGCCTTCGGCGGCGGTGCCTTCGGCACGGGCTGGGTGATCCTGCTCAACGCCGTGTCGTACGCCGCGCCCATCGCCGCCCTGCGCGGCATGGATCCGTCCCGCCTCGACAGCCCGGAGCCGTCTCCTCGCGCGCCGGGCATGATCCGGGCCGGCGTGAGCTACGTCCGCGGCCGCCCCGACCTCCTGCTGATCCTCGGCATCGTCGGAGTCACCGGCACCTTCGGGCTGAACTTCCAGATGACCTCCGCGCTGATGGCCACCGAGGTCTTCGACCGCGGACCGACCGCCTACGGCCTGCTCGGCACGTTCATGGCCGTCGGGTCGCTCGCCGGGGCCCTCGTGGCGGCGCGCCGGGAGCGGGTCCGGCTGCGGCTGGTGTTCAGCGCGGCCCTGGTCTTCGGCGCGGTGGAGGTGCTCGCCGGCCTCGCTCCGTCGTACGCCGCCTACGCCGCGATCGTCCCGTTGCTCGGCGTGAGCGCCCTCACCATGATCACCAGCGCGAACGCCTTCATGCAGCTGCACACCGAGCCCGGCATGCGCGGCCGGGTGATGGCGCTCTACATGACGATCTTCTTGGGGGGCACCCCGATCGGCGCCCCGGTGATCGGTTGGGTGGGCGAGACCTTCGGCGCCCGGTGGACGCTGGTCGGCGGCGGGGCACTCACCCTCCTCGGCGTGGCGGCCTCGGGGGCGCTGTTCGTGGCAGCCGGTCGCAGGGCAGCCCGCAGGGGTGTTGGCGTTTTGACCCCTGCCTACGCCGAGGAGTAGCCTCGTCGCTTGTGTCTGGCACGTCCAGACCGTTGCGCGCGCCCTGATGCCGGAGCCCCGAGCGGGCCGCTGGCCGCGCAAGATCCAAAGGCACACCGCACCACACGCAACACCCCCGTGCCCGGCACCGCGCCGGGCCGTGAGAGCCGACAGAGAGGGAACCACCCGGTGCCCACCATTAACCAGTTGGTCCGCAAGGGCCGCCAGGACAAGGTGTCGAAGAACAAGACCCCTGCCCTGAAGGGTTCACCCCAGCGACGCGGTGTGTGCACCCGCGTCTACACCACGACTCCGAAGAAGCCGAACTCCGCCCTGCGCAAGGTCGCCCGCGTGCGCCTGTCCAGCGGCGTCGAGGTCACGGCGTACATCCCGGGTGTCGGCCACAACCTGCAGGAGCACTCGATCGTGCTCGTGCGCGGCGGCCGGGTGAAGGACCTCCCCGGCGTTCGCTACAAGATCATCCGCGGCACCCTCGACACCCAGGGTGTCAAGGGCCGCAAGCAGGCGCGCAGCCGCTACGGCGCGAAGAAGGAGAAGAGCTAATGCCGCGCAAGGGTCCCGCCCCGAAGCGTCCCCTCGATGTCGACCCGGTCTACGGCTCGCAGGTCGTCACCCAGCTGGTCAGCAAGGTGCTCCGCGACGGCAAGAAGCAGGTCGCCCAGCGCATCGTCTACACCGCCCTCGAGGGCTGCCGCGAGAAGACCGGCAGCGACCCGGTGGTCACGCTCAAGCGCGCCCTGGACAACGTCAAGCCGGCCCTCGAAGTGAAGTCCCGCCGCGTCGGTGGCGCGACCTACCAGGTGCCGATCGAGGTCAAGCCCAACCGCAGCACGACCCTCGCCCTGCGCTGGCTCGTCAGCTACGCCCGCGACCGCCGTGAGAAGACGATGTCGGACCGTCTGATGAACGAGATCCTCGACGCCTCCAACGGGCTCGGTGCCGCCGTGAAGAAGCGCGAGGACACTCACAAGATGGCCGAGTCCAACAAGGCATTCGCCCACTACCGCTGGTGAGCCACCGCGCTGCGGGGCCCACCGGGCCCCCGGCGCGACCTCGCCCTGCGGGCAGACTCTCGACTAAAGGAACTGTGACTTTCAGTGGCCGTTGACATCACCACGGACCTCACCAAGGTCCGCAACATCGGCATCATGGCGCACATTGACGCCGGCAAGACCACCACCACCGAGCGCATCCTCTTCTACACCGGTATCACCTACAAGATCGGTGAGGTCCACGAGGGCGCGGCCACGATGGACTGGATGGAGCAGGAGCAGGAGCGCGGCATCACGATCACGTCCGCCGCGACGACCTGCTGGTGGAAGGACCACCAGATCAACATCATCGACACCCCGGGTCACGTCGACTTCACCGCCGAGGTGGAGCGCTCGCTGCGCGTCCTCGACGGAGCCGTCGCCGTGTTCGACGGGGTTGCTGGTGTCGAGCCGCAGTCGATGACCGTGTGGCGCCAGGCCAACAAGTACGCCGTCCCGCGGATGTGCTTCGTCAACAAGCTCGACCGCACCGGCGCCGACTTCTTCCACTGCGTCGACATGATCGTCGACCGACTGAACTCCACGCCGCTGGTGCTGCAGCTGCCCATCGGCGCCGAGTCCGACTTCATCGGCGTGGTCGACCTTGTCGGCATGCGCGCGCTGGTGTGGCGCGGGGAGACGGAGATGGGTGAGGACTACGTCGTCGAGGAGATCCCGGCGGACATGGCCGAGCAGGTCGCCGAGTACCGCGAGAAGCTGCTCGAGACGCTGGCCGAGGCCGACGACGACATCATGGAGAAGTACCTCGAGGGCGAGGAGCTCTCGGTCGTGGAGCTCGAGGACGGCATCCGTCGCGCCACTCTGGCCGACAAGCTCAACCCCGTCCTGTGCGGCACCGCGTTCAAGAACAAGGGCGTCCAGCCCCTGTTGGACGCGGTCGTGAAGTACCTCCCCTCCCCGCTCGACATCACCGCGATCGAGGGCCACAAGCCCGACGACGAGGACACCCTGATCGAGCGGCAGCCGCAGGACAGCGAGCCCTTTGCGGGCCTGGCCTACAAGATCGCCTCCGACCCCCACCTGGGCAAGCTGATCTATGTCCGGGTGTACTCCGGCAAGCTCGCGGCCGGCTCGACGGTGCTCAACTCCGTCACGGGCCGCAAGGAGCGGATCGGCAAGGTCTACCAGATGCACGCCAACAAGCGTGAGGAGATCGCGTCGGTGGGCGCCGGCCAGATCGTGGCGGTGATGGGCCTGAAGGACACCAAGACCGGGCACACGCTCTGCGACCTGCAGCACCCCGTGGTGCTGGAGTCGATGAGCTTCCCCGCCCCGGTGATCGAGGTGGCCATCGAGCCCAAGACCAAGAGCGACCAGGAGAAGCTCGGCACCGCGATCCAGCGGCTCTCCGACGAGGACCCGACCTTCACCGTCAAGACCGACGAGGAGACCGGCCAGACGATCATCGCCGGCATGGGCGAGCTGCACCTGGAGATCCTCGTGGACCGGATGAAGCGCGAGTTCCGCGTGGAGGCCACCGTCGGCAAGCCGCAGGTCGCCTACCGCGAGACCCTCCGCAAGGAGGTCGTGAACCACAGCTACACCCACAAGAAGCAGACCGGTGGGTCGGGTCAGTTCGCGAAGGTCATCATCTCGCTCGGACCCAACATCGACCCCGAGACCGGGACCGGTGCCGGCTACGAGTTCGTCAACAACGTCACCGGCGGCCGCGTGCCCCGCGAGTACATCCCGTCGGTGGACCACGGTGGCCAGGACGCCATGGAGTTCGGCGTCCTCGCCGGCTACCCGATGGTCGATGTGAAGTTCACGCTCGAGGACGGCGGCTACCACGATGTCGACTCCTCCGAGCTGGCCTTCAAGATCGCTGGCAACCAGGCCTTCAAGGAGGCCGCCCGCATGGCCAGGCCGGTGCTGCTCGAGCCGATGTTCGCCGTGGAGGTGACGACGCCGGAGACGTTCCTCGGCACCGTCATCGGCGACATCAACAGCCGGCGCGGCCAGATCCAGGCACAGGAGGAGCGTCACGGTGACATGGTCATCAACGCGCTGGTGCCGCTGTCAGAAATGTTCGGGTACGTTGGCGACCTGAGGTCCAAGACCTCTGGTCAGGCGTCGTACTCGATGGAGTTCGACTCGTACGCCGAGGTTCCCCAGAGCATCGCCGACGAGATCATCAAGAAGGTTCGCGGCGAGTAGTCGCCACGGGCCCTCGGCCCAGCACCACCCACATCGCACGAGTCAAGACATCGAGAAATCTAAACCAGGAGGAGCCCACCGTGGCTAAGGCGAAGTTCCAGCGGACCAAGCCGCACGTCAACATCGGCACCATCGGTCACATCGACCACGGTAAGACGACGCTGACCGCAGCTATTACCAAGGTGCTGCACGACAAGTTCCCGGACCTGAACCCGTTCACGCCGTTCGACGAGATCGACAAGGCTCCCGAGGAGCGGCAGCGCGGGATCACGATCTCGATCGCGCACGTCGAGTATCAGACCGAGGCGCGTCACTACGCCCACGTCGACTGCCCGGGTCACGCGGACTACATCAAGAACATGATCACCGGTGCAGCCCAGATGGACGGCGCGATCCTCGTGGTCGCCGCTACCGACGGGCCGATGCCCCAGACCAAGGAGCACGTGCTGTTGGCCCGCCAGGTGGGCGTGCCCTCCCTGGTCGTCGCCCTCAACAAGTGCGACATGGTGGACGACGAGGAGCTCATCGAGCTCGTCGAGATGGAGGTGCGCGAGCTGCTCTCCGACTACGAGTTCGCCGGCGACGACATCCCCGTGGTGCGCGTGGCGGCCTTCCCGGCCCTCAACGGCGACGCCAAGTGGAGCGAGTCGGTGGCCGAGCTCATGCAGGCCGTGGACGACTACATCCCCACGCCGGTCCGCGAGACCGAGAAGCCGTTCCTGATGCCAGTCGAGGATGTCTTCACGATCACCGGTCGAGGCACGGTCATCACCGGCCGTATCGAGCGCGGCATCGTGAAGGTCGGCGAAGAGGTCGAGATCGTCGGCATCCGCGAGACCTCGCAGAAGTCCACGGTCACCGGCGTCGAGATGTTCCGCAAGCTGCTCGACGAGGGCCAGGCCGGTGAGAACGTCGGTCTGCTGCTTCGTGGCACCAAGCGCGAGGACGTCGAGCGCGGCATGGTCGTCATCAAGCCGGGCACCACGACTCCGCACACCAACTTCGAGGCCTCCGTGTACATCCTCTCGAAGGATGAGGGCGGCCGACACACGCCGTTCTTCAACAACTACCGGCCGCAGTTCTACTTCCGGACCACGGACGTGACCGGCGTCGTGACCCTCCCCGAGGGCACCGAGATGGTGATGCCCGGTGACAACACCGAGATGGCCGTCGAGCTGATCCAGCCCATCGCCATGGATGAGGGGCTGCGCTTCGCGATCCGCGAGGGCGGCCGCACCGTCGGCGCCGGACGGGTCACCAAGATCACGAAGTAGGGCACGACCTCGGATCCTGAGGATCTGAGCGCGACACCCCGACGACCCCGGACCCCAGGTCCGGGGTCGTCGGGCATTTCTGATCTACTTTCTTCCCATGAGTTACAGCGCGCCGCCGCCTCCGTCCTACCAGCCCCCTCCCAACCACCCCCAATCCACCACGGTGTTGATCCTGGGGATCCTGAGCCTGGTGGTGTGCCAGCTGATCGGGCCGTTCGCCTGGCGGATGGGCAACCGGGTGCTCGGCGAGATCGACGCGTCCGGTGGCGCCTACGGCGGCCGCGAATCGGTCAACATCGGGCGGATCCTCGGCATCATCGGCACTGCGTTGTTCGCGCTGTCGATCCTTGCCCTGATCTTCTTCGTGGTGGTGGCCGGACTGGCCGCCACCACCAACGCCTGAGCGAGCCTCGCCTGACCGCGCGACCGGCCCGCCCGCACCACCGGCTCACCGAGGACGGGCGGCCGGTGCGGGAGGTGCTGAGCTATGCCCGGAGAGGGAGCAGGCTCTCCCCGCGGGAGGATGCTGCCTGGGCCGCACACCACGAGGCCTGGGTGATCCCCGAGGACTCCGTGGAGGACCCGTCCTTCACCTGGGACGCCTGCTTCGGCAGGTCGGCACCCCTGGTGGTGGAGATCGGCTCCGGCGTGGGTGAGGCCACGGTGGCGCTCGCGGCCGCCCGGCCAGCGCTGAATGTGCTCGCCCTCGAGGTCTGGCGCCCGGGACTGGCCAGGACGCTGGAGCGCCTGGCCCTGGCCGGGGTCGACAACGTGCGCCTGGGTGAGGTGGACGCCGTCTGGTGCCTGGAGCACCTGGTCGATCCTGGCGGGCTGGCCGAGCTCTGGACGTTCTTCCCCGACCCCTGGCACAAGGTTCGCCACCACAAGCGCCGGTTGGTCGACCCCGAGTTCGCGACGCTCGTGGCGTCGCGGCTGGCGCCCGGTGCCTGGTGGCGCCTCGCGACGGACTGGGACGACTACGCAGCTCAGATCCGCACGGTGCTGGACGCCGAGCCGGAGCTGGTCGGCGGGATCGTGCCGCGGTGGCCGGAGCGGCCGCTGACCAGGTTCGAGCGGAGGGGCCTCGCCGCGGGTCGCCGCGTCACCGAGGTCGCCTACCAGCGACGCCTCCGCTAGATCAGGGGCAGGCCCAGCTCGAAGCCCGCGGACTCCAAGCGCCACTCGATGTGCCGGCGTTCGGCGTCGAGCTCGTCGCCGGGATCCAGGACCCCGAGCAGGTGCTGGATCTCCAGCGCCTGGCAGGCCTCGGCCAGCACGTCGTCGTAGGCCCGCCGGTGGGCGTCGTACTTCGCGAACGACTGCCCGCGCGGGCAGGTGCGGAACCACACGCTCAGCCTGCGGGCGTCCCGAGCGATCTGCTCCAAGGGCCGACCGTGGACGAGCCGTCCCCGAGCAGCCACCCGCGTCCGCAACCGACCGACCGCGGCGATCATCCGCCGCCACGGCAGGAACGGCGCGAGAAGCCAGGTGCCCGCGAAGAGCAGCCCCATCATCTCTCGACGGTAAGCCGCAAACGTCAACGGATCAAGAGGTCAGCGCCGCAGCAGTGCTGCGACGGCCGCTGCGAACACCTCGGTGTGCTGGTCGACGTCAGCCTCGGTGTGCTGGGGTGAGAAGAGCGCCATGTTGTGGAACGGCGTCAGCAGCAGGCCTCGATTGAGCGCCCAGAGGTGCAGGAACCCGTCGAGGTCCTCGTCGATCTCGGCCGCTGCGTCCGCACCGTTGCGCGGCGGGGGACAGGGCCAGTACTCCGCGCGGCAGCCCAGCCGTTGCACGTGCCACGGCAGCCCGTGCCCCTCGATCACACCGGCCACGCCCGCGGTGAACCGCTCGGCCAGCGGGACCGCGACCGCGGGCCGGCGATCCGGTCGGCGAGCTCCTGCGTCAGGCCGTACGCCGCCACCGGGATCCCGCCGCCGATCGGCTTGCCGATCACGACCATGTCCGGCTCGAGCCCCCAGGCGGCGGTGGCGCCTCCCGGGCCGGCGCACAGCGTATGCGTCTCGTCGATGATCCAGATGACGCCGTGCCGGCGGGTGATCTCGCGCACCGCCGCCAGGTACCCCTCGTCGGGTAGCACGATGCCGATGTTGGTCAGGGCGGGCTCCATCAGCAGCGCCGCCACGTCGCCCTCGGCCAGCCGCCGGTCGAGCGCCTCGAGGTCGTTGAACGGCACCACGGCGGTGGTCACAGCGACGTCCACCTGCGGCCCCAACGCCCCGGGGCGTGGCACCACCTGGTCACCGTCGAGCACGGCCAGGGTCTCATCGACGGTGCCGTGGTGACACCAGTCCATGACCGTGACCCGCGGCCGCCCGGTGAGGTGCCGGGCGAACCGGAGCACGAACCGGTTGGCATCGGTCGCCGACATCGCCATCTGCCAGCGGGGCAGCCCGAACCGCCGGGTCAACTCCTCACCCACCCAGACGGCGTCCTCGGAGGGCAGCATGGTGGTGATTCCCGTGGCGGCCCGGCGGGTGACCGCCTCGGTGACTGCGGGCAGCGCACGCCCGGTCATGGCACCGGTATCGCCCCAGACACAGGTCGACGTACTCGTGGCCGTCCACGTCGGTGAACCGGGCTCCCGAGGCCGTCTCGAAGAAGACCGGGAAGGAGCCGGGCCACCGCGTCATCCAGGGCTCGGTACGCCGGCCAGCAGCGACCCGCGCGCCCGCTCGGCCAGGGCCCCGGATCAGGGATGGGTGCTGGTGAAGCGCTGCTCCTCCTCGACTCGCAGCGTCGCGAGGCGTTCCCGGTCGATCATGGGGGCAATCTAGCGGCCGGTCACCGGCGGTGCAGCAGCCGTGCCCGCAGCGACTCCTCGCGCGCCAGGCGGAGCCCGTCGCGCTCACGTCGAGCCGCGATCACCGCTGCCAGGAACGCATCAGGTGGGGTCCCGAGGGGCGGTGCCGGGGCGACGTACTGCTGCACCTGCGCGGCCAGCGCCGTGGCCTGCCGCAACCGAGCCTGCGGCTCGACGGAGTACGCACGACCGAGGAACTGGCGCACCGCGAGAGCGAGCCCGGTGGGGAGCGCGGCCATGTCGGCGGTGTGTGCCCAGGCCCGGAGCGGGACCGGCATGCCCACTGCCGGCGCCAGCTGCAGGGAGACCCGCTCGCGCACGACGTAGGTGCCGGCAGCGAAGTCGCCCAGCCGCTTGGCGCGGATGTTGACCATCGAGGACAGCAGCGCGAGCGAGCCGCTCAGGGTGTAGATCTCCACCACTCCGACCAGGGCGCGCACGAAGGCGTGCTGGAAGGAGATCGGCCCGCCGTCGTCGCGCACCGTGCGCAGGCCCATGGCCAGCTTTCCCAGCGACCTGCCCCGGGTCAGGGTCTCGACCGTGGTCGGGAACACGAGCAGCACGGCCACGATCGCGCCGATCAGGCCGACCCGCATCAGCGCCGCATCCGTCGGGACGGTGATCGTGAGTCCGATCCAGAGGGCCGCCACGAGCAGGATCACGGTGACCACGACGTCGATCAGACCGGACACCAACCGATGGCCGATGTTGGCGGCGGGCAGGTCAAGGGCGACGGCCTCGCCGGTGACCAGGTCGTCAGAGGTCAGCGAGGCGTAGCCGGAGAGGCCCGGCGCACCCGAGGGCCTCGGCGGGCCGGATGGCTCGGAAACGCTGGCTGTCATCGCCTTCCAGCATAGGCTTCGTCGTGTGGATCTGGACGCGTATGTGCAGGCGCACGCCGCGGAGTGGCACCGCCTCGAGGAGTTGACCTCGCGCGGGTCCCTCACCGGTCCGGAGGCGGACGAGCTGGTCGACCGCTACCAGCGGGTGGCCACGCATCTGTCGGTGGTGCGCACACAGGCTCCCGACGGCGCGGTGATCGCCTACCTGTCCGTTCTCTTGTCCAAGGCGCGCAACCGGGCCGTGGGCACCAGGGTCACCGCCTGGGCCGGGGTTCGCCGGTTCCTCACCGCCCGGTTCCCGGCCGCGCTCTACCGCCAGCGTTGGTGGTGGCTCTCGACGATGGCGGTCAACGTCGTCGTCACGGCAGTGATGATGATCTGGCTGCTCAGGCACCCGGCGGTGGAGCAGTCGATGCTCACGCCCGAGCAGGTCGATCAGCTGGTCAACAACGACGTCGAGGCCTACTACAGCGAGTTCGCCGCTTCGCACTTCGCGCTGTCGGTGTGGGTGAACAACGCCTGGGTGGCGGCTCTGTGCCTCGCCTTGGGGATCCTCGGGCTGCCGGTGGTCTACGTGCTCTTCAAGAACATCGCCAACCTGGCGATCATCGGCTCGATCATGACCCGGCACGGCCACGGCGGACACTTCTGGGGGCTGATCCTGCCGCACGGACTGCTGGAGCTGACGGCGGTCTTCGTCGCCGGCGGGGTGGGACTGCGACTCTTCTGGTCGTGGGTGGCACCGGGCGACCTGACCCGGGCGCGCTCGGTGGCGCACGAGGGCCGCACCGCCGGCACCGTGGCCCTGGGCCTGGTACTGGTGCTGTTCGTCAGCGGCCTGATCGAAGGCTTCGTCACCCCGTCGCCGCTGCCGACCTGGGCCCGGGTCGGGATCGGCATCCTGGCCGAGGTGACCTTCCTGGCCTATGTGTTCGTGCTCGGGCGGGCGGCGTACCACCGGGGCGAGACCGGCGACCTCGACGCGGCGCTGCTGGAGGACAAGGTCGCCACCGCTGCCTGAGACCGCGGCTCAGAGCTGGCCGGCGGCCTTCAGCGCGAGGTAGTGGTCGGCCAGTGCCGGCGGCAGCCGCTCGGCGTCGGCATCCACGACGGCCACGCCGAGCGCCGCCAGCAGATCCGCGGTGTAGCGGCGCCGCGCCAGGACCTGCTCGGCGGCCGCGGCGGCGTACACGTCGTCCGCCGAGGAGCGCTGGTGGGCCAGCTCGTCCAGCGCGGGGTCCCTGACCGAGGCCAGGACCACCCGATGGTGCAAGGTCAGCGCCGGTAGCACGGGCAACAGGCTCTCCTCGATCGCGGACGGCTCGAGGGGGGTCAACAGCACGACCAGCGCGCGCTGCCGGCCCATCGAGGCGATCGCCCCGGCGAGCCCGGCCCAGTCGGCCTCGGCGATGACGGGCTCGAGATCGGCCATCAGGTCCTGCAGGCGAGCCGCGATGTTGCGCGCGCCGGCTGCCCGCAAGCGCGCACGCACGACGCGGTCGCCGGCCAGGAAGTCGACCCGGTCGCCGGCCCGGGAGGCCAGCGCGGCCAGGAGCAGGGCAGCGTCCATGGCGGAGTCGAGGCGGGGTACGTCGGCCACGCGGCCCGCGGAGACCCGGGAGGTGTCGAGCACCAGCACCACCCGCCGATCACGCTCGGGCTGCCAGGTGCGGACCACCACACCGCGTGAGCGGGCTGAGGCGCGCCAGTCGATCGAGCGGACGTCGTCGCCGCGGACGTACTCGCGCAGTGAGTCGAACTCCGTGCCCTGGCCGCGGACCCGGACCGCCGCGCGCCCGTCGAGGTCGCGCAGCCGCGCCAGCCGGGAGGGCAGGTGCTTGCGCGACTCGAACGCCGGCAGCGCCCGCACCGTGCCGGGCACCTCCACGGTGGTCTGCCGCGCCGCCAGTCCCAACGGGCCGTGCGAGCGCACGGTGACCCCGGCCGCCCGCAGGTCTCCTCGGCGCCGCGGCAACAAGGGCGTCCGGGTGACCGTGCGGTCGCCGGGCGACAGCCGCAGCCGATGCCGGTTGTCGATGGCTCCGGCGGTCGGCTGCCAAGCGTCGCGGAGCAGCAGGTGATACGAGCGCCGGCCGGTGTTCTCGACGGCCAGGTCGCTGCTGCTCCTCTCGCCGAGCCGGACGGGATCGCACGGGCGGCGGCTGACCACGAGCAGCCCCGGTCGAGGGGCGACCCACCAGTCGAGGACGACCAGGACCGTGACCACCAGGGCCCAGAGCCACATCGTGGCCAGCCCCGGCCTGAGGATGACCGGCACGAGTCCCAGGAGCAGCAGGACCGGGACGCGCCCGCTGATCGACATCAGCGGCTCACCGCGGGACCGGGACCGCGGAGAGCGCCGACGCCAGCACCTGGGCGACCTCGACCCCCTCCAGCTCGGCTTCGGGGCGCAGGCCCAGGCGGTGCGACAGGGTCGCCTGGGCCAGCGCCTTGACGTCGTCGGGGGTGACGAAGTCCCGGCCGACCAACCACGCCCACGCCTGACTGGCGCGCATCAGCGCCGTGGCGCCGCGGGGACTCACGCCGAGCCGCAGCGACGGCGACTCGCGGGTGGCGCGCGCGACGTCCACGACGTACGCCGCCACCTCGGGGGCCACCTGAACCGCCCGCACCGCGGCCTGCCCGGCGGCGATGTCGTCGGGGCCGGCGACGGCCCGGACCCCGGCCGCCGCCACGTCGCGGGGGTCGAAGCCGTCCGCGTGCCGGCGCAGGATCTCCAACTCGTTCTCGCGCGGGGGGATCGGCAGCACCAGCTTGAGCAGGAACCGGTCGAGCTGGGCCTCGGGGAGCGGGTAGGTGCCTTCGTACTCGACGGGGTTCTGGGTGGCTGCGACCAGGAACGGCTGCGGCAGCGGACGGGTGACCCCGTCGACAGAGACCCGGCCCTCCTCCATCGCCTCCAGCAGCGCGGACTGGGTCTTGGGCGGGGTGCGGTTGATCTCGTCTGCCAACAGCAGGTTGGTGAACAGCGGGCCCTCCCGGAAGGACAGCTCGCCACGATGCGAGTCGATCACCATCGAGCCGGTGATGTCGCCGGGCATCAGGTCGGGCGTGAACTGCACCCGCTTGCTGTCGACGGAGAGCGCGGCCGCGAGGGTGCGCACCAGCAGCGTCTTCGCGACGCCGGGCACACCCTCCAGGAGCACATGGCCCCCACACAGCAGCGCGACCAGCAGCCCCGACACGGCGGCATCCTGGCCGACGACGACCTTGGCCACCTCGCTCCGGACCGCGCTCAGGCGATCTCGCGCCGGGTCGCCTGCCTGCCTGCCCGGCGGTGCTGTCGCACCGCTCGGGGAGGCGGTGGACGGGGGAGTGGGGTCGCTCATGGGCGGCGTACCTCTCTGTCGAGCTCGTCGAGCCGGGTGCCCAGCTCGATCAGGTCACGGTCGGTGGTCGGGGGTGGGCGCTGGGGATCGAGCAGGTGAGCCAGCTCGTCGACCGGGCGCCCGAGCCGGGGCGCGAGATGCCGGGCTAGCACGTCGGCGTCGCTGCCGGGCGGCAACGCCAGTCGCGCGGACAGCCGGCTGCCCGCGGCCAGGCGCAGGGAGCGGGCGGCGTGCGCGCGGTCGCCGGCGCGGCGATAGAGCCGACCTCGGCTGAGCGTCGTCTCGATCGCCGTCACCACCACGGGGAGGGGCTCGCTCACCAGCGGCCCCAACCGGCGCCCCCGCCACAACACCAGGGCGAGCACGGCCAGCCCGAGCAGCCACAGTGCCGGGGTGACCCAGCGGGGGAGCGCTGCGCTCAGGCCGACGCCGTCTCCGGCGCCGACCTCCGCGGCGTCGGGGACGTACCAGACCAGTCGTGGGTGCTGTCCGAGGAGCCGCAGTGCCACGGCGGCGTTGTCGGCATCGGTGATGGCGGCGTTGGAGAGAAGGCCCGCAACCCCGAGCACGACGATGCCGCGGTCCGGCTGCCCGACAAGGAAGCCCGCGTCACTGCTGAAGCAGCCCTGGGGGGTGGGGTACGCCGTCCCGCTGAGGACCTCGACCTCGAGTCCGGCCAGCAGTGGGTCGTCGCAGTCGGCCGGAACCGGCGTGCCGACCAGTGTCGACACCCCCTGGGGCAGGCCGAGGGTCTGGTCGACGCCGGAGCGTGGCTCGGCCAGCACCAGATCGGCGCGCCGGGTGTGTGCCAGGAGTCGGTCCGCGGTGCTGCGACCGAGGTTCGACGTCGAGGTCACCAGCACCGTGGTGGCGCCGTCGACACGGGTGTCATCGAGAGCGGCGGCCGACCGCACCACGGCGACCTCGACTCCCTGCTGCTCCAGCACCTTTCGCAGGGCCTGGGCGCCCGAGCGCGCGGGATTGTCGGGGTCGAGCGCCGTCGAGGTCTGGCCGGTTCCTCCGGCGACGACGAACAGCACGACGCTGACCAGGACGACCAGGCCGATCAGCACCGGTGTGCGGCGTCGCCGAAGCGGGTGCTCGACCGTGGCGGCACTCATCGTGCCCCCACCAGGGCGCCCTCGAGTGCCAACACGGTCTCGGCCTGGTCGCGGGTCGCGCGGCGGTCGCCGTACCTCACCAGGTCGAAGAGGTACGCCGCCCGCTCGACCTCGTCGCGCCGCCCAGGGAACACCGTCTCGAGGGCGGTGGCGACCTCGTGCGCTGTGGCGCCCGGGAGGTCGTCGAGCGCACCGCGTTCGATCTGCTCCATCGTCAGGGCACGGAACCCCTCGACCACGGCATCGTCGTAGCGCCTCTCGGCCAGGGCGGCTCGAGCGCGGGCTCGCAGCTGGGCGGCCGCGACCCGTCGGTCCTCGATGACGGCGCGCGCCTCCTGCGCGGCGCGGCGGTTGGTCCGCGCCTGCGAGAGCAACAGCACCAGACCCAGGGTCAGCAGCGCGAAGACCAGCATCGACACGATCGCCACCAACGGTCCGACTCCGGCGGCGCCGTCGACGGCCCTGGCCAGCACGCCCTGAACCCAGTCCCAGGCCCGCTGGAGGACGCCTTCGCGTTGGTACTCCGGGTTGATCAACTCGCGTCGCAGCCAGGACCGCGCCTCGTCGGGGGACGGGATCAGCGGCGGGTCCGCGAGCCGGCTGCGGATCACCGGGCCGTGACTCCGGCCTGGGCAAGCAGCTCCATGTCGTAGGCCTCCTTGCGGATGCGCTGGTCGACGTACTGCAAGGACGTCACCGCGGCGCTGAACGGAGCGGTGAACGCGGTGGCCAGCACGGTGCCCAACGCCTGCGCTGCGATCGAGACGATGACCGCCGTCTGCGGGTCGGGGATCGCGGCGGCCGCGCCGGCGGCCACGAACGCGAGCGGGACCGACAGCACGTTGCCCGCGACCCCGACGAGGATGACGGTCAGCAGGCCGATGCCGAAGGTGCGCCAGAACTGGTGACGGGTCAGCCGGAACCCGCGACCGATCGCCCTGAACACGCCCACGGACTCGAGCATCAACGGGGGTACGGCCAGGTAGTACACGCGCACCCACAGGAACAGCCACAGCGGCACGAAGAGCAGACCGATCAGGAGGGCGACGACGAGGATCGTCATCACCTCCGCCCCGGCGAACACGACTGCGGCCACGATGCCGAGGTAGAGGAGCAGGAGGACCGCCCACATCAGGCCCATCAGCAGCGACATGCCCACCAGTCGCCAGCGGCGCCCCTGGGTGCATGCCCAGGCCTCGCCCAGGGTGAGCCGGCGGCCCACGGCGGCCGCCGCCGTCACGTGGGTGACCATGCCGGTCACGAAGATCAGCCCGAACCCGGCCAGCAGCGAGCCCAGCACGAGCAGGAGGGCCGGTGCCACGGCTGCCACGGCCTCGCCGGTGGTCGCCACGCTGCCGGGTTCGGTGCTCGCCGGGTCGAAGGTGGCCGGGTCGATGAGCGTGAGGTCGGTGAAGAGCGCCAGCGCGGCCGTGGCCAGCACCGGGAGCAGCATGCTCACCGATGCCACCAGCACCGACGACCCGACCGTGGCCGACGGGTTGAACCTGATGATCTTGAACGCCGCGTCGTAGATGTCCCCGAGGCTGAGAGGGCGAAGCGGCACCGCCCCGGGTTTGTGCGCGGCTCCCCAGGTGCCGGGCGCCGGTTGGCTGCCGGGGGCCGGTAGCCCCGGGGCCCGAAGCGGCCCCGTGGGCGGAGCCCAACCGGGCGGCGGAGGCGAGCCGGGCGGCGGAGGCGCCTGCGGGCTCGGGGAGCCAGCACCCCAGCCGGGAGCCGGGGTGGGCTCCGAGGGAGCACCCGGGGGCGGGTACGCCGGCGCTCCGTCGGCTGGGTCGTTCCCGGACATCCACTCCCCCTGGGCAGTTCCACGCGGCGTACCAACGGCTCGATCGTGAGCGCGGGGGCCCATCTTGTCAGGTCGGGTAGGCGGATTTTGCGCATCAGTGGTTCTCTGTCAAGATAGTCGGGTTGCTCCGGCGGGTTGCCGGGGTGCGACCAACGTTGACTACTGAATCGCGTCTCCCGTCCGGGTTCGTCCCGGCGTGTGGATTCGGTGGCGGCGTGCGGCCGCACCGAACCTGGAGACCCGATCAAGCCCGACGTCCTCGTCGGGCGCCACCCACCCACCACAGCGAGATCCTCGCGGGACTCGTGCCGTGTCGAAATGACGCGACACGCCCGACCGCGGGGGTCGGACTCAAGCGGGTGGTTGGAGCACAGCGGGAGGTCCTCACCCGAGGGCCTGTCGAGACACCAGAGCACGCGGTACCCCACCGGGTACGACCGAACGGACGAGAGAGACAGATGGCGGGACAGAAGATCCGCATCAGGCTCAAGGCCTATGACCACGAGGTGATCGACACCTCGGCGCGCAAGATCGTGGACACGGTCACCCGCACGGGTGCCAAGGTCGCCGGCCCGGTGCCGCTGCCTACCGAGAAGAACGTCTACTGCGTCATTCGCTCGCCGCACAAGTACAAGGACTCCCGCGAGCACTTCGAGATGCGCACTCACAAGCGTCTCATCGACATCATCGACCCCACGCCGAAGACGGTCGACTCGCTGATGCGACTCGACCTGCCTGCCGGCGTCGACATCGAGATCAAGCTCTGAGGCCGACATGACCAAGGAACGCAACGTGAAGGGGCTGCTGGGCACCAAGCTCGGCATGACCCAGCTATGGGACGAGAACAACCGCGTCGTCCCGGTGACCGTGATCGCAGCCGGCACCAACGTGGTGACGCAGGTCCGCCACCCCGAGACCGACGGCTACACCGCCATCCAGGTCGGGTTCGGCGAGATCGAGGCCCGCAAGGTGAACAAGCCCTCCACCGGGCATTTCGCCAAGGCCGGCGTCACGCCGCGCCGCCACCTGGTGGAGATCCGCACCGCCGACGCGTCGGCGTACACCGTCGGACAGGAGCTCTCCGCTGAGCTCTTCGCCGCCGGTGAGGAGATCGACGTCAGCGGCACCAGCAAGGGCAAGGGCTTCGCCGGCGTCATGAAGCGTCATGGCTTCCACGGCGTCGGCGCTTCCCACGGCGCCCACCGCAACCACCGCAAGCCGGGCTCCATCGGCGCCTGCGCCACACCGGGCCGCGTCTTCAAGGGCACCCGGATGGCCGGCCGCATGGGCAACGACACGGTGACCGTCCAGAACCTCGTCGTCCACGCTGTGGACGCCGGCAAGGGCCTGATCCTGGTCAAGGGCGCGATCCCCGGCCCCAAGGGCGGCCTCGTGGTCCTGCGTTCGGCCACCAAGAAGTCTGGGGAGGACAAGTGAGCACCCGCGAGCAGAGCACGGCGACCCTCAAGGTCGACCTGCCCGCCGAGATCTTCGACGTCGAGGTCAACGTTCCCCTGATCCACCAGGTGGTCGTGGCCCAGCAGGCGGCGGCCCGTCAGGGTTCGGCCTCCACGAAGACCCGTGGCGAGGTCCGCGGCGGTGGCCGCAAGCCCTACAAGCAGAAGGGCACCGGCCGCGCGCGCCAGGGTTCGATCCGCTCGCCGCAGTTCGCCGGTGGTGGTGTCGTTCACGGCCCGCAGCCGCGCAGCTATGCCCAGCGGACGCCCAAGAAGATGAAGGCTGCTGCCCTGCGCGGCGCCCTGTCCGACCGGGCCCGCGACGGCCGCGTGCACGTGGTGGAGTCCCTGGTCTCCGGCGACACGCCGTCGACCAAGGCCGCGCTCGCCGCGCTCGCCGGGGTCGCTGACCGCACGAAGTTCCTGGTCGTGCTCGAGCGCACCGACGCGCTGACCTGGCTCTCGCTGCGCAACGCCGCAGAGGTGCACATCCTCGCCGTCGACCAGGTCAACACCTACGACGTGCTGGCCAGCGACGACATCGTCTTCACCAAGGGCGCCTACGACGCGTTCGTCGCGGTCGCCGCGCACGGGAAGGTCACGGCGGGTCAGCCCGTCGAGTCCGCCCCCGCCAAGGCTGAGAAGCCCGCGAAGGCGGACAAGCCGACGAAGGCCGAGAAGCCCGCGAAGTCCGAGAAGCCCGCCAAGGCCGAGGAAGCCGCGGTCACGACACCGGCAGCGTTCGCCGACGTGAGCGAGGCGGCCGAGGTTGCGGACGAAGCGCCGACCCTGCCGAAGGGCGCCAAGGCCCCCCTGAAGAGCGGCAACGCTCCCAAGGGCTACGACGTCAAGGGCAACGCCGACTCCGGTCTCTATCACGAGCCCGGTGGACAGTGGTACGACGCCACCGAGGCGGAGTTCTGGTTCAAGACCGCCGAGGCCGCCGAGGCCGCAGGCTTCAAGCGCGCCGGTGGCGGCAAGGCCGCTGACAAGGAGGCCGACAAGTGAGCACCCTGCACAAGGACGCCCGCGACATTCTGATCGCGCCGGTGGTCTCCGAGAAGAGCTACGGCCTGCTCGACGCGAACAAGTACACCTTCCTGGTGCGCCCGGACGCCAACAAGACCGAGATCAAGATCGCGGTCGAGAGCGTGTTCAACGTCAAGGTGACGTCGGTCAACACGCTCAACCGGCCGGGCAAGACCCGACGCAGCCGCTCTGGTCTGGGCAAGCGCAAGGACACCAAGCGCGCCATCGTCAGCCTCGCCGAGGGCCACCGCATCGACATCTTCGGGGGCCCGGTCTCCTGACCGGATCCGGAGAGAGGACGAGACAACTATGGCAATCCGCAAGTACAAGCCGACCACCCCGGGCCGTCGCGGCTCCTCGGTCGCCGACTTCGTCGAGGTCACCCGCACCACGCCGGAGAAGTCGCTGACGCGCCCGCTGCCCAAGAAGGGCGGCCGCAACAACCAGGGCCGGATCACCACCCGACACCAGGGCGGCGGTCACAAGCGTGCCTACCGCGTCATCGACTTCCGTCGCTACGACAAGGACGGCGTGCCCGCCAAGGTGGCGCACATCGAGTACGACCCGAACCGCACGGCTCGGATCGCGCTGCTGCACTACGCCGACGGCGAGAAGCGCTACATCATCGCGCCGAAGGACCTGACGCAGGGCACCGCAGTGGAGTCCGGTGCGAACGCCGACATCAAGCCGGGCAACAACCTCCCGCTGCGCAACATCCCCGTCGGCACCACGGTGCACTGCGTGGAGCTGCGCCCCGGAGGCGGCGCCAAGATCGCCCGCTCCGCCGGCAACAGCGCCCAGCTGGTCGCCAAGGAGGGCTCGCGCGCCACGCTGCGGCTGCCGTCGGGCGAGATGCGCTTCGTCGACGTCCGCTGTCGCGCCTCGGTGGGCGAGGTCGGCAACGCCGAGCAGTCCAACATCAACTGGGGCAAGGCCGGCCGGATGCGCTGGAAGGGCAAGCGCCCCACCGTCCGCGGTGTCGTGATGAACCCCGTTGACCACCCGCACGGTGGTGGCGAGGGCAAGACCTCCGGTGGTCGGCACCCCGTGTCCCCCTGGGGCAAGCCCGAGGGCCGCACGCGCAAGCGCAAGGCCTCCGACGCCATGATCATCCGCCGCCGCAAGACCGGCAAGAAGCGTTGAGGATAGGGAAGAACTGACATGCCTCGCAGCCTGAAGAAGGGCCCCTTCGTCGACGGCCACCTGATCAAAAAGGTGGACGCCGAGAACGACAAGGGCACACACAACGTCATCAAGACCTGGTCACGGCGCTCGATGATCGTGCCGATCATGATCGGTCACACGATCGCGGTCCACGACGGTCGCAAGCACGTTCCCGTCTTCGTGACCGACTCGATGGTCGGCCACAAGCTCGGTGAGTTCGCGCCCACGCGCACCTACCGCGGCCACGTGAAGGACGACCGGAAGGGCCGCCGCCGCTAAGGCGGGGCGGACGAAGGGGAGATAGAGCCATGAGCGTTACCGAGCGCCGGCGCGTGAGCGCCCGCCGCGAGACGCTGCTCGGCGACCAGCCGGGAGCATACGCAAGCGCACGCTACGTGCGGATCACGCCGATGAAGGCGCGCCGGGTCGTCAACCTGGTCCGCGGCCTCCAGGTGGACGAGGCGCTGTCGCTGCTGGCCTTCGCGCCGCAGGCGGCCGCAGAGACCGTCTACAAGGTGCTGGAGAGCGCCGTCGCCAACGCCGAAAGCACCGAGGACCTGGACCGCCAGACCCTCGTGGTCTCGGTGGCCATGGTCGACGAGGGCCCGACGATGAAGCGCTGGCGCCCTCGGGCCCAGGGCCGCGCGACGCGCATCAACAAGCGCACCAGTCACATCACCCTGGTCGTCCAGCCGACCGAGGTCGTGTCGGGACAGACCAAGCCGGGCAAGAACAAGAAGGGACGGACCGCCTGATGGGCCAGAAGATCAACCCGAACGGCTTCCGCCTCGGCATCTCCACCGACCACAAGAGCCGGTGGTACGCCGACAAGCTCTACAAGGCCTACGTCGGTGAGGACGTCGCGATCCGCAAGCTGCTCAGCAAGGGCATGGAGCGGGCCGGCATCTCCAAGGTCGAGATCGAGCGCACCCGCGACCGCGTCCGGGTGGACATCCACACCGCGCGTCCGGGCATCGTCATCGGCCGCCGCGGCGCCGAGGCCGACCGCCTGCGTGGCGAGTTGGAGAAGCTCACCAACAAGCAGGTCCAGCTGAACATCCTCGAGGTCAAGAACCCCGAGATCGACGCGCAGCTGGTCGCCCAGGGAGTCGCTGAGCAGCTCTCCGGTCGGGTGCAGTTCCGGCGTGCGATGCGCAAGGCGATGCAGTCGTCGATGCGCTCCGGCGCCAAGGGGATCCGGATCCAGTGCTCCGGTCGCCTCAACGGCGCCGAGATGTCGCGGACCGAGTTCTACCGCGAGGGCCGCGTGCCCCTGCACACCCTGCGTGCCGACATCGACTACGGCTTCTACGAGGCCCGCACGACCTTCGGCCGGATCGGCGTGAAGGTCTGGATCTACAAGGGCGAGGTCGCAGCCACCCGCGCCGAGCGTCAGGCGCAGGCTGCGGCCCGCGCCGGTGCGCCGGGTCGAGGCGGCGGCGGTCGCCCGAGCCGTGGTGGCGAGCGTCCGAGCCGTGGCACGCGCGGTTCGCGTCCCGAGACCACTGACGCACCGCCCGTCGAGGCACCCGTTGTCGAGGCGCCGGTCGTCGAGGCGCCGGTCGTCGCGGCACCCGTTGTCGAGGCCCCGGCTGTCGAGGCCGCGGCTGTTGAGGCCCCGGCTCAGGTGCCCGCCGCCGCTCCCGCCGCGACCGGACAGGAGGGCTGAGCAGCATGTTGATGCCCCGTCGCGTCAAACACCGCAAGCAGCATCACCCCAAGCGCACTGGTGCCGCCAAGGGCGGCACGAAGCTCGCCTTCGGCGACTACGGCATCCAGGCGATCGAGGGTCACTACGTCACCAACCGGCAGATCGAGTCCGCTCGTATTGCCATGACCCGTCATATCAAGCGTGGCGGCAAGGTGTGGATCAACATCTACCCCGACCGCCCGCTGACCAAGAAGCCTGCCGAGACCCGCATGGGTTCTGGTAAGGGCTCCCCGGAGTGGTGGATCGCCAACGTCAAGCCCGGACGCGTCTTGTTCGAGCTGTCCGGCGTCACCGAGGACATCGCACGTGAGGCGATGCGCCGCGCGATGCACAAGCTCCCCATGAAATGCCGATTCATTTCCCGTGAAGCAGGTGAGTTCTGATGGCAGGCACGATTCGCGCCCACGAGCTCGACGAGCTCAACAGCGTCGACCTGGAGGCCCGCTTGCGCGAGGCCAAAGAGGAGCTGTTCAACCTTCGCTTCCAGGCGGCCACGGGTCAGCTCGAGAGCCACGGTCGGCTCCACACGGTCAAGAAGGACATCGCCCGGATCTACACCGTCGTCCGCGAGCGCGAGCTCGGGATCCGCACGGCGCCGGGTGCTAACGAGGAAGGCGCCGACGCATGAGCGAGCAGAACACCCCCCAGACCGAGGCGCGCAACACGCGTAAGACCCGCGAGGGGCTCGTGGTCAGCGACAAGATGGACAAGACCGTCGTCGTGACCGTCGAGGACCGCGTGAAGCACGCGCTGTACGGCAAGGTCCTGCGGCGTACCTCCCGGCTGAAGGCGCATGACGAGCAGAACGACGCCCGCATGGGCGACCGGGTGCTGGTCATGGAGACCCGGCCGCTGTCCGCCACCAAGCGCTGGCGGGTCGTCCAGATCCTCGAGCGCGCCAAGTAGCCACCCGTTCGGCCAGGCTCACCGCCCGATGAGGCCGCGAGAACCGGCACGACAACCAGGAGAAACTGATGATTCAGCAGGAGTCGCGACTCAAGGTCGCCGACAACACCGGTGCCAAGGAAATCTTGTGCATCCGGGTTCTCGGCGGTTCTGGGCGTCGCTACGCCGGGATCGGCGACACCATCGTCGCCACCGTCAAGGACGCCATTCCCGGCGGTAACGTCAAGAAGGGCGAGGTCGTCAAGGCGGTCATCGTGCGCACCGTCAAGGAGCGCAGGCGTCCCGACGGTTCCTACATCCGCTTCGACGAGAACGCCGCGGTCCTCCTCAAGACCGACGGCGAGCCGCGAGGCACCCGCATCTTCGGTCCCGTGGGTCGCGAGCTGCGGGACAAGAAGTTCATGAAGATCATCTCGTTGGCGCCGGAGGTGCTCTGAGCCATGGCCAAGGGTATGAAGATCAGGAAGGGCGACACCGTGAAGGTGATCGCCGGCAAGGACAAGGGCGCCGAGGGCAAGGTGATCCAGGTGCTCCGCGAGCAGGACCGGGTCATCGTCGAGGGCGTCAACCGCGTGAAGCGGCACACCAAGGTGGTCGACCAGGGCGGTCGCGCCGGCAGCACCGGCGGCATCATCACGAGCGAGGCCGCGATCCACGTGTCCAACGTGATGCTGGTGGAGGGCAAGGGCGTGACCCGCGTCGGCTTCCGCCGCGACGAGGTGCTGAAGAAGCGCCCCGACGGGTCGCAGTACGCCGGCCTCCGCAGCGTCCGCGTGTCGCGCAAGACCGGGAAGGACATCTGACATGAGCGAGACCGTCACCGAGAGCCGACCGAAGCCGCGGCTGAAGACGCGCTACCGCGAGGAGATCGCCCCCGCCCTGCGCGAGGAGTTCACCATCGCCAACGTCATGCAGACGCCTGGCCTGGTGAAGATCGTGGTCAACATGGGTGTGGGCGAGGCCGCCCGCGACTCCAAGTTGATCGACGGCGCGGTCCGCGACCTCACCTCGATCACCGGCCAGAAGCCCTCCGTGACCAAGGCGCGCAAGTCCATCGCCCAGTTCAAGCTTCGCGAGGGAATGCCGATCGGCGCCCACGTGACGCTGCGCGGCGACCGGATGTGGGAGTTCCTCGACCGGCTGCTGAGCCTGGCGCTGCCCCGGATCCGCGACTTCCGGGGCCTCTCGCCGCGGCAGTTCGACGGCCAGGGCAACTACACCTTCGGTCTGACCGAGCAGGTGATGTTCCACGAGATCGACCAGGACCGTTCGGACCGCGCCCGCGGGATGGACATCACCATCGTGACTACGGCCACCAACGACGACGAGGGCCGGGCGCTGCTCAAGCAGCTCGGCTTCCCGTTCAAGGAGAACTGACATGGCGAAGACTGCACTCAGGGTGAAGGCCGCCCGGAAGCCGAAGTTCAAGGTGCGCGGCTACACCCGTTGCCAGCGCTGCGGTCGCCCGAAGTCTGTCTACCGCAAGTTCGGCCTGTGCCGGATCTGCCTGCGGGAGATGGCGCACCGCGGCGAGCTTCCCGGCGTGACCAAGTCCTCCTGGTGACCCGGATCCACCACCCCCACCGCTGCAGGTCCACCCGCCGTTCGAGCAGGGTGGAAACCGCAGCAGAAAGAGACACACAGCAACCATGACGATGACCGACCCGATCGCGGACATGCTCACGCGTCTTCGCAACGCCAACCAGGCGTACCACGACTCGGTGTCGATGCCCTACAGCAAGCTGAAGTGGGGCGTCGCCGAGATCCTCAAGCAAGAGGGGTACATCACCTCCTTCGAGGTGGCGGACAACGTGGACGCCGAAGGCTCCCCGGCCGTGGGCAGGACGCTGACCATCACCTTGAAGTACGGCCGCAACCGTGAGCGCTCGCTCGCGGGAGTGCGCCGCATCAGCAAGCCCGGCCTGCGGGTCTACGCCAAGCACACGGGCTTGCCCAAGGTGCTCGGCGGACTGGGCGTCGCGATCATCTCGACGAGCCAGGGCCTGCTTACCGACCGTCAGGCAAACCAGAAGGGCGTGGGCGGCGAAGTCCTCGCCTACGTCTGGTGACCGAGAACTGCGAAGGAGACTGAGAGCATGTCGCGCATTGGCAGGCTGCCCATCGCGGTCCCGTCGGGAGTCGACGTGGCGATCGACGCGAGCGTGGTGATGGTCAAGGGCCCCAAGGGGACCCTGAGCCACACCGTCGCCGCGCCCATCACCGTGGAGAGGAACGACGAAGGAGTCCTGGAGGTCAAGCGTCCCGACGACGAGCGGAAGAGTCGCTCGCTCCACGGCCTGACCCGGACCCTCATCAACAACATGGTCGTCGGCGTGACCGACGGCTACGAGAAGAAGCTCGAGATCGTCGGCGTGGGCTACCGCGTACTGTCGAAGGGCCCGACCCTGCTGGAGTTCCAGCTCGGGTACTCCCACTCGATCACCTTCCACGCCCCAGACGGCATCACCTTCACGGTGGACGGCCCGACCAAGCTCGGCGTCCAGGGGATCGACAAGCAACTCGTCGGCGAAGTCGCCGCGAACATCCGCAAGCTGCGCAAGCCTGAGCCCTACAAGGGCAAGGGCGTTCGGTACGCCGGCGAGCATGTCCGCCGCAAGGTCGGAAAGGCTGGTAAGTAACCATGGCCGTGTCCCTCAAGCACCACAAGCACACCGCCAAGCGGGTGCAGTCGCGCCTGCGACGGCAGCTGCGTGGCCGCAAGCGCATCTCCGGCACGTCGGAGCGTCCGCGTCTCGTGGTCACCCGGTCGGCCAAGCACATCAGCGTCCAGGTCGTCGACGATGTCGTCGGCAAGACGCTGGCGTCGGCGTCCTCGATGGAGGCCGACGTGCGGGCCGCGGGCGGCGACAAGACCGCCAGGGCCACGAAGGTCGGCGAGATGGTGGCCGCCCGAGCAAAGGCCGCCGGCATCGACGGTGTGGTCTTCGACCGCGCCGGAAACAAGTACCACGGCCGCATCGCGGCCCTCGCGGACGCCGCCCGTGAGGGCGGCCTGTCCTTCTGAGCGCGACCCAGAGAGAAGAGGAAGACTCATGAGCGGAGCCCAGCGCGGAACGCGCTCGGGTGGCGAGCGCCAGGGAGGCGACCGCCGCGGTCGTGACGACCGTCGCGGCCAGGCCGAGAAGAGCGCCTACATCGAGCGTGTCGTCGCCATCAACCGAGTCGCCAAGGTGGTCAAGGGCGGGCGGCGCTTCAGCTTCACGGCCCTGGTCATCGTCGGCGACGGCGACGGCATGGTCGGCGTCGGCTACGGCAAGGCCAAGGAGGTGCCGGCCGCGATCGCCAAGGGCGTCGAGGAGGCCAAGAAGAGCTTCTTCCGGGTCCCTCGGATCCAGGGCACCATCCCGCACCCCGTCCAAGGTGAGAAGGCCGCGGGCGTGGTTCTGCTGCGTCCTGCTGCTCCTGGTACCGGCGTCATCGCCGGTGGCCCGGTGCGCGCGGTCCTGGAGTGCGCCGGCATTCACGACGTCCTGAGCAAGTCGCTCGGCTCGTCCAACCAGATCAACATCGTGCACGCGACCGTCGAGGCGCTGCGGATGCTGGAAGAGCCCGAGGCCGTGGCCGCGCGCCGTGGCCTGCCGGTCGAGAGGGTGGCCCCAGCGGCCCTCCTCAAGGCCAAGGCCGCCGAGAAGGCTGCGGCGATCGCCGCAGCCGGGGGAGGTGGGTCGTGATGACGCAGCTCAAGGTCCAGCAGAAGAAGTCAACGATCGGCTGCAAGCCCAACCAGCGCGAGACCCTGCGCTCGCTCGGCCTGAAGCGGATCGGCGACGTGGTCGTCAAGGAGGACCGCCCGGAGATCCGGGGCATGGTCCACACCGTCCGTCACCTGGTGACGGTTCAGGAGGTCGAGTGAGATGACGCTCAAACTGCATCACCTGCGCCCGGCGCCCGGGTCCAAGACCGCGAAGACCCGCGTGGGTCGTGGTGAGGGATCCAAGGGCAAGACCGCCGGCCGCGGTACCAAGGGCACCAAGGCCCGCAACCAGGTCCCGGCCGCCTTCGAGGGTGGCCAGATGCCGATCCACATGCGGCTGCCGAAGCTCAAGGGGTTCAAGAACCCGTTCAAGGTCGAGTTCCAGGTGGTCAACCTGGGCCGCATCGGCGAGCTGTTCCCCGACGGCGGCGCGGTGACCGTTGACGAGCTGGTCGCCCGCGGCGCCGTGCGCAAGGACGAGCCGGTCAAGGTGCTCGGCCACGGTGCGCTGTCCGTCGCAGTCCAGGTGAGCGCCCACGCGTTCTCCGGGTCGGCCAAGGAGAAGATCGAGGCCGCCGGCGGCACCGTCTCGGTGCTCTGATCGCGGTGCGGGGCGCGTGCCACCGGAGTCGGATCTTCGGAGGGGCGTGCCCCTTTCCGCACCAGCCGGAGCGGTTCGGGGTGCCTGTTAGGCTTCCCGGCGTTCCCGAAGGGTGCTCGGGATCGGGCCCGCGACGGGCCGACCGAGCACCGCGTCCGCAGGCCACAGCCAAGAGCAAGAGCGCAAGAAAGAGGATGTCGTGCTGACCGCGTTCGCCAACGCTTTCCGGACACCGGACCTGCGACGCAAGTTGCTGTTCGTGCTGTTCATCGTCACGGTCTTCCGGCTCGGCTCGCAGATCCCTGCACCCGGGGTCAACGTGCGCAACGTCCAGTCCTGCCTCAACGGCGTCGGAGACAACAGCCTCTACAGCCTGATCAACCTGTTCTCCGGCGGGGCCTTGCTGCAGCTCACGGTCTTCGCGCTCGGGATCATGCCCTACATCACGGCGTCGATCATCCTGCAGCTCTTGGTCGTGGTGATCCCCCGACTCGAGGCCCTCAAGAAGGAGGGCCAGTCCGGCCAGACCAAGATCACGCAGTACACCCGCTACCTCACCCTCGGCCTGGCCGTGCTCCAGGCGAGCGGCATCGTGGCCCTGGCCCGCAGCCGCGGCAGCCTGATCCAGGGCTGCAATCTCGACCTCCTCTACAGCTCGAGCACCAGCGCATTCCTGGTGCTGGTGGTCGTGATGACCTCCGGCACCGCGGTGATCATGTGGCTGGGCGAGCTGATCACCGAGCGTGGCGTCGGCAACGGCATGTCGCTGATGATCTTCACTCAGGTGATCTCCGGCTTCCCGTCCTCGCTGTGGGCCGTGCGGATCAGCCGCGGCTGGTGGGTGTTCGCCATCGTGATCGCCGTCGGCCTCGTGGTCGTCGCGGCCGTGATCTTCATGGAGCAGGGCCAACGACGGATCCCCGTGCAGTACGCCCGACGCATGGTAGGCCGCAAGATGTTCGGCGGCAGCTCGACGTACATCCCGTTGAAGGTCAACCAGGCCGGCGTCATCCCGGTCATCTTCGCGTCGTCGCTGATGTACCTCCCGGCGCTGGCGGCCCAGTTCAACCAGAACAGCGACTCCGCGTGGATCGGCTGGATCAACGACTACCTCGTGCAAGGAAGCCACCCGCTCTACATGGCCGGGTTCTTCGCGCTGATCATGTTCTTCACCTACTTCTACGTCTCGATCACCTTCAACCCGGAGGAAGTCGCGGACAACATGAAGAAGTACGGCGGCTTCATCCCCGGGATCCGGGCTGGGAGGCCGACCGAGGAGTACCTCGCCTATGTACTGTCCCGCATCACGTTCCCCGGCTCGCTCTACCTCGGCACCGTCGCCCTGATTCCGCTGATTGCTTTCGCCTTGATCAACGCCAACCAGAACTTCCCGTTCGGTGGCACCTCGATCCTGATCATGGTCGGCGTCGCGCTGGACACGGTGAAGCAGATCGAGAGCCAGCTGCAGCAGCGCAACTACGAAGGGTTCCTGCGGTAATGCGCCTACTAATTATGGGTCCTCCCGGTGCCGGCAAGGGCACCCAGGCTGAGTTCGTCGCGGCTCACTTCTCGGTCCCGGCGATCTCGACCGGCGACATCTTCCGAGCCAACGTGTCTCGGGGCACGCCGCTGGGCGCCGAGGCACAGAAGTACATGGACGCCGGAGAGTACGTCCCGGACGGGGTCACCAACGCCATGGTGCGTGACCGGATCTCTGAGCCGGATGCCCAGGCCGGCTTCCTGCTCGACGGCTATCCCCGCACCCTGGCGCAGGTGGAGGAGCTCGACGGGATGATCGCGGAAACCGGCCACGGTCTCGACGCGGTCGTGGTGCTGACCGTGGACCAGGACGCGATCGTGGAGCGCCTGCTGCAGCGCGCCCTGACCGAGGGTCGTGCCGACGACACCGAAGAGGTGATCCGGCGCCGCCAGGAGGTCTACGCCGAGCAGACGGCTCCGCTGATCGACGTCTACCGCGAGCGCGGCCTGATCGTCGAGGCCGACGGCCTCGGCGAGGTGGCCGAGGTCACAGCGCGCATCTTTGCGGCCCTCGACGCAATGCCCGAGAGCTGACCCGATCACTGTCATGGGGCTCCGCGACCGTGGGGTCGAGATCAAGACCCAGGTGCAGATCGACTCCATGCGTCGAGCGGGCCTGGTGGTGGGCCGCACCCTGGAGCTCCTCCGCAGCGAGATCCGGCCCGGGGTGACGACCGGCGAGCTCGACGCCGTCGCGGAGGACTCCATCCGCACTGCCGGCGCAACGCCGTCGTTCCTGGGCTACCACGGCTTCCCCGCGTCGATCTGCGCCTCGGTCAACGATGAGGTGGTGCACGGGATCCCGGGTGACCGGGTCATCATGGAGGGCGACGTGGTCTCGGTCGACTGCGGCGCCATCGTCGACGGCTGGCACGGTGACGCCGCGATCACCGTGGCTGTCGGCGAGGTTTCGGAGGACCTGCGGCGCCTGCTCTCAGTGACGGAGGAGGCGCTGTGGCGCGGGATTGCGGCGGCCAGCATCGGCGGCCGGGTCACCGACATCTCGCACGCAGTGGAGCGCCACGTGCGTGCGGCCGGCGACTTCGGCATCCTCGAGGACTACACCGGCCACGGCATCGGCACCGCCATGCACCAGCCTCCCAACGTCCCCAACTTCGGCCGCCCCGGCCGTGGCGCCAAGCTGGTGCCCGGGCTCGCGCTGGCGGTGGAGCCGATGGTCACGTTGGGGACCCACGAGACGAGTCTTCTCGACGACGACTGGACGGTCGTCACCGAGGACGGCAGCTGGGCCGCGCATTTCGAGCACACCTTCGCCGTGACCCCCGATGGGTTGTGGGTGCTCACCGCGATGGACGGTGGCGAGGCCGAGCTGGCTGCGCTCGGCACCCCGTTCGGAGGGCGATAGCCAGTGAATGTCTCCACCACCGTGTGGCTGGTCACCGCGCTGCTGACCACCGGTCTGCTCCTGGTGGACGTGTTCGTGATCGGCCGCAGGCCACACGAGCCCAGCACCCGGGAGACGGCACAGCATCTGGCCGGCTTCATCGCCCTCGCCATCGCCTTCGGGATCGGCGTGTGGACGGTCAGCGGTGCGAAGTACGGCGGTGAGTTCTTCGCCGGATGGCTGACGGAGTACTCCCTGTCGGTCGACAACCTGTTCATCTTCATCATCATCATGAGCAAGTTCGGAGTCCCCCGGAAGTACCAACAGACCGCCCTGCTGATCGGTATCGTGCTGGCGCTGGTCCTGCGAGCGATCTTCATCGGCCTCGGCGCGGCTGCCATCGAGCAGTTCAGCTGGGTCTTCTACCTGTTCGGCCTGTTCCTGATCTTTACCGCCGTCCAACTGGCCCGCGAAGCCGACGAGCCTGACGCGCAGTACGACGAGCCCAGGCTGGTGCGCTACGTCCGCCGCCACTTCTCGGTGACCGACGAGTGGCACGGCGTGAAGCTCGTGGCCGTGCAGTCCGGCCGCCGGATGATGACGCCGATGTTCCTGGTCATCCTCGCGCTCGGCATGACCGACGTGCTGTTCGCGCTGGACTCGATCCCCGCCATCTACGGGCTCACCCGGGAGCCCTACCTGGTGTTCACCGCCAACGTGTTCGCGTTGATGGGCCTGCGGCAGCTCTACTTCCTGATCGGGGGGCTGCTGCAGCGGCTGGTCTACCTATCCCTCGGCCTGTCGTTCCTGCTGCTCTTCATCGGCGTCAAGCTGGTGCTGCATGCCCTGCACGAGAACGAGCTGCCGTTCATCAACGGTGGCGAGGCGGTGAAGTGGGCTCCGGAGATCCCGATCTGGCTCTCCTTGGTCGTCATCGTGGGGACGCTCGTCATCACCGCCGTCGCCAGCCTGATGCGCGACCGGGTCCTGCGGAGAACCGGCGGCTGACGCTCCCCAGGTCAGCCCGAGCCTCTGCACGTAGCCTGCTGATATGAGCGACGAGGGCGGTGCTCAAAGAGGCATCGAGGTTGTGGCCGCCCCGTTGGAGCTGCCGTGCGGCGTGGTCCTCAAGAACCGCCTGGTGAAGGCGGCCATGTCTGATTCCTTGGGCGACGGTGCGGGTGATCCGACTGATGAACAGGTCGAGCTGTATCGACGGTGGTCCCTGGGTGGCGCTGCGATGTCTCTCATCGGTGAGGTCCAGGTGGATCCCGCCTATCCGGAGAAGCCAGGAAACCTGGTGCTGGGTCCGCGGTCCGACGATGCGCGCCTGCGGCGACTAGCAGGGTCGGGCTCCGAAGACGGCGCCCACATCTGGGCGCAACTCGGCCATGCCGGCGCGCTGGCCCATCCGCCGATCTCGTCTGCTGCGGGGCCGTCGGCACTGCACCTGGACGGGCTGCACTGTGACGAGCTCCCGCTGGCCGCGGTCGAGGAGTTGCCTCAGGTGTACGCCCGAGCCGCGCGGCACGCTCAGTCCGTTGGCTTCACTGGCGTTGAGGTGCACGCAGCCCATGGGTTCTTGCTGAGCCAGTTCCTGTCTCCGCTGTTCAATCGTCGAACCGACCGCTACGGCGGTTCGATCGAGGCGAGATGCCGGATCCTGCTGGACATCATCAGGCGGATGCGCGCGGCGGTGGGACCGGAGTTTGCGATCGGCGTGAAGATCAACTCCAGCGATCAGCTCGAGGGTGGATTGACCGAGGACGAGGCCCTCGTGGTCGTCTCGCTGCTGGGCGACGAGCCCATAGATCTTCTCGACATCAGCGGCGGCACGTACTTCCCAGGGGCCGCGGCGAGCTCGGACCGCCGTTCCTCAGGACCCTACTTTCTCGACTTCGCACGACGGGCGCGCACCGTCACCGACGTGCCGTTGATGGTGACCGGTGGATTCAAGACCCAGCAGGAGGCAGCGCAGGCCGTCTCCCTCGGGATGACGGACCTGGTGGGACTTGCGAGGACGATGGCGCTGGACCCAGACACGCCCACGAAGTGGCTCCAACCAAAGGGGGGCGATCCGCGATTTCCCCGCTTCGTGTCGCCGACTCCCGGTGGCATCACTGCCTGGTTCACGATGCGCCTCACGGCCCTGGCCAACGATGAGACGGCGACCTTCGATCCGACGCTGAGTGAAGCGATCGAGATGTATGAGTCCCGTGATGCCGCCCGCCTAGCGGCGTGGCGACGGGCCTTCGGGACCTGCGGCGGCATCGACAGGGGCACGTAGTCACCAGGGTTCACGATGACGCGCACCAGCTTGCTCGACTTCGCAACGTCAGAGACGGACTCGACTGTGCCGGCGCCGAGGTCGAGCCGCGGGCGGGGACCCCCATGGCGGGAGCGCGGACAAAGGCCCGTGAGGCGGAGCTTCGGCGGCTGCTGCTCCGGTTCCAGCTTGTGCCTTTCGATCCGGTCACCGACTTCGACGCAACGGCCGCCTACCGCTGCCGCGCGGGCACTGCTCAGGCCTCGTCCAGCACCTCGCGCAGCTTGGCCGCGAAGGCTACCGGGTCGTTCTCGGGCGACATCGGACCCTGGGCGAACCCACCGTGGTCACCGGGGAACACGACCGGCTCCAGGCCCAGCTCCTTCGCCAGCGCCTCGCCGCCTCGCCGGGCGAGGGTGCCCTCACCCTGGGCACCGACGGCCGACACGATGCGCACCCTGGACGACCGCAGCCCGTCGAGGTCGGGTTCGAACGGGGGGATCCTGAGATTGCGGCCGAGCAGGGCGTCGTTCCGAGCGCCATCGTCCTCGGTGGGTAGTCCGAACCGGGCGGGGTCGGGAGCCGGTCGGTCTAGATAGTCGTCGGGTAGCGGACCCACGTGCATGACCAGCTGGATGAACTTGGCCATGGCCGGGCCGTAGCCCTCCTCGTCGTAGGTCTGCACGATGTCGTGAGTCACCCTGATCGCCGTCTCGCGGTCCTCCAGGATCGTGGACAGCGGCGGCTCGTGCGCGACCAGAACGTGGACGTCGTCGGGGTGCTTGGCGATCCAGTGCAAGGCGAAGGCGCCCCCGCCGCTGGATCCGAACGCGTCAACCTGACCGAGTCCGGCCGCCGCGACGACACGGTGCATGTCCTCACCGTGCAGCTCGCCCGTGACCGTTCCTTCGGGGCTGAGCTCGCTGCGCTCGGCCCCGCGCGGGTCATAGGTGATGACGGTACGGTCGGCGAAGGCACTGACCAGGTCGGTGAAGCCGGAAGCAGCCATGGGCGAGCCAAGAATGAAGAGCGGCCGGCGCTCGCCAGGGATCGCGGGCTCGTGGACGTCGTAGGTGAGCACCGCACCGGGCGCGTCGACGGTACGGGTTGACTGGTGGGGTTCCTGGGCGCGGGTCATGCCGTGGAAGACTAGCGCGCTTCCCGCAGCTGCCCACCGCGTGCTTGGGTGGCACGACGAGGCGATTGCCAGCTGTGACGGGGTTCAGCGCAGAAGATGAACCCTTGCTCCCACCGCGGACTATCCTCGCGACGTCGATCCACTGGAGGTGTGATGCTTGAGTCTGCGGCACTCGTCGGCTTCATCGGCGTATCCGACCTGGATCGGGCGGAGGCCTTCTACGGTGATCAGCTCGGATTACCACTCACGGATGAAAGACCGTTCGCGCTTGTTGCCGAGTTCGCCGGTGCCACGCTCCGGATCACTGTCGTGGACGACGTCGCACCAGTGCCGTATACGGCTCTCGGTTGGAGCAGATCCGGACGGCAACAACCTTTCGTTGACCGAGTTCGCCGGGCTCGGCTGATACCAGAAGCAGTCGCACAGGGCCGACAGGCAGGTGAGCATGCTGTCTCACCCGGAGGGCAACTCGATGCAGACCTACGACGTCAAGCGGGACCGCAAGACGTTCTACGCGCCCAAGCCCGGTGGTTTTCACGTCGTCGACGTGCCGGAGATGGCCTTCCTGATGGTCGACGGACACGGCGATCCCAACGCGACAGCGACCTACCGCCAGGCGGTCGAGGCGCTCTACACCGCTTCCTACGCAGTCCGCGCCGTCGCCAAGCGGAGCCTGGACCGGGTGCACACGGTTGCTCCCCTTGAGGGCTTGTGGTCAGCCGAGGACCTCGAGGTCTTCCGTACGCGCGACAAGCGCTCCTGGGACTGGACGATGATGATCGCTCAACCCGACTGGATCACCCCCGAGATCGTGTCGGAGGCACTCGCATCCGCACGGAAGAAGAAGCTGCCTGCAGTTGCCCGGCTTCGCTTCGAGCAGTTCGCCGAAGGACGCTGCGTTCAGATTCTTCACGTCGGTTCCTACGACGACGAGGGCCCGACGCTCGCCCGGCTCCACGACGAGTACCTCCCCGAGAACGGACTCGCCCCGACCGGACGCCACCACGAGGTCTACTTGTCTGATCCTCGCAAGACCGAACCCGCCAAGCTGAAGACCATCCTGCGCCAACCCGTGACCGCGGCGACGTGACCGAGGTGCACCAGCCGACGCGACGACGACGCGTGCTGCGCATCGAGTTCCGCCACACCGAGGGAGATGACCGATGATCGACGTGATGACCTGGTTGCTGGGTGGTGATCCGGCGATCCGGTGGCAGGTTCTTCGCGACCTCACTGACGCACCGGCCGACGAGGTGGCCGCAGAACGCGCTCTGGTGGCTGAGACCGGCTGGGGCAAACGACTGCTCGACCTGCAGCACCACGGCCAGTGGGCCGACGGCGCCTGCTTCCCGGCCCCCGACTGGCGACCGCCCCGCCCGGTGTTCGGAGATCCGAACGGTCAGCCATGGACCGCGACGCTGCCGACACTCCGGCTGCTTCGCGATCTCGGAATCGACCCGGCCCACCCCGCCGTACGCACGGCGCTCGACGGCGTCCGGGAACACTGCAGGTGGGAGTACGCCGGTGAGCCGTTCTTCGAAGGCGAGGTCGAACCGTGCATCAACGGCGGCGCCGTCGCGCTCGGCGCGTACTTCGGCGAGAACGTCGACGGCATCGTCACCCGGCTGCTCGGCGAGCAACTCGACGACGACGGCTGGAACTGCGAAGCGGAGAGCGGGTCGACCAGGTCGTCGTTCCATTCCACGATCTGCGTACTGGAGGGGTTGCTGGAGTATCAGCGCGCTGGAGGGACGATCCCGGTCGGGGAGGCGCGGCAGCGTGGCGAGGAGTACCTGCTCACGCGCAGCCTCTTTCGCCGCGCGAGCACCGGAGAGGTCGCCGACCCCGACTGGCTGCAGTACTCGTTCCCGGTGCAATGGCACTACGACGTCCTGCGCGGACTCGACTACTTCCGGTGCGTCGACGGCACCCCTGATCAGCGGCTGTCCGAAGCCACCCAACAGGTTCGCGCCAAGCAGCAGTCGAATGGCAGCTGGCTGCTGGAGAACACCCACCCAGGTCTTGTGCACTTCGAGCTCGAGGACGGCGACGGCAATCCGAGCCGCTGGAACACCCTGCGCGCACTCCGCGTCTTGCGTTGGCACGACGCCGCCCGGTCCTGATCGGCGTTCCCGCATGGCGATCGCCTAGTGAACGCTCGTTTGGTGGAGCATCAGTCGTTCGCGCCAGTCGTCCGGCGAAGGGCCGGCGTCAACGAAACCGTGACGTTCGTACAGCCTGGTGGCGTAGCCGTTGTCCGTCTTCACGGACAGTCGGACGCGGCTGGACGGGTGCTCTTCTCGTGCCCATGCCAAGACCTGACGCACGGCCTCGTCCCCCACGCCCCGTCCTCGAACGGCGGGCGCGATCCACATCGAGATCAACTCGATCCGCCCGTCCTCGCCAGGTGCCGTCGCGCTCACCATGCCGGCCGGTGCGCCATCCAACGCCAGGACCAGATTCAGGGCGACGTCGCGCAGTCGAGCACGCCACCGTCCCTCGGTGTCGCCGGGACCGCTCCACTGGGCCAAGGTCGAACCGAAGGCGCTCGGGTCCTGTGCCAGCGCACTCAACCTCAACTGACGCCAGACCAGCCAGTCATCCGGCCTCACCACCCGCGCTTCGATCACTGGCAGAGGGTGACATGCCGGCGCGACCCCACGCCCGACTGCCTCGCGCTCGGGGCACTGGTCACCTCCGATGGGGATCGCTTTTCCTACGACCAGCGGGCAGTCGGCCGGTCGCAGCGCACGGGCACGGCGCGCCCAGCGGCGCCGTGATTGGAGGCCGCGACCACGTCGGGGCTAGCATTCGCGCTCTGCCCCGAGAGGAACCTTCACATGGCCACCGACTACGACGCATCCCGCAAGACAGAAGACGAACAGAAGGAAGAAAGCCGGGAAGCCCGTCGCCTCACCTCGGGCGAGCAGGACAAGACCTCGGGGAAGGTGGACGAGGACGAGGCCGAGCTAGCAGAGTCGTATGAGCTTCCCGGCGCGGATCTTTCTCACGAGACCTTCTCCATCGAGGTGACGCCAAGGCAGGCCGACGAGTTCACCTGCACGTCATGTTTCCTCGTTCAGCACGAATCTCAACGTTCCTCACCGGCCGCCGACCTGTGTCGCGATTGTGCCTGAACGATCGTTGCGTTCCGGGACTGTTGCCGACGGGCGTCAGGAAACCGCGCTCACCGAAGCGGTGCGGGCCGCCTTCGACCTCGACTGACCTGCCCGATCGTCGGTCAATCGCGTCACTCGACGCACGTGTCGAACCAGGCGGACTCGGCCTGATCGCGGATCAGCCGAACCTGGACGCAGAGCCGCTCCGTGGCTCGCAGCACCACCGAGTCAGCCGTGGTCCGGTCGCCGTCGCCGGTGTCCGTGCGCCGCCACTGCCAGGTGTCCCCGGGCTGCCCGCCGTCGCTGGCGGCCCACGAGACGCGCACGTTGCGCCCGGTGCGGTCGCCGGTCAGCACGGGATCGGCGGCGAGCCCCGGGTCGATGTTCGCCGGGGTGCTCGGCGGGCGGGGGGTCGGCGTGTTCTGCGGGTTGTCCCGGACGTCGCCGCGGCCGAGGCTGAACAACAGGAGTCCGCCGGCCACCGCCAAGGCGAACGTGCCGACGACCGCCCACACCACCGGACCGATGCGACGACTCTCGTCGCCCGTCCCGTCGGCGTCGGGCACGACGGCGCGCGGCGCCGAGCCGGAGACGATCGTGGTCGGTTTCATCCGCGTGGCGTCGTGATCGAGCTCGGCTCGGAAGTCGCGGACCGGGGTGCCGGGGAGGTCGGCCTCGACCGCGATCGCCGTACGAGGGAATCCGGCGGCCTCTTCGATCCGTTGCAGCCCCCGGGCCAGCTCGAGCGCCGACTGCGGCCGGTGGGCGCGATCCTTGGCCAGGCACTGTTGCAGCAGCCGGTCCAGCGCCGGGGGGACATCGGGCCGCTGCGTGGCCGGCGGGTTGGTATGCAGGATGCGGGCGCTGAGGGACCGCGTGGAGTTGTCGCCCCCCGGGACCGAGAACGGGGAGCGGCCGACCAGGAGCTGCCAGATCGTGGCGCCCAACGAGTAGACGTCGGAGGCCACCGAGCCGCTGGAGCGCCCGTCCAGCATCTCCGGAGGAGACCAGGGATAGGAGATGCGAACGTCGAGGTCGCCCTCGAGCTCGTGGAGCCCACCAGCGATCCCGAAGTCCGTCAGCGCCGGCTCGGAGTAGCTGGTGACCAGGACGTTGCTCGGCTTGATGTCGCGGTGCACGATGCCGGAGCGGTGGGCTGTCTCGATAGCGCTCGCCAGTTTGATGCCGGTGCTGATCGCCTCAGCCACCGGCATCGGGTTGCCTCGGACCCGCACTCCGAGGTCTGGTGGGGGGCAGAAACGCATGACCAGGTAGGGCCGGCCGTCCTCGGTGGTCCCGGCGGTCATCACCGTGACGATGTAGGGGTGGTCGGCCAGCCGGGCCATGGCATTGGCCTCGCTGGTGAACATCACCTTCTCGCGCTCGTCGAGCGGAATGTCGGGGCGCACGACCTTGATCGCAACCCGCTGGCGTGGCCACTCCTGTTCGTACAGGAAGACGTCGGCGAAGCCGCCGCTCCCCAGGTGCTCGATGTGGGTAAACCCCGGGATCCGGGGTGCTGTCACGGGGAGACCTCATAGGAGATCTCGTAGACGTCGGCGAGGTCGAGGGCGTGGCCGGGCTCGAGGACATAGCGCTCGTTGGCGCGGATCCGCTGGGGCAACCGGCCGGGGATGCGGAGCGTCGTACCGCCGCGGGAGCCAAGGTCTCGAGCGAGCACCAACCAGCCGTCGAGCTCGACCTGCAGGTGCATCCGAGAGACGTAGGTGGAGTCCTGCGGCAAGTGCACCAGGTGCGGCCAGTCGCTGCTGCCCGGCACCGGCGTCGGCTTGCGGCCGAAGACCACGCCGCGGTCCAGGGGCACGAGCTCGCCGGTCGGAAGCCGCAGCCCGCCGAGGTTGGGGCGCGGGATGCTGCGCGGATCCTGGGGCGGAACCTCGGTGTGGCAGACCCGGCACGTCGGCGTGTATGCCGGGGTGACGTGACCGTGGGGGCACCGCACGGCCAACACCGTCTCCTGGCTGGTCTGGCGGAGGTGGTTGCTGAGCTCACCGGTGGAGACGGGCTCGGCGGTGTCGACCTCGCGGCTCTGGCCGAAGGGTGCCTTGCCCAGCACGTCCGCAATGGTGCGGGGCACGGTGATCTCCGCCTCGTCCTCGCGTAGCGAGGCATCGGCGGGCCGGAACATCGGCCGGGTCGGCGGCGGGCCGGCGGCGCTGCTCTCCAGGATGTCGGAGGGGATGCCGTCGATCACCGCGCCGCCGAGGCCGAAGGACGGCACCCGCACCTCGACAGTGGCCGCCGGCACGACGCCGGCCAGCAGCGGGCGCGTCTTTCCCTCGCCGGCTAGTCCCACGCTGAGCCGCTGGCCCGCATCGTCGGCGTCGACGCGGCCGTTGCCCCAGGTAAGCGTCGGTGCGGAGTCGTCCAGGTCGACGAGCACCAGCGACACCTCGTGCAGCGGGTAGGCGACCTCCAGGGCTGCGATCAGACTCTCGCGCATCGGCCCGGCCGTCCCGAGCATCTCCCACCACTCCTCGACCCGGTCCAGCGGCGGGTCTTCGTCGAGCAACAGCCAGCGTCGGCTCCGGGCAAGCAGGAGCCCCGTCCCAGCGACGTAGCTGGTATCCACGACAAGTTCCTCTCGACGGGGGTCAGGGGGGGTAGACCGCGGTCACACACCGGTCCAGACCAGTTGCGGCAGTCCCATTGTTCCCCGGCGAGGGGTCCTACGTCATGATTTGCTCAAGTTGCCCGTGCCGGGGGTGGTCTTTACCCTCGCATGGGAGGTTGTTCATGCCTACAGGGAGCAGATGACGAGTCGCGGCAACGTGTGGCGCCGACGAGCCCTCGTCGCCGTCGCCAACCTCACCCTGCTGGCCACGGCCGGCGGGGTGGTCGTGTACGCCGTCGCGGCGCAAGGCTACGAGACGCACCGGGCCGACCTCAACGACGGCGGCATCTGGGTGACCAACTCCCAGGGCGGTTACTACGGCCGCATCAACAAGCCGATCGGGCAGCAGGATGCGTCCACCTTCGCCACGCTGGGCGACGAGCTCGACCTGGTCCAGCAGGACTCGGTGGTCGTGGGGATCGAGGGAACCGGCCGCAGGCTGCGCCCGCTGGACCCGGCCACGGCGACCGCGTCCGATGAGTCCGGTGCCGCACTTCCCCGCTACGCCGCCGTCCACCTGGCGGGCGGCTCTCTCGCGGTCCTCGACACCGCGACCGGTGCCGTGCGCGCGCAGCGTGTGGACCCGCAGTTGAGCGCTCCTCAGCTGGACGCGGTGGGCACCGCTGCGAGCCCGTTGGCCACGGTGCCGACTCCTGCGTCCATGGCCGTCACCCAGGGCGGGACGGTGCTGGTCGCCTCGGCCGACGACACCCTGACCAGCATCGCGCCGGACGGAGCGGGTTTCGCTCCTGCGACCACGGCACCGCTGACCGAGAAGGTCGGCGAGGCCGTGGCCGTCACCGCCGTGGGCGAGGTACCGGTGGTGCTCGACGGTGATTCTGGGACCTTGGTGGCCCAGGGTCTGGTGCGGGCCGTGGTCGGCGACGGCGCCGCTCTCCAGGTACCCGGACCCGCAGCCGAGGCGGTCCTGGTCGCCACACCGTCAGAACTGCAGTCTCTGGACCTGACCACCGGCGAGCTGAGGACCGTCTATGCCGGGGCCAGCGGGCGGCCCACCCCGCCGATCCGCCTCGGCGCCTGCGTGTACGCCGCGTGGTCGGGCGGCCGCGGCACCGTGGTCACCCAGTGCGGCACCGAACCGGCCCATGCGGCGTTCCTGCAGGGCGAGGCCAACGATCTCGTCTTCAGGGTCAACCGCGGGCAGATCGTGCTCAACGACCGGTTCTCCGGTCGGGTGTGGAACATCGACACCGACCAGCCGCGCACGCTCGACGACTGGCCGGCGTTCGACCAGAAGGACAACAACGACAGCGACGACGAGGACACCAAGAAGAGCAGCAACGGAGACCGGCGACCGCCCAAGGCCGAGCCTGACGTCTTCGGGGCCCGCCCTGGCCGCACCACGACGCTCTATCCGCTCGACAACGACTCCGCCCCCGTGGGCCGGGTGCTGGCCATCCGGTCAGTCGAGCCGATCACGCGCAACGGTGCCAAGCTGACCGTCGGTCCCGACGGCCAGACGGTGCAGCTCAGGCTCCCCCCGGGGACGACGGCGCCGACCAGCTTCGAGTACTTCATCGACGACGGCCGCGAGATCTCGGCACACGCCAGGGTGACCGTGTCCACCCGCGGCGACGCCGTCAACCAGCCGCCGGAGCTTCGGGAGGGCTTCAAGCCGAAGGTCTGGTCGGTGCCGGCCGGAGGTTCCCTGGAGCTGCCCGTCGTGCCTGACTGGCGGGATATGAGCGACGGTGACTCCCTCGCCCTCGCGTCGGCGACGGTCCAGACCCAAGCCGCCGGTGCCTTCGCCAGCACCACGTCCGCCGGCCGACTTCGCTTCATCGCGCCTCCGCAGCCGGGCAAGGTCACCGTCAGCTACTCCGTGAGCGACGGCCGCTCGGAGCCGGTCGCCACCGACCTCAGGTTCGAGGTGCAGGACCCCGACCGAGACCAGGCCGTGGCCGCGGTGGCTGAGCCCGACATCACCTCGGTCGAGACCGGCCGGTGGGTGACGCTGCGCCCGCTGGCCAACGACCTTCCCGGCTCTGACCCCGTCGACCCGAGGGCGCAGCTGCAGCTGGCCGGCAAGGTCGCCGCGGTAGGCGGTGCCCAGGTCCGCACCGATCTCGCCAAGGGGACCGTGTCCTTCCGCTCGGCAGCGGCGAAGTCCTACGTGCTCGACTACGACGCCGCCTACGGCACGGCGCCGCTGGCACACGGCAAGATCCGCGTCGATGTCCGGCCCCGCGAGCAACGCCTGCCGGTGGCGATGCCGGACTCGCTGACGCTCTTCGGCACGGCGCCGGGCATCATCGACGTGTTGGCGAACGACCACGACCCGGCAGGTGGCCTGTTGATGGTGCAGGGCGTGCGCGCGCTGCATCCCGAGATGGTCGACGTCGCCATCGTCGACGGGCGGTGGGTGCGGGTGAGTGCCCGTCAAGGGCAGCTGCGTGGCGGCCCCCAGGTGCTGCGCTACGCCATCAGCAACGGTGGACCGGAGGTCGTCGGCGAGATCACGGTGACGCAACGACCCGCCCCCCAGGACGACGCTCCGGTGACGGCGGACGACGAGGTGACCGTGCGTGCCGGGGCGAGCGTCGCGATCCCCGCCCTCGACAACGACTACAGCCCCTCGGGCGACGTGCTCTCGCTGGTCTCCAACGTGGTCGGTGAGAAGGCCGGGCAGCTGTCGGTGATCTCGGAGGACGGCTCGGTCAAGCAGCCCGGGGCAGCCACGGTGTCCGGCCGGATGGTGCGCTACGTCGCGCCCTCGGGCACCGCCGAGCCGGCGACCTACGACATCACCTACCTCGCGGCGAACACCGCCGGCGACACCAGCGCCGGCACGGTCACCGTGTCGGTCATCCCAGCGGACGCCGAGAACACCGCGCCTGACCCCCCCGTCCTCGAAGCCCGCACCGTGGCAGGCGGCACCGTGGTGCTCAAGCTGCCCGGATCGGGCGTCGACCCCGACGGCGACCCGGTCAGCCTGATCGGGCTGGGGTCCGCCCCGGGCCTGGGACGGGTCACCAAGCTCGGCGCCAACACGATCGAGTACCAAGCCTTCCCCGACGCGAGCGGCACCGACGAGTTCGACTACACGCTGGTCGACTCGGGCGGACTCGAGGCACGGGGTACCGCCCGGGTCGCGGTCGCTCCGGTCGGGCCGCCTCAGCCTCCGTTGGCGGTCCCGGACACCATCACCGTGGAACCGGGCAGGCTGGCGACGGTCAGCCCCACCGCGAACGACTACATCGGGCCGGGCGCCCGCCCGTCGATGGAGCTGGTGAGCCCGCCGCCGGGGGTGAGCTTGGACTCGCCCACCGGGCCCGTGACGATCCAGGCCCCGGCGAAGGCCGACGGCCGCACCGTCGAGGTCGTCTATCGGCTCAGCAACGGGCTGTCCACCTCTCAATCGACGATCACGCTGCGCACCGCGACGCCCTACAACAACCCGCCTGTCGTCTTCGACGCCTACGGCGTCAGCAACGACTCGGCCGCGATCAGGGTCGACGTGCTGCGTTCGGCGTACGACCCGGACGGGCCGTCGGACCAACTACGCATCACTGACGTCTTCGCGCCGCGGGGTGTGCTCGCAAAGGTCAATGGCGGTCGGATCACCGTGACCCGCGGCGAGCTTCCGCAGGTGCTGCCGTTCCGGGTGGTCGACGCCGACGGCGGCGCTGCGATCGCCCAGCTGTTCGTCCCTCCGAAGGCCGGCAACCTGCCCTTCGTGAAGCCCGACGCCCTGATCAAGCTCGCGCCAGGGGAGTCGCGCCGGGTGAAGCTGGACGACTACCTCGTGAGCCCGTCCGGTAGCCCCCTGCGGCTGGCCGTGGGCCAGGCGGTCTCCGGAGCACCCCAGGGTGGCGTGAACGCGGTGGCGCTCAGCGGTGCGTCGCTGAACGTGAGCGCGGCGAAGACCTTCGAGGGACCCGGAGCGGTCACGTTCGAGGTGCTCGCCGGTGCGGACCAGAACGACCCCGCCGTGCCCAGGGCCTGGCTGAGCATCCCGGTCCAGGTGGGTCAGAACCGTCCGGTGCTGACCTGCCCCACCGACCTGATCGGGGTGCCTCAGGGCGGCGAGGTGCAGCTCGACATCGCTTCGCTGTGCCACGTGTACGTGCCGAACGCCGAGGACGAGGCCGCCCTGACCTACTCCTCGCAGTGGCGGCGCCCGGTCGACGGTCTGGAGATCGCCGACCCCACGGCAATGCCGGTCGTGGTCACTGCGGCCGGCAACGTGCGGGCCGGCAGCGAGTCGATACTGCTGGTGCGGGCGGGCAAGAGCGACCCGGGCGAGCTGCGGGTGCGTGTCGTCCGAGCACCTGCGCCGACGATGGCACCGGTCCGGATCACGGATCTGAAGGCAGGGGAGTCCCGCACGGTCGACCTCGCGGCGTACCTCACGCCGGGCCTTCCGAACCCCACTCCGACAGTGGTCAGAGTGAGTCCCCTGAAGGGCCGAGATGTCACGGCCCGTCCGGCCGGAGGCTCCAAGGTCCGGATCACCGCGGGGGGGAAGGCGAGCGGCGAAGCCACCTTCCGCGTGGTGATGAGCGACGTCGACTCGGGCAACCCCGATCGTGAAGCCAGCAACCTGCTCAGCCTCGACCTGCTCGGCGTCCCCGACACCCCGTCCGCCCCGGTGCCGGGCATCAGCTCCCTGTCGCAGTCGGTGCGGTTGACCTGGCGGGCGCCGACCGCCAACGGTGCCCCCATCGACTCCTACGAGCTGCGCGCCAGCAACGGAGCGACGCAGCGCTGCCCGACGACCACCTGTGACATGACCGGGCTGACCAACGGCACCGGCTACACCTTCACCGTGCGCGCCCACAACGCGATCGGGTGGTCGGACTTCAGCTCTGCGTCGAAGTCCGCGCGTCCGGATGAGAAGCCCGGGCCGGTGAGCCGCATTCGCGCCAGCAAGATCGGCAACCACGTGCTGACCATCTCGTGGACGCCGCCGAGCACGCGCACGTCGCCGATCGACCTCTATCGCGTGACCTGGCAGGGTCGGAAGGTCGAGTCCCGCAATGCCATGATCGTGGCCAACGGGCTCACCAACGGCAAGGACTACAACTTCACCGTGCGCGCTCACAACGCTCAGGGCTGGGGGCCCGCGGTGACGAGCGGGAAGTTCCACTCCCAAGGGCCGCTCGGGCGTCCGAAGAACCTTCACGTGGAGGCGATCGACAACGGGGCGAACGCGGTGCTGACCCTGACCTGGGACGAGGTGGTGGCCAACGGCGGCGCCGCGGTGACCTATGTGGTCTCGCACAACGGGCTGACCGTCGGATCGTGCAGTCGGATCGCGGCCCTTCAGTGCGTGTTCGCGGGGCTCCGGTACGACGGCTCCACCCACGAGTTCCGCGTCCAGGCCGTGAGCGGCACCGACGGTTTCGGTGCGGTGAGCAACGCCGAGAGCTGGACGGCCACGGCCGCGCCGATGGCGTGGGGCGCGTGGACGCTGAGCGCCACCGGTGTCAACAACCAGGCCAAGGCCACGTTCGCGGTGCCGAACTCCCGCGGCAGCGTGTCGCGAGGCGAGGTGTGGTCCGCCACCGAGAAGCTCGCCGACTTCGACGGCGGCGCCACGTCCAAGACCTTCCTGGTCGGCAACAACGACCAACTGTTCGACATCCGACTGAAGGTCTGCAACGAGAACAACTGCACGGTTTCGGGCAGCCTGTCGATCCGGACCTACGGGCCGTTGGTCAAGGACTTCATCACCATCAAGCCGACCGGCAACGCGACGACCGGCGGCAACCTGGCCGGCTGGAACATCGGCGTCAACCCCAACGGGGCCGAGGTGCAGGTGGACGTGTCGTTCACGGGGAGCATTCGACCGAATCTGCGCTACTCCGTGAGCCCGGGCGACTCCGTGCGCATCGTGCCGCAGCTGGACCTCGGCTTCTCGGTGCGAGAGGCGATCACCGTCACGGTGTCCGACCCGGCACGCAACCGGGGTCCGGTCGTGAAGTCCGACGAGATCACCACCCCCGACCCGCCGCCCCCGGACCTCAAGGTGAAGCGCTACGCCAGCTGCAACGACAGTCCTGGGAGCTCGAACCCGTGCCACCCGCCCGGTTCGGGCCAGGACTGCACTGACGCGTCGTGCGGGTTCATCCAGATCACCGCGAACAACTTCTTCTCCAACGTGACCTGCACGGTCACCCGCCCGGGCTTCGGCGCCGACAACGTCGGACCGTTCGCGGAGGGCACGCCCAAGCAGACGGACCTGTACTACGGCAGCCCGGGCACCGACGTCAAGGTCCGGTGCGACGCGACCAGCGGATCCATCAATCAGACGGTGTTCTTCACCTGGCCGAACTAGCCTGTTGCCCACCCCACGAAAGCGACTCGATGACGATCTCCCTCGAACAGGCCGGCTGGTTCCAGAAGACCTTCGACAAGCTCACCGACAACATGGAGCTGGCCGTGCTCGGCAAGCGTCACGTGGTCCGGCTGGCGCTGACCTGCCTGCTGTCGGAAGGCCACGCCCTGCTCGAGGACTTCCCGGGCACGGGCAAGACGATGCTGGCTCGCGCCCTGGCCAACACCGTGCAGGGCAGTCACGCCCGGATCCAGTTCACCCCTGACCTGCTGCCCTCGGACGTCACCGGCGTGACGGTCTACGACCAGCACAAGGGCGCCTTCGAGTTCCACCCCGGACCGATCTTCCACTCGATCGTGCTGGCCGACGAGATCAACCGGGCCTCGCCGAAGACGCAGTCGGCGCTGCTGGAGGTCATGGAGGAGGGCCGGGTCACCGTCGACGGTGAGCCGCACGCCGTCGGCCGCCCGTTCATGGTGATCGCGACCCAGAACCCGATCGAGCAGGCCGGCACCTACCGCCTGCCCGAGGCCCAGCTCGACCGGTTCTTGATGAAGACCTCGCTGGGGTACCCCGACCGGGCGGCCACCGTGGAGCTGCTCACCGAGGCCAAGGTCCGAGACCGTGCCGCCCTCGTGAAGCCGGTGATCACGGCCGAGACCATTGCCCAGATGAGCCGCCTGGCCGACGACGTCTATGTCGACCCCGCGATCATCGGCTACGTCGCCGAGCTGGCCGAGGAGTCGCGCCGGCTCCCGCACGTCAAGCTGGGCATCAGCGCCCGGGGCTGCCTCGCCTTCATCCGCGTGTCCAAGACCTGGGCGGCTGCCGACGGCCGTGACCACGTTGTTCCCGATGACGTCAAGGTGCTCGCGGAGCCCGTGCTCTGCCACCGGATCCTCCTCGACGCGGAGGCGCAGTTCACCGGCATGGCGGTGGAGAGCATCGTCGCCAGGCTGCTCGACTCGGTGTCCCCGCCGACCGACCGGGTGGCTTGAGGCAGCCGGTGCTTCGAAGGCTCCTGCGCCGACTTCGAGCGGCCGTCCGGATGGTCCGTCCCCTCGGGTGGACGGTCCTCCTGCTGGGCGTGGCCGGTCTGCTGGCGACGGTTCTCACCGGCTGGCGCGAGCTCGCGGTGCTGGCAACTGCCTGCCTCCTCCTGGTGGGCCTCGCCTTCCCGTTCCTGTTCGGCCGCACCAGGGTCGAGGTCGGGTTGCGGCTGGAGCCGCTGCGGGTGATCGCCGGGGACTCGGTCGCGGGCGAGATCACCGTGACCAACGTCGCCGGCGGTCGGCTGCTGCCGACGATGCTGATCCTGCCGGTCGGTGACGCGCGGCATCGGTACGGCGTCCCGACGCTCGCCCCGGGGGCCTCCCACGAGGAGGCCTTCACGCTGCGCACCGAGCGTCGCGGCGTGATCCGGGTCGGACCCGCGATGACGCGCCGCGGGGACCCGATCGGCCTGTTCTCCCGTGATGTCGCCTGGACCGGCGCCCGCGAGGTTCTCGTGCGGCCCCCGATGGTGGCGCTGAGCTCCCTGGGCGCTGGCCTGCTCCGCGATCTGGAGGGCGTGTCCATCGACGCGGTGTCCCAGAGCGACCTGGCCTTCCACGCGCTCCGCGAGTACGTCCCCGGAGACGATCTCCGTCACGTGCACTGGAGGTCCTCGGCGAAGGCGATGGCGGCTGCGGGCCAGACCCAGCTGTTGGTCCGCGAGTATCTCGACACCCGGCGCAGCCACGCGACGGTGGTCGTCGATGACGACCTTGCGCAGTGGGGAGACTCCGAAGACTTCGAGGCAGCGATGTCGGTGGCGGCCTCGCTGGCGGTGCGCGCGATCCTCGACGACTTCGAGACCTCGTTCATGTGCGGGGAGCAGGCGGCGTCGGGGACGGACGGACACCTGACGCTCGACGCGATCTGCCGGGCGGATCTCGGCCGCACCGGACTGATCGCCAGCGCCCGCAGGGCCGAGTCCATCGCGCCCGACACCAGCCTGCTGTTCCTGGTGACTGGGGCGCCGGCCGGCTTCGAGGGGGTGGCGCGAGCCGCGGCGGCCTTCGGCCCGGAGGTACGCCGGATCGCGCTGATCGTCGACCCCTCGTCGCCGAGCCGGGCCACCGAGGCCGATGGGATGCCGGTCCTGCACATGTCCAACAAGCAGGACCTGCCGGCGCTGCTGCGTTGGAGCGTGCGATGAGCGACGCGCTCGAGACGCCTCCCCGTGCCCGCCCTCGGCCCGATCTGGCGACAGTGCTCGACGCCTGCTTCGTGTTCGGTCTGGGCGCCACGGCGCTGGCCGGGCTGGCTCCGACGTACACCGGCTGGAGCTTCCTGGTCGTCGGGATCCTCGGGCTGGCCATCGGCGTCGGCGTCGCGGTGGCAGCCCGGGTGCTGCGTTGGCCGCTGGTGGCCTCGGCGCTGGTGGGCATCGCGCTGTTCTACCTGCTCGGCGGGGCGCTGACCCTGCGCTCCCAGGGGCTCACGGTGCCGCGGCCCGCCACCTGGCGGGCACTGACCGACCAGGTGCTGTTCGGGTGGAAGGACCTGCTCACGACGCTGCCTCCGGTGGACGGTGCCGGACCGCTGCTGGTGCTCCCGTGGGTGCTCGGGCTGGCGGTCGGCGTGCTGGGGGTGATGCTGGCGGGCGTGCGGCTGCGGCTCTCCTGGCTGCAGACGCCGCTGCCGCTGCTGCCGCCGCTGGCCCTGCTCGGCCTGGTCATCCTGATCGGGGCGCGGTATCCCCAGTCGCTGTGGCTCCAGGGCGTCGGGTTCGCGGCCCTGGCGTTGGGTTGGCTGACCCTGCGCGACCGAGAGGCCGAGGGTGCCGTGCAGGGTCACGCCGGCCGCGGGTCGCGCCTGGTGGTCGGGGCCGCGCTGATCGGCGCGGCCGGCCTGCTCGCGCTCCCGGTCGCCACCGTGGCGACCGGCGGTGACGACAGTCGGCTGATCCTGCGCGACCACGTGGTCGCGCCGTTCGACATCGGCAAGTACCCCTCCCCGCTGGCCTCCTTCCGGCGCTACGTCGACATGCGTGCCACACCGGACCCCGAGAACCTCTACGCGACGAAGCTGTTCTCGCTCACCGGCGTCCCGGAAGGCGCCCGGGTCCGCTTCGCGACGCTGGACAACTACGACGGCGTCGTCTGGGGAGCCTCGAACAACTCCATCCCGGGGGCCCCCGACGACACCTACCAGCGTGTCTCGTCGAGCATCGAGAACCCCACGGAGGGCCGTCGGGTCGAGGTGACCGTCACCATCGACGAGGGCTACGACGGGGTCTGGCTCCCCGTCGCCGGGGCGCTGCAGTCACTACGGTTCACGGTGGGGGACACCGAGGCGAAGTCCGAGACGTTCCGCTACAACCTGGCCACCTCGACTGCCGTCGTTCCGTCCGGGTTGCGTGCGGGAGATCGCTACGCGTTCACCGCGGTCGTCCCCGACGACTCCCTGACGCCCGAGACGCTACCGGCCACCGGCGTGGGAGAGGCCGGCAACGCGGCGGCATTCCTCGACACCCAGGCCCGGGAGTGGACCGAGGGCGAGGCGACCCCGATGAGCTCGGTCTACGCCCTCGCCCACCACCTGCGCGACGAGGGGAAGTACACCGACGGGGTCACCCAGGCGGAGAAGATCTACCCGTCCGGCCACTACCTCGGCCGGCTCCTGGACGGCTTCGTCAACGCGCGGCTCATGGCAGGCAATGACGAGCAGTACGCCGCCACGATGGCGCTGTTGGCCAACCGGGCCGGCGTCCCGGCCCGCGTGGTGATGGGGGCAGTGGTCCCGGACGGGGGCGTGGTGACTGGCAAGGACGTGTCGGCCTGGGTCGAGATCCGCGCCGCCGACGGCTCCTGGCGGACCCTGCCCACCGAGGAGTTCATGGGCGACGAGCGGCCCGCGAAGCTGCCGCCCGAGTCCGACCGGAACCGCACGGGCGCCAATGTCCCCCCCGCGGCGCCGATCCCGCCGCCGTCGGTGATCCAGGACCAGACCGACACCCAGCTGCGGGCCCGCAAGGGTGAGGACACGTCGGATCGGCCCGACTCCGCCACGGGACTGCCCCGGTGGCTGGCTCGATTGCTCGTGTTCGGCGGGGTGCCGTTGACGATCCTGGTGGCCGTGCTCAGCTCGATCGTGCTGGTCAAGGCCTGGCGCCGCACCCGGCGCCGACGCAGCCGACAGATGTCCGCCCGGGTGGTGGGTGCCTGGCGGGAGCTGGTGGACCATGCGCGCGACCTGGGCCAGGCCGTGCCGGTGACGATGTCGACCACCCGTCGTGAGCAGTCGACGGCGATCACCTCCCCGGACGCTCCGCGGCTGGCGCGCCGGGCCGACGCCCACGTCTTCGGGCCGAGCGCGCCGGGAGCCGGCGAGGCCGAGGACTTCTGGAGTGCGGTCACCGAGGAGCGTCGCGCGATGTCTGCGGGGGTGGGCCGGATGCGGCGCTGGCGGGCTCGGGTGAGCATGGCGTCCTTCCGCGGCGGCGACTCCGCCATCACCTGAGCGGCCGCTCAGCCCCCGATTAGGGTTTCATCTGACCGTCCACCTAAACTGGCGTGTCGGCCCAACGTGGGTTTGCGTGTCGTGGTGCCTCGCGGCTGCCCGGATCACCTCGTGTCGTCCCGTCAGGGAGGATTCGTCGTGCGCTGGGATGAGTCCTACGCCACCACCCGACGAGGTCCACTTCGCAGGTTCGCCTGCGGAGAGGTTCCCGGGCCGACCGATAGACAGCCAGCTGCGACAGATTGTGGAGGACATGCCGAAGAAAGAAGGCGTGATTGAGATTGAGGGCACCGTCGTTGAGGCGCTCCCGAACGCGATGTTCCGGGTCGAGCTCAGCAACGGGCACAAGGTTCTCGCCCACATCAGCGGCAAGATGCGCCAGCACTACATCCGGATCCTCCCCGAGGACCGCGTGGTGGTGGAGCTCTCGCCGTACGACCTCACCCGAGGTCGCATCGTCTATCGCTACAAGTAGCCCGGCCGCCTCAGAAAGGACCCTCCCCGTGAAGGTCAGCCCCAGCGTGAAGCCGATGTGTGACAAGTGCAAGGTGATTCGTCGCCACGGCCGCGTCATGGTCATCTGCGAGAACCCACGCCACAAGCAGCGCCAAGGCTGAGCTGCCACGGCGTCACAACTTCATACTCCATCTTCGTGTCTGCTTAGCCGCCGCCAGGCGGTGAACCACCTCCGGAACGGATGGCCGGAGCTCGCCGGATCCCGCAAGGGTGACGCGAGACGCAGCGCGACCAGACCACCGTGTACCTGAAAAGGAAAAGCCATATGGCACGCCTCGTTGGTGTGGACCTCCCACGCGACAAGCGCATCGAAATCGCACTCACCTACATCTACGGCATCGGCCGCACCCGCGCCCAGAAGGTTCTCGCCGCCACCGGCGTCAGCCCGGACCTCCGCGTCCACGAACTGGGTGACGAGGAGCTGGTGAAGCTCCGCGACGAGATCGAATCCAGCTTCAAGATCGAGGGTGACCTCCGTCGCGAGGTTGCGGCCGACATCCGGCGCAAGATCGAGATCGGCAGCTACCAAGGTCGCCGTCACCGCCAGGGCCTCCCGGTCCGCGGTCAGCGCACCAAGACCAATGCGCGCACCCGCAAGGGTCCCAAGCGCACGGTTGCCGGCAAGAAGAAGGCGAAGTAGCCCGAATTTCGGATTCGGGCTGATCAGCCAGCCCCTGCCGACCGATCCCGACACAGCGTCCCCGTCACGGGGTCTGGGGCACAGCCCCAGAAAGACCAGAGCAAAGGAAACCGGATGCCTCCCAAGAGCCGTCAGGCCGGCGCCAAGAAGGTGCGCCGCAAGGAGAAGAAGAACGTTGCCGCGGGCGAAGCCCACATCAAGAGCACGTTCAACAACACGATCGTCACGATCACCGACCCGGCCGGAGCGGTGATCGCGTGGGCCTCGGCCGGCACCGTCGGCTTCAAGGGTTCCCGCAAGTCCACCCCGTTCGCCGCACAGATGGCCGCTGAGGCCGCCGGGCGCCGCGCGATGGAGCACGGCATGAAGAAGATCGACGTCTTCGTCAAGGGCCCGGGCTCGGGCCGCGAGACCGCGATCCGCTCCCTGGGTGCGGTCGGCCTCGAGGTCGGCACGATCCAGGACGTCACGCCCACGCCCCACAACGGTTGCCGCCCTCCGAAGCGGCGCCGGGTCTGACCCGGCGCGCTCGGACGAAGCAGCGGCACACCACTACCGGACTTGAAGGAGAACCACTGACATGGCCCGCTACACCGGCCCCATCACCAAGAAGTCGCGCCGTCTCGGCGTCGACCTGATCGGCGGCGACGCTGCGTACGAAAAGCGTCCCTACCCGCCCGGCCAGCACGGCCGCGGCCGCATCAAGGAGAGCGAGTACCTCCTCCAGCTCCGGGAGAAGCAGAAGGCTCGCTACACCTATGGCGTGCTGGAGAAGCAGTTCCACCGCTACTACGCCGAAGCGTCGCGTCGCCAGGGCAAGACCGGTGACAACCTGCTGCAGCTGTTGGAGTGCCGCCTCGACAACGTCGTGTACCGCGCCGGCTTCGCCCGCACCCGCCGGCACGCGCGCCAGCTGGTGAACCACGGTCACTTCCTGGTCAACGGCAAGAAGGTCGACATCCCGTCGTTCCAGGTCAGCAACCACGACATCATCGACGTCCGCGAGAAGTCCCTCGAGATGACCCCGTTCATCGTCGCTCGGGAGACCCACGGCGAGCGCGTCGTCCCGGCCTGGCTGCAGGTGCTGCCCTCACGGATGCGGGTCCTGGTCCACCAGGTCCCGACCCGAGAGCAGATCGACCTCCCGGTCCAGGAGCAGTTGATCGTCGAGTACTACTCGAAGAAGTAAACCCACGGGGGTCCGCCCCCGGATCCCCGGCCGTGGAAGCGGTCGGCGGTCCAGCAGAAAATTCGGTCCCATCTCTGCAAGTTCGAGCCCTTCAAATAGCGGTCGGGTTCGGAAAGGAAAGAAACCGTGCTTATCGCTCAGCGTCCGACCCTGTCGGAAGAGTCCGTCGACGAGTTCCGTTCCCGGTTCGTGATCGAGCCGCTGGAGCCCGGCTTCGGCTACACGCTCGGCAACTCGCTGCGACGTACCCTCCTCTCCTCGATCCCGGGAGCGTCGGTGACCAGCATCAAGGTCGACAACGTGCTCCACGAGTTCTCGACGATCGAGGGCGTCAAGGAGGACGTCACCGAGGTGATCCTCAACCTGAAGGGCCTGGTCGTCTCCTCCGAGCACGACGAGCCCGTCACGATGTATCTCCGCAAGTCCGGTGCCGGTGACGTCACCGCGGCGGACATCGCCCCGCCCGCCGGGGTCGAGGTGCATAACCCGGACCTCAAGATCGCCACCCTGTCCGACAAGGGCAAGCTGGAGATGGAGCTCGTGGTCGAGCGCGGCCGCGGCTACGTGTCGGCTGCCCAGAACAAGGGCGCCGACAACGAGATCGGCCGGATGCCGGTCGACTCGATCTACAGCCCGGTGCTGAAGGTCACCTACAAGGTCGAGGCCACCCGGGTCGAGCAGCGCACCGACTTCGACAAGCTGGTCATCGACATCGAGACCAAGCCGTCGATCCGGCCGCGCGACGCGATCGCCTCCGCGGGCAAGACCCTGGTCGAGCTGTTCGGCCTGGCCCGGGAGCTCAACGTCGAGGCCGAGGGCATCGACATCGGCCCCTCGCCCGTCGACGAGCAGCTGGCCGCCGACCTGGCGCTGCCGGTCGAGGACCTCCAGCTGACCGTCCGGTCCTACAACTGCCTCAAGCGCGAGGGCATCCACACCGTGGGTGAGTTGATCTCGCGCTCGGAGCAGGACCTGCTCGACATCCGCAACTTCGGCGCGAAGTCGATCGACGAGGTCAAGGCCAAGCTGGTCGAGATGGGCCTGTCCCTCAAGGACAGCGGACCCGGCTTCGACCCGAACGCGGCGCTCGCCGCCTACGGCGACGACGACGACGACGCGTTCGTCGAGGACGAGCAGTACTGACCCCAGGCTCGCCCACCCAGAACGAACCCAGGACGATCTACCCCGGTACCTCACACGGCCGGGGAGAAATGAGAAGAAGCGATGCCCACCCCCAAGAAGGGTCCCCGCCTCGGCGGTAGCCCGGCCCACCAGCGGCTGATCCTGCGCAACCTCGCGACCGCACTGTTCGAGCACGGCTCGATCACCACCACCGAGGCGCGGGCTCGGATGCTGCGGCCGTTCGCCGAGAAGCTGATCACCAAGGCCAGGAAGGGCGGTCTCCACCAGCGTCGCCAGATCGAGGCCGTGCTCTACTCCAAGGACCTTGGCGTGCCGCGCCGCGACAACACCGTCGCGCACCGGCTCTCCACCGAGATCGCGGAGATGTTCGTGGACCGCCCGGGCGGCTACACCCGGATCACCAAGATCGCGCCCCGCAAGGGTGACAACGCTCCGATGGCCGTGATCGAGCTGGTGACCGAGCCGTACGCCCCGAAGCCCTCGCGGGCCAAGAAGTCGGCCGCTCCGGCTGCCGAGCAGCCCCCGGCCGCTCCGGTGGAGCCGGTCGAGGAGACCGTGGAGGAGCCGGTCGAGGAGACCGTGGAGGAGTCAGTCGAGGAGACCGTGGAGGAGTCGGCTGAGGACGTCGTGGAGGTGCCCGAGGTCGAGCCGGACACCACCACCGAGGCCGTCGACGCCGGTGCGGAGATGGTCGCCGAGGGTGACCCCGTCACCGAGGACGACGCCAAGGACGCCTGAGAGCGCCACTGCACGACGGCCCCGCCCCGACGAGAGTCGGCCGGCGGGGCCGTCGTCATCTCCCCACCGCGGCCTCTCGCTCCCGCACCTCGGACACACTGCTCCGCCGCTGCCGGGGTAGGACAGACTGCCCGCCATGAAACCCGTGGCGCTGGTGGTCGGAGAGGCCCTCGTCGACGTCGTCCACCGCAGCGATGGCAGCGAGACCGAGTTCCCGGGCGGCAGCGCCGCCAACGCGGCGGTGGCGCTGAGCCGGCTGGGCAAGCCGGTCTGGTTCCACACCTGCTTCGTCGATGACCACTACGGCACCATGCTGCGCTCCCACCTGCATGCCGCTGAGGTCCGGCTGGCCGGTGACCCCGCCGCGATCGACCACTCGTCATCGGCCGTCGCCACGATCGGCGCGGACGGCGGCGCGTCGTACGTCTTCGACATCAGCTGGCGGCTCAACCCGCTGGACCTTCCCGAGGATGTCGAGCCGGTCGTGCTGCACACCAGCTCGCTTGCGGCGGTGCTGTCGCCGGGGGCCGAGGACGTGCTGGCGCTGGTCACCGAGCAGCGGGAGCGAGCCCTGGTCAGCTATGACATCAACGCGCGCCCGGCGGTGACGGGGACCGGCCCTGAGGTGGTGGCCAAGGTGGAGCGGCTGGCGGCCGTGGCCGACATCCTGAAGGCCTCCGACGAGGATCTCGAGGCGCTCTATCCCGACCGCAGCGTGGCCGACTCGGCGCGGGCGCTGTTCGGGCTCGGTCCCTGCGTGGTGATCGTGACCCGCGGGGGCGAGGGCGCGGACTGGTTCACCGCGACCGAGGAGGGGACCGTCCCGGCCGTCACGGTCACGGTGGCCGACACGATCGGTGCGGGCGACACCTTCGGTGCTGCCCTGCTCGACGCGCTGTGGGACCGCGGGCTCGCGGGTGCCGCGCACCGGGAGGCGCTGCGCGCACTGGCCGGCGACGCCTGGCGCGAGCTGATCGGGTACGCCGTCCGCGCCGCCGCCGTGACCGTCTCGCGCCCCGGTGCCGATCCGCCGCACCGCTCCGAGCTCGACTGAGGTCTGGACCCCTGAGGGTCGGTCGTTGACGTGGGGCCCCGTCGCTCGGGATGATCCGCCCGGGGAAGGGAGCCCACCATGGTCAAGCTGCTGCGTCGGCTGGCGCTGTTGTGCACGGGGGTGATCGGCCTCAGCCTGCTGACCGCGGCGCCGGCGCTGGCCGCTACCACGGTCACCGGGACGGTCTCGGGGCCGAACGGTGAGCCGCTCGGCGGGTCGATCCTGACCTGCCCGGGGCCGGAGTTCACCAGCTGCGGCGGGAACAACTTCAGTGATGGCACCTTCTCGTTCAGCCGTCCGGACGGCGTCTACAAGATCCGCGTCATCATCCCCTCGATGGACGACCTGAGCCGCTACTACCTGGTCGGCCAGGCCGGCGGGACCGAGGTCCTGGCGTCGGCGACGGAGTTCACCCTGACCGGGGGCTCGCTCCAGTTGGAGCCGTTGCAGCTCCCCGCCATCGCGACGCTGTCCGGCACCGTCACCAACGGCCTCGCCCAGCCCATGTCCGGCATCACGGTCTTTCGCAACCGACTGGGTTCGGTCAGGTCGACCACGACCGACGGCTTCGGGCAGTACGACTTCGGCTACGTACAGGCAGGAACGGTCAACGTCACCGTCAGCAGCTCGGGCGAGTGGGCCGGTGCCCAGCAGAGCGTGACGGTGCCGGCCTCGGGCGAGGTGACGGCGGACCTGGTGATGCCGGCCGCCGCGCACCTCGGCGGCACGCTGACCGACCAGGACTCCGGCCAACCGATCCCCTTCCTGAACGTGCTCGTCTTCCGGAAGTCCGACGGCGCCTACCAGAACACCGTGACGACCGACACCAACGGGCAGTTCGACGTGGGCGGCCTCGGCGCCGGTGGGTTCATCCTGCGCTACACCGACGATCTCAACGGCTATCCAGCGCAGTTCAACGGCGGGGCGCTCACGTCGGGGTCGGCCATCCCGATCGTGACCACGGCGGGCCAGACCACCACGCACGACGAGACACTGACCCTCAAGCCGGCGCCGTGGGGCGACCCTGCGCAGGACCCTCCCGAGACGCTCGGGGGGACGGTGACCGACGACCTGGGGTCGCCGCTGGCCGACATCGTGGTGGAGACGGTGGACGCGACGGGGACCATCGCCGATGCCAGGACCGACCGGCTGGGGCGCTGGGCCATCATCGCGCCCGCCGGTGACTACCTCGTGCGCTATCGGGAAGGCACCTGGCAGTCGCAGTACTATCCGTCGCCGACGCCGTGGTTCCCGGAGTACTACCCCGACGACTGGACCGCAGCGACGGCCGCCACCGTGGCCGTGCCGACGACCGGACAGCTGCTCGGCGTCGACGCCGCGCTCGGCAGGAGCGCCCGGCTCGCTCTCACGGTCACCGGCCCCTCGGGCACGACCGACCTCAACGCCGGCTACCAGATCTACGACGCCGGCACCGGCGCCGTGGTCGCCCGCGAGGCTCCGGTGGCGTCCGGCGGGTCCCAGCTGGGGCTGCTGCTGCGTCCCGGCTCCTGGAAGGTCCTCGTCAGCGGCCGCACCACCCAAGCCGCGAACGGCACCCCCCTGCTGCGACGGTGGTACGCCGGCGGGGTGAGCCTGCGCAGCGCATCCCCGGTCGACGTGGTCGCTGGCACCGACCTGACGGGGTCGGTCGTGCTTCCCGGCAAGCTGCGCCCGACCACCAAGCCCCGGGTCAAGGGCAGGCCCAAGCCCGGCAAGCGGCTCACCGCCACGAAGGGCGCCTGGAACCTGATGACGGGCACCTCGTTCCGGTTCACGTGGAAGCGTGGCAGCAAGGTCGTGGGCCGGACTTCGAAGTACCTCGTCAAGCGCCGTGACTCGGGCAAGTTGCTCACCGCGCAGGTGACCGCGAAGAACGGCGGCTTGTCCACCACTGTCCGGATCAGGGTCAGCATCCGCTAGGCCCTGGCGCGCCAGCGCGGAGCGCGACGACGCCCGAGGGTTCTCACCTGAGAGGATGCCGGGGTGCGGATCCGGATCGACGTGGCCTACGACGGCGCCGGGTTCCACGGGTGGGCCATCCAGCCGGGGCTGCGCACGGTGCAGGGCGTGCTCCAGTCCGCCCTGGTCACCGTGCTCCGGCTGCCTGAGGCTTCGGTGACCTGCGCGGGTCGCACCGACACCGGCGTCCACGCGCGCGGCCAGGTGGCGCATCTCGACCTGGCCGACGGCGCGCTCGAGGCCGCGGCCGGCCGCGACGCGGCAACGCCGACGGTCGCGGTGGTGCGGCGCCTCAACGGCGTGCTGCCAGACGACGTGCGGGTACGCCGGGTGGTCGAGGCACCGGCCGGCTTCGAGGCTCGCTTCTCCGCGGTGTGGCGGCGCTACGCCTACCGGGTCGCCGACGGCGAGGCGGCGGCGGACCCGTTGGTGCGCGGGCACGTCCTCACCTGGCGGCGGGCGCTCGACCTCGACGCGATGAACCAGGCAGCCGCGCCGCTGCTCGGCGAGCATGACTTCTCAGCGTTCTGCAGACGCCGAGAGGGAGGGTCCACGATCCGCACCCTGCTGGACCTGAGGTGGGAGCGCGACCAGACCGGTCTGGCCGTCGCCACGGCGCGTGCCGACGCGTTCTGTCATCACCACGTGCGCTCCATGGTCGGCTGCCTGCTCGCGGTGGGCGACGGGCGGCAACCACCGCCGTGGCCCGCTGAGGTGCTGCGGGCCGGAGTCCGCGTCGCAGACGTGAACGTGGCCCCCGCGCGCGGGCTGACGCTCGAAGAAGTGGCCTACCCCGCCGACGACCAGCTGGCGGTGCAGGCCCAGGCCGCGCGCCGGGTGCGCACCTTGGAGGCACGGTGAGCGAGGACCACTACTTCTCCGCCGACCCGAAGGCGAAGTTCCAGCGGACCGCGGTGTCTTGCTCCGTGTGGGGCCGGGAGCTGACGCTGGACAGCGGGTCCGGGGTCTTCGCGCATGGCCGGCTCGATCCCGGGACGTCGGTGCTCTTCCGAGAGACCTCGCCTCCGGCGGGTGGCCGGATCCTCGACCTCGGCTGCGGCTGGGGCGTGATCGGGATCGCGATCGCGGTGGCGGCGCCCGACGCCGTGGTGACCGGGGTCGACGTCAACGAACGGGCGCTGCTGCTGGCCAACCAGAACGCCGCCCGGCTCGGCGTCTCCGACCGCTTCAGCGCGGTCACCGCGGCAGCCGTGCCGCCCGACGCGGCGTACGACGAGATCTGGTCCAACCCGCCGATCCGGATCGGCAAGCCGGCCCTGCACGAGCTGCTCCTGACCTGGCTGCCCCGCCTGGCTCCGGGCGGCCGGGCGGTGCTGGTGGTCGGCAGGTTCCTCGGCGCGGACTCGTTGCAGCGCTGGCTGGGCGAGCAGGGCTATCCGACGACCCGGCTGGCCTCGGCCAAGGGTTTCCGCGTCCTCGAGACCCGACGAGCGACGCAGGGCTGACCCGAGCGACGTCAGCGGGCCGTGAGGCGCAACACCGGGATCTGGCGCCCGACGGCGGCGGTGCGGGCGCGGTAGTCGGCGTACCCGCCGTAGACACGCTCGGCCAGGCCGAACAGCCGCTCGTAGCCGTCGACGTCGGTGACCTCGGCGGCCTGGAAGCCGTGGCCGTTCAGCGTGCACTCCGGATGGGCAACCAGGTTGTGGTACCACGCGGGATGTTTGTCGCGGCCGAAGCTGGACGCCACGAGGACGACGTCGGCGCCGTCGTGGAAGTAGACGACCGGCGTCGTGCGAGGCTCGCCCGACCGGGCACCGGTCGTGCGCAGCACCGCCGTCGGAAGTGACCCGACCAGCCGCACCCGACCGTCGGTCCGGCTCATCAGCCGTGCGTCCAGCGGTGCTGCGACGTTGATGCCGTACCACCGGCCGATCCGTGACCTGCCGAAGGCCTCGAGCCCCCGGCGCCACGATCCCTTGCGTGCCAGCGGGTCGACGTGGGGGAGGTCCATGGCTCGAGCCTAGGGGTGAGCGGCAGGATGGGCCCATGACCTACGACGCCGCCCCCGACCGCTACGACACCATGTCCTACCGCTTCACCGGTCGCAGCGGGCTGCAGCTCCCGGTGATCTCCCTGGGTCTCTGGCAGAACTTCGGCACCGATCGGCCGGAGGAGACGCAGCGCGCGATCCTGCGCCGTGCCTTCGACCGTGGGGTCACCCACTTCGACCTGGCGAACAACTACGGGCCGCCCTACGGCCGCGCGGAGGAGAACTTCGGCCGCTACCTGCGCGACGACTTCGCTGCCTACCGCGACGAGCTGGTGATCTCCACCAAGGCCGGCTACGACATGTGGCCGGGACCCTATGGTCAGGGCGGCGGATCGCGGAAGTACGTCCTGTCCTCGCTCGACCAGTCGCTGGCGCGGCTGGGCCTGGACTACGTCGACATCTTCTACAGCCACCGCTTCGACCCGGAGACGCCGGTCGAGGAGACGATGATGGCGCTCGACCAGGCGGTCCGCCAAGGAAAGGCGCTGTACGCCGGCATCTCGTCGTACTCCCCCCAGCGGACGCGCGAGGCCGCCACCATCGCCCGCGAGCTGGGCACTCCGCTGCTGATCCATCAGCCGTCGTACTCCATGTTCAACCGCTGGATCGAGGGCGGCCTGCTCGACGAGCTCGAGACCCAGGGGATGGGCTGCATCGTGTTCACGCCGCTGGCCCAGGGGCTGCTGACCGATCGCTACCTCAACGGCATCCCGGCCGACTCGCGGGCCGCCCGCGACGGGTCCAGCGTGACCGGGATCGACGACACGGTGATCGAGCGCGTGGGGCGTCTCAACGAGGTCGCGCAGGCTCGCGGGCAGAAGCTCGCCCAACTCGCGCTCCAGTGGGCGGTGCGCGACCCGCGCGTGACGTCCGCGGTGATCGGTGCCTCCTCGGTGGCGCAGCTCGACGCGAACCTGGACGCCCTGAGCTTCCCCGCCCTCACCGAGGAGGAGCTGACCCTGATCGACCAGGACGCGGTCGACTCGGGGGTCAACCTGTGGGCGAAGTCGGCCGAGGCCGACGACGAGACGGCCTGACCGAACTCGTCAGGAGCTGATCAGGCGCAGCGCCATGAGCGGGCACGACCGCACCGCGTGATCGGCGTGCTCCGGCAGCGGGGTGGGCCAGCAGGACGTACCGAAGCCGCCGCGGGCCCTGAGACCCCGCGGGGAGCGCCGCGCGCTGAGCACTTCGGTAGGTCCGGGTGGCCCCCGACGAGTCCCCACGCCGAGCCGCGGAGCAAACCCGCGTGCACCGACCGGCCGGCGTACCGGAGAATGCCTGTCGTGGGTCACGTGGACGTTGCCGGAGTGCGCTTCGAGCTGCCCGACGGGCGGGTGCTGCTCGACGATGCCTCCTTCCGCGTCGGCGAGGGCGCCAAGGTCGCGCTGGTCGGCGCCAACGGTGCGGGCAAGACCACGCTGCTGCGCATCGTCACCGGCGATCTCGCCCCCCACGCGGGCGCCGTGACGCGCTCCGGCGGGCTGGGCGTGATGCGGCAGTTCGTCGGGCACGGGGTGGTCACCGGCAGCGACGACCCGACCGTCGCGGACCTGCTGCTCTCGGTCGCACCCGACCGGGTACGCCGCGCGCACGCCGAGATCGACGCCTGCGAGCTGGCGCTGATGGAGGCCGAGGACGAGGCCACCCAGATGCGCTACGCCACCGCGCTCGCGGAGTACGCCGACGCCGGAGGCTACGACCTCGAGGTCACCTGGGACGTCTGCACGACGGCCGCGATGGGGCTGCCGTTCGACCGGGCCAAGCATCGCTCGCTGAGCACCCTGTCCGGCGGCGAACAGAAGCGACTGGTCCTGGAGTACCTCCTGCGCGGTCCCGACGAGGTGCTGCTGCTGGACGAGCCCGACAACTACCTCGACGTGCCCGGCAAGATCTGGCTCGAGGAGCGGATCCGCGAGTCCGACAAGACGATCGTGTTCATCTCCCATGACCGGGAGCTGCTCGCCAACACCGCGACCCGGATCGTCACCGTCGAGCTCGGCTCGGCGGGCAACCGGGTATGGACGCACCCGGGTGGCTTCGCGTCCTACCACCAGGCGCGCCGCGACCGGTTCGCGCGCTTCGAGGAGCTGCGCAAGCGGTGGGACGAGGAGCACGCCAAGCTGCGCGCCCAGATGCTGATGTACAAGCAGAAGGCGGCGTACAACTCCGACATGGCCAGCCGCTACCAGGCGGCGCAGACCCGGTTGCGGAAGTTCGTGGAGGCCGGGCCCCCGACCGAGCAGCCGCGTGAGCAGCAGGTCCGGATGCGACTCCGAGGCGGCCGCACCGGCAAGCGGGCCGTGGTGTGCGAGGAGCTCGAGCTGACGGGCCTGATGAAGCCCTTCGACCTCGAGGTCTGGTACGCCGAGCGGGTGGCGGTGCTGGGCTCCAACGGCTCCGGCAAATCGCACTTCCTGCGGTTGCTGGCCGTCGGCGGCTCCGACCCGGACGTCGAGCATCAGCCGGTCGGCGAGGCGCCGATCGCGCCGGTCGACCACACCGGCCGGGCCAAGCTCGGTGCCCGGGTCCGACCGGGCTGGTTCGTGCAGACCCACGAGCACCCCGAACTGGTCGGCCGCACCCTGCTGGAGATCCTGCATCGCGGCGACCAGCATCGTGACGGGATGGGCCGTGAGGCGGCGAGCCGCGTGCTGGACCGCTACGAGCTCAGTGTCGCGGCCGAGCAGCGGTTCGAGTCACTGTCGGGCGGCCAGCAGGCGCGCTTCCAGATCCTGCTGCTGGAGCTGTCCGGCGCAACCCTGCTGCTGCTCGACGAGCCCACCGACAACCTCGACGTCGAGTCCGCTGAGGCGCTGGAGGACGGTCTTGAGGCCTTCGAGGGCACCGTGCTGGCGGTCACCCACGACCGATGGTTCGCACGCGGCTTCGACCGCTTCCTGGTCTTCGGCGAGGACGGCGACGTCTACGAGTCCGATGGACCCGTGTGGACCGAAGGTCGGGTGCAGCGCGCACGCTGAACGTTGCACGCCGGCCGCGGGAGGTGTGGAATGGAACTTTGCACGCCGCCGCAGGCAGGGGAGGGTCGGCATGAAGCTCGTCGGAATCGCGCTGGTGACGTCTGCGCTGATCATTGCGGGGTCGGCCTGGTCCTCGGCCCAGGAGCGCGGGGGCACCGAGGCCTCCGACCAGCTGACCGGCACCCCCTACGACGACATGATCATCGCCAAGGCGGGCAACGACGTGGTCTCCGGCTGGGAAGGCGACGACGTGGTGTTGGCCGGGGCGGGTCGCGACCTCGTGAACGGCGGGCCCGGTGCCGACGAGCTGCGTGGCGGCGCCGGAGCAGACCGGCTCGACGCCGGTAGCGACGACGAGCAGGATCTGGTGATCGGCGGCGCCGGTGCCGACCGGATCTACCTGCGCGGGCCGGACCGCGGCTACGGCGGCCCGGGTGACGACCGCATCTGGGTGTCGTCCGCGACCGCTGGCGCCAAGGTCCTCTGCGGACCTGGCCAGGACGTCGTGATCCTCGACCGGAAGAGCCCCGATCTCACCACGCGCGGCTGCGAGACAGTCCGAGTGGTGGCCGCCGGCTGAGGGCGATGGGCACCAGCCACCCTCAGCCGGACAACGGGCGGCCGGGTCAGCCTCCGGACGCGTCGGACTCGAGGGTGACGGTGGCGGACTGGGTCTCGCCGCCGCGCACCCAGGTGACCTTCACCTCGTCGCCCGGCCGGTAGGACCGCACTGTCGCCACGAGCGAGTCCGAGTCGGCGATCAGCGTGTCCTCGACCTGGGTGATCACATCACCGGTCTTGATGCCGGCCTTCTCGGCCGGCGACCCGGCGTTGACCTGGTTGACCTGAGCCCCGTTGATGAGCGAGGTGTTGCCGGTGAGCGGGCCGACTCCGATGCCGATCCGGGCGTGGGTCGGCGTCTCGCCGTTGATCATCTGGTCCACGATCGGCATCACCTCGTCGATCGGGATCGCGAAGCCCAGCCCGATCGAGCCGGACGCGCCGCCGAGTGAGCTGTTGGCCGCCGTCCGGATCGAGGAGTTGATCCCGACGACCGAGCCGGTGCTGTCCACGAGCGGGCCGCCGCTGTTGCCGGGGTTGATCGCAGCATCGGTCTGGATCGCGGGATAGGTCGTGGAGTTGCCCTGACCGTCCGAGGCCACGCTGACCGGCCTGTTGAGCGCGCTCACGATCCCGCTGGTGACGGTGGACTCGAGGCCGAACGGGGAGCCGATCGCGATGACCTGCTGGCCGACGTCGAGGGTGGCGGACTTGCCGATCGTGGCAGCCGTGAGCCCGGAGACGTCCTTGGCCTGGATCACGGCGGTGTCCGTCAGCGGGTCGGTGCCGAGGATCGTCGCCTCGGCAGAGGAGCCGTCGTTGAAGGACACCCGCAGGGTGCCGCTGTTGCCGCCGGCCACCTCCACCACGTGGTTGTTGGTCAGGATCTGGCCGTCGGAGCTCAGGATGATCCCCGAGCCGGAGCCCGCCCCCTGAGCGCCCGACACGTCGATCTTGACGACCGAGGGCAGGACGGCCGCGGCCACCTGCTCCACCGACCCCTGGGGGGCTGCCGGGTCGCCCTGGTCGATCACGGGCGTGGTGGTGCGCGGGGCGGACGCCACCGACGTCGAGTCGTCGTGGGTCGCCGTCCACAGCGCGGCACCGCCGAGTCCGGCACCGCCGCCGACCAGGAGCGAGGCCGTGATGACCGACGCAGCGAACGCCCCGCGCCGGGGCCGCTGCGGCGGGGTCGGCGTGGGCGGGCCGGCGTACGGCGGAGGACCTGCGGCATCCGACCCGAAGGTGGGCAGGGGGCTGGTGTGCTCGGGCTCGGAGGCCGGGGCCTGCTCCGTCAGGGTCCCCGGATGTCCGGAAGCATCGGAGCCTGGCGACGGGGGGACGTTCGGGTAGTGATCCATGCCGTCCAGCGTCGCAACCTTCGCTGTGAACTGCCTGAGACTCACCTGGGCAGCAGCCAAACGTCGGTGCCGTCAGTGCTGCAATCGAGTGGAGCGAGGCTTCCTCGTCACAGCTTGCGGACCGGGTCCCCGGGGCGCACCCGGCCGGGGACGACCACGCGCGCGTTGAGGCCGCGCAGGCGCAGCGCCTTGCCTTCGTCGGAGTTCACGAAGGCGACGGCGTCATCGCCGAACCGGGTGCGGAACTTGGCGCAGCCGTTGTGGGGCTTCTCGGTCACCTCGACCACCGCGCCGCGACCCGCGTCGGGATCGCCGATGGCCAGCCGGGTGCCGGTCGGCAGGTTGGCGTGCGAGAGGTCCAGGTCGACGAAGAGCTGGTCTCCCGCAAGCGCCTGCCCCTCGGGTGTGTCGGCCAGCAGGGCCACGACCCGGGCGTTCATCACGTTGAGCTGTGCCACCAGGTGGCGGCCCTCGGCGATCGCATGGGAGGTGGCCCTCGAGATCCAGTTGTCGCCGACCAGGCCGTCGTCGAGATCCAGCGTGCCCTCGTCGAGGATCTCGCGCTCACCCATGCTCGGGCGGCGGACGAGCATGGTCAGCGTGCCGTCGGTGGCAGGGGCCCTGCGCACCTGGTCGAGCGCCGCGATGAGCTCGTCGGTCGTGGCGGGAGACATGATCGCAGTCTCCCAGGCGCGTCCAGTCGTTTCCAGCGCCGCCCGGGGTCAGGCAAGGAGTCGGTCGGCGAGCCAGCCGCCCTCGCGGAACCCGGGCAGCACGGCGAACTCCGCGCCGCCGATCGCGGTGGTCCACTCGTTGAGCGCGTCGCCCTGGTCGAGGCGGCGCTGGATCGGCACGAACTGGCGCCCGAGGTCGGCCTGGAACGAGCAGAACACCAGTCCGGCATCGCGCCGCCCGCTGTCGGCGTCGTACGACGTGTAGTTGAGGCCGCGACGCAGGATCCGAGCGCCTCCGTTCTGCTCGGGGTGGGAGAGCCGGACGTGGGAGTCCTCGGAGATCAGCGGCCGCCCGGCCTCGTCGGTCGCCGCGAAGTCGGGCAGATCCCGCTCCCGGGTGCCACTCAGGGGCGCGCCGGCGTCGAGGTCGCGGCCGACCGAGGCTTCCTGCTCGGCGCGGGTCAGGGTGTCCCACTCGTCGAGGTCCATCCGGATCCGGCGCACCACCAGCGTCGTGCCGCCTGCGAACCAGTCGGGCGTCTTGGTCCACACGGTCGAGTCGAACAGCGGGTCGTCCGGGAGCAGGTTGCCGGTGCCGTCGACCTGTCCGAAAAGGTTTCGGCCCGTGGTCGGGGCGTGGGCGCCGTCCAACCCTCGCCATGAGCCGCTCTGCTCCCAGCGCAGGGTCGCGAACGGCCGGGCGTCGAGCAACAGCCGGCGCAGCACGTGGGCCACCGTGGTGTCGTCCGCGGCACCTACCAGCAGCATCAGGTCGCCGCCGGTCCAGCGCTCCTGCAGCCGGTCGTGGTCGAAGGCCGGCACTCTGGTCAGGGCGGGCGGCCTGGCAGCAGCGATCCCCACCTTGTCGAACAGGTCGTAGCCCCAGCCGACCGTGACCGTCAGGTCGACGTTGCCCTGCGCCAGGTCGCGGGCGGTGTCCCCGGGGGCGGGGCGCCCGAGCGCGGCCGCAGCGATGGTGCCGCTCCAGAGCCGCATCAGCCGCCCGAGCGCGGCTCGGTCGGTGTCGGCGTGCAGGTCGAGCGCCACCACGCGGTTGGCCTGGGGTGTCGGGGCCGTCACGCCCGGCTGGTGGACGCCGTACGGACTGATCGTCCCGGGCACGGTGGGCGCTGCGCCGGCCTCTTCCTGGCCGCCGAGCCTGGTGCCGGCGAGAGCGCCCGCGGCCAGCCCGAGACCGCCGGCCCCGGCATACCCGAACAGACCACGGCGCGTGGCCCGGGTCTGCTCGGTCACTGGATCGCCTCTGCGTACTGGGCGTCGTGCTGGGTCGGGCTTCAGGACCAGCGGTCGGAGGCCGAGGTGAAGGTGAGCTGCCGGTCGCCGGTGTAGATCTGCTTGGGCCGGGCGATCTTCTGCTCCTTGTCCTGGACCAGCTCCACCCACTGGGCGAGCCACCCCGGGGTGCGGCCGATCGCGAACAGGACAGTGAACATCTCGGGCGGGAACTGGAACGCCTCGTAGATCAGCCCGGAGTAGAAGTCGACGTTGGGGTAGAGCTTGCGCGAGATGAAGTACTCGTCCTCCAGCGCGATCTTCTCGAGCTCCTTGGCGATCTTCAGCAGCGGGTTGACCCCGGTGACCTCGAAGACGTCGTCGCAGGCCTTCTTGATGATCGTCGCCCGCGGATCGTGGTTCTTGTAGACCCGGTGGCCGAAGCCCATCAGCCGTTCGTTGCCGTTCTTCACGCCCTCGATGAAGGCAGGGATGTTCTCCATGCTGCCGATCCGGCGCAGCATCCGCAGGACCGCCTCGTTGGCGCCCCCGTGGAGCGGACCGTAGAGCGCGGCGACGCCGGCGGCCACGGCAGAGTAGGGGTCGACCTGCGAGGAGCCCACCGACCGGACCGCGTTGGTGGAGCAGTTCTGCTCGTGGTCGGCGTGCAGGATGAACAGCACGTCGAGAGCCCGCACCAGCCGCTCGTCGGCCTCGAACTTCTGCTCGCTCATCTTGAACAGCATCGACAAGAAGTTGGCGGTGTAGCCGAGGTCGTTGTCGGGGTAGACGTAGGGCTTGCCCTGGGCGTGCCGGAACGCCCAGGCTCCGAGCGTCGGCATCTTCGCGATCATCCGGATGAACTGGATCTCGCGGGAGTGCGCGTCGGAGATGTTGCGGGCGTCGGGGTAGAACGTCGACAACGCGCCGACGGAGGCCATCAGCATGCCCATCGGGTGGGCGTCGTAGCGGAAGCCCTGCATGAAGCTCTTGACGTTCTCGTGCACGAACGTGTGGTAGGTGATGTGGTGCACCCAGGTGTCGTACTGGTCCTTGGTCGGCAGCACGCCGTTGATGAGCAGATAGGCCACCTCGAGGAAGTTGGACTTCTCGGCGAGCTGCTCGATCGGGTAGCCGCGGTACTCCAGGATGCCCTTGTCCCCGTCGATGAAGGTGATGCTGGAGCGGCAGGAGGCGGTGTTGACGAAGCCTGGGTCGTAGACGCTGAGCCCGGGCCCGTCGGCGTCGGTCCTGATGACCCCGAGGTCGGCCGCCTTGATGCTGCCGTCGGCGATCGGGACGTCGTACTCCTGGCCGGTCCGGTTGTCGCGGACGGTCAAGGAGGGGGTTGCGGTAGCCGGAGCGTTTGTCACGTCGGCTCCTTCGTGAGTCGAGGTCATCGCTCCACTAACCTAGTGCGCGCTCCCGAGGGGGGCGACCCCGGGCTGCTCGTTTTGACCCTCTCGTCGCAGCGCCGGTAGTCTGTGCGGTCGCGACTCCTGCCGCGTCGTGTCCCTCGTGCGAGGGTCCGGCGCAGACCCGGATGAAGAGAAGCCGGGCAGTGTTCGTCAGAGGTCGCGGCACCACCACCCGGCTCGCGCAACCGCCCGGCCGGGCACGACGAACCAAGTGAGGCTCAACCGTGCGCACGTTCAGCCCCAAGCCAGGCGACATCACGCGCGAGTGGCACGTCATCGACGCCACCGACGTCCGCCTCGGCCGCCTCGCGGTGCAGGTCGCAAACCTGCTGCGCGGGAAGCACAAGGCGATCTTCGCCCCCCACGTCGACACCGGTGACTTCGTCATCGTCGTCAACGCCAACAAGGTCTCCCTCTCGAGCAACAAGCGGGTCACCAAGCTGGCCTACCGGCACTCGGGCTATCCCGGTGGTCTGACGGCGACGCCGTTCGGCGAGCTGTTGGACAAGGACCCTCGCAAGGCCATCGAGAAGGCTGTCTGGGGCATGCTGCCCAAGAACAAGCTCGGCCGCCAGGTGCTCAGGAAGCTGAAGGTGTACGGCGGCCCCGACCACCCGCACGCAGCGCAGCAGGCCACCCCGTTCGAGATCTCCCAGGTCTCCCAGTAAGGACGACGAACACACGTGACTGAGATGACCAACGACATGCCCGACGCTGTGACCGACGGCGCCGCGGAGACCTTCGAGACCAACGAGGAAGGCGTCGCCTACTCCTCGGAGAGCGCGCCGTCCGCGGACGCGCCCCTCACGCCCGCCACCATTGCCCCCGCGGCGGCCACCGGCCGGCGCAAGGAGGCCGTGGCCCGGGTCCGGATCGTCCCTGGCAGCGGCCAGTGGCGCATCAACGGGCGGGCGCTCGACTCCTACTTCCCGAACAAGCTGCACCAGCAGGTCGTCAACGAGCCGTTCACGGCGACCGGCCTGGAGGGCCGCTTCGACGTCCTCGCACGGATCCACGGCGGCGGCATCACCGGCCAGGCCGGCGCGCTGCGCCTCGGCGTGGCCCGGTGCCTCAACGAGATCGACGAAGACGCCAACCGCGCGGTCCTGAAGAAGGCCGGGCTGCTGACCCGCGACTCGCGCATCATCGAGCGCAAGAAGGCTGGTCTGAAGAAGGCCCGCAAGGCTCCGCAGTACAGCAAGCGCTGATCGACGAGGGCGCGGCAGGAGGCGTTGTGGCGGCGCGCCTGTTCGGCACGGACGGGGTCCGGGGTCTGGCCAACGGTGTTCTCACCGCGGAGCTGGCCCTGGACCTTTCCGTTGCCGCCGCCCATGTGTTGGGCGACCGCGGCGAGTTCGCCGGTCACCGTCCGCTGGCCGTCGTCGGCCGCGATACGCGCATCTCCGGCCAGTTCCTCGAGGCCGCGGTCGTGGCGGGTCTGGCCGCCGCTGGGGTGGACGTCCTCCTGCTGGGGGTGCTCCCCACCCCGGGGGTCGCGTTCCTGACCGACACCCTGGGTGCCGACCTGGGCGTCGTCCTCTCGGCCTCGCACAACCCGATGCCCGACAACGGCATCAAGTTCCTCGCCCGGGGCGGGCACAAGCTGGACGACGCGGCCGAGAGCGCGATCGAGCGTCGCCTGCACGAGCAGTGGGAGCGGCCCACCGGCGGCGCCGTCGGAAGGGTGCACCTCCACCAGACCGCGGTCGCGGAGTACGCCGCCCATCTGGTGCGCACGATCGAGCACCCGCTGGCCGGCATCCGCGTGGTCGTGGACTGCGCCGAGGGCGCGGCCTGGGACGCCGGACCGCGGGCGCTGAGCGACGCCGGCGCCGACGTCACCGCGATCCACGCCATGCCCGACGGTCTCAACATCAATGAGGGGTGTGGGTCCACGCACCTGGGGTCGCTGCGCGCCGCAGTGGTCAAGGACGGCGCCGATGTGGGTTTCGCCCTCGACGGCGACGCCGACCGCTGCCTGGCCGTCGACCACGAGGGCAACGTCGTCGACGGCGACCAGCTGCTGGCGATCCTGGCGCTGGCGATGAAGGAGTCCGGGCGGCTCGTCAAGGACACCGTGGTCGCCACGGTGATGAGCAACCTGGGTTTCGTCCAGGCGATGCGTGAGCACGGCGTCGACGTCCGCCGGACCAAGGTCGGCGACCGCTACGTGCTCGAGGCCATGAAGGTGTCGGGCTACACGCTGGGCGGCGAGCAGTCCGGGCACGTGATCATGTCCGACCACGCGACGACCGGTGACGGCGTCCTCACCGCGATGCAGGTGCTCGAGCGGATGGCGACCACCGGTCTGAGCCTCCAAGAGCTCGCCGGGGTGATGACCCGGTTGCCGCAGGTGCTGGTCAACGTCCCTGGTGTCGACAAGTCCCGCGCCGATGACGACGCCGTGCTCGCGGCGGCGGTCGCCGAGGAGGAGGCGGCGCTGGGTGATCGGGGGCGAATCCTGCTCCGGCCGTCGGGGACCGAGCAGCTGGTCCGGGTGATGGTCGAGGCGCCGACCGATGACGAGGCCCAGGCCGTCGCTGCCCGGCTCGCTGACGTCGTACGCCAACAGCTGTCGCTCTGAACTCCGGGGAACCCACCGCAGGTTTCACGGACCGGAAACCTGCGCACGACTCCCCGGAGTCGCCCCTGGGCCAGCGGCAGCGACCGCCTGTCGTCGCGACCACGTACAGTCGCCGGCGGGCCGGCACCCAGGCCGAGGCCACTGACGGGGGAGAGCGCCATGTCCGACATTCTTCGCAGGGTGCTCCGCACCAGGAGTGGCGCCGTGACCCGGGTGGCCGCGCTGACGGCTGCCGTCGCCCTGGCTCTGCCGACCGCGGCGCACGCGGTGCCCACTCCGGGGGTCGACGGGGTGGGCGATCCCTACTTCCCGACGTACGGCAACGGCGGGTACGACGTTGCGCACTACGACATCCGCGTCAACTACGGCGTGGCCACCCACAAGCTCGTGGGCGACACCTCGATCCGCGCGACCGCGACCCAGGACCTGTCGTCGTTCAACCTCGACCTGGTGCTGCCGGCCTCGGCGGTGAAGGTCGACGGACTGGTCGCCACCTTCACCCAGGACGACCACGAGCTGGTGATCACGCCCGCGGAGCCGATCAACTCCGGGGAGACGTTCACGGTCCGCGTCGCCTACGCCGGCAACCCGGCACGGTCGTCCCAGGGCTACCTCGGCGGCTGGTTCCTCACCAGCGACGGGGCGATCGCGGCCGGCGAGCCCGAGGTGGCGGTGTTCTGGTACCCCTCCAACGACCACCCCAGCGACAAGGCGACCTTCGACATCTACGTCACTGCGAAGGGCACCAAGAAGGTCATCAGCAACGGCGAGCTGCGGGGCGTCAAGCGGCTCGGCCCGAAGAAGCGCTGGCACTGGAAGATGGCGCAGCCGATGGCCACCTACCTCGCCACGGCCGTCATCGGCAACTACCAGATCTCCCGGGGGCGCTCCAAGGCCGGCGTGCGCTACCTGAACGCGGTCACCGAGCGCCTGAGCGCCGGCAAGCGGAAGGCTGCGGTGCTGAGCCTGCAGCGCACGCCCGCGATCGTCGACTTCTTCGCACGCCGCTTCGGCGCCTACCCGTTCTCGATCACCGGCGGGATCATCGGCAACGCGTCGTTCCCGTTCTCGCTGGAGAACCAGACCCGGCCCATCTACACCAAGCTCTTCTTCGGGACCGGCCGCGCCGGGGTCAACACCAACGTGGTGGCCCATGAGCTCGCCCACATGTGGTGGGGAGACTCGGTGAGCGTCGCCCAGTGGCGCGACATCTGGCTCAACGAGGGCTTCGCGACCTGGTCGAGCTGGCTCTGGCTCAAGCACGAGTCGAAGGGCAGGTTCACGCTCAACCGGGTCTTCGCCGACGACTACCGCTACTACCGCGGGAGCTCCGCCTTCTGGCGCCTCAGCATCGACGACCCCGGTGCCGTCGACCTCTTCGACGGGGCCGTCTACGACCGCGGCGCGATGGCGATGCAGGCGCTCCGCAACAAGATCGGTTCAGCCGACCACGCCAAGCTGTTGCGCAAGTGGGCCAAGGCGCATCGACACGCCAACGCCAGCGTCGCCGAGTTCGAGGCCCTGGCCGAGCAGGTCTCGGGCACGAACCTCGCCGGCTTCTTCGATGCCTGGTTGCACCAGACCTCGCGTCCGAAGCCGACTCGGGCGTTGGGCTTCCCGGCCTCCATGCTGGGTCGTTCGGCGGCGCCGCGCCCGCTCCCGCCGGGGCTGGCTCAGAGCTTGCGCAAGCGGATGTAGCGCACCGAGTGGTCCCGGTCCTTGCGCAGCACCAACGTCGCGCGGGACCTGGTCGGCGCGATGTTCTGGGTGAGGTTGGGGCCGTTGATGGTGTCCCAGAGCCGACCGGCCTCGGCGACGGCGTCGCCCTCGCTGAGCGAGGCGTACTTCGCGAAGTACGACGCAGGGTCGAGGAACGCCGTCTCCCGCAGCCTGAGGAACCTCTCGACGTACCACCGCCGGATGTCGGCCGTGGCCGCGTCGACGTAGACCGAGAAGTCGAAGAAGTCGCTCACCGCGAGGCTGCTTCGTCCGTCGGTGTCCCGGCGTGCCGGTTGCAGCACGTTGAGCCCCTCGACGATCACGATGTCGGGCCGCTGGATCGCCACGGGCTCGTGGGGCAGCACGTCGTAGGACAGGTGGGAGTAGCGCGGGGCCAGCACCTCGTCGCGACCGGACTTGATGTCGATCACGAAGCGCAGCAGCGCCCGCCTGTCGTAGGACTCCGGGAACCCCTTGCGGTGCAGCAGCCCCCGCCGCTCCAGCTCGGCGTTCGGCAGGAGGAAGCCGTCGGTGGTGACGAGGGAGACGTGGGGATGCTCGGGCCAGTGCGCCAGCATCTGCTGGAGGACGCGCGCGGTCGTCGACTTGCCGACCGCCACCGAGCCGGCCACCCCGATCACGAACGGCGTTCGCGGGGGATGCGGCCGGTGCAGGAACGCCTCCTGCTCGCGGTGCAGGTGGCCGGCCGACCCGACGTACATGCTCAGCAGCCGGGACAGCGGCAGGTAGACCTGCTGGACCTCGTCGAGGTCGAGGGCGTCCCCGAGGCCGCGTAGGCGAGCGATCTCCTCCGGGCTCAGAGGGCTCTCGGTGGCCTGGCTCAGGGCTGCCCAGGCGGCCCGCTCGAGCTCGACGTACGGCGAGGCCTCGCGGCCGTTGTCCGCGGGCGGGCCTGGCATGCCGAGCATTGTTGCAGGCGTCGTCCGGCGGGGTCGGGGCCGCACCTCCCGGCGGATAGACTCCGCGCCATGTGCGGAATCGTCGGCTACGTCGGGCCCAAGCGAGCGCAGGACGTGGTGATCGAAGGGCTCCGCCGGCTGGAGTACCGCGGCTACGACTCCGCCGGCATCGCTCTGGTTCACGACGGCGCCCTGGTCTCCGACAAGCGGGCCGGCAAGCTGTCGAACCTGGTGAAGGCCCTCGACGAGCAGCCGCTTCCCGAGTCCACGACCGGTATCGGCCACACCCGCTGGGCCACCCACGGGGCGCCCACCGACCGCAACGCGCATCCGCATCTCGGCCGGAACAGCCGGGTGGCGGTGGTCCACAACGGGATCATCGAGAACTTCGCGGAGCTGCGGGCGCAGCTCGAGGCGTCCGGCCACGAGATGCACTCGGACACCGATACCGAGGTTGCCGCCCACCTGCTGGAGGCTGAGGTCGAGGCAGGCGCTGATCTCACGACGGCGATGCAGCGCGTGTGCCGGATGCTGGGCGGGGCGTTCACCCTGGTGGCGGTCGACGCGCACGACCCCGACCGGGTGGTGGCAGCCAGGCGCAACTCTCCACTCGTGGTCGGGCTGGGCGAGGGCGAGACCTTCCTCGGCTCCGACGTGTCGGCGTTCATCGAGCACACCCGCGACGCCCTGGAGCTCGGCCAGGACCAGGTCGTGACGATCAGCCGCGACGGCGTCGAGGTCACCACCTTCGAGGGCGAACCCGCCGAGGGCAAGCCGTACCACGTCGACTGGGACCTGTCCGCGGCCGAGAAGGGCGGCTTCGACTGGTTCATGCGCAAGGAGATCTTCGAGCAGCCGCATGCGGTCGCCGATGCGCTGCTCGGGCGCCATGACGCGGGCGGCAGGCTGCAGCTCGACGAGGTGCGGATGTCGGTCGAGGAGCTTCGCTCGATCGACAAGATCATCATCATCGGCTGTGGCACCGCCTTCTACGCCGGCCTGGTGGCGAAGTACGCCATCGAGCACTGGACGCGCATCCCGTGCGAGGTGGAGCTCGCCCACGAGTTCCGCTACCGCGACCCGATCCTGACCCGCACCACCCTGGTCGTGGCGGTCAGCCAGTCCGGCGAGACCGCGGACACGCTGATGGCGATCCGGCACGCGCGCGAGCAGCATTCGAAGGTGCTGGCGATCTGCAACACCAACGGCTCGACGATCCCGCGCGAGTCCGACGCGGTGATCTACACCCACGCCGGCCCCGAGATCGGGGTCGCGTCCACGAAGGGCTTCACCACCCAGCTGATCGCGTGTTACCTGCTGGGTCTCTACCTCGCCCAGGAGCGCGACAGCATGTTCGGCGACGAGATCGAGCGGGTCACCGCCGAGCTCGACGCGATGCCCGCCGCCGTCCAGCGGGTGCTCGACGGCGCCGAGGAGGTGTACGCCCTCGCCGAACGCCTGCGCGGGGCCAGGTCGGTGCTGTTCCTCGGCCGGCACGCGGGGTTCCCGGTGGCGCTCGAGGGGGCACTGAAGCTCAAGGAGCTGGCCTACCTCCACGCCGAGGGCTTCGCGGCCGGTGAGCTCAAGCACGGCCCGATCGCCCTGATCGAGCCGGGACTTCCGGTGTTCTGCGTGGTGCCGCCCCGGGGCCGAGACCACCTGCACGACAAGATGGTCAGCGCGATCCAGGAGATCCGGGCCAGGGGCGCACACACGATCGTGCTGGCCGAGGAGGACGACGACTCCGTGGCGGCGTACGCCGATGACATGGTGCGGTTGCCGCGCGTCTCCACGCTGCTCCAGCCGTTGCTGGCGGTGCTGCCGCTGCAGCTGTTCGCGTGTGAGCTGGCCACGCTGCTCGGCCACGACGTCGACCAGCCGCGCAACCTGGCCAAGTCGGTCACGGTCGAGTAGCCGAGGAGCGGGCATGCCTGTCGTAGGCGTCGGGATCGATGTGGTCGACGTCGGCCGCTTCGTCGAGTCGTTGCAGCGGACCCCCGGGCTGCGGGAGCGCCTGTTCACCCCGGAGGAGGCCGTCCGCCCACCCAACTCCCTGGCTGCCCGGTTCGCAGCGAAGGAGGCCTTGGCCAAGGCCCTGGGGGCCCCGGCCGGACTCGCCTGGCACGACGCCGAGATCGTCACGGAGGGCTCCGGCGACCCGGGTTTCGTGATGACCGGGACCGTCCGGGACCGCGCTGCCGCGCTGGGCGCCGTGCACGTCCACGTGTCCCTCTCCCATGACGCCGGGATCGCGTCGGCGGTGGTGATCCTCGAGAGCTGACCGGCGGGCAGCTGAGCCGGTGCCTGGCCGGCGGGCGTTAGGGTCGCGGCATGCGTAGCGCCCACACCGTGCAGCAGGTCCGGGACGCGGAGTCCGCCAGGATGGCCGCGCTGCCCGAGGGGGCGTTGATGGCGCAGGCGGCGGCGGGCCTGGCAGCCGCGGTCGTCGACCTGCTGGGAGCGGCGTACGGCCGGCGAGTGCTGCTCCTGGTCGGGCGTGGCAACAATGGCGGCGATGCACTCTTCGCCGGTGCGCTGTTGGCGGGGCGTGGGTGCTCCGTCGAGGCGCTGCTGCTGAGCCCCGACGGGGCGCATCTCGGCGGTCTGGCCGCGTTGCGGAGCGCGGGCGGGCGGGTCGTCGACACGGACATGGGGGCCGAGGCCAGCGCTCCCGACGTGGTCGTCGACGGGATCGTGGGGATCGGCGGCAGCGGGCCGCTCCGCCCAGAGGCTGCCGCAACACTGGCGGCGGTGGCGCACCCCGAGGTGCCGATCGTCGCCGTCGACGTGCCGAGCGGGGTCGGGGTCGACACCGGGCGGATCCTCGGCCCGCATGTCCGCGCGAACCTGACGGTCACCTTCGGCACGCACAAGGTCGCGCACCTGGCTGACCCGGCAGCCGCGGCCTGCGGCTCCGTCCAGCTCGTCGAGCTGGGCTTGACTCTGCCTGAAGCGGAAGTCGAGGCGCTGCAGCAGGAGGACGTCGCGGCCCTGCTCCCGCGGCCGCCCGGCGACGCCCACAAGTACACCCGCGGGGTCGTGGGGCTGCGCACCGGCTCCGCCCGTTACCGCGGCGCCGCGGTGCTGTCGGTGGCCGGCGCCGGCTGCGGGTTGGCCGGCATGGTGCGCTACGACGGCGCGGCCGCCGACGACGTGAGCCGGGCACATCCCGAGGTGGTGGGTCCCGGACGGGTGCAGGCGTGGGTCACCGGGTGCGGTGGCGGGGACGACGCCGCGGCTGCGTTGGACTCGTGTCTGGCCGACGGTGTTCCGGTGGTGGTCGATGCCGACGCGCTGACGGCCCTGGCCGGGCCGGCGCACGTCCCGCTGGTGCTGACGCCGCACGCGGGCGAGCTGGCCCGGATGCTCGGGCTCGAGCGCGAGGTCGTGGAGGAGTCGCCGCTGGCGCACGTTCGCGCCGCCGCTGAGCGATACCGAGCGGTGGTCCTGCTGAAGGGCAGACGCACGCTGGTCGCGGACCCGTCGGGACGCGTGCGCGTCAACACCACGGGCGATGCGTGGCTGGCGACCGCGGGGGCGGGCGACGTGCTGGCCGGGCTGGTCGGAGCTCTGCTCGCGGCGGGTCTTACGCCGTTCGACGCCGCGTCGGTCGGGGCCTGGCTGCACGGTGCCGCCGCCCGGCTGGCTGGGCACGGGGGGCCGTTGGTGGCCGGTGACGTGGCGCGGTCGCTGCCGCGGCTGCTGACCGAGATCCTCACCTGACCGCCGCGCCGCCCGCCCCACCCCTGGTCGGAGCGCCCCGGATGGAACAATCACAGACATGGAGACCGGGGTCACGACCGCCGAGATCGTGGTCGACCTGACCGCGATCCGGCATAACGTCCGAGTGCTGCGTGACCACGTCGCTCCCGCTGCCTTGATGGTCGTGGTCAAGGCCGACGGCTACGGCCACGGGGCCACGGCGGTGGCCCGGGCGGCGCGGGCGGAGGGGGTGCCCTGGCTGGGCGTCGCCACCGTCGAGGAGGCACTGGCGCTGCGGGCGGCCGGCGACACCGGGCGGATCCTGGCCTGGCTGCGCCTCCCGGGATCCGAGCGGTACGCCGACGCCGTCGCGAGCGAGGTGGACGTCAACGCGTCCACCTCGGCGGAGCTGGCGCTGGTGCGAGCGGCCGCTCGGGCTGTCGGACGACCGGCGCGGTTGCAGCTCAAGGTCGACACGGGCCTCTCCCGTGGCGGTTGCCCGCTGTCGGACTGGCCGTCGCTGGCAGCCGAAGCCCGACAGGCCGAAGCGGCCGGCGACGTCACGGTGACCGGCGTCTGGTCGCACCTGGCCACCGCCGACGAGCCCGACCACCCCTCGGGCGATCGTCAGGAAGGGCGGTTCCGCGAGGCACTCGCGGTGGCCGACGAGGCCGGGCTGCGTCCCGAGGTGCGGCATCTGGCCAACTCGGCCGGCGCGGTGCTGCGGCCGTCCGCCCGCTTCGACCTGGTGCGCTGCGGGATCGCGGCCTACGGTCTCGACCCGGCGCCCGGAGTCCCTGGCGGCACGGTCGCAGCGCTGGACCTGGTCCCCGCGATGACCGTGCAGGTCCCCCTCGCCCTCGCCAAACCGGTGCTCGCCGGCGAAGGGGTGTCCTACGGACACACCTGGGTGGCCGCCGCGGACACCACCGTCGGGCTGGTTCCCGTGGGGTACGCCGACGGGGTTCCCCGCCACGCCAGCTCGCGGGCCGAGGTCTGGGCTGCTGGTCGCCGCCGCTCGGTGCGCGGCCGGATCTGCATGGACCAGTTCGTCGTCGACCTCGGCGGCGAGCTGCCGGAGCCGGGAGAGCCGGTGATCCTCTTCGGACCGGGCACCCGCGGGGAGCCGACGGCACTGGACTGGGCCGAGGCGTCCGGCACCATCAACTACGAGATCGTGACCAGGGTCGGAGGCCGGATGCGCCGGCGGTACGTCGGTGAGGGGTCCGCGTGAGCATCAAGGGCAAGGTGCTGGGTGTCGCGGTCGGGGCCGCGGGCGCCGCGGTCGCGGGCAGCGCCGTCCGCGCGGCGCAACAGCGGCGGCTGTTGGTGGCGCGCGACGTCGACGACACCCTGGCCTACGGCTCGCTGCGCTCCGCTGCGATCACGGTGGTCGCCGACGACGGCGTGCCGCTGCATGCGGAGGTCGACGAGCCGGGCCCGGCAGTCGGACGAGGGGCCAGTCGGGCCGGGCGGCGGGCCAAGGCAGGCGCGCCGCCGGTGACGGTGGTGTTCTGCCACGGCTACTCCCTCACCCTCGACTGCTGGCACCACCAGCGGGCGGCGTACCGCGGCGTGGTGCGCACCGTCTACTACGACCAGCGGTCCCATGGCCGCTCCGGTCGTTCGCCCGAGGGGCATGCGACCGTGGAGCAGCTCGGACGTGACCTCAAGCGCGTGCTCGAGGACCTCACCCACGACGACCCGGTGGTGCTGGTCGGGCACTCGATGGGCGGGATGACGATCCTGTCGTTGGCCGAGCAGTTCCCAGAGCTGTTCGGCACCAAGGTGGTGGCCACAGCGCTGCTCTCGACCACGGCGGGCGGGCTGGATCCAGGGCGGATCCTGTTCCCGATGCTGCCCATGGGCGTCGGCGGCGGGCTGGTGAGCCGCGCCATCGGAGCACTGTCGCGCGGTCATCGAGCCGTGGATGCGCTGCGCAACCGCGGCCACGACATCGCGCTCGCGGTGACCGACGCGTACGCCTTCGGTCCGGGCGTGCCCGGCGAGCTGGTCGAGTTCGTCTACGAGCTGTTGAACCAGACCCCCTTCGACGTCGTCGCGGACTTCTACCCCGCCTTCGCCTCGCTCGACCTGTGGTCCTCGTGCGCCGTGCTCTCGTCGGTCCCGACCAGCATCATCTTCGGCACCGGCGACAAGATCACGTCGATCGGACACGCGCGCAAGATGCATGCGCGTATCCACGGCTCGGACCTCCTCGAGTGCGACGGCGCCGGACACATGGTGATCCTGGAGCGACCCGCCGAGGTCAACGCCGAGTTGAGCCAGCTGTTCTCGGCGGCGGTCGACGTGGTGGCGGCCGGATGAGATTCACGATCCGCCGCGTTGGACCCGATGCGGCGGCGCTGGTGCTGGGCGTCGTGCACTCGGCATTCGCCACCCGGCCGGTGCTGGACCCCCCGGCCGATGCGCTCGCCGAGACGGAGGCCAGCATCGCGCGGGCGCTGGCGGCGGGCGGCGGCCTGCTCGCGGAGGAGGACGGGACAGCCGTCGGGGCGGTGCTGCTCGACCGCTCCGGCGACGGCACGCACCTGCGGCGCTTCGGGGTCGTCCCCGGAGCGCGACGACACGGGGTTGCCCGCGCCCTGGTGACGGCGGCTCTGGACGCCGTGGAAACCGACGAAGCGTGTGTCGTAGCGCGCGAGGAGCTGCCGGCCACGGTGGCGTTCTGGCAGGACCGGGGATTCGTCGAGACGCATCGCGTCGGGCCGCAGGTCAAACTGCGCCGCCGCCTCGCCGCGGCGTACGACGTGGTGGACGGCGAGGCGATGCGTGGCCTGGGCCGCGACCTCGCGGACAGCCTGCGGCGCGGTGACCTCGTGGTGCTCGTCGGCGGGCTGGGCGCTGGGAAGACCACGCTGACCCAGGGGATCGGGGCGGGGCTGCGGGTGCGCGGGGACGTCACCTCACCGACCTTCGTGATCGCCCGGGAACATCCCTCCCTGGGCGAGGGGCCGGCTCTGGTTCATGTGGACGCCTATCGCCTCGGCGGACTTCTCGAGCTGGAGGACCTCGACCTGGAGTCCTCGCTCGATCAGGCGGTGACGGTGGTCGAGTGGGGTGCCGGGCTCGCCGAGGGTCTCGCCGACTCGCGGTTGGAGGTGCGGATCGACCGGGCGACCGGCGCCGCCGGCGACGGCGTGGACCCGCGCCGGGTGCTCGTCCGCGGGTACGGCCCCCGCTGGCTGGAGTGAGGTGCGCTCGTGGCGGGGCGCGTGAGCGGCGGGCGGGCGATTGAGCGGCGGGCGGGCGATGGGCGGGCGGGCGATGTTACTGGTGTGTACGACGCACCTGCTGCGTCGTACACACCAGTAGCCGTCACCAGATGAGTCGTACGCACCAGTAGCCCCGGCGCCCCAGGCCCGCCGCTACCCTCAGACCGTGCTGCTGGCCTTCGACACCGCGACACCGCGCGTCACGGTCGCGGTGGCGGACGGCGAGCGGGTGCTGGCCGAGCGGACGTCGGAGCAGTCGATGCGGCACGGCGAGCAGCTCGCGCCGCTGATCGAAGCCGTCCTCCGCGAATCCGGGGTCGACCGGTCACAGCTGTCCGCGATCGGCGTCGGCGTCGGGCCCGGCCCGTTCACCGGCCTGCGAGTCGGCCTGGTGACGGCGCGCGTCCTGGGGCTCGTGCTCGGCGTTCCCGTCCACGGGGTCTGCACGCTCGACGTGCTGGCTGCCGAGGCCCTGGCGAGCGGGGTCGTCGAGGGCGGGTTCGTGGTGGCGACCGATGCTCGACGCAAGGAGGTCTACTTCGCGTCGTACGACGGCTCCGGGCGCCGGCTCCAAGGCCCACAGGTGGCGCGGCCGGCCGAGGTCGCCGTCGACGGGCCTGTCGTCGGAGAGGGCGGCGTGCTCTACCCCGACGACTTCCCCGATGCCCGCGCTCCCGTCCGGCCGCGCGCCGCGTGGCTCGCCCGGCTGATCGCCTCCGGCGCCGACACGCTGCCTCCCGAACCGCTCTATCTCCGGCGGCCGGACGTCGTCGAACCCCATCGACCCAAGCCGGTCTCGTGATCCGACCAGCCACCGTCGAGGACCTGCAGCCGATCCGCTCGCTGGAAGACGACCTCTTCGGGACCGAGGCCTGGGACGACTCCCAGGTCCGAGCGGAGCTGACCGGCGCCGGGCGGGTGGTGCGGGTCAGCGACGACGGGGAGGTGAGCGGCTACGCGGTCGTTCTGGTCTCGGGCGACGTGGCCGACCTGCTGCGGGTGGCCGTGCGGCCCGACCGGCAGCGCGCGGGCCTGGCGACGGCTCTGGTCGGCGCGGCGATGTTGGAGGCCAAGCGCGCCGGCGCGCGGCAGCTGCTGCTCGAGGTGGCCGACGGCAACCGCGCCGCGCGCGCGCTGTACGCCGCTGTCGGCTTCCTCGAGATCGACCGTCGCCCGAAGTACTACCGGGACGGCGACGATGCGCTGGTCCTCGCGCTCGAGCTCTGACGGGCGACCACGACGGCCGTCCGCTCGTCCTCGTCACGCTCGGTGGTGACGGCGTACCCGCGCTCGGCCAGCGCCGCCACCGCCCCGGCCACCTGTCGCTCGGCCAGCTCGACCAGCAGCACGCCGGAGGGCGCCAGCCAGGAGCGGGCCTGGTCCGCGAGCCGACGGAGCACGTCGAGACCGTCGGGCCCGCCGTCGTGGGCGATCCGGGGTTCGTGAGCGCGCCTGTCCCGCGGCATCATCGCCAACTCGTCGGACGGCACGTGCGGCACGTTCGCGACCAGCACCGTGATGTTGCCGCGGAGCTCGCCCGGCAGTCCGTCGCAAAGACCGCCGGCCACGACGTCGAAGCCGTACGCCGCAGCGTTCTCGCGCGCACACGCCACGGCCGTGGGCTCCAGGTCGCTGGCGATGACCAGCGCGCCACGGACCCTGGAGGCGACCACGGACGCAATGGCGCCCGTCCCGCAGCAGACGTCGGCGACCACCGGTCGGTCCACAGCGGCGGCGTGCGTCGTCGCCACCCGGGCCAGCAGCTCGGTGCGCGGCCGGGGCACGAACACCCCGGGTCGCACCACCACCCGCAGGCCGCAGAAGTCGGCGTACCCCACGAGCACCTCGACCGCGACGCCGCGCGCGCGTCGCGTCACCAGGTCGGCCAGGTCCCGGGGATCGGTGGTCACCGCGCGCAGCAGCGTGGCCTCGGCCTCGGGCGCCACACAGCCGCACTCGGCCAGCGCGGCGACCAGCGCCTCGAAGGAGTGCAGGTCCGCGACTGACGGGTCGGTCACGGGGTCAGTCTGCCGGACGACGCCGCGGAGCCCAGTCCGAGGACCAGTCCGAGGCCCAGCCCGTCGACCGGCACAATGTGGTGCGTGGACGACGGACCTCTGGTGCTCGGCATCGAGACCTCCTGCGACGAGACCGGGGTCGGGATCGTGCGCGGTCGCACGCTGTTGGCCGACGCGGTCGCCAGCAGCGTGGACGAGCACGCGCGCTTCGGCGGCGTGGTGCCCGAGGTGGCCAGCCGGGCCCATCTCGAGGCGATGGTGCCGATGCTCGAGCGGGCTGCCGAGACCGCCGGCATCCGCCTCGACGAGGTGGACGCCGTCGCCGTCACCAGTGGGCCCGGCCTGGCCGGGGCGCTCCTGGTGGGCGTCGCCGCCGCCAAGGCGCTCGCGCTGGGGTTGGCCAAGCCGATCTACGGCGTGAACCACCTGGCCGGCCACGTTGCCGTCGACCAGCTCGAGCACGGCCCGTTGCCTGAGCCGTGCCTGGCGCTCCTGGTCTCCGGCGGACACTCGAGCCTGCTGCGGGTGGAGGACGTCACCGTGGGCGTCGAGCCTCTGGGGGCGACGATCGACGATGCCGCGGGGGAGGCGTTCGACAAGGTGGCGCGACTGCTGGGGCTGCCCTTCCCCGGCGGGCCGCACGTGGACCGGGTGGCGCGCGACGGCGACGCGGCGTACGTCGTGTTCCCGCGTGGACTGACCTCGCGACGCGACCTGGAGCGCCACCGGTTCGACTTCTCCTTCTCCGGCCTCAAGACGGCCGTGGCCCGGTGGATCGAGGCCCGGGAACGAGCGGGCGAGCCGGTCCCGGTGGCCGACGTCGCGGCCTCGTTCCAGGAGGCCGTCTGTGATGTCCTGGTCCGCAAGGCGCTCGATGCTGCGGTCAGCGAGGGCATCGACGACCTGCTGATCGGCGGGGGAGTCGCGGCCAACAGCAGGCTGCGGGCGATGGCCGAAGAACGCGCCGCAGCGAAGGGGATCCGCGTCCGCGTGCCTCGACCGGGCCTGTGCACCGACAACGGCGCGATGATCGCGGCGCTGGGTGCCGAGCTGGTGGCGAGAGGTCGAGCGCCCTCGTCGCTCGACCTCCCGGCCGACTCCTCCCAGCCCATCACCACCGTGGTGGCGTGAGCCTCGGGGCCCCTTCGCTACCAGAAGAAAGCCCGCCACGGTCGTCGAAGTCCTGCCTCGGGCGGGCGGCACGACCTCCTCGCCGTCCCGTCGACGGCCGATCCGGACGAGTGACCATTCGCGGTCCTGCCACGTGACACCTGCAATCACGTGGTTGTCGTCCTCGAAGACCGAGTCGCCGAATACGGCGCCGTCGCCGTGCGCGCCTGCTGTCCAGAGTCCGCGCACCCGCAGCGATCGGTCCGAACTCGCGCGACACCAGGTCGCTGGGCGTCCCCGCCCCGTCCAGGTAGAACTGTCTCGCCAGGAGCAGCTGACCGTTCGGTCGAGAAGTCCGCGCAACACTCCGCTCGCAGGTCCGGCTGGTCGCTCGCCCTCGGTGAACTGGCGCCGTCAACCGAGCAGGTGGAGAGGTCTTCCTTGAGGCTCGGTGCGGGCGCTGATCCAGTCGCCGGGACGTCGTACGGCACGAGCTCGCGGACCTCACCCGGGTTACATGCGTTCGCCCTGGACCGGTCATGGCCGTCGGTCGTGCCGTCGCGCGTGCGTCATTGACCCAGTACGGTCGATCTCGTCAGGGCCGAACGCCGACCCGGTGTACACATAGCCAGTGAGTCTCGGGATGGTCCGAATCACCTTCGGAGTCCTGGCCGGTGCTGCTGCCGTGGTAGGACGCACCGGGTCCGTCGCGCTGGAGTAGGCGCCTGACCGCCGTCAGCGGACGCCGGGCGATCAGATGTCCGGTAGGTCCTCGGCGCCGACGTTCCGCTGCGGCTCAGCACGGCACCGAGTGGCCCCCGGTCTCGTGAGCCCACTGCCAGATAGTCGTCGATCATACGAGGTCGTGACCGGGTCTAACCGTCGGGCACCGGCATCCTCGGAGCCAGCCGGCAGGTGGAGGATCGCCCTCCTGCCAGGTCAGCGTCGGTGCACCGCAGCCAGGGGGCCTTCGGGTACTGGTCCGTCGCGAGCCCGAGATCACAGGTGAGCCGCGGGCCGGCTGCAGGCGGGCGATGCGGACGGCGCGCTGGTGCCGGGCGGCGGCTCGTCGGAGCGGTTGAGGTCCCCGCCGGACAGCACTGCGGTGGGGATCACCACCGCGGCCACGGCGGCCACGACCCCGGTGGCCACGGCCAGCCGACGGCGGCGCCGGATCACGCCGGCGCGGCCGGTGACGTCGTCGAAGGTGAGCGGCGCCTCGGTCATCCCGTCCACCTGCCCGCGCAGCGCGCGAGCGAGGACGTCGTCCTCGTGCGGCGTCATGCTGTTCATCGGTTCTCCTCCGTGTCCCGGGGGTCGGCAGAGCGGGGGTCGGCAGAGCGGGGGTCGGTGTAGTGGGGGTCGAGCGACTGCGGCGCTCGGGCCCGGAGCGAGGCGAGTGCTCGGCTGGCTTGTGACTTGACGGTGCCGACCGAGCAGCCGAGTGCGTCGGCGATCTCCGCCTCGCTCAGCTGCTCGTAGTAGCGCAGCACGATCACGGCGCGCTGCCGTTTCGGCAGGGTCTGTACGAAGCTCCACAGCCGCGCGCTCCCACCGTCGTCGTACTCGTCCACGATCCCGTGCCCGGCCTCGGGGATCTGGTCGACCACGATCTCGCGACGCTTCCAGGGGCGCCGCCAGGTGGCGTAGTTCTCGTTGATCATGATCCGGCGCAGGTAGGCGTCGACCGAGTCGCGGTCGCGCACCTTGTCCCACGCCAGGTAGAGCTTGGCCAGCGAGTTCTGGAGGAGGTCCTCCGCGTTGGCGCGCTCACCGGTCAGCAGGTACGCCGTGCGCAGCAGCGCCGGCTGACGGGCCAGCAGGAACTCGCTGAAGTCCGCGTCTCTGCTCCGAGACCTCATGGAGAAGACTCCCGTGTCGGCTGTCGTGTGCATCCGTTTCTCCCATCCTGACGAGGAGTAGATGCAGTAGCCAGTCGGCGGGTTGCAGATTTCTTGGCGCTCGGGGAGCGCGCAAGGCCCCCGTGGTTGCCTTCGGCGGACCCTCTTGCGAGGCTTCCAGGGTCCGTCCCCCCGCAGAAGGAGCACCAGATGCACGAGGTCCAGGGCGTCGTCGCCCGCGGCAAGGGCGAGCCGGTCACGCTCGAGACGATCCACGTGCCCGACCCGGGGCCCGGGGAGGCGCTGGTGAAGGTGCAGGCGTGCGGGGTCTGCCACACCGACCTGCACTATCGCGAGGGCGGGATCAACGACGACTTCCCCTTCCTCCTCGGCCACGAGGCAGCCGGGGTGGTGGAGTCGGTCGGGGCCGGCGTCAGCGGGCTGGAGCCCGGTGACTTCGTGATCCTCAACTGGCGGGCGGTCTGCGGCAACTGCCGCGCGTGCCACCGCGGCGAGCCGTGGTACTGCTTCGCCACGCACAACGCCCAGCAGAAGATGACGTTGGCCGACGGCACGGTGCTGTCCCCGGCGCTCGGGATCGGTGCCTTCGTCGAGAAGACGCTGGTCGCCGCGGGACAGTGCACCAAGGTCGCGCCCTCCGCCAGGGCGGCCGCCGTGGGACTGCTCGGCTGCGGGGTGATGGCCGGCCTCGGCGCCGCGATCAACACCGGCAACGTCTCGCGCGGGAAGTCCGTGGCCGTCATCGGCTGCGGCGGCGTCGGCATGGCCGCGATCGCGGGCTCCGCGCTGGCGGGAGCCACCAAGATCATCGCCGTCGACCTCGACGACCGGAAGCTCGAGTGGGCCACCCGGATGGGCGCCAGCGACACCATCAACAGCACGTCTGCCGACCCGGTGACGGCGATCCAGGCACTCACGGAGGGCAACGGCGCGGACGTGGTGATCGATGCTGTCGGCCGTCCCGAGACCTGGAAGCAGGCGTTCTACGCCCGCGACCTGGCCGGCACGGTCGTGCTGGTCGGCGTCCCCACGCCGGACATGAGGATCCCCGACATCCCGCTGATCGACGTGTTCGGACGCGGCGGGGCGCTGAAGTCCAGCTGGTACGGCGACTGCCTCCCCTCGCGCGACTTCCCGATGCTGGTCGACCTCTACCAGCAGGGACGCCTCGACCTCGACGCGTTCGTGTCCGAGGAGATCGGCCTGGGTGACGTCGAGGCGGCGTTCGAGAAGATGCACCACGGCGACGTGCTGCGCTCGGTGGTGATCCTGTGACCGACACCGTCGCACCCGGGGCCGACGCCTGCCCGCCCGGCCGGATCGAGCACACGGTCACCGCAGGCACCTTCAGCCTCGACGGAGAGACCTTCGACGTCGACAACAACGTCTGGGTGGTCGGCGACGACAGCGAGTGCGTGGTCATCGACGCCCCGCACGATGTCGACGCGATCCTCGCTGTGGTGGGCAAGCGGGAGCTCAAGGCGATCGTGTGCACCCACGCGCACGACGACCATGTGCGGGTCGCGCCCGAGCTCCGCGAGCGCACCGGGGCGCCGATCCTGCTGCACCCCGACGACCAGCCGCTGTGGCAGCTCACGCACCCCGATCTCCTCTGGGACGTCGACCTGGCCGACGGTCAGCGTCTCGACGTCGGGGGCACCACGCTCGAGGTGCTGCACACGCCCGGCCATGCGCCGGGGGCGATCTGCCTGTACTCCGCCGACCACGGCTGCGTCTTCACCGGCGACACCCTCTTCCAGGGCGGCCCGGGCGCGACCGGGCGCTCGTTCAGCGACCGGACGACGATCGAGGAGTCGATCCGCGCGCGCCTGTTCGCACTGCCCGACGAGACGGTGGTGCACACCGGCCACGGCGGCGACACCACCATCGGCGCCGAGCGGGCCCTGCTGGGTGAGTGACCCGCCCGGTCGCGGCTATCGGGTCTGGAGCATCAGCGGCGACTCCAGCGACTCCGCCTTCACCGGCGCCACGGCGTACTCCAGCGACCCGTCGACGCCGACGCGCACGATGGCCCACTTGCCCTTCTGGAAGGTCCGGATCAGCACGTGGGCCCGGTCCTCCCACACCTGGTCGAAGTACGTCGCCGAGCTGGGTCCCCCGGACCAGGACCGGACCGGGCGACCGTCGCTCATCGAGAGAATGTCCAGCGAGTTCGGCCCGAACCCGTCCAGGTAGCCCGGCAGACCGATCAGATGCCGGCTGTCGGGAGCGATCACGTCCAGGGTGTTGTCGCAGGTCTTCCACAGCACCGGCCGAAGGTCGAACGCATCCGGCTGCAGCTGCCCGGCTTCTCCTCGTCGACGGAGTACATCCCGCCGATCCGCCGACCCCGCGAGCTGGTCGCCGCCAGCATCCGAGGCACGGTGTCGACGATGCCGTGGGAGGTGGTGACGTAGACGACCGCGCGGCCGCCACCGCCATTGACGTACACCGCGCAGCCGCTGTCGTTGGTGCGACCCTCCTTGCAGTCCTCGCTGGTGACGCCGACCGTGCGGTAGGGGCCCTTGACCGGGATCTTGGGCATGGTGAGCACGTCGCCGGTCTTCGCGTGGGCGGCGTACACCGTGCCGTCCAGGCCGGTCCAGGCCACCACGTTGCCGCGCGGGGACACCGCGATCCCGCCGGAGACCTCCCAGGGTTCGGAGTACGCCCCCTCGGACGGCATCACGTAGACGAACTCGTCGCCGTTGTCAGGATCGACCATGTCCACGATCCAGTCGTCCCCGAACGGGACGAACTCGTTGAGGGAGTACGGCGGCAGGGCCGGCGTGGTCCCGTCGGCCGCGTGGATCGTGCCACCGCGCTGGATGCCCTTGACGTAGGACAGTGTGGCGTAGGCCAGCCCGGGCTTCGCGCCGGTGTCCAGGCCACGCACGTCGAGCACGGGGCTGGCGGGCGGGGTGTCAGGTGAGTCGGAGGCCGACGGCGACTCCGACGGGCCCTGCGACGCGCCTGACGACGGGCTGCCGGTGGTCGGCGTGGTGGGTTCGGTCCCGGGATCGGAGCCGCCGCACGCCGCCAGGACGGACGTGGCCAGGCAGAGGCCGGTCGCGGCGATGGTGAGTCGCGTGGTGCTCATGGATTGTTCCCCCGATTCATGGTGTGTGCTGCAAGAGAGACGCATCCGGAGGGCGATTGGTTGCTTCAGAAGGGCTTGACCAGGATCGCGGTGCCGTGGCCGGCGACCCGGGTGAGCACGAGCGTCGCCTCGTCCTCGCCGGCCAGGTGCAGCCGCTTGCGGAGTGCGGCGGGGTCGATGTCGACGCCCCGCTTCTTGATGGTCAGGGTGCCGATCCCGCGGTCCCGGAGCGCGGCGCGCAGCTGCTTCTCGCGGTAGGGCAGCGTCTCCACGACCCGGTAGCCGCGCCCGAAGGGCGTGCGGAACGACTCGTCGGACGTGACGTAGGCGATGTGCTCGTCGAGCAGCCCGCCCTGCACGCCCGCGGCCACCGCAGTGACCAGCCCCGCCCGGATCACCGCCCCATCGGGTTCGTAGAGGAACGCACCGAGCTCGCGCACCGGCCGCTCCTGGCCGTCGTACGGGTCGTCCTCCTCGGTCAGGGTGGCCAGACCGCTCGCGGCGAGCACGGTGGCGCGCCGCCTGCAGGTCGCGAGGTACGGCGACCACAGCGCGGCCTCCTTCACCTCGCCGTGCTCGCTGACCCACTCCGCCTCGACCCCGCCCGGCACCAGCTCGTGCGGCAGCCCAGGCGCGGTCTTCACCACGGCCCGTCCGCGCAGCAGCTCCTCGACCCAGACCCAGGGGGGCGACCAGTCCGCGGCGTTGAAGGTCCGTCCGCGGCCCGACCGCCGGGCGGGATCGGCGAACGCCACGCCGAAGCCACTCACGTCCACCGTGGTCGCGTTGGCGACGGCGACCGCCCCCTCGAGCCTGAGCGCCGCGAGGTTGGCCTCCGCGATCGCGGCCCGCACGGGGTCGAGCTCCACGCCGGCCGCAGTGAGTCCGGCGCGGGAGAACGCCATCAGGTCACTGCCGATGCCGCAGCCGAGGTCGATCACCGAGCCTGGGTCTGCGGCCGCGATCCTCGCCGCTCGGTGCTGGGCCACCCTCGGGCGGGTCGCCTGCTCGAGCGCGTCGGGGGTGAAGTACAGCCGCAGCGCCTCCTCGCCGAACTTCGCCACCGCCCTGACCCGCAGCTCGACCTGGGTAAGCGCGGCCGCGGCCCGATCCGCGTCGGCCTCGGCCTTCCGGACCCGGTCCGCGGCGCGGACCGGGTCGCCGTCGCTGTCGGCGTAGGCCTGCGCGGCGGTGAGCAGCAACTGCTGCCCCTCGGGGGTCAGCAGCCAGCGGAAGGTGGGGAGGTCCACTCCTGCATCCTTGCGCACCTACCCGGTCCGCCGGTGACTGCTGCCCGGCGAGGTCAGCCCTGCTGAGGCGTTCGCGTCGGCCGCGGCGCGCCCCGCGGAGCAGTCGGCGAGCCTGACTTGTACGCGATGCTGTCGATCCGCGTCACGGTGATCTGGGACCCCGCCTGGTTGCTGGTCCCGATGACCGCATTTCCTCCGTCGGAGAAGCACTCGAGCCAGTCGGCGGTGCCCGACGTCAGGATCGTTGTGCTGCTGTTGGATGTGGAGAAGCTGGAGAAGGTGGCGCCGTAGCCGTATCCGGTCGTGACCGGGCTTCCCTCGAACGTCGAATTCCAGAAGCAGTTGACCGTGGCGCCGATGGCGCTCATGTTCGCGAGGACCGAGTAGTCGACCTGGTACACCCCCGGGTTCAGGTCGACGTACACCGTGAACCTGTTGGTGGAGGCGATCAGCGGCAGCTCGTAGACGCTGGGCCGGGTCTGCAGCGACTTCGCGTGCTTGCCGTCGACGGTGTCGGCGTTCAGCCGCGCCACCCGCTTGGAGGAGCTCACCTTCAGCGGTGGCGCCGACGCCTTGGTCTTCAAGGAGAGCGCCGGCCCGTTGCCGGTCTTGGTCAGCGTGCTCGTGCGGTTCGCTGTGTTCGACTTCCCGAGCAGGAACTTGCCGCCGGTGGCGGCGTACGCCGCGACGTTGAGGCCGCCGACCACCACGATCGCGGCGATCAGGACAGTGAGGAATCGACTGCGCACAGGGGTCTCCTTCGTAGGGGCTACCCGGCTGAGCATGCGAGGGGACGGCGGGGAGCGGATGGCCCAGGTGGGCGGTTGACGTGACCGAGTGTTTGTGACGGAAGCGTCTCGCTCGATCGCTAGGCTGGCTGGGTGAGCCACACGCTGGTGCTGGTCCGGCACGCGAAGTCTGACTGGTCGGGTGCCCACCCCGATCACGAACGGCCGGTAGGTGCGCGGGGGAGGCGGCAGGCTCCGGAGGCCGGTCGCTGGCTGGCGCGGGAGCTGCCGCGCCTCGACCTGGCGCTCGTCTCTCCGGCCCAGCGCGCCCGGACCACGTGGGAGCTGGTCTCGGCCGAGCTCTCGGCGGCCCCTCCGGTGCGGGTCGAGGAGGATCTGTACTCCTTCGGCGCGGACCCGTTGTTGCGGGTCGTCCGCCGGCTCGGTGGGGAGGTGGCCTCAGCGGCGCTGGTCGGCCACAACCCCGCGCTGGAGGAGCTGGTGGAGCAGCTGACGGGGGAGTGGGTGCCGATGCCGACCTCGGCGCTGGCCGTCGTCGAGCTCGCCGGGCTCTGGGCCGACGCCGGCGACGGCGCCGGTCGGATCCTGGCCGCCGGGCGCCCTCCTGGGGGCCTGCCTGGCACTCCCGTGGGGTGAGTGCTAACGTCTGACTTGGCACTCTCACCCCGAGGGTGCCAGCGCTTGCGAGTCGGTGCGACCCCCGCGACGGCGTACCTCCCCGCAAGCCCAGACGTGTACATCCAGACGTGTCGGCGTCCCCCAGCGGGGCGCCCACCGTCGACATCTAGTGGAGAAAGTGGAGGTCGACATCGTGTCGGTCAACATCAAGCCTCTCGAGGACCGGATCGTCGTCAAGCCCCTTGACGCCGAGCAGACCACGGCTTCGGGCCTGGTCATTCCGGACACCGCCAAGGAGAAGCCCCAGGAGGGCGAGGTCATGGCGACCGGGCCGGGCCGCATCGACGACAACGGCAACCGCGTCCCGCTGGACGTAGCCGTCGGCGACAAGGTCATCTACAGCAAGTACGGCGGCACCGAGGTGAAGTACGCCGGCGAGGAGTACCTCATTCTCTCCGCCCGCGACGTTCTCGCGGTGGTCGGCTGACCCAGCCTCCCCGCTGGCGGCGTTGTCCTCGGTCGCGGTGCTGCTAGCACCGCTCCGTCGTCCGCCTTGCCAGCGGGGCGCTGGATCACCCGACCACTCGCGAGCTGGATGAGAGAGATTCACACATGCCGAAGATTCTGGAGTTCGACGAGAAGGCCCGGCGTTCGCTGGAGCGGGGCGTCGATGCCCTGGCCAATACCGTCAAGGTGACGCTCGGCCCCAAGGGCCGCTACGTCGTGCTGGACAAGAAGTGGGGCGCCCCCACGATCACCAACGACGGCGTCACCGTGGCTCGCGAGATCGAGCTCGACGACCCGTTCGAGAACCTCGGCGCCCAGCTGACCAAGGAGGTCGCCACCAAGACCAACGATGTCGCGGGCGACGGCACCACCACCGCGACCGTACTGGCGCAGGCGATGGTCCACGAGGGTCTCCGGGCGGTGGCCGCCGGGATCAACCCGATGGGCATCAAGCGGGGCATGGACGCCGCGGCCGAGGCCGTCAGCGACGCGCTGCGCGAGTCCGCCCGCGAGGTCGAGACCCGCGAGGACATGGCCTCGGTGGCCACGATCTCCTCCCGCGACAGCGTGATCGGCGACCTGCTCGCGCAGGCCTTCGACAAGGTCGGCAAGGACGGCGTGATCACGGTCGAGGAGTCCAACACCATGGGCACCGAGCTGGAGTTCACCGAGGGGATGCAGTTCGACAAGGGCTACATCTCGGCGTACTTCGTGACCGACCCGGAGAGCATGGAGTCCGTCATCGACGACCCCTACATCCTCCTGCACCAGGGCAAGATCTCCTCGGTGGCGGACCTGCTGCCGCTCCTGGAGAAGGTGATCGCGACCGGCAAGTCGCTGTTCATCCTGGCCGAGGACGTCGAGGGCGAGGCGCTGTCCACGTTGGTGGTCAACAAGATCCGCGGCACCTTCAACGCCGTCGCGGTCAAGAGCCCGGCGTTCGGTGACCGTCGCAAGGCCATGATGCAGGACATCGCGACCCTGACCGGCGGTCAGATCGTGGCGCCCGAGGTCGGCCTCAAGCTCGACCAGGTGGGCCTGGAGGTGCTGGGCACCGCCCGCCGCGTCGTGGTCACCAAGGAGAACACCACGATCGTCGACGGCGGTGGCGACTCCGCCGAGGTCGAGGGCCGGATCAACCAGATCAAGGCCGAGATCGAGAACACCGACTCCGACTGGGACCGCGAGAAGCTCCAGGAGCGCCTCGCGAAGCTGGCCGGCGGTGTGTGTGTGATCAAGGTCGGCGCCGCCACCGAGGTGGAGCTGAAGGAGAAGAAGCACCGGATCGAGGACGCGGTCTCTGCGACCCGTGCCGCGATCGAGGAGGGCATCGTCGCCGGCGGCGGCTCGGCCCTCATCCACGCGGCGTCGGTCCTCGACGGCGAGCTTGGCCTCACCGGCGACCAGGCGGCCGGGGTACGGATCGTGCGAAAGTCCCTCGACGAGCCGCTTCGCTGGATCGCGGAGAACGGTGGCGAGAACGGCTACGTCATCGTCACCAAGGTCCGTGAGGCCGGCGCCGGGACCGGCTACAACGCCGCCACCGGCGAGTACGGCGACCTGGTCGCCCAGGGCGTCCTGGACCCGGTCAAGGTCACTCGCTCCGCCCTGGTCAACGCCACCTCGATCGCGGGCATGCTGCTCACGACCGAGACGCTGATCGTGGAGAAGCCCGAAGAAGAGGACGACGCGTCCGGCGCTGCCGGTCACGGCCACGGTCACGGCCACTGACCCGTCGCCAGTTTCACGCTGACCCGTCGCCAGTTTCACGGCGACGGGTCAGCGCATTTCGGGGTGGACAACACCTGGGAGCCGAATCCAGGTGGCTGCCGAGAGAAGGTGCGCAGTACCGTCGCGCCGTGCACGCCGACGAGGTCCGCGCGACCCCCGACCAGGTACGCCGGCTGATTGCGGCCCAGCGTCCTGACTGGGCCGAGCTCGTGGTCACCGCCCTGCCGACCGAGGTGGAGGGCACCGACCATGTGCTGTTCCGCGTGGGTCAGGACCTCCTCGCCCGGATGCCGAAGATCGGCTGGGCAGTCGACCAGGCCGACTCCGACGCCACCTGGCTCGAGCGCCTGGCGCCCTCGCTGCCCGCCGCGCTGCCAGTGCCGCTGCACGTGGGCGAGCCGGGGGAGGGCTTCCCCTGGCGATGGAGCGTGGTGCGGTGGTTCGAGGGCACGACGCCCCCTCGGCTGGGCACTGACGATGTGGCCCTGGCGCGCGACCTGGCCGGCTTCGTGGGCTCGTTGCACGCGGTGGCAGCGCTCGCGGGACCGGCCACGCGGCCGGGCACCCGGGGCGCCTCCCTGAGGCATGTCGACGGTGCAGTCCGGGCCGCGATCGTCGACCTGCAGGGTCACGAGGACGGCTTCGATCCGAGCGCGGCGCACGCCGTCTGGGACCGATGTCTGGGGACGCCCGAGTGGTCCGGCCCACCGGTCTGGATCCACGGCGATCTCCAACCCGGCAACCTGATCGTGGACGACCGGGGTCGGCTGGTCGCGGTGATCGACTGGGGGGCGCTCGGCGTGACCGATCCGGCGCCCGACCTGGCCGCGGCGTGGTGGACGTTCACCGGCGCCGCCCGGGCGGCGTACCGCTCCGCGTTGGACTATGACGACGCGACCTGGACGCGGGCCCTCGGCTGGGCGCTGGCGCCGTCCTTGACGGGGATCGGCTACTACCGCGAGACCTTTCCGCGGATGGCAGAGCACGGGCGGCGGGTCGTGTGCGCGGTGCTCGCCGAGCCGGCCTGACGGACTCGGCCGGCCACGGTGGCGGACCTCGTTCAGCCTCCGACCATCAGCAGGAGCAGCACCCCTACCCCGGTTGCCACCGGAAACAGCCAGGGGCCGATCGCGCCGACGAGGCGAGTGGCGCGAGGCGCCGGGTCGCCACGAAGCGGATCGGCGACCGGGTCCGCCTCGGGGCCCAGCTGACTCCACCAGGCTCCCGCCGCGAGCAGGATCACCGCCGCGCCAGCCGCCAGTGGCGCGGGCAGGGCGAACGCCTGCCGAGCGAGGCCGACCACCAGCGTCGTGAATCCGGCTGTCATCAGCCAGACCAGCACAGCCAATGCCCACATCCGCGAGGCGAACACATGTATCCACTGAACCAGGGCCACCGAGCCGGCGAGAATCGCCACGACTCCGAGCACCAGGCCCCAGGTCACCACAGTGGGCCGGTGGCTCACCCAGGCGGTGGTGGTGGCGAAGGCGAGCATCATGCCGGCCAGGCTCACCATCGTCGGCGCGGCTGACCTGATGAGGTCAGGGAGTGTGTTGGGGTGCGCCCCGTCGCCCAACGGGACCTCGGCGGCATACTCCCGTGCTCTGCCGAAGGCGGAGTCGGGAGTTTCTCCGCTGTCCGCGCAGTGAGTCTCGGCGACGGCGAGCACATCACCGATCGTGGCGCCGGAGGCTCCCCGCATCCGAAGCTCAAGCATCACCGCGTCGCGCCACGCTGGCGGGAGATGCGGGTAGGTGGTGTGACTGGCGCTCATCTGGGGCGTCCTTCCGAAACGATGGTGGTGAGGGGAGTGGTGACGAAATCGGTGACCCGGCCGGCGAACTCGGCCCAGGCCCGGCCCTGCTCGGCGACCAGTGCGCGGCCGGTGTCAGTCAGGGCGTAGTACTTGCGTCCGGGCCCACCCTCGCCCTCGCGCCATTGGGTGGTGACGTGCCCGGCCTCCTCGTAGCGACCGAGTAGCGGATAGAGCGTGCCGCCCTTGATCGCTCCGAAGCCGGCTTCCGTCAGGGTCACTGTGATGGCATAGCCGTACGTCGGTCCGTCGGCCACGATGCGCAGCACGGCGAGACCGAGGACACCTCGGAGCCACTCGCTGGGGAAGCCATGCTCGGTCACGGACTAGATAGTATGTCTAACTAGACAGTCTGTCTACTCACTGGTGTCACTGAGTTTTCCCAGCCGAAACACCGCGGACCCCGCCGGGAAACCCGACCAGGGGACCCTCGAACCCTCACCGCCCACCACGAGAGGGGACGCCGATGCTCTGGCGAGTCCGCACCACGTTGCCCGACCGTCCCGGCGCCCTGGCGGCGCTGGCCCAGCAGTGCGGCCGCGCCGACGTCAACATCCTCGGCCTGCAGATCTTCCCCGACGTCGGTGCCGTCACCGACGAGCTGGTGCTGGGCACTCCCAGCGACTGGGCCGAGGAGGAGATCGCCCGGCTCGTGCGGCGTGCCGGGGGCGGCCCGGTCAGCGCTTCGCGGTGCTCAGAGGCTGCACTGGTGGACCAGCCGACTCGCTACGTCCAGGCGGCTCGTTCGATCCTGGCCCAACCGGCATCCTTTCCCGAGATCGTGGCCAGGCTGTTCGACGCGGAGGCCGACCCGGCACCCGGCTCCGACCCGCCTGAGCAGGACGTGATGGAGCTGTCGATCGGCGAGGTGCAGGTGCAGGTGCGCCGCACCGCGCCGTTCACCGGCACTGAGCACGCCCGCGCGGCCGCGCTGGCCGACCTGGTGAGCGATGTCCTTGAGCGCGCCCGGCACGAGCGTCCCGTGCCGGCGTCGGGCCGTCGGGTGAGCAGCTCCGCCTCGCCGGCGTACGTGGTGGGTGAGGGCGTCGTCTCTGCCTCCGTGGACGGCGCTCAAGTCGGGGTGGCGAACCTGCGGCCCGAGGCAGGCGAGCCGGGCGTCCGCGAGCTCGTGCTCGAGGTCGATCCTGAGTGGCGGCGTCAGGGCATCGGCACCCGCCTCCTCAACGAGGCGGCGCGACTGGCAGCGCTGAACGGCGCGACCGAGGTGCTGATGAACACGCGCGCGGACAACCAGGCGGTGTTGCCGCTGGTGCTGGCGGCCGGCCTGCGCGGCCGGATCAGGATGTCGGCGGACCGGCTCACGGTGCGCGCGCCGGTGCGGGACTTCGTCGGCGCGAGCTGAGACCTCACTCCGGCGGCAACAGCGACCCGGGGGCGCTGATCAGGGGGCACAGCTTGGCGCCGACCGGAACCGCCATGGTTCCGTCGTTCTCCGGACAGTCGGACCCGTCGGAGAGCACCTGCTCCCCGCCGCTGTCCGGCCGCCAGGTCAACCGGTAGCGGGCGCCCTCGCCGACGTCGCGCCGAGTCTCCGTCTGAGTCCACGAGAGCTGGCCACCGTCCTGCCACCGGGTCCGGGTGCCGTCGAGCTCCCCGACCCGGGACCAGCTGCCGTCGTAGGTCCAGGTCTGCCGGGCGACTCCGGGATCCCCCTTCTCTTCGGCCTCACCGATCGAGAACCGCACCACCACCGTGTCGCCCACCTTGTCGACGACCTCCACCCGCCAGCTGCGGTCGTAGTCGGACGGCATCCGGTAGTCGGCCGCCACCTCGCCCGTCGCAGGGTCCAGCTCGACGATCTTCTGCTCCACGACGCAGCCGCCGCAGCTCTCGTCCTCGCCGTTGTCCTGCAACAGCGCCAGCAGTGCCGAGCCGTCGCTGCTCGGCAGCAGGGCGACGATGGGCTCGTTGCGGAGCACCTCAGTGGGCTCGTCGCCCTCGATGCGGAGAACCCCGTGGTCGGTCCGGGTGTCGTCCTCGCTGTTGATGCCCCACTGAACCCAGGTCACGCCGTCGAGGGTGTACGCCGCGTGGTGCAGGTGGAAGGTCGCCTCATCCTTGTCGAGCTGGTCGGTCTTCACCGCGCGTGGTCCCACGGTGATCACCCTCGGGTCCGACAGGTCGGGGGAGTAGACGGTGATCCGGTTGCGCCCGTCATTGCGGAGCGTGATCGCCTCGGGAGTGATCCCCCAGTCGCCGTCTCCTCGCTGCTCGGCGACGACCTCGCCGGTGGTCGGCTCGACGATCCGGGCCCTGGGGCGGGTGGCGAACAGGTCCTTCCCGGAGCGCTGGTACCGCGAGCGCACGACCAGGACCCGCCCGTCCGGCAGCCAGCTCGCCCGGTCGAGCTTGCCCAGTGACACGGTCCTTCCTCCGACGACCACGTCCCAGGTCGAGATGGAGGTGCCGAGCCGCTCGGAGAGGTACGCCGGTCCTGCGGGAGGGGTGGTCTCCCGTGTCGGCAGAGTGGAATCGCGCAGGGGGTCCGGTCCGGACAGCACCCCGCATCCAGACGCCGCCAACACCAGCGCCAGTGCCGTTGGCACAGCCTTGCCCATCCGAGTCCCCCGATCGTCGACGCCACTGCATGGTAGTGGAGGTCGGCGCCGGTAGGATCCGGGCATGGGTGACGTGCATGGGTGACTGGGTCGAGAGCAGGCAGACTGAAGCCGGGCAGGGTGTTCCCGAGAAGTTCGCCGCGATGGGCCTGACGTACGACGACGTGCTGCTGCTGCCCGGCGACACCGACCTCGCGCCGACCGACATCGACACCACGAGCCGGCTGACGCGCGAGATCTCGTTGAAGGTGCCGCTGATCAGCGCCGCGATGGACACCGTGACCGAGTCTCGGATGGCGATCGCGATGGCTCGACAGGGCGGCCTCGGCGTCCTGCACCGCAACCTTTCGATCGACGACCAGTCCTACCAGGTCGACCTGGTCAAGCGCACCCAGACGGGCATCATCTCCAACCCGGTCACGATCGGTCCGGACGCGACGTTGGAGGAGCTGGACCGGATCTGTGGGGAGTACCGCGTCTCCGGGCTCCCCGTCGTCGACCTCGACGATCGCCTCCTCGGCATCATCACCAACCGCGACCTGCGGTTCACCCCGGTCGCCGAGTGGGCGACCACCAAGGTCACCGAGGTGATGACGCCGATGCCGCTGATCACGGCGCCCGTCGGGATCTCGCGCGAGGATGCCACGACCCTGCTGCGCCAGCACAAGCGCGAGCGGCTCCCCCTCGTCGATGACGAGGGCCGGCTCGGCGGGCTGATCACGGTCAAGGACTTCGTGAAGTCCGAACAGTTCCCGCACGCCTCCAAGGACGCTGACGGCCGGCTGATGGTCGGCGCCGCGATCGGCTACTTCGGGGACGCCTGGGAGCGGGCGACCCGGCTGATCGAGGCCGGCGTCGACGTGCTGGTCGCCGACACCGCGCACGGCCACGTGCGGATGCTGCTCGACCTGGTGCAGCGGTTGAAGGCCGACCCCGCGACCCGCCAGGTGCAGGTGATCGGCGGCAACGTCGCCACCCGGGCTGGGGCGCAGGCCTTCGTGGACGCCGGCGCCGACGCGGTGAAGGTCGGGGTCGGGCCGGGTTCGATCTGCACCACCCGGGTGGTCACCGGGGTCGGCGCCCCCCAGGTCACGGCGGTCTACGACGCCTGGCTCGCGTGCCAGCCGGCCGGCGTACCCGTGATCGCCGACGGCGGCCTGCAGCACTCCGGCGACATCGCCAAGGCCATCGTGGCCGGCGCCGAGTCGGTGATGGTCGGCTCGCTGCTGGCCGGCTGCGAGGAGTCACCGGGTGAGCTGGTGCTCGTCAACGGCAAGCAGTTCAAGTCCTACCGCGGGATGGGCTCCCTGGGCGCGATGTCGAGCCGCGAGAAGAAGTCCTACTCCAAGGACCGCTACTTCCAGGCAGAGGTGACCAGCGACGACATGATCGTGCCCGAGGGCATCGAGGGCCAGGTCGCCTACCGCGGCCCGCTCGCCGCCGTGGCCCACCAGCTCGTCGGCGGTCTCAACCAGTCGATGTTCTACGTCGGCGCTCGGACCATTCCCGAGCTGCAGGAGAAGGGCCGCTTCATCCGGATCACCTCGGCCTCGCTCAAGGAGAGCCACCCCCACGACGTGCAGATGACGGTCGAAGCGCCGAACTACTCCGGGCGCTGAGCTCCCCGGTGAGCCGGACGACGACCGGGTGGGCGCTCGTCGCCATTCAAGCGGTGCTGCTGATCGCGCTCGTCCTGGTTCCCACCGGCAGCGACTGGCCGATGCCGGTCTGGCTCGCGGCCGCCTCGACGGGGCTGCTGGTCCTCGGACTCGTGGTCGTCGTGGTGGCGAGTCTGAACCTGGGCCGGGCGCTGACGCCGACCCCGGTCCCCAACCGGCGCGGCGCGTTGCGGACCGACGGTCTGTACGCGCTGGTGCGCCATCCGATCTACACCGGCGTGCTCAGCATCGTGCTGGCAGTGACCGTCGGGACGCGCCAGTGGGCCGGTCTGGTGCTGGGGATCGCGACCGTGGCGTTCTTCTGGGGCAAGGCGCGGTGGGAAGAGGCTCGGCTCTCGGAGACGTATCCCGGGTACGCCGCCTATGCCGCGGTCACGCCCCGCTTCGTCCCGTTCGTGCGTCCGTGGTTCAACCGGGGTCGCGGTAGAGGCAGCAAGGATGCCCCGCCGGATCGAAGATGACCCGCACATCGTGGCACCATCGTCGATGATCGTCAGTGCTGGAGGAATGCCAGCAGTGCCCGGGCGTACGCCGCCTCGGCCGTCAGGTCCACGAAGCGGTGCTGCTCTTCGCCGTCGGCCGTCGTGACGGCGATAGCCGGCCTGCTCGCCAGGGACCGGCTCGAGTCGCACGAAGGCGTCTCCCAGCGCGTCGCGGAGCTGGTCCTCGCGGGGTAGCCACAGCGCCTCGCCGGCCTCGAGGCTGTCGAGGGCCCATTCCGTGGTTCCGTTGAACGCGAGAATCTCCGCGCCTCCGGCGCCGCGCACCCGCTCGATCACCATGTCGCTCACTACGAATGCCTGGTCGTCGAGTTCGCGGTCGGGAATGGCGAACCAGTCGCCCTTGGTCGCTTGCCAGGTGAGCCCGGCTTCGCGGAGAGCGCCGGCCAGGTCGAGCGTGATCATGTCGGCCATTGTGCCGGGTGGTCTGGCGTGCCGTTGTCTACTGGTGCGTACGACGCACCAGGTGCGTCGTACGCACCAGTAGACAACGCGGGCGCACGTCGTACACACCAGTAGCCGACTCCGGACAGATCCTCGCTAGCCTTCACCCGTGACCGACATCGACATCGGGCGGGCCAAGCGCGCTCGCCGGGCCTACGCGTTCGACGACATCGCCATCGTGCCCAGCCGCCGCACCCGCGACCCAGAGGAGGTCAGCGTCGCCTGGCAGATCGACGCCTACCGCTTCGACCTGCCCATCCTCGCGGCGCCGATGGACTCGGTGATGTCGCCGGCCACCGCGGTCTCGTTCGGGCGGCACGGCGGACTCGGGGTGCTCAACCTCGAGGGCCTCTGGACGCGCTACGACGACCCCGAGCCGCTGCTGGTCGAGGTCGCGGGGCTCGAGGGCACCGACGCGACCGCGCGACTCCAGGAGATCTACACGGCCCCGATCCAGGCCGAGCTGATCACCGAGCGGCTCCGTCAGATACGCGACTCCGGCGTCACGGTCGCCGGCTCGCTGTCGCCGCAGCGCACCAAGGAGTTCGCCAAGGCCGTCGTCGACGCCGGCGTCGACATGTTCGTGATCCGCGGGACCACCGTCTCCGCGGAGCACGTGTCCTCCCAGGCCGAGCCGCTGAACCTCAAGGAGTTCATCTACGAGCTCGACGTCCCGGTCATCGTGGGTGGCTGCGCCACCCACCAGGCGGCTCTCCACCTGATGCGCACCGGCGCAGCGGGGGTGCTCGTCGGATTCGGCGGCGGCGCGGCCCACACCACCCGCACCGTGCTCGGCATCGCTGTCCCGATGGCCTCCGCGGTCGCCGACGTGGCCGCGGCGCGCCGCGACTACCTCGACGAGTCGGGCGGTCGCTATGTCCATGTCATCGCGGACGGCTCGATCGGCCGATCCGGCGATATCGCGAAGGCGGTCGCCTGTGGCGCCGACGCCGTGATGGTGGGATCGCCGTTCGCCCGGGCCTCGGACGCGCCTGGCCACGGCTTCCACTGGGGCGGCGAGGCACACCACCGCGACCTGCCGCGGGGTGAGCGGGTCGCGTTCGAGCCGGTCGGGACGATGAAGGAGATCCTGTTCGGCCCGTCGCGGGTGGCCGACGGCACCATGAACCTGATCGGGGCCCTGACGCGGTCGATGGCGATGACCGGCTACACCGACCTCAAGGAGTTCCAGCGGGTCGAGGTCGTCGCCGAGCACTAGCCCTCATGGCGGGCGACGCCGACGGGCTCGGCGTCGAGCTTCGAGACCCAGAACGTCTCCTCGGTGCCGGGCATCGGCACCTTGAGGGTGGTGCCGTGGGTCTCGTCGATGACGTCGTGCTGGATGCCGGCTGCGAGGAGGGCCGCATGGACGGCCCGGATGTCTCCCACGCAGTCGACGGCGAACAGGGCGCCCTTCCAGCCCCAGTCTGCGACATGGGTCAGCACCTGCCCGTCGTCGGCGCGGAGGTAGGTCACCCGCCCGTCCAGGTTCGACATCACCAGGCGCAGCCCGAGTGCCTGAAGGTCGGCGGTAGCGCCGGGGACGTCGTCGGTGATCCACAGCGGCTCGATGATCACCGGGCACTCCGGCTCGGCGCCCTCGACGGCGGGGGAGTCCACGAAGAACTCCAGGCCGTCGCGGGCCTTGACCTGCACGGCCGGTCCCTGGTTGGCCTCGACGAGTGCGACTTCGAGGTCAGCCGGCGCGGAGTCCTGCACGGCCGCGGCATAGCCTGCAAGGTCCGAGGTCTCGAACCCAAGGTGGACGGTGCCCTCGCTCACCCGGCCTTCCATCGTGGAGTGCATCGCGACGCGCCCCGCCCGTGCGGCCAGCACCGTCCAGCCGGTCGTCTCTAGCAGGACGCGCATGCCCAGCGCCTCGAGAATGGTGAGGTACTCCGCAGTGTGCTCGGTGAAGAGGATCGGTCGCACGGTCAGTGACATGGGGACTCCTTCAGGTAGGTGCTGAGGACCTGCTCGACGAGACTCGACAGGGAGACCTGCTCGTCAACCGCGCGGTGCTTGAGTGCGCGCACCAGGTCCGGGGGCAGATAGACGTTGAACTGGACCTTCTTGGTCGGCTTCATGCTAGAAAGCTAGCACACTAGCCCAACCGAGTGCCTGCCGGAGGTGTAGCCCCGGTGCGGTCACGGCACAATGAGCGCATGAGCGAGAGCAGCGCCCTGAGCCCGACCGCCCGCGACGACGCGGTGGAGGCGCTTCGCGCCACGGCGCAGGCGGGCGGCGAGCTCGATGTGCTCGTCGTGGGCGGTGGCATCGTGGGCGCCGGGACCGCCCTCGACGCGGTGACCCGCGGGCTCTCGACGGCGTTGATCGAGCAGCGCGACCTGGCGTCCGGCACCTCCTCGCGCAGCAGCAAGCTCGTGCACGGCGGGCTTCGCTATCTGGAGATGTTCGACTTCGGCCTGGTCCGTGAGGCGCTGGAGGAGCGGGGTCTGCACCTGACCCGACTGGCTCCGCACCTGGTGCGGCCCGTGCCGTTCCTCTACCCGCTCCATCACACGTGGGAGCGGCCCTACGTCGGCGCCGGGCTGGCGCTGTACGACGCCATGGCGATGGCCGGCAAGTACGACATGGGCGTCCCCCGGCATCGCCATCTCTTCCGCAAGCAGGTCGCCCGGATGGCGCCGGACCTCAAGACCGACGAGATGACAGGCGCGATCCGCTACTACGACTGCCAGGTCGACGACGCGCGCTGGGTGATGTCCATCGCCCGCACCGCCCAGTCGCACGGCGCCTATGTCGCCACCCGCACCAAGGTCAACGGCTTCCTGCGCGAGGGCGAGCGCGTGGTCGGCGTCCGGGCCCGCGACCTCGAGACCGACACGGACTTCGAGATCCGGGCCCGCGTCGTGGTCAACGCCGCCGGCGTGTGGACCGACGAGATCCAGGAGCTGGTCGGCGGCCGGGGATCCCTCAATGTGCAGGCGTCCAAGGGGATCCACCTGGTCGTGCCGCGGGATCGGATCCGGTCCGAGGCCGGGTTCATCACCAAGACCGAGAACTCGGTGCTGTTCGTCATCCCCTGGGGCAGGCACTGGATCATCGGCACCACCGATACCCCTTGGGACCTCGACAAGGCCCACCCCGCGGCCAGCAAGGCCGACATCGACTACCTGCTGACCCACGTCAACACGATCCTCAAGGACCCGCTCGACCACACCGACGTCGTCGGGGTGTACGCCGGCCTGAGGCCGTTGCTGAAGGGTGAGGACGAGTCGACGTCCAAGATCTCGCGCGAGCACACGGTGGTGGCGCCCGTCCCCGGCCTGGTGATGATCGGCGGCGGCAAGCTCACGACGTACCGCGTGATGGCCAAGGACGCCGTCGACGCCGCCGTGCCCACGCTGCGTCACCTCACCGCGACGACCTCGCGGGACTCGATCACCGACCGGGTGCCCTTGGTGGGCTCGCAGGGGTTCGAGACGCGCACCAACCAGCGGGTGATGCTGTCGCGCAAGTCCGGCGTGCCGGTCGGCGTGATCGACCACCTTCTCGGGCGCTTCGGCGGGATGGTCGACGAGGTGCTCGACCTGATCCGGGGCCGACCCGAGCTGGCAGACCCGCTGCCGGGCGCCGAGGACTACCTGTCGGCCGAGGTCGTGTACGCCGTCACCCACGAGGGTGCCCGGCACCTCGACGACGTGCTGGCGCGGCGGACCCGGATCTCCATCGAGACGTTCGACCGGGGAGTCGCGGCCGCCCGCCCGACCGCCGACCTGATGGCCGAAGCGCTCGGCTGGGATGCCGCCCGGGTGGATGACGAGGTCGACCACTACCTGCGTCGGGTCGAGGCCGAACGTCAGAGCCAGCTGAAGATGACCGACCAGGAAGCGGACGAGGCGCGCGTCAGCGCACCCGAGATCGTCGGCACGGCCTGAACGACGTGAATCTCGGCACTGCCGGGGCCGCAGAGGTTACTCGGGGGTAGTCCCGGAGCCACCCCTCACCTAGGCTCGCAGCATGACCTCGCCACAACCGGCCGGCCCGATGGTCGGCGGCCCCGGTGACCCGGAGCTGGATCCTACGGCGTCCTATGCCCTCGATCGGGCCTACGTCGATGCGCTCACCGCCCGCATCATGGCCACCTCGGGCGAGACCGTCGAGGCGCGCTCGCCCATCAACGGGCAGCCGCTCGCGCACATCCCTCAGTCCTCGCCGAGCGACGTCGCTGAGGCGTTCGCCCGGGCTCGCCGAGCGCAGGTCGGGTGGGCGCGCACGCCTCTGGACCAGCGGGCCGAGGTGCTGCTGCGGCTCCACGACCTGATCCTGGACCGCCTCGAGGAGATCCTCGACCTGACGATCTGGGAGTCGGGCAAGTCACGCAAGCACGCGTTCGACGAGCCGATTCACGTGGCGTTGACTGCCCGCTACTACGCGCGGACGGCACACCAGCACCTCCCGTCCTCCCGCCGGACCGGGGTGATGCCGGTGCTCACCCGGGTGGAGGTCAACCGGGTCCCCAAGGGGGTCGTCGGCATCATCGCGCCGTGGAACTACCCCTTCACCATGGCCCTGTCCGACGGCCTGCCAGCGTTGCTCGCCGGCAACGCCGTGATCACCAAGCCCGACCACCAGACGATGCTCAGCGCCCTGCTGGGGGCCCAGCTGCTCGAGGACGCCGGGCTGCCGAAGGACCTCTGGCAGGTGGTCGCCGGCCCCGGGCCCGAGATCGGCCAGGCGCTGATCTCCCACGCGGACTACGTCGCGTTCACCGGCTCCACCGCCACCGGGCGCAAGGTCGCCCAGGCCTGCGCCGACCGGCTCATCGGCTGCTCCCTGGAGCTGGGCGGGAAGAATCCCATGCTGGTCCTGCGCGACGCCGACCTGGAGCGCGCGGCCGAGGGCGCGGTGCGGGCCTGCTTCTCCAACGCCGGCCAGCTGTGCGTCGCGACCGAGCGGCTGTTCGTCGCCGACCAGATCTATGACCGTTTCCTCGACCGGTTCGTGGCCCGCGCCGAGGCGATGTCGCTCGGCGCGTCGCTGGAGTGGGGTGTCGACATGGGGCCGCTGATCTCGCAGGCCCAGCTCGACGCCGTGGTGGCTCACGTCGACGACGCCGTCGCCCAGGGGGCGCGAGTGCTCACCGGCGGCAGACACCGCCCCGACCTCGGGCCGTACTTCTTCGAGCCGACGATCATCGAGGGCGTCACGCCCTCGATGGCCTGCTTCGGCGCCGAGACGTTCGGCCCGGTCGTGTCCGTCTACCGTTTCCACGACGAGTCGGAGGCCGTGGCCCGGGCCAATGACGGCGACTACGGCCTGAACGCGGCGATCTACAGCCAGGACGGGCGCCGGGCGCGGGCGCTGGCGCGTCAGATCAGCTGCGGGACGGTCAACATCAACGAGGCGTTCGGGGCGACCTTCGGCAGCATCGACGCCCCCATGGGCGGCATGCGCTCGTCAGGCCTCGGTCGCCGCCAGGGCGCCGAAGGCATCCATCGCTACACCGAGAGCCAGTCCGTGGCGACCCAGCGCTTGATCCGGCTCTCCCCGATGCCCGGCATGTCGGATGCGACGTACGCCACGGTGATGACGGCATACATGCGGGTGTCGAACAAGCTCGGCCGCAAGGGATGACCCAGTACGACGTCCTGATCGTGGGCTCCGGTTTCGGCGGCTCCGTGGCTGCGCTCCGGCTCACTGAGAAGGGCTACCGGGTCGGGGTGCTCGAGGCCGGTGCCCGCTTCGAGGACAGCGACTTCCCGGCGACGTCGTTCGACACCAAGCGCTTCCTGTTCCGGCCCGAGATCGGATGCTTCGGCATCCAGCGGATCGACCTGCTCCGAGACTGCCTGATCGTGTCCGGGGCAGGGGTGGGCGGCGGCAGCCTGGTCTACGCCAACACGCTCTACGAGCCGCTTCCGGCGTTCTACGACGACCCCCAGTGGCGCGACATCACCGACTGGCGCGCCGAGCTGGCGCCGTACTACGACCAGGCGCAGCGGATGCTCGGAGTCGTCGAGAACCCCGTGCACACGCCCTCCGACGTGGTGATCCAGCAGGTGGCCGAGGAGATGGGCGTGGGCGAGACGTTCCACCCCACCCCCGTCGGGGTGTTCTTCGGCGGCCCGGGTCAGCAGCCCGAGGACACCGTGGCAGACCCGTTCTTCGGCGGCGCCGGTCCCGCGCGCAACCCCTGTCGCAACTGCGGGGAATGCATGACCGGCTGCCGGCACAACGCCAAGAACACCCTGGTCAAGAACTACCTCCACCTCGCCGAGTCTGCCGGGGCCGAGATCCGTCCGCTCACCACGGTCACCCGAGTGGTGCCCCGCACCACCGGCGGGTACGCCGTGCACGTGCGGCCGACCACCTCCCTCGCCGGCCGACGCGGCGCCAGGCCCTCGGTGCTCACCGCCGACCAGGTGATCTTCGCCGCGTCCGCCCTCGGCACCCAACGGCTGCTCCACGCGATGAAGGACGACGGCTCGCTGCCGCACCTCTCGGAGCGGCTCGGTGAGCGTGCTCGCACCAACTCCGAGTCGATCCTGGGCGCCGTCGCGCCGGCGGACTCGTCGATCGACTACAGCCATGGCGTTGCGATCACCTCGTCGTTCCATCCCGACGAGCACACCCACATCGAGCCGGTGCGCTACGGCAAGGGCAGCAACCTGATGTCGCTGCTCACGACGGTGCTGACCGACGGCGACGGCCCTGAACCACGCTGGCGCACCTGGGCGCGGGAGATGTGGCGGCAACGGCGCGACGTGCTCGACCTCTACGACATGAAGCACTGGTCGGAGCGCACCGTGATCGCCTTGGTCATGCAGAGCCTCGACAACTCGATCACCACCTACACCACCCGCTCGCGGCTCACCGGCCGGCGGGTGCTGACCTCCCGTCAGGGCCACGGTGAGCCCAACCCCACCTGGATCCCGGTGGCCAACCGGGCGGTGCGGATCATGGCCCGGATCGTCGGCGGTCGGGCCGGCGGGACCATCGGCGAGCCGTTCCAGCGACCGCTCACGGCGCACTTCCTCGGTGGCTGCGTGATCGGGGCTGACCCGGAGTCGGGCGTCGTCGACGGCTACCAACGGGTCTTCGGTCACCCGGGGTTGCATGTCGTGGACGGTTCGGCGGTCTCGGCGAACCTCGGCGTCAACCCGGCGCTCACCATCACGGCCCAGGCCGAGCGGGCGTTGGCGATGTGGCCGAACCGGGGTGACGCCGACAGGCGTCCGTCGCTGGGCGAGGCCTATACGCGGGTCGAGCCGGTTGCGCCGGCCGCACCCGTGGTGCCCGCGGCGGCGCCCGGGGCACTCCGGCTCCCCATCGTCGACGTGTCCTGACCCGGAGAGGCTCCTGCGGCGACGAGAAGGTCGCCCAGCCGGCGGTCTCGACGTGAACGTGGAGGGGCTCGTGGACGAGGAGGCACCGCGGTAGTCGCCAAGGTCGCGGGATAGACTCGGAGCCTTATCGACGCCCGTGAAAGAGAGGCCGCGCGAGTGCACGCCACACAAGGTCCGGGGGCGCACGACCTCGTCCTGGTGGTCGACTTCGGCGCTCAGTACGCCCAGCTCATCGCGCGCCGGGTGCGCGAGGCCCGGGTCTACTCCGAGATCGTCCCCCACACCATGCCGGTGGCCGAGATGCTCGCCAGGCAGCCGCGCGCGATCATCTTGTCGGGCGGGCCGTCCTCGGTCTACGAGGACGGCGCTCCGGTGATCGACTCCGGGCTGTTCGCGGCCGGGGTACCCCTGTTCGGCATGTGCTACGGCTTCCAGCTGATGGCGCAGGGGATGGGTGGCCGGGTCGCGAAGACCGGGGCCCGCGAGTACGGCCGCACCGAGGTCCGCGTCCGGGAGTCCGGCGTACTCCTGGCGAAGCTGCCCGCCGAGCACCGGGTGTGGATGTCGCACGGCGACTCCGTCGTCGAGGCGCCCGCGGGGTTCACCGTGCTCGCCGCCACGGACGCGAGCCCGGTGGCGGCGTTCGAGGATCTCGACCGTCGGCTCGCCGGGGTCCAGTGGCACCCCGAGGTGCTGCACACCGAGCACGGCCAACGGGTGCTCGAGCACTTCCTCCACGACATCGCCGGCTGCCGGCAGACGTGGACCATGGTCAACATCGTCGAGGAGCAGATCGAGCGGATCCGCGAGCAGATCGGCGAGGCTGGCCGGGCGATCTGTGGCTTGTCCGGCGGCGTCGATTCCGCCGTCGCGGCGGCGATCGTGCAGCGGGCGATCGGCGACCGGCTGACGTGCGTGTTCGTCGACCATGGCCTCTTGCGCAAGGGGGAGGCGGAGCAGGTCGAGCGGGACTTCGTCGCCGCGACCGGTGTCTCCCTCCACGTCGTCGACGCGCAGAAGCGCTTCCTCGACGCCCTCGCCGGTGTCACCGACCCCGAGCAGAAGCGCAAGATCATCGGGCGCGAGTTCATCCGGGTGTTCGAGGCTGCCGAGGCCGAGGTGCTCGCCCAGCAGGCCGGCGGGGGCGGTGACGTCGGATTCCTGGTCCAGGGCACGCTCTATCCCGATGTCGTCGAGTCCGGGGGCGGAGCCGGCACCTCCACCATCAAGTCGCATCACAACGTGGGTGGCCTGCCTGACGACCTGGAGTTCGAGCTGGTCGAGCCGCTGCGCACGCTGTTCAAGGACGAGGTGCGGCTGGTCGGTGAGCAGCTCGGCCTACCGGCGGAGATCGTCTGGAGGCACCCGTTCCCCGGGCCCGGGCTGGGCATCCGGATCATCGGCGAGGTCACCCACGAACGGCTGGAGCTGCTGCGCGATGCGGATGCGATCGCCCGCGAGGAGCTCACCCGCGCCGGCCTCGACCGTGACATCTGGCAGCTGCCCGTGGTGCTGCTGGCCGAGGTCAGGTCGGTGGGGGTCCAAGGTGACGGCCGCACCTACGGCCACCCGATCGTGCTGCGGCCGGTCACCTCTGAGGATGCGATGACCGCAGACTGGGCCCGGGTGCCGTTCGACGTGCTGGAGCGGATCTCGACCCGGATCACCAACGAGGTCCGCGACGTCAACCGGGTGGTGCTCGACGTGACGTCGAAGCCGCCGGGCACCATCGAGTGGGAGTGAGCAGATGAGCACCCCCGCCTCGCTGCCGGCGTTCCGCCCCGACGACCCAGCCGATCTCGACTCGCTGCTCACCCAGGAGGAGCGCGACATCCGGGCCAGCGTCCGCCACCTCGTCGAGCAGGTCGCGTCGCCGTACGTCGCCCAGTGGTTCGAGGACGGCCGCCTCGATGACCCTCGCGGCCTGATGAAGAGCTTCGGCCAACAAGGGCTGTTGGGGATGCACCTGGAGGGGTACGCCTGCGCGGGAATGTCGGCGGTCGACTACGGGCTGGCCTGCCTGGAGCTCGAGGCCTGCGACTCCGGCGTCCGTTCGATGGTGTCGGTCCAGGGCTCGCTGGCGATGTTCGCGATCTGGCGCTTCGGCTCCGAGGAGCAGAAGCAGCGGTGGCTTCCTCCGATGGCGGCCGGCGAGGTCATCGGCTGCTTCGGACTGACCGAGCCTGACCACGGTTCTGACCCCGCGGGGATGCGCAGCAGGGCCCGGCGCGACGGCGCCGACTGGGTGCTCGACGGGCGCAAGATGTGGATCACCAACGGGTCGATCGCCGACGTGGCGGTGGTCTGGGCGCGGGTCGACGAGGGTGGACCGGACGACGGCATCCGCGGCTTCGTCGTGCCGAGCGACTCTCCGGGGTTCTCGGCACCCGAGATCAAGCACAAGCTCTCGCTGCGCGCCTCGGTGACCAGCGAGCTCGTGCTCGACGGCGTACGCCTTCCCGGCGATGCCGTGCTGCCCGAGGCGCGCGGCCTCGCCGGGCCGCTGGCGTGTCTCAACGAGGCCCGCTACGGCATCGTCTGGGGCGCCCTCGGTGCAGCCCGGTCCTGCGTGGCCGCTGCGCTGTCCTACGCCGGGGAGCGAGTTCAGTTCGGCAAGCCGATCGCGGCCTTCCAGCTCACGCAGGCCAAGCTGGCCGACATGACGCTGGAGCTCGTGAAGGGCCAGCTCCTGGCGTTGCACCTGGGACGTCTGAAGGACCAGGGCCGACTGCGACCGGAGCAGGTCAGCATCGGCAAGCTGAACAACATCCGTGAGGCGCTGGAGATCTGCCGCACCGCGCGCACGATCCTGGGCGCCAACGGGATCTCCCTGGAGTACCCCGTGATGCGACATGCCAACAACCTCGAGTCCGTCCTGACCTATGAAGGCACCGTCGAGATGCACACCCTGGTCCTCGGCCAGGCGCTGACCGGCCACGCGGCCTTCCGCTGAGGCTCATGAGGAAGCTCACGACTCTGCGGATCCTGGCGATGGTGTTGGCCACGACGTTGCTGGCGCCGCTGACGGCCTGCACCCCGACCACGGACCCCACGTTGATCGCGTTCCTGCTGGGGAGCAACGGCTCCCCACGCTGGGCCGGCTCGGACGAGCCGGCCTTCCGCGCCCAGGTGGACCGGACCTGCCCGGACTGCGAGTACGTCACCAGGAACGCCGACGGTGACCCGATGATGCAACAGCGACAGCTCGACGAGGTGCTGGCGCAGGGAGCCGACGTGGTCGTGCTCAACGCCGTCACGGCCGAGGCCGGCGAGGAGCTGGTCGTCAAGGCCGGTGAGGTCCCGGTGGTGGCCTACGACCGGTTCGTCGCCGGCGCGGACTACTTCGTGGCCCACGACGCATCGGCGATCGGCACGCTGGTGGCGCGCGCCGTCGCGAACAGGGTGGGCAAGGACGCCACTGCGCTGTTGCTCAACGGTGCCCGGACCGATGCCAATGCAGCAGCCATCAAGGGTGCGATCCATGAGGTGTTCGACCAGGCCGGCATCCGCGTGGTGGCGGAGAAGGACCCGGCCGGCTGGTCAGCCGACCAAGCGCGGCGCTGGGTGGCCGAGCACCTGGTCAGGTATCCCCGGGGCAGTCTCGACGCGATCGTGGTCGCCAACGACACCCAGGCGGCCGGGGTGGTCCAGGCGCTGGCCGCCGCCAGGGTGCCGCTCGATGCCTGGCCCGTGGTGACGGGGCAAGATGCCGACCTCGAGGCCCTACGCCGGATCGTCGCCGGCCGGCAGACGATGACGGTCTACGCGTCGTTTCCCCGGGAGGCCGAGCAGGCGGCGGACATCGCGGTCACGCTGGTCACCGGCGGGAAAGTGGAGGGGGCCGAGCCGGTCGAAGGCGTGCCCGCGTTCGTGTTCGCGCCCCAGGTCGTGACCTTGGACAACCTGGCCGACACGGTGGTGCGTGACGGGATGGTCTCGACCGACGAGCTGTGCTCGACCGAGATCCTCAAGCGGTGTGTCGAGGTAGGCCTGCGGTGATCACGTGACCAGGCGACTGAACCGTCAGCGGGCGACGAGCGCCTCGGCGTCGTCGAGGATCAACGCGAAGAAGGCATCCGGGTCGTAGGCCCGGGGGCCGAACTGCTCGAAGATCTCGCTGCTGATGGCGCCGATGACCAGGGTCCAGGCGGCTAGTCCGCGGTGCAGGGCGGCCGCTGCCAGTCCGGATCGCTCGAAGGCCGGGTCGGCCAGCATGCCGGCGAAGGCCGACTCCTCCGTCGGCGACGCAGGGTGGCGTGGAAGCTGCGCGAGCGTTGCCACCAACAGCCGCGGCACCCGGGTGCCGGCCTCGTTCGTGCGCTCACCTGGAGCGCGGTATCCGGGGACGGGGGAGCCGTAGATGAGGGCGTACTCGTGTGGCCGGGCACGGGCCCAGTCGCGCGTCGCCCGGGCGATGATGCGGAAGCGGTCCACCGGTGAGGTGTCCGCGGCCTGCTCCGCCAACGCCGCCTCGACCTGGTCGGCGAGGCCGTCGTAGGCGGCGATGATCAACCTGGTCAACAGCTCGTCGCGGCTCTCCAGGTAGCGGTAGACCGCCGAGGAGACCATCCCGAGCTCTCGGGCGATCGCTCGCAACGACAGCGCTGCGGCGCCGTACTCCGCGAGGTGGCGCCCCGCGACGGCCATGATCTCGGACTCGATCGCGGCTCGGTTGCGGGCCCGGATCCCAGGTGCGTCGGCCATGGGACCATCATGACACAGAACGAGAGCGGCTCACTTGAATGTGAGCGCCGCTCTTGACTTTTCTCGGCGGCACCTGTTCACTGTTGTCAAACGAGAGCAGTGCTCACACAAAGGAGTCAGGATCATGGGTCGCTATCTGATCGTCGGAGCCGGAGGTATCGGTCGTGGAGCGGCCGCGGCCTTGGCGGAGCAGGGACACGAGGTCACGATGGTGACCCGCAGCGGCACCGACCCGCAGCTGGCAGGGGTGCGCGCGACGGCAGGGGATGCAGCCGACGCAGCAGCACTCACCGCGGCGGCCGAGGGGGCAGGCGCGATCGTGAACGCGATGAACCCGCGCTACACCACGTGGGCCCGGGACTGGCCGCCCGTCGCGGCGGCGCTCCTGACTGCGGCGGAGCGGACCGGTGCCGGCCTGGTGACCGTGTCCAACCTGTACCTCTATGGCCGCGTCGACGCACCCATGACAGAGCAGACGGCGGTCGCGCCGAACGGCACCAAGGGCGGAGTGCGTGCGCAGATGTGGGCCGACGCGCTGGCTGCGCATCAGCAGGGCCGGATCCGCGCCACCGAGCTGCGCGCTTCGGACTACTTCGGGCCCGGATCGAGCGCGAACACCAGCGTGCTGAACCAGTTCGTCGTCCGCCCCGCGGCCGCCGGCAAGAAGGTGCGGCTGATCGTCGGATCGCCCGACGTCCCGCACTCCTGGACCTACCTGCGCGACATCGGCGCGTTCGCGGCGTTGCTGGCCACCGATGACCGGTCGTGGGGGCGCGCGTGGCACGTCCCCACCGAGGGACCGCGGACCTTCCGCCAGGTCGCCGAGGACGTGGCCAGGCGCGCCGGGCAGCCGACCCCGGCGGTGGCAGCGATGCCGCAGCTGGTCCGTTCGCTTGCTCGGGTGGCGCCCGTCGTGCGGGAGCTGGATGAGACCCGGCACCAGTTCGAGGAGCCGTTCGTGCTGGACTCGACCGACGCCCAGACGACGTTCGGCATCGCGCCGACACCCTGGGACGAGGCGCTCGACGCCACGGTCGCCGACCTGGCGAGCTGACGCGCGCGAGCTCAGCCCCGGATAGCCCCGAGGTCAGCCCTGAGCCGGGCCCGGGTAGGCCGGGGGCAGCCGCTCGCCGCGCTCGGCCAGCAGCTCGCGCAGCCGGCCGGGATAGTTGGTGACCAGCCCGTCCACCCCCAGATCGAGCAGCCGGCGCATGGTCGCCGGGTCGTCGACGGTGTAGGGGACCACCGTGAGCCCCGCCGCGTGGGCGGCCTCGACCAGGGCGGAGGTCGTGAACGGCCGGTACGCCGGGTCCTCGACGCCCGAGGCGAAGGGGTATCCGTGCGCCGGCGAGATCGATTCGAAGCCTTGGGCCGATACCGCGGACGCAAGGTCGGGGTAGTCGTCGATGTGCACTCCGCCCAGCCAGGGAGAGGCCTCGGGCTTCCCCGCCCGGAGGTACTTCGGGGCGGCCAGCACGTTCAGCCGGATCCCGGGCTCGGCCTCCCGGACCAACCGCAGGCAGGCCCAGTCGAAGCACTGGACGGAAACCCGGTCGACCAGCCCGGCCCGACGTACGTGCTCGACGACCACCTCGGCGAAGCGCTCGCGCGGGGCCGACTCGTTCGGGGCCAGCGCGTCGAACTTGGTCTCGATGTTGAACCGCACCCCGTCGGCGCCGCGATCGGCCACCAGGGCGAAGAGCTCGTCCAGGGTCGGGATCCGCGCCGCCGGCGCCGGTAGCCGGCCCGGAAACGCAGCGGGCACGCGCGAGCCCGCGTCGACGGTCTTCAGCTGGGCCAGGCTCAGATCGGTGACCAGCCCGCCGACATAGGGGTAGAAGGGGTCGGGGTCGGCGGCCGGGCTGGTGTCGGCGTACTTCTCGGGGCCCAGCCGCCGGTCGTGGACCACCATGGGGATGCCGTCGAGGCTGACGTGGACATCGCACTCCAGCGTGGTCACACCGACGGCCAGGGCCCCGGCGAACGCGGCCAGCGTGTTCTCCGGCCAGAGCGCCGCGCCACCGCGATGGGCCTGCAGGTCGACGTCGTCCCGCAGTCGCTCACCCACACCGGAACACTAGGCGACACCGAGGGTCGCCCGGCGTCACAGGCCGAGCGACCGGCCGATGATCTCCTTCTGGATCTCGGTGGTGCCGCCGTAGATCGTCTGGACGCGCGAGTTGAGGAACGCGCGGGCGATGGGGTACTCCGTCATGTAGCCATAGCCGCCGTGCAACTGGAGACCCCGGTCGATCAGCTTCACCTGCAGCTCGGTGGTCCACCACTTGGCCATCGAGGCCGTGGCGGTATCGAGCTCGCCCCGCACGTGCCGCGCCAGACAGTCGTCGACGAACACCCGGGCGATCCGCGCCTCCGTCGCCATCTCCGCCAACAGGAACCGGTTGTGCTGGAACCGCCCGATCGGGCGGCCGAAGGCGTGGCGCTCCCGGGCGTAGGACACCGACTCGTCGAGCACCCACTCGCAGGCGGCGGCCGCCGAGACGGCCATCGAGAGCCGCTCCTGGGACAGGTTGGTCATCAGCTGGGCGAACCCGGTGCCCTCGCGACCCAGGAGGTTCTCCTTGGGCACCCGGACGTCACTGAACGAGAGCTCGGCAGTGTCCTGGGCGTGCTGGCCGATCTTGTCGAGCTTGCGGCCGCGCTCGAAGCCCTCCATCCCCCGCTCGACCACGAGCAGCGAGATGCCTGCGTGGCCGGCCTCGGGGTCGGTCCGCGCGACCACGACGACCAGGTCGGCCAGGATCCCGTTGGAGATGAACGTCTTCTGGCCGTTGAGGAGGTAGTGGTCTCCCCGGTCCACGGCCGTGGACCGGATCCCCTGGAGATCCGAGCCGGCACCGGGCTCGGTCATCGCGATGGCTGCGATCAGCTCGCCCGAGCACAGCCCGGGGAACCAACGTGCGGCCTGGTCCTCGGTGGCGCTCTGCGCGAGGTACGGCGCGATCATGTCGTTGAAGAGCGGAAAGGAGCAGCCGTGGACGCCGCGCGGCACCATCTCCTCGACGATCACCGCGTTGAAGCGGTAGTCGTCGACGCCCCCGCCGCCGTACTTCTCGGGGAGCTGCAGACCCAGCAACCCCTGGCCGCCGGCCTTGACCCACACGGCACGGTCGACGATGCCCTCAGCCTCCCAACGCGCGTGATGCGGGACGACCTCGCGGTCGAGGAACTCGCCGACAGCCTCCCGGAAGGCCTCGTGCTCTGCTTCGAAGACCGCCCGAGCCGGCCTCGGCGATGCGGTGGTCACGACACCATCTCCTTGACCTGCGCGACGATCGCCGCGGGGTCCTCGCCGACCGGCGTGATCGACAAGGTGGTGACCCCGGCCTCGCGGAACGCGGCGATGCGTTCGGCGACGTAGGACGCCGAGCCGACCAGGTTCGCCGCCTCCAGCCACTCGAGGGGGATCAGCGCCTCGGCCTCGCGCTTCCTGCCCGCGAGGTAGTGGTCCTGGATCTCCTCTGCCTGGGCCTCGTAGCCGTAGGCCTTGGCCACATCGTTGTAGAAGTTCTTGCCCTTGGCGCCCATCCCGCCGACGTACAACGCGAAGATCGGGCGCGCGAAGTCCAGCAGGTCCTTGGTCTGCTGGCCCTCGCCGATGGCGACCATGCCTCCGGCGCTGACCTCCAAGGGGGCCAGCCCGGGCAGTCGCTTCGCGGCGCCGGCGGCCAAGGACTCACCCCACACCCGAGGTGCGCGCTCGGGATGGAACAGGTGTGGGATCCACCCGTCCGCGATCTCGGCGGCCTGCTCGACGCTCTTGGGGCCGAGGGCGGCGAGAAAGATCGGCACCCGGTCGCGTTCGGGGTGGGAGAGCAGCTTCAGTGGCTTGCCGAGTCCGGTGACCGCGCCGTCCTCGCGCGTCAGGGGTAGCGCGAAGACGCCGTCGGCGGTGAGGACCTCGCGCCGCATCCCCCGGCGGACCAGATCGACGATCTCCCTGGTCCGTGCCAGCGGCTTGTCGTAGGGGACGCCGTGCCACCCCTCGATCACCTGTGGTCCCGACGCGCCGAGACCCAGGATCGCCCGGCCGCCCGACACGTTGTCCAGGCCCGCAGCAGTCTGCAGCAGCGCGCCGGGGGTGCGCGAGTAGACGTTGAGGATCGCCGAGCCGATCTCGACCCGCTCGGTCTTCGCGGCGAGGTAGCCCATCAGCGTGGGAGAGTCGAAGCCGTAGGCCTCGGCCACCCACACGCGATCGAGCCCGGCCTTCTCCAACGCGGCCACCTGATCGGCGGCCTCACGGGGGTTGCCGGCGTATATCAAGGGCAGCGCGAGCTTCACGCTGGCGACGCTAGCAGGGGTTCGCCTGGCACCCGCGTGCCGTCAGCGGAGCGGGTTCGGCACCGAGCCGAAGCTCTGCGCGCAGGAGGCACCCGCACAGTCGCGGAGGGCGCGCATCCGTGAGCGCATCTCGATCAGCACCGGCCGGTAGCGGGAGACTCGGGCGACGTTGCGCACCTCGTCGGGGTCGCGGAGCCGGTCATAGAGCTGCTCGAAGCCATTGGTGACGTCGCGGCCGTAGGTGTAGCGGTCGGTCCGGGCCCCCCGGATCCGCCAGCTGTCGAACGACGGGGCCTCTCGGCCGGTCTGGATGAGCTGGGTGTCTCGCCAGGTCATCGGCGTCTCCCGCAGCAGGGGCGCGAAGGAGACCCCGTCGACCCGTCGCTGGGGAGTCGCCTCGGCCAGCTCCGCCATCGTCGGGGCAAGGTCGGTGACGGTCACCGGCATCGTCGAGACGACTCGGCTCGTGGCCGAGGGGGTGCGGACCGAGAACGGGATCGCCATCGACTCACGGAAGATGTAGTTCTTGTGCGACAGCCGGTGCTCGCCGAGGAGGTAGCCGTTGTCGGACACGAAGAAGATGTAGGTGTTGTCGAGCTCGCCGAGCGCGTCAAGCTGGGCGACCATCTTCCCGAGGTCCTCGTCGGCCGCCTGGAGCGACTGGATCCGCGACGTGAACCGCTTCTGCATCGCGCGCGGGCTGAGCTTGGGCCCACGGGCCTCCTTCGGCTGGTCGGAGACGTTGCGCTCGTTGAACGACTTCTTCGACGTGACCGGGAGCTTCACCCTGGTCAGAGTGTGCTGGAATCGCGGCGCGGCGTAGGACAGCTCGGCGGCCTTGCGCTTCTTGGCGCGGTGCGGGGCGAAGTTCGAGACCCAGACGAAGAACGGCTGAGGGCCCGCGAACTCGTCGATGTAGGAGCGGGCGTACTCGTTGGTGATGTCATCGACGTAGCCGTAGCGGACGATCGGGTCACCGTCGTTGTAGTAGCGCGTCTTCATGAACGTGGTGCCGCCGACGTAGGGGTTCCAGTGGTCCCATCCCTGCGGCTCGCCGTAGGACTCGTTGTAGCCGTTGAGGAACTTGCCCACCAGCGCCGTCTGGTAGCCCGCGTCCTGGAGCCAGCGGCCGATCGTGTTGTCCGGCTCGATCAGCGAATTGAAGCCGCCGTTCACGCCGGTGTTGTGGTGCACACCGTTGTTCTGGCCGTACTGACCGGTGATGATCTCGGCCCGCGCCGGACAGCACAAGGAGTGGGGGGACTGGCCGTCCCTGAAGTCGATCCCGTGCCCGGCGACGAGGGAGCGAGTGATCGGCATCCAGCGCATGTCGTACGTCGTCTGGTCGTCGGTGGTCACCAGGATGATGTTGGGGCGGGCGTCCGGTGGCGTCTCTTTGGCCCCAGCCGTGAGGGTCTGCGGAGCGGCCAACGCCATCAAGCAGGCTGCCGCGAGCAGTCCGGCCACCGTGCGGGCCAGCGTCCCCAGACGCATGTCGGCTCTCCCCGTGAGTGTGAAGGTAGATGGACCAGGCGCGGCCAGACGCGGGCATCGGTGACCGCTGGCCGGCGCGCCCACGATAGCCGACGGCGCTGTGATTCCCCGTTTCGTCGCCGGGGCGGTCCCGGGCCTGCGCCTCCGGCGCCTGCGCGTCAGGCGTCTCGCTGATGTCCGTTCCAGGAGTCCCACAGCGCGGCGTACGAGCCGCCTGCGGCGACCAGCTCGTCGTGGTGCCCGAACTCCGTGATCACTCCGTCCTCGACCACGGCAACTCGGTCGGCGTCGTGCGCCGAGAACAACCGGTGGGCGATCGCGATGACGGTCCGCCCCTGAACCACCGCGGCCAGCGAGCGCTCCAGATGCCGGGCCGCCCGGGGGTCGATGAGCGAGGTGGCCTCGTCGAGCACCAGGGTGTGCGGGTCGGCGAGCACCAGCCGCGCGAGCGCGATCTGTTGCGCCTGGGCGGCGGTGAGCGCCCGCCCGCCCGAGCCGACCACCGTGTCCAAACCTTCGGGCAGGGCCGCGACCCAGTCGAGGGCGTCCACGGCGGTGAGCGCGGAGCGGATCGCCTCGTCCCCGGAACCGGGCGGAGCTGCGAGGGCGAGGTTCTCGCGCAGCGTGCCGACGAAGACGTGATGCTCCTGGGTGACCAGGGCGACATGGCCGCGGAGCTCGCCGAGAGGGAGCTCGACCAGCCCGACGCCGCCGACCGTGACGTCGCCGGTGCGCGGCGGGTGGATCCCCGCGAGCAGCCGGCCCAGGGTTGACTTGCCCGCCCCCGAGGGCCCGACCATGGCTACGCGCTCGCCGATCCCGACGTCGAGGGTGACACCGTGCAGGACGTCGCGGCCCTCCACGTAGGAGAAGCGCACCTCGCGCGCCTCCAGCCGCTCGTCGACCGGCTGCGCGCCGGAGGCGACCCGGTCATCGGGGACCTGGGCGACGCCGAGCAGCCGGGCAAGCGAGGCCGCGCCCATCTGCAGCTCGTCGAGGATCGAGACCACCCGGTCCACCGGGTCGATCAGCATCTGCACGTAGAGCGTCGCCGCCGTCACGTCGCCCAGTGACACCTGCCCCCGGGTGTAGAGCCAGCCACCGAAGAGCAGGGTGAGCACCGTCGGGATCAGGTAGGCGATCTCCATGCTGGGGAAGAACACGGTCCGCAGGTAGAGCGTGTACCGCTCCGCGAGATAGGACCCGCGGATGTCCTCATCGAGGAGGCGCACCTGCTCCTCCTCCAGACCCAGCGCCTCCACGGTTCGCGAACCCTCCACGGTCTCGGTGAGCGTGGCGTTGATGACGGAGTACGACGCGCTCTCGCGCAGGTAGCCGTCCTTGGCGCGGGCGAGGTACCAGCGCAGCCCCACCACGAGGGGGGGAACCCCGGCCAGGGACGGCAGCAGCACCCACCACCCCACGGTCACGGCGGCGCCGAGTGTCAGCACCCCGGAGACGACGGCGATCGTCCAGTCCGGCAGCGCGAAACGCACCGACCAGCCGAGCTGGTCGACGTCACGCGAGGTGCGGGTGAGGAGATCGCCGGAACCGGCCGACTCGACGACGCCGACAGGAAGGGCCAGGGCGTTCTCCACGAAGTCCTCGCGCAGCTCGGCCAGCACCTGCTCGCCGAGAGCCTGCGAGACGAACCAGGCGTAGCGGGTCAGCACGGTCTGGAGGGCCAGGAAACCGGCCAACAGCAGGGCGACCCGGTTGACGTTGCCGAGCGTGGTGCCCTGCTCGACGGCCTGGACCAGGTCGCCGAGCAGGCGCGGAGCGGCCAGTGCGGCGGCCGCGGCCAGCGCGTGCAGCGCCAGCGCTCCCCACAGCATCCGCGGATGCCGCCGGGCGATCTGCGTGGCATAGCGGCGCACCGACCGGGAGTCGGCCACCGGAAGGCCGTGGGGCAGGCCCGGCGAAGGGGTGGTCATCGGGGCTCGTCGAGCTCGGTGGTGCGGATCACCACGGCGCGGTACGCCGGGTTGGCCTCGAGCAGCTCGGCATGGGTCCCCGAGGCGATCACCCGGCCGCCCCGAAGCAACGCCACCCGGTCGACCCGGTCGAGAACCAGCGGGCTGCTCGTGACCACGACCGTCGTCCGGCCGAGGCGGTGATGGCGCAGACGCGCGGCGATGCGCGCCTCGGTGTGGGCGTCGACGGCCGAGGTGGGTTCGACCAGCACCAGGATCTCGGGGTCGAGCGTGAGCGCGCGGGCCAGCACCAGTCGCTGCCGTTGCCCCCCGGAGAAGGAGCGGCCCCGCTCGGTCACCTCGGCGTCCAGCCCCTCGGGCAGGGCCTCCAGGATGTCATCGCCCGAGGCGGTCTCCAACGCTGCGGCGAGGCCGCCGGTCCCGGCGACGTCGAGGCGGTCCGCCAGCCGTCCCGAGAACAGCGCGGCACCGGTGTCGGAGACCACGATGCGCCGGCGTACCTCTGCCCGCCGCAGGTGCGGCAGCGGGACCCCGCCGAGGGTGACGTCGTCGTCCGGCTCCGGCGCCATCATGCCGAGCCGGTCTGCCAACGCCGCCGACTCGTCGGGGATGTCCGAGACCACCGCGGTGACCAGCCCGGGACACACGACCAGGCCGCTCCGCGCGTCCGCCAGCTCGGCGCCGGGAGCCGGTGACGGCGCCGGCTCGGCTGGGTCCGGGAAGCCCGGCTCCACGGCGAGCACGGTACAGACCCGCCGCGCGGAGACCATGGCCCGGATGATCTTGTTGGCGTACTCCGTGGCGGTGCGCAACGGGATCATCAAGAAGGCCGCGTAGCCGTAGAACGCCACCAGCTCGCCCGGGGTGATCTGGCCCTGGACCGCCGACCGGGCACCCAACCACACCACGACGACCACGAAGATGCCCGGGAGGAGCACCTGGAGGGCGTCGAGCACCGACTGCAGCCTGGCCACCGCCACGCCGGCTCCGCGCACCGTCTGGGACTCCCGGCGGTAGCGGCTGGCGAACACCTGCTCGCCGCCGATCCCGCGCAGCACCCGCAGCCCGCCGACGATGTCGCTGGCGGTGTTGGCCAGCTCGCCCATCAGGTGCCGCTGGTGGGCACTGCGGCGCTGCAGTGGGCTGAGCAGCGGGCCGACCGCGAGCATGAGCAGCGGAACGCCGACCAGCACCACCAGGCCGAGGGTCAGCGACGTGCTGAGCAGGATGACCGACACGAGCAGGAAGGACACGACGGCCCCGGCGAACCGCGCCGACACATCCATCACCTGGCCGATGTGGGACAGGTCGGAGGTGCCGATCGCCACCACCTCCCCGGTCGAGACCCTGCGCGGCAGGGTCGCCCCCAGTTGCACCGACTGTCGGCCCACGAGCTGGACGACTCGGTAGGCGGCCGTGAGCCAGTTGGTGACCGCGAACCGGTGCCGGATGATCCCGGAGACGGCCTGCACCAGGCCGATGGAGAGCATCACGCCGGTCCAGACGAGCAGCTGTTCGGTGTTCTTGGCGGCGACTCCGCGGTCGATCGCGAGGCCCAGCACGGCGGGCATCACCGCCTGCGAGCTCATCCAGACGATGCCGAAGAGCATCCCGCCCAGCAGCGTCTGCCACTGGCCACGCGCCATCCACCACAAGAAACGCCCCGGCGACCGGTGGTCGGCGGTGCCGGGGTGGGCGAGCGGGAGTTGGCGCACGGGCTCCAGCCTAGGGAGCGCCCTGACCCGGGGCGAACGGGTTTCGGCCTGCCGCGGCTTCTACAGTGAGTGGCGTGTCCACTCCGCCCGAGTCCGCCCTGCTGCGCCGGATCCGTGAATCCGTGATCGGGGACGACCAGGTGATGGACGGGCCCTACGGCCCCCGACGTGTGACGTACGCCGACTACACCGCCTCCGGGCGGGCGCTCACCTTCCTCGAGGACTTCATCCGCGGTGAGGTGCTGCCGCGCTACGCCAACACCCACACCGAAGCCAGCGGGACCGGCCTCCAGACGACGCGGCTGCGCGAAGACGCCCGCCGGATCGTCCACGACGCGGTGGGGGGCGACGCGGACTCGGTCGTGATCTTCTGCGGATCGGGGTGCACCGCTGCCATCGACAAGCTGGTCGGCGTCCTGGGCCTGCGGCTGCCGTCGGCGCTCGAGGACCGCTACCACCTTTCCGAGGCGATCCCGGCCGAGCAGCGGCCCGTGGTGTTCGTCGGTCCCTTCGAGCACCACTCGAACGAGCTGCCGTGGCGGGAGTCCATCGCCGACGTGGTGAGGATCCCGGAAGATCCGGACGGCCACATCGACCAGGCCGTCCTGCGCGCCGAGCTCGAGCGCCACGCCCATCGGCCGCTGCTCGTCGGGTCCTTCAGCGCGGCCAGCAACGTCACCGGGATCGTGTCGGACACCTATGGCATCGCCTCGCTGTTGCACGAGTTCGGCGCACTGTCGTTGTGGGACTTCGCCGCCGCCGCGCCGTACGTCGAGATCGAGATGAGCCCGGAAGGACAGCCGGAGTCGGCCCGCAAGGATGCGATCTTCTTGTCGCCGCACAAGTTCATCGGCGGCCCCGGCACGCCCGGCGTGCTGGTGGTTCGGCGTGAACTGCTGACCAATCGGGTCCCGGTCGTAGCCGGTGGCGGGACCGTCGCCTACGTCAACCCGACCGATCACCGATACCTCGACGACCCCGCGCACCGCGAGGAGGGCGGCACCCCGGCGATCGTCGAGTCCATCCGGGCCGGGCTGGTCTTCCAGCTCAAGCAGGCCGTCGGGGTCGCCACGATCCAGGCCCGGGAGGAGGAGATGCTGCGACGGGCGCTGGTGGCCTGGGCGCTCGAGCCTGCGCTGCAGGTGCTGGGCAACCTGGAGGCGCAGCGGCTGTCCATCATCTCCTTCGTCGTGCGCGGACCGAGCGGGCGGCGACTGCACCACAACTTCGTGGTGGCCCTGCTGAACGACCTGTTCGGGATCCAGACCCGCGGCGGCTGCTCCTGCGCCGGCCCCTACGGGCACCGGTTGCTCGGCATCGACATCGAGCGCTCGCACGAGTACGAGTCGGAGATCGCGGTCGGCTGCGAGGGCATCAAGCCGGGCTGGGTGCGGGTCAACTTCAACTACTTCCTCGACGACGAGGTCCGCGACTACCTGATCGAGGCGGTCCGGCTCGTCGCTCGGGACGGCTGGCGGCTGCTCGGGGACTACCGCTTCGACCCGGCCACCGGACTGTGGCACCACCGCGACGGGGCGGTGGAGCCACCGCTGCGGCTCACCGACGTGACGTACGCCCCCGACGGCACGATGGCCTACCCCCACCACGGGACGACCGCGCCCGTGGCCGCGCTGTCGGGCTACCTCGAGCTGGGACGACAGATCCTGGCCGACGCCACGCCGCCGGACCTCGCGCCGGCGCACGTCTCTGACGACTTCGACCAGCTGCTGTGGTTCGAGCTGCCGGCCGACAGCTACCCCGCCTGACCACGAGACGGCGCTCGCGGTTGCGCGACCCGGCGCTAGCGGCCGAGATTCTCCACTACCTCGGCACCGGGCAGCCGGGTCAGCAGCTCGCCGGAGAGCAGCAGCTTCGAACGGCGTACGCCGGAGCCGATCACGGCCACCGACACCGCGCCGAGCCGGGCGTCCACGAAGAGTCGCCATGCGGCCGGGAGCCCGAGCGGCGTGATGCCGCCGTACTCCATGCCGGACTCCTCGACCGCCCGCTCCATCGCCAGGAACGACGCCTTCCGGACGTCGAGCAGGTTGCGCACGGTGGTGTTGACGTCGGCCCGCGTGTCCGCAGCGACCACACAGGCCACGATCCGCTCCTCGCCGCCACGGCGGCCCATCACCACGACGCAGTTGGCGCTGGCCTCCAGGGGCAGGTCGGCGGCCGCGCAGAGCGCGGCCGTGTCAGCCAGGTCGGGGTCGATCTCGACCACGCCGACGCCAGCCGACTCCGGCCAGCCGCGCAGCGCGTTGGCGACCGGCGCCGCGAGCAGATCGAGTCGGTCGAGCGCGGGAACGCTGCTGAGTCTGCCGAGGGTGAGGGCCATGCGCCTATGGTGGCGCGCGCGGTCGCCCGTGCGAGCGTCAGGGTCGGGTCCGCGCCCGGACAGAGAAGGGGGGCCGCGTTCCCCCGAATCGCGGCCCCTCCGTCCCTGGTGCGGTGTCGGCGGATCACTCCTCCGGGACCACCGCCCACATCACGACGTAGACCACGATCAGGCTTCCGAAGCCGAACACCGTGCCGATCACGGTGAGGACCCGGACCAGGGTGACGTCGAGTCCGAGGTAGGCGGCGACTCCGGAGCACACGCCGCCGAGCATCTTGTCCTCGGTCCGGCGCACCAGCCGCTTGCCGGGACCCGGGGTTGGGGTGGGGTGGGGCTGGCTCATCGGGACTCCTCCGTGGGGTCGTGGTCGAGATCGGTGTCCGAGGTATTCGCGTCGTATGCCGGTGAAGGGTACGCCGGGTGGCTCGGGCGGCGCGCGGACCGACGCCCCGAGATGACGGCGGCCATCAGGCCGGCGGCGCCGGCGAACACCCACGGCAGCGGCAGCAGCCAGCGGACGTTGTCGGTCGCGACGGTACTGGACTGGATCGCGGCCCAGATCCCGACGAGGCCGAGGAAGGCCAGGCCCATCACCAGGTGCCCGATCTGGGCGGGGTGGGTGCCGCGGCGGTCGTCGTCGGTCGTGAGGTCGGTGCTCATCGTGGGAGTCTCCTTCGTGGGTTCGGGTGCCGGGTCACGGGGTGGTCGTGATGCCGGCGGTGGGGCCGTGGACGGCGATCTCGCCTAGACCCAACTGCACGGTCAGGTAGATCGTTGCCGCTTCGTTGGCGACGTCGTGCCGCTGTGTGAAGTCGATCCCGAGGCCGTCCCGGGTGGTGTCGAAGAGCTTCACGTTGCCGGCGCCGACGCTGGTCGTCGTCACCACGTCCACGTTGCTCGGCACGATGACCTCGATCCGGCCGGCGCCCTGCTCCAGCACGATCCGGCGGCCGTCGAGGGCAGCCACGTTCTCGATGGCCGTCAGGTCGTAGACCAGCTCGCCGGCACCCTGCGAGTAGGTGTCGACCACCTCGGCCGGAGTCGCGGGCCGCACCAGGTTCTGGTCGGTCTCGATCCGTTCGCCGACCGCGGTGCCCGCGAGCACGGTCGCCGCGATCAGCCCGAGGAAGATGATGCCGCCTGCGCGGCCGTAGAACGCACCGACCAGGAGCATCACTCCGGCGACCCCGGTCGCGAGTGCGGGGTACGCGGACGCGCTCACGTCCGTCCCCGCCACGTCGACCATCCCGAGCACACCGATGCCGAGGGTGATCAGGGCCAGCGTGAACCAGAACAGCAGCGGGCCGCGCCGGCGCGGGTCACGCAGAGGAGGCGGCGGCGGCGGGAGAGTGCTCCAACCCGGCCCGGCAGGAGGGGCGGGTGGCGGCGGGAGCTGAGCGGTCTGCGTGGCCGGCCCGGGGGACGGGGCCGGCGTGGCGCCGTCCGGAGTGAGGGTGTCCTGGCTCATCGTGGGGTCTCCTGAGTCTTCGGTGGGAGCGCTGGCTGTGGTGGGTGCCGGGTGGCTGACCGGCGGGTAGCTGACGGGCGGGTAGCCGGCGGGCGGGTAGCTGCCCCGGGCGGGGGGCGCGGGTCGTCGGTCCCGGGCCGAGGCGAACAGCAGGACCACCAGGGCGACGACGGCCAGTGGCCACGAGACCCAGCGGGCGTCCGACCAGCTGCCGAGCAGGGCGAGACCGGCGATGGCCCCGACGCCGATGAGCGCGACGGTCAGGCTGCGCTCGTCCAAGCGGATCGTGGCGCTGGCGGCGCCGTCCTCGGGCAGCAGCAGCCACAGAGCGCCGTACAGGAGGACGCCGGAGCCGCCGAAGAGCGCGAGCACGACGAACGCCACCCGGACCAGCAGTGGGTCGATGTCGAGGTGCCGGGCGAGGCCGCCCGCGACGCCGGCCACGCGGCGCTCGCCGAGGACCGTACGCCGCAGCCGGGTCACGTCCCGCAGCTGCTCAGAGGTGACGCGAGGGCCGGAGTCGGCGTCGGACCCGGGCTCCCCAGCGGGCTCCCCGGTCGGAGCGCCGCTGGCCTCGCTGGTCGGTGCGTCGGAAGGAACTGTGTTCATGGCTCCACTCTCCCGCTGCGGCGCGCCGCGGGCTATCGGGGACGACCCTGGTATCCGCCGGATCTGGGCGCCTCGTCCTCAGGGTCGGGCCGGGGGTCTGCCTCATGGTCCGCCGCCGCGCGCTGTGTGACGATTAGCGGTGTCATGACCACCACCGTGAACCCTCAGGCCCCCGCCGAGCGCCGGACCCGTCGCGCCTATCGCGACGGGCGGCGTCCGATCATCGGCGGCGTGGCGTCGGGACTGGCGCGTCACCTCGGTGTGCCGGTGCTGTGGGTGCGGGTCGGCTTCGTGGTGGCCACGGTCCTCGGCGGGCTCGGCGTCGTGTTCTACGCCGGCCTGTGGATGGTGCTGCCCAGTGACGCCGCCTTCGACCAGGCCGCACCCGGGCTGGAGAGTGCCACCCGAACCGGCAAGCGCCCCGGCCGGGTCCGGCGCCTCACCGATATCGGGCCCGCGGTCGCGCTCGGCGCGATCGGGATCGGCCTGCTCTTCCTGGTGGAGGCGGTCCTCGGCACCGGCGCCGTGTTCTGGCCGATGGTGATCGGCCTGGTCGGCATCGGGTTGCTGTGGCGCCAGGCCGACGAGGTCCAGCGCGAGCGCTGGCTCGACACCGGCGGCCGGGTCGACCCGTTCCGGGCGGTGTTCGGCAGCGGCGGCTGGGCGGCGTACGCCCGCGTGGCGGCGGGCATCGGGCTGGTCGTCTTCGCGGTGGTGATCTTCTCGCTCCACGCCGGCGACCTCGGCGTCGCCCGAGACATCACGGTGGCGGCGCTGCTGGGCATCGCCGGGCTGGCGATCGTCGTCGGCCCATGGATCTTCCGACTGGCCTCCGACCTCACCGCTGAACGGGCCGAGCGGGTGCGCAGCCAGGAGCGCGCGGACGTGGCGGCCCACCTGCACGACTCGGTGCTGCAGACGTTGGCGCTGATCCAGAAGAACGCGTCGGACGCTACCGCCGTGGCCCGGCTCGCGCGGTCCCAGGAGCGTGACCTCCGGTCCTGGTTGTACGCCGGTGAGTCGACCGACGAGCGCACGCTCGCGTCGGCGCTGCGGGGAGTGGGTGCCGAGGTCGAGGACAGTCACGGCGCGGCGGTGGACGTGGTCACGGTCGGGGACTGCCCCATGAGCGAGGCGGTGCGTCCGATCGTCAGCGCCACCCGGGAGGCGGTCACCAACGCGGCGAAGCACGCCGGGACCGACCGGGTGGACGTCTACGCCGAGGTCATCGGACAACACCTGGAGGTCTTCGTCCGCGACCGCGGCGCCGGCTTCGACGTCGACGACGTCCCTGCTGATCGGCTCGGCGTGCGGCACAGCATCATCGACCGGATGGAGCGCCACGGTGGCACGGCGCGCATCCGGTCCGCGCCCGGGGAGGGCACCGAGGTCCGGCTCAGCATGGAGCTGACGGACCGGCCGACATCTGGAGAGGGGAACGGCTCATGACCGAGCGAGCCACGGTGCGGGTGGTCATCGTCGACGACCATGCGATGTTCCGGCGCGGCGTACGCGCCGAGCTGGGCGAGGCCGTCGAGGTCATGGCGGAGGCCGGTGACGTGGCCGAGGCCGTGACGGCGATCCGGGCACACGCCCCCGACGTCGTGCTGCTCGACGTCCACCTTCCCGGCGGCGGAGGGGTCGAGGTGATGCGCAAGATCGGTCCGTCGGAGACCCGCTTCCTGGCGCTGTCGGTGAGCGATGCCGCCGAGGACGTCATCGGCACCATCCGCGGCGGAGCGCGCGGCTACGTCACCAAGACGATCACCGGCCCGGAGCTGGTCGCGGCGATCCAGCGGGTGGCCGACGGCGACGCCGTGTTCTCGCCGCGCCTCGCAGGGTTCGTCCTGGATGCCTTCGCGGGTTCGATCGAGGTGTCGGCCGTCGACGAGGATCTCGACCGGCTGACCGAGCGTGAACGCGAGGTGATGCGGCTGATCGCGCGCGGCTACGCCTACAAGGAGGTCGCGAAGGAGCTGTTCATCTCGATCAAGACCGTCGAGACCCACATGTCGTCGGTGCTGCGCAAGCTCCAGCTGTCCTCGCGGCACGAGTTGACCCGCTGGGCGTCGGACCGCCGACTGCTCTGAGCACCGGCGCGGTTAGGCTGCCGCCATGGACGTCCTCGAGAAGGTGCTGTTGTTCCTCCACTTCCTCGGCTGGGCGGCGTTGCTCGGCGGGATGGTCGTGCAGTTGCGCGAGCCCGAGAAGGCCGTCAACGCGGCGATGCGCGACGGCATCGGACTGGCCTTCCTGGCGGGACTGTTCCTCGTGGGAGTCCTGGAGGGCGGCGATGAGACGGTCAACCACGCCAAGGTCGCGGTGAAGTTCGGCATCGGCCTGGTGGTGCTGGTCCTGGTGATGGCCAACATGCGCAAGGAGCGGATCCCCGCCGGCCTGTTCGGGGGCCTGATGGCGCTGACCCTCGGGAACATGGCCGTCGCGATCTTCTGGTGAGCGCGGGCCTCGGCTGAGTGTCGACGCCGCGACGTAGGGTGGGCGTCGACATGAGCGACGCCTTTCCGATCCCCGGGCTGATCGTCGAGGAGCCCTCCCCGGCCCGGTCGGGGCCGAGCGCCGAGGAGCTGCTCGAGGGCCTCAACGAGCCGCAGCGCGCCGCGGTGCGGCACGGCGGCGCCCCGCTGCTCGTGGTGGCCGGCGCAGGCTCCGGCAAGACCCGGGTGCTGACCCGTCGGATCGCCTGGCTGATCGCCGAGCGCAAGGCCCACCCCGGCTCGATCCTCGCGATCACGTTCACCAACAAGGCCGCCAACGAGATGAAGGAGCGGGTCGAGGCGCTGGTCGGGCGGCGCGCCCGCCTGATGTGGGTCTCGACGTTCCACTCCGCCTGCGTGCGGATCCTGCGCAAGGAGATCGACAAGCTCGGCTGGAAGTCCAGCTTCTCGATCTACGACGCCGCGGACTCCAAACGGTTGATGACCCTGGTGCTGAAGGACCTCGACGTCGATCCGCGTCGCTACCAGCCGGGCGCGGTGCTCAACTGGGTGTCGGACCAGAAGAACGAGCTGCGCGATGCTGAGGACGCCGCCAAGGACACCCGCAACCAGTTCGAGGAGACCTGCGCGGCGGCGTACACCCACTACCAGCGGCGGCTGCGCGAGGCCAACGCCCTCGACTTCGACGATCTGATCATGTCCACCGTGCACCTGTTCCAGCTCTACCCCGAGGTCCGCGAGACCTATCGCCGGCGCTTCCGACACGTGCTGGTCGATGAGTACCAAGACACCAACCACGCGCAGTACGCCCTGATCCACCAACTGTGTGCCGACTCCTTCGAGGAGCCCGTGCTGGGGGCCACCCAGCCGGACCCGAGCCCGGCCGCCGACCGGGTCGGGCCCAGCGAGCTGATGGTGGTGGGCGACGCCGACCAGTCCATCTACGCCTTCCGGGGCGCCAACATCCGCAACATCCTCGACTTCGAGCAGGACTTCCCCGACGCCACCTCGATCCTGCTGGAGCAGAACTACCGCTCCACCCAGACCATCCTCAACGCGGCCAACGCCGTGATCGAGCGCAACACCGGACGCAAGCCCAAGCGATTGTGGTCCGATGCCGGCGACGGCGAGCCGATCGTCGGGTATGTCGCCGACGACCAGCACGACGAGGCCCGCTTCGTGGCGGGGGAGATCGACCGGCTGTCCGATGCCGGCGGGATCCGGGCGTCCGACGTCGCGGTGTTCTACCGCACCAACGCCCAGTCCAGGGTGTTCGAAGAGGTGTTCATCCGGGTCGGGTTGCCCTACAAGGTCGTCGGTGGGGTGCGGTTCTACGAGCGCCGCGAGGTGCGCGACATGCTGGCTTACCTCCGGGTGCTCGCCAACCCCGACGACGAGATCTCCTTGCGGCGGATCCTCAACACGCCGCGCCGCGGGATCGGCGACCGGGCCGAGGCGGCGGTCGCGGCGTTCGCCGAGCGCGAGGGGCTGACGTTCTGGGACGCCCTGCGCCGTTCCGCCGAGGCGCCAGGGATCGCCACCCGATCCCAGCGCAGCATCGCCGCTTTCGTCGAGATGCTCGAGGAGCTCGCCTCGATGGTGGCCGCCGACGAGCGGCCCGACGTGATCGTGGAGACGGCGCTGGAACGATCCGGCTATCTTGCCGAGCTCGAGGCCTCCGACGACCCTCAGGACGCCACGCGCGTGGAGAACCTCGCCGAGCTGGTGGCGGTGGCCCGGGAGTTCTCCGACGATCCCATCGCGGGTCCGTCGGCCGATCCCGCCGACGTCGACGCCGGGCTCGTGGCGCCCGGCCTCGGCGACTTCCTCGAGCGGGTCGCGCTGGTGGCCGACTCCGACCAGATCCCCGACTCTCCCGGGGACGACGACGCGGGGGTGGTCACGCTGATGACGTTGCACACCGCCAAGGGGCTGGAGTTCCCGGTGGTCTTCCTCAGTGGCCTCGAGGACGGCGTCTTCCCTCATTCCCGGTCGCTGGGCGACCAGCCGGAGCTCGAGGAGGAGCGCCGCCTCGCCTACGTCGGCCTCACCCGCGCCCAGCAGCGGCTCTACGTCTCGCGGGCCTTGCTGCGCTCGGCGTGGGGGGCGCCGATGCACAACCCCGCTTCCCGGTTCCTCTCCGAGCTTCCCGTCGACCTGGTCGACTGGCGGCGCGAGGAGGCGGCGCAGACCAGGTGGGACCGTCCCGACCTCGCGTCCGGCTCGGGGGCAGGCCCGGGGCAGCCGACAGTGGCCGGTCGGCGCAACTTCTCCTCGGCGGCCCTGCGGCTGGACGCCAAGAGCAAGGCCAAGGCCAGTCGGGAGATCCCGTCGCTGGAGCCCGGCGACCGGGTGCTCCACCCGTCGATGGGGCTGGGGACGGTGGTGGCGCTGGAGGGCCGGGAGGAGAAGACCGTGGCGTCGATCGACTTCGGCTCCGAGGGAGTGCGCCGTCTGCTGTTGCGCTACGCCCCCGTGGAGAAGCTGTAGCCGAGCCCCCGCGGGTAGGACCGGATCAGAGCGTGATGCCGTGCGCCTGGAAGGCGGCGTACGGGTCGACCGGGTCGCCGGCGCCTGGCCGCACCTCGATGTGGAGGTGAGGGCCGGTGCTGTTGCCGGTCGAGCCGACGTAGCCGATGACCTCGCCCGGGGTCACGGTCTCGCCGACGGTGGTGCCGAAGGACGACTGGTGGCAGTACCACAGCTCGGTGCCGTCCTCGAGCGTCACCACGGTCTTGTTGCCGTAGGAGCCGTCGTAGCCGGTCTCGGTCACGACGCCGCGTGCGGCGGACAGGATCTGGGTGCCGCTGGGGGCGGAGAGGTCGAGGCCGGTGTGCACCGACGACCAGAGGTAGCTGGAGGCGCCGAAGCCGGCCGAGAGACGGTAGCCGGACAGAGGAGCGACCCACAGGTTGGCTTCGATCCGGGCCGACTGCTTCTCGGCGGCCTTGCCGAGCGCGGCCAGCGCCGCGGTGCGGGCGTCGGCGGCGTCCTCGGCCTTCTGGACCAGCTTGGAGTCGGTGCCCTCCGGGGCGGTGTCGCGGGAGCCGGCCCGGCTGACCACGGCCGAGCGCCCCGTGACGAGGTTGGCGTTGGCGACCTTGCTGCTGCCGGTGAGGGCGCCGGCCTGGCTCAGCGAGTTGCCGGCCGCCGTCGCCGCCACGGTGTCGACCGAGGCAGGCCCGGCGGCGGACGCCATGGTTCCGCCCACGGAGAGCGCGAGCACGGCGATGCCGGCCAGCACCGGGGCAGAGGGCAGCAGCGGGATCAGCGCACCGCGCGAACCACTGTGCTGCGCGGCGCGACGTTTGCCGCCGGAGGAGGTGGGTACGGAGAGGGGTGTGGGGTCCGGGGTGGCCGAGGACCGGCGGCGTGAGCCGCGGTGATCCGATCGGTGACTGCCCATGGACTGTTGTTCCTTACTCGGGGGGACGGGACAACGACCCCAGACTGTAACGGAAAGGTCACGGCACTAGAAACTCGACCTCCCGTCCAGTGTGCAAAACTCGTGCCGCGCGCGCTGGCGATTGGGCGAACTCGCAGGTCAGAAGCACTTGTGACGTTCATGACAACGATGTCCAATACGCGGACGCCGGGCAGTGTGTCGGGTGGTCTAGCTCACCTGCGGTCGGAATCCGCGCTGAACGGTCGCCCCCGGCATGGCCGGGGCCGGTACGCCGCGGCTAGGGTGCCTTGCATCGACCTTCCCGCCCCTCGACGCAAGGACCTGGCTCGTGGACCTGATGGAGTACCAGGCGAAGGAGCTCTTCGCGAAGCACGGCGTGCCCGTGACCGTCGGCACCATGATCACCGACCCGGCTGAGGCGGCTGCCGCCGCCGAGGCCAACGGCGGCCGCGTGGTCGTCAAGGCCCAGGTGAAGGTCGGAGGCCGTGGCAAGGCCGGCGGGGTGAAGTTGGCGACCGACCCGCAGGACGCCGTGGTCAAGGCGTCGGAGATCCTCGGCATGGACATCAAGGGGCATACCGTGGGCCGCGTGCTCGTGGCGCCTGCGGCCGACATCGCCGAGGAGTACTACTTCTCCTTCCTCGTCGACCGGGCCAACCGCGACTTCCTCTGCATCGCCTCCACCGAGGGCGGCGTGGAGATCGAGGTCACGGCGGTCGAGAACCCCACCGCCGTCGCCAAGGTCTCCATCGACCCGCAGGTCGGCGTCGACGACGCGAAGGCCGACGAGATCGTTGCCGCCACCGGCTTCGCCCCGGAGATCGCAGCACAGGCCAAGGAGGTCATCCAGCGGCTCTGGGACGTGTTCGTCAAGGAGGACGCCACGCTGGTCGAGGTCAACCCGCTGGTCAAGCTGGCCGACGGCTCGCTCGAGGCGCTCGACGGCAAGGTGTCGCTGGACGCCAACGCCGACTTCCGCCACTCCGACCACGCCGGGTTCGAGATCCGCGAGGAGGAGGACCCGCTGGAGCTGATGGCCAAGGAGAAGGGCCTCAACTACGTCAAGCTCGACGGCGCGGTCGGCATCATCGGCAACGGCGCCGGGCTGGTGATGTCCACCCTCGACGTGGTGGCCTACGCCGGCGAGCGGCACGGCGGCGTGGAGCCGGCCAACTTCCTCGACATCGGCGGTGGCGCGTCGGCGGAGGTGATGGCCAACGGGCTGCACATCATCCTCGGAGACCCCCAGGTCAAGTCGGTGTTCGTCAACGTCTTCGGCGGCATCACCGCCTGCGACGCGGTGGCCAACGGCATCGTGCACGCCCTGGAGATGCTCGGCGCTGAGGCCGACAAGCCCCTGGTCGTGCGACTCGACGGCAACAACGTCGACGAGGGTCGCCGGATCCTCGCCGCGGCCGCCCATCCGCTGGTCACCGTCGTCGACACCATGGACGGCGCGGCCGACAAGGCTGCCCAGCTGGCCCACGCCGCGAGCTCCTGACCACACCCGAGGACGAGGAAAGACGAGAGATATGGCCATCTTCCTGACCGAGAACAGCCTGGTCGTCGTCCAGGGGATGACGGGCTCGGAGGGCATGAAGCACACCGCGCGAATGCTCGCCGGCGGCACCACCATCGTGGGCGGGGTCAACCCCCGCAAAGCCGGCGAGACGGTCGCCATCGGCGAGGCCGAGCTGCCGGTGTTCGGCAGCGTCGCGGACGCGATGACACAGACCGGCGCCGACGTGTCGGTGGTCTTCGTGCCGCCGGCGCACACCTTGGCCGCGGTGATCGAGGCGGTCGACGCGGGGATGCCGCTGGTGGTCGTGATCACCGAGGGCGTGCCGGTGCACGATACCGCCGCGTTTCGCGCGTACGCCGAGGCGAAGGGCACCCGGGTCATCGGTCCGAACTGCCCGGGGCTGATCAGCCCCGGCCGGTCCAACGCCGGCATCATCCCCGCGACCATCGCGGGCTCCGGCCCGATCGGGCTGGTCTCGAAGTCCGGCACGCTGACCTACCAGATGATGTACGAGCTGGCGGAGTTCGGCTTCTCGTCGGCCGTGGGCATCGGCGGTGACCCGATCATCGGCACGACGCACATCGACTGCCTCGAGGCGTTCGAGAACGACCCGGACACGGTGGCGATCGTGATGATCGGCGAGATCGGCGGTGACGCCGAGGAGCGCGCCGCGGCCTACATCGCCGACCACGTGACCAAGCCGGTCGTCGGCTACGTCGCCGGCTTCACCGCTCCCGAGGGCAAGACGATGGGCCACGCCGGTGCCATCGTGTCGGGCTCCTCGGGCACCGCCCAGGGCAAGAAGGAGGCCCTCGAGGCCGTGGGCGTCAAGGTCGGCAAGACGCCGTCTGAGACCGCGCAGCTGATGCGGGACGTGCTGGCGGCCCGCTGAGCGGTCTGGTGGGTCAGGCCTTCTTCGGCTTCGGCATGGCGGCCAGGCGCTGCTGCGCGCGCTCGACCAGCGCCAGGAAGTCCCCATCGGCCATCCGCACGCCCTGGGTCGGGGTGAATCCGACCTGCGCCACGGCGGTGCCGGCGCGCACGATCCCCATCCGGTAGCTCACGGTCTGCTGGTCGGAGACCTCCACGGTGACGCTCCACACCGCCAGGTCGGCGGCCTTGGAGCTGCGGTTGACCACCCGGGTGACCTTGGTGCCGAGGTTGCGGTCCGCGCAGCTGGCCATCCGCGCGCGCACGCCTTCGATGAACCTGGCCCCGGCCGTCGCGGCGGTGGTGCCGACGGTCTCGGTCAGCCCGAACGTGTCGGGCAGCCTCTCCTCCGGGAACAAGAAGGTGCGCGTCCAGCCGTTGCGCACCGGCTTCGCATCGAAGCTCGTGAGGTCGCACTGGGTTGCGGCGGCGTTGAGCATGGCCTTCTTGGGGTCGGTGCCGACCCACGGGCTGTCGACGCCGGTCACGGGCGGGAGGTCGACCCCGCTGATCATGCCGGGGACCAGGCCGACCGGCAGCGGAGCGATCCGACGGAGCCGCGGCGGACCCGCGCAGGTGCCAGCGCCGGGGGCGCCGCACAGGTCGTTGACGGCAGCGGCGAGGAGCGACCCCTCGCTCACCACCGCAGCGGGGGCACCGGGTCCGATGCTGAGCGTCGTGGTCGTCACCAGGCCGGTGCGGGCGACGCCGACCGCCAGGGTGGACGCCGGTCGTGCCCAGCCGCGCAGCACGATCAGGGTCGCCTCGTCGCCCACGCGCTCGACACGATGGGTGCCGACGAGCTGCAGGCGGTCGGCGCTGCAGCCGGCGTACCACCCCAGGGTGGTCTGGAAAGCGCGCTTGGCGGCGGCGGGCGTGCGGGACAGCTCCGTCAGCTGGTACGCCGACCAGCGCGGGCCGCGGCTCTTGGCGGCCGCGGGTGCGCCGGCGAACGTGCGCACCAGCGCCCCGGTCGCCTTCGGGTCCGCGAAGCGCGCCTGCTGGCAGGGCAGCCTCAGCCCGTCGCCCTCGAGGTTCTGCGAGGTGTCGCGGACCCGCCACGTCAGGCGGGGGGCCAGCCGCTTCAACTGGGCCGCGGTAAGCAGCCCCGTGGCGTCCAGCTCGGGCGGCTCCGCCGGCGGCTCGCTGACGCGGGTCGGTGTCGGCTCCAACGAGTCGCGCTCGGTCCTCAACGTGGGGCGGGCATGGCCGTCGTACCCCGCGGCGGCGCCGCTGCCGACGACGAGCGAGATCACCGCGGCGACGCCCGCGAAGGTGTACCCGCGGCGGCGGGCGGTGCCCGTGCGCCGGATGATCGTGACCCGCGGCCACACCACGTGCGCGAGCGGGCCGCGCAGGGTCTCCAGGCTCAGCCGCACCTGACCGGGGTCGACGGTGCGGTGCGTCGAGAACGTCGCGGTCGCGGTCTGCAGCTCCCGCTCGGCCGCATCGCGGGTGAGCCCGGCCTCCTGGGCGAGCTGCTCCATCGAGTTGCGGGTCAGCGTGGAGAGCAGCAGCACGCGCCGCTGTGCGTTGCTGAGCTGGGAGAGGGCCTCCAGGGTGGCCGCGATCTCGGGGTCCTCGCTCTTGTCCCGATGGAACACCCGGGCACCGGCCCGCCGCTGCGCGTGGGACCACGCGATCGGCCGCGCCCACCGCTCGGGGTCCTCGCCCCGTGAGACCTTGCGCCAGTGGTGGCAGGCAGCCACGAACGCGTCCTTGACGGCAGCCCGCGAGGCCGGTAGGTCCCCGGTCAGCGCATAGCACTGGTGAAGCAGGCGTTCGCGAGCGTCGATGTAGAACTCGTCGAAGTCAGCGCTGTCCACCATGGCCCAATCCACGGTACGGGAGCCCGCCGCTGCGCGCACATCGAACGCCGCGTCGGCGTGGGATCGCTGGCGGCGGCGCGGGGACGGCGATGATGGGGAGGTCATGACGTCCCTGCTCTCTGCCCCCACCCGGCGCCCCCTGGATGTGCGGCACCGGCGCCCCTGGTGGCTCGCCGCACCGCTGGCCGGCGTCGTCGCGGCGCTGGCCGCGCTGATGGTGCTGGTCGTGGTCTCGCTGGCCGGCTGGTATCTCGCTGACGCGGGAAGTCACGGAGCACCGCGAGACGCGCTGCGGATGGGTGCTCTCGCCTGGCTGACCGCCCACGGGAGCGGCGTCCAGGTGGGCGGCGCCACCCTCAGCGTGATCCCGTGGGGGCTCACGATCTTCTGTGCCTGGACCGTGTGGCGGGTCGGTCACCGGCTGGGCGATGCGGTCTCCGGTCACGGACCCGACGCCGACCGGATCGCCGACGGAGAACGCGACTGGACCGTCCCGGTGACGGTCACCTCGTTCACGATCGCGTACGCCGTCGCGGCGGCGATCCTGGTCCGGGTCGCCGGTGACGCGGCGACCGCGCCGAGCGCCGCGCGGGCCGTCCTCGGCGCTGCCCTGATGGCGCTGCTGGTGGGTGGCGTGGCCGTGGCGATCGGCAGCGGACGACTCCCGGTGTGGGTTGCCACGTTGCCCGACGCGGTGCCGTCCACCATGGCCACCGCTCTCTCCGTCCTGCGCTGGCACCTGATCGCCGCCGGGGTGCTGCTGATGGCCGCGCTGGCGCTGGACTGGGCGGCGGCTGCCAACCTGATGTCGCAGCTGCAGACCTCACCGGCGGGCGCCACCTCGATGACCGCCGCCTCGCTCGTCCTGCTTCCCAACGCTGTGGTCTTCTCCGGCTCCTATCTGCTCGGGGCCGGGTTCACCGTCGGCACCGGCACCCTGGTCTCGCCGACCGCGGTCGTGCTGGGTCCGCTGCCGCTGTTCCCGTTGCTGGCGGCGCTGCCCGACGCGGGCACCCCACGGGCCTGGACGGCGGCCTTGCTGGGCGTGCCCCCGGTCGTGGCCGCCGTCGGCGCGATCCGGGCCCAGCGCCGGCACCCCACCACCCGGTGGGACCAGGGCGCTTTGCGCGGCTGCGTAGGCGGCGTCCTGGCCGCGGTCGCATTCGCCCTCCTCGCCCACCTCGCCGGCGGCTCGGTCGGCCCCGGACGGATGCAGGAGGTCGCTCCGTTCGCGTCCTCAGCGTTGGCCTACGCCGTCGCGGCGTTCGGCGTCGGCGGTGCCGTCGGCGGGTTGCTCGCCACCGCCTGGGAGCGGCGCCAGCGACCCGTGTCCACGCCGGGCTGAGCGGTCCGGCCGACCGGTCGCGGCTCGCTACACTGCGGCCCGTGCCCACCCCCACCGCCGCCCCAGGAGCCGCCCGTCTGGTGGTGCTTGTCTCCGGCTCGGGCACCAACCTGCAGGCACTGCTCGAGGCTTGCGTCGACCCGGCGTACGGCGCGCAGGTGGTCGCCGTCGGCGCCGACCGCGACGGGATCGAGGGCCTCGCGCGCGCCGAGCGAGCGGGGGTTCCCACGTTCGTCAGGGAGGTGCCGTCCTTCGAGACCCGCGAAGGCTGGGACCGCGCGGTGCGCGACATCGTGATGCGCTTCGACCCCGACCTGGTCGTGCTCGCGGGGTTCATGAAGCTGGTGGGCGTGGACTTCCTCGCCGAGTTCGGCGGTCGGATCCTCAACACCCATCCCGCCCTGCTGCCGTCGTTCCCGGGGATGCACGGGGCTGCGGAGGCGCTGGCCTACGGCGTCAAGGTCACCGGGGCCACTCTGTTCCTCGTGGACTCCGGCGTCGACACGGGCCCGATCGTGGCACAGACGGCGGTGCCGGTGGACGCCGACGACACCGTCGAGACCCTGCACGAGCGGATCAAGGTTGCCGAGCGCGCGATGCTGGTCGAGGCCGTCGGCAGATTGGCCCGCGAGGGATGCACCGTTTCCGACAGGAAGGTCAGGTTCGGCCGATGAGCGACTCCGGCGAGGGCAGGGTCCCGATCAGGCGGGCGCTGGTCTCGGTCTATGACAAGACCGGGCTGGAAGGCCTGGTGCGCGGGCTGCACGAGGCCGGGGTGGCGCTGGTCTCGACGGGCGGGTCCGCCGCGTTGATCGAGGGCCTCGGGCTCCCGGTCACCCGGGTCGAGGAGCTCACCGGATTCCCCGAGTGCCTCGATGGGCGGGTCAAGACGCTGCACCCTCGGGTGCACGCGGGGATCCTGGCCGACCGTCGACTTCCGACCCACGTCGCCCAGCTTGCCGAGCTCGAGGTCGAGCCCTTCGACCTGGTGGTCTCCAACCTCTACCCGTTCACCCAGACCGTGCTCTCCGGCGCCACTCCCGACGAGTGCGTCGAGCAGATCGACATCGGCGGCCCGTCGATGGTCCGCGCCGCCGCGAAGAACCACCCGTCCGTCGCGATCATCACCTCACCTCAACGCTATGACGACGTGCGTGCGGCGGTGGCGGAGGGCGGCTTCACGCTGGTCGAGCGCCAACAGCTCGCAGCCGAGGCGTTCGTCCACACGGCGACCTACGACGTCCACGTGGCATCGTGGATGGGCAACGTGCTGACCGACTCCTCTGCGGGCACCGGATTCCCTGCCTGGGTCGGGGCCACCTGGGACAAGGGCGCTGTGCTCCGCTACGGCGAGAACCCGCACCAGCCCGCCGCGCTCTACGCCGACGGCTTCGCCCCCACCCCCGGCCTTGCGCAGGCGCGGCAGCTGCACGGCAAGGAGATGTCCTACAACAACTACGTCGATGCGGACGCCGCGCGTCGCTCGGCCTACGACTTCGATGAGCCGGCGGTCGCGATCATCAAGCACGCGAACCCCTGTGGCATCGCCGTCGGGGCCGACGTGGCCGAGGCGCATCGCCTGGCTCACGCCTGCGACCCGGTCTCGGCGTTCGGAGGCGTGATCGCGGCGAACGTCCCGGTCTCGGTGACGATGGCTCACCAGGTGGCCGAGGTCTTCACCGAGGTCGTGGTCGCGCCGGCCTACGACGACGGTGCCGTGGAGATCCTGGCGGCGAAGAAGAACATCCGCCTGTTGGAGTGCGCGCCGCTGCCGCGTGGCGGCGCCGAGTTCCGGCCCATCTCCGGCGGCCTGCTGATGCAGGTGCGCGACGTGGTGCACGCCGACGGCGATGACCCGGCCACGTGGACGTTGGCCTCGGGCGACGCGGCGTCCGAGGACGTGCTGGCCGACCTCGCGTTCGCCTGGCGAGCGTGCCGGTCGGTGAAGTCCAACGCCATCCTGCTGGCCTCCGGCGGCGCCTCCGTCGGGGTGGGGATGGGGCAGGTCAACCGCGTGGACTCCTGCCGGCTCGCCGTCGGGCGGGCCGGCGAGCGAGCCGTCGGGGCCGTCGCGGCCTCCGACGCGTTCTTCCCGTTCGCCGACGGGCTGCAGATCCTGATCGACGCCCGGGTGCGCGCGGTCGTCCAGCCCGGGGGCTCGGTGCGCGACGAGGAGGTCGTCGCCGCGGCCCGGGCCGCAGGACTGACGATGTACCTCACCGGGTCGCGTCACTTCTTCCACTGACCGTCGGACCACCGCACGGTGGGTGTCTCTAGGATCCAGGTGTGACTGCGCAGAGACTGGACGGGACCGCGACGGCGGCGGCGATCAAGGACGAGCTGAAGGCACGGGTGGCGGCCCTGCGCGAGCACGGGGTCACGCCCGGGCTCGGCACCGTGCTGGTCGGGGACGACCCGGGGTCGCGGTGGTACGTCAACGGCAAGCACAAGGACTGCGCCGAGGTCGGGATCGAGTCCCTCCGTGTCGATCTGCCCGAGGTCGCCTCCCAGTCCGACATCGAGGACGCGGTCCGCGGTCTCAATGCAGATCCTTCCTGCACCGGCTACATCGTCCAGCTGCCGCTCCCACGAGGACGCGACGAGAACCGGGTCCTGGGCCTGATCGACCCCGCCAAGGACGCCGACGGCCTGCACCCCACGAACCTGGGCTGGCTGGTGCTCGGGCACGAGGCGCCGCTGCCATGCACACCTGCCGGCATCATCGAGCTGCTTCGCCGTCACGAGGTCCCGATCGCGGGCGCCGAGGTCGTCGTGGTCGGTCGGGGCGTGACCGTCGGTCGGCCCCTGGGGCTGATGCTCACGCGTCGCTCCGAGAACGCCACGGTGACCCTGTGCCACACCGGCACGGTGGACCTGGCCGCGCACGTCCGCCGGGCCGACATCGTGGTGGCTGCCGCAGGCGTCCCGGGCATCATCCGCGCCGACATGGTCAAGCCTGGGGCCGCGGTGCTCGACGTCGGCGTCTCCCGGGTCGACGGCAAGCTCGCCGGAGACGTCGCCGACGACGTCTGGGAGGTCGCGGCGTGGGTCTCACCCAACCCTGGAGGAGTGGGCCCGATGACGCGGGCGATGCTGCTGTCGAACATCGTCGAGCTCGCTGAGCACGCGGTAGCCGCCCGCTCGTGAGCGCTGACGATCCGCGGCCGCCCACCCACGACGACGTGCCGGCCGTCTCGGCCGAACAGCTCGTCGACGGCCACGAAGGGCACCCAGGTGAGGTCTCGCCGAGGCGCTATCCGTCGACGCTCGGCGGGTTGTTCTACCTGCTGGTGCTCCTGACAGCCCTGGCTGGATTGGTGTTGGTCGAGGCCGGCTCGTGGCGCAGCGGTGTGCGCCTGCTCGGCGGCGCGCTGCTGGGCGCAGCCCTGGTCAGGGGTCTGCTCAGCGCCGCCAACGCCGGCATGCTCGCGGTGCGACACCGCGCGCTGGACGTCGGGCTGCTCAGCGTGCTCGGGCTCGCACTGCTGATCTTGGCGTCGTCGATCCCCAACCAGCCTGGCTGAGCCCGGACCGCGAACCTCAGATCAGGCCGAGGGCGGTGACGGCCTCGCGCTCCTCGGCCAGCTCACCGGTGGTCCGGTCGATCCGCTCGCGGGAGAAGTCGTCGATCTCCAGGCCCTGCACGATCTCCCAGTCGCCCCCGCGGGTGGTGACGGGGAACGACGAGATCAGCCCCTCCGGGACGGCGTAGGAGCCGTCGGAGACCACGGCCATCGACAGCCAGTCGCCCTCCGGGCTGCCGCGGAGCCAGTCGCGCGCAGCGTCGATCGTCGCGGAGGCGGCCGAGGCCGCGGACGAGGACCCACGGGCGGCGATGATGGCGGCACCTCGCTTGGCGACGGTGGGGATGAAGTCGTTCTCGATCCAGGACTGGTCGCCCACGACCTCGGCGGCATTGCGGCCACCGACCTCGGCGTGGAAGACGTCGGGGTACTGCGTGGCCGAGTGGTTGCCCCAGATCGTCATCTTCTTGACCTCGGTGACCGCGGCGCCGGTCTTGGCCGCGAGCTGGGAGATGGCGCGGTTGTGGTCGAGCCGGGTGAGCGCGGAGAAGCGCTCGCGAGGGATGTCCGGGGCGTTGGTCATCGCGATCAGGGCATTGGTGTTCGCGGGGTTGCCGGTGACGCCGATCCGCACGTCGTCCGCGGCGACCTGGTTGAGGGCCTTGCCCTGGGCGGTGAAGATGGCGCCGTTGGCCTCGAGCAGGTCACTGCGCTCCATGCCCGGGCCGCGCGGCCGGGCGCCGATGAGCAGGGCCAGGTTGACGCCGTCGAAGACCCTGGCCGCGTCGGCGCCGATCTCGATCCCCGCCAGCGTCGGGAACGCACAGTCGTCGAGCTCCATGACGACCCCCTCGAGCGTCTTCAGCGCCGGCTCGATCTCCAGCAGGCGCAGCTCGACCGGCCGGTCGGGGCCCAGGAGGGCGCCGCTGGCGAGGCGGAACAGCAGGCTGTAGCCGATCTGACCGGCAGCGCCGGTCACGGCGACCTTGACGGGGCTCGTGCTCACGGGGGTACTCCTCAGGTGCTCAGACGATGGTTCGACGCTAGCAGCGGCACCGGGCGTGTCGTCGGACAGGTGGGCGGTCTCACTCAGGACTGGGGCCATGCTGGGAACATGCCTCGTCGCCACCACCGCGGACCCGCACTCTGCGCCGCCGCCCTCGCGCTGGCCCTGGTCCTCAGCGCGTGCGGAGGCTCACCCGGCACGATCGGGCCGACGGGCGTCGACCAGCTGACCATCCCGATGCTGAGCCCGGACCCTGCCGACTTCGTCGACCAGGTCGACAACCGCTGGTTGCCACTCCCGCAGGGGGCGCGGTGGACCTATCGGGTGGACAACGACCCGCCGGCGAACCGCGACGTCGCCGAGGTGACCGCCCAGGTCAGCACCCGTCGACCGGTGGTGGCGGGGGTGGCCACCACGGAGTACGTCGAACTCAGCCGCACGGCGGACGACCGGCTGCTGTCGAGGGCCAGGAGCTGGTACGCCCAGGACCGGGCGGGCAACGTCTGGCTGCTCGGTCAGCGCGTCGAGTTCCCGGACTCAGGCCAGGACCCGCGGATCTGGCGCGCCGGCGAAGGGGACGTCGGGGCTGGGCTGGCGATGCCGGCCGACCCTCGCCTCGGAGACGGGTTCTGGTACATCCGGGTCCCGGGGTCGATCGAGGTCCGAGCCCGGGTCACGTCGGTGACCGGCACGCTCGACACGGCGCAAGGCCCCGCGAGCGAGGTCGTCGAGCTGGAGTTCCAGGACGACCTCGGCACCCGCTTGTCCTACGCCCCGGACCTCGGGCTCGTGCAGGTGGACGCCGGACGCATCCTGACGACCTTGGCGACCGCCGACCTGCCCGTGGACCGCTGACGGCGCAGCGTCAGCGGTCATCGCTCGGCCGGATCTGGGTGCGATCGTCCCCGTCGTCGGGCGACTCGTCCCAATGCGGTGGCAGCTGCTGAGACCAGTAGGGCTCCTTCGGCATGGGGAAGCCCTCGTCCGGCCACGGCATGGCGGTGTCGGTGTTCGTCGCCAGCACGTCGTCGCTCTTGTCGGAGGCCGAGGCCGGCGATCCACCGGCGATACCGGCCGGCGGCCGCCACTGGGGCGCCGAGGCTGGCGGCGCAGGTTCGCCCCACTCGCGAGGCGGGCCCGGGTCGGTCGGGGGATCCTCACTCCAGGGCTGGACGGATCCCGGCTCTTCGGACGCACCCCCGGGAGCGGCCGCGGGCTCCACTCCGGTCACGTCAGCCGCCCCCGAGTCGCGACCGAAGAGCGCTGGGTAGAGGATCCCGCAGGCGGCGCCACCGATCATCGGGGCGAGCAGGAACAGCCACAGCTGGCCGATCGCGTCGGGGCCGGCGAACAGGTTGGCCCCGAGCGAGCGAGCGGGGTTGACCGACGTGCCGGTGGCGCCCATGGACGCGAAGTGGACCACAGCCAGGGCCAGGCCGATCACCACCGGGGCGAGAGCTGTGTGGCCGCGCCGCCTGTCCGTCATGGCCAGGAAGACGCCGACGAAGACCGCGGTCATCACGATCTCGAGCAGCATCGCGGCCCACCAGGCATACCCGCCGCTGGACTCCGCACCGAACGCGTTCTGGCCGAAGTCGCGCCGGGAGTCGAAGGCGACGAAGCCGTCCGGGGAGTCGAAGCCGGCGAAGCCGTGCATCAGCACCCAGAGCACGAGTCCGCCACCGACGCCGCCCACTGCCTGCGCCAGCCAGTAGGACGCGGCGTCGCGCCAGGCGAGCCGCCGGGTCAGCGCCGCGCCGAGCGTCACGGCCGGGTTGAAGTGACCACCGGACACCGGGCCGACGCTCGCCATCATGACCAGCACGGCGAGCCCGAACGCGAGTCCGGTCGCGACGTAGTCACCGCCGCTCATCAGGGCTGCGCCGACGCCGAGGAGCACGAGCACGAACGTGCCCAGCGCCTCCGCGGCCAGCTTCTGCCCCCGGGTGGGCGTGTCGGCCATCGATGCTCCCCTCCAGTCGGCCTCCGTCTGGCCGCAAGCACTGTAACCCGGTCCGCGTGGCCGCTTCTGGGCTTCGGCGAACCCGACCCCGATGTTGCCGGTGCGGCCCCGCCCCGTTAGCGTCCGAGACGTGACCACTGCATCTTCTGGGACCGCTGCCCACCCTCCGATCGTGTACACGAAGACCGACGAGGCGCCCCTTCTGGCGACGTACTCCCTGCTCCCGATCGTGCAGGCGTACGCCGCCAAGGCCGGCGTCGACGTGGTGGCCCGCGACATCTCACTCGCGGGGCGGATCCTGGCCCAGTTCCCCGACCGGCTGACCCCGGAGCAGCAGGTGGGCGATGTCCTCGCTGAGCTGGGCGAGCTGGCCACGCGGCCGGAGGCCAACATCATCAAACTGCCCAATATCTCCGCATCGATCCCGCAGCTCAAGGCGGCGGTCGCAGAGCTGCGGGAACAGGGCTTCGACCTCCCGGCCTACCCCGACAACCCGACCACCGACGAGGAGCGCGAGGCCCGCGCGCGCTATGACAAGGTGAAGGGCTCGGCGGTCAACCCGGTGCTCCGCGAGGGCAACTCCGACCGCCGGGCGCCGGCGTCGGTGAAGAACTATGCGCGCTCCCACCCCCACTCGATGGGCGCCTGGTCCAGCGACTCCAAGACCAACGTCGCCACCATGGGTCACGACGACTTCTTCTCGAACGAGCTGTCCGTGGTGGTCCAGACCGATGACACGCTGCGCATCGAGCACGTTGCCGAGGACGGCACGGTCAACGTGCTCAAGGACGCGCTGCCGGTCCTGGCCGGTGAGGTCGTGGACGGCACCTTCATGGACGTCGCCGCGCTGGACTCCTTCGTCGCCGACCAGATCGCGCGGGCCGAGTCCGAGGGTGTGCTGTTCTCGGTGCACCTGAAGGCCACGATGATGAAGGTGTCCGATCCGATCATCTTCGGTCACGTGGTGCGGGCGTTCTTCCCGCAGGTGTTCGCCGAGTACGGCGAGGTGCTGGCCGCCGCGGGGCTGTCGGCCAACGACGGGCTCGGCGCGCTGCTGGCCGGTGTCGAGACGCTGCCCGAAGGCGAGGCGATCAGGGCTGCGTTCGCCGCCGGCCTGGCCGACGGCCCGGCGCTGGCGATGGTCGACTCGGACCGGGGCATCACCAACCTGCACGTCCCCTCCGACATCATCATCGACGCCTCGATGCCCGCGATGATCCGCACCTCGGGCCACATGTGGGGCCCGGACGGGCAGGAGCACGATGCGCTCGCGGTGATCCCGGACTCGTCGTACGCCGGGGTCTACCAGACCGTCCTCGACGACTGTCGCGCCCACGGCGCGTTCGACCCGGCCACCATGGGCTCGGTCCCCAACGTGGGGCTGATGGCCAAGGCCGCCGAGGAGTACGGCTCCCACGACAAGACGTTCGAGGTGGCCGCCGCCGGCGTCGTCCGTGTGGTGTCGTCTGCCGGGGAGTCGCTGATGGAGCACCAGGTCTCCACCGGCGACATCTGGCGGGCCTGTCAGACCAAGGACGCCTCGATCCGCGACTGGGTGAAGCTCGCCGTGACGCGGGCCCGCGTCAGCGGGGTGCCGGCGGTCTTCTGGCTGGACCAGGCGCGGGCGCACGACGCCACGTTGATCGCCAAGGTGCAGGAGTACCTCCGCGAGTACGACACGGCCGGTCTCACCATCGAGATCCTGCCGCCCGCGGCCGCGACGGCGTACTCCCTGGAGCGGATCAGGCGCGGCGAGGACACCATCTCGGTGACCGGCAACGTGCTGCGCGACTACAACACCGACCTGTTCCCGATCCTCGAGCTCGGCACGTCCGCGAAGATGCTGTCGGTGGTGCCGCTGATGAACGGCGGTGGGTTGTTCGAGACCGGCGCCGGAGGCTCGGCTCCCAAGCACGTCCAGCAGCTGCTGAAGGACAACTACCTGCGCTGGGACAGCCTGGGTGAGTTCTTCGCGCTGGCCGCCAGCTTGGAGCACTACGCCGAAGCGACCGGCAACGCGCAGGCGCAGGTGCTCGCCGACACGCTCGACCGGGCGACCGGCACGCTGCTCAGCGAGAACAAGTCACCTGCTCGCCGGATGGGCCAGATCGACAACCGCGGCTCGCACTTCTGGCTCGCGGCCTACTGGGCCCAGGAGCTCGCCTCGCAGACGGAGGACGCCGAGCTCGCGGGCGTCTTCGGCCCCCTGGCCGCGCAGCTTGCCGCGGACGCCGAGACGATCGACGCCGAGCTGATCGCCGTCCAGGGCTCGCCTGTGGACATCGGCGGCTACTACCGTCCCGACGACGCCTTGGCGGCTGCGGTGATGCGGCCGTCGGCCACCTTCACAGCCGCCCTCGCCCTGCTCGGCTGAGGCACCTCCGCTCCGGCACCGGCCGAGCCGTCGGCGTGCCCCGATGGAAGAATGCCGCCCATGGCCAACCCCACCCCCGACGTCGCTCTCGCGCCCGAGACCCAGGTGACGGCGGCAGCGACCGGCGCCGCCCGGCCGCGGGTGCTGAGCGGCATCCAGCCGACCGCCGACTCGTTCCACTTCGGCAACTACCTCGGGGCGCTGCGCCAGTGGGTCGACCTCCAGGAGGACTACCAGCCGTTCTTCTTCATCGCCGACCTGCACGCGATCACTCTCGAGCAGGAGCCCAAGGTGCTCCGAGAGCGGACGCTGAAGGCGGCCGCGCAGATGCTGGCGATGGGCATCGATCCCGCGCGCTCGGCCATCTTCGTGCAGAGCCAGGTGCCGGCGCATGCCCAGCTGGGCTGGGTCCTGCAGTGCCTCACCGGGTTCGGCGAGGCGCGCCGGATGACGCAGTTCAAGGACAAGTCGGCGAAGTCGGGAGAGGGGGCCGCGAGCGTCGGCCTGTTCACCTATCCCATCCTGCAGGCGGCCGACATCCTGCTCTACCGACCGCACTTCGTGCCGGTCGGTGAGGACCAGCGCCAGCATCTCGAGCTCACCCGCGACCTGGCCCAGCGGTTCAACCACCGCTACAAGAAGACGTTCCGCCTGCCCGAGCCCTACATCCTCAAGGCCACGGCCAAGATCACCGACCTGCAGGAGCCGACCGCCAAGATGTCCAAGTCGGCGTCGTCGCCCACGGGCATCATCGAGATGCTGGACGACCCGCGGGTCAGCGCGAAGAAGATCCGCTCCGCGGTGACGGACTCCGACGGCGAGATCCGGTTCGACCCCGACGCCAAGCCCGGCATCTCCAACCTGCTGACGATCTTCTCCTCGTTGTCCGGTCAGAGCATCGGCGAGCTGGAGGCCGCCTACGCCGGTCGTGGGTACGGCGATCTGAAGAAGGAGCTCGCCGAGCAGGTCGTGGAGTTCGTGACGCCGTTCCGGGACCGAACCCTGGAGCTGCTCGACGACCGGGCGGAGCTGACCCGCATCCTGGCCGACGGGGCCGGCCGGGCCGGCGCGGTGGCCGAGGCGACGCTGTTGGCTGTCTACGACCGCGTCGGCTTCGCCCCGGCCGGTCCGCGCTAGAACGCTCAGCGGCTAGGGTCGAAGCGTGCCGACGATCGGGGTAGCCCTCGCGATTCCGGAGCCCTGGGCTCGGGACCTCCAGCACTACCGCATGTCGATCGGTGACCTCACCGCCACCCAGATTCCCACCCACATCACCCTGATCCCGCCGGTCGAGGCCGGAGCCGAGGACCTCGACGCGATCGAGGACCACCTCCGCGACGCCGCCGGCGCCGCAGTGCCGTTCCGCATCCACCTGCGCGGCACCGGGAGCTTTCGGCCGGTCTCGCCAGTGGTGTTCGTCACCTTGGCCGAAGGGATCTCGGCCTGCGAGCAGTTGGCCGACGTCGTCCGCCGCGGCCCGCTCGAGGTCGAGCTGACGTTCCCTTATCACCCGCACGTCACCGTCGCGCACCACCTCCCTGACGACGTCTTGGATCGCGCCTTCTCCGAGCTCGCCGACTTCGAGTGCGTCTTCGAGGCCACGGCCTTCCATCTCTACCTCCATGACGCCAACGAGGGCTGGCGGCCCGCTCGCGAGTTCCGGCTCTCGGGATCCGCCTGATGGGGTCGGCGGGGGGAGTAGGTCAGCGGATCAGCGCGACGCTCTCACGGGCGCGCGCCCGGTGGCCGCGGCTCGACCGGGCGGTGCGCACGCATCAGCACTACTCCGCCGTCGGCGGCAACATCCAGGCCGGCGGCGTCACCTACTTCGCCTTCTTGTCGTTCTTCCCCATCCTGGCGGTCGCGTTCTCCGCGGTGGGCTACGTCGCCGGGGTCTGGCCGGACGCCGAGGACGCCCTCGTCAGCGGCCTGCAACAGGTGCTCCCCGGCCTGGTGGGCGACGGGCCCGACGACCTGTCCATCGACACGATCAAGGCGAACGCCGGCACCGCCGGGGTGGTGGGCCTCGCCGGTGTGCTCTACGCCGGCCTGGGTTGGCTCTCGGCGCTGCGCGGGGCGCTCCAGGAGGTGTTCCAGCGGGCCGAGGACACCCGCCCGAACTTCCTGGTGGGCAAGCTCCGTGACCTGGCCACGCTGAGCGTGATCGGCACGGTGCTCCTGGTCGGAGTGGCCGTGTCCGGCGTCGTGAGCGGCTACTCCGCGCAGGCGCTGGACTGGCTGGGGTTGGACACCGGCTCGACCTGGGCACTCTGGGCGCTGTCGTTGGCCTTCGGGCTGGCCACCAGCACCGTGATGTTCTTCGCGATGTTCACGCTGCTGGCGCGCCCCCGGCTCCCGCGCCGGACCCTCTGGGGCGGTGCGCTGCTGGGCGCGGTCGGCTACGAGCTGCTGAAGCTGGCGTCCACGAACGTGCTGAATGCGGTGCGTGACCAGCCGTCCGCGGCGGTGTTCGGGTTCGCTCTCGTGCTCGTCGTGTGGATGTACTACTTCTCCCGCGTCATCCTGTACGCCGCCGCGTGGGCGCAGTCGGCCGCGAGCACGGCTGCTCCCGCCGAGCCGGAGATGCCGGTCGACCACGGACCTGCCTCGGTCCCGGAACCTCCGAACAGCCGGATCAAGGCCTTCCTCGGCGGCGCCGGCCTGGGTGCCGTGGCCGCGCTCGTGCTCCGCCGCCGCCTGCGTGACCGCTGAATCCCGAGGGCTGCCGCTCGGCCGACCCGCTGCCGAGTCAGTGGCCGTGGCGGAGCGCGGAGCGCAGGTCGTGGTTGAGCTGGGAGATCACGTCGAGCGGGATCTCCTTGGGGCAGGCGGCCGTGCACTGGCCGATGTTGGTGCAGCCGCCGAAGCCCTCGTGGTCGTGCTGGGCCGTCATCGAGGCCACTCGCGACCAGCGCTCGGCCTGACCCTGCGGCAGCTCGCCCAGATGGGTCACCTTGGCGCCGAGGAACAGCGACGCGGACCCGTTGGGGCAGGCCGCCACGCAGGCGCCGCAACCGATGCAGGTGGCGGCGTCGAAGGCTCGATCGGCGTGGTCCTTCGGCACCGGAGTCGCGTGGGCGTCGGGAGCCGCGCCGGTGTTGACGGAGATGTAGCCGCCCGACTGGATGATCCGGTCGAGGGCCCGGCGGTCCACGCACAGGTCCTTCAGCACCGGGAACGCACTCGCGCGCCACGGCTCGATGGTGATGGTCTCGCCGTCGGAGAACGACCTCATGTGCAGCTGGCAGGTGGTGGTGACCTCCGGCCCGTGGGCGTCGCCGTTGATCATCAGGCCGCACATGCCGCAGATGCCCTCGCGGCAGTCGGAGTCGAACGCGATCGGGTCCTCGCCGGCGGCGTTGAGCTGCTCGTTCAGGACGTCGAGCATCTCCAGGAACGACATGTCCGGCGACACGTCCGCCAGCTGGTAGGTGTGCATCGCCCCCGGGCTGGCCGAGTCCGGCTGCCGCCAGATCTTCAGGGTCAGGTTCACTTGTAGCTCCGCTGCTTCATCTCGACGAACTCATAGACCAGGTCCTCCTTGTGCAGGACTGGTCGCTCACCCTCTCCGGCCCACTCCCAGGCGGCGACGTAGGCGTACTGGTCGTCGTGGCGCAGTGCCTCGCCGTCCTCGGTCTGCGACTCGGCGCGGAAGTGGCCGCCGCAGGACTCCCGCCGGTTCAGCGCGTCGACGCACATCAGCTCGGCCAGCTCGAAGAAGTCGATCACCCGACCGGCCCTCTCCAAGGACTGGTTGAGGCTCTCGGCGCTGCCGAGGATCCGCACGTTGCGCCAGAAGTCCTCGCGCAGCGTCTGGATCAGCTCGATCGCCTTGCGCAGACCCTCGGCGGTGCGCTCCATGCCGCAGTACTCCCACATGATGTTCCCGAGCTCGCGGTGGTAGGAGTCGACGCTGCGGGTGCCGTTGACGGCCAGCAGGCCCTCGACCCGCTGCCGGACGCTGTCCTGCGCCTCCAGCACCGCGGGGTGGTCCTCCGGGATCCGGTCGAAGGGACCGTCGGCCAGGTAGTCGCGGATGGTGTTCGGCAGCACGAAGTAGCCGTCGGCCAGACCCTGCATCAAGGCCGAGGCGCCGAGGCGATTGGCACCGTGGTCGGAGAAGTTGGCCTCCCCGGTGACGAACAGGCCGGGGATCGTCGACTGCAGGTCGTAGTCGACCCAGAGGCCGCCCATGACGTAGTGCACCGCCGGATAGATCCGCATCGGCACGGAGTAGGGATCCTCGCCGGTGATCCGGGCGTACATGTCGAAGAGGTTGCCGTACTTCTCCTCGATCGCATCCCGGCCGAGCCGGGCGATCGCGTCGGCGAAGTCGAGGTAGACACCGCGGCGTACGCCGTCCACCTCGGGGCCGACGCCGCGGCCCTCGTCGCACATGTTCTTCGCCTGCCGCGAGGCGATGTCGCGCGGCACCAGGTTGCCGAACGCGGGGTAGATCCGCTCGAGGTAGTAGTCGCGGTCGTCCTCGGGGATCTCGCGAGGGTCCTTGGCGCAGTCGGCTCGGTTCTTCGGGACCCAGATCCGCCCGTCGTTGCGCAGCGACTCCGACATCAGGGTCAGCTTGGACTGGTGTTCCCCCGAGACCGGGATGCAGGTCGGGTGGATCTGCGTGTAGCACGGGTTGGCCATGTAGGCGCCCTTGCGGTGTGCTCGCCAACTGGCGGTGACGTTGCAGCCCATCGCGTTCGTCGACAGGAAGAACACGTTGCCGTAGCCGCCGGTGGCCAGCACCACCACGTCGGCGAAGTAGGTCTCGATCTCGCCGGTGATCAGGTCGCGGACGATGATGCCGCGGGCGCGGCCGTCGACCACGATCAGCTCGAGCATCTCGTGGCGGGTGTAGGTGCGGACCGTCCCGGCGGCCACCTGGCGTTCGAGGGCCTGGTAGGCGCCGATCAGCAGTTGCTGGCCGGTCTGGCCGCGGGCGTAGAACGTGCGGGAGACCTGCACGCCACCGAAGGAGCGGTTGTCCAGCAGGCCGCCGTACTCGCGGGCGAAGGGGACACCCTGGGCCACGCACTGGTCGATGATGTTCACGCTGACCTGCGAGAGGCGATAGACGTTGGACTCGCGGGAGCGGTAGTCGCCGCCCTTCACGGTGTCGTAGAACAGCCGGTAGACCGAGTCGCCGTCGCCCTTGTAGTTCTTGGCCGCGTTGATCCCGCCCTGGGCGGCGATCGAGTGTGCTCGGCGCGGGGAGTCCTGATAGCAGAACGACTTGACGACGTAGCCGGCCTCGCCGAGAGTGGCCGCCGCCGAGGCGCCGGCCAGGCCGGTGCCGACCACGATCACCGATAGTCGGCGTCGATTGGCCGGGTTGGCGATCCGGGCCTCGAACTGGCGGGTGTTCCAGCGCTCCTCCAAGGGCCCATCGGGAGCCTTGGTGTCGCCGAGCGGGTCGCCGTGCGTGTAGTAGCCGGCGGCGTCGTCGGACACCTCCGCTCCCTCCGCGACCTTCGATGGCTCGTGCACCGTGGTGGTGTCGGGCATGTCGGTCATGCGGGGGTCCTCACTTCGAGATCGCGCCGAGCAGGACGGCGACGGGAACCAGGGAGTAGCCGCCGGCGATGATGACGGCCAGGGTCAGCCCGACGCTCTTGGCGAACGCACGGGCGCGAGCGGTGCTGGTGTAGCCCAGGGTCTGCAGCGCGCTCCAGATGCCGTGGTGAAGATGGGCGCCGAGCATCGCCATCGCCACCAGGTAGATCAGGGTCAGCCACCAGGTGTTGAAGCTGTCGACCAGCAGGTTGTAGGGGTCGTTGGTCGGCCCGCCGGTGACGTTGACCTTCCCGACGGTGAAGTTCAGCAGGTGCCAGATGATGAACAGCAGCAAGGTCACCCCGCCCCATCGCATCAGCAGGCTGGCGTACGTCGCGCCGGTGCGCTTCTTCGTGACGTACCTCACTTGCCGGGCCATGGCGGCGCGGCGCCAGAGGGCGAACGCGGCGGACACGTGCACGGCGAGGGAGAGGATCAGGACCACGCGGATGATCCACAGCGCGCCACCGCGCGGGAGCGTCGGCTCGCCGAGGATGCGCAGGTGCTCGGCGTACTCGTTGTAGGCGTCGTGGCCGGCGAAGGCGCGGAGGTTGCCGTACATGTGCAGCAGCACGAAGCCCACGAAGATCAGCCCGCTCACCGCCATGGCGATCTTCAGCGCGATCGTCGTGCGTGCGGCGCGCGCCCCCTGGACCAGGGTCGGCTGGGTGACGTGGGGCGAAGGCACATCGGCAGGCTAGCGCGTTCGGCCCCGTGCGTTCAGGGTCGGGACCCGTGACATAGCGCATGTTCCCCGCCGGTAACCTCGGGGACCGGCCGGGCTGCCGATTTGGGCGCGCCCCCTTCACAACCGCGATCCTGGCGGCCAGACTCGGCCCCGACCGCGACCGACGACGGAAGGTGGCGTGGTGGCGTCTGGAGTAACCGGGCCAACCCGAGCGAGCATCGCGGAGCGGACGCTACGCCCCGACCGCTGGTGGTGGGAGCCACTGCTCACCTTCGTGGTGTTCAGCGCCTTCGTGCTCTTCGCGACCTACCGCGCGTTCCTGGGGCGGGACTTCTACAGCGAGCCGTACATGTCGCCGTTCTTCTCCCCGTGCATCACCGCGGACTGCACCGACAAGACCGCGCTGCCGGTGTTGTTCCAGTGGTGGCGGTTGTCGCCGGCCCTGGTGATCCTGATCTTCCCGCTGGGGTTCCGGATGACCTGCTACTACTACCGCAAGGCCTACTACCGGGCCTTCTGGCTCTCGCCGCCCGCCTGCGGCGTCGCCGAGCCGCACGCGGCGTACTCCGGGGAGAGCCGGCTGCCGCTGATCCTCAACAACCTGCACCGCTACTTCTGGTACGGCGCGATGGTCGTGGCCGCCTTCCTCACCTTCGAGACGATCCTGGCCTTCGGCCCGGCCGAGGGAGAGGCACCCGGCATCCATATGGGGCTCGGCACCCTGCTGTTCGTGGCCAACTCCGTGCTGATCTGGCTCTACACGCTGTCGTGCCACTCCTGCCGGCACATCGTGGGCGGCCGGCTCAGGAACTTCAGCAAGCACCCGGTCCGCTACCAGATGTGGACCTGGGTGTCGCGGCTCAACGAGAAGCACAGCACCTGGGCGTGGTACTCCCTGTTCTCCGTGGCCGCGGTCGACTTCTACGTCTACCTGCTGGCCTCGGACCGCATCTCCGACGTGAGGTTCTTCTGATGGCACCCGACGCCGACGCGCGGCACCCGATGACCGGCAACCGGATGACTCCTGACGAGGCCGACGGCCGCGGGATGGAGCGACACGCCTACGACGTCGTCGTCGTCGGTGCCGGCGGGGCGGGACTCCGGGCCGCGATCGCGGCTCACGATGCGGGCGCCCGGGTCGCGATCGTCTGCAAGTCGCTGCTGGGCAAGGCGCACACCGTGATGGCCGAGGGCGGCATCGCCGCGGCCATGGGCAACCGGTGGCCGGAGGACAACTGGGAGGTCCACTTCCGCGACACCATGCGCGGCGGGAAGATGCTCAACAACTGGCGGATGGCCCAACTGCACGCCCAGGAGGCCCCCGAGCGGGTGATGGAGCTCGAGGACTGGGGCGCGCTGTTCGACCGCACCGACGACGGACTGATCTCGCAGCGCGACTTCGGCGGCCACAAGTACGCCCGGCTCGCCCACGTCGGTGACCGCACCGGCCTGGAGATGATCCGCACCCTCCAGCAGCGGGCCGTCGCACTCGACATCGATGTGTTCATGGAGTGCGCGGTCACCGACCTCCTCAAGGACGGAGACCGGATCTCCGGTGCCTTCGGCTACTGGCGCGAGACGGGGCGATTCGTGGTGTTCGAGGCGCCCAGCGTGGTGCTGGCGACCGGCGGCATCGGCAAGTCCTACAAGGTCACCTCGAACTCGTGGGAGTACACCGGCGACGGTCACGCGCTCGCGCTGCGCGCCGGGGCCTCCCTGATCAACATGGAGTTCGTGCAGTTCCACCCCACCGGGATGGTGTGGCCGCCGTCGGTGAAGGGGCTGCTGGTCACCGAGTCGGTGCGCGGCGACGGCGGCATCCTGAAGAACTCCGAGGGTGAGCGCTTCATGTTCGACTACATCCCGGAGTTCTTCCGCTCCGAGACGGCGGACACGGTCGAGGAGGCCGACCGTTGGTACGACGACAAGGCGAACAACCGCCGGCCGCCCGAGCTGCTGCCGCGCGACGAGGTGGCCAGGGCCATCAACTCCGAGATCAAGGCCGGTCGGGGGTCACCGCACGGCGGGATCTACCTCGACATCGCCTCGCGCCGGTCGCCGGAGTTCATCCGCAAGCGGCTGCCCTCGATGTACCACCAGTTCAAGGAGCTGGCCGATGTCGACATCACCGCCGAGCCGATGGAGATCGGCCCGACCTGCCACTACGTCATGGGCGGCATCGAGGTGGACGCCGACACCGAGCTGAGCGCCGTCCGAGGGCTGTACGCCGTGGGCGAGTGCTCCGGCGGGATGCACGGCTCCAACCGCCTGGGCGGCAACTCGTTGTCGGACCTGCTGGTCTTCGGCAGGAGGGCCGGCGAGGCCGCGGCGGCCTACGCCGACGGGTTCGACGGCAACCGGCCGGCGGTCGACGACGGAGCCGTCGCGGCGGCCGAGGCTGACGCGCTTCGCCCCTTCGCCGAGGAGGGCGGGGAGAACCCCTACACGATCCAGCACGACCTGCAACAGGCGATGAACGACCTGGTCAACATCATCAGGGCGGGCTCGGAGCTCGAGGAGGCGCTCGTCAGGATCGAGGCGCTCAAGGTGCGTGCGCAGGCGCTCACCGTGGAAGGTCACCGGCAGTTCAACCCCGGCTGGCACCTGGCCCTGGACCTGCGCAGCATGCTGATCGTGTCCGAGTGCATCGCCAAGGCCGCGCTGGCGCGCACGGAGTCGCGCGGTGGGCACACCCGTGACGACCATCCGGCCACCGACCCGGAGTGGGGCACCAAGAACCTCGCGCTCCGGCTGGACGCGGCCGGCACCGGCGTCGACCTGTCCGAGCAACCGCTGCCCGTCATGCCCGACGAGCTGAAGACGTTCTTCGAGAGCAAGTGAGGGGACGGCCATGGGCTACGACCTGAAGATGCGCGTGTGGCGCGGCGACACCGACGGCGGCGATCTCGGCGACTACACCGTCGCGGTCGAGGAGGGTGAGGTCGTGCTCGACGCGATCCACCGCCTGCAGGCCACGCAGGCCGGCGATCTCGCCGTCCGCTGGAACTGCAAGGCCGGCAAGTGCGGCTCCTGCTCGGCCGAGATCAACGGACAGCCGAAGCTGATGTGCATGGCGCGGTTGTCGGACTACGAGCCCGCCGACACCATCACGGTGACCCCGATGCGGGGGTTCCCGGTGATCCGCGACCTGGTGACCGACGTCTCGTTCAACTACGAGAAGGCGCGCCAGCTGCCGTCGTTCGCGCCGCCGCCGCGGGACGAGGACGGCAAGCGCCGAATGATGCAGGTCGACGTCGAGCGCGGCCAGGAGTTCCGCAAGTGCATCGAGTGCTTCCTGTGCCAGAACACCTGCCATGTCGTGCGCGACCACGAGGAGAACAAGCCGGCCTTCGCGGGGCCGCGCTTCTTCCTCCGGTACGCCGAGCTGGACATGCATCCGCTCGACACCCACGACCGGCGTGAGCTCGCTCAAGGCGCGGCCGGCCTGGGCCTGTGCAACATCACCAAGTGCTGCACCGAGGTGTGCCCCGAGGGGATCAAGATCACCGACAACGCGATCATCCCGATGAAGGAGCGGGTCGTGGACAGGAAGTACGACCCGTTGGTGTGGCTCGGCGAGAAGATCGGGCTGCGGAACAAGGACAACGACGGCCGCACGCCGCTCTGAGACCCGACCAGTCGTCTCGTGGACCGACCGCTCGTGGATCGGATAGGTCACAGTAGGTAGCCGCGTCACCGGCCCGCTTCTATCCTGCGGCCATGGACACCCCTGATCTGGCGGGCCCGTTCGCGCTCGCCACCGAGGCCGATCGGCACGACCGGTCGGACTGGGAGGCGTCCGCGGCCGCCGTGCTGCGGAAGGCCGGCCGGTTGACCGGCGAGGACCCCGACGACCTGGTCTGGCAGCGGCTCGGCCGCCGCACTCTCGACGGCATCGAGGTCCCCCCGCTCGGCACCCCGGCAGACCTCGAGGGTCTGGTGACCCAGGGCCGTCCGACCCGCCGCGGCCCCTGGGACAACCGGGTCCTCAGCCGGGCGGAGACCTCCGACGCGGTCGTGGTCGACCTCGAGCACGGCGCGACCTCGGTGTGGCTGAGGATCGACGGCCCCGTCACCCCGGAGGCCCTGACGGCGCGGCTCGGGGGCGTGCTCGTCGATCTCGCGCCGGTGGTGCTCGACGCACCGGACGACCCGGTCGGGGCAGCCCGGTCACTCGCGGCCTGGCTGGAGTCCACCGGCACCAATCCGGCGAGCGGGACCGGCGTGGGCGCCGACCCGATCGGAGCTGCGGTCCGGGGCGGCCGGGTGCCGTCCGACGTCGACACCACGGTGGCGGACGTCGCTGCGGCGGCTCGCGGAGCCGGCGTCCTCGCGGTGGTCGTGGACGGCACCGTGGTCCATGACCTCGGAGCGTCCGACGCCCAGGAGATCGGGTACTCCCTGGCGGCCGGGGCGGCGTACCTGCGAGCGCTGGCAGCGACCGGCGTCGAGGTGGACGCCGCAGCGGGCCTGCTGGAGTTCCGCTACGCCGTGACCGACGAGCAGTTCCCGTCGATCGCGAAGCTGCGGGCCGCCCGGCGATGCTGGGCGCGGCTGGTGGAGCTGTCGGGGGTTGCCGGCGTGGAGCAGCGGCAGCACGCCGTCACCAGCCGACCGATGCTCAGTCGCTACGACCCCTACGTCAACATGCTGCGCACGACCGTCGCGGCGTTCGCTGCGGGCGTCGGCGGCGCCGAGGCCGTCACCGTGCTGCCGTTCGACAGCCCGCTGGGGGAGTCCGACGCCTTCGGGCGGCGGATCGCCCGCAACGTCTCCTCGCTGCTGACCGCCGAGTCCCACGTGGCGGCGGTGTCCGATCCGGCGGGAGGGGCGTACGCCGTGGAGCGGCTCACCGATGACCTCGCGCAGGCGGCCTGGGCGGAGCTCCAGCGGATCGAGGTCGCCGGCGGGGTCGTCGCGGCGCTGGCCGACGGCTCGCTGACCGAGCGGATCCGTGAGGTGGCCGACCGGCGAGAGCGCGAGGTCGCCACCCGCCGGCGCCCGCTCACCGGCCTCAGCGAGTTCCCACAGGCGGCCGAGCAGCTGCTGGAACGCCCAGGACGCCCGGATCCGGTGCGGCGCTACGGCTCGGCGTTCGAACAGCTGCGGGACGCCCCGCTGCTCCAGCCGGTCTTCCTCGCCACCCTGGGCCCGATCGCGGCGCACTCCGCGCGAGCGCTCTTCGCGACGAACCTGTTCGCCGCGGGCGGCGTGAACGTGGACGCGGCGGGGGCGAGCGCCGGCGTCGACGACGTCGTCGCGGCGTACGCCGGTCAGCCGGTGGTGTGCCTGACCGGCGCGGACGCGGCGTACGCCGAGTGGGGGAGCGACCTGGTGGCCGCCCTGCGCGCGGCCGGCGCCGCGCGCGTGATCCTGGCGGGCAGACCGACCGACGACACGGTGCCGCCGGACCTGGTCGATGACTTCTGTGCGGCCGGTGAGGACGCGGTGGCGTTCCTGATCCGCACCCGGGAGAGCCTGGAGGCCGCGCGATGAGCATCCCCGAGAGCTTCGCCGAGCTGCCGCTGGGCGGGCAGCCCCGGGCCGGCGTACCCCCCTCACCCGCCGACCCCTGGCGCAGTCCGGAAGGCATCGACATCCTCCCGGTCTACGGCCCCGAGCACCTCGAGGGCCTGGATGCGCTCGACACCTGGCCCGGGCTCTCGCCGTACCTGCGCGGCCCCTACCCGACCATGTACACCACCCAGCCGTGGACGGTCCGGCAGTACGCCGGCTTCTCGACCGCGGAGGATTCCAACGCGTTCTACCGCCGCAACCTGGGGGCCGGTCAGAAGGGCCTCTCGGTCGCCTTCGACCTGGCCACGCACCGTGGCTACGACTCCGACCACCCGCGCGTGCGGGGCGACGTGGGCATGGCCGGGGTCGCGATCGACTCGATCTACGACGCCCGCACGCTGTTCGACGGCATCCCGCTCGACCAGATGAGCGTCAGCATGACCATGAACGGTGCCGTGCTCCCGATCATGGCGCTCTACATCGTCGCGGCCGAGGAGCAGGGGGTGAAGCCGGAGCGGCTCGCGGGCACCATCCAGAACGACGTGCTCAAGGAGTTCATGGTCCGCAACACCTACATCTACCCGCCCGGCCCGAGCATGCGGATCACCTCTGACATCTTCGCGTACGCCGCGGCCCGGATGCCTCGCTTCAACTCGATCTCGATCTCCGGCTACCACATCCAGGAGGCCGGGGCCACGGCCGACCTGGAGCTGGCGTACACCCTCGCCGACGGCGTGGAGTACCTCCGGGCGGGCCTCGGAGCCGGCCTGGACATCGACGCCTTCGCGCCGAGGCTGAGCTTCTTCTGGGGCATCGGCATGAACTTCTTCATGGAGGTCGCCAAGCTGCGGGCGGCCCGGGCGCTGTGGGCTCGGCTGGTCCGCCAGTTCGAGCCGCAGAACCCCAAGTCGCTCTCGTTGCGCACCCACAGCCAGACCAGCGGCTGGTCACTGACCGCGCAGGACGTGTTCAACAACGTCGCCCGGACCTGCGTCGAGGCGATGGCCGCAACCCAGGGGCACACGCAGTCGCTGCACACCAACGCGTTGGACGAGGCGATCGCGTTGCCGACCGACTTCTCGGCGCGGATCGCCCGCAACACCCAACTCCTGCTGCAGCAGGAGAGCGGCACCACTCAGATCATCGACCCGTGGGCCGGCAGCTACTACGTCGAGCGGCTCACCCACGAGCTCGCAGGCCGGGCCTGGGCACATCTCGCCGAGGCCGAGGAGGCCGGCGGGATGGCCCGCGCCATCGAACAGGGCATCCCCAAGATGCGCATCGAGGAGGCGGCGGCCCGCACCCAGGCGCGGATCGACTCAGGCGCCCAGCGGGTGATCGGTGTGAACACCTACCGGGTCGACGATATCGAGCCGCTGGAGGTGCTCAGGGTCGACAATGACGAGGTCTACCGCGCCCAGATCGCCAAGCTGGACAGGCTCCGCGCGGAGCGCGACCCCGACGAGGTTCGTCGCAGCCTCGAGGCCCTGACCGGCGCAGCCGGCCGCGAGGCCGATCGTGACGGGAACCTCGACCAGAACCTGCTCGCCCTGGCCGTCGACGCCGCGCGGGCCAAGGCGACCGTCGGCGAGATCTCCGAGGCCCTCGAGCAGGTCTTCGGGCGGCACCGGGCGGAGATCCGTACGATCTCTGGGGTGTACCGCTCCGAGATCTCCGAGGGGTCGGACGCCGACGTGGCCCAGGTGCTCCGCGAGACCGCCTCGTTCGAGGAGGGGGAGGGCCGCCGACCGCGGATCCTGGTCGCCAAGATGGGTCAGGACGGTCACGACCGTGGTCAGAAGGTGGTCGTCACGGCCTTCGCCGACCTCGGCTTCGACGTCGACGTGGGGCCCTTGTTCTCCACTCCCGAGGAGGTCGCGCAGCAGGCCGTCGACAACGACGTCCACATCGTCGGGGTGAGCTCCCTTGCCGCAGGTCATCTGGCCCTGCTCCCGGCCCTCAGGCAGGCGCTCGCCGACCTGGGCCGGCCTGACATCATGGTCGTCATCGGCGGCGTCATCCCGCCCGACGACGTGCCCCGACTTCGCGAGATGGGCGCGGCTGCGGTGTTCCTGCCGGGCACGGTGATCGCCCGCTCCGCCCTGGACCTGTTGGCGGCGCTGCGGACCCAGCGCTCCTGATGGCCGACCCCGATCTCGACGCGCTCCTCGCGGGGGTCGCCGCAGGGCGGCGAGCCGAGGTCGCTCGCGCGATCACGTTGGTCGAGTCGACCCGTCCCGACCACCGGACACTGGCCCGCCGGCTCCTGGGGCAGCTGCCGAACCCCGACGGGCCGCCCGCGGTGCGGGTCGGGATCTCGGGTGTTCCCGGGGCCGGCAAGTCCACCTTCATCGAGGCGCTCGGCACGATGCTCACCGCCGCCGGACACCGGGTCGGCGTCCTGGCCGTCGACCCGTCGTCCACGCGCACCGGTGGGTCGGTGCTGGGCGACAAGACCCGGATGGCTCGACTGGCAGCCGACCCGGGTGCGTTCGTGCGCCCGTCCCCGACCGCCGGGACCTTGGGTGGGGTGGCCCGGGCCACTCAGCAGGCGATGCTGGTGCTGGAGGCGGCGGCGTACGACGTGGTGTTGGTCGAGACCGTCGGTGTGGGCCAGTCGGAGGTCACCGTGGCCGGCATGGTCGACACGTTCTGCTTCCTCACCCTCTCCCGCACCGGTGACCAGCTCCAGGGCATCAAGAAGGGAGTCCTCGAGCTCGCCGACGTGATCGTGGTCAACAAGGCCGACGGCGACCGCGAGGTCGAGGCCCGGGCCACTGCACGCGAGCTCGCCGGAGCACTACGGATGGTGCACCACCTCGACGACCATGACGGCGGCTCCTGGCGGCCTCCCGTGCTGACCTGCTCCGCCCTGGAGAACATCGGAGTGGAGGAGGTGTGGGCACAGGTCGAGGCCCACCGCACCCACCTTGGACCCGAGGGCCTCGCGCACCAACGTGCCGCGCAACAGCTCGAGCTCACCTGGTCGCTGGTCCGAGACGAGCTCGCGCGCCGGCTCGCGGCCTCGGCGGGCGTGGCGGCGGTCCGCGACGAGATCCGGTCCGCGGTGCTGTCAGGAGATCTGCCCGCGACCGAGGCCGCCGACCGGATCATTGCGGCGTACGACGGTTGAACTAAGGTTTGGGCGATGTCCACCTTCGCGTCCACCTCGGCCTCCGAGCTGATCGAGGCCGTCGTCGACAAGCACGTCGACGACCTGATCGACCTGCGACGCGACCTGCACGCACATCCCGAGCTGTCGTGGGCCGAGCACCGGACCACCGAGCTCGCCGCCGTGCGGATCGCGGCAGCCGGCTGGCGGGTGACCCGGTTGGAAGGCAGCGGCCTGATCGCGGACCTCGGTGAGGTGGGTCCGCTGGTGGCGCTGCGAGCCGACCTGGACGCCCTTCCGGTCCACGACACGACCGGCGACCCGTGGGCGAGCGTCGTGCCCGGCGTCGCTCATGCGTGCGGCCACGACGTGCACACGGCCGCGCTGGTCGGTGCCGGGCTCGCGCTCGCCGAGGTGCACGCCGCCGGGCTGGCCCGCGGGCGCTTCCGGCTGCTGTTCCAACCGGCCGAGGAGATCATGCCTGGCGGCGCGCTCCAGATGATGCTCGCCGGAGCGCTGGACGACGTGACCCGGGTCTTCGGGCTCCATTGCGACCCGAGCATCGACGTCGGCACCGTCGGCCTCCGCGAGGGCGCGCTGACCGGAGCCGCGGACGCGATCGACATCGCGCTGACCGGCAAGGGCGGCCACACCTCGCGACCGCACCTGACCGAGGACCTCACCTTCGCGCTGGCCAAGCTGGTGACGGAGCTCCCGGCCATCCTCTCGCGCCGGCTCGACCCCCGCGCGGGCGCCAGCGTGTCGTGGGGGATCGTCGCCGCGGGCGGGGCGCCCAACGTGATCCCCGCCAGCGGCCGGGTGGCCGGGACCATCCGGATGCTCGACGCCGTCGCCTGGGCCGAGGCCGAGCAGTTGGTGCGCGTCCTGGTGGCGCAGATCCTCGCGCCGTACGGCGTGGCGGCCGAGATCGCCTACCACCGAGGGGTTCCGCCCGTGGTCAACGAGCACTACTCCACGCTGCTTCTCGGCCGCGCGGTGGAGGAGGTCGTCGGCGAGGAGGGGCACGTCGCCACCTCCCAGAGCCTGGGCGGCGAGGACTTCGGCTGGTTCCTCGAACGCGTGCCGGGGGCGATGGCAAGACTCGGCACCCGCACGCCGGGGGGCCCCACGTTCGATCTGCACCAGGGCAACCTGCGCATCGACGAGCGGGCGGTCGCCTTGGGGGCGCGGGTCCTCGCCGGCGCCGCCGTCGTGGCCGTCAGCCGTTCCTGACGTCGCGGGTCACCCTCCGATAACACTTCGGCCGGGCCCCTAGCGGTGCCACCCCTCGGCACGGTTAGGGTGACCCCGTCGCAGGACAATCCTGTCGTGCGCCAGGAACTCAGGAGGAAATCTTGCGTCTACTGACCAAGATCGCTGCCGTGGCCTGTGTGGCGACCCTGTCGCTCACCGCCTGTGGCAACAACGACACAGCAACCGACTCATCCGGCGCCAAGGCCGAAGAGGACGTCTGCAAGACCGCTACGGGAGACGGTCCCAAGATCGGGGTTGCCTACGACGTGGGTGGCCGCGGCGACCAGTCGTTCAACGACTCGGCCTACGCCGGTCTGAAGAAGGCCGTCGAGGAGACGACCGGCACGTGCGTCGAGGCCGAGGCCGGCTCCGATGAGAACGACACCACGCGCGCCGACCGGCTTCGCACGTTGGCGGACCAGGGCTACAACCCGATCATCGCGGTCGGCTTCATCTACAGCCCCGCCGCGGCCGAGGTCGCCCCGGACTACCCCGAGACGAACTTCTCGGTCGTCGACGGCTACACGGCCTGCATCCAGGCTCCCGACTGCGCGCCGAAGAAGCCGCTGGCGAACCTGTCCGACCTGACCTTCGCCGAGCACGAGGGCTCGTTCCTGGTCGGCGTGGCGGCCGGTCTCAAGACCGAGGCCAACACGGTCGGCTTCGTGGGCGGCACCCACGGGTTCCTGATCAAGAAGTTCGAGGCCGGCTACACCGCAGGTGTCGAGGCGGTCAACCCCGACGCCAAGGTGCTCGTCACCTATCTGACGGAGGACGAGACCGACGGCAAGACCGGCTTCGAGAACCCGGCCGGTGGCAAGACAGCGGCCGAGGGCCAGCTCGACAAGGGCGCCGACATCATCTACCACGCTGCCGGCAAGTCGGGTCTGGGCGTCTTCCAGGCCGTGACCGCCGCCGGTGACGGCAAGTGGGCGATCGGTGTGGACTCCGACCAGTACCTCACGGCGAGCGCTGATCAGCAGCCGCACATCCTCACCTCGATGCTCAAGCGCATCGACACCGCGGTGTACGACTACGTCAAGTCCGCAACCGCGGGCTCGCCCCCGGTCCCGGGCATCGTCTACGACCTCAACGCCGACGGCGTGGGCTACTCGAAGGAGGGCGGCTTCGTCGATGACATCTCCGGAGACATCGACGGCTACGCCGAGAAGATCAAGTCGGGTGCCCTGGAGGTTCCGCTCCAGCCCGAAGGCTGATCCACGACGCGGGCGGTGAGCCCGCGACACGACGGACGAACGGGGCCCGGGAAGCGCCGCCAGGCACTCCCCGGGCCCCCGCCGCGTTCGGCTACGGTGGGCACGGCTCCGGGCCGTCCGTCGACAGGAGGCAGTAAGTGGCCAACACAGCGACCGCGTCACGCGAGGCCGCCGTGGCAGTCTCCGGCATCGGGAAGAGCTTTCCCGGTGTCGTGGCCGCCCGCGACGTCACGTTCGAGATCGAGCGGGGGACCATTCACGCTCTCGTGGGCGAGAACGGCGCGGGCAAGTCGACGCTGATGAAGATCCTCTATGGCGTCCAGAAGCCTGACGAGGGGACCATCACGATCAACGGCGAGTCGGTCACGTTGCACTCCCCGTCGGATGCCATCGCCCGCGGGGTCGGGATGGTGTTCCAGCACTTCCAGCTGGCCGACAACCTGAGCGTGCTCGAGAACGTCGTGCTGGGTGCCGAGAAGCTGCACGGCATCGGTGACCAGGCGCGAGCCGAAGTCCTGAAGATCTCCCAGGAGTACGGCTTCGAGCTCGATCCCGACGAGCTGGTCGAGGGTCTGGGGGTCGGCGAGCGGCAGCGGGTCGAGATCCTCAAGGTGCTCTACCGCGGCGCCAAGATCATCATCCTGGACGAGCCCACGGCGGTCCTCGTGCCGCAGGAGGTCGACGCACTGTTCGCCAACCTCCGCGGGCTCAAGGCCGAGGGGCACACGCTGATCTTCATCTCGCACAAGCTCGACGAGGTCCGCGCCATCGCCGACGAGATCACCGTGATCCGCCGCGGCACGACCGTCGCCTCGGTCAAGCCCGACGACGTGACGTCGCGTGACCTGGCCGAGCTGATGGTGGGCTCGGAGCTCCCCTCTCCCAACACCGAGGAGAGCACGGTCACCGACCAGGTGCGACTCACCCTCGACGACGTCACCGTGCGCGACAAGGCCGGCCGGGCGGTGCTGGCCGAGATCAGCTTCCAGATCCATGCCGGGGAGATCCTGGGCATCGCCGGGGTCGAGGGCAACGGGCAGACCGAGCTCGTCGACACCGTGGTGGGGCTGATGAAGGCGACCTCCGGCACGATCCGGCTCGGCGAGGAGGACATCACGGGCTGGTCGACCAGGCGTCGGCGCGAGGTCGGCGTCGGGGTGATCCCCGAGGACCGGCAACGGCACGGACTGCTGCTGGACTCGCCGCTCTGGGAGAACCGCATTCTCGGACACCAGACCCGTCCGCCGAGCGTCAAGGGTCCGTGGATCGACCGGTCCGGCGCCCGCGCGGACACCGAACGCCTGGTGTCGACGTACGACGTGCGGACGCCGAGCATCGACACCACGGCACGGGCGCTGTCGGGCGGCAACCAGCAGAAGTTCATCGTGGGCCGCGAGATGAGCGGTGACCCGGTGCTGCTGATCGCCGCGCACCCGACCCGCGGAGTCGACGTGGGCGCCCAGGCCGCGATCTGGGACCACATGCGCGCCGCCCGGCGTGACGGCCTGGCCGTGCTCCTCATCTCGGCCGACCTCGACGAGCTGATCGGGCTCTCGGACGCGATCCGGGTGCTGCTCCGCGGTCGGATCGTCGGCTCGTTCGATCCTCAGACGGTGACTCCACAACAGTTGGGATCGGCGATGACCGGAGCAGGAGGCTCGGCATGAAACGGCTCGATCGGGTGGTGGTGATGCTGGCGGCGCCGATGCTCGCGCTGGTGATCTCCGGGGTGATCTCCTCGGTGCTGCTGTGGTCGAGCGGCTACAGCGTTCGCGACTTCTGGACCATCCTGCTGGACTGGCCGCAGCCCCGCCAGCTCACCAACATCCTCAACTACGCCGCGATCCTCTACCTCTCGGGCGTCGCCGCCGCGATCGGGTTCAAGATGGGGCTGTTCAACATCGGCGTCGAGGGGCAGTACCGCATCGGCGTGTTCGCCGCGGCCGCGTTCGCCGGCACCGGCTGGCTGACCGGCCCGCTCAACACCGTCGTGGCGATCGTCGTCGCCATGGTCGCCGGCGCGGCCTGGGCCGGGATCGCGGCGATCCTGCGGGTGACCCGCGGGGTGTCAGAGGTGATCTCCACGATCATGCTCAACGCGATCGCGGGCCTGCTGGTGGGCTACCTCCTGCGGCAGATCGGGGTCCAGAGCGGCAACTCGACCGCCACCAAGACGATCCCGGAGAGCAGCTGGGTCGGTGGCATCACGGTCTTCTCGGATGCCGGCAACCAGCTGCTCGGGATGTCGCTGTTCGCCGTGCTGGTCGGGGTCCTCTACTGGGTCGTTCTCACCAAGACCCGCTTCGGCTTCAACCTCAGGGCGACCGGCCAGTCGCAGTCGGCCGCCGTCGCGTCCGGCGTCGACGTCAAGCGGATGGTGGTGTACTCGATGCTGCTGTCGGGTGCCGTGGCCGGGCTGATCGGCATGCCGACGCTGTTCGGCGACGCCCACAACTACGGCAGCTCCTTCCAGACCGGCATCGGTTTCGCAGGCATCGCCGTGGCGTTGCTGGGCCGCAACAACCCGGTCGGGATCGCGTTCGGCGCGCTGATCTTCGCCTACCTGCACGAGCAGGCCAACAACCTGAACATCCTGGCGCAGATATCACCTGAGATCGTTCAGGTGACCCAGGGCGTGATCGTGCTCGCCGTCGTCGGCGCGTACGAACTCGTCCGGCGGCTCCGGGTCGCCCGGGAACAGGCGGCGGTGGCAGCTTCGCTCCAGGCGATGACTCCCGAGGAGGTGGCGGCATGAGTGTCACCGACCCGGTGCGCGAGCGGCCCGAGGCCGCGGCGCGGGACCGCAGCGGGCTCTACCGGCGCCTCGGGCTGGGCGTCGCCGTGTTCGTCCTGCTCGCGCTCGTGCGCGAGCTGACCGGCAGCAACGACATGATCTCCTCGGGGTCGCTGCGCGCTGCGCTGATCGCCTCGATCCCGATCGCGCTCGCGGGGCTCGGGGGCCTGTGGTCCGAACGCGCCGGTGTGGTCAACATCGGCCTCGAGGGCATGATGATCATGGGCACCCTCGGTGCGGGGTACTTCGGCTACCAGTACGGCGTCTACGCCGGCCTGGGCGGCGCGATCCTCTTCGGCGCGAGCTTCGGCCTGATCCACGCCATCGTGACCGTCTACATCGGCGTCGACCACATCGTCTCCGGCGTCGCCATCAACATCATCGCCGCGGGCCTGGCGGCCTTCCTGGCGAAGGTGTTCTTCTCAGGGCTGGTCGGCGGCGGCCCGACCCAGTCACCCGTGCTGCCGAAGACCTTCCCGCTGCCGCTGGACTTCATCGCCGATCCGGCTCGGACCCTGGAGGCCAAGCACTGGTTCTTCGTCTCGGACCTCGCGGGTGTGGTCGGCGCGGTGACCTACCGCATCTCGTGGTTCACCGTCCTGGCGCTGCTGCTGATCGCCCTCACCAGCTGGATCCTGTGGCGCACCGCGTTCGGCCTCCGCCTGCGCTCGGTGGGCGAGTCCCCGTCCGCGGCGGAGTCGCTCGGCGTCGACGTCTTCCGCTACAAGGTGATCGCGGTCGTCATGTCCGGTGCGCTGGCCGGCCTGGGCGGGGCGTACCTCGCGATGGTCGCCTCGTCGGGCTACCAGAACGGGCAGACCCTCGGGCTGGGCTACATCGGTCTGGCCGCGATGATCTTCGGCAACTGGCGCCCCGGTGGGCTGCTGGTGGCGGCGCTGCTCTTCGGCTACACCCAGTCGATCAACCTGCGCGGCGGCACCGACTCCCTGCACTCGCTGCTGGTGGTGATCGCGGTGCTCCTGATCGCGCTGGCCGCGTGGAACCTCCGTGAGCGCGCCTTCCGCCAGGCCGTGATGTTGGCCGCCGGCGGTGGGGCGTTCCTCCTGTGGTGGGCGACGACCGAATCGGTGTCGTCGAAGTTCACCGGCATGGCGCCCTACGTCACCACGTTGCTGGTCCTGGCCTTCGCCTCCCAGCGGTTGCGGATGCCCGCGGCAGACGGCCAGGTCTACCGCAAGGGCTCGGCCGGCTAGTGGGTGAGGACACCGTCGACTGGGAGGGGCTCCGGGCCAGGGCGACGGAGGCGATGCGGCACGCCTACGCGCCGTACTCCTCCTTTCCGGTGGGTGCTGCGGCCCGGGTCGACGACGGCCGGGTGGTGACCGGCTGCAACGTCGAGAACGCCGCCTACGGGGTCGGGCTGTGTGCGGAGTGCGGCCTGGTCTCGCAGCTGCACGTCACCGGCGGTGGCCGGCTCACGCACGCGGTGTGCGTCGATGGCGCGGGTGCGGTGCTGATGCCTTGTGGGCGGTGCCGTCAGCTGCTGTGGGAGAACGGCGGGCCGGAGCTCCTGCTGTGGACGGTGTCCGGTGTACGCCGGATGGATGAGGTGCTGCCCGATGCGTTCGGTGCCGACAACCTCACTTGACCTGGCGGAGCCGGGCTTCGTCGCGGATCCCTATCCACGTTTCGCCGACGAACGCGCCCAGCACCCCGTCGCCTGGCACGACGGCCTGGAGATGTGGCTGGCCTTCGACCACGCCTCGGTCGGCGCCGCTCAGCGCAACCGGCGCCTCGGCCGGATCTGGACGGACCGGGAGCCGAGGTCCTACCTCGAGCCGTTCAACCTGCTGCACCGCCACCAGATGATGGAGAACGAGCCGCCCGAGCACACCCGGCTGCGGCGTCCGGTGGCCAGCGCCTTCGCTCGCGGCCACGTCGACCGGCTCCGCCCCCGGGTGCGCCAGCTGGCTGCGGAGCTGTTGGACGAGGTCGACCCCGAGGGCTTCGACGTGATCAGCGCCTACGCCGAGCCGCTGCCGGTGCTCGTCATCGCGGAGCTGCTGGGTGTCGATCGGGCGCTGGTCGGGTCGCTGAGGTCCTGGTCCGAGGCCATCGTCAGGATGTACGAGCCAGAGCCGGGGGAGGACGTCGTCGACGCGGCCGTGGCCGCGGCCACGGAGTTCGCCGCCCTGATCCGAGACCTGCTGCGCGAGCGCGCGGTCCGGCCCAGGGAGGACCTGCTCAGCGACCTGGCCGGCACCGAGCTGAGCGAGCCCGAGCAGGTCGCGGCGGCGATCCTGCTGCTCAACGCAGGTCACGAGGCCTCGGTGAACGTCTTCGGCAACGGGTTGACCGCGATGCTGGAGCGCGGGCTGCGGCCCGGAGCGGACGTGGCGGTGTGCGTCGAGGAGATGCTGAGGTTCGACGCCGCGCTCCAGCTGTTCGAACGCACCGCCAGCCAGCCCGTCGAGCTGGGTGGAGTGGTGGTGGAGCGGGGCCAGAAGATCGCTCTCCTGCTGGGCTCGGCGAACCGCGACCCAGCGGTGTTCGAGCGCCCCGACGAGTTCCTCGTCGACCGCGACCCCAACCCGCACCTGGCCTTCGGGGTGGGAGTGCACTTCTGTCTGGGCGCGCCGCTGGCTCGGATGGAGCTGGCGGAGTCGCTCAGCGCGCTCTTCGAACGCTTCCCACACTGTCGGCTGGCCGAGCCGCCCGCCGCCAGCCGGACGTTCGTGCTGCGGGGGCGGCGCGGCGTACGCCTGGCTGCTCGGTAGCCAGATCCTGAGCGCAGCCCGCTAGGCTGCCGACCCGTCAACAAGGAGTGGGGCTATGGAGCACGATGCCGTCGAGGTGATCATCGCCAAGCGCGATCGGGGCGAGCTGAGCAACAGCCAGATCGACTGGGTGATCGACGCCTACACGCGCGGCGACGTCGCCGACGAGCAGATGTCGGCGCTCGCCATGGCGATCCTGCTCAACGGCATGAACCATCGCGAGATCACCCGGTGGACCGAGGCGATGATCGCCTCAGGGGAGAGGCTGGACTTCTCCGGGCTCTCGCGGCCCACCGCCGACAAGCACTCCTCCGGCGGCGTGGGCGACAAGATCACGCTGCCGTTGGCTCCGCTGGTGGCCGCCTGCGGCGTTGCGGTCCCGCAGCTGTCGGGTCGCGGCCTCGGCCACACGGGCGGCACGCTGGACAAGCTGGAGTCGATCCCCGGCTGGCGGGCCTCGCTCACCAACGAGGAGATGGTCGACCAGCTGGAGTCGGTGGGGGCCGTCGTGTGCGCGGCCGGCGGCGGGCTGGCCCCGGCCGACGGCAAGCTCTACGCCCTCCGCGACGTGACCGGCACCGTCGAGGCGATCCCCCTGATCGCCTCGTCGGTCATGTCCAAGAAGATCGCCGAGGGGACCGGCTCGTTGGTGCTCGACGTCAAGGTCGGCTCCGGGGCCTTCATGAAGGACATCGACGGTGCGCGCGAGCTCGCTCGCACCATGGTCGCGCTCGGCACCGGGGCCGGCGTCCACACGGTGGCGCTGCTGACCGACATGTCGACGCCCCTGGGCCGCACCGCCGGCAACGCCGTGGAGGTCAGGGAGTCGGTCGAGGTGCTGGCCGGTGGGGGACCCGAGGACGTCGTGGAGCTGACCCTCGCGCTGGCCCGCGAGATGCTGGCCGGCGCCGGTCGCGCCGACGTCGACCCGGCCGACAAGCTCGCGGACGGCTCGGCGATGGACGCGTGGAAGGCGATGATCCGGGCCCAGGGTGGCGACCCGGACGCGACGCTCCCGACCGCGCGGGAGTCGCACACCGTGACCGCGCCCGAGACGGGCGTGCTGACCCGGCTGGACGCGATGGCGGTGGGCCTGACGGCCTGGCGGCTGGGCGCCGGCCGCGCGCGCAAGGAGGATCCGGTACAGGCGGGGGCCGGCGTCATCTGGCACGCCCGGCCGGGTGATCCGGTGACTGCGGGGGAGCCGCTGTTCACGCTGCTGACCGATGAGCTGGATCGCTTCGACCGGGCGCTCGCGACGCTGGACGGCGGGTTCGACATCGCGCCGACCGGCACGGCGTACGAACCGGTGCCGCTGGTGATCGACCGGATCTCCTGAGCCGGGTCGCCCAGCTGCGCTTCAGCCCAGCAGCAGCACCACGGACTCGGCCACGCAGGCCGGCTTGGCCTCGCCCTCGATCTCGATCGTCCAGCCCAGGGTGAGCTGGGTCCCGGCGGGCAGCGCGGCGACCGAGACCACCCGGACCTGCGCCCTGATCCGCTTCCCCACGCGCAGCGGCGCGGGGAACCGGACCTTGTTCACGCCGTAGTTCAGCTTCGCACCAGGGGTGTCGAGCGCGAAGATCGTCGCGCCCAGGATCGGCAGCAGAGACAGCGTCAGGTAGCCGTGCGCGATCGTGCCGCCGAAGGGGCTCTCGGCCGCCCGCTCGACGTCGACGTGGATCCATTGGTGGTCGCCGGTCGCAGCGGCGAACGCGTCGACTCGAGCCTGGTCGACCAGCAGCCAGTCCGAGGTGCCCAGCTGTTGGCCGACGGCGGCCGTGAGCTCCTCGACCGTGGTGAACGCTCGCATCTGTCTCCGATCAGATCCGGCGGCGCTCCCGCGCCGAGGGGTGTGGGGTGGTCAGTGTCAGGATGGCGTCATGTCTGACGTCGAAACTACCCCGCCGCCCACGCCGACGCGCGAGCAGATCCGTCAGGCGCCCAAGGTGCTGCTGCACGACCACCTCGACGGAGGGTTGCGTCCGCAGACCGTCGTGGAGCTGGCTGCCGAGTGTCGCCATGAGCTTCCGGTGCCGGATGCCGAGGCGCTGGGGCGCTGGTTCACGGAGTCGGCCGACAGCGGCTCCCTGGTGCGCTACCTCGAGACGTTCGACCACACCGTCGCCGTGATGCAGACCGCGGGAGCGCTGCGGCGGGTGGCCCGCGAGTGCGTCGAGGACCTGGCCGCCGACGGCGTCGTGTACGCCGAGATCCGCTACGCCCCCGAGCAGCACGTCGGCAACGGGCTGACCCTCGACGAGGTGGTCGCGGCCGTGCAGGAGGGGTTCGACGAGGGCGTGGCGGCCTCCGACGGTCGGATCGTGGTGCGCCAGCTGCTCACGGCGATGCGGCACCAGGCCCGGTCGCGCGAGGTGGCCGAGCTCGCGGTGGCCTGGCGGGACCGCGGCGTGGTCGGCTTCGACATCGCCGGCGCGGAGGCCGGCTTCCCGCCCACGCGGCACCTGGACGCGTTCGAGTACCTCCAGCGCGAGAACTTCCACTTCACGATCCACGCTGGCGAGGCGTTCGGGCTGCCGTCGATCTGGGAGGCCATCCAGTGGTGCGGCACCGACCGGCTCGGGCACGGCGTCCGGATCGTCGACGACATCGAGGTGGCCGACGACGGGACCGCCACGCTCGGCCGGCTGGCGGCGTACGTCCGCGACCGGCGGATCCCGCTGGAGATGTGCCCCCGCTCCAACGTGCAGACCGGGGCGGCCCCCTCGATCGCCGAGCACCCGATCGGGCTGCTCAACCGGCTGCGGTTCCGGGTGACCGTCAACACCGACAACCGGCTGATGAGCGGCACCTCGATGACCGACGAGATGGCTGATCTGGTCGAGGCGTTCGGCTACTCGCTGGCCGACCTGCGGTGGTTCACGATCAACGCGATGAAGTCGGCCTTCCTGCCCTTCGACGAGCGGCTGGCGATCATCGACGAGGTGATCAAGCCGGGGTACGCCGCGCTCGGCGCCACCCGCTGAGCGGCCGTCGAAGAAAGTTTCGGAAAGTGTCTCAGGCGGTGAGATCTGAGCGTGCTTCTCGGCCCTGACTGTCGGTGGTGGCTGCTTGAGTAGGGGCATGAGTCAGCCGCAGTCGATCACCCCGGTGCCGGGTTCCCCCGGTGCGGTGCTGGTGGCGGCTCAGGCTGCGCGTCGGGCCGAGGAGGCCGCGGCAGCAGCGTTGCTGGCAGCGGCGGTGGAGTGGGCGGCGATGCACGAGCCGACCGGCGGTGGCAACGCGGCGTACTGGTGGGAGGCCGGGCAGCCGATTCCTCTTGCTGGTGAGGGTGCGCCCGAGATCGCTGAGTACGCCGTCGCGGAGTTCGCGGCCGCGGTCGGTCTCACGACTGACGCAGGCCGCCGTCTGGTCGGACAGGCTCTCGAGCTGTCGTGGCGACTGCCCACCCTCTGGGAGCAGGTGCAGGAGGGTCGGCTGCCGTCGTGGAGGGCGCGCAGGGTGGCTGACGCCACGATCTCACTGAGCCGCCCGGCGGCGAGGTTCGTGGACCGTCAGGTGGCCGCGGTGGCCGGCCGGGTGAGCGTCCCGCAGCTGGACCGGCTGGTCCAGGAGGCGAAGATCAGGTTCGAGGCCGTCGAGCGTCCCGATCCCACAGACGCCTGCCCCAGCGTCCCCGATCCGCGTCACGTCCGGGTCCACACCGACGAGGTGTCCTTCGATGGGACGGTCCCGGTCACGGGCGAGCTCGATCTGGCCGATGCGCTCCACCTCGATCGGGCGCTGGCCGCGGCGGCCGAGCAGCTCAAGGTGGCCGGCTCCGGCGACACTCTCGACGTCCGTCGGGCGATGGCGCTGGGTGAGCTCGCTCGTCGGGACCTGACGCTCACCTTCGACGGCACGACCCTCAAGGAGGCGCGCAGCGCGGTCTCGGGACCACACCGCCCGGTCACCCTCTATCTCCACCTGTCCGAGCAGGCGCTGGCCGGCGGGTCACCGCTCGGCCGCTGTGAGAACACCCGGAGTCCTGTCTCGGTGGACGCCATCCGCACCTGGTGCGGTCACCCCGACGCGATCGTGACGGTCAAGCCGGTGGTGGACCTCACGGCCCACGTGCGCGTCGACCAGTACGAACTGCCAGACCGGCTCCGCGAGACCATCGACCAGCGCGACGGTCACTGCGTCTTCCCGTGGTGCACCAGACCCGCGCGACGGTGCGACCACGATCACGCCATCGCCTACGACGCAGGCGGGCCTTCGTGCTCGTGCAACGTGGCGCCGCTGTGTCGACATCACCACCGACTCAAGACCCACACGCCGTGGCGCTACAAGATCCCCGAGCCGGGGGTCCACGTCTGGACCTCACCCCACGGCTATGACTTCCTCGTCGACTCGACCGGCAGCCGCGACGTCACCCCTGCCCAAGCGGCCACCGCGCCCGGCTGCCCGGCTGAGCACCCGCCGCCGGAGTAGCGACCCCGCCCCAGACCCCGCCAGAGCCATGCTGGCGGGGCACCTGGCGCGTTCTGGCACTTGAAGGCTGGCAGGGGAGTGAGCTGGTCGTCGATGATGTGGCCTGAACCGCAAGGGGCGATCGACAAGGAGAAGCAGAAGGAGAAGAAAATGGCAACCTTCACCGGATCCGACGACCTGCAGGGAGCGGAGTTCGTCGACGCCAGCTTGCGCGGCGCCCGCTTCGTCAGGGCAGACCTGTCCGGCGTCGTGATGCGCGGGGTCGACGTGCAGGCGGCGGACATCGAGGCGCCCTGGCTCTGTGAGGACGGCGGCGCCCTGAGGGTGAACGGCGTCGATGTGGTCCCGCTGGTCGAAGCCGAGCTCAACAGCCGCTTTCCCGGCCGGGCCGACCGTCGCGCCGGCGATCCGGAGGGCCTGCGCGCGGCCTGGGCTGCGCTCGAGCGCACCTGGGCAGCCACCCTGGCCCGGGTCGACACGATGCCGGCCGGCACGGTCGACGCGTCGGTCGACGGCGAGTGGTCGTTCGCGCAGACGCTGCGGCACCTGGTCATGGCCTCCGACATGTGGCTGGGCCGGGCGATCCTGGAGCTCGATCAGCCGCTCCACCCGATCGGGCAGCCCAACATCGAGTATGAAACCGACGGCAACGACATGTCGGTCTTCGCGACCGGCACGCCGGCGTACGCCGAGGTGCTCGAAGCCCGCGCCGGCCGGGTTGCGATGGTGCGCGACTTCCTCGCCACCGTCACACCGGACGAGTTGGCCGCGACGCGCAAGAACCCGCACGATCCCGACTACCCGGAGACCGTCCTCTCGTGCCTGCACGTGATCCTCAATGAGGAGTGGGAGCACCACCGCTACGCCGTCCGCGACCTCGACGCTCTCGAGGCCTGAGCAGGCGCCGCCGCGCTCAGGCCAGGTCGTGGCGGTCGTCCGGCAGAACCACGAACCAGGAGCGGCTCCATCGGCCGAGGGGCAGCCGGCCCTGCGCCAGCTCGGCCTCGGGCAGGGTGACCGTGAGGCCGGAGGCGGGGTCGTAGACGCGCAGGCCGTCGTCGTCGGCGGCCACCACCAGCACGACGTGTCGCGGCGACCAGAGGTTGCCGACGTAGAGCGGGACGGGTCGGCCTGCTGTCACCGCCCGCGTGATCGCAAGAACGGGGAGCCCGGTCACGGCCGGTCGCCAGGAGTAGCGCAGGCGTGGGGTCGAGAGCTGATGGGCCACGGCCCAGGGAGGCGTCCCGAGGGCCTGGGGCCACGGCAGCTGTAGGCGCCCGAACAGATCGACCGGCCCGGTCACCCGCCGGTGCATCGCGAGGGTCTCGGCGCGGAACCGGTCGCCCGCCGCCCCGTGGATCCCCCAGCCCGTGACCGGGTGGACGCCGTCGACCAGGAGCCGGGCGTAGCCTTCGTCGCGCAACGCTCGGGCCAGCACCAGGCTCGCGGCTCCACACGAGCGGGCGTCGGGCTGGCGGAGCCGATGCTCCAGCAGCCGGGCGGCCCAGGGCCGTTCCGGTGTCATGCGTCCAGCCTCTGCAGCCGGCGGTGGGCCTCGTCGGGGGCCACGACCTCGCAGCCGCTGGCGGTGGCCCGGGCCACCACCGCACCCTGCTCGCGCATCAGCGCGAGTCCGCGCCGCAGCAGCATCAGCGGCGGCTTGCGGTGCTCCTTGAGGTCCCGGGTCAGGCGGCGACCGAAGGTCAGTGCGCGGTGCTGGGTGATGCAGTACGCCGCCGCGAGCTGGCCGCGCTCGCGCAGGGCCGGGACGATCTGGTCAGCGAAGAGCCCCTCGGCCACGAACAGCGGCGACCCTGCCAGGTCGAGCACCTGGGTCCCGCAGCGTCCGTCGTGGGCGATGTCGTAGACAGGCACCTCGGCGCGGCCGTCGCGGCACAGCGCGTCCAGGGCGGCCAGGGCAGGCTGCGGGAGCCACGAGTCAGGGTGGTCCCAGTCCACCAGGCCCGCATTGGCGCCGGAGGCGATCCGGGGCAGCGCCGGGTCGGAGCCGTTGCGGTAGAAGTCGTCCAGCCGCAGCACCGGGAGCCCGAGCCGCTCCGCGAGGTGCGACTTGCCCGCCCCTGAGGGGCCGGCGAGGACGATCACTCGGGCGGGCACCGGAACATTCTGCCCGACCGGCGACCCGGGTCTCAGATCCCCTTCGGGTGCCACACGGTCTTGGTCTCGAGGAAGGCCGTCATCCGCTTGAGACCGGGGTCGGCCGTCCAGTCCGGCTCCTCCTCGGGAGCACGCAGCACCCGCTTGAGGTTCTCGGCGGCGGCCCGCTCCATCGAGGTCGCCCCCTCGACGTCTCCCGCGGCGCCGGTCAGGTCCAGCGCGTTCACGTCCATGTGCGAGGCCAGCCACGGTCCCGGTGCGGCGTACCCGCCGGTCAGGATGTTCACGACCCCGCCGGGCAGGTCGGAGGTCGCCAGCACCTCCGCCAGCGTGACCGCCGGCAGCGGCCGGGTCTCCGAGGTCACCACGACGGCGACGTTGCCGGTCGTGATGACCGGAGCCAGCACCGAGACCAGCCCGAGCAGCGAGGACCGCTCCGGGGCCAGCACCGCCACGATGCCGGTCGGCTCCGGGGCCGAGAGGTTGAAGTAGGGCCCCGCGACCGGGTTGGCCCCGCCGACGACCTGGGCGATCTTGTCGGCCCAGCCGGCGTACCAGACCAGGCGGTCCACGGACCGGTCGAGGACGGTCTCGGCGCGCGCGGCGGTGAGGCCTTCGGCACGGCGGACGGCGTCGACGAACTGGGGACGCCGGTCCTCCATCACCTCCGCCACGCGGTAGAGGATCTGGCCGCGGTTGTACGCCGTCCGTCCGGCCCACCCGGGGAAGGCCTTCCGCGCGGCCACCACGGCGTCCCTGGCGTCCTTGCGCGAGGCTCGCGCCGCGTTGGCCAGGAACCGCCCGCGACTGTCGGCCACCTCGTAGGAGTAGCCCGACTCCGACCGCGGGAACGCCCCGCCGATGAAGAGCTTGTAGGTCTTGCGCACGTCGACCCGCTCCGTGCTGCGTGTGGTCCCCGCCGGTGTCATCGCAGGTATCCCTCCAGCCCGTGGCGGCCGCCCTCGCGGCCGTAGCCGGACTCCTTGTAGCCACCGAAGGGGCTGGTCGGGTCGAACTTGTTGAACGTGTTGGCCCAGACCACGCCGGCACGCAGCTGGTCGGCCATCCACAGGGTCAGGCTGCCCTTCTCGGTCCAGATGCCCGCCGAGAGACCGTAGGGCGTGTTGTTGGCCTTCTCGACGGCCTCGTGCGGGGTGCGGAACGTCAGCACGGACAGCACCGGACCGAAGATCTCCTCGCGCGCGATCCGATGCGCCTGGGAGACGCCGGTGAACAGCGTGGGAGGGAACCAGAAACCCTGGGTGGGCAGGTCGCAGGCGACCTCCCAGCGCTCGGCGCCCTCGGCGTCGCCGACCGCTGACAGCTCGCGGATCCGCTGCAGCTGCGCGCCGGAGTTGATCGCGCCCACGTCGGTGTTCTTGTCGAGGGGGTCGCCCACCCGCAACGTGGACATCCGTCGCTTGAGCCGGTCGAGCACGTCGTCGTAGACGCTCTCCTGCACGAGCAGGCGCGAGCCGGCGCAGCACACGTGGCCCTGGTTGAAGAAGATGCCGTCGACGATCCCCTCGACCGCCTGGTCGAGCGCCGCGTCGTCGAAGACGATGTTGGCGGCCTTGCCGCCGAGCTCCAGCGTGACCCGCTTGCGGCTGCCGGCGACCGCCTGCGCGATCGCCCGCCCGACGCCGGTGGAGCCGGTGAACGCGACCTTGTCGACGTCGGGGTGTCCGACGACGGCCGCCCCGGTGGCGCCGGCACCGGTGAGGATGTTGACCACGCCGGGGGGCAGGTCCGCCTGCTGGCAGATCTCCGCGAACAGCAGCGCGGTGAGCGGCGTCGTCTCGGCCGGCTTGAGCACGACCGTGTTGCCGCAGGCCAGGGCCGGGGCGATCTTCCAGGCGAGCATCAGCAGCGGGAAGTTCCAGGGGATCACCTGCCCGGCGACCCCGACCGGGGTCGTGCCGTAGCCGGAGTGCTCCAGCTTGTCGGCCCAGCCGGCGTAGTAGAAGAAGTAGGCGGCCGCGGTCGGCACGTCGACGTCGCGGGACTCCTTGATCGGCTTGCCGTTGTCGAGCGACTCCAGCACGGCGAGCTCGCGTGCCCGCTCCTGGATGATCCGGGCGATCCGGAAGAGGTACTTCGCCCGCTCCGAGCCCGGCATCTTGCCCCAGACCTTGCTATGCGCTCGCCTCGCCGCGCGGACCGCCAGGTCGACATCGGCCTCATCGGCCTCCGCGACCTCGGCCAGGACCTCTTCGGTCGCGGGGCTGATCGTCTTGAAGCTGCGGCCGTGCCCGTCGATGAACTCGCCGTCCACGAACAGGCCATAGGACGCCTTGAGGTCGAGGATCGCGCGGGACTCGGGGGCGGGCGAGTAGTCGAACACGCCGCTGCCGGTGGGGGTCTTGGTTGCCATGGTCAGTCCAGGGTGAAGTAGTCGGGGCCCGAGTAGCGGCCGGTCAGCATCTTGGTGCGCTGCATGAGCAGGTCATTGAGCAACGTGGACGCCCCGAACCGGAACCAGTCCGGGGACAGCCAGTCGGCCCCCGCGGTCTCGTTGACCGTGACGAGGTACTTGATCGCGTCCTTGGCGGTCCGGATGCCACCCGCGGGCTTCACCCCGACCATCCGCCCGGTGGCCTCGCGGAAGTCGCGCACGGCCTCCAGCATCACCAGCGTCACCGGGAGCGTGGCTGCCGGCTGGATCTTGCCGGTGGAGGTCTTGATGAAGTCGGCGCCCGCCATCATCGCGAGCCAGGAGGCGCGGCGTACGTTGTCGTAGGTCTGCAGCTCGCCGGTCTCGAAGATCACCTTCAGGTGGGCCCGCCCGCCGTCGGGACGCGCGCAGGCCGCGCGGACCGCGACGATCTCGTCGTGGACCTGCCGGAAGCGGCCGGTGAGGAACGCGCCGCGGTCGATCACCATGTCGATCTCGTCGGCGCCGGCATCGACGGCGTCCCGGGTGTCGGCCAGCTTGATGTCCAGGGCGGCCCGGCCGCTGGGGAACGCGGTGGCCACGGCGGCGACGTGGACACCGCTGTCGCCGAGGGTGTCCTTGGCCGTGGCGACCATGTCGGCGTAGACACAGACCGCGGCGACCTGGGGGCAGGTGGGGTCGGCCGGGTCGGGACGCATCGCCTTGGAGGCGAGCGCCCGGACCTTGCCGGGGGTGTCCTGGCCTTCGAGCGTGGTCAGGTCGACCATCCGGATCGCGAGGTCCAGGGCCTGCCGCTTCGCCTCGGTCTTGATCGACCGGGTGCTGAGTCCCGCGACCCGGGCGTCAGCGCCGACCTGGTCGACACCGGGAAGGCCGTGCAGGAAGCGGCGGAGCGTGGCATCGGTGGCGGTGACGTCGGCGAACGAGGAGTCCGCTTCGTCGGCGCCGGCAGCGCCGGCGGTGCTGGGTAAGGCGGTCACCCGGCCCAGCATAGGGTTGTCCGACAGACCGCAGTCATTCTGCGGCTGACCAGGGGCGGGAGGGACGATGGCCGAGCGGCCCGAGTGGTTCCGCCCGACGAGCGGTCGGGTCGTGGGTTGGGCCGGGCTGGCGACCGCCGCCACCGTGCTGGTGCTGGCGCTGGTTGAGCCTGCCGAGAGCGGAGCGCTCGCCGTGGCCGCCGGCGCGGCGTTCGTCGGGGTGGTGTGTTGGGTGGCGCTGTTGCGCCCGCGCCTCGGCGTGACGCCCGAGACGCTCGTGCTGCGCGGGACGCTCCGCACCGTCCACCTGCCCCTGGCCGCCGTCGAGAGCATCGCGGTGGGCCAGATGCTGGCGGTGCGCGTGGCGGGCCGGCGCTACACCTCGCCGGCGGTCGGGAAGTCCGTGCGCAGGGTGCTGCGCGATGCGGCAGCGAATCCAGGTCCCCAAGACGCGGATGACGGAGCCATCGCCCCACGGCTGGCCGAGCTGCCGTACGCCGACTACGTCGTCGCCCGGATCCAGCAATGCAGTGACGACGCCCGGATGTCGCAGCGCATCGTCCGAGGCAGTCCGGAGCAGGCCGCGCTGGCGACGGAGGTCCGCAACGAGCGGGCGGTCCCCGAGCTCGCCGCGCTCGTGGTGACCGGGGTGGTGTTCCTGGCGGCCCTGCTGTTCTGAGCTGCTGTTCTGAGCTGCCGTTCTCAGAGGGCGAGCACCGACCGGAGGTCGGCGGTGATCGCGTCGAGCCGCCCCGCGGCCGAGATCCGGGCCGCGTCCACGTCCTGGCCGGGCGGCACGGCCACGACCACCTCGAGGTAGCACTTGAGCTTCGGCTCGGTCCCGCTGGGCCGCACCACCACGCGAGCCTGGTCGGCCAGGTGGAAACGGAGACCGTCGGTGGGAGGCAGCTCGGGCGATCCGGCCGCGAGGTCGTCGACCTGTCGCACCGCCAGGCCACCGAGGCTGGTGGGCGGGTCGGACCGCAGCGACTCCATGGCGCGGGCGATCAGGGAGAGGTCGCTCACCCGCACCGACAGCTGCTCGGTGGCGTGGAGGCCGTGGCGCCGCGCGAGATCGTCGAGGAGGTCGTCGAGGGTACGGCCCTCGGCCTTGACCGCGGCCGCCAGCTCACACAGCAGCAGGAGGGCCGAGATGCCGTCCTTGTCGCGCACCTGGCCGGGGTCGCAGCAGTAGCCGAGCGCCTCTTCGTAGCCGAAGGCCAGTCCCTCGACGCGGGCGATCCACTTGAAGCCGGTGAGCGTCTCGGCATACTCCTGGCCGGCCGCAGCCGCCATCTTGCTCAGCAGCGAGGAGGAGACGATCGAGGTGGCGTAGACACCGGTCGCCCCCCGCGCCATCAGGTGTCCGGCGAGCAGGGCGCCCACCTCGTCGCCGCGGAGCATCCGCCAACCGTGGAGGCCCGGGACCGCGGCCGCGCACCGGTCTGCGTCGGGGTCGTTGGCGACCACCAGGTCGGCACCCACCCGGTCCGCGAGCTCCAGAGCGAGGTCCATCGCTCCCGGCTCCTCCGGGTTGGGGAACGAGACGGTCGGGAACGCCCCGTCGGGTTCGGCCTGGGCCGGCACGACGTGGGGTGCTGCGAACCCCGCGGTTTCGAGCACCTGGAGGACCGAGTCGTTGCCGACCCCGTGCAACGGGGTGTACACCAGCGCGAGTTCGCGGGGACCGTCCCCGGCCAGGCCGGCGACGGTGTCGAGGTAGCGGTCGATCACCTTCTCGTCGAGCACTCGGCCGGGCGTGCCCCGCGGGATGTCGCCGACGGCACCGACCGCGGCGATCCGGGAGGCGATCTCGACATCCGCGGGCGGCACGATCTGGCTGCCGTCCCCGAGGTAGACCTTGTAGCCGTTGTCCTGTGGCGGATTGTGGCTGGCCGTCACCATCACGCCCGCCACACAGCCGAGCTCGCGGATGGCGTACGCCAGCATCGGCGTGGGCAGCGGCCGGGGAAGGACCAGCGCCGTCAGGCCCGCCCCCGTCATCACGTCGGCGGTGTCCGACGCGAAGACGTCGGAGTTGTGTCGGGCGTCGTACCCGATCACCACGCGGCTGCCCGCCTTGGCGCCGGCGTCGCGGAGGTATGCCGCCAACCCGGCCGCCGTCCGCAGAACCACGACCCGGTTCATCCGGTTCGGCCCCGCACCCAGCGCACCGCGCAGCCCGGCGGTCCCGAACTCCAGGGTGCCGTCGAACCGGTCAGCGAGGTCGGCGGCCTCACCACCGGCCTCGACCACGGCCACCAGCGCCTCCAACTCCGCCCGGGTCTCGGGATCTGGATCGTCGGCCGCCCACGCACGGGCTCGGTCGAGGAGGTCGGAGACGTCGGCGGCACTCATGAGGGCACGGTAGCGCCCAGGCAGACTGGCGCCATGGCGCGTCGCTTCCGGTTCGAGGGCAGCTGGCCGGTCGCGGCACCGCCCGACCGGGTCGCGGCGGTGCTGGTGGACCTGGCGCAGTACCCGACCTGGTGGCCGGAGGTCCGCGCGGTCGCCGCCCTCGGTCCCGACGACGCCTGGGTGGTGTGTCGGTCGAGGCTGCCGTACACGCTCGAGCTGTTCCTGCACGCGGAGGCGCGCCACGGGCCGGAACTGCGGGTGAGGGTCGACGGTGATCTGCGCGGGACGGTGGGGTGGCACCTCGAGCCGGGCGACCACGACGGGACCCAGCTGCAGCTCGAGCAGGAGGTCGAGGTCGCCGGAAGCCTGCTCGGCGCGGCAGCGCTCGTCGCCGGACCGGTGTTGAGGTGGAACCACGACCAGATGATGCGCAGCGGAATCGCCGGGCTGCGCCGCCGGCTCGGCTGATCCGGGGATCGGGGCTCAGGAGGGGTCGAGCGCCTGCTGGTGGAAACGGGCCGACGCGAACGGCCCGCCGACGTACGCCGCCTCCGCGGCGTCGTCCGCCGACGGGGCGATCTCATCGGCGTACACCTCGGCGTCGTCGACAGGCTCGTAGCCCAGCCGGCGGCCAGGCTCGAGGTCCCACCAGGCGCGGGTGTTCGCGGAGATGCCGTAGACGACCGCGAACCCGGGGGCGGTGGCCGTGAGGGCCGCCTCCACCATCCTGACAGCGTCGTCGTGGGACAGCCAGGTCGACAGCTGGCGAACCGACACCGGGCGGGCCAGACAGGTTCCGATCCGACAGGCGATGGCGTCCAGGCCGTAGCGGTCGGCGTAGAGCCGCAGCAGCGCCTCCGCCGCCACCTTGCCGACGCCGTAGAACGTGTCGGGACGCGGCAGCGTGAGCTCGTCGACGTCCTCCGAGCGAGGCACCCGCCCGACCGCATGGTTGGAGGACGCGTAGACGATCCGCCGGCAGCCGTGCTCCAGCATGGCGTCGAGGACCACGCCGGTGATCACGGCGTGGGAGCGCAGCGACTCGGGCAGGCTCGCCTCGCCGGGGTTGGCGGCCAGATGGACCACCGCGTCGGGACGGCCCTCGGTGAACGCCGCGGCCACCGCGTCGGGGTCGCCGCAGTCGGCGGTGTGCCAGGGGCCGTCGAAGCCCTCCGGTTCGGGCATCAGGTCGAGTCCGACGATGGTGTGACCCCGGTTGGCCAGACCTGCGGTGAGGACGCGGCCGACGCTGCCGGCTGCCCCGGTCACGAGCACGCGCACGTCAGATCCTCGGCACGATCTTGCCGAGCAGCTCGCCCATCCGGCTCGCGGCCTCCCGGCCTGCCTCGAGCACCTCCTCGTGGTTCAGCGGCTCGCCGGTGATGCCGGCCGCCAGGTTGGTCACCAACGACAGCCCGAGCACCTCCAGGCCGGCCTCCCGCGCCGCGATCGCCTCGAGGCTCGTGCTCATGCCGACCAGGTCGCCGCCGATCGCACGCACCATCGCGATCTCGGCCGGAGTCTCGTAGTGGGGCCCCGGGAACTGGACGTAGACGCCTTCGTCCAGTTCCGGCTCGACCTCGTGACACAGCCGGCGCAGCCGTGCGGAGTAGAGGTCGGTCAGGTCGACGAAGTTCGCGCCCTCGATCGGAGACGTGGCCGTGAGGTTGACGTGGTCGCTGATCAGGACCGGGGTGCCGGGAGACCAGGTCTCGCGAAGGCCGCCGCAGCCGTTGGTCAACACCACCGCCCGACAGCCCGCGGCCGCGGCGGTGCGGACGCCGTGCACGACGGCCGCCACTCCCCGGCCCTCGTAGAGATGGGTGCGTCCGAGAAAGACCAGGAGTCGCCGGTCACCCGCGACGACCGAGCGGATCCGCCCGGCGTGGCCCTCCACCGCCGGGGCTGCGAACCCCGGGAGGTCGGTGGTGGCGAGGTCGGCCGCGACCTCGCCGAGGGCGTCGACGGCCGGCAGCCAGCCGGATCCGAGGACCAACGCCACGTCGTGGTGGTCGACACCGGTGAGCTCGCGCAGCCTGGTGGCGGCGGCAGCGGCGAGATCGGCAGCGGAGGGCGGGGGCTCGGCCATGACCCGACACTAGTGGTCGCTCCGGGCACTCCTGGTCGCCGCGTGGTCGCCCCGTGGCCTCGACCCGACGCTGTCGGTGCCGCACGGCACGATGGGACCATGATCGATCACTTCGGCATCAACTGCTCAGACATGGGGGCCGCGGCGGCCTTCTACGACAAGGTCCTGGGAGTGCTCGGGCACCGCCGGATCATGGACTTCGGGGTGGCCATCGGCTATGGCACCGACGAGCCCGCGTTCTGGATCTCGACGTTCGAGGACATCGGCCCCAATCGGGAGGTCCACGTGGCCTTCCAGGCGGCCGACGCGGAGGCGGTCCGCGCCTTCCATGCCGCGGCCGTCGCGCTGGGTGCTGAGTCGCTGCACGAGCCTCGGCTGTGGCCGGAGTACCACCCCGGCTACTTCGGCGCGTTCGTCCGCGACCCGGACGGCAACAACGTCGAAGCGGTGTGCCACACCGCGGCGTAGGTAGACTTTGTGCTAACATACTATTTGTCCTGACATAGTGTGAGCGAAGGCGACCATGACCATCTCCCCCCTGCGCACGATGACCGAGACGACGCCGACCGCCCTGTGGAACGACTCGTCGACCCCCTCCGAGCTCGAGACGGCCATCGGCTGGGGCGCTGTGGGGGCCACCTGCAACCCGGTCATCGCGCTCGCTGCGATTCGCTCCGACCTGCCCCGCTGGCAGGCGAGGATCACCGAGATCGCCGCCGAGAGGCCGACCGCCACCGAGTCCCAGGTCGGCTGGCAGGTGGTGGAGGAGGTCTCGACCGAGGCCGCGCAGCTGCTGCTGCCGTCGTTCGAGCGGTTCAACGGCCGCAACGGGCGGATCTCGATGCAGACCGACCCTCGGTTCCACCGCGACGCCGCGGCGCTGGTCGCCCAGGCCGAGCACTTCGACTCCCTCGCGCCCAACATCATCGTGAAGATCCCCGCGACGAGGGTCGGCCTCGAGGCGATCGAGGAGGCGACCTACCGCGGGGTGAGCATCAACGTGACCGTGTCGTTCACGGTGCCGCAGACGGTCGCAGCCGGCGAGGCGATCGAGCGCGGGCTGCGACGTCGTGACGCCGAGGGCCACGACTCCTCGACGATGGGTCCGGTCGTCACCCTGATGGTCGGGCGTCTGGACGACTGGCTCAAGGACGTCGTCAAGCGCGACGGGCTGGTCGTGGACCCGGACCACCTGGAGTGGGCCGGAGTGGCGGCGTTCAAGGAGACCTATCGGATCTTTCGCGAGCGCGGGCTGCGCGCGCGCCCGCTCGCGGCGGCCTACCGCAACCAGCTGCAGTGGACCGAGCTCGTCGGCGGCGACATCGTGATCTCGCCGCCGTTCGGCTGGCAGGAGAAGTTCGAGGCCAGCGGCCACGACCCGGAGCCACGCATCGACCAGCCGGTCGACCCCGAGATCGTCGCGTCCCTGAGGACCATCCCGGACTTCGTGCGGTCCTACGACGTGGACGCCATGACGCCGTCGGACTTCGACACGTTCGGCGCCACCCTCAAGACGCTGCGGCAGTTCCTCGAGGCCGACGCAGAGCTGGACGCCCTCGTGCGCGACGTGCTGGTCCCCGCTCCCTGACCCACCGACGCAGACCGGAGGGGGCAGACTGGGGGCGTGGCGTCGGTCGAGCTCTGGTGGCTGCCGCTCGGGGCGGGCGGACACAGCGTTCGGCTGAACGGGCTGGCCTTCGAAGCCTGCTCGGCCGCGCTCCAGCGGCGTCGGCGCGCTGACCTCTACCACGCCGGCCTGACCGTCGAGACAGCCTCCAGCGCGTACGTCGTGGAGATGGCGCCCGTGTGGGCGGGACCGTCCGGTGACCGGGGCAGCGTGGGCGAGGGCCCGGTCGGAGCCCGGATCCTGGGACGGTCGCGCTGGTTCCGCTACGAGGTCCGCTGCTGGCGCGGGGGCGTGATCCCCGACCTGGAGTACGCCGTCGCCAGCCCCCGCGTCGTCAGCGACGACCCCGAGTGCGCCCAGCGCGTCCTGGACCAGGTCGCGGCGGTCCCGCTCCCGACCTGGGGCCGCGACGAGCTGGGGCTGGGGGAGATGTGGAACTCCAACTCGGTGGTGGCCTGGGCCCTGGCCACCGCAGGAGCCGGCGTGGCCGGCGTCCGGCCGCCGCCCGGTGGGCGCGCTCCGGGCTGGGACGCGGGTCTCCGGCTCGCGACGAGCCCCCGGTCCTGAGCGGGGGCGCTGCTAGAGCCCGACCGAGCGGCAGGGACGGCGCCGCAACGCTCGGACATAGTCCTCGGGGGCGTCGGCGGCCTCGGCGGCGTCGGCCAGGAGGCCGAGGTACGACGCCGACGGGAGGCCGCCTTCGTAGGCATCGAGCACGTAGGCCCACACCAGGATCTCGCCGACGAGGGTCGAAACCCGGACCCGGGTCTTGAAGAAGAGGCCGAGATCGGCCTGCTCCCACCCGTCCAGCATCGACTCGTCCTCCGGCGTCACGTCGTAGACCGCGACGAACACCTGGTGCAGGGGGTCCTCGACGATCGTCGAGATCGCGCCGTCCCAGCCGTGCTCCTCGCCGCCGAACGTGAGCCGCCAGCCCGTGAGCCACCCGGTGGCGTGCAAGGGGGAGTGGGGACAGCGCTCACCCATGCGCGCGGGGTCCAGGTTGGTCCCGTAGGCGGCGTACAGGGTCACGCCGCCAGGGTAGTGCCGCGGACGCCCCCGGCGGGCGTCCGGCGCGCTCAGCCCATAGGCTGGCCCCCGTGACCCACTACGACGTCCTGGTCCTCGGTGCCGGCCCCGGCGGCTATGTCGCCGCCATCCGCGCCGCCCAGCTCGGCAAGAGCGTGGCGGTCGTCGAGGAGAAGTACTGGGGAGGGGTCTGCCTCAACGTCGGGTGCATCCCCTCCAAGGCGCTCTTGAAGAACGCCGAGCTCGCCCATCTGCTGGCGCACGAGAAGGACAAGTTCGGCATCGAGGGTGACGCGACGATGTCCTACCCGGTGACCCACCGGCGCAGTCGGCAGGTCTCCGACGGCATCGTCAAGGGCGTCCACTTCCTGATGAAGAAGAACAAGATCACCGAGATCGACGGGTGGGGCCACCTCACCTCGCCGACGGCGATCACCGTGCGCAGCGGCAGCGGCGAGGACAGCGAGCACACCTTCGACCACCTGATCATCGCCACCGGGGCCACCACGCGGCTGATCCCCGGCACCTCGTTGAGCGAGCGGGTGGTGACCTACGAGGAGCAGATCCTCGACGAGAGCCTCCCCGAATCGATGATCATCGCCGGCTCGGGCGCCATCGGCGTGGAGTTCGCCTACGTGATGAAGAACTTCGGCGTCGACGTGACGATCGTGGAGTTCCTCGACCGGATGGTGCCCACCGAGGACGCCGACGTCTCCAAGGAGCTGGCCAAGCACTACAAGAAGCTCGGCGTCAAGGTCCTGCTCTCCACCAAGGTCGAGTCGATCCACGACCCCGGCTCCGAGTCGGGCGAGAAGGTCAAGGTGACGGTCAGCCCCGCAGCAGGGGGCGACCAGCAGGTGCTGGAGGCCGACAAGGTGCTGCAGGCGATCGGCTTCGCGCCGCGGCTGGACGGCTACGGCCTCGAGAACGTCGGCGTGGCGGTCTCCGACCGCGGCGCGATCGAGGTGGATGCCCGCGGTCGCACCAACGTGGCGAACGTCTACGCCATCGGCGACGTGACCGGGAAGATGATGCTCGCCCACGTGGCCGAGGCGATGGGGGTCGTGGCCGCCGAGACCATCGCCGGTGCGGAGACGATGGAGATCGACTTCGACATGATCCCGAGGGCGACGTACTGCCAGCCGCAGATCGGGTCCTTCGGGCTCTCCGAGGCGCAGGCCAAGGAGCGCGGCCACGACGTCAAGACGGCCACCTTCCCGTTCGCCGCCAACGGCAAGGCCCAGGGGCTCGGCGACGCGGTCGGGTTCGTGAAGATCGTGGCCGACGCGGAGCACCACGAGATCCTCGGGGCGCACCTGATCGGACCCGACGTCACCGAGCTGCTGCCCGCGCTGACCCTGGCCCAGCGCTTCGACCTGACCGCCGATGAGGTGGCGCGCAACGTGTTTGCCCACCCGACGCTGTCCGAGGCGGTCAAGGAAGCCGTCGAGGGCATCGCCGGCCACATGATCAACTACTGACGCCAGTGGCTGCGGCGGAGCGGGTCGTCATCGTCGGGGGCGGCCCCGGAGGTTACGAGGCCGCGCACGTGGCCGCCCAGCTCGGGGCCGAGGTCACGGTCGTCGACTCCGACGGGATCGGTGGGTCGGCCGTGCTCACCGACTGCGTACCGAGCAAGACGCTGATCGCCACGGCCGAGCTGATGGCCGACATGAGTGGTGCCGCCGAGCTCGGAGTGACCTTCAGCGACCACCAGGGCGAGGTCTCCACCCAGCTGAGCGTCGACCTGGCGCGGGTGAACGCCCGCGTGACCAAGCTGGCCGCCGACCAGTCCGCCGATATCGCGCGCCGTCTGGAGCGCGACGGGGTCCGGGTGGTCGAGGGCCGTGGGCGGCTCGACGGCCCGCACCGGGTCGTGGCCACGGCGCCGGACGGCGCCGAGCAGGTGCTGGAGGCCGACGCCGTCCTGATCGCCACCGGCGCCGCTCCGCGCAGCGTGGCCACGGCGCAGCCCGACGGCGAGCGGATCTTGACCTGGGAACAGGTCTACGACCTCGCCGAGGTGCCGACGCATCTGATCGTGGTCGGCTCTGGCGTCACCGGCGCGGAGTTCGCCTCGGCGTACCTCTCACTGGGGATCGAGGTCACGCTGGTGTCCTCGCGCGAGCGCGTGCTGCCGGGCGAGGACGCCGACGCCGCCCGCGTGCTCGAGGACGTGCTGACGCGTCGCGGCATGCGGGTGCTCGGCCAGTCCCGGATGGCCTCGGTGTCGCGAGACGGCGACGCGGTCACGGTCGCGCTCACCGACGGCCGCACCGTGGTCGGCTCGCACTGCATCCTGGCGCTGGGGTCGGTGCCGAAGACCAGCGGGCTGGGCCTGGAGGAGGCGGGGGTCGAGCTCGACGACGGCGGCTTCGTGCGCGTCGACCGGGTCTCACGCACCAGCGCGCGCGGGGTGTACGCCGCCGGCGACTGCACGGGCGTCTTCATGCTGGCGAGCGTCGCAGCGATGCAGGGCCGGATCGCGATGTGGCACTTCCTCGGCGACGCAGTGCTCCCGCTGGATCTGAAGAAGGTCTCCGCGAACGTGTTCACCGTTCCGGAGATCGCGACCGTCGGCTGGTCGCAGCGTGCCGTCGATGACGGCGAGATCCAGGCCGAGGCGGTGCTGCTGCCGCTGTCGGGCAACGCGAGGGCCAAGATGCAAGGGGTCCACGACGGCTTCGTGAAGCTGTTCTGCCGCCCCGGCACCGGCATCGTCGTGGGGGGCGTGGTGGTCGCGCCGCGGGCCTCGGAGCTGATCCACGCGGTGTCGGTGGCGGTCGCGGAGTCGCTGACCGCCGACCAGCTGGCGGGGGCGTTCACCGTCTACCCGTCGATGAGCGGGTCGGTGGCCGAGGCCGCGCGCCGGCTGCACCGCGTGTGAGTGGTCAGAACCCCCCGAAGTCTCCGCCGCCGAAGTCGCCTCCCGCGTCGCCTCCACCGTAGTCTCCGCCGAAGTCTCCGTCGCCGGGGTCCATCCCGCCGGTATCGCCGTCGGAGAACCCGCCCCCGTGGCCCCCGCCGCTCAGCAGCGACCCGAGCATGATGCCGGCGAACAGGCCGTTGGCCGACCAGCCGCCGTAGTAGCCGTTGGCGTACGGCGCGTAGGCCGGCCCACCGGCGTACCACGGCACCATCTGGTTGCCGCGGCGGACCTGACGGGTGTCCGGCTCGGCGCCCTGGGCCAGCCGGTCGGCGTCGGCCAGGCAGACGGGGATCTCGCGGGCATCGCCGCCGGGTGGCGCCCACGAGGCCTCGGTCGGCGCCGGGCCATGGGCCGGGTTGAAGAAGCAGGGCGGTCGACGCTGGGGGAGTGGGTCACCGGTGGCCCGTGCGCGCACGCAGGCGAGGGCGTGGCGGCCGTCCTCGAGGGTCCGCGTCACCGGCGTGATGTCCTCCGGCCGGCCGGCGTCGGCCAGCAGGGTCTTGGCATGCTCGTAGGCGTCGAGGGCCCGCTGGTAGTCCTGGGTGCCGGCCACGTCGAGCTGCGTGGCCAGGGTGTCGACGTGGAGGTCCGTCAGCTCCTCGCCGAACCTGGTGACGTCCTCGTCGACCACCTTCGTCAGCCCGCGTAGCGAGGCTGCCGCCTCGAGCCGCCGATGTTCCTCACGTTGGCGACCGCGCTGCCACCAGACGACGGCGCCGATGACGACGAGCAGCACGACCCATTCCATGGGGCGAGCCTAGCCAGCACGACCCGGGCCGGAATGACAGCCTTGTAGTTCGCCGGTTCTTCTGCACGGGCGAGGAGTCGCTGGTTCGATCGTGGCTCACGATCCCGACCATGCTTGGAGCTTCTGCATGTCCCGCCCCGCCCCCCGATCCGACCTCGGCGCGCGCCGGCGTACCCGGCTGGCGGTCGCGGCGCTCGGAGGCCTGGTCGCCCTCGCACCGCTGAGCCCCGCCGCCGCGGCGGACTCGTGGACGGTGCCGGCGACCGCGAAGGTCGTCGTGAAGGGGCATGGCTACGGCCACGGCCACGGCCTCTCGCAGTACGGCGCCGAGGGCGCGGCGCGTGCCGGCCTGAACTACGCCCAGATCGCCGAGTTCTACTACCCCGGCACCGCCTGGGGAGAGGCCGGCGGGCAGGTGCGGGTGCTGATCACCGCGGACTCCACCGATGACGTGGTGGTCAAGGCGCGGAGCGGGCTCCGCGTCACCGACGTCAGCACCGGGCAACGCGCGATGCTGCCGGCCAACGGCGCCACCCAGTGGCGGCTGCGCGCCGGCTCCGGCACGACCACGGTGGTGTCGTACCGCTCCACCAAGTGGCGGCGGTGGACGGTTCTCGCCGGCGACGCCGAGTTCTACTCCGGAGGAGACCCGGTTCGCCTGGTGCTCCCCGGTGGTGCGACCAAGGCGTACCGGGGACGGCTCCGGTCGGCTGCGCCGACGCCGGGGCAGCCCGCGCGAGACACGGTGAACGTGCTGACCCTGGACAACTATCTGCGCGGCGTGGTCCCGCTGGAGATGCCGGCTCTGTGGTCGCCGCAGGCGGTCCGGGCCCAGTCCGTCGCGGCGCGCACCTACGCGGCGTTCGAGCGGGGGAACCCGCGTGCGTCGCACTACCAGATCTGCGACACCACGTCCTGCCAGGTGTACGGCGGCTTCGACGCCGAGCATCCGGCCTCGAACGCCGCGATCGACGCCACCGCGAAGCGGGTGCTGACCGACGAGAAGGGAGCACCGGCGTTCACGCAGTTCTCGTCCAGCTCCGGCGGCTGGACGGCCGCGGGATCGATGCCCTATCTCGGCGCCCAGGCGGACCCCTACGACGGCTGGGCGGGGAACCCGGTCCACGACTGGACCGTCCAGCTGAGCGACGCGACGCTGGAGCGGAAGTTCCCGGCGATCGGCAACCTGAAGAAGATCACGGTGACCAAGCGGGACGGCAACGGCGACTGGGGTGGCCGGATCGTGTCCCTGACGTTGGTGGGCGGCAAGGGAAGCCGGACCCTGAGCGGCGACGAGGCACGGTCGATCCTGGGCCTGCGCTCGACCTGGTTCACGTTCCGCATCCGCTGACCCGCCAGGCCGACCGGAGCGTCTGCCAGGTCAGCCGAGCACCAGCACCAGGTCGCCGCCCTCGACCGGACGGGTGCCGGTGAACGCCACCCGCTCGATCCGACCAGCCCGGGGGGCCGTGATCGAGGCCTCCATCTTCATCGCCTCGATCGTGGCCACCGTCTCGCCGGCGGCGATCTCGGCCCCCTCCTCGACGACGACCGTGACCGACCCCTGGAAGGGCGCGCCCACGTGGTCGGCGTTGGCCGGGTCGGCCTTCTCGGCGCTGGCGACCTCCGAGGCCACACTGCGATCGCGCACAGTGACCGGCTTCAGCTGGCCGTCGAGGGTGCACAGCACGGTGCGGAAGCCGCGCTCGTCCGGATCGCTCACCGCCTGCAGGCCGATCAGCAGGCTCTGCCCCTCGGCGAGGTCGACCTGGTGCTCCTCGTTCTGCGCCAGCCCGTAGAGGAAGTCGATGGTCGGCAGCACGGAGACGTCGCCGAACTGCTCCTGGGCGGCCGCGAACTCCCGGGTCGGGCCCGGGAAGAGCATCTGGTTGAGGGTCGTGCGGCGGGTCTCGCTGTCGTCGGGGCCGAGGCCCGCGCGTTGCTCTTCGGTGAGGTCGACGGCGGCCTGCTTCCAGGTGCGTCCCTTGAGGGCCTTGGTGCGGAACGGCTCCGGCCAGCCGCCGGGCGGCTCGCCGAGCTCACCGGACAGGAAACCCACGACCGAGTCCGGGATGTCGAACCGGCCCGGGTCCTCGGCGAACTCTGCGGGGTCGGCACCGACGGCCACCAGGTGCAGCGCGAGGTCGCCGACGACTTTGGACGACGGCGTCACCTTGACGATGTTGCCGAGGATGTCGTTCGCGGCGGCGTACATGTCCTCGATCTGCTCGAACTTCTCACCGAGCCCGAGGGCGATCGCCTGCTGGCGCAGGTTGGACAGCTGGCCGCCGGGGATCTCATGGCGGTAGACCCGCCCGGTCGGCGCGGGAAGAGCCGACTCGAACGGTGCGTAGACCCGTCGGGTCGCCTCCCAGTAGGGCTCCAGCGCGCACACCGCACCCAGGTCCAGGCCGGTCTCACGGTCGCTGTGGTCGGTCGCCGACACGAGGGCCGAGAGCGCCGGTTGTGAGGTGGTGCCGGCCATGGAGGCGGTCGCGGCGTCCACGGCGTCCACGCCGGAGTCGATGGCGGCGAGCAGCGTCGCCAGCTGGCCCCCGGGCGTGTCATGGGTGTGGAGGTGCACCGGCAGGTCGAAGCGCTCGCGCAGCGCGGTGACGAGCCGGCGAGCGGCCGGGGCCCGGAGAAGGCCGGCCATGTCCTTGATCGCGATGATGTGCGCGCCGGCATCGACGATCTGCTCGGCCAGCCTGAGGTAGTAGTCGAGGGTGTAGAGCTCCTCGGACGGGTCCGACAGGTCGCTGGTGTAGCACAGAGCCACTTCGGCGACCGTGGTCCCGGTCGCCCGCACGGCCTCGATCGCCGGCCGCATCTGCTCGACGTCATTGAGCGCGTCGAAGATCCGGAACACGTCGATCCCGGTGGCCGCAGCCTCCTCGACGAAGGCCGTGGTCACCTCCGTGGGGTACGGCGTGTAGCCGACCGTGTTGCGTCCCCGCAGCAGCATCTGGAGGCACAGGTTCGGCACCGTCTCGCGCAGCGAGGCCAGCCGCTCCCAGGGATCCTCGGAGAGGAAGCGCAGCGCCACGTCGTACGTCGCCCCGCCCCAGCACTCCAGTGACCAGAGCTGAGGCGTGGTCCGAGCGACGTGTCCGCCCACCTGGAGCAGGTCGCGAGTGCGCACCCGGGTCGCCAGCAGGCTCTGGTGCGCGTCGCGGAACGTCGTGTCGGTGACGGCGATCTGGGTCTGCTCCCGCAGCGCCCGCGCGAACCCCTCCGGGCCCAGGGTGAGCAGCCGCTGGCGGCTGCCGTCGGGCGGGGCTGCGTCGAGGTCCACCGCCGGCAGCTTGCTGCGGGGGTCGACGCTGACCGGCGCAGCGCCGTGCGGCTGGTTGACGGTGACGTCGGCGAGGTACTGAAGCAGGCGGGTGCCGCGGTCGCCGTGGGACCGCGCGGTGAGCAGCTGCGGGTGGCTCTCGATGAACGAGGTCGTGACGCCGCCGGCCGCGAAGTCCGGGTCGTCCAGCACGGCCTGGAGGAACGGGATGTTGGTCGAGACGCCCTGGATCCGGAACTCCGCCAACGCTCGCCGGGCCTTCTCGACGGCCTTGCCGAAGGTCCGGCCGCGGCAGGTGAGCTTGGCCAGCATCGAGTCGAAGTGAGCGGAGACCTCGGCGCCGGTGTAGGTCGTCCCGCCGTCGAGACGGACGCCCGCGCCGCCGGGGGAGCGGTAGGTCGTGATCTTGCCCGTGTCGGGCCGGAAGTCGTTGGTGGGGTCCTCGGTCGTGATCCGGCACTGCACCGCCGAGCCGCGCAGGGTCACCGCGTCCTGGGTGAGACCCAGGTCGACGAGGGTGTCGCCGGCGGCGATCCGTAGCTGCGACTGCACCAGGTCGACGTCGGTGACCTCTTCGGTGACGGTGTGCTCGACCTGGATCCGCGGGTTCATCTCGATGAAGACATAGCTTCCGTCCGGGTCCAGCAGGAACTCCACCGTGCCGGCGTTGACGTAGCCGATCTCGCGGGCGAAGCGCACCGCGTCCTCGCACATGCGGTCGCGCAGCTGCGGGTCGAGGTCCGGCGCGGGCGCGATCTCGATCACCTTCTGGTGCCGGCGCTGCACCGAGCAGTCGCGCTCGAAGAGGTGGATCACGTTCCCTTCGGCATCGGCGAGGATCTGCACCTCGATATGCCGCGGGTCGACCACCGCCTGCTCGACGAAGACGGTGGCGTCTCCGAACGCGCCCTCGCCCTCGCGCATGCACGCCTCGACCGCCTCCCGCAGCTGGGCCGGCTCCGCGACCCGGCGCATGCCGCGTCCGCCTCCGCCCGCGACCGCCTTCACGAACACGGGGAAGGGCAGATCGCCTGCGGCCTCGACCAGGGCGTCCACGTCGGTCGACGGAGGCACGCCGGCGAGAGTCGGGATGCCGGCGGCCTTCGCAGCCGTGATGGCCCTGGCCTTGTTGCCGGTCAGCGTGAGCACCTCGGCCGGGGGCCCGACGAAGGTGATGCCCGCGGCGGCGCAGGCCTCCGCCAGGGCGGGGTTCTCCGACAGGAAGCCGTATCCCGGATAGACCGCGTCGGCGCCCGCCCGGACCGCGGTGCCGACGATCCCCTCGGCGTCGAGGTAGGCCCGGACAGGGTGGCCGCGCTCGCCGATCTCGAACGCCTCGTCGGCCTTGAGCCGGTGCTCGGACCAACGGTCCTCCCAGGGGAAGACCGCGACGGTCTGTGCGCCGACCTCGTATGCCGCCCGGAACGCACGGACGGCGATCTCGCCACGGTTGGCCACCAGCACCTTGGAGAACATGGCGCTGAGATTAGCCGTGGTCGTCGGTGTGGTGGGTCATCCGGCCCCCGCCTTGAGACGCCGCCGCGAGCGTGCGCCGGGCACCGAACCACTTTGGCCGTTCCGCATTCGCGGGGGTGGCCGCTCGCCTAGCCTGACCGGGCCGGCTTTCCCCTGGCCCCGACCTGGACGGACCATGACCACCACCCTCGAGCCCCCCGTTGCCGCCGCACCGGTTCGCCCTGCGCAGCGCCCCTCCTGGGGGGTGCCGGCGCTGTTCACCCTCACCACGTTCGTGGGGGCGGGACTGCTGTTCATGGTGCAGCCACTGGTCGCCAGGCTGCTGTTGCCGTCGTACGGCGGTTCGTCCACCGTCTGGAGCACCGCCTCGCTGTTCTTCCAGGTGCTCTTGCTCGTCGGCTACGGCTACACCCACCTGACCACCACCAGGCTCGGACGTCGCTGGCAGCCGCGCGCCCACGTGGTCGCCCTGCTCGCGCCCTTGGCGCTGCTGCCGGTGGCGATCCCGTCGGAGGCGGCTCCGCCGCTCGGCGGCTCGCCGGCCCTCTGGCTGCTCAAGACGCTGCTCTTGATGGTCGCCCTGCCGTACGTCGTCCTGGCCACCACCGGCCCCTTGGTGCAGCGGTGGTACTCGTGGACGGGAGGGCCTCGCTCCGACGATCCGTACTTCCTGTTCGCCGCCAGCAACCTCGGCAGCTTCGGCGGATTGCTGGCCTACCCGTTCCTCATCGAGCCGCACCTGTCGCTGAGCCAGCAGCGGGTCGCGTGGTCGTGGGCCTTCGTCGGCTTCGTGGTGCTGGCCATGCTCTGCGGCCTCGTCGCTGCTCGTGGCTCCAGAGCCGACGTGACCGACGAGTCCGACGTGTCCGACGAGGCCGTCGGGGTCAGCCCGCGCCCGACCCGCCGCCGGATGCTGATCTGGGGGCTGTTGGCCTTCTTGCCGTCCACCCTCTCCCTCGCCGTCACCGCCCACCTGTCGACCGACGTCGCCCCGATCCCCTTGCTGTGGGTGGTGCCGCTGTCGATCTACCTGGCGACCTTCGTGCTGGCGTTCGGACGCACCAGCCGCCGGATCCCACTGACCGCCACCCGGCTCGCTGTCGGGGCGGCCTTCGTCTCCAGCGTGTCGCTGGCCAGCAACAACCACCTCCCGCTGCCGGTCACGCTGGCGGTCGACCTCGGCACGCTCGGCCTGGTCGGGTACGCCGCCCATGCCCGGCTCGCGGCGGACCGACCGAGTGCCGAGCACCTGACGCTGTTCTACATCGTGATCGCGACCGGCGGTGCCGCCGGAGGCCTGCTCAACGGCCTGCTGGCCCCGATCATCTTCACGACGGTGATGGAGTTCCCGCTCGCCCTGGCCGGCGTACCCCTGCTTCTGGTCGGTGCGCTGGCCCGGCGTCCCGCCCGGTTCCACCCGGCCTTCGCCGGGGTCGCCTCCGCCCTGGTGGCCATGGTCGGCATCGCCGCCGCCACCGGCGTGTTCATCAAGCTGGGCTCCCAGGGCGGCATCACCGTGGCGTTCATCGTGGCCGCCGCCGCGGCGCTCGGCTGGCTGCTGGCCCAGCGGCCCGGGGCGTTGGCCGCCGGCCTCCTGGCGATGTCGGTCGGGGTCACGATCGGCCTCACCACGGTGTCGCTGCACAACGAACGGACCTTCTACGGGTCCTACCGGGTGCTGCAGGACGACACCGTCCGCCAGTTCGTCCACGGCACCACCTCGCACGGCTCTCAGCTGCTCGATCCGGCGCTGCGAGACATCCCGATGTCGTACTTCGCCCGGGAGACACCGCTCGGCAACGTCTTCGAGACGCTGGCCCCCACCGACGTGGACATCGTCGGTCTCGGCGCCGGCACCATCGCGGCGTACTCCCGGCCGGGCGACCACTACACGTTCATCGAGATCGACCAGGCCGTCGTCGACATCGCGCGCGACCCGGACCTGTTCACCTACCTGGCCGACAGCCCCGCCACGGTCGACACGCTCGTCGGCGACGGACGGCTGCTGCTCGCGAAGCAGCCGGCAGGCTCGGTCGACCTCCTGGTGCTGGACGCTTTCAGCTCCGACTCGATCCCCGTCCACCTGCTGACCGAGGAAGCGGTCGAGGGCTACGCGCGGCTGCTGAAGCCGGGCGGGGCGATCGCGGTGCACATCAGCAACCGCTCGTTCGACCTCGAGCCTGTCTTGGCCGCGGCCGCCCACCGGATGGGCTGGACGGCGGCGCTGGGCGATGGCGCCTCCGGGCCGTACGCCAAGCGCAGCATCTGGGTGGTCATGGCGCCGGAGGCGGCGACGGTCGACCGGGTGCTCGGCTCCTCCGACTGGTGGCGGCCCGTCGACACCTCGCGTCAGGTGCGGTGGACCGACGACTACTCCTCGGTGCTGTCGATCCTGCGCTGAGGCCTCCGGAACCGAGCACGAACCGGACCGATGCGGCTCTCAGCCCTTCAGCTCACAGAGCACGGCGCCATGGGTGACGGTGGCGCCGACGTCGGCGGACAACGAGGTGACGGTCCCGGCCTTGTGGGCCTTGAGCGGCTGCTCCATCTTCATCGCCTCGAGGACCACGATCACGTCGCCCTCGACGACCGCCTGACCCTCCTGGACCGCCACCTTGACGATGGTGCCCTGCATCGGTGACGTCACGGCGTCCCCGGACGCGGCGGCCGCGGTCCTGCCTCCGGCGCGCCGCGCAGGCTTCTTGGCCGTGGCCGGATTGGTCGCTCCACCGAGGCCGCCAGGCAGCACGACCTCGAGCCGTCGACCGCCCACTTCGACGACGACGCGCTGACGCTCACCCTCCTCGGCAGCGGCGCCGAGGGTGCCGGCGTAGGGAGCGATGGTGTTGTCGAACTCCGTCTCGATCCACAGCGTGTAGACGCCGAACCCTTCGTCGTCGCCCACGAACGCCGGGTCGTCGACGACCGCGCGGTGGAAGGGGATCACCGTCGGCATGCCGTCGACCTCGAACTCGGCCAGCGCGCGTCGCGATCGCTCGAGCGCCTGGGTGCGGTCGCGGCCGGTCACGACCAGTTTGGCGATGAGCGAGTCGAAGGACCCGGGAATGGTCTGCCCGGCCTCGTAGCCGCCATCCACGCGCACGCCGGGCCCGCTCGGTGGTGACCAACGGGTGAGGGTGCCGGGGGCCGGCATGAAGTTGCGACCGGCGTCCTCGGCGTTGATCCGGAACTCGAAGGAGTGGCCGACCACCTCCGGGTCGTCGTACCCCAGTTCCTCGCCGGCGGCGATCCGGAACATCTCCCGCACCAGGTCGAGCCCGGTCACTTCCTCCGAGACCGGGTGCTCGACCTGGAGCCGGGTGTTGACCTCGAGGAAGGAGATGGTGCCGTCCTTCCCGACCAGGAACTCGCAGGTGCCGGCGCCGACGTAGCCGGCCTCGCGCAGGATCGCCTTCGACGCGGAGTAGATCTGCTCGACCTGAGCATCGGAGAGGTACGGCGCGGGTGCCTCCTCGACGAGCTTCTGGTGTCGGCGCTGGAGCGAGCAGTCACGAGTCGAGACCACGACGACGTTGCCGTGCTGGTCGGCCAGGCACTGCGTCTCGACGTGGCGCGGGTGGTCGAGGTACTGCTCGACGAAGCACTCGCCGCGACCGAAGGCCGTGACCGCCTCGCGCACCGCGGAGTCATAGAGCTCGGCCACCTCCTCGAGGTTGCGAGCGACCTTGAGCCCGCGACCGCCGCCGCCGAACGCCGCCTTGATCGCAATCGGCAGCCCGTGCTCGCGGGCGAACGCCACGACCTCGCCGGCGTCCTTGACGGGGCCGGCGGTGCCGACCACCTGCGGGGCGCCGACCTTCTGAGCGATGTGACGGGCCTGGACCTTGTCGCCAAGCTGCTCGATCGCGGCCGGCGGCGGGCCGATCCAGATCAACCCGGCATCGAGCACGGCCCGGGCGAACCCGGCGTTCTCGGCCAGGAAGCCGTAACCGGGGTGCACGGAGTCGGCGCCCGAGCGCTTCGCCACGTCGAGGATCTTCTCGATGTCGAGATAGGTCTGGGCCGGCGTGTCGCCGCCCAGCGCGTAGGCCTCGTCGGCGAGTCGGGCGAAGATGGCGTCGCGGTCGGGGTCGGCGTACACCGCGACACTGCCGATGCCGGCGTCCTTGCAGGCGCGGATCACGCGGACCGCGATCTCCCCACGGTTGGCGACGAGCACCTTCTTCAACGCGTTGCTGTCCGACACAGGGGGAGCGTATCGCCCCTGAGCGGCCGCGGGCCTGTGGCCTTGGGCACCCTCACCGTTGCGAAAACGTGACTCATGCGCGCGGGTCTAGGGGCGTGACCTGGGCCACGAGGGGGGTCTATGGTCGCAAGAACCCAGCCGACACTGCAGGAGTCGGCGCTGGATCATGAGGTGAGACATGCGCACGAAGTCCCGGATGGTGCGAGCCTCGGCGATCGCCGCGGCCGCGTTGATGACCTTGGCCGCGTGCGGGGGTGGTGACGGCGGCAGCAGCAGCACCGGAGGCGGTGAAGGAGCGACGTTCGTGTTCGGCGTCTCCGCAGACCCGGTGATCATCGACGGCGCCTATGTCAGCGACGGCGAGTCGCTCCGCGCGGTGCGCCAGATCTTCGAAGGCCTCGTCAACACGGTTCCCGGCAAGACCGACGTCGAGCCCTGGCTTGCGGAGTCATGGGACACCAGCGACGACGGCCTCGCCTGGACCTTCAACCTCAAGCAGGGGGTGAAGTTCCAGGACGGCACCGACTTCAACGCCGCCGCGGTCTGCTTCAACTTCGACCGCTGGTACAACTTCAAGGGCCTGCAGCAGAGCCCCTCGGTCGCCTACTACTGGACCACCGTCTTCGGAGGATTCGCCAACAGCGAGGACGACTCGCTGCCGCCGAGCCTCTACTCGTCGTGCGAAGCGACCGATGACAGCACCGCGGTCGTCACCCTGAGCCACCCGTCCTCGACGTTCCTCTCGGCGCTGTCACTGCCGTCGTTCTCGATCGCCAGCCCCGATGCGCTGACGACGTACGGCGCCGACGAGGTCGGCGGGAGCGAGGACTCGCCGTCCTTCACGGGCACGTTCGGCACCGAGCACCCGGTGGGCACCGGCCCGTTCGTCTTCGAGTCGTGGGAGCGGGAGAACTCCCTGGTCCTCAAGCGGAACGCCGACTACTGGGGCGAGAAGGCCCAGATCGAGACCCTGGTCTTCAAGCCGATCGCCGACGGACCGGCGCGTCGTCAGGCCCTCGAGGCCGGCGACATCGACGGGTTCGACCTGGTCGACCCGGCCGACATCCAGGCGCTCGCCGACGGGGGTTACGACGTCGTCCAGCGTCCGGCATTCAACGTCGCCTACATCGGCTTCAACCAGGCGATCGCGCCCATGGACAACCCGAAGATCCGCCAGGCGATCGCCCACGCGATCGACCGGCAGAAGGTCGCCACGACGAACTACCCCGAGGGCAGCGTCGTGGCCACCCAGTTCATGCCGCCGGAGGTCTTCGGGTGGTCCGACTCGGTCCCGACCTACGACTACAACCCCGCCGAGGCCAAGCGGCTGATCGCCGAGTCGGGCGTCAAGAACCCGACCCTGGAGTTCTGGTACCCCAGCGAGGTCTCCCGCCCCTACATGCCGGACCCGGCAGCGAACTTCCAGCTGATGGCGGCCGACCTGGAGGCGGTGGGCTTCAAGGTGGTGCCGAAGACGGCTCCCTGGGACCCGGACTACCTCGATGCGGTGGATGCCGGCAAGACGATGATGTACCTGCTGGGCTGGACCGGTGACTTCGGTGACCCGGACAACTTCGTGGGCACCTTCTTCCAGTCCAAGAGCCCGGCCTTCGGGTTCACCAACAAGAAGATCTTCGACCTGCTCGACCAGGCGGAGCAGGAGTCCGATCTGGCCGCTCGAACGGCTCTCTACGTCGAGGCCAACAACGAGATCATGACGTTCCTGCCCGGTCTGCCCTACGTGCACACCGAGCCGTCGCTCGCCTTCAAGCCGGGCATCACCGGCTTCGTGGCGAGCCCCGTCGGCAACGAGGACTACAACACGGTCTCGCTGCCGTAGCGGCGAGGTCGGACCAGGTGGGAAGAAGGAGCTAGGGCGTGCTGCGGTTCGTCGTACGCCGGCTCTTCCAGCTCGTTCCCATCCTGCTCGGCCTGAGCGTGATCCTCTTCGCATGGATCCGCGCTCTCCCGGGAGGGCCCGCCATAGCCCTCCTGGGAGAGCGGGCGACTCCGGAGAAGATCGCCCAGATCAACCGGCTCTACGGCTTGGACAAGCCCGTCTGGGAGCAGTACCTGAAGTTCCTCGCGCGCCTGGCCCGCGGTGATCTCGGGGTCTCGATCAAGACCCAGCGTCCGGTTCTCGAGGAATGGCTGCAGCGGTTCCCGGCGACGATCGAGCTCAGCGTCCTGGCCGGGCTGATCGCCGTGGCCGTCGGGATCCCGCTGGGCTACTACGCCGCTCGTCGGCACGGCTCGTGGCTGGACAGCGTCTCGGTGATGGGGTCCCTGCTCGGCGTGGCGATCCCGGTGTTCTTCCTCGGCTACATCCTCAAGTTCATCTTCGCCGTGAAGCTCGACTGGCTACCTTCCGGAGGGCGTCAGGATCCACGTCTGTTCAGTGACCATCCCACCGGCTTCTACGTGCTCGACGGCTTCCTGGTCGGCCGGCCGGACGCCGCGATGGACGCGTTCTTGCACCTCATCCTGCCTTCGGTCGCTCTGGCCAGCATCCCGCTGGCAGTCATCACCCGCATCACCCGGGCAGCCGTCTTGGACGTGATCCACGAGGACTACGTGCGCACCGCGGAGGCCAAGGGCCTCACGAAGTGGACCGTGTCGCGGCGCCACGTGCTGCGCAACGCGATGCTTCCCGTCGCGACCGTGACCGGGCTCCAGGTGGGTCTGCTGCTGGCCGGCGCGGTGCTCACGGAGACCACGTTCAGCTTCGGCGGCATCGGCAGGTTCCTGGTGGACAGCATCCAGGCTCGCGACTATGCCGTCGTCCAGGGTTTCATCCTGATCATCGCGGTGATCGTGGTGATGGTGAACCTGCTGGTCGACATCTCCTACGGCGTCATCGACCCCAGAGTGAGGGTCAAGTGAGCACCTCCGAGGCCGTCGGCGCGGCCACCGCCACCGAGGCCGGGGCCGGGGCGACGCTGGGCCGCGACGCCTGGCGCCGGCTCAGGACCGACCCGGTGGCCATCGCGGGCGCGCTCCTGGTCACGCTCTTCCTCGGCGTGGCACTGCTGGCGCCGTGGCTCGCGCCGTACGACCCCGTTCAGCAGGTCGGCTCGGTGACGCCGACGACCATCCCCGGGCCGTCCAGCGAGCACTGGATGGGGTTGGACAACCTGGGGCGAGACGAGCTGAGCAGGATCATCTATGGCGCACGCCAGTCACTGCTGATCGGTGTGGTCTCGCTGACCCTCGGCATGACGGTCGGCATCCTGGTCGGGCTGCTGGCCGGCGGCCTCGGCGGCTGGGTCGACTCCGTGGTCATGCGGATCACCGACATGATGCTCGCGGTCCCCGGCCTGCTCTTCGCGATCGGTGTGGTGGCCCTGCTCGGGCAGAGCCTGCGGTCGGTGATGATCGCGATCGCGGTGGTCAACGTGCCGATCTTCGCGCGCATGCTGCGTGGCTCGATGCTCGCCGAGCGCGAGAAGGACTACGCGGTGGCGATCCGCTCGCTGGGCGTCCGGAAGCGATCCATCATCCTGCGCCACGTGCTGCCGAACTCGATCTCGCCGGTGATCGTCCAGGGCACGCTGACGCTGGCGACCGCCATCATCGATGCCGCCGGACTGGCCTTCCTGGGGCTCTCGGGCGCGAACCCCGCGGTCCCGGAGTGGGGGCGGATGCTGTCGGACACCCAGCGGTTCCTGGCGAGCGCTCCGCACCTGGCCTTCTTCCCCGGACTCGCGATCGTCATCTCGGCGCTGGGCTTCACCCTGCTCGGTGAGGCACTTCGCGAGGCCATCGACCCGAAGTACCGCCGATGACCGCGACCGAGTCGATCTCCAGCCACCCCGAAGCCCAGGGCGCCGCCGCGATGGCGCACCGCCTGCTGGAGGTCGAGGACCTCTCGGTGACCTTCGCCAGCCGTGGCCGGACCTCCGTGCCGGCCGTGGACGGCGTGTCCTTCCACGTCGATGAAGGCGAGACGCTCGGCATCGTCGGGGAGTCGGGCAGCGGGAAGTCCGTCACCGCGCTCGCGATCCTGGGCCTGCTTCCCAAGCGAGGGGTGCGGATCGAGGGCCGGATCCGGCTGGACGGGCGCGACCTGCGCACCCTCGACGACGACACCCTGCGCGACCTGCGCGGCCGGGACCTGGCCATGGTGTTCCAGGATCCGATGACCTCGTTGAACCCGGTCATCACCGTCGGGCTGCAGGTGACCGAGGTCCTCCGTCGGCACCGCGGCATGGACAAGGAGCAGGCGAGCGCCGAGGCCGAGTCGTTGCTGCGGCGGGTCGGCATTCCCGACCCCGGTCGTCGCCTCGGCGAGTACCCTCACCAGCTCTCCGGCGGCATGCGCCAGCGGGCTCTGATCGCCATCGCGTTGGCCTGCCAGCCGCGGCTGCTGATCTGTGACGAGCCCACCACCGCCCTCGACGTGACCATCCAGGCGCAGATCCTCGACCTGCTCAAGGAGCTGGTCTCTGAGACCGGAACCGCGCTGATGATGATCACCCACGACCTGGGGGTCGTCGCCGGGCTGTGCTCCAACGTGCACGTGATGTACTCCGGGCGGATCGTGGAGTCGGCGCCGCGGCGACCGCTGTTCGCCCAGCCCCGCCATCCCTACACCGGTGGTCTGCTGGCCTCGATCCCGCGCCTGGATGCCCCGCGGGGCGAGCCTCTGGAGCCGATTCCGGGCTCGCCCAACGACACCATTCCGTGGAGCCAGGGCTGCGCGTTCGAGCCACGCTGCTCACGCAGCGACGAGCTATGTGCCACGACGACACCGGAGCTCGGTTCGGCCGGGGTGTCGGCCCTGCGCTGCCACCACCCGCTCGACGCCAGGGGAGGCTCCCGATGAGCGAGCTTCCCCTGGCATCGGCTCAGGCGCCGCTGTTGGAGCTTCGAGACCTGAAGGTGCACTTCCCGATCGTCTCGGGGATCGTCTTCGACCGGGTCGTGGGCCAGGTCAAGGCCGTCGACGGGGTCAGCCTCGCGATCCCTCGCGGGACGACGTACGGCCTGGTCGGTGAGTCGGGCTGCGGCAAGAGCACGCTCGGACGGGCCGTCCTCCGGCTGCTGGAGCCGACCGACGGCCAGGTGCTCTTCGAGGACCGCGACATCGCCGACATCAAGGGCGAAGAGCTGCGCCGGATGCGCAAGCGCATGCAGATGGTCTTCCAGGACCCGATGGCCAGCCTCGACCCTCGTCAGAGCGTCCAGTCACTGCTGCTGGAGCCGTTGCGTGCCCACGGTGTCGCCCCCGAGGGCGGTGCCGACACTCACCTCCGCCGCCTGCTCGACCTGGTCGGCCTGCCCGCCAGCGCCGCGGCGCGCTACCCCCACGAGTTCTCAGGCGGCCAGCGCCAGCGGATCGGCATCGCCCGGGCGATCACGCTGAATCCCGATCTGGTCATCGCCGACGAACCGGTATCCGCGCTCGACGTGTCCGTCCAGGCCCAGGTCATCAACCTGCTCGAAGAGCTGCAGGAGCGGCTGCACCTGACCTACCTGGTGATCGCCCACGACCTGGCTGTGGTCCGCCACATGAGCGACGCCATCGGGGTGATGTACCTCGGGGGCCTCGTCGAGGAGGCACCCAGCGACCAGCTCTATGAACAGCCACGGCACCCCTACACGATCTCCCTGATGTCGGCGATCCCGATCCCCGACCCCGAGGTCGAGGACCGGCGCGAGCGGATCCTCCTCCAGGGCGACCTGCCGAGCCCCTCGGACCCGCCGACAGGGTGTCGCTTCCACACCCGGTGCCCGTTCCGCCAGGAGACGCGCTGTGACACCGAGCGCCCCGAGCTGCGCTCCCTCGCCGAGGGGCACCGGGTCGCCTGTCACTTCGCCGAGGAGATCGCGGCCGGCGCGATCCGGCCGCACGGCGTGGCCACGGTCTGACCCAAGCCGCTGGTTAACAATCGCTAACCACCTCGGCTAGCATGGCCTCATGACGTGGGAGCTGTCGCAGGAGCACGAGGACTTCCGCTCGGTCGTGCGCGAGTTCGCCGAGGCAGAGATCGCCCCGCACGCCGCTCAGTGGGACCGCGACCACCACTTCCCGGTCGACGTGGTGCAGCAGATGGGCGACCTCGGGCTGTTCGGGCTGACGGCACCCGAGGAGTACGGCGGCGCCGGGCTCGAGGGCGACGACGGCGGGTTCACCTCGCTGTGCCTGGCGATCGAGGAGATCGGCCGGGTCGACCAGAGCCTCGGCATCACCGTGGAGGCCGCGGTCGGCCTCGGGATCAACCCGATCCTCACCTTCGGCAGCGAGGAGCAGCGCGCGACCTGGCTGCCCGACCTGGTGGCCGGGCGCGCCCTGGCCGGCTTCGGGCTCACCGAGGCCGGTGCCGGCTCGGACGCCGGCGCGACGCGCACCCGCGCCGAGCTCGTCGAGGGCGAGTGGGTCGTCGACGGCGAGAAGCAGTTCATCACCAACTCCGGATCGGCGATCACCAGCCTGGTGACGGTCACGGCTCGCACGGGCACGCGCACGGCAGCCGACGGAAGCGAGCGCCCGGAGCTCTCCACGATCATCGTGCCCTCGGGCACCCCCGGCTTCGTCGTCGAGCCGGCCTACGACAAGCTCGGGTGGCACGCCTCCGACACCCACCCGCTGACGTTCACCGGCTGCCGGGTGCCCGAGACCAACCTTCTCGGGGAGCGCGGCCGGGGGTACGCCCAGTTCCTGGCCACGCTCGACGACGGCCGGGTCGCGATCGCTGCGCTCGCGGTCGGGTGCCTGCAGGCCTGCCTGGACCTGAGCGTCGGCTACGCCGGGGAACGCCAGTCGTTCGGAGTCCCGATCGGCCGCAAGCAGGGCGTGGCGTTCCAGATCGCGGACCTCCAGGTGATGCTGGACGCCGCTCGGGCGCTCACCTACAGGGCGGCGGCGATGAAGGACGCGATGGCGGCCGGGCGCGGGCCCGGGGCGAGGGCGTTCAAGCAGGCCGCCGCCGTGGCCAAGCTCTATGCCACGGAGTCGGCGGTGACCGCGACCCGGATCGCCACCCAGGTCTTCGGCGGCTACGGATTCATGGAGGAGTACCCCGTCGCGCGGTTCTACCGCGACGCCAAGGTGCTCGAGATCGGCGAGGGCACCTCGGAGGTGCAGCGGATGCTGATCGCGCGTGGGCTGGGCCTCCCGGTCGAGTAGCCGTCAGCGGACCCAACGCACCTCGCCCCCGGTGACCCTGACGGTGGGGAGCCTCCCCAGGCAGCGAGCCCGTTTTCCTGGGGGGCGCCACGCCGTTTAGGGTGCTCCCATGGGAGAGCGCCGGCAGCGGCTGGCTGCCGAGATCGGCAAGTTCCTGGCCGTCGGCGGAGTCGCCACGTTCGTGGCGCTGGTGCTGTTCAACCTCCTGGTGCACGGCTTCAGCACTGCCTATCGCCCCGTCATGGCCGACCATCCGATCGCGGCGATCGTGATCGCGAACCTGGTGGGGATGCTGGTGAGCTATCGGGGGACCCGATCCTGGGCCTTCCGGCATCGGAAGCCGGTGCACGCCGACGGCGGCCGGACGGCGTACCTCGTGATCAACCTGGTCACCATGGTCATCCCGGTGGCGTGCCTGTGGTTCACCCGCCACCTGCTCGGCCTGGAGGATCCGCTCTCCGACAACCTGTCCGCGAACGTGGTCGGACTCGGCCTCGGGACGGGGGCCCGCTTCTACCTGTACCGCACCTGGGTCTTCCGGCACCCCGAGGAACCGGGTCTGCCGGCAACGCTGCTGCAGCGCACCGGAGGCCTCCGGCCCCACGAGGAGCTGGCGGACGACTGAGCCGGTCTAGTGGCGGGTCACTGGTGGGTTTCCTCCAGCCGCACCTGTCGCTCGTGCATCGCCTCGCCGACCCTGCGCGCGATCGCCACGAACTCGGCGGCGGCGGGGGACATGCTGCGATTGGCGCGCCAGGCCAGGCAGATGGTGCGCGGAGGCAGCTCGGGGTCCATCCGCTGGACGCGGACATCGGGGTCGTCGGCATTGACTGCCAGCGCCGGCATCAACGCATGCCCGACCCCGGCCCGGACCATGGCCTGGATGGCTCCGTTGTCGCTGCTGCGGAACACCACGTTGAGATCCGTGACGCCGGCGGTGCGCAGGGCTTGGTCAAGCTGGCGCTGGCACGAGGTGTCGAACTCGCAGATCATGGGCAGCTCCGCCAGCTGGTCGGTGCTCGCATTGGCCTCGTCGGTTCCACGCGGGCTGACCAGCACGAACGCGTCGTCGAAGAGGCGCATCACCTCCAGACCGTCGAGGTCAGGGGTCTCCACGACGAACGACAGGTCCAACGTGCCGTCGCGTAGGTGGTCGACGAGCTCATCGAGCTCGTCGGACTCCTGCAGCTGCAGGTCGATGCCCGTGTGTTCCGGGCGGAACTCGCGGACGATCTGCGGCAGCACGCGCACGGACACGCTCTGGAAGGTGCCGACCGACAGGCTTCCGTGTTGGCCGCGGGCGAAGGCGCGGACCTCGGACTCGGCCGTGCGCAGCTGCGTCATCAGGGTCTCCGCGTGTCCGAGCAGCAGCCTGCCTAGCGGCGTGAGCTCCACCGGCTTGGGGCCGCCCGGGCGGTCGAACACCGGACCCCCGACCAGGCGCTCCAGCGCCGCGATCTGCTGGCTGACGGCGGACTGGGTGTAGCCGAGGGCCTGGGCGGCGCGACCGAAGGATCGCTCGCGGGCAACCTCGCGCAGCGCGGCGAGCTGGCGGAAGTCGACGTCCTGAAGGGTAGCCATGTCCATCAGACTAACTGATTGATATAAGAAAGGTCCATCGTTGGACGTAATCGACTTTTGTTCCTAGGCTGTTCCCATCAACCGCAGCACCACTTCCCACTGAAAGGGGGATCGCCATGAACGAGTCCTACCGTGAGCTCACCGTCGACGCACTCGCGATGCAGATCGAGGAGGACGGCCTCACTGCCGCGATCGCCCCGTTGCGGGCGAACACGATCGCCGTCACGACCCTGGCCGCCCGCGCGTGCTCCGCCGTGCGCTCGGCGCTGACCGACGCCGCACTGAGCGACGTGGCGTGGCTGCAGGCCTACGTCGCCGCACGGACGACCTCGGCCGACCGGGCGCTGCCGATCGCGGCCTGAGCTCGTCTGATCGACCGATTCTGGGCCCGCCGGCTCCTCGCGCAGAGGATGTCAGCGGGCCCAGAGTTCGATCCAGGCGTGGCCGAGCTCGGCAATGAGGTCGCGCACCACCGGCAGACTGACGCCGACGACGTTGTGATAGTCGCCCTCGATGCCGGTCACGAAGGCGCCGCCCAGGCCGTCCACGGTGAACGCTCCGGCCACGGCCAGCGGCTCGCCCGTGGCGACGTACGCCGCGATCTCCTCGTCGGACACCTCAGCGAAGTGGACCGTCGTCGAGGCGATGGCCGCCGCAGTGTGGCCGCTCTCCGGGTCGCGTAGGCAGTGCCCGGTGTGCAGCACGCCGGTGCGTCCCCTCATCGCCTGCCAGCGGGTCGTCGCGTCGGCGGCATCGTCCGGCTTGCCGAGCGCCTGGCCGTCCAGCTCGAGCACCGAGTCGCAGCCGAGCACCAGCGCCGCCGGCGGCAGGTCGTCGCGCTCCGCCACGGCCATGCACTTCAGCTCGGCCAGCTGGAGCGCGAGCTCGGCCGGCGGGAGTCCCTGGAGCGTCGACTCGTCCACGCCCGACACGATCACCACCGGCTCGACACCCGCGCTGCGTAGCGTCGCTCGCCGGGCTGGGGAGGCCGAGGCCAGGACCAGCGTCGTCGCGGTCACAGGCGCGCCAGGGCGGTGCGCAACGGGGCGAGCCCGATCGAGCCGAGGTCGAGCGCGGCACGGTGGAACGACTTGAGGTCGAAGGCGCTGCCCTGACGTGCTTGTGCCTCCGCCCGGGCCTCGAGCCAGATCCGCTCGCCCACCTTGTACGACGGCGCCTGGCCGGGCCAGCCGAGGTAGCGGTTGACCTCGAACACGATGAACGCGTCGTCCATCCGGCAGTGCTGTCGCATGAACTCCAGTCCCAACGCGGGGGTCCACCGCTCGCCGGGATGGAACCCGAACGGGTTGTCCGCGGGGATCTCGAGCTCCAGGTGCATCCCGATGTCCACGATCACCCGCGCGGCCCGGAACGACTGGCCGTCCAGCATGCCCAGCCGGTCTGCGGGGTCGGCGAGATAGCCGAGGTCGTCCATCAGCCGCTCGGCGTACAGCGCCCAGCCCTCGCCGTGCCCGCTGACCCAGCACATCAGCCGCTGCCAACGGTTCAGGCTCTCGCTGCGGTAGACCGTCTGCGCGACCTGCAGGTGATGACCGGGCACGCCTTCGTGGAAGACGGTGGTCACCTCGCGCCACGGCGAGAACGCGGTGATGCCGTCGGGCACCGACCACCACATCCGCCCCGGCCGGGTGAAGTCCTCCGAGGGTCCGGTGTAGTAGATGGCGCCGTCGCTGGTCGGCGTCAGGCAGCACTCGATCCGGCGGATCGGCTCCGGGATGTCGAAGTGCACGCCGGCCAGCTCCGCGATGGTGCGGTCGGCGAGCTCCTGCATCCAGTCCCGGAAGGCCTCCTTGCCCTCGATCTGGCGAGCGGGGTCGGCGTCGAGCGCGGCGACGGCCTCGTCGACGCCGGCGCCCGGCACGATCCGGCCGGCCGTGGCGGACATGTCGTCGGTCAGTCGCTTGAGCTCCTCCCAGCCCCAGGCGTAGGTCTCCTGCAGGTCGACGGCGGCGCCGAGGAAGTAGCGGGAGGCCAGGGCGTAGTGGTCGCGGCCCACGGCTTCCTTCGCGCGGCCGCGCGGCACCATCTCGTCGATCAGGAACCGGCCGAAGTCGGCGTACGCCGCGGACGCCGCGGCCGCGTGCTCCGCGAGCTGGCCGCGCAGCGACTCGGGAGCCTCGGCCGGTGTCACCAGGCCGGTGAAGAAGTCGCCCGCGTCGCCCTCCTGGCCGGTCCAGCTGCGGACCTGCGTGGCCACTTCGGCGTACTGACGGGCGGCCGAGACCCGGCCCTGGGCGGCCTCCTCCTGCAACGTGGTCCGGTAGCCGTCGAGGGTTGCCGGGATCTTCGCCAGCCGGGAGTCGATATTGGCCCAGGCCTCCTCGCCTTCGGTCGGCATCAGGTCGAAGACCTCGCGCAGCCCGTGCAGGCCACTGCCGATGACGCTGAAGTCGGAGCGGGCGTAGCCGGCGTCGGACAGCTCCTGCTCCAGGCCGAGCCGTTCCAGGAAGGCCTCCCGGGCGACGGCCTCCCGATCGTCGCTGGGGGTCGCCGCCGAGGCCGCCGCGAGGGCTCGCCGGGTCAGCTCGTCACCGGCGTCCCAGCCGGCCGGAGACAGGTCGGGGAGCTCATGGTCGTGGCCGGGGATGCCGGCGTGCGTCGCAGCGAGCGGGTCGTGGGCCGCGACGTCCTGGACGTACTGGTCGCAGATCGCGTCGACGGGGCGGCGGTGCTGAGAGGTCACCCGCTCAACCTACGGTTCAGGACTCACCGGCGGCCAACAGAGTCAGCGCGGCAGGTGCACAGCAACTGAGTCAGCGCGGGAGGGAGCTCGCCCGCCAGCCGCCGGGACGGTGGGAGTAGTGGGGGCGGACCGAGCGAGCCGGGGACGCCCAGTTCGACGTCGGCTTGGGACCGGGCGGGCTGAGGGGCCGGATCGACGCCAGCGCGACCACCAGGGCGGCGATCTCGTCCTCAGTGGCGTCCTTCGAGATCACCGTCAGCTGAGGACTCGCCGACCCGTCGTGAGTTTCAGGCCCGGCGCCTGCGGCGCCGCCGAAACTCACGACGGGTCGGCGTGCTGCTCGGGTCATAGGGGGATGTTCCCGTGCTTCTTGGCCGGCAGCACTGCCCGCTTGGTGCGCAGCACGCGGAGTGCCTTGATCACCTCGGGGCGGGTGTTGCGCGGAGAGATGACCCCGTCGATATAGAGGCGCTCGGCGGCCTCGTAGGGGTTGGCCAGCTTGGTTTCGTACTCCTCGACGAGCTCGGCTCGCAGAGCCTCGGGGTTCTCCGCCGCCTGCAGCTCGTGGCGGTAGAGGATGTTCACCGCGCCCTGGGCGCCCATCACGGCGATCTGGGCGGTGGGCCACGCGAGGTTCATGTCGGCACCGAGGTGCTTGGAGCCCATCACGTCGTAGGCGCCGCCGTAGGCCTTGCGGGTGATGATCGTGACCAGCGGGACCGTCGCCTCGGCATAGGCGTAGATCAGCTTCGCACCGCGGCGGATGATGCCGTCCCACTCCTGGTCGGTGCCCGGCAGGAAACCGGGCACGTCCACGAACGTGAGCACCGGCAGATTGAAGCAGTCGCAGAAGCGCACGAACCGCGCGGCCTTCTCGGACGCGTCGATGTCGAGCGTGCCGGCCAGCTGCAGCGGCTGGTTGGCGACCACGCCCACCGGCCGGCCCTCGACCCGACCGAACCCGACGAGGAGGTTCGGTGCGAAGAGAGCCTGCACCTCCAGGAAGTCCTGGTCGTCGAGCACCGCCTCGATGACCTCGTGCATGTCATAGGGCTGGTTCGGGGAGTCCGGGATGATCGTGTCGAGTGACCGGTCGAGATCGGTGTTCTGGAGATCGACGGCGACGTCGTAGGACTCCGGCTCATCGAGGTTGTTCTGGGGCAGGTAGGACAGCAGCGCCTTGACGTAGTCGATCGCGTCGTCCTCGTCGGAGGCGAGGTAGTGGCTGTTGCCCGACTTGGTGTTGTGGGTGCGGGCGCCGCCGAGCTCCTCCATCGTCACGTCCTCGCCGGTGACGGTCTTGATGACGTCGGGCCCGGTGATGAACATCGCCGAGGTCTGGTCGACCATCACGGTGAAGTCGGTGACCGCGGGGGAGTAGACGTGCCCGCCGGCGCAGTTGCCCATGATCATCGAGATCTGCGGGATCACCCCCGAGGCGTGCACGTTGCGCTTGAAGATCTCGCCGTACAGCCCGAGTGAGACCACGCCTTCCTGGATGCGGGCCCCGGCGCCCTCGTTGATGCCGATGATCGGGCAGCCGGTCTTGATGGCCAGGTCCATCACCTTGCAGATCTTCTCGCCGTAGACCTGGCCCAGGGAGCCCCCGAAGATCGAGAAGTCCTGAGAGAACACGCACACCTGGCGGCCGTCGATGCTGCCGAAGCCGGTGATCACGCCGTCGCCGTAGGGGCGCTTGCGCTCCAGCCCGAAGTTCGTGGACCGGTGCCGCGCCAACTCGTCCATCTCCACGAACGTGCCCTCGTCGAAGAGCAGCTCGATCCGCTCGCGGGCCGACTTTCGCCCCTTCTGGTGCTGCTTGGCGCGCGCTCGCTCGTCAGCGATCCGGACCGCCTCGTCGAGGCGGCCCTCCTTCTGCGCCAGCTTGCCCGCTGTGGTGTGGAGATCCGGCGCGGCCATGGGCCCGGCGGCGTCCGATGCGGTGCCGTCCTGCGGTCGTGCGGTCACGCTGCTGGCCTCCTCGGGCTGGCGTCCACGGTCTGGCTTCGGCCAATCTAGTGCGCATGAGCCATGACCCGGCAGCACGGCCCCCGTTAGAGGCGACGAGACTGCGTGATCTGTCGGCGAGCGTGCATCCCGGGGCCCCGGCGTACGACGTGGTGGTGCTGCCCGAGGTGGCCTCGACCAACGCGGAGGTCGTCGAGCGGGCGCGGGCCGGGGCTGCTGCCGGGCTCGTCGTGGTCGCCGAGCACCAGACGCGGGGCCGGGGGCGGCTGGACCGGACCTGGGAGACGCCGGCACGGGCGGCGCTGACGTTCTCGGTGCTGCTGCGCCCGGCCGTCGACCCGATCGGATGGACCTGGCTGCCGCTGCTCGCAGGGGTCGCGGTGGCCGGTGCCGTGCGCCAGGCGGGCGTGGACGCGGTGGTGAAGTGGCCGAACGACGTCCTGGTCGCGGAGCGGAAGCTGGCCGGGATCCTGGTCGAGCGCGTGGAGACCCCGCAGGGTCCGGCTGTCGTCGTCGGGATCGGGCTCAACGTGTCACAGCGCGCCGACGAGCTGCCGGTCGAGCTGGCCACCTCGTTGGCGCTGGAGGGAGCCGAGGTCGAACGCACCATGCTGCTCGCGGGGCTGCTCGCTCGCTTCGCCGAGGAGTACGCCGGCTGGGAGGCCGGCGGCGTGGCCGCCCTCCGGGCGGCGTACGTCTCCTGGTGCCCCACGTTGCGCGGCCAGCAGGTGCGGGCCGAGGTGCCCGGCGGCGGGACGGTGATCGGGGAGGGCGTCGGTCTCTCCGATCACGGGGGGCTCCTGGTGCGCACCGCGGCCGGAGTGGTCACGGTCAACGCCGGTGACGTGGTGCACGTCAGACCGGCCGCGGGGTGAGAGGATCGCGGCGTGGCCATCAATCCGAAGCTCCTCAACGACGGCGAGTCGGTCGTCATCAGCACTCGCACCCATGCCAAGGCCCTCCTGATGCCGATGCTGATCGGTCTGGCGGTGCTGGCCGCAGCGTCCTGGGCGGAGGTCGCCTTCGTCGGCGGGCTCGGCTCGACGTTCCTCTGGGTCGCCGTGGCGGTCCTGCTGATGTGGTTCGTGGTCCGGCCGTTCCTGGAGTGGGTCACCGCGAGCTACACCATCACCGATCGACGCCTGATCACCCGCAGTGGGATCCTGGCCCGCAAGGGCCATGACATCCCGCTGAGCCGGATCTCCGACGTGGCCTACGAGCTGGGCCTCATCGACCGGATGCTCGGCTGCGGGACGCTGATCATCAGCGACGCCAGCACCCATGGTCGAGTGCTGCTGCACGACATCCCGCGGGTCGAGGAGACCCAGCGCCGCCTCAACCAACTGCTGCACGATCAGCACGCCGATGACGGGACCTGACCCGGATCCGGAGCCGGCCGCACCGGAACTGCTCGAGCACGCGATCCTCGGGGAGCAGCCGGCGTACGACGCCGCGCAGGTTGCGGAGGCCGCGGGGGTCGACGTCGACCAGGCCCGACGCCTGTGGCGTGCCCTCGGCTTCCCGGAGCACGCCGACGAGGTCGCGTTCACCGTGGGTGACGCCGAGGCTCTTCGGAAGGTCTGCGACGTGGTCACCTCGGGGGCCCTCGACGTCGACACCGCCGTGAACCTCACGCGTGCCGTCGGCCAGACCATGGCGCGGCTGGCCGACTGGGAGGTCGCCAACATGGTGTCGCGGATCGAGCAGATCGAGGCGTCGGACCAGGCCAGTGGAAGCCGGATCGCCACCGCCCTCCGCATGGTCGACCAGGTCCAGGTGCCCTTCGAGCAGCTGCTGGTCTACGCCTGGCGCCGCCACCTCGCCGCGGCCGCCACCCGGGTGGAGGCACTTGGCGCCGAGGACACCCTGCACACCATCGACGTCACGGTCGGCTTCGTCGACATCGTCAGCTTCACCGCGCTGTCGAACGAGCTCGACGAGGACAAGATCGGCGACCTGGTCGAGGTGTTCGAGTCGCGGTGCGCCGACGTGATCGCGGCCAATCGGGGCCGGATGATCAAGAGCATCGGCGACTCCGTGCTCTTCGTGAACGACGACCCGGTCCGGGCGCTGGAGACCGGGGAGCAGGTGATTGCGGCGATCGGCCGCGACTCTCGGATGCCAGACGTCCGGGTGGGCCTGGCCACGGGGTCGATCGTGATGCGGATGGGTGACGTCTTCGGGCGACCCGTGAACCTGGCGGCTCGCCTCACCGCGGTAGCCCGGCGCAACCGGGTGATCGTGGACCGGGCGACGGCCGACCGGCTGCCCCCCGACAGCTACTCCGTGCGGGTGCTTCCGGCGCGGCCGGTGCGTGGTTTCGGCGTCCTGGAGCCGATCGCCGTACGCCGCGCGGACTGACCGCGCCGGCGCCGACGTTGGTCTGGACCGCGCTAGACCGGTCTGGACTCCGGCCATCCCTAGGGCCAGAATCACTGCGGAGCCGCTCGGCAGTTTCGGCGTTCCGCCGCGCGAGCCTCCGGTTTTACCTACCGTTCTCGACGTGCTGACAGTCCAGGATGTGCGACTCGACCCAGTCGAACGCCGTGTGTGGCGAGGGGATCGCGAGATCACCTTCTCCCGCAAGGAGTTCGACCTGGTCCACGCCTTGATCTCTCGCGCAGGACACGTGGTGTCCCGCGACGAGCTGATGCGCGACGTCTGGCACACGACGTTCTGGACCTCGTCGAAAACCATCGACGTGCACCTCGGCTGGGTACGACGCAAGCTCGGCGACGACCCGAAGAGCCCGGCTCTGATCACCACCATCCGTGGCAAGGGACTGCGCTTCGAGCGACTCGGCCCCGAGGCGGACAGCAAGCACTCGGTCGCCTGAGACCCCGCTAGGCTCCCGTCCGTGAGCCCCACCGCTGCCGGCGAAGCGCCGCGTCTGGCTGTGATCGGCGGCGGCCAGTTGGCCCGGATGATGGCGCAGCCCGCCATCGCCCTAGGGCTGCCACTGCGGCTGTTGGCGGAGGCCGCCGGGGTGTCTGCCGCGCAGGTGATCCCCGACCAGCTGGTGGGGGACTACCGCGACCTGGACACCCTGCGCCGGGTCGTCGACGGCTGTGCCGTCGTGACCTTCGACCACGAGCACGTGCCGACCGACCACCTGCACGCACTCGAGCAGGCCGGGGTGGCTGTGCGGCCGGGCCCGGAGGCGCTGGTGCACGCCCAGGACAAGGCCGTGATGCGTGCTCGGCTGGCCGAGCTCGAGGTCCCCTGCCCGCGCTGGGCGGTGGTGACCTCGGCGGCCGACGTGGTCGGCTTCGGGTTCCCGTGCGTGCTGAAGACGGCTCGGGGCGGCTACGACGGCAAGGGCGTGTGGCTGGTGCGCTCGGACGCCGAGTGCGCCGAGCCGCTGCGAGCGGCCGCAGAGGCCGGCGTACCCCTGATCGTGGAGGAGTACGTCGAGTTCCGGCGTGAGCTGTCGGCCCTGGTGGCCCGGTCTCCGTGCGGCCAGGCCGCGGCGTACCCCGTCGTCGAGTCGCTCCAGGTCGACGGCATCTGTCGCGAGGTGGTCGCCCCGGCGCCGGACCTGGACCCCGTGCTGGCCGCGGCGGCGCAGCAGCTTGCCCTGCGCGTGGCCGGGGAGCTGGGCGTGACCGGCATCCTGGCGGTGGAGCTGTTTGAGACGGTCGACGGAAGGATCCTCGTCAACGAGCTGGCGATGAGACCGCACAACACCGGCCACTGGACGCAGGACGGTGCTGAGACCTCGCAGTTCGAGAACCATCTGCGTGCGGTCATGGACCTGCCGCTCGGGTCGCCCGCACCACGCGAGCGTTGGACGGTGATGGTCAACATCCTCGGGGGCCAGCACGACACCGGGCGGTTGTACGACGGCTTCCCCCACGCGCTGGCCCGCGACCCGCGGCTGCGCGTGCATCTGTACGGCAAGTCGCTGCGGCCCGGCCGGAAGGTGGGCCACGTGAACGCCTATGGTGACGATCTCGACGACTGTCTGGAGCGGGCGCGGCATGCCGCCGCATGGTTCGCCGGCGAGCTGGGAGACCACAGTGAGTGACACAGCACCGGGCGCCGCCGCCCGGGTGGGCATCGTGATGGGGTCCGACTCCGACTGGCCGGTGATGCAGGCCGCGGCCGAGGCGCTGGCGGAGTTCGACGTCGCCTATGAGGCCGACGTCGTCTCCGCGCACCGGATGCCGGAGGAGATGCTGGCCTACGGCAGGGGCGCCGCGTCTCGTGGGCTCTCGGTCATCATCGCCGGCGCCGGCGGCGCTGCCCACCTGCCGGGGATGCTCGCCGCGGTGACCCCGCTGCCCGTCATCGGCGTTCCGGTGCCGCTGGCCACCCTCGACGGCCTCGACTCGCTGCTCTCCATCGTCCAGATGCCGGCCGGGGTGCCGGTCGCCACGGTGGCGATCGGCGGTGCCCGCAACGCCGGCCTGCTGGCGGTGCGGATCCTGGGTGCGTCGGACGCCGGCCTGCGCGAGCGGATGATGGCGTTCCAGGCCACCCTGAAGGAGTCCGCGCAGGCCAAGGGCGGCGTCGTACGCCGGGAGGCCGGCGGCGGCAAGGTCGGCTTCTAGGATCGTCGAGCATGGCTTCTGACTGGCTGCGCGACGCGGTCCTCTACGAGATCTACCCCCAGTCGTTCTCCGACTCCAACGGCGACGGCATCGGCGACCTGCGTGGGGTGATCGACCGGCTCGACCACATCGCCTCGCTCGGGGTGGATGCAGTCTGGTTCAACCCCTGTTTCACCTCGCCCTTCGTGGACGCGGGGTACGACGTGGCGGACTTCCTGTCGATCGCGCCGCGATACGGCACCAACGACGACCTCGAGGAGCTGGTGCGGCTCGCGGGGGAGCGGGGGATCCGGGTCCTGCTCGACCTGGTCGCCGGACACACTTCGATCGAGCACCCGTGGTTCCAGGCCGAGCTCGCGGCCGGTGGCCCCGGCCCCGAGGGCGACCGCTACATCTGGTGCGAGGAGCTGCCCGCCGAGGGTTGGGCGGTCGAGCTGCCCGGCACGCCGTCGTGGGTGCCCTCACCGGGGCCGCGACCAGGGTGGTACCTCCGGAACTTCTACGACGAGCAGCCCGCGCTGAACTTCGGCTGGACGAGCACCGACCCTGCGGAGCCGTGGCGTGACGCGATGGACGCCCCGGGGCCGCGCCGCAATCAGGAGGCGTTGCGAGAGATCATGGACTTCTGGCTGGCCAAGGGTGTGGCCGGCTTCCGGGTGGACATGGCGTTCTCGCTGGTCAAGGACTACGAGATCGACGAGGGGCTGGTCGCCTCGACGGAGGTCTGGCGGGAGCTGCGGGCGTGGCTCGACACGGCGTACCCCGAAGCCGTGCTGATCCCTGAGGGGCCGGAGCCGCGAACGGACGGGACCCTCGCGTTCCACGCCGACTTCGAGCTGGTCATCTTCGCGGCGCACCGGAGCCTGTTCGACAACGGCGGCGCCGGGAAGCTGCCCTTCCACGAGCCGGTGGTGCCCTACTTCGACGCCGCCGGCCGGGGCAGCACCCGCACGTTCCTCGACGCGTGGCAGCGCGCCCGCGAGGCTGACCCCGAGCGTCTGGTGCTGCTCGCCACCGCCGACCACGACTTCTCGCGACTGTGCTGCGGGGATCGCACTGCCGACCAGCTCGGCGCCGCCCTGACCTTCGTCTTCACCTGGGGCACCGTGCCGTGCCTGTACTACGGCGACGAGATCGGGATGCGCTATCTGCCCGGGATGCCCGACGTGGAGGGTGCGGTCTGCAACCCGGCGTACAACCGCGCCGGCTGCCGCACCCCGATGCAGTGGGACGACGGCCCCAACGCCGGCTTCTCGACCGCGGATCCGTCCGCGCTCTACCTCCCGATCGACCCCGATCCCGACCGGCCGACCGTCGCCGCACAGGACGCTCTGCCCGGCTCCACCCTGACGCTGGTGCGCGAGCTGCTCGCCCTGCGGCGGGCCACGCCGGCGCTCCAGGGGTCGGCGTCCACGCGGGTGGTGCACGAGGACTATCCGTTCGCCTATGTCCGCGACGAGACGCACCTGGTGGTAGTGAACCCGCGGCGCGAGGCGGCGATGCTGACTGGCCCCGAGGCGACAGGGGCCGAGCTGGTGTGGGGGTCGGGAGTGCGGCCGTCCGCCGAGGGCCTCGAGGTCGATGGCTTCGGGTACGCCGTGCTCCGAGTTTCGTGATCTGATCGTGACCGAAACCCCTGTGGAACAAGGGCTTTCGGGCGATTCGTTGTCGGTGGTCGCGGCTAGCGTGGGGGTCATGACAGCAGCCCATCGCACACCGGTTCCGGGGTCGCCGGACGCGGTGTTGGGGGCTGCCCGGGGGCATCAGCGGGCGGCGGCGCTCGCCGATGCCGGGCTGCTTTCGGCGGCGGTGGAGTGGGCGGCGTTGCATGAGCCGACAGAGCTGGGGGATGCGGCGTCGTGGTGGTTGGCTGGGGAGGTGATCCCGATCGCGGGCGAGGGGTGTCCGGAGATCGCGGGGTGGGCGGTGGCGGAGTTCGCAGCCGCGGTCGGGCTGACCACCGACTCCGGCCGCCGGCTGGTCGGCCAGGCACTGGAGTTGGCGTGGAGGCTCCCGACCTTGTGGGAGCAGGTGCAGGAGTGCCGGGTGCCGGCGTGGCGGGCCCGACGCGTCGCCGACGCGACCATGCCGCTGACCCCGTTGGCGGCGGGGTTCGTGGACCGGCAGGTCGCCGCCGTCGCCGGCAAGGTCTCGCTTCCGCAGCTGGACCGGCTGGTCACCGAGGCCAAGGCCCGGCACGAGGCCGCCGAGCGGCCTGACCCGTCAGATCCGTGCCCGACCGGCCCGGACCATCGGCATCTGCGGGTGCACACCGGCGACGTCTCCTTCGACGGCACCGTCCCGGTTTCCGGGGAGCTGGATCTGGCCGACGCCCTCCACCTCGACCAAGCCCTGACCGCGGGTGCCGAGCAGCTTCGGATCGCGGGGTCGGCCGACACGTTGGACGCCCGCCGCGCGGTCGCGCTGGGTGAGATGTCGCGGGCACAGCTCGCGTTGACCCTGGACCCGGCCGACGGCGCTGCTCCCGCCAGTGGGAGGCCGGTTCGGCCGGTGACCCTGTTCCTGCACCTCTCCGAGCATGCGCTCACCGGCGGAAGCCCGGTGGGTAGGTGTGAGAACACCGCCACCCCGATCAACGCCGAGACCATCCGGGCCTGGTGCGGCCACCCCGACACCCAGGTCACCGTCCGACCGATCCTCGACCTGGCCGAGCACGTTCGAGTCGACCAGTACGAGATCCCCGACCGCCTCCACGCCCAGGTAGACCAGCGCGACGGCCACTGCGTCTTCCCGTGGTGCACCCGACCCGCTAGGGCCTGCGACCACGACCACCGAGAGCCCTACGACGAGTCCGACCCTGCGCGGGGCCCGACCTGTTCCTGCAACCTCGCACCGCTGTGTCGACATCACCACCGGTTGAAGACCCACACCCCGTGGCGCTACCGATCACCCGAACCAAGCGTCTACCTCTGGACCAGCCCCCACGGCTACGTCTTCCTCAGGGACCACACCGGCACCCGCGACGTCACCCCCGCGGAAGCGGTGACCACGTCGGGCTGCCCGCCCGACCAGTGACCACCCCGCCCCGCGCCCCGTCGGCTGCGTGCTGACGGGGATGTGGCGCGCTCAGAGAAGCCCGAGCAGCGCTCCTTGCCCACCTGCGAGCACGTGGCCCTGCGCCAGCGGGATCCAGGAGCACTCGAAGCGCTTCGGGCCCGATCCGTCCGAGGGGTCGTCCTCCACCGAGAGCCAGCGCTTCGGCGTCTCCTCGTCAGTCGTCAGCCGGAACACGTGGCGCAGCTGGATCTCCTGGCGGTACGGCGTCATGTCGTACGTCGTCTCGCCGAGCTTGCGCACAACCCGCAGCCGACGCAGACCGGTCTCCTCCGCTGCCTCCCGGATCGCGGCCTCCTCGGGAGACTCCCCCGGGCGGATGGTGCCCGCGGGGACTTGGAGGCCGGACTCCTGCCACGGCTCGTCAACGTGGACGAACACGAGCAGCCGACCGTCTCGCACGATGTAGCAGACGACCTTCTGCGTCACGGTGCGCGAGGAAGCGTCTGAGGGTGGCGAGCTCAACGCGGGTCAGTCCCCGGCGACCCGGCGCCGCAGGGCTTTGGTCTCGGCCCGATGCCGCTTGCCGGCCAGCCGGCGCTCCTTCGCGCCCCGAGACGGCCGGGTCGGTCGGCGCGCCGGCGGCGGGGGAGCCAGCGCCGAGCGGAGCAGCTCGGCGAGTCGTTCCCGGGCGGCCACCCGGTTGCGATGCTGTGACCGGTGCTCCGAGGCGACCACGACCAGGCGACCCTCCACCAGCCGCGCGGCCAGGCGGGCGAGGGCGCGCGCCCGCTGCGAGTCTGTCAGCACGCTCGATGCGCCGACGTCGTACTCCAGCTCCACCCGCGAGTCCGTCGTGTTCACCGACTGACCGCCCGGGCCGGACGAGCGCGAGAACCGCTCGACCAGCTCGACGGCGGGGATCACCAGACCCTCGGGGAGTCCAGGTCCCGTCGGGACGCGGAGGTCCCGGCCCGGCGCACTCATGTCGAGATGCAGGAGCTTGCCGCCTCGACCACGAAGTCCGCGACCTCGGGGAACTGCCGGACCAGCCCGATCGAATGCACCTGGGTGTTGATCGTGAGCTGGTGGGTGGTGCCGGTCTTCTTCCGGATCCGCTTGGCGTACGTCGCCACCTGGGCGTTGTCGGTCTCGGACACGACCCACACGTTCTCCGGCAGCCCGGTGAGCGGGGTGCCGTCGACGGTGCCGTTCCGGTCACTGCTCACCAACACCGGCGAGATGGCGACCACCACGCACGGCTTCATGGCCAGCCCGGGCACCGCCGAGAAGACCACCGAGTTGCCCATCGACGACGCGATCAGCCCCACCCGCGTCGTGCCGTGTGCCCGGAGCCAGGCCGCCGCGCGGGTGGTGTCGCCGGCCTCGGCGGTGAGGTCACCGACACCGCGCGAGGAGCCCTGCCCCCGGCGGTCGAACAGCAGCACGCGGACCCCGGCCTCGTCGGCGATCCGGCCTGCGAGCGGGAGCCACTCGCAGATCGTCTGGCCGGCGCCCTGGCGCAGCACCAGCCCCACCTTCGCGTCCTCCGGCCCCACCAGGGCGCCGCCTAGCCGGAAGCCGTCCTCCGCGGTGAGCACCAGCCGCTCGGCGTCGGGCGGCGCCTCTTCGCACTGGTCACGCAGCGGAGCACCGGCGCGCAGGGTCGGCTCGGTGCGGATGAGGTCCACGGCCACGAGCGCCGCGGCCGCGAGGAAGAGCACGGTGACGGCCAGCACCACGCGCCCCAGGATCACGCGACCCCTCCCGCGGCCGCGCTTGGCGATCGCGGTCATCGTCGCCGGGCCCACTCGATGGCGGGGCAGGTGTCCATCACCATCGGGACTCCGGCCGCCCAGGTCCGCGCGAACGCATCGCGGTCGACCACCCCCAGCTGGAACCACACGGCACGGGCTCCGACGGCCACCGCCTGGTCGGCGAACTCCCCGGCAGCGTCGGGCCGACGAAAGACGTCCACCACGTCGAGCGCGAACGGGACGTCGGCGAGCGTCGCGTAGCCCTGCTCACCCAGCACGACCGGCGCGGCCGGATGGATCGGCACGATCCGCTTCCCGCGCTGCTGCAGCAGCGCGGCGATGCGGTAGGCCGTCCGGGAGGGGTTGCCGGAAAGCCCCACGACCGCCCAGGTCTCGCAGTCGTCGAGCATCAGGGACACGGCCTCGGCGTCCTGCCACGAGCGCAGCTGGTCAGCGCCGTCGGATGTGATCATGCGCACGAGGGTAAACCGTGGGGAGCGACGGTCAACCCTTCGTAGACTGGGCGGGTGACCGAAGACCAGCCGATGTTCGCCCTGTCCGAGGAACACCAAGCCATCCGAGAGGCGGTGCGCGCGGTCTGCGACGCCAAGGTCGCGCCGTACGCCGCCGCGGTGGACGAGGAGGCTCGCTATCCCCACGAGGCCGCCGCGGCTCTGCTCGCGAGCGACTTCCACGCCCCCCACGTTCCCGAGGAGTACGGCGGAGCCGGCGCCGACGCGCTGGCCACGGTGCTGGTGATCGAGGAGATCGCCCGCGCCTGTGTGTCGTCGTCATTGATCCCGGCGGTCAACAAGCTCGGCTCGCTCCCGCTGATGATCGCCGGCTCCCAGGCCCTCAAGGAGCACTACCTCACCAAGCTGGCCTCGGGCGAGGGCGGCTTCTCCTACTGCCTCTCCGAGCCCGACGCCGGCTCCGACGCCCTGGCCATGACGACCCGCGCCGTGCGCGACGGGGACCAGTGGGTGCTGGACGGCGTGAAGCGCTGGATCACCAACGCGGGCGAGTCGGAGTACTACACCGTCATCGCCGTCACCGACCCCGACGCTCGCAGCCACGGCATCTCGGCGTTCGTCGTCGAGAAGTCCGACGCCGGCGTCTCCTTCGGCGCTCCGGAGAAGAAGCTGGGGATCAAGGGCTCGCCCACCCGTGAGGTCTACTTCGACCAGGTCCGGATCCCCGCGGACCGGATGATCGGCGCCGAGGGCACCGGCTTCGAGACCGCCATGAAGACCCTGGACCACACCCGGATCACCATCGCCGCCCAGGCGGTCGGCGTGGCCCAAGGGGCCCTGGACTTCGCACTCGGCTACGCCAAGGAGCGCCAGCAGTTCGGCAAGCCGATCGCCGACTTCCAGGGGCTGCAGTTCCTGCTGGCCGACATGGGGATGAAGGTCGAGGCCGCCCGCCAGCTGACGTACGCCGCGGCGGGGCGCTCCGAGCGCGGCGAACCCGACCTCACGTTCTTCGGGGCCGCGGCCAAGTGCTTCGCCTCGGACGTCGCCATGGAGGTCACGACCGACGCGGTCCAGGTGCTCGGTGGCTACGGCTACACCCGCGACTACCCCGTCGAGCGGATGATGCGCGACGCCAAGATCACCCAGATCTACGAAGGCACCAACCAGGTGCAACGGATCGTGATGGCCCGCCAGCTGCTGGCGGGGATCCAGTCCGAGCTGTGAGCCCGGCTCCGGCCCTGGCTCAGAGCCACCCGGAGCTGTAGACGAGGACCGAGGTCGCCACCAGAACCACGAACGCGGTGGCAACCTCGATGCCGAGGACCAACGCGAAGGTGTGGATCGCGGACTTATGCGCCACGGGCGCGGGGGAGACGCGCTGCCCGAAGGCCACGTCGAGGGCGTAGCTGCGGGCACCGTTGCCGACGACCAGCATCGCCGCGACCAGGCCGCCCTTGACCAGCAGCACCAGGGAATACCTGGTCCCGGTGAGCTCGCCGGGCCCCCCAGCCGCCAGCAGCGCGTGCAGGATGCCGGTGCCGACCAGGGTGGCCAGGCACGCGTAGGACACCGGGAGGAACCGGACCGTCAGGTCGTCGAACTCGGGAGAGCGCTCGCCCGGAGCGACCGCCACCGCGAGGGCCAGCAACCCGCCGACCCAGACGGCGACCGCCACCAGGTGGAGCGCGAGCAGCGCGCCCGTGACGGGCGTACCCGTGCCTGCGGCCGCGGTCGACTGCACCGCCATGGTCACCGACAGCGCGAGCACCGCCGCACCGGCGACCCACCGGCGAGCAAGGGACAACGGAGACGCGACCAGATCCCCCAGGAAGCCGGCCAGCAACGCGAGCACGGCCAGGTGCGCCATCGCAGCGGCGCCGGACTCCCGGGACACTGCCTGGGTCAGCGGGGTGTCGGCGGCGCTCCACCGGAGGAGGGGGAGGCCCAGCGTGGTGAGGGTGCTCACCGCGATCCCGACGGTCACGAGCCGCACCAGACGGCGGTCGGCCACCGTGGTCGGCCCCACCAGCGCCCAGAACGCCACGACGCCGGCGGCGAGCACGAACCCGAGATAGTGCAGCACGCGCAATGCGCCGAGCGCCACGTCCAGCTGATCGGTGGACGTCATCAGCGGGGCAGATCCAGCTGCAGGAGCGCGACGGCGGCGCCACCGGGCAACGCCTCACGCAGGCGCAGTTCGGGGGCTGCGCCCCTGCCACACGCGACCTCGGCCGGTGCCAGGAGGGGGCAGCTGAGATTGCGGATCGTGGGACCTGTCGCGTAGATCATGACGGGCCCGGCGTCCGAGGGCCTGGACAGACTGCTGATCGCCGCCAGGGCTCGACCGGCGGTGGAGGGGACACTGCGCACCGTGGTGCCCACGAGCAGGTAGCGCAGGGCATAGGAGTCGGTCGCCGACTCGAGCTGGACCGTGACCGGGGTCCCACCGATCTCGGTGGGGATCACCACCGGCTGGCCGTCGACCGTGAGCTGCACCTGGTTCGCCGTGGCGACCACCTCGGCGAAGTCGCCCGCGGCACGGTTCACGCGCGGAGCGCGCAGGACCAGGACGTCCGTGGGCGACGGCAGCCGCACCGTCTCGGCCACGTCCAGAGCGCCGCCGGGGGCCGGCGCGACCTGCAGCGTGATCCCGGGCCGAGTCAGGCCGGGGCCAGCTGGGGGGAGCCGTGGAGCCGGCTCGGACGGCGGGTCGGTGGCCGGCGCCGGGTCGGGTCCCGGACTGCTTTCCGGATTGGCTTCCGGGCTGGTTTCCGGGCTGGCACCGGGGCTGCTTGCGGATCCGCTGCCGGCGCGGACCGCAGCGGCGGTGTCGGCCCGCTGGTAGTAGCCGGCACCCACGGCAACCAGAGCGACGGCGGCGAGCGTTCCCAGGGCGCGCGGCAGGCGACGCCCGCGGGTCGCGCTCCGGTCGTCGTCGGGCACCTGGCCCCCCTGTCCCCCGAGACCGCCTGTCCAGGCCAGCCCGAGCTCCGGCTGTCCCGACATCCGATGATGACCTATATTGCCGGAGAGGGCGATAGAGGTCGTCTGCCTGCTCGGGGGGCTGCAGCAGATACCTGGGGGCTCACATGGGGAAGATCGCACCTGCCTACCGCCGCCGGCTTGCCGCGCTCGCGGCCGCCGTCGCGGCGTTGGCGCTGATCGGGCTCGGGGGGCAGCCTGCAGCGTCCGGGGCGGGCGGCACGGGCTCGCTCTATCTGGTCCAGGGGCTACCGGACCGGTCCATCGACCTGGCGATCGACGGCGATCAGGTCGTGTCTGCCGTGGCGGGGGCCACCCTGGCCGGGCCGTTCATCGTCGACGAGGGGTCGCACACCCTGACCTTCACCGAGGACGGCGCCACGGTGCTGGAGCGGCGGATGTCGGTCGCGGCCGGCGACAGCACCGACATCGTGCTGCACCTGCAAGTGGATCCCAGCGCTGACCCGGTGGTGACGTTGTTCGACAACGCCGCCGACGCGGTCCCGGCCGACAAGGCCTCGCTCACCGTGGCGCACACCGCGGCCGTGCAGCCGGCGGACATCCGGGTCGATGGCGAAGTGCTGTTCTCCAACGTCGCCAACGGCGAGTCGCTCAACCTGGTGGTGCCGGTCGGCACCTACTCGGTGGACATCGTGCCCACGGGCAAGCAGAAGCCGGTCGTGCTCGGGCCGCTCGACCTCACCGTTCAGGGTGGCTCCCTCAACCGGGTCTTCGCCGTCGGTGACCCGGGCAGCGCTGACATGCGCGTGGTGGTCCACGTGCTCGACCTGGCCGACTCCGGCTCGGAGGTCCCCTCGATGGTCGACACCGGTTCGGGTGGCCACGCCGTCGGGGCGGCCGAGGGGTCCTACCGACCCTGGTACGCCGGCCTGCTGGAGTGACCCGGCCCGACGGGCCCGGCCGCGCCCAGCGGGCCGTAGTCACGATGGTCGCGCTGATCGCGGCATCGACGCTGGCCGGCTGCGGTCGCGCCGACGACGGTGCGATCTCTGGCTCGGCCGCCGCTGCCGCCGCCGGACCCTCGGAGGCGCCGAGCGCCTCGGTGGGCCGCACCGCACCGAGTCAACGGGTCCGGTTCGAACCCCGTCTGGTGCGCCTCCCCGGCGGTGCCTCGGCGCCGGTGCGGCCGGCGCGCACGGTCGACGGTGAGCTGCGGGTCCCCGAGGACGTGGCCCGCGTGGGCTGGTGGGACGGCGGCGCGTACGCCGGCGATCCTTTCGGGCACACCGTGCTGGCCGGGCACGTGGACTCGGCGACACAGGGGCTGGGCTTCTTCGCGCGGCTGCTTGCGCTGCGCCCCGGCGCCCGGCTGGTGGTGTCCGGCGGCGGACATCGGGCGGCGTACCGCGTGGTGTCGGTGCACGCGGTGGACAAGGAGGCGTTGGCGCTGAGCTCGGATGCCTTCGACCAGCGTGGGCAGCACCGCCTGGTCCTGATCACCTGCACGGGGAGCTATGACCCGGTGCGACAGGCGTACTCCCAGAACCTCGTGGTCACCGCGGCGCCGGTCGGCCGGGCACGCTGACTGTCACGACCTGGCCGGAGTCCGCATCGTCGGATGCGGCATGATCGCTCCATGGCAGTGAGCACGTCCGGGGTGATCGGATCGGCGGGGCGCTATGACCTCGCCAAGCCCACCGGTCCGCGGGCTTCCGACCTGGTGCTGGCCGGGCAGCCGCTGCCGCTCACCGGCACACTGCGGGTCTACACCTGCGGCATCACGCCCTACGACGTGACGCACCTCGGTCATGCGGCCACCTTCATCTGGGCCGACCTGCTGGTCTCGCTGGCCCGGGCGCTCCAGGTGACCACGATCAGCAGTCGCAACGTGACCGACGTCGACGACGTCCTGACGGCGGCCGCCACCAGCCGCCATCGGCATTACGACGAGCTGGCGGTCACCCAGGAGTTCATGTTCGACCGCGACATGGTGGCGCTGGGCATCGCCCGCCCCGATCTGACCCCGCACGCCCGCGCCCATGTCGCGCAGGTCGTGCAGCTGGTCGATGCGCTGCTGCGGCTGGACCGCGCCTACGAGCGCGAGGGCACCGTCTTCTTCCGCGCGCCCGACGACCTCGACCGAGGCGGGCTGAGCGAGGCCGAGGCGATGGCGGCGTTCGCGGAGTTCGGCAACCGCACCGACGACGGCCGGGAGTCGCCGTGGGACGTGCCGCTGTGGCAGCCCTCGGGCGAGGACGACCCGGCCTGGCCCTCTCCGTGGGGGTGGGGCCGCCCGGCCTGGCACGTCGAGTGCGCGGCCATGGCCGGCACCGTGTTCGGCTCCTCGGTCGACGTGCTCGTCGGCGGTGCCGACCTGAGCTTCCCGCACCACGCCTACCAGGCCGCGATCTCCGAGGCCGCCAGCGGGGTCGCGCCGTTCGCGCGACGCCGGCTGCACGTCGGCACGGTGCGCTACGCCGGAGCGAAGATGGCGAAGTCGACCGGCAACCTGGTGCTCGTCCGGGAAGTGCTGGCCAGCGTGCCCGGCCCGGTACTGCGCCTGCTCCTGCTCCACCGGCGGTGGTCCGAGCCGTGGACCTACGACGCCGCGGAGCTCGCGCCGACCGAGCAACTCCTCGACCGGCTACGCGCAGCCGCGGTCACGACGGGCGACCAAGGCCGCGACGAGGTGCTCGCCGCACTCGCGGCTGACCTCGACGTGCCGGCCGCCGTGGCCGTCGCCCTGGAGACCGGAGGCGGGGCGGCGCGGCTGCTGCTCGACGTGCTCAGGCTCGGTCGCTGAGGCGGGACCTCAGTTCAGCAGCCCGCTGGGCGAGCAGAGCTTCCGTCCGAGCTTGTCGGTCCGGTCCTTGATGATCCGCTGGAACAGCTGCTGCGACCGCTCGGCGTCCCACTCGACGCTCAGGTTCGCCAGCGGGACCGTGCAGCTCTTGCCGCCGTCGCCGGACACGTGGGTCATCGCCCAGGCGAAGCGGCCGAGCGGGAGTGGTCCGGTGCCGTCGCTGATCTGCAGCGAGTCGGCGCCGGCGGAGCTGAGCCGCAGGTAGCGCACCGGGTTGAGCACCGACCACGGCGAGATCGCCTTCCGTCCCATGGCGCCGACGACCTCGCGCTGGTGGCGGGCCCGGTCGATGTCGCCGAGGCTGGACGTGTGCCGGGAGCGGGCGTAGCCCAGGGCGGTGACGCCATCGGCCTCCTGGCAGCCCTTCTTGATGTCCAGGTTGGCCAGCTTGTCCTGCATGTCCTGCTTGGGGCAGATCTCGATCCCGCCCACGGCGTCGATCACGTTGACGAACCCGCCGAAGCCGATCTCGACGTAGTGGTCGACACGGATGCCGGTGTTGTCCTCGATGGTCTGCACGAGCAGCTTCGGGCCGCCGTAGGAGAAGGCCGCGTTGATCTTGGTGCGGCCGTAGCCGGGCACCTCGACCAGGGAGTCGCGAGGAACCGACAGCAGGAGGTTGGGGCCGGATCCGGTGTGCAGCAGCATGATCGTGTCGGTGCGCTGACCGGTCGCCCCGCCGGTGCCGAGCTCCTTGCGCTCCGCACCGCTGAGGCCGGCGCGGGAGTCGCTGCCGACGAGGAGGTACGTCGTGCCCGGCTGGTCACCGGGTCGCTTGCCACCCGGGAAGGCGTCGACCTTGTCGATCTTGCTCCACGCCCACAGGGGCACCGCGATCATGAAGACCAGCCAGGCGATCAGCACGGTCATCAGCAGCCAGCGCCAGCGCGGGCGGCGACCGCGGGTGGCGGCTCCGGGGGCAGGAGCGATCGGGGGCGGGGTGGGTCGGCTGCTGGGGCGCTCCCGCGGGGGCTCCCGGGTGGCCGTCGGGGGCACCGTCGGCAGCTGCCGGGTGGCGTCTGGCCCGCTCGGTTCGCTCGAGCCGTAGAGCCAGTGGTACTCCGGGGTCCCCTCGGCGGGGGCGCCGCCTGGTCCCGGGGGCCGGGGGCCGTCAGTCATCCCTCGACGGTAGCGGGTGGCGTGCGAGGGCCACGATTCTGCGGCGTCTCCTCCCACCCGTGTGCGGACCCGCCCCGCAGGTTACGGCGCGTCGCACCAGGATGTGACGCGTGTGACTGGTGATACTGGCAGCGACGTATCCCGCCGCCCGCGAGGCACGCTCACTCCGAGAGGCAACGATGCCGACCCGACCTTCCCCCGGGTTATCGGCCGACCAGGCCGCCGTACCACCGTCTGCTCCTGCGACGCGCGCCGCCAGCGACGAGCGCGCAGCGCGGGTCCGGTTCCGGCGTGCGGTCACGCTGATGGTGATGACCCTGCTGGTGCCCGGCTCGGCCCAGCTGGTCGCGGGCGACCGCCGGATCGGGCGGCTCGCGATGCGGGTCTGGATGGGGCTCCTGCTGGTCGCTGCGGTGGCCGTGTCGATCGCCGTCTTCCGGCGCGACCTGGTGCTGTCGTTGGCCCTCCAGCCCACGTTGCTGCTGGTGCTGCGGATGACACTGATCGCCGGTGCTCTCGGCTGGGCGGCGCTGTTCGTGGACGCCTGGCGGATCGGTCAGCCGCTGACGCTGCGGCAGAACCACCGGCTCGCCGTGGTCGGGCTCAACGGGTTCCTGTCCCTCTCGGTGGCTGGTTCGCTGCTCTTCGGGGCCCACCTGGTGGGTGTCCAGCGTGACTTCATCATCACCATGTTCGGTGACGGGACCGCGACCGGAGCGAAGGACGGGCGCTACAACATCCTGCTCCTCGGGGGTGACTCCGGCGCCGGTCGGACCGGACTCCGTCCCGACTCGATCACCGTCGCCAGCGTCGACGCGGCCACCGGGAAGACGGTCCTCATCGGCCTGCCGCGCAACATGTCCAAGTTCCCGTTCTCCCCGGGCTCGGTGATGGACAAGAACTTCCCCCAGGGCTTCTCCGGCCCCAACTGCGACCCCTACTGCTATCTCAACGGCGTCAGCACCTGGGCGGGGGACCGCACCAAGCTCTTCAAGAGATCGAAGAACCCCGGCGTGGACGCGACCATCATGGGCGTCGAGGGGATCACCGGACTCGAGATCAACTACTGGGCGATGGTCAACCTGGAGGGCTTCAAGGGCCTCGTCGACGCCGTCGGTGGCGTCAAGCTCAATGTCCGTTCGCCGATCCCGGTGGGCGGCCTCGGCTCCGACGTCACGGGCTACCTCGATCCCGGCACCCGCACCCTGAACGGATTCCAGACCCTGTGGTTCGCCCGCGCTCGCGAAGGCTCCGACGACTACTCCCGGATGGCCAGGCAGAAGTGCGTGATGAACGCCATGCTCCAGCAGGTCAGCCCCCAGACCGCGGTGCGCAACTTCGAGAAGATCGCCAAGGCCAGCTCCGCCATGATCTCCACCAACCTGCCGCGGTCGGAGGTCGACCGGTTCGTCACCCTCGCGCTGAAGGCCAAGAGCCAGAAGATCGCGACCGTGTCGCTGGTGCCGCCCCTGGTCAACACCGGCGACCCCGACATCGACGTCATTCACGAGGCGATCACCACCGCCCTCGACCAGGCAGAGGGCGAGGCCCCCTCATCGAAGGCGGGGCGCAAGAAGGTGCGGAACCAGCCCACGACCGGTGGGTCGGTCGGCTCGCTGAGCGAGGGGTACGCCGCCAACCAGTCCGACAACCTCGCCGCCACCTGCTGAGGCGAGGCCATGGCGGCCCGTAGGGTGACGGGCGTGGACGCCGCTGCCGATCCGAGGCCGGACGGCCCCCGGATCGTGGCTGTGGTGGTCACGTTCAACCGGCTGCCGTTGCTGCAGCGCCTGCTGGAGCGGCTTGCGTCCGTGCCGCGCATCCACGAGGTCGTCGTCGTCGACAATGCGTCGACCGATGGAACTGGTGAGTGGCTGGACCAGCTGGACCCCTTCGGGGCCGTCGTACCCCTCCGACTGGACCGCAACCGAGGCGGCGCCGGCGGCTTCCACGCCGGGCTCGCCGATGCGATCCGCCGCGATGCCGATCTCGTCTGGCTGATGGACGACGACGGCCTGCCCGACCGCGGCTGCCTCGACACCCTGCTCGCGCATGACGGCGAGCTGGACTTCTGGGGGCCGCTGGTCGTCGACGAGGCGGACCCCGAACGGCTGGTCTTCCCGATCCGGTTGCCAGGTCGCACTCGGGTGGTGCACCGGCTCGCCGACGTCCGCAGCGCCGCGCGCGGCGGGCTGATCCGCGACGTGGTGATCCCGTTCAACGGGGTGTTGGTGACGCGGGAGCTGGTCGGACGGATCGGGCTGGTGCGGGAGGACTTCTTCATCTGGGGCGACGACCACGAGTACCGCCTACGTGCGGAGGAGGCGGGCGCCCGGATCGCGACCGTCGTCGACGCCGTGGTGCGCCATCCGTCGGTGGGGGACCTGGGGGCGCCGATGGCCTTCGGCCGGACGACGTACAACCACAGCCCGAGCGACCTCAAGCACTACTGCATGTCGCGCAACAACCTGGTCAATCTACGTCGCTACAAGGGCGGGGCCCACGCCGCGGCGTTCGTGGCCAAGACCGCGTGGTTCTACACCTTCACGCGTCCCGACTGGCGGCGGCTGGTGCTGAGCGCACGGGGCATGCGCGCCGGGCTGCGCGGCGACTTCACCGGCCACGAGCGGTTCCTGCGGTGAGCGAGTCGACCAGCGAGTCCGTCGCCGTCGTCGTGGTCACGTTCAACCGGGCCGATCTGCTCGCGCGGATGCTCGACGGGCTGGCAGCGCAGCAGCATCGCCCCGATGCGGTGTACGTCGTGAACAACGCCTCCGCGGACCACACCCGCGACGTGCTCGACGGCCGGACCGACCTCCCGCTGATCGTGACTCACAGCGAGGACAACCTCGGCGGCGCGGGCGGCTTCCACCTGGGCGTCGAGCAGGCCTATCTCGACGGCCACGACCGGATCTGGCTGATGGACGACGACGTGGTGCCGGCCCCGGACTGCCTCGAGGTGCTGATGGGCCACGACGAGTCGTGCCTGCTGGCGGTGCGTGAGGACCTGCGGGGCGCTCTGGTCGAGAAGGCTGCGCTCCACTTCGACCTGCGTCGCCCGCACGCGATCCGGCCCAAGCGTTCCTCCGTCGAGTCGGCGTACGCCGACCGGGCGGCGATGCCGGCTCGGGTCGAGGTCGAGAACGTCGCCTTCGAGGGGTTCATGGTGCACCGGCGGGTGATCGACGTCATCGGCCTGCCGGACCCGTCGTACTTCATCTTCTACGACGACGTGGACTTCGCGATCCGGGCCCGGGCGGCGGGTTTCCGGATCTGGGCGATCCGTGACGCGGTGCTGGTCCGGCAGCTGGAGTTCGACCAGCAGCACGCCCTTGACACCTGGAAGGGCTACTACATGTACCGCAACCTCTTCGTGGTGCACTTCCGCCATGGGGAGAACGCCCTGGTCCGGGCCAAGCCCTACGCCATCACCGCGGTCGTGGTCGTGCTGAGCCCGCTGCGCGGGGGCCGCGCCGAGGCCGGCAATGTGATCCGTGCCATCAAGGACGCGCGCGGCATGCGGTCGGCGCGGCCGGCGCGCCGTGGCGATGCGGGACCGACCCCGGGCCGTGGCTAGACTTGCCGACCGTTGACAGACCGTCAGGAGTCCCTTTCCCGTGAGCACGTCCGCGCTACCAGATCTCGTCGTCGTCGGCTCCGGACTCTTCGGGCTGACCATCGCGGAGCGCTGCGCCAGTGACCTCGGGCTGAAGGTCCTGATCATCGAGCGTCGGCCCCACCTCGGCGGCAACGCCTACAGCGAGGTCGAACCGGAGACCGGCATCGAGGTCCACGTCTACGGCGCCCACCTCTTCCACACCTCCAACGAGCGGGTCTGGGAGTACGCCAACCGGTTCACGTCGTTCACCGGCTACCAGCACCGGGTGTTCGCGAAGTACCAGGGGCAGGTCTACTCCTTCCCGATGAACCTCGGGCTGCTCAACCAGTTCTTCGGACGCTCCTTCACCCCGGAGGAGGCACGCGCCCACATCGCCGAGCAGGCCAGCGAGATCGACACGGCCGCGGCGGCGAACCTCGAGGAGAAGGGGATCTCGCTGATCGGTCGTCCGCTCTACGAGGCCTTCGTCAAGGGCTACACCGCCAAGCAGTGGCAGACCGACCCGAAGGAGCTGTCGCCGGACATCATCTCCCGGCTCCCGGTTCGCTACACCTTCGACAACCGCTACTTCAACGACACCCACGAAGGCCTGCCCACCGACGGCTACACCGCGTGGCTGACCAAGATGGCCGACCACCCGAACATCGAGGTGCGCCTCGACACCGACTTCTTCTCGGTCGCGGAGGAGTTCAAGGGCAAGGTCCCGATCGTCTACACCGGTCCCGTCGACGAGTACTTCCACCACAGCGAGGGCCGGCTGTCCTGGCGCACGGTGGACCTGAAGCGGTCCGTGGTCGACACCGACGACTTCCAGGGCACCTCGGTCATGAACTACAACGACATCGACGTGCCGTTCACCCGGATCCACGAGTTCAAGCACTTCCACCCCGAGCGGACCTACCTGCCGGGGAAGAGCGTGATCGTGCACGAGTACAGCCGCTTCGCCGAGGAGGGCGACGAGCCGTACTACCCCATCAACACCCCCGCCGACCGCGAGAAGCTGACGAAGTACCGCGAGCTGGCCAAGGCCGAGCCGATGGTGCTGTTCGGCGGCCGCCTGGGGACCTACCAGTACCTCGACATGCACATGGCCATCGGGTCGGCGCTCTCGATGTACGACAACAAGCTGCGTCCGCACTTCGCCGACGGCGTGGAGCTGACCAGTGGAGGAGTCGACGCATGACCACCCGCCTTCTGCAGCGGCAGATCTTCCCCCTCGACCGGGACCTGGACGTCCTGCCGCTGTACGTCGACCCGGACGAGGTCAACCTCGACGCCGACCGCTACACCATCGGCGGCAACCGGGGCGCCAAGGATCTCAACAACGCCGCGATCCGGCAGACGACCTCCACCGGGGAGTCCATCCACCCCGACCAGATCGAGTCCCGCACCGCGATCCGGGTCAGGTCCGGCGACAAGCTGTCCTTCGGCACCTACTTCAACGCGTTCCCCGCGAGCTACTGGCGGCGCTGGACGGTCGTCGACGCGGTCACCCTGACGGTCGAGGTCACCGGCCGCGGCGCCACCGTCGTGGTCTACAAGTCAATGGCCCGCGGTCACTCCCAACGGGTCGAGGCCGCTTCCACCGGAGGCGACAAATCCGGACGCTTCGTCTTCGAGCTGTCTCTCAAGCCGTTCATCGACGGCGGGTGGTACTGGTACGACGTCGTGGCCGGCGACGAGGACGTCGTGGTGTCCTCGGCCGAGTGGACCGCGGAGGTGCCCGAGGACCGTGCCGATCACGGCACCACCGACATCTGCATCACCACGATGAACCGCCCCGACTTCGTGGCCAAGCTGCTCGGCCAGATCGCCGACACCGACGAGCTACAGCCCTATCTCGACCAGGTCATGGTCATGGAGCAGGGCACCCAGCTGATGCGCGACTCGGAGTTCTTCCCGGCGGCGGAGAAGACTCTGGGATCCAAGCTCCGGGTCATCGAGCAGGGCAACCTCGGCGGCTCCGGCGGCTACGCCCGCGGGCAGCTCGAGTCGGTGCGCAAGGGCACCGCGACGTACGCCCTGATGATGGACGACGATGTCGTCTGCGAGCCCGAGGGCATCATCCGCGCGGTGACATTCGCCGACCTCGCCCGCCGCCCCACGATCGTCGGCGGCCACATGTTCAACATCTACTCCCGCAGCCGGCTGCACAGCTTCGGTGAGATCGTGCAGCCGTGGCGCTTCTGGTGGCAGACCCGCCTCGACGGCTTCAGCGACTGGGACTTCGGCGCCCGCAACCTGCGCTCCTCACGCTGGCTGCACAAGCGCGCGGACGTCGACTTCAACGGTTGGTTCATGTGCCTGATCCCGCGGTTGGTGCTCGAGGAGGTGGGCCTGTCGCTGCCGTTGTTCTTGAAGTGGGACGACAGCGAGTTCGGCCTGCGGGCACGGGCAGCGGGGTTCCCGACGGTCTCGTTGCCGGGTGCGGCCGTGTGGCACATCCCCTGGTCGGACAAGAACGACGGCTTGGACTGGCAGTCCTACTTCCACCAGCGCAACCGGTTCGTCGCGGCGCTGCTCCACTCGACGTACCCCCGGGGTGGGCGGATGGTGCGCGAGTCCTTCAACCACCAGGTCAAGCATCTGGTCTCCATGCAGTACGCCACGGTGGAGATGCGGCACCAGGCGCTCGAGGACGTGCTGGCCGGGCCCTACTCCTTGCACGGCCAACTGCCCGGCAAGCTTGCCGAGGTGCGCGCGTTGATGACGCAGTTCAGCGACATGCAGCTCAAGGTCGACCGCGAGGACCTGCCGCCGGTGCGCCGGGAGAAGCCGCCGAAGAAGGGCCGCGACGATGTCGAGATCCCCGGCCGGCTGTCCCAGATGATCACCGCCGGGATGGCGCCGCTGCGACAGCTGCGCCCGGTGCGGGAGATGTCGAAGGAGTTCCCGGAGACCGATCTGACCGCGATGGACTCGCTGTGGTACCGCCTGGCGCGGTTCGACTCGGCGGTCGTGTCGATGAACGACGGGACGTCCGCCGCGCTCTACCGGCGGGACCCGGCTCGCTTCCGCGACCTGATGCGGCGGACCGTCGAGATCCACCAGCGGCTGCACCGCGAATGGCCGCGCCTGGCCCAGGAGTACCGCTCGGCGCTGGGCGACATCACCTCTCCTGAGGCGTGGGAGGAGACGTTCCGCCCGTGGACGGAGCAGTCTGATGAGTAGGGCGGCCGCGCTCCCGACCGGGAGTGAGCTGCCGCCACTGGTCTCGCCGGCGTCCACGACGGGACTGTTCGAGGTGTTCCGACGCCGCTACCTGCTCAAGCTGCTGGTGCGGCGGGAGATCTCGGCGCGGTACTCCGGCTCGGTGCTGGGGGTCCTGTGGTCCTACATCCAGCCGGCCGTGAAGCTGGCGATGTACTACTTCCTGTTCCAGATCATGATCGGCCGCGGCGCCAACGTCCCGAACTACGCCATCCATGTGTTCACGGGGCTGGTGTTGGTCCACTACTTCACCGAGACCTTCCAGTCCGGCACTCGCTCGATCGTGCGCAACCGCGGTGTCGTGCAGAAGATGGCGGTGCCGCGGGAGATGTTCCCGGTCGCCTCGATGCTGGTGTCGGCGTATCACGTGGTGCCGGGTCTGATTCTGCTCATCGCCTTCACGTCCGCGAGGGGTTGGCGCCCCGACCTGGTCGGGATGGGGGCGGCGCTGCTGGGGTTCGCCATCGTGATGGTGCTCGGGACTGCGCTGGCGCTGCTGTTCAGCGTGGCGAACGTGTACTTCCGCGACTTCAGCAACGTGGTCCAGACGCTGACGCAGTTCGTCACGTTCAGCGTGCCGATGATCTACCCCTACAGCCTGGTCAACGAGCGGTTCGGCGAAGCAGCTGCCTACTACCTCTTGAACCCGATGGCCGAGGCCGTGCTGCTGTTCCAGCGGGCCTTCTGGGTCGGTTCCGCCTCGGACCCGGTGGCGACCGCCGCCGACAATCTCCCCGAACACCTGTTCCGTGACGGGTTCTGGCATCTCGGGGCGGCCTTCGTCGCGCTCGCGGTGGCGCAGCTGGTCTTCAGCCGGCTGGAGAAGAAGATCCCGGAGCGGCTGTGATGGACGAGTCGATCGTCGTCAGCGACGTCACCAAGTCGTTCACGATCCGCTATCACCGGACGCTCAAGCAGATGTCGGTGGCGGCCTTGCGGGGCAAGGACCTCAGCAACACGTTCCCGGCGCTCGACGAGGTCTCCTTCGGCATTCAGCAGGGTGAGTCGGTCGGTCTGATGGGCCTCAACGGCTCCGGCAAGAGCACCTTGCTCAAGATCATCAACGGGGTGATGAAGCCCGACTCCGGCAGCGTGCTGACCCGGGGACGGATCGCCGGCCTGATCGCCACCGGAGCGGGCTTCCACCCGCAGCTGTCCGGCCGCGAGAACCTCTACCTCAACGCGGCGATCCTCGGCATGACCGAGGCCGAGACGCGACGCAAGTTCGACGACATCGTGGAGTTCGCCGAGCTCGGGAAGCACCTCGACGGGCAGGTGGGGCACTACAGCTCCGGGCAGTCCGCGCGACTCGGGTTCGCCATCGCCATCCACGTGGAGTCCGACATCTTCCTGGCCGACGAGGTGCTCGCCGTGGGCGACCGCCCCTTCAAGCGCAAGTGCCTGGAGCGGATGCAGGAGGTGCGCAGCAGCGGCCGGACGCTGGTCTACGTCAGCCATGCCGCCGGGTCGATCCGCAAGATGTGCGACCGGGTGATCGTCCTCGAGAACGGCCGGGTCGGCTTCGACGGTGCGGTCGACGAGGGGATCCGCTACGTCAAGTACGACGACGACGACGGCGACGAGCTGACCACGGACGAGGAGCTCGGCTCCGACGTCTGACCGACGTTGCGTCGGAAAGTCTGCTCTGCGCGGCGTGTCGGCTGGAAATTACATGCTTGTAGTTACTCAGTTTGCCTTGCAGCCTCGTGTGACTGGTGTGAATCTTGAAACTCCTGTGACGTCTTCCCCCGCACGGAGAGTTCTCGCATGCGCCTCGGCCAGGCCCGATTTGTCACCGCTTGTCAACAGTTGTTGGTGTTGGCGGCGGTGTTCGCCATGCTCACCCCGGCGGCCAGCGTGCTCAGCCTCGACGTGGTCGGCCACGCGCCGGACCCGCAGGTCCAACCGAGCGGCGGGCACCCCGGTCAGCGGGTCGCCCAGCTCACGGCCACGGTTCCGACCTCGGTCGTCGACCCGATCGTCCGGGAGTACGCCCTGACCCCACCGGTCGGCCGCCCCGCGCCCGGCGCTCGGACAGCGACGCGCGGCCTGCAGTCGCGCACCGTCCTCGACGATGGCGGCCGCGAGCGGCTGGTCGGCGCCCCCGAGCCCGTTCACGGGTACGGCGCAGTCGGTGTCTCCTGGGCGTCCGGGACGACCGTGGCCACCGATGACATCACGCTGAGCGTTCGCACCCGCAACGATGAGCGTTGGTCGGGCTGGACCGAGCTCGAGTACGAGCCCGACCACGGGCCCGATCCCGACAGCGAGGAGGCGCGGCGGTCGCGACCGGGGACCGACCCACTGCTGGTCGGCGAGGTCGATCAGGTCCAGGTCCGGGTGGACGCCACCGTGGGTGCCACGCCCGGTGATCTGAAGCTCGCCGTGATCGATCCCGGCACCGCCACCGAATCCCGCAGGGAGCTGCCCGCGATCGACACCGCCGCGTTGGATGCGCCGTCGACGTCGACGCCGGGCGTCCCCGACCCGACGGTCTCCACGGCCACCGACGAGAAGGTGGAGAGCGGCGACGCCGCCGGAGACGGGCTGGCCCTCCAGGCGACGGCGTACACACCGAAGCCGAAGATCTTCTCCCGGGCCCAGTGGGGGGCCGATGAGTCGATGCGGGACAAGTCGTCGCTGCACTACTACGAGGTCCACGCCGGCTTCGTGCACCACACGGTCAACGCCAACAACTACACCCGGGCGCAGGTGCCGGCGCTGCTGCGGGGCATCTACGCCTACCACACGCGGACCCGGGGCTGGAGCGACGTCGGCTACAACTTCCTGGTCGACCGGTTCGGCCGGATCTGGGAGGGCCGGTACGGCGGCGTGGACCGGCCCGTGGTCGGGGCCCACACGCTGGGCTACAACGACTATGCGTTCGCGATGTCGGCGATCGGCAACTACGAGACCGCCCGCCCGTCGGAGGCCGTGTTGAAGGCCTACGGCCGGCTGTTCGCCTGGAAGCTCAGCCTGCACGGCGTGGACGCCTCCTCCACGCGGCAACAGGTGGGCCGCACCGTGTTCCAGGCGATCAACGGCCACCGGGACGCGGCCTCCACCGCGTGTCCGGGCCGCAACCTCTACGCGAAGCTCGGCACGATCCGCAAGTACGCCAAGGCCGACCAGCAGAGCTGGTCGGGCCGCAACCGTGCGACGAACCTCGCCTCGTCGGTCTACCCCGATCTGGTCGTCCGCCGGGCCTCGGACGGCCGAGTGTTCGTCGTGCCGACCGGAGGCCTCACCCGCTTCCGCGCCCCCGCGGCGCTGCCGGCCCTGGCGCCGGCGGCACTGGGTGCACCGGCAACCCGGGCCGTGGCCACCCCGGACGTCACCGGCGACGGCGTCGGCGATCTGGTGGTGCAGGACGACACCGGACGGGTCAGCCTGCTGCCTGGCGACGACGCGGGCGGCTTCGCCTCCGCGGTACGCCGGACGCAGGCGTTCGCGGACCGCGACCTGATCACCGCGCCCGGAGACCTCGACGGTGACGGCAAGAACGACCTGGTGGCCCGGAACCCGGCCACGGGCGCGTTGAACTTCTACCGCGGAAATGGCGGCGGCCGCTTCACCCGGGTCGGCATCGGCGGCGACTGGAACAACTACACGCTGCTCTCCGGCGCCGGGGACCTCGACGGCGACGGCAACAACGACCTGGTGGCCAAGTCCGGCGGCACCCTGTGGCTGTTCCCCGGCAACGGTCAGGGCCGCGTCGGCGCGCCGGTGGCGCTGCCCGGCGACCGCTCCACGATCAACGCCCTGCTGGGCTCTGGGGACCTCACCCACGACGGCCGTCCCGACCTGCTGGTCCGGGACTCGAGAACCGGCGCGGGCACCGTGCTTCCGGGTCAGCCCGATGGCACCTATGGGCGCTCGGTCGGCTCGGTCACCCGGTTCAAGGGCGTGGCCGACCTCAGCGCCGCGGACCTCACGGGCACCGTGCAGATCGACGCCGTGGGCCGCAAGCGCGGCTCCTACGTCCTGATGAAGCATGCCGGCACGTTCGAGACCGGCGCCGCGATCGCCACCGGTATGCGGTTGACCAAGGCCACGATGCTGCTCAACGTCGGTGACTGGGACCGTGACGGGTACGGCGACGTGGTCGTCCGCAACGGCAGCGACGGCAAGCTCACCCTGCGGCGGGGTCACGGCAACGGTCGGTTCAGCGCGCCGCAGGTGGTCGGGACCGGCTTCGCGAAGGTACGGCTGCTGTCCGCCGTGGGCGATGTCACCGGTGACGGGTATCCCGACCTGATGGGTCAGCCGGCCGGCGCCAGCATGCGGATCTACCCCGGGGCAGGGGTGAACGGGCTGCGTCCGAGCTACGTCGCGTACGGCGCCATCAGTGCGGGCCGGCAGATCGGGGTCGGTCGCTGGGACGGCGACGGAGCGCCGGACAACCTGTTGCGCAAGGGGTCCACTCTCCGGCTGTACCCCAGCAACGGGCCGGGGGGCCTGGTGAGTCGCGTGAAGACGCTGGGAATCGACCTCACGCCGTACGACTGGGTGATCGGCGCCGGTGACCTCCAGCGCAACGGCCATGCCGACCTCGTGGTGCGGGAGAAGGCCACCGGCGACCTGTGGCTGCTGCCGGCCACCAAGACCGGGTTCAAGGCGCGGATCCTCCTGGGTGACGGCTTCGCCGGCTACGACCTGGCCGGCTGAACGGGCACGCCGACCACGCCGCTCACTCCCAGCGGGCCGTCACCCGCTCGGCCGCCGCGATCTGGTCCTGGTCGACCGAGGACCCGACGCCGTAGAGGACCAGCGAGCCCCCGCGGGCGAACGCCTCGCTGAAGCCCTGCCAGCCCGACGGCGATGCGGGGTTGCGCGCCGTGAGCAGCCGCCCGGCATCGCCGACGAGGCTGCCGGCGCGGGCCGCGGTCCACAGCTCACCCTGGGTGAGCTCCGGCAGCGCGCCATCGTCGGGAGTCGGGGCGTCCCAGGGCACGAAGGCGTCGGGCTGTGCCCAGATCTCCAGGCCGAGATCGTGCACGCCCGCGGGGACCCCGTCGACGATGCGGGTGCCGAGCGGGTCCAGTGAGGACGCCAGCACCACGCGCTCACCCGCGTGCACCGCCCAGGTCGCCACCGCCTCCGGCCCGCACGCGACCGCCTCGGATTCGCCGTCCCAGACGACCTGCAGTCCGGCTCGCCAGGCGGCTCCGAGCAGCACCGGGCCCAGCCAGTGCGTCCGCAGGTCCAGCAGCAGCCGGTCGCCGCGGCCGAGGTCCAGCTCGTCGACGAGCAGGGAGGCCGCCTTGGCCACCCAGTTGGCGTAGGTCGCGACCGACAGCTCGGTGCGGCCGCCGGTCGGGCCGTCGTAGTAGGTCACCAGCGGTCGGCCTGGGGCCTCGCGCAGCCAACGGTCCAGCAGGTCGCCGAAGATGGTCGACCTCACACGGCGTTCGGTTCAGGGGAGTCGAGGTAGGGGTACTGCTCCATGAAGTCCTTGAGCGCGGCCCCGCTCGGCGCCGAGCAGTACTGCCAGACGCCCTGCTGCTCGCCGGTGGCGTCCTCACCCACCCCACCGTTCGACCAGTGGGTGAGCGCAACGTGCTGACCGTCGGGGAACGGGTCTCCGTCCTCAGCCAACCACGGGACGGCCTTGAACTTCAGCCGGAGGTTGTCGGTGCCGCGGTACTTGTCCGCGATCGCCTTGACGTCGGTCATCGCCGCCGCATCGGCCGCGAGGGTCTCGTCGTACCACAGCAGGGTGTAGCCGTGCTCCAGGTTGTGCACCAGCTTGCCCAGACCCGGCCGGTCCTCGGCGGTGTAGGACTTGCGGTCCATCTCCTCCCAGACGTCCCAGTGGGTGCCGAACGCGGGAGGGGAGTCCGGGTAGTCGATCGGGGTGCCCTCGGGGGTGTGATCGTTGTTGCCGGTGGCCGCCTTGGCGATGATCTCCCCACAGGCCGAGGCCGGGGCGCCGATCTGGTCGACGCTCAGGGTCTCGAACTCCCGGTTGTCCCACCATTGCTGCGACACGTAGGGCACCGCGCTGCTGAACCACAGGGTGCTGCCCACGAGCGCGAACGCGACCAAGCCGGACAGACCGACGATCATGAAGCTGCGTCCGCGGTCGGCCTTGTCGGCCTTGCGCAGCTGCTCGACGCGGGCGCGCCGGTCGGCGCTGGAGGACTTGGCCACGAGATATCCCTTGGCTCGGTGGGCTGGACTGGGGGTACGACGACCAGGGCCGCCAGGACGCCAGTCTACGGACTCGCTGGTCGAATCGTGTGCAGGTCCCCGGACTCCCGCTGTGCCGTCCACCCGTGGGCGAAGGCGATCGCCGCCACGGTCCGGGCCTCGCCCGCGACCCGGAGCCCGCCGTCGATCGGCCGGACGGAGACCCTGCTCAGCAGGCCCGCCAAGACCTGGGTGAGCTCCTCGGCGGACGCGGGCGACCCGAAGCCGGGCCGGTCCTGCGCCGCCCCGGTCAGGGCGCGCACAACTGCCTCCCGGGCCCCGAAGCCGAACAGGTCGTCCGCCTCGGGCCGGATCAGGGTGCTGGCGCCCGGCCCGTCCTCGGCGGGCGGCAGCACCAGGTCCTCGCGGCCGCGGACCCGAGCGAACGGACGTCGCCCGAGCTTGCCCTGGGCCAGCTCCGCGGCACCGGCCACCTCGTCGGCCACCGCCGGCTCGGTGACCGCCAGCACCTGGCCGTAGCCGTCTGCGCGACCCACGTAGGACTCCAGCACGACGATCCCTGCCGCCCCGACCGCGAGGTCGGTCTGCCCTCGCCGCCAGGGACGACCTGCGGTGTCGGTCACCACCACGCCCACGTTGGCACCGGCGCGCTCGCGCACGTCGGCGCGCAGCATCCGTGCCGACGCGTCGGGGTCCTCCGGCAGGGGTACGACGTGGCCGGCGGCGACGTTGGAGTCATCCACGCCGGCCGCGGCCAACGTCAGACCCAGCCGGTGCCGCGCGATGGTCAGGCCGCCACGGCGGGCGACGACCCGCTGGGTCTCGGCGGCCACCACCGCGTCGCGGGCCTGTGCGGTGGCGCGTCCCTCGGCTTTCGCGACCGCCTTGCTGGTCACCACGAGCACGTCACCGTCGCGCAGGTCCATCAGCGAGCAGGCCAGCGCGGCGAGGTCGGTGCCGGCGACGATCTCGGGTGCCCCGTCGGGGGCGACCACCGCCAGCTCGCCGGTCATCGGGCCAGCTCCATGGCGGCCGCGGCCATCGCCGCCGTGGCGTCGACATCGGTCATCAGCAGCGGCACGGCGCGACACCGCAGCCCGGCCGCCTCGACCTGGTCGACCTCGGCGGCGTCGGTCTCGTCGACGAGCCAGGCATCGAGCACGCCGCCGGCCGACCTGGCGCCGTAGTGGCGTGCCACGCCGGCGGCCGAGACCTCCACCCCCAGCGACGTGAGCAGCTGCTCGGCCATGCCGCGCAGGTGCCGGCCGCCCACGATGGGGGAGAGCCCCACGACCGGGGCCGGGGTGGCCACGACCGCCTCGCGGATGCCGGGGACCCCGAGCACGGTGCCGATCGAGACCACCGGGTTGGACGGGGGGACGAGCAGCACGTCGGCATCGGCGATCGCCTCGAGCACTCCGGGGGCCGGGGTCGCGTGCTCCTGGCCCACGGCCAGCACCGCCTCCACCGGCGCCTGGGCCCGCAGCTTGACCCAGTACTCCTGGAAGTGCACGACCCGGCGGCCGCTCGGGGCCTCGGGGTCGGTGAGGGCCAGGTGCGTCTCCACGCGGTCGTCGGTCATCGGCAACAGCCGCACCCCGGGCTGCCAGCGCCGGCACAGCGCCTCGGTGACCTGCGAGAGCGGGTAGCCGGCATCGAGCATCTCGGTCCGCACCAGATGCGTCGCGAGGTCGCGATCGCCCAGCCCGAACCAGGTCGGCTCCGCGTCGTACGCCGCGAGCTCCTCCCGCACGCTCCACGTCTCCGCCTGCCGTCCCCAGCCACGGTCGAGGTCGATCCCGTCACCCAGGGTGTACATCACGGTGTCCAGGTCGGGGCAGACCTTGAGCCCGTGGATCCACAGGTCGTCGGCCGTGTTGATGATCGCCGTGACCTCGGCGTCGGCCGCGACTCCCGGGAGGGCGCCGGCCCTGAGCCCGTGCAGAAGACCCTGGAGGAAGCGGGCGCCCCCGACCCCCCCGGAGAGCACGGTGAGGGAACGCCAGGGCCGGTCAGGCGCGGTGTCAGACATGGCCCTAGCGTGACGCACGAGCGGCGCTGCTGGGCCGCCCGCAGGTGGCAGTGGACTGGACCAGTGGCCGGCCCTACCATTTTCCGGGCTTGACTTTGGTGGACGACAGGCATGTAATTCCCACAGTGTGTTTCCCGCAACTGGTCCAGACTTCTTCCCGCTGACCGGGCCAGGGCGGGAGGCCGGGCGGGGACACCCGCCGCCACCAGGGTCGAAAGGGCGAGCACCAGTGAGAGAGCTGTTACTTCTCGAACCGGAAGCTGAGGAGATTGGCTGGCAGGAGCGCGCACTGTGCGCCCAGACCGATCCCGAGGCGTTCTTCCCAGAGAAGGGGGGATCCACGCGGGAGGCGAAGAAAGTGTGCCTGACCTGCGATGTCCGTGGCGACTGTCTTGAGTACGCACTGATGAACGACGAGCGCTTCGGCATCTGGGGCGGGCTGTCGGAGCGCGAGCGGCGCAAGCTCAAGAAGCGCGCCGTCTGACGCTGAGGAACGCCTCGGTAGGCTGCCCCGGTGACAGTCACGGCGCTTCTGGTCTGTCACGACGGAGCCCGCTGGCTCCCGACGGTGCTGGCCGGCCTCCAGGGCCAGACCCGGCCGGCCGACCGCATCGTCGCCGTGGATACCGGCTCGACCGACGACACCGTCTCCCTGCTGCGTCGGGCACTGCCCCGTGAGTGCGTGCTGTACGCCGACCCCGGCACGTCGTTCGCCGACGCCGTCGAGATGGCCGCGGACGCGGCCGGCGACCACGAGTGGCTGTGGATCCTCCACGACGACGCCAACCCGGAGCCGACCGCGCTGCACCACTTGCTGGCCGCCGCCGCGGAGCATCCCCAGGTCGACGTCCTCGGCCCGAAGCTGCGGGAGTGGCCTTCGCTGCGTCGACTGCTGGAGGTCGGCGTGACCATCTCGGGCACCGGCCGCCGCGAGACCGGTCTCGAGCGAGGCGAGTACGACCAGGGTCAGCACGACGACGTGCGCGACGTACTCGCGGTGAACACCGCCGGGATGCTCGTGCGGCGGGAGGTGCTGGAGCGCCTCGACGGCTTCGACCGCAATCTGCCCATCTTCGGCAACGATCTCGACTTCGGGTGGCGGGCCGCGGCCGCGGGCTACCGCACCCTGGCGGTGCCCCAGGCGGTGGTGTTCCACGCCGAGGCCGCTCACCGGGGCGTCCGCCGCACGGCCCTGACCGGGCAGCACACCCACTTCCAGGAGCGCCGGGCGGCGCTCTACACCCTGCTCGCCAACGCCCGGGCGATCGCCCTGCCGTTCCTGATGGTCCGGCTCGCGCTCGGGACGCTGCTGCGGGTCCTCGGCTTCCTGCTGGTCCGCTCGGGCCGTCAGGCCGGCGATGAGCTCGCAGCCCTGGCCTCGCTCTACGTCCGACCCGGAGAGGTGCTGCGAGCCAGGCGGGCCCGGGCCGCGCTCGGCCCGCAGGACCGTTCCCGGGTGCGGTCGCTGCTGGCGCCGCCCTGGGTGCCGTATCGCCACGGACTCGACTTCCTCAGTGACCTCGCCGTCGCCACCACCCATCAGGCGCAGGATGTGGCGGAGCGTCGCCGGGCCGTCGCGCTGGCGGCGGAGGGCGCCCCGGCACGGCCGTCGCGCGCGGTCGACGACGAGGATCTGATCGAGGACAGCGGCTGGGCGGTCCGCTTCCTCACCAACCCCCGCGCGGTGCTGCTCACGGCCTTCGTCGCGATCGCGCTGATCGGCGCCCGCCCGGCCCTGGGCACGGTCACGGGCGGCGCGCTCAGCCCCTCCCCTTCGCGCGCCGGTGACTGGTGGAGCCTCTACACCGAGCACTGGCACACCCTCGGCAGCGGAACCGACGTCCCGGCGCCGGCGTACCTCCCGGTGCTGGCCGCGCTGGCCTCGGTCCTCGGTGGCCGTCCCAGCCTCGCGGTGTCGGCGATCCTGGTGCTGGCGGTGCCGGTGACCCTGTGGGGGGCCTGGCGCTTCCTCAGAGTGGTCGGGCGACTCGTCAACGCCCACGGTGCCTCGCGCTGGGTGCTGCTGCTCGGAGCCACGACGTACGCCCTGGTGCCGGTCACCAGCGGCGCCTGGGGCGAGGGCCGACTCGGGACGGTGGTGACCGCCGCGCTGCTGCCCTGGCTGGCCCACGCCGCGCTCGGTTTCGCCGACCCGGAGCCCGAACGCCGTTGGCGGGCCGCCTGGCGCGCCGGGCTGCTGCTCGCGCTGGCGACGGCGTTCACCCCGTCGCTATGGGTGTTCGTGGCGGCGACGGGACTCCTGGTGCTGGCGGCGCTGTGGCGGATCAGTCCGTCCACGGCCCGGATGCGCTCGGTGTTCGGCCCCCCGCTCGCCGCGCTCGCGGTGGTCCCCGTCCTGCTGGCGCCGTGGGTCCTGCCGCTGCTGCTGCACGGGCCCCGCGGGGGACTCCTCCTCGAGACCGGGCGGCCCCCCGCTGCGACGCCCGCTCCCGTCGACCTCCTCGCAGGCCGGCTGTCCGACCTGGGGGCACCCGTGACGTGGGGGGCGCTGTTGGCCGTGCTGGCCCTGCTGGCGCTGTTGCCGGCCGCCACGCGGTTGCCCGCGCTGCTGTGCTGGCTGGTGGCCGGCGTCGCCACGACCACCGCCGTGGTGCTGTCCCTGGTGCCGTTGCGCCTGGAGGTGGCCGGCGCCTGGGCAGGCGTCGGGATCTTCGCCGTGGTCGTGGTCGGTGCCTGGGTCACCGCGGCCGTGCTGGGGGTGCCGGCACTGGCCGCGCTGGCACCCGGGGTGGCCGGCCGGGTCGTGGGTGCCGTCCTCGCCCTGGTCTGCGCTGCGGTGCCACTGCTGGGTCTCGGCTGGTTCGCCGCCGGAGGGCACGACGAGTTCGCGGCGCGCCCCGACGACGGCATTCCGGCGTACATGGCGCAGAGCTCACTTCTGGGCCCCGCCCATGGCGTGCTGATCCTCGAGGGCAGCGTCGAGGAGGGGCTGACCTACACGGTGCGTCGCGGCGACGGCGCCACCGTGGGTGAGGACGAGATCGTGGCGCTGACGCCGGAGGACCGCGAGCTCAGCGGCACCATCCAGAGCCTGCTGGCGAGTCCCACCACGACGCTGACGAACCGGCTGAGCGAGCAGGGCGTGGAGTACGTCGTGCTGCGTGCCCCGGCCGACGGTCGGATCGCCGCGAGCCTGGACGCGACGCCGGGGCTGAGCCAGGCGAGCGCCGAGGACCGGTCCACGCGAGCGTGGCAGGTGGATCGCGCCCTGGACGAGACGCGGCTGCTGGGTCCGGGCTCGGCCCTGCGCACGGTGCTGCTGTGGGTGCAGGCGGCCGCAGTGGCGGTCGTGCTCGTGCTGTGCGGCCCGGGCAGGAGGTCCTCGCGATGAGTGCACCCACCTCCTCCGGGGCCGGCCGCAGACGGACGTCGGTGACAGGTGGGCGCCTGAACCCGCTCGTGCTGCTGGCCGTCCTGATCCCGGTGCTGACCCTCCTGGTGACGTTCGGGCTGCGGCAGCCCCAGGTCAGCGTCCGCACCGTCGAGCCGGAGTCGGCACCGCTGAGCCGCGCCGACCGCGGCTGCCCCGCCGGCCCGCGGGATCGCGGCCAGGTGCTGCTGGCGAGCACCCGGCAGGATGCCGGCGGCGAGATCGAGCTGCGAGCCGTGGGCCGCGAGGACGCCGACCCTCAGACGCTGGCGATCAGCGCCGGGTCGGTCGGTGTGGTCGAGGACGGTGAGGCGGTGCTGGTCACCGGGCGAGCCGACCTGGCACCCGGCCTGCTGGCCACCCGCGTGGCAGCCGGCCGGCTCGCCGCGGTCGTGTGTCCGCCGCCCTCGGCCGAGACATGGTTCACCGGCCTGGGGGCACGCGCCGAGCACGCCTCCGTGATCGAGCTGCAGAACCCTGATGTCGGGGCCGCCGTCGTGGACATCTCGTTCTTCTCGCGGCAGGGCCCGGCGGAGGTCCCCGAGCTGCTGGGAGTCCGCGTGCCCGGCCGGTCGACGTACGTCGTCGACCTGGCCGCGACGGTCCCGAGGCGCGGTGACCTGGCGATCCGCCTGGCCGTCACCAGGGGTCGGCTGAGCGCCACCGTGCTGGACCGCTATGCCCGAATCGGCTCAGGCACCCAGACCTCGGACTGGCTGGCGCCGCAGGCCGAGCCGTCCGGGGAGATCACCCTGCTCGGGCTGCCCGAAGGCCGCGGCCGCCGCACCCTGACCCTGACCAATCCCGGCGCCGACCAGGCCCGGGTCACGCTCCGGCTGGTGACGCCCGACAGCACCTTCGCCCCCGCGGATCTCAAGGAGGTGCGGGTCCGGCCAGGATCGCTGGTCAACGTGCACCTCGACAAGATCCTGGCTCGGGAGGTACGCCGAGGCGCCCTCGGGATCCGGGTCGAGGCCACGCAGCCGGTGACCGCGGCGCTGACCTCGCTGGTCGACGATGACCTGGTGGTGGCGGCCGACGCGCCGGGGATCACCGGGACAGCAGCGGTCGTGCTGCCGCCCGGGAGCGCGACCGTGGTGCTGGCGGGAGCCACGACCACGGGGCTGGCCACCGTGACGTTCGTCAAGGCGGACGGCACGTCGCTTCGTGACAAGGTGATCGAGGTGGTTCCCGGGAAGGCCTTCACGGTCACCGTGCCGGCCAGGGCGGCCCTCGCCCGCCTGACCCTGGAGCGCACGACGGCGAACTCCGTGGTCCTGGTCGAGGACGCCGGCGCGGTGGTGGTGCCGTTCCTGGCGCCCGACGAGGTCGGGCTGGTGCCGGCGGTGCGACCTGCCGACCGCTGACCTGCCGACCGCTGACCGGCCGACCTCAGGAACCTCAGTCGGAGGCGTACCTCGGGTGGACCTCCTCGGGGCCCATCCCCAACAGGTGCGCGACCTGCTCGACGAGCACGGTGAGGATCATCGCCTGGAGATCCTGCCGCGACTCGGCCCGGTGCTCGATCGGCCTGCGGAAGAGCACGATCCGGCTGGGTTCGGCGCCCTTCCCCCGCACCAGCGACGACAGCGGCACCGTGGAGGACGACCAGTCGTCGGGCAGCTGCGGCACCTCCTCCACGGCGTACTCCACCAGGCCGAGCCGATCACCCCAGCGGCGCTCCAGGTCCGCCACGGCCACCAGGCTGAGATCGTCGAACCGTTCCCGCTCGGTGCGGGTGTCGGGCTGCCCGGGGTGACGCGGTCGGACCGCGGGGCCGCGCATCCCGCGACCGCGCCGGTCCCGTCGGGTCGGCGCCACCCCGGGAGACACCCCTGGTTCGGGCGACTCCGCCTCCTCGGGTGACTCCAGCTCCTCCACACCGCGAGCCTAATCGGGTCCCTGCCCCGGTCCGGGTACGGTCGGCCTCGTGAGTCTCACCCGGCGCTGCTCGCGAAGTGCGTGCGGCCGTTCGGCGGTCGCGACGCTCACCTACGTGTACGCCGAGCAGACCGCGGTCCTGGGGCCACTGTCGCTGCACGCCGAGCCCCATGCCTACGACCTCTGCGAGGCCCACAGCGAGCGGCTCTCGGCGCCCCGGGGGTGGGAGGTCATGCGGCTGGCGCCCGACCCGGCACTCGCCGGACCGAGCAGCGATGACCTGCTGGCGCTGGCGGATGCCGTGCGCGAGGCGGCCCGGCCGGTGCCGGTGCGGGACCCCGATCCGGGGCTGGCCGGGGAGCACGGCCGCGAGGTGGCCCGGCGTGGACACCTCCGGGTGCTCACCACCGACTGAACCGCCGGCCACCGACGACTAGGCTGAGCGCCATGAACCTCGATCCGACCCTGCTCGAGATCATCGTGTGCCCCGACTGCCACGGCCCGCTCGCGCCCACCGGCGAGGAGCTGATCTGCGGCGACTGCGGGCTGGCCTACCCCGTGCGCGACGACATCCCCGTGCTGCTCGTCGACGAGGCGCGGCGCCCGGCTTGAGGGCCGCGACGAGCTCCGGGGTGGACGACAGCCGATGACCTGGTTCGATGAGTCCCGACTGGACGACCCTGCGGTGCTGGAGAGCGCCGATCCGGTGCTGCGCCGGCTGGCCGAGGCCGGCGCCCGCGTGCGCCGTGAGGCCCATGACGCGGCGACCTCGATCCATGAAGGAGTGGACCGAGCCCTCGAGCAGGGACGCCCACGGGCGGTGGTCGCCGCCGGGCCCGACTCACGCCTGCTCCGTGCCGTGCTGGAGCCGTGGTGTCCTGTCCCGTTCGTCGCGTGGCCGGCCTCGGGCCTCCCGGGCTGGGCGGGGAGCATGGACCTGGTGGTGGTGCTCGCCCCGCAGGGGACGGACCCCGGCACGGCGTCCGCAGCGGCCGAGGCCGTTCGCCGGGGTTGCCAGGTCGTGGTCGCCTGCCCGCCCCGCTCCATGGTGGCCGAGCACGCTGCGGGCCGTTGGAGCACCGTGCTGCCGACCGTGACCGGCGACCAGCTGGCCACCGCTGTCGTCATGCTCGACTATCTCGACCGCGTCGCCCTGGGACCTCGGGCGGACGCCGAGAGCGTCGCGACCGCGCTGGACGAGGTCGCCGCCTCCTGCTCGCCCCACCGCGACCTGGCGGTGAACCCCGCGAAGATGCTGGCGATCGCGCTGGCCGACGCCAGCCCGGTCGTCTGGGGAGGCTCGGTGCTGGCTGCGCGGGCGGCGCGGAGGGTCGCTGAGTCGATCCGCCGGGCCAGCGGCCGTTCGGCCATCGCCGGAGATGCAGAGCACCTGCTCCCCCTGATCGAGGCGACCCGCCGCCGGGACGTCTTCGACGACCCGTTCGCGGACGAGACGACGACGTCCCCACCGCTGCTGCTGGTGCTGGACGACGGCTCCGAGGAGGCCGTGACCCGCGAGCAGCGCGGTCGGCTGCAGTCGGCTGCCGTCGAGCGCGGGATCCGGGTGGAGGCGGTGACGACCGAGGCGGCGACCGAGGTGGCGCGCTACGCCTCGCTGATGCTGACCGGTGCCTATGCCGCCGAGTATCTCCGGCTCGGGTTGAGCGACGGGGCCGTGCGATGAGGGGTCACCGGTGAGCGCCGGCCTGTTCGGGCTGCTCGACGACGTGGCGGCGCTGGCACGGCTCGCCGCCGCCTCGATCGACGATGTCGGCGCGGCCGCCGGCCGCGCCAGCGCGAAGGCCGCGGGCGTCGTGGTGGACGACACCGCGGTCACCCCGCAGTACGTCCAGGGCGTCGCTGCCCAGCGTGAGCTGCCGATGATCAAGAGGATCGCCACGGGGTCGATCCGCAACAAGCTGCTGATCATCTTGCCGGTGGCGCTGCTGCTCAGCCAGTTCCTGCCGTGGCTGCTCACGCCGATCCTGATGCTCGGGGGCTGTTACCTCTGCTTCGAGGGCGCCGAGAAGGTCTACGAGAGGCTCACCGGCCACCACGGCGACGAGGGCACCCTGGTCGTCGAGCGCGGACCGGAAGCCGAGCAGGCGATGGTGTCCGGCGCGATCCGCACCGACCTGATCCTGTCCGCGGAGATCATGGTGATCGCGCTGAACGAGGTGGCCGACCAGCCCTTCGTCGCCCGGGCCGCGATCCTGGTCGTGGTGGCCCTGATGATCACGGCGCTCGTCTACGGCGTGGTCGCGCTGATCGTGAAGATGGACGATGCCGGCCTGCTCCTGACCCAGCGGGCCGGTCGGGTTCCGCAACGCATCGGCCACGCCCTGGTGGCCGGGATGCCGCGACTGCTCGCGCTGATCTCGGTCGTGGGCGTCGCGGCGATGCTGTGGGTGGGCGGACACATCCTGCTGGTGGGGGCGGACGAGCTCGGCTGGCACGCGCCGTACTCCTGGGTGCACCACGGCGAGGAGTGGGTCCACGATCTCGCGGGCAGCGTGGGGGGGCTGGCGGCGTGGCTGGTGAACACGCTCGCCTCCGCGGTCGCCGGGGTGCTCGTGGGGTCCGTCCTGGTCGGCGTCTGGCACCTCGTCCCGCGCCGCAAGAAGCCTGTCGACCACTGAGCCCTGGCCTGTGGCTCCCGGGGCGGGCTGACGCCGAGGATTCTTGGTGCCACGGGTCGCGGGTCTAGCCTGTTCGGACCCGGACTCGGTGCGGCGCGGGCCGTGCCGCGGGACCGTCACCCGGAGGAACTCCCCCATGGACTTCAAGGTCGCCGACCTCAGCCTTGCCGACTTCGGTCGCACCGAGATCAGCCTCGCCGAGCACGAGATGCCCGGGCTGACAGCGATGCGCGAGCGGTTCTCCCAGAGCCAGCCGCTCCGCGGCGCGCGGATCGTCGGCTCGCTGCACATGACCGTGCAGACGGCCGTGCTCATCGAGACGCTGGTGGCGCTCGGCGCCGAGGTCCGCTGGGCCTCCTGCAACATCTTCTCCACCCAGGACCACGCCGCCGCGGCCGTCGCGGTCGGCCCCGACGGCACGGTCGAGGAGCCCGCCGGCGTGCCGGTCTTCGCCTGGAAGGGCGAGACGCTGGAGGAGTACTGGTGGTGCACCCAGCAGGTCCTGCGCTGGCCCGACGGACCGGACGGCGCGAAGCGCTTCGCGAACATGATCCTCGATGATGGCGGCGACGCGACGATGCTGGTCCACCTCGGCGTGGAGGCGGAGAAGTCCGGGGTCGCTCCCGATCCGGCCACCGCCGGATCGGCCGAGCAGCGCATCGTGTTCGGCGTGGTGGCCGATTCCCTCGCCGAGTCCGCAGACCGGTGGACCAGGATCGCCAACGAGATCAAGGGTGTCACCGAGGAGACCACCACCGGGGTGCACCGGCTCTACGACATGCTGAAGGAAGGCTCGCTGCTCTTCCCCGCCATCAACGTCAACGACTCGGTCACCAAGTCGAAGTTCGACAACAAGTACGGCTGCCGCCACTCCTTGATCGACGGCATCAACCGGGCCACGGACGTCCTGATCGGCGGCAAGGTCGCCGTCGTGTGCGGCTACGGCGACGTGGGCAAGGGCAGCGCCGAGTCGCTGCGCGGCCAGGGCGCTCGCGTCGTGATCACCGAGATCGACCCGATCTGTGCGCTGCAGGCGGCCATGGACGGCTACCAGGTCACCACCCTCGAGGACATCCTGCCCCAGGCCGACATCCTGATCACCGCGACCGGCAACAAGGATGTCGTCACTGCTGACCAGATGAGCCGGATGAAGCACCAGGCGATCATCGGGAACATCGGCCACTTCGACAACGAGATCGACATGGTCGGGCTGGAGTCGTGGCCCGGCATCGTCCGCAAGAACGTGAAGCCTCAGGTCGACGTGTTCACCTTCCCCGCGGGCAACGCCGTGATCGTGCTCTCCGAGGGCCGGCTGATGAACCTCGGCAACGCCACCGGCCACCCGTCCTTCGTGATGTCCAACTCGTTCACCAACCAGGTCCTGGCCCAGATCGAGCTCTTCACCAAGCCCGAGGACTACCCGGTGGGTGTCTACGTGCTGCCCAAGCACCTCGACGAGGAGGTCGCCCGCCTGCACCTCGGTTCGCTCGGGGTGAAGCTCACCGAGCTGACCGACGAGCAGGCGTCGTACCTCGGCATGTCGGTCCACGGGCCGTACAAGCCGGACCAGTACCGCTACTGACCGGCACACCGACCCGGCCGCGGTCACGGAGTTCGATGACCCGGCTGGCACACTGGGCGGCATGACAGTAAGCCCCGCGACGCCGTCGCCCGACCCGGAACCTCGGGGCCGGGTGCTCGTCGTCGACGATGACGCCTCGCTGGCGGAGATGCTGGGCATCGTGCTGCGTCAGGAAGGCTTCGACTCCCGGGTCTGCGCCCGGGGTGATGAGGTGATGGAGGCCTTCCGTGCCTACCACCCCGACCTGGTGCTGCTCGACCTGATGCTGCCCGGCAAGGACGGCATCGACGTCTGCAAGGAGATCCGGGCCGAGTCCGGCATCCCGATCGTGATGTTGACCGCGAAGGGCGACACGATCGACGTGGTGGTGGGCCTCGAGTCGGGCGCCGACGACTACATCGTCAAGCCGTTCAAGCCCAAAGAGCTGGTCGCCCGGATCCGCGCCCGCGTCCGCCGGGTGCCCGAGCACGGCTCCGACGTGCTGAAGATCGGCGACCTGGTCATCGACGTGGCCGGCCACGCGGTCTCCCGTGACGACGAGCCGGTCAACCTGACCCCGCTGGAGTTCGACCTGCTGGTGTGCCTGGCACGCAAGCCGTGGCAGGTCTTCACCCGCGAGGTGCTGCTCGAGCAGGTCTGGGGCTATCGCCACGCGGCGGACACCCGACTGGTGAACGTGCACGTGCAGCGGCTGCGGTCCAAGGTGGAGCACGACCCTGAGAAGCCGGAGATCGTGGTCACCGTGCGCGGAGTCGGCTACAAGGCCGGGTCGGCCTAGGCCCGCTCGATGTCCGGTCCCCAGTTCCCCAGGGCCGTGGCCCGGTCGCTGACCTTCTGGCGACGTTCGATCGCCGCCCGGGTCGTCGCGAGCACGGTGGTGCTGTCGGCGCTGGTCTGCACCGGGGTCGGCTGGTTCCTGCTTCAGCAGACCCGGGACGGGCTCCTGGACAATCGGGTCGACGCGGTCGTGGCCGAGGCGTCGGCGGAGACCAACGCCGCGCGCACCCGTCTGCAAAGCGTCCCCGGCACCAACGTCGACGCGGTCGGCCAACGTGATGACCTGTTCGAGCTGATCCTGGTCCGCAGCCGGGTGCGCGGCTTCGACGTGGCGCTGGTCGGACCCTCGGGCCAGACCGACCGTGGCACGGCCCTGAGCCAGGCCAGGAAGACGTCCGGGCTCGACCTGGGCGCCAGCATCCCAGCAGGCCTCCTGGCCCACTTCGAGGAGTCCAGCAGCACGGCCTGGTCGTACTCCCGGATCAGTCGAGCGGGGGAGCCGGACGTGCCCGGCGTCGCTGTCGGCTCCCGGATCCGACTGCCGGTCGACGACGGCACGTACACGCTCTACTACCTTTTTCCGCTGCAGGACGAACAGGACACCCTGGCGCTGGTGACTCGCGCGATGCTGACTGCCGGAGTCCTGCTGCTGGTGCTGGTGGCGGTGCTCACCTGGCTGGTGAGCCGACAGGTGGTCACACCGATCCGGATGGCGCGCCGGGTCGCCGAGCGGCTGGCGGCCGGCCAGCTCGAGGAGCGGCTCCGGGTGCGTGGCGAGGACGACCTGGCCCGCCTGGCGATCTCGTTCAACCAGATGGCCTCGAACCTGCAGCGCCAGATCCGCCTGCTGGAGGAGCTCAGCCGGGTGCAGCGTCGGTTCGTGTCCGACGTGTCGCACGAGCTGCGGACCCCCCTCACCACGGTCCGGATGGCCAGCGACGTGCTGCACGACGCCCGGGAGGACTTCGACCCGGCGACCGCGCGGGCCGCGGAGCTGCTGCAGACCGAGCTCGATCGCTTCGAGGGGATGCTGGTGGACCTGCTGGAGATCAGCAGGTTCGACGCCGGCGCCGCCGCGCTCGAGACCGAGGACGTCAACCTGAGCGACGTGGTCCGCCGGGTCGCGGAGTCCACTCGGATGCTGGCCGAGCAGCGTGGCACCCGGGTGCTGATCCGTGCACCCGTGGGCCCGTGCCTGGCCGAGGCCGACGTACGCCGCGTGGAGCGGATCGTGCGCAACCTGCTGACCAACGCGATCGACCACGCCGAGTCGGGCGACGTCGTGGTCACGGTCGCCCGCGACGAGCAGGCGGCGGCGATTGCGGTCCGAGACCACGGCGTGGGGCTCTCGCCGGGTGAGTCCGCGATGGTGTTCAACCGCTTCTGGCGGGCCGACCCGGCCCGGGCTCGCACCAGCGGTGGCACCGGGTTGGGGCTGTCCATCGCGCTGGAGGACACCCATCTGCACGGTGGTTGGCTGCAGGCCTGGGGCTCGCCCGGAGGCGGGTCCCAGTTCCGGCTCACGCTCCCGCGTCACGTCGGCGACGAGCTGCGGCACAGCCCGCTGCCGCTGGTCCCCGAGGACGCCGAGGTGGTCGTATGACCCGCGCCCGCAACCTCGCCACGCTCCTGGTCTGCTGGCTGGTGAGTGGTTGCATGGCGATGCCGACGTCGGGCCCGGTGAGTGTGGTCGACGATCCGGGCAGCGGGCAGGTCGACACACCCGCTGACATCGTGGTGCGCCCGCCGCAGGCCGACGAGTCCGCGCGCGACATCGTCATCCACTTCCTGGAGGCGATGGAGGCCTCGCCGATCTCGACGACGGTGGCGCGGGAGTTCTTGTCGCAGGAGGCGGCCGCGGCCTGGAACCCCGACCTCGGCACCATCGTCTACTCGACGAAGTCCGCGCCGTCGGGCAACGCTCTGGTCAGGGTCTCCCTGGAGGGGGGCGCGAGGCTCGACGCCAGCGGGTCCTGGCAGGGATCGCTGTCCCCGAGCCAGAGCACGCTGCGCTTTCCGATGGTCAGGGAGAAGGGCGAATGGCGGATCGCCGACGCACCCGATGCCCTGATCGTCCGCGACACCTGGTTCGCCCAGCGTTTCCGACGGGCCTCGGTCTACTTCTTCGACCCGAGCGGTCAGGTTCTGGTCCCCGAGCCGGTCTACGTCCCGACGGGCGACCAGCTGCCGACGTACCTCGTGCGTGACCTGCTGGCCGGGCCGCCGGCGCGCCTGAACGAGGTGGAGCGCAGCTTCTTCCCGACCGCGGCCACCGTGCGTCCGATCACCGTCGACGCCCGTGGGAGGGCCGAGGTCGCGTTGCAGGGCGACGCCGCCCAGCTCAGCAGTCGCGCCTCGGAGCTGCTGCTCGCGCAGCTCACCTGGACGTTGCGGCAGGTGCCCGGCATCAAGTTCGTGGTGGTGACGCTGGGAGACGAGCCGCTGCGGCTCTCAGCCGGCACGACGGAGGTCCCCATCGACCAGGGCTCGGAGTTCGACCCTGCCGGGTCCTCCGCGCCCACCGAGCCGTTCGCGCTGCGTGACGGGCTGCTGGTGACCGGTCCGCTGGAGGACCCGCGCCCGGTCTCCGGCCCCTTCGGTCGCGAGGCCCTCGGACTCCGGACGGTGGCGGTCGACCCCCGCTCCACGGGGGCTGCGGGCGTGACGAGCGCGGGCGACCGGGTGTTCGTGGCTCCGTTGCACGGCCCGGCCTCGACGGCCGCCGAGCAGGTGGTGGACGGCGGCACCGACCTGCTGGCGCCCAGCTGGGACCTGGCCGGCCGGCTGTGGCTGGTCGACAGACGAGCCGGCGGGGCCCTGGTGTCGGTGGTGGAGGGTGACCGCGTTCGGCGCGTCGACATCCCCGGGATCACCGGTCGTCAGGTGACCTCCTTCGTGGTGTCGCGCGACGGCACCCGGTTCATCGCGGTGGTGCGCGGAGCCGACCGCGACGTCATCCGGCAGAGCCGGGTGCAGGTCGGGGACCGTGGGGTGATCGGCAGCACCGCGTCCCGGTTGCTGTCCTTCGACGACCAGCTCGCGATCCGGGTGCGGGACCTGTCGTGGAGCTCGCCGAGCGCACTGCTGGTGCTCTTGCCACTGACTCGCGGCATCAACGAGGTCCGGACCCTGTCGGTCGACGGGTCGGCGTCCAGCGGGTTGCCCTCGGGCACGACGGTGCGCGGGAACCCGCGTTGGCTCGTCGGCTCACCCGTGGCCGGCGAGTCGTGGTACGCCGTGGCGGCCAAGCCGCCCAGCGTGGTGGACGCTGTCGGGGTGGAGTACGCCCAGGTGCTGGACGGGCTCGACCTGCGCACCCTCACCTACGCCGGCTGAGGACCACTCTGCGTCCCCAGGCCGTGCCGACCGTCCGGCTCTCCCCAGCCCCTCGTCACGGCGGTCGCTGTGGCACAGCGGCCTGGTCGACTCGTCTGGTGAAGACCCCGGCGACCACCCTGCGTGACGCCGCTCGCGACCTGCTGCTGGGGGGCGCGTGCTGCGCGTGCGGACAGGCCGGTGCCGTGTTGTGTCGAGGCTGCCGTGCGGAGCTGCCGGTCGGCGGGAGACCTTCGTGGCCGAGGCCGACCCCGGCCGGGCTGGCGCCGCCCTGGGCGGCCGGGGAGTACGCCGAGGCGTTGCGGGCGATGATCCTCGGGCACAAGGAGCGCCGGCTGCTCGCGCTGACTCCGGTTCTCGGCCGACTCCTGGCCGGGGTCATTGCCGCCGGCGTACCCCCGGGCCGCCCGCTGCTGCTCGTGCCGGTGCCGTCCCGAGCCTCCGCGGTGCGGTCTCGGGGTCATGACGCGACCGGGGCCGTGGTCGACGCGGCGGCGTCGCGCCTGCGCGCGGCCGGGGTGCCGGCGACGACGGCCGCCCTGCTCAGGCTGCGTGCCGGAGTGCTCGACCAGGCCGGCCTGGATGCCAGGGAGCGGGCGGCCAACCTCGACCGGTCCGCGTGGGTGCCCTCGGCCGAGCTGAGACGGGCGGCACGGCGTACGGCCCGCCGGACCGGCCCGGTGCGCGTGGTGGTGTGCGATGACGTCCTCACGACAGGGGCCACCGCGCGGGAGGCGCAACGCGCGCTGGAAGCTGTCGGTCTCCCGGTGGCCGCGATCGCCACGGTCGCCGCGACCAGGCGCCGGGCACCGGGCGCGCCGTGGCCGCGGTGAGGAGTTGTGCGGGTTCGCTTTCGTGACGAACAAGGCTGGGCTAGCGTCTAGGTATGAGGCCAGGTCGCATCGTCGGAGTCGACCGGGGGCCTTCTGCCCGGGGACTCTCGGTGCCCGGGGCGCCCCTTTCCATGACGCACATCGTGCGCACCCGCGTCTCCGCGCGTGGTCGTCAGTTCCTTTCCGGAGGGTCTGCTGTGTCGTCTGGTTCCGTGTCGAGGCAGAGGAGAGTCACATGGAGGTTGTGGTCAAGAGTCGGCACTGTGAAGTGTCGGATCGGTTCCGCAGTCATGTCGCCGAGAAGCTGTCGCGGCTGGAGAAGCATGACCACCACATCGTGCGGGTGGACGTGGAGGTCGAGCAGGAGCGCAACCCGAGGCAGCACGACCGCGCCGTGCGCGTGGAGTTGACCGCGGTCTCTCGGGGCCCGGTGATCCGGGCGGAGGCGTCCGCGGTCGACAAGATGACGGCGCTGGACCTGGCGCTGGACAAGATCACCTCGCAGATGCGGCGCGCGGCCGACCGGCGGGTTCGCAGCCGTCAGCAGCGCGTGCCCGTGAGCCAGGTTCTGGGTCACGAGGCCCTGGCTGACCTCGAGGGCAACGCTGCTGACGCGGGCGAGACCGAGGTCGAGCGCACGGTCGGGCCGATCACCGTCACCGGGGACGGTCCGCTGGTGGTCCGTGAGAAGACCCACGACGCGTCGCCGATGACGCTGGACCAGGCGCTCTACGAGATGGAGCTCGTCGGGCACGACTTCTACCTCTTCGTGGACAAGGAGTCCGAGCGTCCGTCGGTGGTCTACCGCCGCCACGCCTACGACTACGGCGTGATCTCACTGGACCTCGGTGCCGAGCGTTGACCCGCGCAACGGCAGCGGGTCTGCGATGATGCCCCGGTGACTGAAGGAACTGATGGGGTGTCGGAGCCGATCCGGGTGCTGGTGGTCGATGACCAGGAGTTGTTCCGGCGGGGCATCACCATGCTGCTGGCCGCCGAAGAGGGCATCGAGGTCGTCGGCGAGGCCGGCGACGGAGTCGAGGGCACTCAACTCGCGGTGAGCCACATGCCCGATGTGGTGCTGCTCGACGTCCGGATGCCCAAGCGCACCGGCATCGAGGCCTGCACCCAGATCAAGGAGGCCGTGCCCTCCGCCAAGATCATCATGCTCACCGTCTCGGACGAGGAGGCCGACCTCTACGAGGCCGTCAAGAGCGGGGCCTCCGGCTACCTGCTCAAGGACTCCTCGATCGAGGAGGTCGCGCAAGCCGTCCGGGTCGTGGCCGACGGCCAGTCGCTGATCAGCCCCTCGATGGCGGTGAAGCTGATCGATGAGTTCAAGCAGATGTCCAAGCCCAACCGCGAGAGTGTGCCCGGGCTGCGGCTGACCGAGCGCGAGCTCGAGGTGCTGCGCCTGGTGGCCAGGGGCATGAACAACCGTGAGATCGCCAAGGTGCTCTTCATCTCCGAGAACACCGTGAAGAACCACGTGCGCAACATCCTCGAGAAGCTGCAGCTCCACTCGCGGATGGAGGCGGTCATGTACGCCGTCCGCGAGAAGCTGCTCGACATCCCCTGACCCGCCGCCCCGTGGAGCTGTCCCGCGCCCAGGCGCGTCGCGTGGCGCTGGCCGCCCAGGGTTTCGCCGACCGCCGCCACGTCACCCCGACGATGCGCACCCTGTCGCGCACCGTCGAGCGCACGGGGGTGTTGCAGGTGGACTCCGTCAACGTGCTCCAGCGGGCGCACTACATGCCGCTGTACTCGCGGATGGGCCCCTACGACACCGACCTGCTGCTTCGCGCCTCGGCTCGCCGCCCCCGGCGGCTGGTGGAGTACTGGGCACACGTCCAGGCGCTGATGCCGGTCGAGCTGTGGCCGGTGATGCAGCACCGGATGGCGCGCTACCGGGCCCGTCGCGGCAAGTGGGGCTTCGTCGCCGAGGACGTCGATCTCGAGCGCAACCTGGTGGCCGAGGTCCGCGACCTCGGTCCGTCCACCGCCCGCGACCTCGACGACGGACTGCCCCGGGCCAAGAAGCACTGGGGGTGGAACTGGTCGACCACCCGGCGGGTCCTGGACTTCCTCTACATGAGCGGCGAGCTGGCGATCGCGGGCCGCACCAGCCAGTTCGAGGTCCTCTACGACCTGCCCGAGCGGGTGCTGCCGGCAGCGGTCCTTGCCCTCCCGACCCCCGAGCCGGCCGTTGCCGATCGCGAGCTGGTCCGCCGTGCCGCGCGTTCGCACGGCGTGGCGACGGCGCGCGACCTGGCCGACTACTACCGGATGTCGGTGGCCGAGACGACCACGGCCGCGCAGGCCCTGGTCGAGAACGGGGAGCTGCTGCCGGTCCGAGTCGAGGGCTGGTCGCGTCCGGCGTACCTCCACCGGGACGCGGCCCGGCCCCGCCGGATCACCGCCCGCACCCTGCTCAGCCCGTTCGACCCGGTGGTCTGGGAGCGTGCCCGCACCGAGGCGCTGTTCGATTTCTTCTACCGCATCGAGATCTACACCCCGGCCGAGAAACGCGTGCACGGCTACTACGTGCTGCCGTTCCTGCTGGACGAGCAGCTCGTCGCGCGGGTGGACCTGAAGGCGGATCGGGCGACCGGGCGCCTGCTCGTCCGCGGTGCGTACGCCGAGCCGCACGCGCCCGCCGACACCGCCGACCAGCTGGCCGCAGAGCTCCGGCAGATGGCCGGCTGGCTCGGCCTGGACACCGTGGTCGTCGAGCCGCGGGGGGATCTGGCGCCGGGGTTGGCCGCCACACTCTAGGTGCGGCGGCCTCGACCCCACGCGCTGCGCGTGCCGGCCGTTCAGGCGTCGTGCCGAGCCTCGAGGGCTGCGACCGCCTGTGGCTTCACCTGGTGGCGGTGACCCATCCGAACTCGCTGGTGATCCTCAGCCCGGTCCCTGGCTCGAAGGAGTCGGCGTAAGCCGCGGCCAGAGCTTCGCGGAATCGGTCCTCGCCTATCTGCTCGATCGCGGGGAACGATGGCCCTGCGGCCGCGGCTGCGCGAGTGAAGAGGTCGAGGTCGGGGAACTCTCCGGTGACCTGGACGGCACCGCGGTCGGTGACCTCCATCCCGGCCGACGCGACCATTTCCTCGGCCACGCCGGGGCGTCCCGTCTCGCCCTGGCCGAGTGTCGCCTGGAGATGTGACTCGGGGCTGTTCTCGGCGACGGTCATGAAGTAGGGCAGCAGCCCGACGCGTCGAGGTGACCCCCAGAACGTCATCCCGAACGTCCCTCCCGGCCTGAGCACGCGTGCGGCCTCGGCGACAGCCGCCTCGCAGCCCGCCCAGATCGCGTTGAAGCTGGTCACCACGTCGAACGAGCCGTCCGTCCAGGGCAGATCACTCATGTCCCCGATCCGCAGGTCCGCCTCGGGGGTCCGAGCTGCGGCGATCTTGAGCAGGGAAGCTGACGCGTCGAGCCCGGCCACCTCAGCGCCCCGCTCAGCGGCGATCCAGGCTGCGTACCCCGATCCACACCCCACATCAAGGAGCCTCGTACCTGGGCCGACACCGCACCGGTCGAACACCGCTTCGTTGGCAGGTCGGGAGTAGGGCTCGAACAAGTAGGCCCAGTCCGCGGCTCGCGAACCCCACGCTTCGCCTGATGCCTTCCAGCCCACGACCAGCTCCCGTCCGCCCCCGGCGGCGATCCCCGACCCGAGTGTTCGGGTCCTGCCGAAGGTAGCGCAGCAGCGCCTGCTTGACGGGTGCCGTGGCTTCGACTAAAATCGAATACATGTTCGAATGTCGTGAATGTCCGCCGTCCCCGAAGGCGCCTCCGGTGTCTCACGGGTCCGTGGAGGCGAGCGCAGTGCGGTCGTGGACGACGGCCCTGACTCGGGTCGACGAGGCCGTGACCGACGCCGAGCGGATCGAGCAGTTGCGTGCGTTGGAGGAGCTGAAGTCGGCGGCCGCCGCAGCTCAGGCCCGGATCGCCGCGGCCTTCGTGGAGTCGCAGCGCGCGGCGCAGGAGGCTGCCGGGGTTCGGCCTCGCGATCTCGGGAAGGGCCTCGCGGCCGAGGTCGCGTTGGCCCGGCGCGAGTCTCCCCACCGCGGCAACACGATGGTCGGCCTGGCGCAGGCCCTGGTGCACGAGATGCCACACACGCTGCATGCGCTCACGACCGGCGTCCTGTCGGAATACCGGGCACAGCTCTTGGTCAAGGAGACCGCCTGCCTGAGCCGCGAGGACCGCACCCGCGTCGACGCGGAGGTCTGCGGCGACCCGAGCCGCGTGGCGACTCTCGGCAACCGCCGCCTCGCGGCCGAGGCGGCGAAGGCTGGCTACCGCCTCGACCCGCACGCCGTGGCGACGCGAGCGGCGTACGCCGTCCGCGAGCGCCGCGTCTCACTCCGCCCGGCCCCCGACACCATGGTGTGGCTGGCGGCGCTCCTGCCGGTGGCGCAGGGGGTTGCCTGCTACGCCGGCCTGGTCGGCGCCGCCGAGGCCGCCCGCGCCTCGGGCGATGACCGCAGCCGCGGCCAGGCCATGGCCGACACGCTCGTGGAGCGGCTGACCGGACAGCGTGAGGCCGCCGCGGTCCCCGTCACCGTCAACCTCGTGATGACCGACACGACTCTCCTCGGCGGTGCCGCCGAGCCCGCGCACCTGACCGGTTACGGCCCGGTGCCGGCGCAGACCGCTCGCGACCTGCTCCGCTCGGCAGACCGAGCCTGGTTGCGTCGCCTGTTCCTCAGCCCCACCACTGGTCAGCTCGCGGCGATCGAGTCCAGCGCCCGCTGCTTCCCCAGGTCGCTGGCGACGCTGATCGCCGTGCGCGACCAGACCTGCCGGACTCCCTGGTGCGACGCGCCGATCCGGCACACCGACCACGTGCGGTCCGCAGCCTCCGGCGGCGCCACCTCGCTCGGCAACGGCCAAGGTCTCTGCGAAGCGTGCAACCACGCGAAGGAGGCAGCAGGCTGGCGGTCCCGCACCGAGCGATGGGCCAGCCGGGCCGGCCCCCACAGCGTCACGCTGACCACGCCGACCGGCCACACTTACACCGGCCGCGCGCCTGACCCGCCGGGCCGGCTGCGGCGACCACCGGGATCCCCACGGGTCGACCTGGTCTTCACCCAGCACCAGCTCCAGCTCGGCGCCTAGATCAGCTCGGCGCCTAGGCCAGCCCGACCAGGGCTGCCGACCGCTCCCACAGCTCGTCGATGACGGGTTGGTCGCGGGCCTGCTTGTTCTCGCGGCCGTCGGCCGTGAACCGGCTGAAGTAGCGCCCGTTGATCTCGGGGTCGGGGCCGCGCTCGGCGAGGGCTATGAGCGGTGCCGCGCCGTCGGGGACGCTGATGGTGGCCAGGCCTTTGAGTGGCGAGCGGTAGAGGAGCCCCACGAACCACGAGTCGCGACCGAACGAGCTGCCGACCGGGCCGGGGTGCACGGCGACCGAGACGATGCCGTCGCCGGACCAGCGCTGGGTGATGCCGCGGGTGAAGACGATGTTCATCAGCTTGCCGGTGCCGTAGGCCTGGAACTCGATCGCCCGGCGGCGCTCGTAGTCGAGGTCGCCGAGCACGATCTTGCCGATCAGGTTGGCGATGCTGGAGGTGTTGACGACCAGTGATGTGCCGGCTGCCGCGAGCTGGGGGCGGAGCAGGTTGGTGAGCAGGAACGGCGCCAGGTGATTGACCTGGAAGTTGGGCTCGTGGCCGTCGCTGGTCCTCTTCGACGGAGCGAACGTGCCGCCGGCGTTATTCATCAGGAGGTCCAGCGAGCCGACGCGCTCCCCGACCTGCTCAGCGAGGCGGCGGACGTCGTCGAGCCGGGAGAAGTCGGCGATGAGCGGCTCGGTGCCGACTGCCTCGGCGACGGGCCGGAGCTTGTCGGCTGAGCGTCCGGTCACGTGAACCGTCGCGCCCTTCGCGGCCAACACCTTGGCGGTCTCGGCCCCGATCCCGTCACTCGCTCCGGTCACCAGGACCGTACGGCCCGCCATCGTCTGATCGCCCATGCCACGAGCCTAGGTCGGCGCCCGAACATTCCTCACAACCAACCGGCCCGACGCTGCGTCCCACGACTGTGGGGGGATGCGACAAGGGGGGTTCGAGGGCGACGAGGACCCGACTGGACATCCAGGGCCTGAGGGCCGTGGCAGTCGGCCTCGTCGTCCTCGACCACGCCGGATTGTCCGCGCTCCCCGGCGGGTTCGTGGGGGTCGACGTCTTCTTCGTGGTCTCCGGCTTCCTGATCACCTCGTTGCTGCTGGAGGAGGGGCGGACCACCGGTCGAGTGCGGATCGGGGCGTTCTATGCCCGACGGGCCCGCCGGATCCTGCCGGCGGCCACGGTGGTGTTGGTCGGCACGACGGTGCTGGCCTCCGCGCTCCTGCCGCTGCCGCGCGCTCGGGAGGTCGCCGGGGATGCGCTCTGGGCCGCGTTCTTCGCGGGCAACGTGCGGTTCGGGCGGCTCGGCACGGACTACTTCGCCGCCGACCGGCCGCCGTCGCCGCTACAGCACTTCTGGTCCTTGGGGGTCGAGGAGCAGTTCTATGTCGTCTGGCCGCTCGCCGTCGCGCTCGCCGTCGGCTGGGCCGCCCAGCGGGGGCGCCGGACGCTGCGCCCCCTGGGCGTTGCCGTCACGGCGGCTGTCGTCGTGTCGTTCTGGTGGTCGATCCAGCTCACGACGACGCAGCCGGCGGCGGCGTACTTCTCGACTGCCGCCCGCGCCTGGGAGCTCGGCGCGGGCGCCCTGCTCGCGCTGGTCGTGGGCGGGCGGCAGGTGCCCGTGGTGATGCGCGGACCGCTGGCCGGCGCGGGACTGGTCGCGATCGGGTACGCCGCCACCGGCTTCGACCACACGACCGTGTTCCCGGGTTGGGCCGCCGTCGTCCCGGTGCTCGGCACCGTGGCCGTCCTCGCCGCCGGCACCGGGGGTGTCCTGGTCGGGCCGGCTCGGGTGCTCGCGGTGCGGCCGCTCACCTGGCTCGGCGACGTGTCGTATCCGCTGTACCTCTGGCACTGGCCGGTGCTGCTCCTGGGCCCACGCCTGCTGCCGCTCGAGGGTGCGCCGGAGACGATCGCGCTGCTCGTCGTGGTGATAGCGGCGGCCGCGGGGTCGCACCACCTGGTGGAGGCGCCGTTCCGGCGCGGTGCCTTCTGGCGACCGACGCGCCGGGCCCTGGTGCTGTGGCCGGTGGCCCTTGCCGCGACGCTGACCTCGATCGGCGTCGTGCATGCCCAGACCCAGGCGGTGGAGGACCGGCTGGCCGCCGCCGACGCCGCCTTCGACCCGGCGTCCGTGCCGCGGGAACTCCGGGCCGACCGCACGGGAGACCGGGTTCACGACGCGATCGCCCGCTCGCTGGATCGCGCCACCGTCGCGGGGCCGATCCCGTTCCCGCTGCGCAGCGACCTGACCCAACTCGACACGGACCGGCCCTGGTACGGCGCCGGATGCGTCGCCGAGGACCCCGACACGAGCCACGACCTGTGCCCCGTCGGGGACGTGGGCTCGTCTCGGCGGATCGTGGTCGTGGGCGACTCCCACGCCTTCATGTGGGTGCCGGCGCTGGAGGCACTAGGCAAACGCCAAGGGTTCGAGGTGCTGCCGCTGATCAAGTTCGGGTGCGCGCCCTACGACTTGGCGCAGCGGACCGAGCCGGACGGGCCGGCCTTCACTCAGTGCACGGCCTACCGCGGCTGGGTGCGGGATCAGATCGCCGCGCTCGCGCCGGAGCGGGTGATCGTCGGCTCACGGGCCTATCCCGGCTCCATGCTCATGGGCGACACGGGCGCGGCTGCCTGGGCGGCCGCTGTCGCCAGCTGGGTCGACGAGGCGCACGGGCTCGGGCCCGCGGTCACGGTCCTGGCCGACGTCTCACTGCTCGGTGTCGATCCGGCGCGTTGCCTGCTCGAGGAGGGGGCGACGATGGCCGACTGCACCCTGCCGATGGACGAGCACGTCGCCCAGGTCAACGCGGGCGTACGCCGGGGCGCGCGACGCGCCGGGGCGGCGTACGTCGACGTCAATCGCCTGGTCTGCGCCGCCGGCCGCTGCCCCTTCGTGGTGGACCGGGTCGTGACCTACCACGACGGCCAGCACGTGAGCCGGACCTGGGCGCTCCGGGTGGCCGACGAGCTCGGGCGAATGCTCGGCCTGGAGGTCTCGACGCCGCTGGACCAGGTGATCGCGGCTCCGCCGCAGCGGCTCAGTTCGCGCTCCGAGGTACTCACTCGCCCGCGGTGATGCTCCTGATCATCGACAGCCCGTCGCAAAAGTGGAGTACGCCATGTCAGTCAACATCTCCCTGCCGTCCCGCCCCACGGACCCGGCCGGTTCGACCGCGGACCGGCGACTCCGGCGTCTTCTCCTGCAGGCGTTCCCCTGGGTCACCGTTCGCGAGGAGGCTCCGGCCCGACTCGCCCTCATCCCTGTCGGGTTCCTGCCGGTCACGCTGATCGCGGCGGCTGCGTTCGGGGTGGCCGGCCTCCGCGAGCTCGCCTACTACCTCCTGGTGCCGGCCCTGGTGGTGGCCGCTGGCGTGCTCGTCTGGCGTCCGAGGTGGGCATCCACGGCGCTCTGGGCGCTCGGGGCAGGCGTCGTTGCCACCGCGCTGTACGACGCTTACCGGGGCTCCTTCCTCGCCCTCGGCCTGATGCAGGTGGACCCGATCCCGCACATCGGCGTCGCGCTGCACCTGGATCCGGCCTGGGTTTTCGGCTACCTGTGGCGATACCTCGGCAACGGCGGAGGAATCGCCGTCGCGTTCTTCGCGCTGGGGTTCCGCGGCGTGCGGACGGGGATCCTCTACGGCCTGTTCGTGTGCAGTGGTCTGCTGTTCGTCCTGGTCGCCGCGCCGTACGGCCAGGAGATGCTGTTCCCGCTCAACGTCACCACCGTGGTCATGGCGGTCGGAGGGCACATCATCTACGGCGCTGTCCTCGGCTGGATCGCCGCACGGACGCGCCCGGTCGATTCCCTCACGTCTGGGGCGCGCCGGTAGCATGGCGAAGGCGCCGCCGGACGGTGGCGCTCCCACGCTCAGCCCTCGTGCTGAGGGCCCATTCAGGAGTTCCTCCACGTGCCTGCCATTCTCGACAAGATCCTCCGCATCGGCGAGGGCAAGATCCTGCGCCAGCTCGAGGCCATCGCCCGCGCCGTCAACGCCGTCGAGGACGACTTCGTCTCGATGACCGACGACGAGCTTCGGTCGATGACCGACGAGTTCAAGGAGCGGTTGGCCAAGGGCGAGTCGCTCGACTCCCTGATGCCGGAGGCGTTCGCCACGGTCCGCGAGGCTGCCAAGCGCGTGATCGGCCAGCGGCACTTCGATGTTCAGATCATGGGTGGGGCGGCGCTGCACCTGGGCAACATCGCCGAGATGCGCACCGGTGAGGGCAAGACCCTGGTCTCGACCCTGCCGACCTACCTCAACGCTCTCGCCGGCGAGGGCGTCCACATCGTCACCGTCAACGACTACCTCGCGAAGTACCACGCCGAGTGGATGGGCCGGATCTACCACTTCCTCGGCCTCACCACCGGCGTGATCCTGCCGTCGATGAAGCCCGAGGAGCGTCGCGAGGCCTACAACTGCGACGTCACCTACGCCACCAACAATGAGCTCGGGTTCGACTATCTCCGCGACAACATGGCCAGCTCGATCGAGGAGTGCGTGCAGCGGTCGCCCCACTACGCGATCGTCGACGAGGTCGACTCGATCCTGATCGACGAGGCCCGGACCCCCCTCATCATCAGCGGTCCCACCCAGGACGAGGTCCGGTGGTACGCCGAGTTCGCTGAGCTGGCCAAGACCCTCGTCAACGACGTCGACTACGAGGTCGACGAGAAGAAGCGCACCATCTCAGTGCTGGAGCCGGGCATCACCAAGGTCGAGGACCACCTCGGCATCGACAACCTCTACGACTCGGTGAACACGCCGCTGATCTCCTTCCTGCACAACTCCATCAAGGCCAAGGAGCTGTTCCGCAACGACAAGGAGTACGTCGTCATGGAGGGCGAGGTGCTCATCGTCGACGAGCACACCGGCCGGATGCTGTCGGGGCGGCGCTACAACGACGGCCTGCACCAGGCGATCGAGGCCAAGGAAGGTGTCCAGGTCCGCGAGGAGTACCAAACCCTCGCCACCGTCACCCTGCAGAACTACTTCCGGCTCTACGCCAAGCTCGCCGGCATGACCGGCACCGCGATGACCGAGGCGTCGGAGTTCGACAAGATCTACGGCCTCGGCGTCGTCCCGATCCCGACGAACATGCCGATGCTGCGCCTGGACCAGGCCGACCTCGTCTATCGCACCGAGGACGCGAAGTACGACGCCGTGGTCGCCGACATCGACGAGCGGCACCGCGAAGGCCAGCCGGTGCTGGTCGGCACCGTCTCGGTCGAGAAGTCCGAGCACCTGTCGTCGCTGTTGAAGAAGCGCGGCATCCCGCACTCCGTGCTCAACGCCAAGCAGCACGCCGACGAGGCCAAGGTTGTCGCCGTCGCCGGTCACAAGGGCTCGGTCACGGTCGCCACGAACATGGCCGGTCGAGGCACCGACATCATGCTCGGTGGCTCGGTGGACTTCCTGGCCGACCAGGAGCTGCGCAAGCAGGGGCTGGACCCGCAGGAGACGCCGGAGGACTACGAAGCCGCCTGGGCGCCGATGGTCGAGCAGATCACCGAGCAGGTCTCGACCGAGCACGACGCCGTGCGCGCGGTGGGCGGCCTCTACGTGATCGGCACCGAGCGTCACGAGTCACGCCGCATCGACAACCAGCTGCGTGGCCGGTCCGGACGTCAGGGCGACCCGGGGGAGTCCCGGTTCTACCTGTCGCTGCAGGACGAGTTGATGCGGCTGTTCAAGTCCGACTGGGTCGACCGGGTGCTGACGGTCCTCAAGGTCCCCGACGACGTGCCGATCGAGAACAAGCGGGTCACCAACGCCATCGCCAGTGCCCAGGGGCAGGTCGAGTCGCAGAACTTCGATTCTCGTAAGAACGTCCTGAAGTACGACGACGTGATGAGTCGTCAACGCGAGGTGATCTACGGCGAGCGCCGCCGGGTCCTGGAGGGCGCCGACCTCGAGGACCAGATCCGCGAGTTCATCGACGATGTGATCAAGGGCTACGTCACCTCAGCCACCGAGGACTACCCCGAGGAGTGGGACCTGGACGCGCTCTGGGTCGCGCTCAAGCAGCTCTACCCGATCTCGCTGGACCACGCACAGCTCGAGGAGGACGCGGGCGGCCGCGAAGGCATGGACCGCGGCGAGCTGATCGAGATGCTGCAGGCCGACGCCCACGCGGCCTACGGCCGGCGTGAGGAGGAGATCGGAGCGGAGGTGATGCGCGAGCTGGAACGTCGCGTCGTGCTCTCGGTGCTCGACCGCAAGTGGCGCGAGCACCTCTACGAGATGGACTACCTCCGCGAGGGCATCTACCTGCGTGCCTACAGCCAGCGCGACCCGTTGGTGGAGTACCAACGCGAGGGCTTCGACATGTTCGCCGCGATGATGGACGGCATCGAGGAGGAGTCGGTGGGCTTCCTGTTCAACCTGGACGTCCAGGTCGAGGAGGAGCCGGAGCCGGTCGAGCTCGAGGACGCCGGAGTCTTCGACGTCGTCTCGGCACCGACGGCGATGGGGGCTGCTCGCGAGGCGGCCAAGGAGGCCCCCCATATCCATGCGCCCCACATCCAGGCCAAGGGCCTGGAGGCGCCGAAACAGCCGCAGAACCTCGCCTACTCCGCGCCGTCGGAGGACGGTCAGGTCGAGGTGAGCGGCGCGACGGTCACCAACGCCGACGACGAGTTCGCCGGGGTCGGCCGCAACGCGCTGTGCCCGTGCGACTCGGGCAAGAAGTACAAGAAGTGCCACGGCGCGCCCGGTGGACCCACCGGGCTCACCACGCGCGTCAACGGCTGAGGCCGACGGGACCCGGCACGGGGGTCCTGCGGCGCTCAGGCGAACTCCAACGCGGTGCAGACCCAGCGCGCCTCGACCAGCTCGAAACGAGCTGCGACCGCGCGCGAGCGCTGCCCGTGGCGGACGTGGATGCTGACCTCGACCTGGGAGACGGTGACGAAGCAGCTCCGCACGCCCTGCACCTGCGGGCGGACCTGCTGACCGGGCGGTCGGCCGAGCCCGGGCTGGTGGCCCCCGGCGCGGGCCACCAGCTGCGCCCGCCGCGCCAGATCGGCATAGACCCGCGGCGCGGTCCAGCGCACGAGCTGGCTGACAGGTCGATCGCCTGCGACGATCTCGACGACGGCCTGGGCGTAGCGATGAGCCCACTGCTCGACCCGGACCCGGCGGCCGGTGTCGATGGCGACCACGTCTCCGCCGGGACTGCCCGGACACCGCCCCGGCACGGGCGGCGGCTCGTACCGTGGAGCCAGGTCAAGGGCGAGCGTCCCCTGCACGCTCGCCATCGGCACCGGATCGAGTCGAGGCAGCATGGTGGTCATCGGGTCTCCTCTCGTAGGGCGGGCAGCACCAGGCGGGTGCCGGGCTGCAGTAGGTCCGGGTCGGGCCCGACCACGGGCCGGTTGGCGGCGTAGATCCGCTGCCAGGCCACGGTGATCTCGGCCGGGCTCGCGGCGGCCGGCAGGCCTCGGGCGGCGATCGCCCACAGCGTGTCGCCCGACCGCACCAGGTGCCGGATTGCGCTGGTCCCGGCGCTCGGCGGCGCATCCTCGGCGCGGTCCGGGAACGGCAGGCCGTGCAGCGTCTCCACCCCGCCCGGCACCCGCGGCCCATCGGCAGCCACAGCAGGCCCGGCCAGCCCTCCGGTCAGGACCAGCCCTCCAGTCAGAGTCAGCCCCAGGGCGGCGCTCAGCAGCGCGTGCAGGCCCCGAGGACAGCCTCGGGGGCGGTCCAGGCAGCCGCGGAGTGCGGCTCGCAGCACCGCCGTCGTCGCGGCCCAGGCCCACGCCAGGCCGGCCACCACCGTCAGCGCACACCCACACCGCAGCGCGCTCGCCAGGTCCGTGGCCGGTCCGGTGGCGTCGAGCGGGGCGGTCAGCGGAGCGAGCTCGGGCCGGAGCAGGAGAGGCGCCGCCACCGTCAGGGCGGTGGCGATTGCCCACAGGACGGCGGCCCGGTAGTAGCGCACAGGTCTCCTCAAAGGATGCGTTTGCGTATGTTTGACCATATTTAAGATCGACTGAGCCTGCTGGTCAACCGATCCTCCACAGGCCGTGTCGTCGCCGGCTGGGCACAGGCGGGCCGCCGGTGGCAGGCTCCGGGCATGGCGTGGGACGACGAGGTATCAGCGCTGTTCGCGGACCTCGAGCGACAGGCGGAGGCGCTGTACGGCCAGGAGCGGGCAGCCGAGCTGGCCGACCGGAGCCGCGCGGAGTACGCCGTCGTCACCCTGGCAAGCCGACTGATGGCCTCCCTGGACCACGAGGTCACCCTCGACGTGGCGGGGCTCGGCGCCGTCTCCGGCCGGCTCGAGCGGCTCGGCGACGGATGGTGTCTGCTGCGCTCCCAGCTCACCGACTGGGTGGTGCTCCTCCCCGCGGTCGCGTCGGTGCACGGGGCGTCGGAGCGAGCCGTGGCCGAGGCTGCCTGGTCGCCGCTGACCCGGCTCGGAGTGCGCTCGGCGCTACGCGGCCTCGCCGAGGCCGGGGCGCGCTGTGTGGTCCACCGGCGCGACGGGGCCCGTCATGAGGGCGTGCTGACGCGGGTGGGCGCGGACTTCGTCGAGGTCCGCCCCGAGGTCGGCCGAGCACAGCTGGTGGCCTTCACCGCGGTCGGCGCGGTGGGCAGCCGCGACTGAACCTCAGGTGGCGTCGACGTCGTACGGCGGGAGCTCGCCGGCCTTCAGCGGCTTCTCCCGCGGCCGGCGCGGCGCCTCGCCGTCGTCGGCGTCCTCGCCGTCCTCCATGGCCTCGATGATGTGCTTGCGCACGATCGTGCGGGGGTCCAGATCGCGCAGCTCCATGTCGGCGAACTCCGGTCCGAGCTCCTCGCGCAGCTCATCGCGAGCCGCGTTGGCCATGGTGCGCACCTGGCGAAGGAAGCGACCGGCCTGGCGGGCCAGGTCGGGCAGCTTCTCGGGGCCGACCACGAGCACGGCGACGAACGCGATGACCGCGAGCTCCGGCAGACCGACCCCGAACATGGCCTACAGCTTGCCGGTGGGGGTCAGGCCGAGCTGTCGGCCGGCCAGACCGCGGCCCTGTCCGGCCAGGGCGGATGCGATCCGGGTCAGCTCAAGCGCGGCGGGCGCGGTCGGGTCGGACTCCACGATCGGCTTGCCGGCGTCGCCGCCCTCGCGCAGCGAGGTGTCGATCGGCACCTCGCCGAGCACGGGCACGTCATATCCGAAGCGCTCCGACAGCGTCGCCGCCACCCGGGCGCCGCCACCGGAGCCGAAGAGCTCCAGCCGGTGCTCGGGGCCGCAGTGCGGGCAGGGGAGGAAGCTCATGTTCTCGACGACCCCGATGACCCGCTGGTGCATCATCGACGCCATCGTGCCGGCCCGCTCGGCCACCTCGGCGGCGGCCTCCTGCGGGGTCGTCACCACGACGACCTCGGCGTTGGGAAGATGCTGGCCCAGGGAGAGCGCGATGTCGCCGGTGCCGGGCGGGAGGTCCAGCAGCAGCACGTCGAGATCACCCCAGAAGACGTCGCTGAGCATCTGCACCAGCGCCCGGTCGAGCATCGGGCCCCGCCAGGCGACCACCTGGTCGCGTCGAGGCTTCAGCATGCCGACCGAGATCACCGAGACGCCCGACGGGGTCGGGACCGGCATGATCATCTCCTGGACCTGCGTGGGCCGGGAGTCGGCGATGCCCAGCATCGCCGGGACGGAGTGGCCGTAGACGTCGGCGTCGACGATGCCCACGCGGCGACCACGCGCGGCCAGCGCGAGCGCGAGGTTGACCGTCACCGAGGACTTGCCGACACCTCCCTTGCCGCTGGCGACCGCGATCACCCGGGTGAGCGAGTCCGGCTGCGCGAACGGGATCTCCTTGGCAGGCTGGCCCCCGCGCAGCGTCGTCTGCAGCGCGGACCGCTGCTCGTCCGACATCACCCCCATGGTCACGCCGACCCCGGTGACGCCGGCGACCTTCGAGACGGCCCCCGTGACGTCGCGTGTGATCGCGTCGCGCATCGGGCACCCGGCGACGGTCAGCAGCACGTGGACGGCCACCTGCCCGTCCTCGGAGAGGTGGAGGGACTCCACCATCCCGAGCTCGGTGATCGGCCGCTTGATCTCGGGGTCGATGACGCCGGTGAGGGCGGCCCAGATGTCCGGGTGGTCCTGTTCGGGGGAGGGGGTGCTCATGATGTCCCAGCGTACGCGGCGCCGTCAGGCGTCGTCGTCCGTGGGGTCGGCGTCCTCGGAGCCCGAGAGTCGCTCCTGCAGCTCGCCGGCGAACCCGCGCAGCTCCGAGCGCAGGAAGTCGCGGGTCGCGACCTCGCCCACGGCCATCCGCAGCGAGGCCACCTCACGGGCCAGGAACTCCATGTCGGCATGGGCCCGGGTGTTGGCCTGGCGATCCTGCTCGGCCACCACCTTGTCGCGGATCTCCTGGCGGTTCTGCGCCAACAGGATCAGCGGGGCGGCGTACGACGCCTGCAGCGAGAGCATCAGCGTCAAGAAGATGAACGGGAACCGGTCGAACTTCAGCTCGCCCGGGGCGAAGGCGTTCCAGCAGACCCAGACGAGGACGAAGACCGTCATCCAGAACAGGAACCGCGCGGTCCCCATGTAGCGCGCGAACCCTTCGGCGAACACGCCCACGGTGTCGGCCTCGGGGTCGGGACGCCGCGGCAGGAACCGGCGCTGCTCGCGCGGGGTGTCCAGTCGCCCGCGGGACGAACGAGGCTCGCTCACGGCTGGACCCTCCCCGCCCGCGGGCGGACGATGTCGCGGACCCCCTGGTCGCGCCAACCGTCGGGGAGCATGTGGTCGAGCAGGTCATCGACGGTGACCACCCCGAGCAGCCGGCCCTGGTCGTCGACGACGGGCGCGGCGGTGAGGTTGTAGTAGGCCACATGGGCGGCGACCTCGTGCAGGGTCGCGTCCGGATGGATGTAGGTCGTCTCCTGGTCCAGGACGCCTGCCACCAGCCCCGAGGGCGGCTCGCGCAGCAGCCGCTGGATATGGGCGAGACCGAGCAGCTTGCCCGTCGGTGTCTCCAGGGGCGAGCGGCAGACGTAGACCTGGGCGGCCAGCGACGTCGACAGCTCTTCGCGGCGGACGTGGGCGAGCGCTTCGGCGATGGTGGCGTCGGGAGGCAGGATCACCGGCTCCGGCGTCATCATGCCACCGGCGGTCTCCTCGTCGTACTCCATCAGTCGCTTGACGTCCTCGGCCTCGTCCGGCTCCATCAGCGCCAACAGGCGGTTGGCAGTGTCGGGGGGCAGGTCCGCGATCAGGTCGGCCGCGTCGTCGGGCGACATCGCCTCGAGGATGTCGGCCGCGCGTTCGGGCGCCATGTGACTGAGGATCTCCACCTGGTCCTCATCAGGCAGTTCTTCCAGCACGTCGGCGAGCCGCTCGTCGTCGAGTGCCGCCACCACGGCGGTACGCCGCTCGGTGGGCAGGTCGTGGATCGCGCTCGCGGCGTCCGCGGGCTTCATCTCGTTGAGGGCGGCGATCAGCTGGATGGCCGGCTGGCCCTCCTCGGGGCGGGCGAGACCTTCGACCGCGTTCCACTCCACGACGTGGGTCTGGCCGCGGCGGCGCAGCCCGCGGCCGGGTTCCTGGACGGCCAGCCGGCTGAGCACCCAGTCGCGGTTGCGGCTCTGCTCGAGGCCGAGGTCGTAGATGGTGCCACGGGTGCCGTTCTCCTTGATCACGACCGCGCGGTCGAGCATCTGGCCCATCACCAGCGTCTCCGTGGGGCGCTGCTCGAAGCGGCGGAGGTTCAGCAGGCCGGTGGTGTAGACCTGGCCGCTGTCGATGTTGGTGACCCGCGTCATGGGGACGAAGATCCGCCGGCGGCCGAACACCTCGACCACCAGGCCGAGCACTCGCGGTTGGTGCGCATCCGAGCGCACGGCGACCACCAGGTCGCGCACCTTGCCGACCTGATCGCCCTGCGGGTCGAACACCGGAAGGCCGACGAGCCGGGCGGCGTAGATGCGGGCGGGTGAGGTGGTCACAAGGGCACGCTACTGAGAAGAGGCGAACACCGTGAAGGCCCGACCGCGATCCAGCGTGCCGCCGGGAACTGCGGGCAACCCCAGCGCCTTGGTCACCACGCTGGCGACGTGGGCCGTGCGGACCGGCTGGCGGCCGCCGTACCCCTTCCACTCGCCGCCTGGATTCTTCAGCTGCGGGTTGAGGTCGTAGAGGTCGGCGCCGCGCGCGACGCCGGGGCCCCACACCAGGAACGGGACCCGGATGTTCGGCAGGCTGCGCGGGTTGGCGTACGACGTGCGCGAGCCGCCGTGGTCGGACGTGACGATGACCAGCGTGCTGCGGGCGAGTGCAGGATCCGCCTCGATCGCGGCGAGCAGGCTCGCGAGCTGGGCGTCGGTCCTGCGGACCGCGGCGTCGTAGGCGGCGCTGGTGAAGCCGGAGCGCAGGCCGGTGCGGTTGGCGCCGGAGAGATGGGCGAAGGTGAGGCCCGCAGGCTTGGCGCGCAGCTGGGCGACCACGGCGTCCATGGTCCGGGAGTCGCTCGGGTCCGCTCGGTAGGTCAGGATCTTGTCCCGGCCGTTGTCCACGCCGTACGGGTCGGAGCCGCCGTTGGTGGAGTCCCAGCTGCGGTCGACGAGCGAGAGGTTGTCCCGGGTGATCAGCGAGGTGCGGTAGGCGTAGTTGCGCACCAGGTCGAAGACGCTCGACACATAGTGACCCGCGGCCAGGTGCACGCTGCGGTCCCAGGTGGCGTCCCAGTCGACGCCGTGCCCGTCCTTGGCCGGCGACACCCGGCGCCCCGTCAGCATGCCGACCACGTTCGCGTCGCGGTCGGTGCGCTCCGCCAGGGTCCGGGCGTTGAGCGTGGACGCGCCCTCCGACCGCAGGCGGGTGAGCGTCGGGACACCCGCGGCGCCGAGCCTGCGCATGCTGCCCACCGTGAGCCCCTCCACGTCCACGACCACCACCCGCTGGGCGTAGGGCATGGTGCGGGGAGCCACCGTGGCGTCGGCCATCACGAGCGGGTGGTCGGTGGCCTTGGTCACCGCCGCGTCGCGGAGCGCGACGTAGCCGCTCCAGCGCACGTCGGAGCTGCCCACCACCCAGTCGACCGGCTGCGGCCGGGCGGGCGGACGACAGGTGCCGTCCTGCAGCCCACCACTCGCGGAGTGCAGCTCAGACCTCGGGGTGACGTAGCAGAAGTAGCGCTCCCGCTCGTTCTTGTCGCCGGTGACGATCACCGGCGTCGCCGGGTCGGCCGCCCGCAGGCGAGCGACCAGGGCTGCCTCCCTTCGGAAGCCCTCCTTGCGCCACTTCCAGGCGTTGCCGTGGGTGTTGGCGGGGTTGTGGGAGTTGTAGAACCACGCCCGCTGTCCTGTCGTCTTGTTCTCCAGCAGCACGTAGGGCATCTGGATCTCGCTGCCCTTGAAGTAGGGCACCCGTAGCGTGTGCGACTCCAGCAGCCGCCAGGCGCTGGTGCGCCAGATGATCGAGTTGTGCACGCTGGCTCGCCGGCCGAGAGAGACCCCGGGATAGGTGCCGAACTCCTTGCCGGTGAGCTGGGCGAAGTAGTCGTACTGCTTGGCCTGGAACTCCTGCAGCCCCACCACCTGCAGCCCGTTGTCACGCATCGCCTTGACGGCGATCCGCAACCGCGTCCGATAGCCGGCGTACGCCGGACGGTCGCCGCCGGCGTCGGTGTGGCTGGCCCCGAGCACGTTGAAGGAGCCGACCCGGAAGGAGGAGGCGTTGGCAACCGGCGTGAGGGCGGGCAGCTCCCCGTCCGGGTCCGGGCCGACGGGGGTGCGGCCCAGTCCGGCCACCGCCGCGGCCGTCAGCGCCGCCATCGCCACCAGGGCTGCGCCGGAGCGCCAGCGGCGGCGACCGGGCGACTGGGGGGTCGGCGCAGCGGCCTGTCGTGCGGGCAGGCGAACGTCGGGCATGGGGCGACCCTTCTGGGGGAAGTAGCCGGGTGAGGGGTGGTGACTCACCCTCGCCCAGCCGTGGGGACCGTGAGCAGGTTACGGCAAAATTCGTGACTTGTGAGGCCCTTGTGACAATTGGGGTTCACGCGCAACCCGCTACCATGACGCTCGTCCCAGCCTCAGACCGACGGGAGCAGCCCCGGTGAGCACCTCCGCCCGTGGCGGCTCGCGCGGGGATCGTCGCTCCGGCCGGGTCACCGTCGGCCCCGAGGGTCTTCTCGGCTTCGCGCGCGAGGAGCTGGTGCTCGACGTGCTGTTCGACCAGCGGCGGATCTGGTCGCTGTGGCTGCACCGGGACGGTGCTGAGCACGACGATGGGACGTTCGTCGCGTGGCCCAAGGGGATGCGCCGATTCCTCGACGGCGCGGCCAGGGTCAGCGTGGTCGTGCACGAGACCGGGGAGGTCCTCTACGACGAGGAGCACCAGTTCGGCGACAGCACCGCACGGATCGCGGTGGTCGACCGTGACGGCAACCCGCTGGCCACCGACAAGACCGGGCGGCTGGTGAAGACGTTCGCGAACCGCACTGCCGCCCACGTCGCCCCGCTGCTGGAGGCCGTGGAGGAAGTGCTCGAGGCGCTGCGCCGCGCGGGGATCGACGCCTTCCTCGCCTACGGCACCCTGCTGGGGGCGGTGCGCGAGGGCCACCTGATCGGTCACGACAGCGACGCCGACCTTGGTTACGTCAGCACCCACTCCGAGCCGGTGGACGTGATGCTGGAGTCGTTTCGGCTGCAGGCCCGGCTGGCGGAGATGGGCTACGTCATCCAGCGCTACTCGGGAGCGGCCTTCAAGGTCGTCGTCACCGAGGCCGACGGATCGGCCCGGGGCCTGGACGTGTTCGGCGGCTTCATGCGCGACGGCCACCTCTATCTGATGGGGGAGATCCGCGCTCCCTTCCGTCGCGAGTGGATCTTCCCGCTCGGCACCGCCACGCTCGAGGGCCGCGAGCTGCCCGTTCCGGCCGACCCCGATCGGCTGTTGGTGGCGACCTACGGCCCCTCGTGGCGCACTCCTGACCCGGCGTACAAGTTCGAGACGCCGGCCTCGACCTACCGCCGGCTCAACGGCTGGTTCCGCGGCATCCGTCCGCAACGTGCGCTGTGGGACGGGTTCTACGCCCGCGAGCCGGCGCCGACCTCCTGGGAGCCGTCCGCGCTGGTCCAGGAGGCCTTCGCGGCGCACGGCACGAAGGCGACGTACGTCGACCTCGGCTGCGGGTACGGCGCCGACGTGGCCTGGCTGGCCGGCCAGGGGGCCACGGTGTGGGGCCTCGACCACGTGCCGAAGGGCTTCGCCCCCGCCAGCGCGGCGCTCGCCGAGGACTCCCCGGCCCGGTTCGCGTCGCTGAACCTGCACGAGCTGCGCTCCGTGCTGTCGACCGGAGCGCTGCTGGCGAGGCAGCCGGGCCCCAAGGTGCTGCTCGGGCGACATCTGGTCGATGCTCTCGACCGGTCCGGGCGCCGCCATCTCTATCGGCTCAGCGACATGCTGCTGCGCCAGGGCGGCGAGCTGCGGCTGGAGTTCGTCTGCCAGCGTGGCCGGGACCGGCTGGCACGCCGGCTCCGGGTCAAGGCCCGCCAGCCCGGCAAGATCGCGACCGAGCTGACCGGTGCCGGCGCGACCGTGACGGGGCGCGAGGTTTTGCTAGCCTCGACCCCCCAAGGTGGGAAGGCCGTCGAGGTGCCCTCCCGAGTCTGTCGGATGGTGGCCACGTGGCAGTGAAGGACTCGATCCAGCGGGGAGCCCGGACGGTCGGCGAGAAGGTCGCCGCGACGACGGTGGTCGACCTCCGGCGGCGCGTGAAGCGGCTGGAGAACGAGGTCCAGGAGTGCCGGGCGCTCAGCCTGCGACTAGCCGAGCTGACCGACCTGGTGACCGAGCTGCTGATCCCGGTCGCCCAACGCGACGAGGCCAAGGTGGCCGAGCTCGTCGAGCGGTACCAGAAGTCGCTGTAGGCATGGCCCGTCGCGCCTTCTTCCACGTCGGCCTGCCCAAGACCGGGACGACCTACGTGCAGTCGGTGCTGTGGGCCAACCGCGACGCGCTGGCCGACCAGGGCGTGCTCTACCCCGGCGGGCCCCGTGAGCACCTCTGGGCGTCGCTGAGCGTGCGCGAGCGGCCCGGGCTGGCCGCTCGCAACCCCGAGGCGGAGGGCGCCTGGGATCGCGTCGTCGACCGGATCGCCGCGTGGGAAGGCGACGCGCTGGTCAGCCACGAGTTCTTCGGCAGCGCCAGTGCCGATCAGGCCGAGCGCGCGCTGGCTGCCGTGGCGCCCGCCGAGACCCACGTGATCGTCACCGCCCGCGACCTGCTGTCGGTGCTCAGCTCCTATTGGCAGGAGTACGTCAAGCACGGCTTCGAGTCCACGCTCGAGGAGTTCCCGCTGGGAGCCGAGCCCGGCGACGAATGGGGGTGGGAGGCGCTGGACCTTCCCGGCGTACTCCGCCGCTGGGGCGGCACCCTGCCGGCCGACCGGGTGCACGTGCTGGTGCTGCCCCCACCGGAAGCGCCCCGCGAGACCCTCGTGCTGCGGTTCGCCGAGCTGCTGGGCGCCGACGCCTCCGAGTTCTCCTTCGACCAGGCCCGCCAGAACACCTCGCTCGGCCTCGTGGAAGCCGAGCTGCTGCGCCGGATCGGCCCCTACCTCAGCGGGTTCGGAAGCGCGCTGGATCGCGGTGTCTGGATCCGCGGCTTCCTCGCCCACCGGATCCTGGTCCCTCGCGGGGGCGAGCGCTTCCTCCCGTCCGAGGCCCGGGTCGCTGAGCTCGCTGCGCGGGCGGACGACGGCATCGCCGAGATCCGGGCCGCGGCGTACGACGTGGTGGGCGATCTCGATCGGTTGCGGGTGACGGTGCAGCCAGACAGCCTGCGCCACCCCGACTCGGTGACCCAGGATGAGCTCTTCGACGCCGCGCTGGACACCATCGCCAAGCTGATGCAGGAGATGCGCGTCGTCCGCCGCAACAACACCGCGCTCCGCAAATCCGCCGCCGAGGCGGAGCCGGCCCAGTCGCCGGCCCAGTCGCCGGCCCCGCAGCCGGCCGCGTCGTCGCGCTGGGCTCGGGTGGTGGACCGGGTCCGTGGTGACGGTCCCGACACCGGAGATAGTTAGGATGCCGCCCATGTCGCAGTCCTCGTCGCAGCCCGGCGCCCCGCGTCGGGTCTTCCTGCACATCGGGCTGCTCAAGACCGGCACGTCCTACCTCCAGACCGTGATGTGGCAGAACCTCGACGAGCTCCACCGGCAGGGTCTGGACATGGTGCCGGGCTCCAAGCGAGACACCTTCCACCTGATGCTGCGGTCCCGCGACCGCTACAAGCCGGAGGTGGACCCGCCGGAGGTCGCATCGGCGCTCGAGAAACTCCCCGGTCAGCTGGCCGCGGCCACCGGCGACCGGGTGCTGATCACCGAGGAGTCGCTGGCACCGGCCACCGCCGACCAGATCGAGGCGCTCCTCCGGGCTTGTGAGTCTCGAGAGGTCCACGTCATCGTCACCCTGCGCGACCTCGGTCGCCAGATCCCCTCCGCCTGGCAGCAGACGCTGCAGGCCGGCATGTCCTTGACCTACCAGGGCTATCTGCGCAGGTTGCGGCGGACCGAAGGCGACATCGCGAACCGCTACTGGTCGTCGAAGGACGTCGAGACGATCCTTGCCCGCTGGTCGCAGTTCGTCCCGCCCGAGCGGCTGCACCTCGTGTTGGTGCCCCCAGCGGGGGCCCCTCACGAGGAGCTGCTGCACCGCTTCTGCCGAGTGATCGAGGTCGACCCTGAACCGCTTGACCGCGAGGTCCAGCGCAGCAACGAGTCGATCGGCCGGGCTCAGGCCGAGCTCCTCCGACGCGTCAACGCCGAGCTCGACCCCTCGCTGCAGGCCCGCGAGCTGTACGGCGACATCGGCAAGCGCTACTTCGCCGTGCGGGTGCTGGGCAAGCAGAAGTCGGACAAGATCCGAGTCCCGCGGGAGCACGAGGAATGGACGCGAGCGGTGTCGCAGCGGTTCATCGATGCCATCGCCGCGGGCGGCTACCCGGTCGAGGGTGACCTGTCCGACCTGCAACCCACCCCGGATGCTTTTACCGACGAGACCAAGGTGAGCCACAAGCAGGTCGCAGAGTCGGCGGTCGCCGCCCTGGCCTCGATGCTGGCCCACGACATGGAGAAGCTGCGGAACCGGCGCACGAAGGCGCGACGCCGTGGCGGCACCCCCGCCACGGCGCTGCGTCGTGCGCTCGGTGTTGCTCGCCGCATTAGGTAGAGTGACCCGGCGTACGCCACCGAGCATGGTGATCGGCAGATTTCTGGGGGGAATCTAGATGTTCCGCAAGACACTGTTGAGCGCCCTTGGCCTGGTCCTCGCACTAGGACTGGCATCGGCGCCGACTCCGGCGACCGCGGACGACCCTGCCCCGGTGGCGACGGTGCAGGCGAAGGCTGCCGCCAAGCGGTGGAAGCCGGCGCCTGGTGTGGCCTTCAACAACCCGCTGGGGCGGATCGGGGAGAAGGCCAAGCTGATGTCGCGGATCATCGCGGCCATCAACCACACGCCCAAGGGCGAGTACATCCGGATCGCGGCCTACTCGTTCGACCGGCAGTCGGTGCTCGAGGCGCTGCTCAAGGCGCGTCGCCGCGGGGTGCGCATCCAGATGCTGCTCAACGACAACTGGACCTCCAGGCAGACCCTGCGCCTGCAGCGGGTGTTGGGCAAGAAGGCCGGACGCAAGAACTTCGTGCGGATCTGCAGGGGCTCGTGCCGCGGCGGGCCGGGCAACCTCCACCTGAAGGTCTACTCCTTCAGCAAGACCGGTGGGGCCAACAACGTGATCATGACCGGGTCGCACAACATGACCGACCGGGCCGTGCGACTGCAGTGGAACGACCTCTACACGATCAACGGCAACAAGGTCCTGTTCAACACCTTCAAGAGGGTGTTCAACCAGATGAAGTGGGACAAGCGGGTCTCCCCGCGCTGGGTCTACTTCAACGCCGGCGACTACTCCGGTCAGTACTACAAGACCAAGGCCGGCGCCACGAAGGCCGACGTCGCGAAGGTGACCTCGACGCCGTCGGCCAGGATTCCGGGCCCCGACCAGGACCCGGTGATGAAGCGGCTCAAGGACATTCGCTGCAAGGCGCTTCCGGGCACCGGCCTCCGGGGCCGCACCGTGATCCGGATCGTGATGTACGGCTGGAACCAGGAGCGCGGCAAGTGGCTGGCCGGGCAGGTCGCCGACCTCAAGCGACGCAGGTGCAACATCAAGATCATCGCCAGCGCCATCGGCGGCTCGGTGCTCAAGACCCTGCGCTCCCGCAACATCGACGTGCGTAGTGCTGACTGGGACTACCCGCCGTTCGACCCGCTGGACCCCAAGGCCATCCGCCGCGCCAACTTCTACTCGCACCTGAAGATCCTGGCCGTCAACGGCAACATGGGCGGCAAGCGCGTGAAGTCGGCGTGGACCGGGTCGGAGAACTGGTCGGGCATCTCGTTCCTCAACGACGAGCTCATCCTGCGGATCGACCGGGCGCGGGTCTACCGGAAGTACGTCAGCCAGTTCAACTTCCTCCGGCGGCGGGCCACGCACTCGTTCGCGACGAAGCCGACCGGGATGCCCTGAGGCGTCTCAGCCCCCTGGCGGACACCACATGAAGTCGTTGTCCTTGGGCGCAGGGATGCAGGCCTTGTTGTCCGCCAACGGTGACAGCGTGACGTCCGCACGGATCATGTAGTGATCGCTGATCCGGCGGGACACGGTCGACTCGTCGAGCTGGTAGCCCGAGAACTGCACCGAGCTGGTCCCGAGGATCCAGTCGACGGCCGTGCGTGAGGCGTTGCGGCACGAGGTGCCGCTGCGGTAGGCGCCGTTCGCGCCGTGCAGGGGAGCGGCGGCGCTGATCCGACAGAAGAAGCTCTCCCGCTCGTTCATGTCGCCGGTCACGATGACCGGTCGACCGCCGGCGACGAATCCGCGCACCAGGGAGGCCTCGATCGCGGTGGCGGCGTTGCGTGCCCCCTGGGCGGCACCGAACTTGTCGGCCGGGTTGTGGAAGTTCGCGAACCACACCTCGCGACCCGTGTGCACGCTGCGCAACAGCACCTGGGGCATCGGGACCCGGTTGCGGAAGTAGGGGATCGGCGTGGCCTGCGCGCTGACCAGGGTCCAGTCCGACTGGCGCCACACGATGGAGTTCTGGACGGGCTGGTTGCCCAGGGACATCCCCGGGTAGACGCCCCAGGAGCCGCCCGTGAGGGCCTGGAAGCTGCCCAGCTGCGAAGCCTGGAACTCCTGGAGCCCGGCCACACTGACGTCGTGGTAGCGCAACAGGTCGACGGTGCTGCGCATCCGGGCGGCGCCGCTGCCGAACGAGCGCCTGTCGCCGCCGGCGGTGTGGCTGGCGCCGAGGACGTTGAACGACGTCACCGTGAACGTCGTCGGGTTGGACGACCCCACGGGCAACCGCACGAAACCCTCCGGGATGACCACCTTGAGCTCGAGGCGCGGAGCCTTCAGGATTCGGTACTTCACGGGCTTCTTACGGGTGAACGAACCCCCGCGCGAGGTGACCTCGGGCGGGGGGGTCTGCGTCGTACGTCCGACTGCCGCGGGGCTCTGAGACTGGGTCGGAGAGCCGGCAGGCGCCGCGGCGGGGCTCTGCGGGCCGGACTCCGAGCTGGCCGGGGCGAGCGCGTCGGTGCCGTAGAGACCGAGGGTGATCAGGACGGCGGGCACCGCCACCATCAGGCCGACGCGGCGTGCGGTCCGGCGGCGATCGTGGGCGCGAACGGGCTCGCTCTCAGCCGCGTGCGTGCCCATGACTTCCCTCCGCTGACGTGCCGGGCCGCGTGGCGGGGGAATGCGGCACCGTGCAGACAGCGTCGCTCCCCGCGGCGACCCGCCCTGATCTTACCGCAGCGGGCCCGGCCTCGAGGCGACGACGACTTGGTCACACCTCGTCGCCAACGGAGCCCTCGCCTGGCCATACTGGCTGCGATCTGACGCTCCCCGAAAGGACCACCGATGGGCCGCTTGTGCCAGACCGAAGGCCTCACCGAGGACCAGCGGGACATCCTCGAGGCGGTGCGCGGCTTCGTGGAAAGGGAGATCCTCCCCGTGGCGACCGAGCTGGAGCATCGCGACGAGTACCCGACCGCGATCGTGGAGGGCCTCAAGGAGCTCGGGCTGTTCGGGTTGACGATTCCCGAGGAGTACGGCGGCCTGGGGGAGTCGCTGCTCACCTATGCCCTGGTGGTGGAGGAGATCGCGCGGGGTTGGATGAGCGTCTCGGGCATCATCAACACGCACTTCATCGTGGCCTACCTGCTGGTGCAGCACGGCACCCAGGAGCAGAAGGAGCGCTACCTGCCGCGGATGGCCACCGGCGAGGTGCGCGGCGCGTTCTCGATGTCGGAGCCGGGGTGCGGATCGGATGTGGCGGCGATCACCACGAAGGCGGTCCGGGGTGAGGACGGGGGCTACTCGATCACGGGTCAGAAGATGTGGCTGACCAACGGGGGGTCGTCGAACCTGGTGGCGGTGCTGGTGAAGACCGACGAAGGTGCCGACTCGGTGTACCAGAACATGACGACGTTCCTGGTGGAGAAGGAGCCCGGGTTCGGCGAGACGGCGCCGGGGGTGACCGTGCCGGGCAAGATCGAGAAGATGGGCTACAAGGGTGTCGACACCACCGAGATGGTGTTCGACGGCCACGCGATCGCCGCAGAGCAGGTCCTCGGTGAGGCTCCCGGGCAAGGCTTCTACCAGATGATGGACGGCGTCGAGGTGGGGCGCGTGAACGTCGCGGCGCGGGGTTGCGGCGTGGCCAACCGAGCCTTCGAGCTGGGGGTGGAGTACGCCCAGCAGCGTGAGGCGTTCGGGAAGCCGATCGCACAGCATCAGGCCGTGCTGTTCCGGCTGGCGGAGATGGGCACCAAGATCGAGGCCGCGCACCAGATGATGGTGCGGGCGGCGCGGACGAAGGACTCCGGGGAGCGCAACGACCTGGAGGCGGGGATGGCGAAGTACCTCGCGTCGGAGTACTGCTCCCAGGTCGTGGAGGACTCCTTCCGGATCCATGGTGGCTACGGCTTCTCCAAGGAGTACGAGATCGAGCGCCTCTATCGCGAGGCACCGATGCTGTTGATCGGTGAGGGCACGGCCGACATTCAGCGGATGATCATCGGCCGCCGCCTGCTCGAGGACTACCGCCTCAAGACCTGAGCCAGACCCAGGAGTCGAGCACCGCTGCCACGGTGCGTCGGCGCTGGGCGTCGCTCTTGGCCCGGTCGACCGAGAACGTGATGATGGTGGCCCTGCCGTCGGCCAGTGCGAAGAACTGCTCCGAGGCCACGACCATCTTGCCGAACGTGATGCTGCTGAGCACGTGGCCGGCGCGAACGCCGGCGATCGTGACCCTGCCCAGGCTGCGGGAGTCGTCGGCGACCGACGCGAGCTCTGCGAGGCCCTGCTCCTGGAGCGCTCCGATCGAGCCGGTCCAGGGGCTGACGATGACGTTGACGTTGTCGGCATACCCGTCCGCGACCTCGGTCTCGACGACGGCGAGGTCGATGGTCGGCTGGAGCGCTCGGAACCGCGCGGTGGCGTCCTGCCAGCCCCGGGGCGTGTCGAAGCCGTAGCCGTCGCCGAGGAAGCCCGGTGCAGGTTGCGTGGCCTGGGGGGCCTGCTTCTTCTGCTTCTTCTGCTTGGTCTGTTTCTTCGCGGAGTCCGAGCTGTGGGCAACCGGATCGCCCGGGGTGCGGTCGATCGGACTGCTGCCTCCGCACGCCGCGCTGCCGAGCAGCGCGGTGCTCAGCACCAGCGCACCAAGGGCGCGCGACGCAGGGTTGAGGGCCATGGCGAGATAGTAGGGACCCAGGGCCACGATCGCAGCCGATGTGAGAAGCCGGAGGTGCCGCGTGAGGTTTCCCACGCGTCCGGGCTGTTCCCGGCAGGGCGGGCTGCGGGCACGATGGGCACACCAGCAGGCAAGGAGGAACGGGATGCAGTTCGGCCGCAGCTATGAGGAGTTCGAGGTCGGGGCGACCTATCGGCACTGGCCGGGCAAGACGGTCACGGAGTACGACGACCACCTGTTCTGCCTGCTCACCATGAACCACCACCCCCTCCACCTCGATGCGCACTACGCCGAGAACACGACCCAGTTCGGACGCAACGTGGTGGTCGGCAACTACGTCTACTCACTGCTGCTGGGCATGTCGGTGCCCGACATCTCGGGCAAGGCGATCGCGAACCTCGAGGTCGAGTCGCTGCGGCACGTCGCGCCGACCTATCACGGTGACACGTTGTACGGCCAGACGACCGTCGTCGACAAGTGGGAGTCGACGTCCAAGGACGACCGGGGCGTGGTCCACGTCGAGACGATCGGCTACAACCAGGACGGCTTGGTCGTGTGCGTCTTCCGCCGCAAGGTGATGGTGCCCAAGCAGAGTTACCTCGACGCCCGCGGTGGGGAGCAGCCGGGTCGTCCCGTGCCCCAGCCGGACAAGAACTGGCCGGGGCCGCCGGCCTGACGGGACGTCACTTCCGGAGCTCGAAGGCTCCCAGGTCGACCCGCCCGACCTTCGCTCGGTGCACGTAGCGCCGCGGGTGGCGGTATTCGTACTTCGGGCGCCGTGAGCTGGGCGCCCACGCACCCCGGTCGACCGCGGGTGACCAGGGCTTGAGGCGGTAGTCGTGGCCGGCCTGGTTGCGGAAGCCGCGCGACGTGCGCAGGTTCGCGCGTCGTTGCGCGGCGCCGGACACCAGCTGGCCTCGGCCGACCACGAGGTTGTTCCAGAGGTGCGCGTCGCTGGACCCGGGGGCCAGGGCCACCATGGTGCCGGTGTCCTGCTGGTTGACGAAGGTGTTGTTGACCACCCACAGCCGGGTGACCGGGTTGCTGAGGCCCTCCGCGCCGTAGGACACCAGGGTGCGGTTGGGCGAGTTCGGCCCTTGCTCGATCACGTTGCCGGTGATCTTGGCGTTCCCGCCGTTGGGCAGGTCGATGGAGTAGCTGGCGTCGGAGTCGAGGTCGAGGATCCGGTTGGCGGTGATCGTGGTCTTCAGTGCCCGCGACTTGATCTCGTGGCCGCCCTTCGCGGCGGAGAAGACGTTGCCCTTGAGGTAGAGGAAGCGCACCGCGCCGATGTAGAGGTTGTGGGTCTGCCCGTCCCCGGCGCCGTTGGCGGCGAACCGGGATCGACGGATCTCGAGGTCACTGGCCGGGTTGGCGCCGGCCAGGATGCCGTTCTGGTTGTCGTGGAAACTGCACCCGATGACCTTCAGGCCGGCCCCTTCCTGCCGGATGCCGGCGCCGTTGCCGTCGGGGACCGTGGCGCCGCTGAACTCGATCCTCTCGACCCGGGTGCGATCGCCCGCGATCACCCAGATGGCCTTGCCCTGGGCGTGGGCGCCTGCAGCCCTGAGGTGCGCGAGCCCGCCGATGCCACGCAGGGTCAGGTCGTCCTGGGTCCAGGTCGCGGCGTCGCCGGTGTAGGTGCCTGCGTCGATCTCGACGGTGTCGCCGTCGCGAGCGACTGCCGCAGCCGCGCTCGGCGTCGGGTAGGTGCGTCCGGGCCCGACGTGCAGGGTCCGAGCCTGTGCCGGAGGGATGACGACCAGCAGGGCTACCAGCGGAGCTGCGGCGGTGAGGAGCCGAGAGGATCGACGCATCGCACCATCCTGTCATCCGGAGGCCGAGGCTCGCGCGCAGGTCTTGACGAGGACGGCCGTCGCAGACGACCGTGTTCTCCGTGACGCTCGGTCCCGATGCCGACGGCGGTCCGTCGGACCGCGGTCCGCTGCTGCCCGGGTGTCCGCGCTGCGCCGCCCCGGTCGAGGAACGTGCCGGGTCGGTGATCTGCCCCGAACACGGAGCCCAGCCGACCCTGTGGCGCGCCGCCGACTCGACCTACGACGGCTTCGGGGCGCTGCTGATCGCGGCCGCCGGGTTTCCGGCGTACCTGCCCTGGCCGGTCGCTGCGGGCTGGCGGGTGAGTGACTTCGCGCTGGTCGCGGACGCGCGTGGCGCGCACGCGACGATGACCTGCTGCTCCGGCAGCAGCGAGCTCGACGGCCCGGTCGACCTGGTGGTCGTCACCGAGGAGCCTGGCATCGGCGTAGGAGCGCGGTGTGCCGGGCTCACCGGCGCGGACCCCGGACCCGAGGTCGGCCGGGGGCCGGCCGCGGCGCATGTGCCGGTTGACGGTCATCCCGTGGCCTTGTGGACGGTGTCGACCAGTGCCGTCGATGCGGAGTTCGACCGGTCGGTCCTCGTGGGGGAGGCCCGGGGCCGATGGCTGTGGTTGGTGCTGCGTCCGCCCTCGGCGCTGCTGTTCCTCGGCGAGGAGCCGCCCCTGCGTGACGTCACGAGCGCCGGGCCCGCCCTGGTGGAGCTGGAGTTCGGCGGGCCCGCTCCGGCGTGGTGACCTGACTAGGCTGCGCTCGTGCTCACCACCGTGCTCCTGATCGAGACGTTCGTGACTCTGTTCGTGATCATGGACCCGGTCGGCACCGTGCCGATCTTCTTGTCGCTCACCTCGGGCCGCTCCCAGGCAACCGCACGCAGGGCGGCCTGGCAGGCGGTGGCGGTGTCGTTCTTCGTGATCACGGTGTTCGCGTTCTTCGGCCAGCAGATCCTGGCCTACCTCAACATCTCGCTCGCGGCCCTCCAGGGTGCCGGCGGGCTGCTCCTGCTCCTGGTGGCGCTGGAGCTGCTCACCGGCAACGAGAAGGAGCAGACCGCGGCGGCCGGCACCAACGTGGCACTGGTGCCGTTGGGGACGCCGCTGCTCGCAGGCCCGGGAGCGATCGTGGCGACGATGCTGTTCTCGCGGCGCGTGGACTCCTGGCCGGACTTCTCGGCGGTGGCGCTGGGCGTCGTGCTGGTGCACCTGTCCCTGTGGCTGGCGATGCGGTTCTCGCTGCCGATCCTGCGGCTGATCCGGGAGAGCGGCGTGCTGTTGGTGACACGGATCGCTGGCCTGCTGCTCTCGGCGATCGCCGTGCAGCTGGTGGCCGACGCGGTCCGGGCCTTCGTCACAGGCGAGGGCTGACCGCCGGCAGTCGACCGCCGGCACGTGGGCGTGCCTCAGCGGCGTCCGAGCCGCTGGAGGCGGTACCCGAGCCCGCGCGGGATCGCTCGGCTCGCTGCGGTGATCGCCTTGTACTTCGCTCCGGGGATCGACAGCACCCGGCCCTTGTCGAAGTCGGCAAGGGCGCGTGTGACCAGGAAGTCGGCATCCAGCCAGAGGAACTCAGGGGCGCTGCCGCGGCCGACCCCCATTCGCTCGTGGAACTCCGTGCGGGTGAAGCCGGGACACAAGGTGGTGACCGTGACCCCCTGGCCGCGGTACTCCTGCGCCGCCCACTCGCCGAAGCTGTTCACCCAGGCCTTCGCAGCGGAGTAGGACCCTCGGGGTAGGAACGCCGCCACACTCGAGACGTTGATGATCCCGCCCGCTCCGCGGGTGGCCATCGCCCCGAGCGCGGCGTGTGACAGCCGCATCACCGCCGTCACCAGCACGTCGAGCATGGCCTGCTCGTCGTCGACCTCGTTGGCCAGGAACGGTCGCTTGAGGCCGAAGCCGGCGTTGTTGACCAGCAGATCCACCGGTCGGTCCGGGTCGGCCACCCGCCGCTCCACCTCGGCCAGCTGGGCCCGGTCGGTCAGGTCTGCGGCCAGGGTCTCCACCTCGACCGCCGAGGTCGCTGTCAGCTCCTGGGCCACCTCGGCCAGCCGGGCCTCGTCGCGGGCCACCAGGACCAGGTCGTGGCCGCGCGCGGCCAGCTGCCGGGCGAACTCCAGCCCGATGCCGGCCGTCCCGCCCGTGATCAGCGCGGTGGGGCGACCGGAGTCACCGGGGGCATGGCCATGGGGGACGGGGGCAGGATCTTCAGACGACATGCCCCCAGGAAACCAGGTCGCCTCACGGCTGGGCGACGGCGGTCCGGCATGATGGTGTCAATGCCCATCACCCTCGCGATCGCCAACCAGAAGGGCGGCGTGGCCAAGACGACCACGGTCGCCTCGTTGGGGGCTGCCCTCGCTGATCTGGGGCACCGGGTGCTCCTGGTCGACCTGGACCCGCAGGCGTGCCTGACGTTCTCGCTGGGCATCGACCCCGAGGACCTCGAGCTCTCCTTGCACCACGTGCTCACCAAGGGACTCCCGGCCGCCGAGGTGATCGTGGCGACCGAGGACGGGGTCGACCTGCTGCCGGCCACGATCGAGCTGGCTCGTGCCGAGGCCGACCTGTTGACCCGGACCGGTCGCGAACAAGCGCTCGCCGCAGCCCTCGCCGACCTGGATCAGGACGCCTACGACTGGATCCTGCTCGACTGCCCGCCGTCGCTCGGCATCCTCACGGTGGCCGCGCTGACAGCCGCTCGGGCCGTCCTGGTGCCGTTGCAGTGCGAGACCCTGTCTCATCGCGGCGTCGGCCAGCTCCTCGACACGGTGCACGACGTCCGCCGGTTCACCAACCGCGACCTGGAGGTCTGGGGGGTTCTCCCGACGCTGTACGACGGCCGCACCAACCATGCCCGCCGGGTGCTCGAGACGATCTCGGAGACCTACGACCTGGACGTGGTCGAGCCGCCGATCCCGAAGACGATCAAGTTCGCCGAGGCGCCGGCCGCCGGGCGGTCGATCCTGCGCACCAGCCGCACCAGCAAGGGCGCCCAGGCCTACCGCGAGGTCGCCCTGGCGCTGGTGGCGCGGGCGCGACGCCGCACCCGGGGCACGCCGTGACCGGCGCCGGTGGACGGCACCGCCGACCGTCGTCCCGGGTCGGTCGAGGGGTGGTCGGCGTCGTCGCCGCGGGGGTCACGGCGGTGGCGGTCCTGGGCGGGATCGGGGTGCTGCCCTCGTCGGCCTCCCAGCGCGTGGACCCCAGTGCCGCCGACACCGAGGTGATCCGGCCGGTGGCCTTCGAGCCGACCGTTGAGCCGTCCGTTGAGCCGTCCGTTGAGCCGCCCGTTGAGCCGTCCGTTGAGCCGTCCGTTGAGCCAGCGCTCAGCGACGTCACTTCCCTTCCAGCCGCTTCTGGTCAGGGCCGGCGGATCGTGTTCAGCGAGAGCAGGCAGCGGGTCTGGCTGGTCAGCGGGCGACAGCGGGTCAAGCGCACCTACCGGGTCTCGGGCAGCATCTACGAGAACCTGGACCCGGGCACCTACGAGGTCTACTCGAAGTCCGAGCAGGCGTGGGGGATCGACGACTCCGGCACCATGCGCTACTTCGTGCGCTTCGCGCGGGGGGAGCGGGCTGCCATCGGCTTCCACGACATCCCGGTCTCGGACGGTCAGGAGGTGCAGACGGTCGCGCAGCTGGGCACGCCGCTGTCGCACGGCTGCATTCGACAGCGCCGCGCCGATGCCCGGGCTCTGTGGCGGTTCGCGCCACTGGGCACGACGGTGGTCGTCACGGCCTGAGCCGGGGCGTACCTCAGCCCTGGGCCGAGTCGGTCGCCGTGTTGCCGGCCCCGCCCGAACGCCGACGCCGACGACGGTTGCGCGGGGGACGGTCGCCGCCTTCGGCTTCCTGGGCGCGCGCGCGGCTGGGCTCGGGGGCGTCCGTGCGCTTCTCCTCGCCCTCGACAGCGCGTCCGCCGCGGGATCGGGTGCGGTTGCGGTCGCGGTTGGGCCGCTCACGTGCGGGCCGGTCCGGACGCGGCGCGGGCGGCGCGGGCGGGACGAGCCGGCCCTTGGTGCCGGCAGGGATCCCGAGGTCGTGGAGGAGGCCCTCGGAGTTGGAGTAGGTCTCCAGAGGGTTCTCGAACGGCAGCGACAGCGCCTTGTTGATGACCTTCCAGCGAGTGAGGTCGGCCCAGTCGACGAACGTCACCGCGGTGCCCGTGGCGCCGGCGCGGCCGGTGCGGCCGATCCGGTGGACATAGGTCTTCTCGTCCTCGGGGCAGACGTAGTTGACGACATGGGACACCCCTGCGACGTCGATGCCGCGCGCGGCGACATCGGTCGCCACCAGGGCCTGGATCTTGTCCTCGCGGAACCTCGACAGCGCCTTCTCTCGCGCGGGCTGGGCCATGTCACCGTGCAGCGGCGAGGCCTTGAAGCCTCGCTCGGCCAGGTCGTCGGCGACCCGCTGGGCCTGTCGCTTGGTGCGCGTGAAGACGATGATCTTGGTCGCGTCGTCGGCCTGCAGGATCCGGGCCACGATCTCGGGCTTGTCCAGGTCATGCGCCTGGTAGATGAACTGCGCGGTCGCAGGCACCATCTGGCTGTCCTCGCTGGACTCCGCGCGGATGTTCATCGGGTGCCGCATATGGGTCCGGGCCAGCGCCACGATCGCACCGGGCATCGTGGCCGAGAACAGCATCGTCTGCCGGGTCTCCGGAGTCATGGAGATCAGTCGCTCCACGTCGGGGAGGAAACCGAGGTCGAGCATCTCGTCGGCTTCGTCGAGGACCAGGGCGTGCACGTGGGACAGGTCCAGCGAGCGACGGTTGGCCAGGTCGATCAGGCGGCCGGGGGTGCCGACCACGACATCGACGCCGGTGGACAGGGCGTCGAGCTGCGGCTCGTAGGGAACGCCGCCGTAGACGGTCAGCACCCGCATCCCGCGGTCGGCTCCGGCCACGGCCAGGTCGCCGGAGACCTGGATCGCGAGCTCACGGGTCGGGGCCACGATCAGCGCCTGGGGCTTGCCTTGGGGCAGGTCGATGTAGTCGCGGTCGGTCGGCGCAACGCTGCGCTGCAGCACCGGGATGCCGAAGGCCAGCGTCTTGCCGGTGCCGGTGCGGGCCTGCCCGATCAGGTCGGTGCCCAACAGGGCGACCGAGAGGGTCATCTCCTGGATCGGGAACGGGGTGCTGATGCCGGCGCGGTCGAGCGCGTCACAAATCTCGGGGAGAACCCCGAGTTCACGGAAGGTAGTAATGGTGTTGTCGCTTTCGTCGAGTCTCGTCGTCGAGCGGCGGACTCCACGATGGATCAACGAGGCCTGCCGCGCACATGCGGGGCGGACGGGCGGCCGGCAAGAGAGTTCAGGCCTGGCCCGTACACCGCAGTCGCCGACCGGGTGGACGGCGAACCGATGGCGCCATGGTATCGGTAGCATGCCGCTGTGCCTTCATCGCCGGACCCGGAGCGTTCCGGACCGCTCGCCGACCCGTCCTATCGGGCGGCGGTGATCGACCTCCTGGGCGTCATCGCCTACGGCGAGCTGTCAGCGTTCGAGCGACTGGCCGAGGACGCCACCATGGCGCCGACGCTGGAGGACAAGCTCGCGATGGCCGGGATGGCGGCCGCGGAGTTCGGCCATCTGGCGGGGCTGCGGACCCGGATCGAGGCGCTCGGCGGCGACGTCACGACCGCGATGGCGCCGTTCCAGCGGGCCATCGACGACTTCCATGAGCACACCGCTCCCGCGGACTGGTACGAAGGCCTGATCAAGGCGTACGTCGGTGACGGGCTCGCCGCCGACTTCTACCGCGAGATCGCCGCGACCCTGGACCTCGAGACCCGGGAACTGGTGGTGGCCTCGATGGAGGACGTCGGCCATGCCGGCTTCGTGGTCGATCGGGTGTGTGCGGCCATCGCAGCCGAACCCCGGCTGGGCGGCCGGCTGGCGTTGTGGGGCCGTCGGCTGATGGGGGAGGCGCTGAGCCAGGCGCAGCGGGTGGCAGCCGAGCGCGATGCGCTCACGGCGCTGCTGGCCGGAGGCGTCGACCGGCCGGGGATGGACCTGGCCGCCATCGGCCGGATGTTCAACCGGCTCACCGAACGTCACGCGGAGCGGATGGCGGCCCTCGGGCTGGATGCCTGACGCTGTCGCCATCTGGCCCAGGGACGACGAAGCCCCCGTGACCCGACGGTCACGAGGGCCCGATGTCGAGGGTCAGGTCTTGCTTCGCCCGGTCACGGCCGCAGCGATCATCACGAACACCGCGGCGATCGCGATCGCAGCGATGAACGCGATGAAGTCGAAGCCCTTGGTGCCGCCGAACAGGCCATAGCCGATCAGAACACCGCCGATGCCGCAGACCACGGTCAGCCACAGCGGGATGTTGTCACGGTCGCCGGGGGCCACGAACTTTCCGAGAAGTCCGATGATGAAGCCGCCAATCAGTACACCGATCCAGCCCAGCATTCCAACTCCTTGTCCCTTGCGGGTGTCTGGTTCCCGACAACGCCGGGAACATCGTCCACATCATGCCCCGCCGGTGTGGGCAAAGGCGAACAACGCTGCCTCACGCCACCCCGGCGCGTCTGGGGGGTACCCAGGTGTCAGGAACGGAAACCGACGTGTCCCGAGACGCCGCCGCCGATCTCGACGTAGGCGATCCGGTCGGCGGGCACGACCACGCGCCGGCCCTTGCCGTCGACCAGGGTCAGCACACCTCCCGAGGCGACCGCCTCGGAGATCCGCGCCTCGACCGCGTCAGCGGTGTCGTTGGTCTCCACGGTCAGCTCACGGGGGGCGTGCAGTACGCCGATCTTGACCTCCATGGGCTCAGTCTCCCCCACGGCTCACTGCTCGTCGGTCAGGGGGTAGCCGCGGATGCCCCGCCAGGCCAGGCCGGCGACCAGCGCCACCGCGTCGTCGCGGGAGATGCTCGAGCCGTCGGCCAGCCAGAACCGGGCGCTCACCTGGGCCATGCCGACCAGGGAGACGGCGAGCAGCCGGGACGCCTCGTCGGGCAGACCGGTGTCGTCGTGGATGACATGGGCGATCATGTCGGCGCACTCGCTGGTGACCCGATCGAGCTGGGCGCGCACGGCCGGCTCGTTGGTCAGGTCGGATTCGAAGACCAGTCGGAAGGCGCCGGTCTCGGCGGCGACATACGAGAAGAACGCGTCGATCGCGGCAGCCACCCGCAGCTTGTTGTCGTGGGTCGAGGCCAGCGCCTGGCGACAGTTGTCGATGATCGTGTCGCACGAGGAGTCCAGCAGCGCGAGATACAGGTCGAGCTTGCCGGGGAAGTGCTGGTAGAGCACCGGCTTGGAGACCCCCGCGCGCTCGGCGATCTCGTCCATCGCCGCCGCGTGGTAGCCCTGGGCTACGAACACCTCGAGGGCCGACGACAGCAGCTGGACGCGCCGCTCCCGGCGCGGCATCCGGCCGCTGCGGGGGCGCGACGCGTCGTCGGACCGTCCTGCGGTCACGGGCTTCCTCCTGTGTCATCGGGCGGCTGGGGCGGGGGCAGCCTACCGCCGAGTACAGCCTGCGGGCGCGCAGCGATCACGCGCTGCGCGGTCCGGATCGCGGACTCGGTGTCCACAGGAAGAGACGGCGCGCCACCATGGAGAGGGAACATCGGCAGTGTCCGGGACGTTGGGGCCAGACCGCTGCGAGACGACACCAAGGAGCATCCGTGAGCTTTCCCCCGCTGGTGGAACCGGCCGCCGAGCTGACCGTCGACGAGGTGCGCCGCTACAGCCGGCACCTGATCATCCCCGACGTCGGCATGACCGGACAGAAGCGGCTCAAGCGCGCCCGGGTGCTGGTGATCGGGGCCGGCGGCCTCGGCAGCCCTGCGATGATGTACCTCGCCGCGGCAGGCGTGGGGACGATCGGGGTCGTGGACTTCGACATCGTCGACGAGTCGAACCTCCAGCGCCAGATCATCCACGGGCAGTCCGACATCGGCCGCTCGAAGGCCGAGTCGGCGCGCGACTCGGTGGCGGAGATCAACCCGTTGGTGAACATGGTCGTGCACGATGAGCGGCTCGACAACGACAACGTGATGCGGATCTTCGAGGGCTACGACCTGATCGTCGACGGCACCGACAACTTTGCGACGCGCTACCTGGTCAACGACGCGGCGTACTTCCTCAAGATCCCCTACGTCTGGGGCTCGATCTACCGGTTCGACGGGCAGGCCTCGGTGTTCTGGCCGGACGCGACCCTGGAGGACGGCCGCAGCGCCGACGCGCCGTGCTACCGCTGCCTCTACCCCGAGCCGCCGCCCCCCGGCATGGTGCCGTCCTGCGCCGAGGGTGGGGTCCTGGGCGTGCTGTGCGCCTCGATCGGCTCGATTCAGGTGAACGAGGCGATCAAGCTGCTCACCGGCATCGGTGACCCGCTGGTCGGTCGGCTGATGATCTATGACGCCCTGGAGATGGACTACCGCAAGCTCAAGGTCCGCAAGGACCCGAACTGCGCACTGTGCGGGGACCACCCCACGGTCACCGGCCTGATCGACTACGAGTCCTTCTGCGGGGCGATCTCCGACGAGGCCGCGGACGCCGCTGTGGGACACACGATCTCGGTCGTGCAGCTCGAGCACATGCTCAAGGAGCGCGACGAGGGCTCGCGGGACTTCGTCCTGGTCGACGTGCGCGAGCCGAACGAGTGGGAGATCAACCGGATCCCCGGTGCCGTGCTGATCCCGAAGGGCGAGTTCCTCAACGGCAACGCGCTGGGACAGCTGCCATCGGTCGACTCCGGCACCCAGGTCGTGCTGCACTGCAAGGCCGGCGTGCGGTCCGCGGAGGCCCTGGCGGTGCTCAAGGGCGCGGGGTACGACGACGCCGTGCACGTGGGCGGTGGTGTGGTGGCCTGGGTCAACCAGATCGACCCCAGCCAGCCGTCGTACTGAGCAGGCCAGTGCCGGCCTAGAGGTCGATCAGCACCTTGCCGACGGCGCCGGCCTCGACGGCGGCGTGCGCGGCGGCGGTCTGCGCCAACGGGTAGCGATGCACGGGCAGGCCTGCGTCCGCGCCGACCCGCAGCGCTCCGGCGGCGACCGCGGCACTCACCGCGACCACGGCGTCCTCCTGCGCCGCTGAGGGCACGGTGTACAGCAGGACGAACTGGTAGCGGGTGTTGGTCATCATGTGGGGACGGACGGGGATGGCAGCGGTCGCCGCATCGTTGGCGTAGACCGCGATCGTCGCGCCCTGACCGACCACCGAGGCATCGAGCTCGGCGTTGGCCGCCGGTGCCACCTCGACCACCAGGTCGACGCCGTCCGGGGCGAACTCCCGGATCTGGGCGCTCGCCTCGGCGGCGCGGTAGTCGACCACCTGTCCGGCGCCGGCACGCCGCGCCAGCGTCGCCTTCTCAGGGGTGCTCGCGGTCGCGACGACACGGGCACCGGCCCAGCCGGCCAGCTCGATCGCGGCATGCCCCACGGCACCGGCACCGCCGGCGACCAGGACCGTGCGACCCGCCAGGGCGCCAGGCCCGAGCCGGCGCGGGCCGCCTTCGGCGACGGTCAGGCAACGGTGGGCGGTCACGGCCGGCACCCCCAGAGAGGCACCGAGGTCGAGCGAGGCGCCCTCGGGCAGCGGCACGACGTGGCGGGCGCGGAGCACGGCGTAGTCCTGGGTGGTGCCGCCGGAGGGTTGCTGCCAGCCCGCCAGCCACACCCAGGCGCGCTGGCCGGGCTGGAGCGCGGTGACCCCGTCGCCCAGAGCTTCGACGAAGCCGGCCCCGTCCTGCCCGGGGACGACCTCGGGAGCGGCCATCGTCGCGGCCGCCCCGGCGCGGAACTTCCAGTCGGTGGGGTTCACCCCCGCCACCTGGAGTCGCACCCGCACCTCGCCGGGTCCGGGGTCCGGGATCGGGAGGTCCACCGCGCGGAGTACGTCGGGACCGCCGGTCTCGCGATAGACGATGGCGCGCATGCGCTCGGAGCTCATGACGTCGAACCTAGCGCGCGGCGACGGCGGTTTCTCCACAGGCGGGCGCCCTTTCTGTGGAGATCCGGCTCCTTTCTGTGGAGAGGGAGGGACGTTCTGTGGACGACACGCCGCAGACCAGGAAAAGATAGAAGAAATGTCTCGAAACCCCTTGTGCCATAGGGGTTTGAGGACATAGAACTGCTCTCACGCAGTCCCTTCGGGGAAGGCGGGATGACTCGGAGACGAGGGTTCACACCGCGGGGCAACTCGTGGCGGCGACAGGGTGACGACGTCGCTGGGACCGGAGTCGAGGGGTCATCGACCGGAGGCGTCACCATGATCCGGTCAATCGGGTGGAGGTGCGCAAGCGCCGAAGCCCACCGGCTGGGAACGGGCGGGGCTTGCCCCGACCGCTCCCGCCACCGGAGGGCCCTTGTGACTCATACTCACGAGGGCCCTTCACCTATTTCCGGCAGTTCGGCCGGACCTCTCGCCGCCCGACCACGCACCTGGGCCACAATGGGCCCCATGCTCTACGGCGTCGCTAGCGCGGTCATCCCTCCGGTGGTGAAGGTCGTCCTGCGGCCGAGGGTGCGCGGCCTCGACCAGGTGCCCACCACCGGGCCGGTGATCCTCGCCAGCAACCACCTGTCCTTCGCCGACAGCGTCGTGATCCCGGTGGTCGTGCCGCGCAAGGTGGTCTTCCTGGCCAAGGCCGACTACTTCACCGGCACCGGGGTGAAGGGGGCGCTGACCAGGGCCTGGTTCGAGGGGACGGGGATGCTGCCGGTGGACCGCGACGATGCCTCGGCGGCGCTGGACAGCCTGGACACCGCCCTGGAGGTGCTGGGTCGGGGTGAGGCGTTCGGCATCTACCCCGAGGGCACCCGCTCCCGCGACGGTCGCCTCTACCGTGGGCGCACCGGCGTGGCCCACCTGGCGCTGACCGCAGGTTGCCCGGTGGTCCCCGTGGGACTCCAGGGCACCGCGGACCTGCAGCCGGTCGGCGCGCGGCTACCCCGGCTGGCGACGGTGACCGTCTCGTTCGGAGCGCCCCTGGACTTCACGGGACGCTTCGACGGCGTCCCGGCCGGCCGCGCACGGCGCGAGGCGACCGACGAGATCATGCGGGCGATCCAGCGCCTCAGCGGCCAGGACGAGGCCGGCATCTACAACGACCGACCGCCGGAGATCTGAGCCGACCGCCTCGGGTGCGCCTCGTCGCGTCAGCCCTCGGCGGCGACCTGCCCGACCATGGTGATGAACACACCGAGCATCTGGATGGGGCCGTTGACCTTCGCCGACGTGCCGCCGAAAGTCTTCGAGAGTCGCTTGAGGCCGTCGACGTCGGCGTTCGCGCCGAAGCCGACGCCCATGATCCGGATGCGCTCACCGGGCACCTCCAGGTCGCGGAGCTTGCGGCGCAGCTCGCGGACGGTGAGCCCGCTCGAGTTGGCGTCGCGACCGTCGGTCAGGATCACCAGCGACTGCGCGGCCTCCGGGTCGAAGCCGCGCTGCAGCTGCTGGTAGCCGTCGAGCACTGCGGGATACAGGCCGGAGCTGCCGCCGGAGGAGGCGGTGACCTCGCTCACCGACAAGGTGATCTGGTCTCGGTTGTCCGCCAGCAGACCGAGCGGGACCAGGGTGCGATGACCGTTGGGTCCCTGGTCGGAGCCCACCAGCTCCACGCCGACGGCGGTGTGGTCGTAGAGCGAGGACATGGCGATCAGCGCGGTGTCGCGCACGTTGTCCACCAACGGCAGCCCGTTGTCCTGGATCGCGCCCATCGAGGCGCTCACGTCCAGGAGCACCAGCAGGCGGCCGGGCGTGGACCCCGAGGCACCGAGCCCGAAGAGCTTGTAGACCGTGCCGCGGGTCGGCTTCCGCAGCCGTTTGGTCGGCTCACCCAGTCCGGTCGTGTCGAACGTGGCCGTGCCGTCGGGGTTGCGCAGCCGGCTCTCGGCTCGTTCCTTGTCCAGTTTCGCCGAGCTCAGCGCTTCGACGAGCTGGTCGACCTCGGCGCGGGCGGCAGGGTCCCGAGCCACGTTGTAGGCCGGGAAGTCGAGCCACGCCTCACCCGGGACTCCGCGCAGGACCTGGGTCTGCGGCCCCGGTGTGACGGCGTACTCGCCGGCGAGGACCAGGGTGCGGATCCTGGGTGCTTCGAGCCCGCCCGCCGGGATGATGGTCGGGTCAAGCAGGGCGTTGGTCGTCAGCGCCAAGGACGTGAACGGCACATCGCTGACGTTGCGCTTGGCCTGGAGGATCGGCCAGGCCGCCAGGACGCCGGTCGCGGTCTCGGCGGGATCGTAGAGACCGACGGCGAAGCCGCGGTCCGAGGCCAGGACCCGCCGCCAGTTGAGCCTGTGGCCGCCGAGGTCGGCGGCGAGGGACGGGTCTGCGGTGGCCACGATCGGGCTCGACGCGATGCTCACCCCGTCCTCGGCCTTCCAGGGTCGGGCGACCTCCCACACCGAGCTGTCGGTGATCCACAGGTCGGTGTCCTGGCTCCGGGTCACACCGTCGCGGCCACCGGCCTCGACGAGATCCAGCTCGGTGCACGTGGTGATCGCGGCCGCCTGCACCATGGGGACCACGGGGCTCGGTGCGACCACGCGCAGCCGGGCCCGGGAGGGACAGTCCGCGAGCGGGTCTTCCCTGGTCGCAACCTCGGCTACTGCGGGCTTCGGTTGCTCGTCTCCCCGTCCATGCAGGGCCCAGGCGATGATCGCCGCATCGAGCAGGAGCCCCGCGGCGAGCCCCACGGTCCACAGTGTGCGCGCGCGAGAGCGTTCCCGGTGCTGTGCCACAGTTCCCCCTCTTCCTGCGCGACTGACCGAGAATTGGTCGTGCCCCGTTGAACGCCGAATCGCCATGGCCACTGCTGTGGGAACTCGGGAGAGCGATCCTAACCCGAGCGGCGGCGATCGGCCTCATGAGGTGCCCGCTGCTGAGGAGAGGTCTGGCCCGGTAGGAGTGTGGTTTGCTTTCGCGCATGGAGGGCCTACTCACGGTCGTGACCGGCGGCACCCGCGGGATCGGCGCCGCGACCGCGCTCCGGCTCGCCGCCGACGATCACCATCTCGTGCTGGCGTACGCCGGCGACGACGCGGCCGCGGAGGAGACCTCGGAGAGGGTGCGGGCGCGCGGGCGGGAGTGCCTGGCGGTGCGGTGCGACCTCACCACGGACGCCGGCATCACCACGCTGTTCGCCGCGGCGGCCGAGCTCGGGCAGATCACCGGCCTGGTCAACAACGCTGGCGCGACGTACCACATCGGGCCCCTGGCCGAGACCGACCCGGACGTCGTGCGCCGCACGATCGCCCTGAACCTCACCGCGGCCCTGCTGTGCGCCCGAGCCGCGGTCCAGGTCATGTCCACCGGCCGCGGTGGTTCCGGCGGCGTGATCGTCAATGTGTCGTCCGGGGCCGCGACGCTCGGGTCGCCCGGTGAGTACGTCCAGTACGCCGCCGCCAAGGCCGGCGTGGATGCACTCACGCTCGGCCTGGGCTCCGAGGTCGCCGGCCAGGGGATCCGGGTGGTGGGGGTCGCCCCCGGCCACATCCGCACCCGCATGCACGCCGATGCCGGGGAGCCGGGCCGGCTGGAGCGGGTCGCCCCGGGGATCCCGTTGGGCCGGCCGGGTGAGCCGGAGGAGGTCGCCGAGGCGATCGCCTGGCTGATCAGCGACGCCGCGTCCTACGTCACCGGCACCACGCTGCGAGTGGCCGGCGGTCGCTGACCGCGTGGTTGGCCTCCGGTGCCCGGAGGAGTGCGTTGCGGCCGTACCGATCAGGGGAAGTCGACGCGTTGCCCGACGCCGCGTTCCTGGGCACGGGCCATGACCAGCTGGCCCAGGGCGATGTCGTCCATCGCGATGCCCATGTTGAGGAACATCCGCCGGCCTCGCTCAGGCACGGTGAGGTGCCCGGCCACCACGTCGGCCAGCTCGCCCTGGGGCTCGGGCAGATCCTTGAAGTAGTGCCCGCGCGCCGCCACCGCGGCGTACTGCTCGTGGTCGTCGAGGACGTAGATCGAGGATCCCGCGAAGGCGGCCGGGCCCATCGCGTCGTCGTAGTCGACCGGCAGCAGCAGGGCGTCCTCATGGGTGTTGCTGGCGTCGAGCTTCGGGTCCAACTGCCGGGTGATGCAGGTCATCGCGAGGTCGACGCCTTCCAGCGCCTCCTCGGGGCTGGCCACGAAGGTCGTGCGGCGTCCCTCGGCGAGCGAGAACACCTCGTGGACGTTGTCGTGGCGGTGGTCGTAGGCCACGATCTCCTCGACGTCGGGATGCACCGCCAGCGTCACCTCGAGATGGCGCCGCCCCTGCACTCCGCAGCCGACGATCCCGATCCGGCGCGGCTCCCCGGGGACGTGACGGAGGGTGACCCCGGAGACCCCGGGCGTGCGCATCTCGGTGATCCAGCCGCCGTCGATCAGCGCCAGCGGCCGCCCGGTGTCGGCGTCGTTCATCAGCAACGAGCCGAAGATGTAGGGCAGCCCCTTCGCGGTGTTCTGCTCGTGGCCCGACACCCACTTGATGCCCAGCCCGTCCGACCCGCCGAGGTACGCCGGCATCGCGTTGACGAAGGCATCCTCGCGAGGCACGACCTTCGGCTTGGGCGGGTTCTGCACCAACCCGTCGGCCTTCTGCCGGAAGGCGTCCTCGAGCACGTCGATGATCTCGTCCCAAGTGAGCGCGAGGCTCTCCAGATCGGCGCGGTTGAGGATCAGCATCGAGGGCTCGGCCATGCGGTTACCGTAGCGTCAGCCTTCGAGCCAGGCCCGCAGCGCTGCACCGTGCTCGTCCAGCATGGGTGGTGGGCGATGTTGCTCCAGGCCCCCGGAGAACGCGTGGTCGTCGAACCGAAGCGGAGAGCCGGGCAGGCTGAGGGGGCCGTAGCCCGGGTGGTCGACCTCGAGCAGCAGCCCCTGCGACCGGGTCTGCTCCCAGGAGTAGACGTCGTCGATGCTGCGCACCTTGCCGGCCGGCACCCCGACGTCGTGCAGCAGCGCCAGCCAGTGCTCGCCGGTGCTCTCCCCGAAAGCGGCCTCGATCACCTCGGTCAGCTCGTCGCGGTGGGCGACCCGCTGCTGGTTGGTCGCGAACCGGGGCTGCTCGGCGTCGATCCCCAGGACGCCGGCGAAGCGACGCCACAGCCCCTCCGAGCCCACGGACACCTGGATCGGGGAGGTGGCGGTCGAGAACAGGCCGTACGGCGCGATCGCCGGATGGTGTACGCCGGCCAGGCCGGGCACCTCGCCGCCGACCGTCCACCGGGTCCCCTGGAACGCGTGGACCCCGACGACGCCGGCCAGCAGCGACGTGCGCACGACCCGTCCGCGGCCGGTGCGGGCCCGCTCGTGCAACGCGGCCGCGACGCCGTACGCGAGGTTCATGCCGGCGAGCAGGTCGGCGATCGGGACGCCGACCTTGGTCGGGACCTCCGTGCCGGTGACGCTCATCAGGCCGCCCTCGCCCTGCGCGATCTGGTCGTAGCCGGCGCGGCCGGCCTCCGGTCCGTCGTGACCGAACCCGGTGATGGAGCCGATCACCAGGCCGGGGTTGAGCTCGTGCAGGCGTTCCCGGGTCAACCCCAGGCGGTCCATCACGCCCACCCGGAAGTTCTCCAACAGCACGTCGGCTCGCACGACCAGGCGCTCGAGCAGCTCGAGATCGTGCTGGTCCTTCAGATCCAGGACGATCGACTCCTTGTTGCGGTTGGCCGACAGGAAGTACGTCGAGTCGCGCGGGCCGTCTTCGCCGGCCTCGGTCTCCGCCCAGGGTGGGCCCCAGGCGCGGGTGTCGTCCCCGGCGGCGCTCTCGACCTTGATCACCCGCGCCCCCAGGTCGCCGAGCATCATCGCTGCCTGGGGACCGGCCAGGGCCCGGGTCAGGTCCACGACGAGCACGTCACCGAGCGGACCCGGGTCCGGCGGAGGAGGCATGCCCCACAGCGTAGGGCTCCGGGCCCGGCGTCGGCTCCGGGTGGTTGGCTGGGCGCATGACCCGGAGCGAGGCGACCGCGCCGGCGTACCACCTGGTGCGCCCGGAGCGCCGGCCGGCTCCGATCGCCCTCGACGCCGACCAGCAGCGCGTCGTCGACCATCCGGGCGGGCCGTTGCTGGTGCTCGCGGGGCCGGGCACCGGCAAGACCACGACCCTGGTCGAGGCGATCACCGAGCGCATCGAGCAGCGCGGTGTCCATCCCGACCAGGTGCTGGCGCTGACGTTCTCGCGCAAGGCGGCCGAGCAGCTCCGGGACCGGGTCGCCGCCCGGGTCGGGCGGACCACCTCAGCGGGCATCGGCTCGACGTTCCACTCCTTCGCCTACGGCCTGATCCGGCGCTACGCGCCGGCGGAGCTCTACGTCGGCCCGCTGCGGCTGCTCTCGGCGCCGGAGCAGGACGTCGTGCTCCGCGATCTGCTGCAGGACCACCCGGAGTCGATCAGGTGGCCCGACGGGCTTCGGCATGCGCTCGGCACCCGCGGCTTCGCCCGCGAGGTCCACGCGGTGCTGTCGCGGGCCCGGGAGAAGGGGCTGGACGGCGACGACCTGCGCCGGCTGGGTGAGTCGGAGGGGCTGCCGGAGCTGGTGGCGGCGGGGGCCTTCCTCGAGCAGTACCTCACCATCCTCGACGACCGCGCCGCGGTCGACTACGCCGACCTGATCCGCCGCGCGACGCTGGAGGCGACGGTGCATCGCGACGAGCTGCGTGCGGAGTTCCCGCACGTCTTCGTCGACGAGTACCAAGACACCGACGCCGGCCAGGTGTCGCTGTTGCAGGCGCTCGCGGGCGACGGTCGCGACCTGGTCGTGGTCGGCGACCCGCACCAGTCGATCTATGCGTTCCGCGGCGCAGAGGTGCGCGGCATCTTGGACTTCCCGACGGAGTTCCGACGCTCCGACGGCCAGCCCGCCGACGTCGTCTCGCTCGGGACGACCCGTCGCTTCGGGCCGCGGATCCTCACCGCCGCCCAGCGCGTAGCCGGCCGGATCGGGCTCCCCGGGACCATCCCTGCCGCCGCCCGCGGCGCGTTCCTCGCGCCCCAGGCTCTCGACGACGGCCCCGACCGCGGGCGCGTGGTCGTGCAGACCTTCGACACCGACCGGGCCGAGGCCGAGCACCTCGCCGACCTGCTCCGTCGTGCCCACCTCGAGGACGGCATCGACTGGGACGACATGGCCGTGCTGGTGCGTTCCGGGCGGGCCTCGATCCCGTCGCTGCGGCGCTCGCTCGGGGCCGCGGGGGTGCCGATCGAGGTGGCGAGCGATGAGGTGCCGCTGGTCCGCGACCCCGCCGCCCTGCCCCTGATCGACGCGCTGCGGGTGGTGCTCAACCTCCACAACGACGACCCCGACCATGTCGACCACGTCGACGCGGCACGGGCCGAGGCGTTGGTCACCGGCCCTCTCGGAGGCCTTGACGCCGGCGACGTACGCCGCCTGGCCCGGCGGCTGCGACAGAGGGAGAAGGCGCAGGCCGCCACCCAGGAGCGGACGCCGGCGGGCTCCCGCGAGCTGGTGCGGCGCTGCGTCCTCGACCCGGGTCTGCTCGACGGTCTGGAGGGGCCCGAGGTCGCGCGGGCCCGGGCCGTCGCCGACCTGGTGGCCACGGCCGCCCGGCAGGCAGACGACGGTGCGACCGCCGAGGAGCTGCTGTGGACGCTGTGGTCCGGGACCGGCTGGCCGGCTCGGCTGCGCCGGTTCGTCGAGCTCGGTGGCGGCACCGCGCGCCGGGCGCACCGCGACCTCGACTCGATCTGCGCCCTCTTCGAGGCCGCGGCCCGCGCCGAGGAGACCCGGGACCGGGTGGGCGCCCGCGAGTTCCTGGCCACCCTGGTGGCGCAGCAGATCCCCGCGGACACTCTGGCCGAGCGGGGTGCGCGGGGGGCGGCCGTCCGACTCCTGACGGCTCACCGCGCCAAGGGTCTCGAATGGCGCCTGGTCGTCGTGGCCCACGTTCAGCAGGACGGCTGGCCAGACCTGAGACGTCGCGCGACGCTGCTCGGCGCGGACCGGATCGGCCGGGGGACGTTGGTCCCTGCGACCACCACCCGCGAGCTGCTGGTGGAGGAGCGACGGCTCTTCTACGTCGCCTGCACCCGCGTCCGGGAGCGGCTGGTCGTCACCGCGGTCGCCTCGTCGGAGGACGACGGCGACCAGCCGTCGCGGTTCCTGGCCGAGCTCGGCGTCGCCATCGAGTCGGTCCAGGGCCGCCCCGCGCGAACCCTGTCGCTGGGAGGCCTGGTCAGCGAGCTGCGGCGTACCACCGCCGATCCCGCGACCAGCCCGGCCGTCCGCCAGGCAGCGGCCAGGCGCCTGGCCAGATTGGCGCGGGAGACCGTCGGCGACCGACCCCTGTCCGCGATGGCCGATCCGTCGACCTGGTGGGGCACCCGATCGGCCACGCGGTCGGTCCGGCCGCTGCGCGACCCCGACCAGCCGATCCCGGTCTCGGCCAGCCTGGTCGAGGGCATCTCGATCTGCCCGACCCGATGGTTCCTGGCCCGAGAGGCCGGGGGCGTCACCCGGTCTCACCAATCGGCCAACCTCGGCGAGCTCGTGCACGCGATCGCCCAGCGCGTCGCCGCAGGCGAGCTCGAGGTCACCCCGGACGACGCCGGGGTGGAGGTGCTGATGGGACATGTGGGCGCGGTGTGGGACCGGATGGAGTTCCGCACCCCCTGGGCCCGCGACCGCGAGCTCGCCCGGATCCGGGCGGCGTTGGGGCGCTTCCTCACCTGGCACGACAAGAACTCCCGGGAGCTGCTCGGTGTCGAGCAGGAGTTCCGTGCCGTCGTCGACCTTCCCGACGGCGAGCGGGTCCGCCTCGCGGGGTACGCCGACCGGCTCGAGCTCGATGGCGACGGCCGGGTGGTGGTCGTGGACCTCAAGACCAGCCGCACCAAACCCACCGACAAGTCGGTGCCTGGCAACCTCCAGCTCGGCCTCTACCAGCTCGCGGTCGACCACGGCGCGGTGGACGGGCTCGCCGGCCTTCCCGCCGAGGGCGCCCGTGCGGGAGGCGCGGAGCTGGTGCAGCTGGGGCTCACCGAGGGTGACGCCCACGCGGTGGTGCAGGCCCAGGACCTCCAGGCGGACGACGGGCCGGAGCGCTCCGCGCTGCGCGGCCAGCTCTCCCGCGCGGCGCAGCTGCTGCGGTCCGAGCAGTTCCCGGCCGTGGTCGGCCAGCAGTGCCGCGACTGCCCCTTCGAGCCGATCTGCCCGGCGCAGAGTGCCGGTCACGTGGTGACCCGGTGAGCGGCGGCGAGCCGGGACTGGCGACTGCGGTGGCTCCGCGTGAGATCGGCTCGCCCGAAGCGCTGGCCGCGGCCATGGGCGTCGGCTGGGTGGCCAGTCCCCAGCAGTGGGCCGCCATCGCCGCGCCCCTCGAGCCGGCCGTGGTGATCGCCGGTGCCGGCTCCGGCAAGACCACGTTGATGGCCGCTCGCGTGGTCTACCTCGTCCTCACCGGCCAGGTGCGCCCCGACCAGGTGCTCGGTCTGACGTTCACCACGAAGGCGGCGAGCGAGCTGCGCAGCCGGATCCGGTCCCAGCTGCTCGCGGCCGGTGCGCTCGGCGATGTCGTCGCGCCCGGTCCCGCGGGGGCCGAGGGGCTCGTGCCCGAGGACGTCGTGGAGCCGACCGTGGCGACGTACCACGCCTACGCCGCCGGCCTGCTCACCGACCACGGGCTTCGGATCGGCCACGAGCCCGACACCCGGGTGATCACCGACGCGGCGCGCTACCAGCTCGGCGCGCGCGTGGTCGACCGCTACGACGGCATCATCGTCCGGCTCACCGACCATGCCGAGACCGCGATCCAGAACCTGTTGGCCCTGGACTCCGCGATGAGCGAGCACCTGGTCAGCCCCGATGACGTGCGGGCGTTCGACGCCGCCGAGCACGGCGGCTTCGAGCGGGCGTTGGCCGAGGAGGAGGCCGGCAAGAAGCGCAAGACCTACCTCAAGCCAGTGCTGGACGCCCTCAGCGCCCTCGACCGTCGCGGCGAGCTGCTCGGGCTGGTCGAGGCCTATCGCCGGCTCAAGGGCGACCTGGGCCTGATGGACTACTCCGACCAGATCGAGCTCGGTGCCAGGCTGGCGGCGACCCACCCCGACGTGGGCGCGGCGGAGCGGGAGAGGTTCCGGGTGGTGCTGCTCGACGAGTACCAAGACACCTCGGTGGCCCAGGCGATCATGCTGTCGCGGTTGTTCTCGGGGCCGGACGCGGCCGGCGGCCGCGGTCACGCGGTCACTGCGGTCGGCGACCCCAACCAGGCGATCTACGGCTGGCGTGGGGCCTCGGCGTCCAACATCCTCGACTTCCCCCAGACGTTCCCGGCGGTGACCGGCACGGTTCCGCTCTACCCGCTGACCGTCAACCGCCGCTCCGATCGCCGGATCCTGGAGACGGCCAACCGGCTGGCGGCGCCGCTGTACGCCGCCAGCGACGCGATCGCGCCGCTGGAACCCACCCCCGACGCCGCACCTGGGGTGGTCACCACTGCGGTCCACGAGACACACCGCGAGGAGCTGGCCGCGCTGGCCGACGGTGTCCAGGCCGCCCACACGGGGGATGACGGAGGGCTCTGGTCCGACGTCGGCGTGCTCACCAGGGACAACGCCCACGCTGCCGAGGTCTTCGATGCGCTGACCGCGGCCGACGTGCCGGTGGAGATCGTGGGCCTGTCGGGGCTGCTCCGGCTGCCCGAGGTGGCGGAGGTCGTGGCGATCCTGCGCCTGATGAACGATGTGACGGCCAACGCCGGCCTGTTGACCCTGCTCACCGGTCCCCGCTGGGCCATCGGTCCGCGGGACCTCGGGCTGCTCAGCAGCCGAGCGGCAGAACTCTCCGGTCGCCGGGGCCGGGGCGTCGACCCCTCGTCGATCACGGCGCATCTGACCAAGATCGCCGACGGCATCGACCCGTCCGAGATCCCGTGCCTCGACGATGCCCTGACCGATCCCGGCGACCGGCCCTACTCACCGGAGGCGCGAGAGCGCTTCGCCCTGCTCGCCCGCGAGCTGCGGATGCTGCGCTCGCACGTCGGGGAGCCGCTGCTCGACATCGTGCGCCGGATCATCGACACCACCGGGACCGACATCGAGCTGGCGTCGGCGGTGAGCTCGGCGGCGCCGGCACGGCGCGACAACCTGGATCTCTTCGTCCGCGCCGTCGCCGACTTCCAGGCCGTGGACGGCGACGTCACCCTCCCGGCGCTGATCGCCTACCTCACCGCCGAGGACGACCAGGGCAACGGTCTGGACGTGGCGACCCCGACGACGGCGGACTCGGTCAAGCTGCTCACCGTGCACCGGGCCAAGGGCCTGGAGTGGGGTTCGGTGTTCCTGGTGGGCGTGTGTGACACCCGCTTCCCGAGCAACCGCTCTCGCTCGCTGTGGACCTCCTCGCCGTCGGTGCTGCCGGCGCCGCTGCGGGGTGACGCCCGAGATCTGCCGCAGCTCGCCGGCCACGACAAGGCCGCGCTGGACGCCTATCGCGCCGCCACCCGCACCCACGACCGCACCGAAGAGCTCCGGCTGGGGTACGTCGCGTTCACCCGGGCCGCGCACCTGCTCAGCGTGACGTCGTACTGCTGGAGCGCGCGGCCCACCCCGTTCGGACCGTCGGACTACCAAACGGTGATCCGCGACCTGCTGGGGGAGTGGGGCGAGCCGGATCCGACGTGGCGCGACAAACCCGAACGCGGCGATCCCAACCCCTATGCCGAGGAGGACCCGTCCCAGCCCTGGCCGCCCACCGGCCACGGCGCGGAGATCGAGCGGCGGCTGGTGGCCGCGGCCCTGGTCCGCGAGGCCGACCCCGACGCCGAGGACGACGGGCTCGACATGGTGGAGAGCGCCCAGGTGGCCGACTGGGATGCCGACATCGAGCGGTTGGTCACCGAGGCGCGGTCCGAGCGCGGGACCGAGGTGGCGGTGCGGCTGCCGGACAGCCTGTCGGCCTCCGCGCTGCTCCGGCTCAGCGATGACCCCGAGGAGTTCGCGCGCGACCTGGCGCGGCCGATGCCCCGGCCGCCGAGCCGGGCGGCTCGCTTCGGCACCCTGTTCCACGCCTGGGTCGAGCATCGCTTCGCCCAGCAGCCGCTGCTCGACCCCGACGACCTGCCGGGCCGCGCCGACCTCGACATCGCCGACGAGAGCGAGCTCGACGCGGTGATCGCGGCGTTCGAGCAGGGCCCCTTCGCCGACCGGATCCCCCATGCCGTGGAGGCGGCCTTCGCCCTCGTCGTCGGCGGCCAGGTGATCCGTGGCCGGATCGACGCCGTCTACGCCGACGGCGACGGCTTCCTGGTCGTCGACTGGAAGACGGGCCGCGAGGCGACCTCCGACCCGCTCCAGCTGGCCGTCTACCGGGTCGCCTGGGCCGAGCTGGCCGGGGTGCCGATCGAGCAGGTGCGCGCGGGGTTCTGCTACGTCCGCAGCGGTGATCTGGTCGAGCCCGACTCGATGCCGGGACGTGAGGAGCTCGAGGCGCTGGTGCGTGGGGCTGGCTAGTCGAGCCGGACGACTGCGCTACGACTGGAGTTGGACCGGAAACATCAGGTGTTCTTCCGGCCCTCGGCAGTTCGGCGCGGTCGCCGCGCAGGTCTGGCAGCGACGGCTTGCCGGTTCGGGGCTGAACCGTCAGCCTTAGGAGGCATCAACCCGAACCCCGGAGGAGCTTGTGACAGACAACGCCGAACTCCCTGAGGGCGCCGACGACACTGTCGCCGCCAAGAAGCGCGATGCCGAGCGCTACACCAAGCGAGGCAAGCTGCGTGGCTCCGTCTACGACGCGGAGATGGAGCGGCTGCAGGAGCAGCTGGTGCTGCTCCAGTATTGGATTCAGAGCCAGGGTCTGAAGGTGCTGGTGATCTTCGAGGGACGCGGATCGGCAGGCAAAGGCGGTGTGATCAAGCGGATCACCGAACGCACCAGCCCCCGCACCGTGCGGATCGTGGCGCTGCCGAAGCCCACCGAGCGGCAGCGCACCGAGTGGTACTTCCAGCGCTACGTGGAGCACCTGCCGGCGGCTGGGGAGATGGTGTTGTTCGACCGGTCCTGGTACAACCGCTCGAACGTCGAGTGGGTGATGGGCTATTGCAGCGAGGAGGAACACCAGGAGTTCCTGCGGTCCTGCCCGGAGTTCGAGCGGATGCTGGTGCGCTCGGGGATCCTCGTCATCAAGTACTGGTTCTCGGTGTCCTTCGACGAACAGCGCAGGCGGTTCGAGGCGCGCAACGCCGAGCCGCTCAAGCGCTGGAAACTCTCCGACATGGACCTCGCCGAGCACGAGTTGTACGTGCGGTACTCGATGGCGAAGGACACCACCTTCCAGTACACCGACATCAAGCAGGCGCCGTGGTACGTCGTTCCCTCCGACGACAAGAAGGCCGCTCGACTGAACTGCATTGACCACCTGCTCAACCAGTTCGACTATGAGGACGTGGCACCGGAGGAGGTCGAACTGCCGGGGATGCAGGAGATGGCCTACATGCGGCCACCCATGCACGAGCAGTCCTTCGTCCCCCAGCGCTTCTGAGCAAACCGATCCTGCGAGTCGATAGGCGGGACCGCCTCCGCGTGCCGATCGCCTTTCCGCGAGTGCAGGGTGGGGATATCGCGGGGGTGATTGCCACAGTCGGCCCGGGCATCGACGCCGGTCGGGCGGGTCAGCGATTGCCGGTCGATCCGGCGTTGTATCGCGACGAAGCGCCTGACGCGCCACCGGTTGGACTGCCCGGCAGCGAGGCCGACGGCGGGTTCGCCCTGGTCGAGCCCGACTCGATGCCGGGCCGCGAGGAGCTGGCTAGTCCCCCGGGCGGGATGGGCGTGGTCAGGCGCCGCGGCATACGGTGGCGGCATGGAGTTCCGGTACCTCGGCAACAGCGGGCTGAAGATCAGCGAGATCACCTACGGCAACTGGCTCACCCATGGGTCGCAGGTCGAGAACGAGGCGGCGACGGCGTGCGTGAGGGCCGCGCTCGATCACGGCATCAGCACGTTCGACACCGCTGACGTGTACGCCAACACCGTGGCCGAGAGCGTGCTGGGCGAGGCCTTGAAGGGTGAGCGCCGCGAGAGCCTGGAGATCTTCACCAAGGTGTACTGGCCGACCGGCCCGGGCGGGAAGAACGACACCGGCCTGTCGCGCAAGCACATCCTGGAGTCGATCAACGGATCGCTGACTCGGCTGCAGACCGACTACGTCGACCTCTACCAGGCGCACCGGTACGACGCCGAGACCCCGCTCGAGGAGACGATGCAGGCCTTCGCCGACGTCGTACGCCAGGGCAAGGCGCTCTACATCGGGGTCAGCGAGTGGACCGCGGACCAGATCCGCGCCGGCCACGCCCTGGCGCGCGATCTCGGCATCCAGCTGATCTCGAGCCAGCCGCAGTACTCCATGCTGTGGCGGGTCATCGAGGGCGAGGTAGTCCCTGCGTGCGAGGAGCTCGGTCTCAGCCAGATCGTCTGGAGCCCCGTCGCGCAAGGTGTGCTCACCGGCAAGTACCGGCCCGGGGAGGCCCCGCCTGCCGGCTCGCGCGCGACCGACGACAAGGGCGGCGCCGACATGATCAGTGGGTTCATGCGCGATGACATCCTCGAGCGAGTGCAGCGGCTGCAGCCGATCGCGGACGAGGCCGGCCTGACGATGGCCCAGCTCGCCGTGGCGTGGGTGCTCCAGAACGACAACGTCGCGGCCGCCCTGGTCGGGGCTTCGCGGCCCGAGCAGGTCGAGGAGAACGTCAAGGCAGCCGGAGTCCGGCTGGACGCCGACGCGATGGCGGCCATCGACGACGCCCTGGACGAGGTCGTGATCCGCGACCCTTCGATGACGGCCGAGAACGCCCCGAGGTCCCGCGTCGCCTGACCTCGAGCGCGAGACCACGCGGCGGGCGGCGTACGCCTGCGTGCTCGCCCGATCGACGCCGTCGTCGGGAACATCGAGAAGTGAACCTGTGCCTCGCCGGCGCGAGACGTCGCCACGCACGACCTTGGGACGCCTGATCAAGACCTGCACCCTCAGCACCCCCAAGCGCCAGATCGATTCCCCACCAGAGTCGCTCAGAACGGCGGGGAGCCGGTAGCGGCGAGGGTCACTGGGCATCGTCTTTCGGGACGCGCGTCTCCGAACACCCTCGGTCGAGAGCCCACTCACCGTTGTCCGCTGGCGCGTTGAGAGGCCGCGCGCGCTCATCGGCTCCTGCAGACGGGCAGCGTTGAGGTCGAGGTCGATGATGGCCCGGTTCCCATGGATCATCACAGCGTTCAGCATGCGGGGGCTTCGGAGGGGCGCGGAAGGAGCCATGCCATGCCGCAGTACGTGCTGGTGCTGGATGCCCACGCGACGGACCACATGTGACGTCGGGTAACTCACGGTGATCGAGGTGCCCTCACGCGAGGAGACGCACATGTGCGCTGCCAAGTGGGCTACCGCGTGCCGCTGAGAACAGGACGTGCCCTAGCGTGCGGATCGACCGCTCATCGGCAAAGTGGCTGTGGCAGGTCTGGCGTCGATCAGATGTGATCAGGAGGTCGAGTAGATGTGCCAAGCCGCGACACGGCGGATGGAGGACCACGAATGCTGGTAGCCGTGGCCCAACGCGACGTTCGCCGCGTCTACTCCGGCGGCTTCTACGGCCAACTGGTATCAGCGGCGGTGTGGCTGTCAGCCGCCGTAGTGGCCACGTGGATCTCCACCACGCTTTCGGTGGCCGTGCTGTTCCTGGGCGGAACACTGATCTTCCCGCTCACCTGGCTCGCCATCCGGATGACCGGGCGCCCCGCATCCTTGCCCAGTGGGCACCCGATGACGGCCCTGGCGATGCAGATCGCGTTCACAGTGCCCATCGGTCTCGTGGTCGTGGTGGCGCTGCTGGCAGGTCGCGGTGAGCTCTTCTTTCCGGCGAGCATGGTCATCGTCGGTGCCCACTACTTGCCCTTCACCTTCCTCTACGGCATGCGGATGTTCGCGTACCTCTCCAGCGCCCTGGTCGTGCCGGGGCTTCTTCTCCTGGTGTGGGTCCCCGCACCCTTCGCCAGCGGTGGCTGGATCACCGGTGTGGTTCTGGTGGTCTTCGCCTTCCTTCTGCGAATGAGCGCCGACTCCATGAACCGCCCTGACCATCCCCACGACCACTGAGAGGACGATGCCCGTCGCCCTCACCGGGAGCAGGGCGCCCGGCCTGTCACGACGGCCCGCCGAGTCGGTGCCGCACCACCCTCCGGCGCAGGGTCGGCGAGGCCGCCACCTCGTACCCGGCGTCAAGGAAGACTTGTAGCAGCCCGACCGACGCCTCGTCCCAGATCACGGTCTTGCTGGGTGGCGGCTCAGTGGGATAGCCCTCCAGGACGAGGGTGCCGGCCTGCCTTCCGTACTCGACAGTGGCCGCGGCCAGCTCGTACATGAGCCCCTGCCGGCGGAAGCCCTTGCGTACGACGAAGCAGGTGACCGACCAGACGCCCACGAGCTCAGGGTCCATCCGCATCCACGACTTCTTCCGACTCCACACTCTGGGGTAGTTCTCCCGCGGCTCGACCGCAACCCAGCCGGCCGGGTCGCCGTCGACGTACCCGATCAGGCCGGACGTGGGTCCGTCGGTGCCGCAACCGGTCTGCTCCAGCAGGGCGGCGTCCCGCTGCTCCTGGGTGGTGTCGCGCCAGATCCAGCCTGGGCACTTCAGCGCCTGGCAGCGGCACTTGCGGGCGCCGCCGGTGTCGAACACCGCCTCGACGTCCTCGGTCGTTGCCTCGTTGGCCGGTCGCCAGGTGAACTCGGGCACAGCGCAGCGTAGCCCGGCTCGGCGAGGAGGTCCGCGACTGATCGTCGTGCGAGAGTCCGGAGGCCCGCCCGAGATCGGACTCGAACCACCGTAGTCCGCTGGTACTGAGAGGCCGCCCACTCGTCGGCTGTGCATTCCCCGGGTGTGCCGATGCCCCCGCCACGGGTCGCAGGTGGCGGGGTGTGGAGCGGGATGGCTACCGGTCGGGTGGGTGGCCGGGGCTGGGGCAGCCGTTCGGGGTGTGCGTCCCGGGTGGCGTGACGTCGGTGGTGCCGGACGGGTCGCGGAGGAACTGGTAGCCGTGCGGACTTCGCCAGAGGTAGACGCCTGGCTCGGGGGATCGGTAGCGCCACGGGGTGTGGGTCTTGAGCCGGTGGTGATGTCGGCACAGCGGCGCGAGGTTGCAGGAGCAGGTCGGGCCCCGGGCTGGATCGCCCTGCCGATCATGGGGATCGTACGGCTCGCGGTGGTCGTGGTCGCAGGCCCTGGCTGGTCTCGTGCACCAGGGGAACACGCAACCGCCGTCGCGGTGATCGACCTGGGCCCGCAGGCGGTCGGGGATCTCATACTGATCCACCCGGACATGCTCGGCCAGGTCCAGGATCGGCCGGACGGTGATCAAGGTGTCGGGGTGGCCGCACCAGGCCCGGATGGTCTCGGCGTTGATCGGGGTCGCGGTGTTCTCACACCTGCCGACCGGGCTGGCACCCGTAAGGGCGGTGTCGGAGAGGTGCAGGAACAGGGTGGCCGGCCGGACCGGCCTCCCTGAGGTGACGGCCGTGTCGTCGGCTGGGTCCAGGGTCAGCGCGAGCTGCGCACGTGACATCTCCCCCAGCGCGACCGCGCGCCGGGCGTCGAGGGTGTCGGCAGAGCCGGCGATCCGGAGCTGCTCGGCACCCGCCGTCAGCGCCTGGTCGAGGTGGAGGGCATCGGCCAGATCGAGCTCCCCGACCACCGGCACGGTCCCGTCGAAGGTGACCAGGTCGGTGCGCACGTCCACCCGACGAGCGTCCGGGCCGGTCGGGCAGGGGTCTGACGGGTCCGGGCGCTCTGCGGCCTCGTGCCGGACCTTGGCCTCGGTGATCAGCCGGTCCAGTTGCGGCAGCGAGACCTTGCCTGCAACGGCGGCGACCTGCCGGCCCACGAACCCCGCCGCCACCCGGTTCAGGGGCATGGTGGCGTCGGCAACCCGGCGGGCCCGCCACGCCGGCACCCGACCCTCCTGCACCTGCTCCCACAGCGTGGGGAGCCGCCAGGCCAGCTCCAACGCCTGCCCGATCAACCGCCGCCCGGCATCAGTGGTCAACCCGACCGCGGCCGCGAACTCCGGGACCGCCCAGGCGGCGACCTCGGGACAACCCTCCCCGGCGAGCGGGATGACCTCGCCGTGGAGCCACCACGACGCGGCATCGGCCAGGTCGTGGGCCGCGTGCAGCGAGGCCCACTCCAACGCGGCCGCGAGCAGCCCAGCCTCGGCGGCCCGCGCGGCCCACTGGTGGTCGCGGGCGGCAGCCAGCACCGCGCCCGGGGACCCCGGAATCGGTGTGCGGTCGGCTGCTGTCATGTCTCCCACGCTAGAGCGGACCACCGACAACGGACGACCCGAAAGCCCTTATTCCACAGGGGATTCGGTCACGATCAGGTCACGAATTCGGGCCGGTTCACACAGGTGCCCGCGAGCCGACTCAGTCCGTCGTGAGCGCCGCGCCCAAGGCGATCTCGATCATCGCGCCGAACGTCTGCTCCCGCTCTTGCGAGGTCGTCTCCTCACCGGTGACGATGTGGTCGGAGACGGTGCAGACGCACAGCGCGCGGGCGCCGTGCTGCGCGGCCAGCGTGTAGAGCGCGGCCGCCTCCATCTCCACGGCGAGAACGCCGTAGTCCGCCATCCGTGCGGTGAGCTCGGGTCGCGGGCCGTAGAACGAGTCCGAGGAGAAGATCAGCCCGACATGGACGGCGTGCTCCAGGTCGAGCCCCTGCGCCACGTCGTACGCCGATCGCAGCAGGCCGAAGTCGGCGACCGGGGCGTAGTCGAGGCCCTCGAAGCGGATCCGGTTCATCGACGAGTCGGTGCAGGCACCCGAGGCCAGGATCACGTCGCGGATCGCGACCTTCTCGGTGAGCGCCCCGCACGAACCGACCCGGATCACGGTGGAGACGGCGTACTCGGTCAGCAGCTCGTGGGCATAGATGGCCAGCGACGGCTGTCCCATGCCGGAGCCCTGCACGGAGACCGGGTGGCCGCGCCAGGTGCCGGTGAAGCCATACATGCCGCGGACCTCGCTGTAGCAGCGCGCGTCGTCCAGGAACGTCTCGGCGATCCACTTCGCGCGGAGCGGGTCGCCGGGCATCAGGACGGTGGGGGCGATGTCGCCGGGGGCGGCGCTGATGTGGGTGCTCATGGGCGTCAGCCTAGGCAGTGCCGCCCCTAGGCTGGACATCGTGACCTTCGCGCACCTCGACCTGGCGGCGAACGCCCACGACCGGGCGGGGGTACGCCGCGTCGACGATGCCTGGCTCGCAGGACGCTGGTCGGACCCGGAGAGCCGAGTGCTGGTGATCGCCGGGACCCGGCTGCGGCCGGTCGACGGGCGGCTGGACTGGGTGTCCCCGGCGGCGGCTCCGGACGGTGTACGCGTGCTGCTGGGCGAGCGCGACGGACGCACCTGGTTCGCGGTGCTCGTGGATCCCGAGCACGCGCCTGGGGAGCGCGGTGAGTGGGTCGGGCTGCGGGCGATCCTGCAGCCGTTGGCCGACGGGGCGGTCGACGAGGCGCCGCTGGTGTTCCACGCGATGGGCCTGGCCGAGTGGCATTGGGGGACCCGGTGCTGCCCGCGCTGCGGGGGTCGGCTGACCGCTGGTGCCGCCGGCCACGAGCTGCGCTGCGGCGCGTGCGGCAAGACGCAGTTCCCGCGCACCGACCCCGCGGTGATCATGCTGATCACCGACGGCGAGCCGGGCGCGGATGACGAGCGGTGCCTGCTGGGCCGCCAGCCGTCGTGGCCGCCGGGGCGCTTCTCCACGCTGGCGGGCTTCTGCGAGCCGGGCGAGGCACTCGAGGACGCCGTACGCCGAGAGGTGGCGGAGGAGACCGGCGTGCTGGTCGGCGAGGTGGCCTACTTCGGCAACCAGGCGTGGCCGTTCCCCGGATCGTTGATGCTCGGCTTCACCGGGCGGGCGCTCTCGGCCACGATCCGCGTCGACGGCGACGAGCTCGACGACGCCCGCTGGTTCAGCCGGGCGGAGATCACCGCGCAGGCCGATGCCGGTGATCTGGTGCTGCCCGGCCACTTGTCGATCAGCCGGTCGCTCGTGGAGGAGTGGTACGGCGGCCCGCTGCCGGGTCGCTGGTAGGCCGCGCGGCCCGGGTCAGGCTGCCTGGGTCACGCTGCCTGGATCAGGAGAGCTCGGCGACCTTGGCGCGGATCTGGATCAGCGAGGGGTTGGTCAGCGCGGTGCCGTCGGCGAAGACCAGGGTGGGGACCGTCTGGTTGCCATCGTTGATCTGCTCGATCAGATGGGCGGCCTCGGGGTGCTTCTCGATGTCGACCTCGTCGAAGGTGATCCCCTCGCGGCCGAGCTGACCCTTCAACCGAAAGCAGTAGCCGCACCACGGTGTGGAGTACATCGTGAAGGGGGCGGTCGCACTCATCGTCGGCCGTCGCTTTCTGTGTCCCAGAGGACGTCTAGGGTGGCGGTCAGTCGTTCACATCCAAGCGCCGACAAGGGAGTTTTGTTCCCGATGGCCACACCCGAGGACCTCCTCGCCGCGCTCGACCCCGAGCAGCGCGAGGTCGCCGAGGCGCTCCGCGGACCGGTGCGCGTGTTGGCCGGAGCGGGCACCGGCAAGACCCGCGCGATCACGCACCGGATCGCCTATGGCGTCGCGTCCGGGGTCTACGCCCCGACCGAGGTGCTCGCGGTCACGTTCACGACCCGGGCCGCGGGGGAGATGCGCGCTCGGCTGCGGCGCCTCGACGCGCCGGGGGTGCAGGCCCGGACCTTCCACTCCGCGGCGCTGCGGCAGCTGCGCTACTTCTGGCCGGCCACCCGTCGCACCGAGCTGCCGCAGCTGATCGAGTCGAAGCTCGGCCTGCTCGCCGGGGCGGCGCGGAGTCTGCGGGTGCGGGCCGACCAGGCGATGCTGCGCGACGTCGCCTCGGAGGTCGAGTGGGCCAAGGTGAGCAACGTCGGGCCCGACGACTACCCGAAGATCGCCGTGGCCCGCGGCCGCACCGTCAACGGCCTCGATGAGGAGTCGGTGGCCCGGATGTTCACGGCCTACGAAGGCGTCAAACGCGAGCAGGGCCGGATGGACATGGAAGACGTCCTGCTGCTCACGGCCGGCCTGCTCGCCGACGACGAGCGGGTGGCCGCCCAGGTGCGCCGTCAGTACCGCTGGTTCGTCGTGGATGAGTTCCAGGACGTCTCGCCGCTCCAGTCCGCGCTGCTGGACCTGTGGCTCGGGGGGCGAGACGAGGTGTGCGTCGTGGGCGACCCGGCGCAGACGATCTACAGCTTCGCCGGCGCCAGCCCGTCGTACCTCCGTGACTTCGCGAGCAAGCACCCCGGGTCCACCTGCGTGGAGCTGGTCCGCAACTACCGCTCGACGCCACAGGTGGTCACTGCGGCCAACACGCTGCTGGCCGGCAGCTCGAGCCGCGGCGTGCAGCTGCGGGCGCAGTGCGAGGCCGGCCCCGAGGTCAGCTACACGCCGCACCCCGACGAGGTCGCCGAGGCCCAGGCGGTAGCGGCGCGGGTCCAGGAGCTCCGCGACGCCGGCACCCCCCTGAGCGAGGTCGCGGTGCTGTTGCGGCTCAACGCCCAGACCGAGTCGTTCGAGGAGGCGCTGGCGGCCCGCGGCCTCCCCTACGTCGTCCGCGGCGCCGCCCGCTTCTTCGATCGCGCCGAGGTGCGGCAGGCCGTCACGCTGCTGCGGGGTGCGGCGCGTGCTGCCGTCTCCGACGAGCCGGCCGCCGAGGACGGCCTGGCCACCCAGGCCCGCGCGGTGCTGGCCGGGATGGGCTGGTCGCCCGAGGCGCCCTCGGGCCGCGGTCAGGCCCGCGACCGCTGGGAGTCGCTCCAGGCCCTGGTGGATCTGGCCGCGGAACATGCCGGGACCACCCTGAGGGAGTTCGTCGACGACCTCGACCGGCGCGCCGCCGAGCAACACGCCCCGGTGGCCGACGGGGTGACGCTCGCGACGCTGCACGCCGCGAAGGGGCTCGAGTGGGACGCCGTGTTCCTGTGCGGCCTCCAGGAGGGCACGCTCCCGATCATCTACGCCGACAACCCCGAGGCGGTCGAGGAGGAGCGGCGGCTGCTCTACGTCGGCATCACCCGCGCCCGCCGCGAGCTGGCCCTGTCATGGGCGTTGGCGCGCAACCCCGGCGGTCGCGGCTCGCGCAAGCCCTCCCGGTTCCTGGACGGGCTGCGGCCGGCGAGCACCGACCCGGCCGAGCAGGCCGGATCGAGGCGGGCCAGATCGCGCCGCGCCGTCACCTGCCGCGAATGCGGCAAGTCGCTGGCCTCCGGTGCGGAGAAGAAGCGCGGCCGCTGTGAGGACTGCCCCGCCTCCTACGACGAGGCGCTCTTCGAGCGACTGCGGGAGTGGCGCCTGGCGCGAGCAGGTGAGGAGAAGGTGCCGGCGTTCGTGGTGTTCACCGACGCGACCCTGCAGCTGATCGCCGAGCGCAAGCCGACCGACGAGACCCAGCTGCTCACCATCGCCGGCATCGGCCGCGCCAAGGTGGAGCGCTACGCCGACGACGTGCTGGCCATGGTCGAGGATCAGACCCCCCAATAAAAAGGTTTGCGGCCCTCGACCGACCGGGAGTAACGTATCCGGGCAAGAACAACACCCGCGCGCGCATCCGAGTCTGACAAGCTCCGCGCCCGACTCACCGAAGGAGGTGGCCCGATGAGCAAGACCCAGAACTGGACGGCAAACCCGTCCGTCGCCCTGCCCACCGATGGCCGCGTCCTCGGCATGCCCGCGTTCGCCAAGGTGGACACCCGTATGTCCGCGGGTTGCACCGCCATCAGTGGCAAGGCCGCCGGCCGGTCGCACGTCACGAGCCTCGAGAGCGGCATCGTCACGCGCACCAAGGGCGCCGTCCTGGGGACCCCCGCCTGGAGTCCACCGATCTGTTGATACCTCAACGCATCGGCAGCCTCCAGGCCGCGGAACCCACATCAAGGGATCCGCGGCCTTCTGCATTTCGCACGACAGGTTCGATCAACCAGACAACGCGATCAGGTCATGACAAGGAGGGGAATCTGATGACCATCAGCGTTCTCGACCGCGTGGACGGGGCCACCCAACTGGCCACCCAGCGGGTCACCGAACGGGGCTTCGAGGGGCTACCGCCGTGCCGGGTGAACGACCCGGAGCTGTGGTTCGCCGAGTCGCCCGCCGACGTCGAGCAGGCCAAGGCCCTGTGCGTCGACTGCCCAGTGCGGTCGATGTGCCTGACCGGGGCTCTCGAGCGGCGTGAGCCGTGGGGCGTGTGGGGAGGCGAGCTCTTCCTGCAGGGCGTCGTGATCCCGCGCAAGCGGCCTCGCGGCCGTCCGCGCAAGGACGCGGCCGCCTGACCGGCAGCCCCGACCACCGCCACTCATCCATGGACATCAACCAGAAGACGGAGCATCACCATGTATCACTTGAACAGCGAGTTCGCTCGCGCCTACCAGGCGCAGCGACTGAACGACGCCCGTGCCGCGAACCGTGGCAAACAGGTCAACCGAGAGCGTCGCCAGAGCCGCAAGGCCGAGCGCGCGAACCGGGAGGCCAGCCTCTCCCTTGCCAGTGCTTCCTGAGGCAGCAACGGGGGGCAAGGGCACCGCAACGACAACCGGACGCAAGAGCCGGGCACGACATCACCGGTCGTGCCCGGCTCTTCGTCTGTGCGGGACCGGTCGCGGGCGCCCTGTGGATCGCCCACCGCACGCCGACTGCTGATCTGCGAAGGTGCGGAGCATGGACACGGGGACAGTGCCGGCGATGGTCGCGCTGCGGCCCGGCGTGGACGTCGTACGCCGCGATGCAGAGCGGCTGCAGCTCGGGCTCGGGCCGGATGCCGTGGTGGTCCCGGACACGCCCCTGGTCCGCAGCCTGCTGGAGGCGCTCGACGCCGGTGCGGCCCGGCTGCCCGCCGACCCCGAAGGCAGGTTGTTGGCCCAGCGGCTGTGGCGGGCGGGGCTGCTCGTGGAGGCCACGGCCTGGCAACGGGCCAGGACGACCTGGCCGCGGCTCGCCGCGGCGACGTTCGCCCGCGGGCCGGGGGGCGCGACCGAGGAGCTCGCGAGGCGGGCGGCGGCGCGGGTCGCCCTGATGACGCAGCCGCCCTGGCAGGACGAACTCCGCGCGCTGCTGGCCGCCGCCGGCCTGGTGACGGCGGACGGGGCGGCGGACGGGGCGGCGGACGGGGCGCGGCGGACGTCTGCCTGGTGGCCGCGCCCGGGGAGCCGGATCGAGCAAGCGTGGACGCTCTGATGTGCTCCGGCGTGCCCCATCTGGTGATGCGGAGTCGGGGCGGCGAGGTGAGCGTCGGTCCGTTCGTCGTGCCCGGGCGCACCGCCTGCCTGCGCTGCGAGGACGCTCACCGCACCGAGAGCGACCCGCGGTGGCCGCTGCTGGTCGCCCAGCTGCCGTCGCCGCTCACCCCACGGGTCGCGCGCGACTGCCCGCCGGAGCCGGCGCTGCTGACGCTCGCCCTGGCCTGGGCCGTGCGCGACCTGGCCTGCTTCGTCGAGGGCGGCCGTCCGGCCACCTGGTCCTCGACGATCACCGTCGACGCCGAGCTGACCCTCCCGCGCCTCGACCTGCTCCGACACCCTCACTGTGGCTGCGCCTGGGGCGACCTGCTGGCCACCGGCTGAGCCGGTTCCGCGCGCGCCCGGCCTACGCGTGCCCGGTGTGGGCGGCGTACCGTCGGGGCCATGGCCACCTGCGACTTCTGCGGCCGAACCGCCGAGGACGGCGCGGCGACGCTGACCTGGACCACCGCGGTCGAGAAGGGCCGTCAGCAGGCCTACTGCGACCAGTGTTCGCGCGAGCACCTGCGGGCGATGGAGGGCAAGCTCGACCCGGAGTACTGGTAGCCCGGCGTCTGCGCGACGGGTCAGAACAACGCAACAGCGGCGCCGCCAGGCCCGGAGGCCGTGGCGACGCCGCTGTGACGTCTGTCGGTGGCGACTACGCCTTGCCGAGGATGCGGTTCAGGTTGGTCCCGCACACGGGGCACACACCCTTGGCCATCTTGGTGCCCTTGTCGTTGACGCGCACCTCGCCCTCGGCCTCGCGCTTCTCCTTGCACTTCACGCAGTAGAACTCGCCGCTCCAGGTCTCCGCCATGACGGCCTCCTTGCTTGTCTCTATTCGGTCGTCGCGACGGGGATTCAGGGAAGCCCGTCGGAGTCCGTCGGGTTCCCTCGTGTCACGAGGGTCCTCTGGACCTCTTCGAGCCTACGACATGGGCCCTACGCTCCGTGGGAGGCACACCGCCGCGACACGCCGTACGCACCAGTAGCCTCGGGGACAGCAGAAGAGGCTCCAGCCGCGCGACCGACGCTTGCCTTCCCCTTGCGAGCGTCAACCGGAGTGCGACCAGAGCCTCCTCTGGCGCACAACCTAGGAGGCCTGCGGCGTGCCGGTCAACGTGGCGGGCCCCGGCCTGTGGACAGGCTGTGGAAGAGTCTGTGGACAACTAGGTCAGATCGGTGGATAGGCCCGGGACAGTGCTGTGGACAGCGTCCTCGCGCGGGCGACGTACCCCTCGCTGACCAGCACGAACGGCCTCCACGGACTGTGGAGGAAAGAAAGTCGGGACGGAAGGGGGTCGCGTTGGCAGCCGAGGACGCCAACCACGGGGAGTACGCCGGCGGTCCCGTCGCCGCGCTGCGCCGGATCGCCTTCCTGCTGGAACGGGCCCGCGAGGACACCTACAAGGTCAAGGCCTACCGCTCCGCCGCGGCCACCGTCTTGCCGTTGCCGCCCGACGAGGTCGCCGCGCGCGCCCGATCCGGCACCCTCGTCGAGCTTGCGGGGATCGGCGGCAGCACGGCTCAGGTGATCGCGGAGGCGGCCGAGGGGCGGCTGCCGGAGCGGCTGGCCGAGCTGGAGCTGCGCTACGCCGGCCCGCTGGTGCCCGGCGGCCGCGCGTTGCGGGGTCAGGTGCGCGGGGACCTGCACTCCCACTCCGACTGGTCCGACGGCGGCTCACCCATCGAGGAGATGGCGATCACGGCGGTCGAGCTCGGGCATGAGTACCTCGTGCTCACCGACCACAGCCCCCGGCTGAAGATAGCCAGGGGGCTCTCGGCCGAGCGGCTGGCCCGCCAGCTCGACGTCGTCGACGCGGTCAACGGCCACTTCGCCGGGCAGTTCACGCTGCTCAAGGGGATCGAGGTCGACATCCTCGACGACGGCAGCCTCGACCAGACCGAGGAGATGCTGTCCCGGCTGGACCTCCGGGTCGCGAGCGTGCACTCCAAGCTCGCCATGGACGCCGACGCGATGACCCGGCGGATGGTGGCAGCGGCGCGCAACCCGTTCACCAACGTGCTCGGGCACTGCACCGGGCGGCTGGTGACGGGCAACCGCGGCACCCGAGCGCAGAGCAGCTTCGACGCCCGCGCGGTCTTCGAGGCGTGCGTCGAGCACGACGTGGCGGTGGAGATCAACTCCCGTCCCGAGCGCCGCGATCCGCCCACCACGCTGCTGGAGCTGGCCCGCGACCTCGGCTGTCTGTTCTCGATCGACTCCGATGCGCATGCGCCGGGGCAGCTGGACATGCTCGACTACGGCTGCGAGCGCGCGGAGGCGGCCGGGATCGATCCCGAGCGCATCGTCACCACCTGGCCCCGCGAGCGGCTGCTCGCCTGGGCCGCGAAGGCCTGACCTGTCGGCGGCAGCCGGTAGCGTCACCGTCATGTCAGCCGCCCGCCCCGAGGTCGAGGTACGCCGCTCGCGGCGCCGCCGCCGCACCGTCTCGGCCTATCGCGAGGGCGAGCGGATCGTGGTGCTCATCCCGGCGTCGCTGTCGCGGGCCGAGGAGGCCGAGTGGGTCGACACGATGGTCGCTCGCGTGGAGCGCTCGGAGCGCCGTCGTCGTCCCACCGACTCCGCCCTGATGAGCCGCGCCGCCCGGCTCAACGACGACTACTTCGGCGGCCTTGCTGAGCCGGCGTCGGTCCGGTGGGTCGACAACCAGCAGAGTCGGTGGGGCTCCTGCACTCCCGGCGAGCGCACGATCCGGCTCTCGTCGCGGCTGCAGGCGATGCCGGCCTGGGTCGTCGACTACGTGCTCGTCCACGAGCTGGCGCACCTGCTCGAGCCCCGGCACGACGCGTCGTTCTGGGCCTGGGTCGAGCGCTATCCGAAGGCCGAGCGGGCCCAGGGCTACCTCCTCGGCTACTCCGCTGCCGCCCAGCTCGAGCCGCCCGTGACCTCGGGCGAGGGTGCCGGCTAGCCGAAGAAGCGCGCCCGCGCCGCCGCGATCAGTCGGTGCATCTCGTCCTCCAGCTCCGGCAACGCGTCCACCGGCCACCACCGCACCTCGAGCGACTCGTCGCTCGCGGCGTGCTCGGCGCCGGCCTGCGCGACCGCCCCGAACCGGACGTCCAGGTGGTGCACCTCGCCGCGGAGGTCACAGAAGTCGACAGCGTGCTGATCGAGGTGCAGGGGCACCGGGTCTACCTGGAGCCCGGCGAGCCCGGACTCCTCGACCGCCTCGCGCTGGGCGGCTCCGGCCAACGTGGTGTCACCCGGCTCGCAGTGCCCGCCGAAGGCGAACCAGCGCCGGGCCTTGCCGTGCAGGTTGAGCAGCACCTCCCGGCCGTCGGCCGACAGCACGATCGCCCCCGCCGTGAGGTGGTCGGGGAAGCAGGACCGGCTGATCCCGTCGGGATGCGCCTCCAGATGCGTGACGTAGCGGTCGCGCAGCAGGGCCTGGTCGGCGGCCGGGGGCGTCCAGCCGCGCAGCACCGCCAGGGCGTCGGCGTGCAACGCGGCCCCGGGACGCGGCGAGCTCACTCCTGGGTCGGGACGTCGCCGGCGTCGCCGAGCCCGCCCTCGAGGAGGTTCTGCAGCTCCGCGTCGAACTCCTCGGTCGACAACTCCGACGGCGCGGAGGCGTCCTCACGGAAGCCCAGCGGATCGTCGAGGTCGGCCGCGCTGGGCAGCAGCGCGGCGCTCATCCAGACACCGTCGCGTGCCTCGATGCCCTGGCGGGCGCGCAGCGAGCTCCACAGGGTCGCGGCGTCGCGCAGCCGCCGCGGCCGCAGCTCGAGCCCCACCAGTGAGGCGAAGGTCTGCTCGGCGGGGCCGCCCGTCGCGCGCCGGCGGCGTACGGCCTCAGCCATCTTGGCGGCGGCCGGCATCCGCTCGGCGGTGGCCAGCCCGACGACCTCGTCGATCCAGCCCTCCACCAGCGCGAGGGTCACCTCGAGCCGCCCGAGCGCGGCCTCCTGGGCGGGCGTCTGCTTCGGCTCGAACATGCCCTGAGACATGGCCTCCTGGAACGACGCCGGGTTGCTCGGGTCGATCCCGCGCATCTGCTCCTCGATGCCGGCCGTGTCGATCTCGATTCCGGCGGCGTAGTCGGCCACGGCCTGGATCAGGTGGTCGCGAAGCCAGGGGACCTGGGCGAAGAGCCGTTGGTGGGCGGCCTCACGCAGCGCGAAGTAGAGCAGTACGTCGCTCTCCTCCACGTCCAGCCCGTCGGCGAACGCGGTGACGTTGGCCGGCAGCAGCGCCGCCTTGCCGGCGGGACCCAGCGGCAGCCCGATGTCCGAGGCCGTCACCACCTCGCCCGCGAGCTCACCCAGCGCCTGGCCGACCTGGGTGGCGACCATCATCCCGGCGGCCTTCTGCAGCATGCCGAGCATCGGCCCGGCCATCGCGCGAGCCTCCTCGGGCAGCGCCGACCCCATCGCCGCGATCAGCTGGCGGACGACCGGCTCGACCAGCACCTTCCACACCTCGGTGGTGCCGACGACCCACTCGGCCCGGCTCCAGGCGGCCGTCGACTTCACCCCGGAGGCGAACCCGGTGGCGTCATCGAGCCAGTGGTCGGCGAGCCGGACGGCGTCGGCGACGGCGTCCTGCTGGCGCTGGCTGGGGGACGGGTCGGGCGCGCCCGCCACCTGCTTGCGCGCGACGTCGAGGGTGTAGTCCCAGTTGAGGGGGCCGTCGTGGGGGGCGAACATGGCCGACATCTGGGACTGCATCTGGCTGAACACCGACGCGAGGTCGGGCATCTGGCCGTCGGCGCCGAACAGGCCCTCCAACGGCGTGCCCCGGAACGGGTTCTGCTCGGGATCTGGCCCGGATTCGTGGTTGTCGGACCCCGGTCCGCCCTCGTCGGTCATGCCGCCCACGGTACTCGTGAGCCGGTGAGGCCTCCCCGGTACGCTCCTGCGGTGACCACTCGCCCCGATGCCGTTCGTCTCGTCGCCCTGCGCGAGGAGCCGATCGACGTCGCCGAGGTGATGGCCGCCCTCGATGACGCCGTCAGCGGCGGGCTCACTCTGTTCGTCGGCCGGGTCCGTGACCACGATCACGGGCGGGGCGTGACCGGGCTCGACTACTCCGCGCACCCCACCGCACTCGCGGAGATCACCGCCGTCTGCGAGGAGGTCGCCGCGAAGTACGACGTGCACGGCGTCGCCGCCGTCCACCGGGTGGGCACCCTCGGCATCGGCGACATCGCCGTCGTCGTGGCGACCACCGCCGCTCACCGCGGGGTCGCCTTCGACGCCTCCCGGGCGCTCATCGACACCCTCAAGGCGACCGTCCCGATCTGGAAGCACCAGCGCTTCGACGACGGCACCGACGAGTGGGTCGGCACCCCCTGACCGAAACGGCGCTCCCGGTTGCACGAAACGGCGCTCCTGGTCGCACGAAACGGCGCTCCTGGTCGTCCGAGACGGCTCTCGTGGCGTTTCTGCGCGGCTCACGCGATCGGGCTGCCTACTCTGGGCCCGTGGACGTCCTTCTCTGGCTGGTGCCGGCTGTGGTCGCGACGACCGTGGCCGCGCTATGGGCGTCGTACGCCGGCCGCGCGCGCGACGACCCGCCCGACCGGGAGGCCCAGCTGGCCAGGATCGGCAAGGCCCTGCAGCGCGAGCTGCCCCGACGCGCCTCCTGAGCGCGCCCCGGCCCAAGGCCGGCGCAGTTGGCCGCGAATGAGAGGCTGGTGCGCATGAGTCAGCGCGTGTACGCCGCCGTCGTGGCGGGCGTGCTGTTCGTGGCGCTGGCGATCGCGGCGTTCGCGCTGCCGGTGCCCTACGTCGTCTATTCGCCCGGGATCACCGTCGACGTGCTCGGAGAGCGCGACGGTAAGGAGATCATCCAGGTCTCCGGGCACCAGACCTATCGCGACGACGGCCAGCTGCGGATGACCACGGTCTATGTGACCCAGCCCGGCAACGGCGTGGGTCTTCTCGACGCCGTCAAAGCCTGGGTCAGCAACGAAGAAGCGATCTACCCCTACGACTCGGTCTACGCACCCGAAGAGACCCGAGAGGACTCCCGCCGCGAGTCCGCGGTCCAGATGGTCTCCTCACAGGATGCGGCCGTGAACACCGCGCTGCGCGAGCTCGGCTACGAGACCACGCCGGTGATCGAGGTGCTCGATGTCAGCAAGGGCCTCCCTGCCGACGGCAAGCTGAAGGTTCGCGACGTCCTCACCAAGATCGGCGACGTGGCGATCACGACCCCGCAGAGTGTCGTGAAGGCCGTCGACGCAGCACCGGCCGGCGAGCCGCTGGAGTTCAAGGTGCTGCGCGCCGGGAAGCCCACCACCGTCACCATCACCCCCAAGGTGGTCGACGGCGACAAGCGAATCGGCATCGTCCCCGGGCCGGGTTTCGAGTTCCCCTTCGATGTCCGGGTCGAGATCCCCGACAGCATCGGCGGCCCGAGCGCGGGGCTGATGTTCTCGCTCGCGATCTACGACACTCTCACCCCCGGGTCGCTCACCGACGGCGCCGAGGTCGCCGGCACCGGCACCGTCAACCCTGCTGGAAAGGTCGGCGCGATCGGCGGCATCCAGCAGAAGATCGTCGCGGCCCGCAACGACGGTGCCAAGCTGTTCCTGGTGCCGGCCGGCAACTGCGCCGAGGCCATCAGCGCCCCCCAGGGAGACATGCGCCTGGTCAAGGCCGCCACGATGCACGACGCGCTCACCTCGCTCAAGGCCTGGGCCGCCGACCATGCCGCAGACCTCCCCGTGTGTACGTCGAAGGCTGAGGCCACCTCATGACCGAATCCCCGCCCGAGCCCGCCCCCGAGGTGTCGGCGCTGGCCACCGCAGTCCGCGAGATCGAGTCCCACACCGCCGAGGCCGGCTGGGACCAGCCGGCGCGGCTCTACGCCCTGGTCGACACGGCCTCGCTGGTCGCGCGTGAGCCGGGCCTGGCCGAGAGCCTCGGGCTGGCCGAGGACATCGACGCCGCCCAGCTGACCCCCGTGGAGCAGGAGCTCTCGCCCGACCAGCCGCTGGAGCGGCTGCTCGAGGAGATCATCTGGCCGGAGACCGTGCTCGGCTGCGCCGCGGTGGTGGAGCGGCTGGTGTTGCCGCCGGCGGCCGATTCGGAGCTGCCCGACGACGCTGCGGCAGCCACGGCGTACGCCCGTGAGCACCCCGACCGCCAGGAAGTCCGGATCGTCGCTGGCGTGACGCGAGGCGGGACGACGTACTGTGCTTTACGGATGCGGGCCCATGACGACCTATCGTCGGTGGTGGGCGGGCCCGACCTGGTGCCCGAGCTCCTGGAGCTGGTGGCCAACACGTTGCTGGAGGAATCTTGAGCGAGCTGTTCGACGAGCCGGAGCGGATCGCGGCGCCGCAGGGTCCTTCTCGGAGGTCCCGCGCGTTGTTGTGGACCGCAGGGATCCTCGCGGTGAGTTTCGTCCTCCTGAGCACGTTCGCGTCGCTGTGGACCGAGCGGATGTGGTTCCAGTCGGTGACGTACGGCGGGGTGTGGAGCACGCTGCTCAGCACCAAGGCGTTGCTGTTCGTGGTGTTCGGCGTGCTGATGGGCGGCATCGTTGCCCTCAACGCCTATCTCGCCTACCACTGGCGCCCGGTCTTCCGGCCGACCTCGCCCGAGCAGGTGAGCCTGGACCGCTATCGCGACGTCGTGATCCCGGTCCGCCGCTGGCTGGTTGTGGGCTTCTCGGTGTTCATCGGGCTGTTCGCAGGCTCAACGGCGGTGGGGGAGTGGCGCACCTATCTGCTGTGGCGCCACAGCAAGCCGTTCGGCAGCAAGGACCCCATCTTCAACCACGACCTCGGCTTCTACATCTTCGAGCTGCCCTGGCTGCACTTCCTCGTCGACTACGTGATGGCGGCGGCCGTGGTGGCGCTGCTCGCGGCGACCCTCGTGCACTACCTGTTCGGCGGGATCCAGCTGCAGAACCGCCGCAACCGGTTCAGCCCGGCGGCGCAGGGGCAACTGTCGGTGTTGGTCGGGGTTTTCGTGCTGGCCAAGGCTGCGGACTACTGGCTGAGCCGCTACGACCTGCTCAACCACGTCGGCAACCGGTTCACGGGCCTCAACTTCACCGCGGACAATGCGATGCTGCCGGCGCGCAACATCCTGACCGGGATCGCCGTGATCTGTGCGGTGCTGTTCTTCCTCAACGTCTGGCGCCGCACCTGGATGCTGCCGGGTGTCGGACTCGGGCTGATGGTCCTCTCGGCGGTGCTGCTCGGCATGATCTGGCCGGGCCTGGTCCAGCAGTTCCAGGTGAACCCGAGCGAGCCGGACAAGGAGGCGCCGTACATCCAGATGAACATCGACGCCACCCGGGAGGCGTTCAACATCGACGACGTGGTGATCGAGGACTACGGCACCGGGGCCTCGGCGCTGCCCCCAGACCAGTTCGCGAAGGCCGCCATCGACAACCCCGGCATCCGGTTGGTTGACCCCAAGCTGGTGCAACCGCTGTTCGAGCAGAAGCAGCAGGTGCGCGGCTACTACTCAGTGGCGCCGGTGCTCGACGTCGACCGCTACAACATCCCCGACGGCTCCGGCAAGATGCTGGAGCGCGACGTCGTGCTCGGCGTCCGCGAGCTCAACCAGGACGGCCTGCCCAGCAACAGCAAGAACTGGGCCAACCTGCACACCGCCTACACCCACGGGTACGGCGTGATCGCGGCCTACGGCAACCAGCGCCCAGCCGGCAACAAAGAACAGATCGCCGGCGACAACGAGAACGACGACCCGGCCTGGACCGAGACCAGCATCCCGCCGCAGGGCCAGCTCACCTCCCAGACTCCCGACGGCTACGAGGGCCGCGTCTACTTCGGGGAGCAGAGCCCGGATTACTCCGTCGTCGGCAAGACGGCCACGGGCACCGACGTCGAGGTTGACCTGCCCGGCAGCGGCACCGAGGACGCTCAGGGGACCACCACGACGTACGACGGCAAGTCGGGCGTGTCGATCGGCAACATCTTCCACAAGGTGCTGTTCGCGATGCGCTACGGCGACGCCAACCTCATCCTGTCCGGCCGGGTCCACGAGAACTCCAAGATCCTCTACCACCGCAACCCGGCCGAGATGGTCGAGAAGGTCGCGCCGTGGCTGACGGTCGACGAGGACCCGTTCCCCGCGGTCGTCGACGGCCGGATCGTGTGGATCCTCGACGGGTTCACCGCGACCGACCGCTACCCGCTGTCCCAGCGGTCGTCGTTCGAGGAGATGACGACCGACGCACTGGCGCAGAACACCACGTTCCAGACCCTCCCGACCGACGAGATCAACTACATGCGCAACGCGGTGAAGGCCACCGTCGACGCCTACGACGGCACGGTCGTGCTCTACGCGTGGGATGAGTCGGACCCGATGCTGGCGGCCTGGGCGGAGGCGTTCCCCGGCACGGTGCGGCCGAAGGCGGACATCCCCGAGGGCGTGCTGGACCACATGCGCTACCCCGAGGACCTGTTCAAGGTGCAGCGCTACACACTCGCGAGCTACCACGTCACCAACCCCGCGGACTTCTACGAGCGCAACGACCAGTGGCAGGTGCCGGTGGACCCGGACAAGACCTCCAGCCTGCAGCCGCCGTACCGCCTCACCGTGCAGACCCCCAGCGGCGACGACATCCCGACGTTCTCGCTGACCTCGGTCTATGTGCCCTACAACCGGCAGAACCTCGCGGCGTTCCTCTCGGTCGACGGCGCCGCCGCTCAGGACGGCTACGGCACGTTGCGGGTGCTCCGACTGACGTCGTCGGACACCACGCCGGGCCCGAGCCAGGTCGCCAACAAGTTCCGCACCGACGAGAAGATCCAGAACGTGCTGCTGCCGTTCACCCGCACGAACGCGACCGCGGAGTACGGCAACCTGCTGACCCTGCCGGTCGGCGGCGGGCTGCTCTACGTGCAGCCGCTCTACGTCCGCCAGGAGACAGGCTCGGGCACCTACCCCGTGCTCCGCTTCGTGCTGGTCGCTCAGGGCAACCGCACCGGCATCGGGTCGACGCTCGAGCAGGCGGTCTACGACCTGCTCGGGATCACCCCCGCCGACCCCGGCACGACGCCACCGCCGGCGACCGGCAACGGCGGCACCACTGATCAGCCGACGGGCACCCTTCCCGCCCAGGTGCAGACCCTGCTGTCCGAGGCCGACGCCGACTTCAAGGCCGCCGAGGCCGCGCTGAAGGCCGGTGACCTCCAGGAGTACGCCGACCGCACCGCGTCCGCGCAGGAGAAGGTCGCCGAGGCGCTACGCCTGCTCAACCAGTCGACGGAGAAGAAGGGCTGAGCCGGCCCCCACCCGCCGGGCTCAGCCGATTTGCTGGCGCTTGAGCGGGTCCCGTAAGGTGGTGCTCACCGACGCGGGGTGGAGCAGTTCGGTAGCTCGCTGGGCTCATAACCCAGAGGTCGCAGGTTCAAATCCTGCCCCCGCTACAAA
>CAVQOT010000001.1:0-502355 GCA_963714495.1 uncultured Actinomycetota bacterium | reverse complement strand
TTCGATAGGAGGCGTGCCCTACGTCCGTACGGGCGACATCGTCGACGGGCGAATCGCAACGGCTGGACTGCGGCACACCGATCCAGCAATCGCGGCACGCTTCGAACGTTCGACAGTTCGCGCGGGCGACCTTGTCATGAGCATTCGGGCCACGGTCGGGACCACTGCGCTGGTCCCGCTAGAGCTAGATGGAGCAAACCTGACTCAAGGGACAGCCAGAATCGCTCCAAGCGATCGGGCCATCGGACCATATCTGTTGGAGTGCCTTCGCTCCCCCGACGTCCAGCACTGGATTCAGGGTCAGGTCAAGGGAGCCACCTTCCCGCGAGATCACCCTCGGTCGCCTGCGCGAACTGGAAGTGCCGGTCCCTCCGACGAGGCTCCAGGAGGACTTTGCATCCCGAGTCGATGCCGTGAACGCGCAGCGCGCTGCCATGCATCGGGCCCTCGCCGCAGACCAGGAACTCTTCGCCTCCCTCCAATCCCGCGCCTTTCCGAGGGGAGCTGTAACCGATGCCTGTTGAGATGAGGATGTGGCGCATCGACGGCGATGAGCCGAAGCCGCTGACAACGTCTGTGCTCCCCGCAGAGAAGGACCTGCACGAGTTCCTCAAGCGCGACCCGTCCCTTCTGGGTGAGCGCCTGCTAGTGATCGGCAGTGAGGTGATCACGCCGTACGGGTCCACGTCTCGACCTGCTGGCGATCGACGCCGAGGGCAATCTCAACCTGCTGGAGCTCAAGCGCGACAAGACTCCACGAGAGGTCGTCGCGCAGGTGCTCGACTACGGCTCGTGGGCCTCGACCTTGTCACGGGACGACATCATCGACATCGCAACGAAGCACCTCGACCAGCCGTTCGAGGCCGCGTTCGAGGACGTCTTCGGAAGTGCGCCGCCCGACGAGCTCAACGGCGACCTCAGCCTCACCATCGTGGCTGCCGAGCTTGACGCCAGCTCGGAGCGGATCGTCAACTACCTTCGCGATTTCGGTGTCCCGGTCAACGCAGTCTTCTTCTCCTATCTCGAGGACGACGGCCGTCGGTACCTGGCCCGCTCGTGGCTTACCGCGTCGGACGACGAGACACCGACCACGACCATGGGAAGCAAGAAGAGTAAGCGCGCCCCGTGGAATGGCAAGGACTGGTACATCTCCTTCGGTGGTGGTGACCGCGTGTGGGAGGACGCGCGCCAGTTTGGCTTCATCTCGGGTGGCGGCGGGAAGATGTGGTCGCAGGACATGCGGTCCTTGCCGAAAGACGCCCGCGTCTGGGTCAACGTGCCGCCGATGCGTTTCGTGGCGGTGGGACGGGTGTTGGCTCCCGCGTCGCGTTTCGAGGACGCTGAGGTTCGCGTGGCCGGCAGCTGGACCCCGCTGGCCGCCCAATCGCTGCAAGGCTCCTACCCGGGTGATCCGGCGACCGACGACGACACCGCTGAGTGGGTGGTGGCCGTCGAATGGATCGACGCTCGCCCTCTCGAGGCTGGGTTCTGGGAGAAGGGCATGTTCGCCAGCCAGCACAGCGCTTGCAAGCTCCGTCAGGAGTTCACCCTCGAGCGCTTGGCCGACCACTTCAGCGTCGACGACGACGGTGAGTGAACGACTGCCATGGGGAACTTCGACTTCGTCCGCCAGACGCTGCCGTCACTGCATGACGATTGCGCCCGGGCCGAGTCCTACCTCGCGTCGGATCCCCGGTCCGCGTGCTTCTACAGCCGACGCGTCGCCGAGGAGGTAGTCGGCTACCTCTACGACGTCCTTTCGTTGCCAATCCCCTACCGCGACGACCTCGCGGCGAAGATCAACGACGCCGCCTTCAAGGCCAAGGTGCCGCAAGGGATCTCGCAGAAGCTGACCGCGATCCGGCGCATCGCCAACACCGCGGTCCACGAGAACCGACAGATCCGCCCCGATGTCTCGTTGGCGGTGATGCGTGAGTTGTTCAACGTCGTCGTGTGGACGTCGTACCACCACTCCCCGCAGCCGAGCGTTGTGCCGTTGCAGGCGCAGTTCGACCCTGCGCTCGCAGCCAAGGCCGCACCGCTGTCTCGCGAGGAGGTTGCCCGACTCGCGGCGAAGTTCAAAGCTCAGGACGCGGCGCACGCGCGTGAGCTCGCCGAGAAGGACGAGCGTCTCGCGACGCACGAGGCCGAGATCGCCGACCTGAAGCAGCAGATCGCTGCGGCTCAGGCAGAAGCGGCGCCGGACACCCGCGACTACGACGAGGCGGCCGCACGCGATCTGTTCATCGACGTCCTGCTGCACGAGGCCGGGTGGGCGCTGGATCAGGAGCGCGACCGCGAGTACGAGGTCACGGGGATGCCCAACGCGGAGGGCAAGGGCTTCGTCGACTACGTCCTGTGGGGTGACCGATGGTCTGCCGCTGGCGGTGGTCGAGGCCAAGCGCACCTCCAAGTCACCGCGAGGTCGGCCAGCAGCAGGCCAAGCTCTACGCCGACTGCCTCGAAGGCGATGTACGGCCGTCGGCCGGTGATCTTCTACACCAACGGCTACGAGCACTGGCTGTGGGACGACGCCGGCGGCTATCCGCCTCGCGAGGTCCAGGGCTTCTACACCCGCGACGAGCTGGAGCTGCTGATCCAGCGCCGTCAGACTCGGCTCGCCGCTGTCTGAGCCGCTCAGGTCAACACCGACATCGCCGGGCGCCCGTATCAGGTGCGCGCGATCAAGGCGGTGGGTGACGCCTTCGATCGCAAGCAGCGCGAGGCCTTGCTGGTGATGGCGACCGGTTCCGGCAAGACGCGTACCGTCATCGCGCTCGTCGAGCAGCTGCAGAAGGCGAACTGGGTAAAGCGAGTGCTGTTCCTCGCCGACCGCACCGCACTGGTGCGACCAGGCGGCCAACGCGTTCAAGGCACACCTGCCGGGCTCGACCACGGTGAACCTGGTGACCGAGAAGGACGCCGACGGGCGGGTCTACGTCTCGACGTACCCGACGATGATGAGCCTGATCGACGAGGTCGACGACCGGGCGGCGCCGGTTCGGTCCCGGCTACTTCGACCTGATCGTCATCGACGAGGCGCACCGCTCGGTCTATGCGAAGTACGGCGCGATCTTCGACTACTTCGACGCGCACGCTCGTCGGTCTGACCGCGACTCCGAAGGACGAGGTCGACCACAACACGTACCGACTGTTCCATCTCGAAGACGGTGTCCCGACCGATGCCTACGGCCTCGACGAGGCCGTGGACGACGGCTACCTCGTGCCGCCCAAGGGCGTCTCGGTCGGCACCAAGTTCCTGCGCGCAGGGCATCAAGTACGACGACCTCACGCGAGGAAGAGAAGGACCAGTGGGACGCCCTCGAATGGGGCGAGGATGGCCCGCCCGACGAGGTAGGTGCCGAGGAACTCAACCGGTTCCTGTTCAACGAGGACACCGTCGACAAGGTGCTCGCGCACGCTGATGGTGCACGGGCTACAAGGTCGCGGGAGGCGACCGGCTCGGGCAAGACGATCATCTTCGCCAAGAGCCAGAAGCACGCCGAGTTCATCGAGCGAGCGCTTCGACATCGACTACCCGCGAGCTACGCGGGCCATTTCGCCCGCGTGATCACCCACGGCACGCCTACGCGCAGTCGCTGATCGACGACTTCTCGCAGAAGGACAAGGCGCCGCACATCGCGATCTAGCGTCGACATGCTCGACACCGGCATCGACGTGCCCGAGGTGGTCAACCTCGTCTTCTTCAAGATGGTGCGCTCGAAGTCGAAGTTCTGGCAGATGATCGGCCGCGGCACGCGCCTGTGCCCCGACCTGTTCGGGCCGGGCGAGGACAAGAAAGACTTCCTCGTCTTCGACTTCTGCGGCAACCTCGAATACTTCAGCCAGGACCTCCCCGGGTCGAGAGGATCGACGCAGAAGTCGCTTGTCGCAGCGGCTGTTCGAGTCGCCGCCTCGGGCTGGTCACCGCGCTCGGCTGCGGAGAGCCCGACCTGCGTGACTCCACCGTGACGAACGCTGCACGAAGTCGTCGCGGGAATGAACCTCGACAACTTCGTCGTCCGTCCGCACCGAAAGGCTGTCGAGCGGTTCGCCGTCCCGGGAGGCCTGGGCCGCACTGGCGCCTGAGGACTGCCGAGGCCGTCGCTCGCCCTCGCTGGCCTTCCGTCATCGGTGCGCGACGACGACGAGGACGCGAAGCGGTTCGACCTGCTGATCCTGCGTCGCCAACTCGCCCAGCTCGACGGCGACGCCGTCGCTGGCCGAGCGGTTGCGCGAGACGGTCCAGCACATCGCGGCAGCCCTGCTCGGGCAAGACCGCGATCCCATCGGTTGCCCAGCAAGCCGTCCTGATGGAGTCGGTGGCCGGTGACGAGTGGTGGATCGACGTCACCCTCCCGATGCTGGAGCTCGCACGGCTCCGGCTGCGCGCGCTCGTGCGGTTCATCGAGAAGACGCTCCGCAACCCGGTCTACACCGACTTCGAGGACGACGTCGGGACCGGCGTCAGAGATCCACTGCCCGGCGTGACACCCGGGCACGAACTTCGAGCGCTTCCGCGCCAAGGCAGCGGCGTACCTCACGCGAACACGAGGACCACGTCGCGCTTCAACGCCTGCGCCGCAACAGGCAACTTACGCCGGACGACCTCACACACTGGAGGAGATGCTTGTCGCTTCCGGCGGCCAGCAGGTCGACATCGTCTGGGCCGCGTGAGCAGACCGGCGGCCTCGGACTCTTCATCCGATCACTCGTTGGCCTCGACCGCTCCGCCGCCATCGAGGCCTTCGCGCAGTACCTCGACGGGACGACGTTCTCAGTGGACCAGGTGCGCTTCGTGAACCTGATCGTCGACGAACTCACCGCCAACGGCGTCGATGGAGCCCGGGCGCCTCTTCGAGTCGCCCTACACCGATCACGCTCCCACCGGACCTGACTTCTTCTTCCCTGACGCCGACGTCGACGTGATCGTCGAGATCCTTAACGACGTCAGACGCACTGCGATTCCGAATGGGGCAGCATGACCTGGCCCCAGTCGCACTGGCTACCGCCCCGGTCGTCGCGTCCGTATGGACCCCCTCGCCATGATCGGCGTCGACCGAACCCTGCCCCGGACCCCCCCGAGAAGCCTGGCCAGGGTCCGTCGCCCCGGACCGGTAGCGATAGCGGGGCGACCGGGCACTCGAGGGTGCTCGTCCGGCAGGTCAGGGAGGCATCGGCGTCCTCTTCGCGCGAACCGGTTTCGCCGTGCATGTGGGTCCGTTAACCTTGGCTAAGGAATGGCTGGGCTTGGTACTCTTCGTGAGATCAGCCGCGTCCGCCAGGAACGCTCGTGGCAACTGTTCTCGTACCAGCGGCCCCGACACACCTCGGCGCTTTCGCCGCTGTTGCTAGCCAAGCTAGCGGCTAAGGTCGCGACGGTACCGGCAGTGTCACGTCCTACGTGTGCAAGCCGACGCACGAGGCTCGCCGGACTGGACTATCCACGTGTGCCGAGTCGGGGCCTGACAGGCCCGGACGCATCGAGAAGTTTCATCAGCCGTCCGGTTCGAGCGAGCCCGCAAGGAACACGATGGGCTCGTTGGATGGCTCGATGTGGAGCTGAATGGATCCGTCGTCCGGGCCAGCCAGGAGTTCAGGCCGGTTGACTATGCGCCCTTGGACCACCTTTAGTGTGCATACGCCGTAGGGCACTTCGACTTCGCCGATGGTAACGACATGGTCCGCCAGTTCGAGCGCGAGCCCGACCGGGTCCTCCCCAAGATCCGTCAGGGCCTGGCGGACTAGGCCAGGCTCAATCGCGATGTGGAGGCTAGCGCCTGGCATTGGAACGGGCTCGCCCTCCAACGCTCTCAGCGCTTGCTCGGCGAACTCAACTTCTTGACCGCGGAAGCTGGTTGGTAGTCGCAACCGGACGTCAAGGAGATCCTCGAACCGGGCCAAGACTGCGGCCGCGCGCGCAAGCATGGCGATCTGCTCAGCTCGACTGTCATTCACGTCGTCCTGATGCGTCTTCAACGTCGCCCATGAGGCTCGGATGGTGAGCTGTCCGCCGGCATGCAAGCTGGCCTGGAGTTTCAGGGGCTCAGCGACATCGGCGAGCAAGAAGTCCCAGGCGTTGCCGAAGCGCAGATGGAACTCGCTACCCGTGATTGGACCCGCCATATCACTTGGCAATTGCCTCGGGAGACTAATCTCAACCGCAATCACGCCTGCGGCGTCGGAGCCAGTTATCCGACCGCCCAGCACACCCGCAGTGAACTCCGTAAAAGACACTTCCATCGAACTTTGGACGGCTCCGTTTGGTACGCCGTCTCGGACCTCAAGCGTCGCGCGCAAGGGACGATCAAGATGCTGCGGTGGCGCTCCGATGCGAACGTGGCCGGGCTGCTCAAGCCCGATCAGGAGGGTTCGGACCTCATCTGAGCAATCGATCTCGAAGCCTTTGAAGTGAGTTGAGTCGAGTTCGGCTACCCCGCCATAGGAGATGGTTCTCTCGAACTGTTCACTCGCGCGCACGGCCGCGGAGTCTCCGGCAGAGAAGTCGAGTCGAGGACGTACAACGATTGGATCGACTTTCGCGGCCTCCGGATGCTTCGCCCGCAGCAGGAACATCGGGCCGTCCGCGGTCGTCCTTGTGTCGAGCGTCCAGTGCGGCGAGACCTCGTCGACTCGTGCCTGAAGCGCGACATGCCGCGTGAATAGATCGAGAGCCCCGTTGGCAAGGACCGCTTGCTCTTGATTGTACTCACCAGCAGCGCGGAGTAGTTCCGACTGCGCGCCTTCAACGAATCGGGCAAGGTCTCGGTGAGCCGCAAACTGCTCGTCAAGCCAGTCGATGCCCATCCACCGAAGTTCGAGGTCCGGGGCTTCGGCCTGAAGTTGCGTCCGGAACCATGTGATCTCGCCGGGCGTGGGGTTGAGGCCGATTATCAAGTTCCACCGCCGCATCCCCGGGAGTGTCCTGACCGCGGTCTGGAGTGAGCGTTTGATCTGTCGGCGGGCGCTGGAGGTGACCCTGCCGCTGTGGCTCTTAATCTCGAATGCGTCGATGCCGTCGTCAGCCGCCCAGCTAGTGATGGGTAGCTCGGCATCGCGACCACCGTCGCCGCCGGCGCCGTCGATACTTGTGAGGTCCGGGTGCAGCCGTTTCAGCAACATCTGCACCGCGCGCTCGAACCGCCTAGGGTCCAAACGCGCCAAGTCGAGCAACGTGCGCCTCCTCGATGGAGGATTCTCCCAGGGACAACTAGCTTTCGATGGTCGCCACACCGCGAGGTGCGCATGCCCCTTGGGAGCCGGTGCCGAACAGGCACTTCCACGAGCTCAATCCCAATCCAGGCCGTGGACAAGCTGCCAGCAGTTCGGGGCCGCACTGAATCGCGCAGGGACACGCCTCAGCCCAAGTTGCCGACCTCGACCTCGGACAGAGCCCCGCAGGGTGGTGGGCTTTGAGGGATCCTCGGTGCCCTACTCGCCGCTTTCGATGGCGGCGTGGTCTCCAGTATCCACGGTGTTGTTGAGCAGCGCCATGGACTCTTCGGAGAGGTAGCGGCGGTCGCCGGCGATCCATTCGTCGTGCATGTCGATCAGGACCGCGCCGACGAGTCGGATCACGGCGGCGGCGTTGGGGAAGATCCCGACCACGCGGCTGCGGCGCTTGATCTCCTTGTTGACCCGCTCGAGGGGGTTGGTGGACCAGATCTTGCGCCAGTGGGCCTTGGGGAACGCGGTGAAGGCGAGCACCTCGGCCTTGGCCTCGTCCATCAGCGGGCCGACCTTCGGGAAGGACTTGGCGAGCTGGTCGCGGACCTCGTCCCAGGCCTTGCTGACGGCCTCGGGGTCGGGCTGGGCGAAGATCGTGCGGAACACCGCGGCGACCATGTCGGCGTGGGACTTGGGGACGTGGGCGAGCAGGTTGCGGGCGAAGTGGACCCGGCACCGCTGGTGCGCGACACCTTGGAAGGACCGCTTCAACGCCGCCACGAGCCCGGCGTGCTGATCGCTGATGACCAGCTGCACTCCGGCCAGGCCGCGTTGCTTGAGGCTGAGCAGGAAGGCCCGCCAGAACGTCTCGTCCTCGCTGTCACCGACGTCGAGTCCGAGGACCTCCCGGGAGCCGTCGGCGGCGATCCCGGTGGCGACCACGACGGCCATCGAGACGACCTGGCCGCCCTTGCCGGGCTTGTTGCGCACATGCAGGTAGGTCGCGTCGAGGTAGACGTAGGGGAACGCGGTGTGGTCCAGCGGCCGGGTGCGGAACGCCCCGACGGTCTCATCGAGGGCCTCGCAGATCCGGGACACCTCGGACTTGCAGATCCCGGAATCGGCCCCGAGTGCGACGACCAGGTCGTCGACGCTGCGCGTGGAGATGCCGTGGACGTAGGCCTCCATCACCACCGCGTACAGCGCCTGGTCGATGCGGCGGCGCGGCTCGAGGATGGAGGGGAAGAACGAGCCCTTGCGGAGCTTGGGGATCCGCAGCTCGACGTCGCCGGCCTTGGTGGCCAGCAGCTTGGGGCGGGTGCCGTTGCGCTCGGTCAGACGGTCCTCGGTGCGCTCATAGCGCTCGGCGCCGATCACCCCGGCGGCTTCGAACTCGACGAGCTCTTGCAGCACGGTGCGCACCGACTCACGGATCATGTCGACGCCGTCGCCGGTGCGGAACGCCTCGAGCAGCTCGGACAGGGCAGACTGGGACAAGGCCATCGGTGGGTCTCCTTCAGTGCGTGACTTGGTCGTTTCACACCGAAGATCCCGCCGATGGCCGCCTACTTCACGCAGCCACGCCGGTCCTCAAACCCCACCACTCCACGGGACTCTCCTCGACCTCGTGCTCGAGGCGTCAGTTCGCGGTCAACGGCACTCGCATCTATCCACCGTTGGTGGGCCGTTGCTCGTCGTACTCAACCTCACGTGCTCGATGCGACCACAGGTCTTGCAGCAGTGTTTCTCCAGTTCGCTGACCTTCATGTGCGACACCTGCATCGAGCGGGGCCCGCCGTGAGAGAACCCCTTGGTGGGGTCCTTCAGCAGCCTGGCCCGCGACGAACTGATAAACGTCCGGGCGTTTGCCACCTTGAACCAAGCCCAGGTCATCACCGAGGCCTGGCGAACCGAGTACCTACCGGCCACACTCCTCGCTGGATATCTCACTCCCGCCGAGACCGCGACCTGGATCGGCAACACCCCAAAAAGACTCATAGCGAGTGGATCAGTTCAGGGCCCGAGTAGTTGAGTCCCCGATAGTGGTGTAGCGCGGTCGCCGAGATCGTCTCCGGCGTGTTCGTCGGACGAGGAGCGGCCACCGCGTGATCCTTCGAGTGAACCTCTCACAGCACTCTCGAATGGAGTCATCACGATGACCGCACCCCACATTGTCGACCCTGCCGGCCTGCTCGGCGAAGCCCTGGCCGAGGCGAGCCCGGATCTGATGCGCTCGCTGCTGCAGTCGATCATCAACGCGCTGCTGTCCGCCGACGCCGACGCCGTGGTCGGCGCCGAGTGGGGCCGCCCGTCGCCGGGTCGCACCGGCGCAGCGCAACGGCTACCGCCACCGTGACCTGGACACCCGGGTCGGCACCATCGACGTGGCGATCCCGAAGCTGCGCACGGGCACCTACTTCCCCGAGTGGCTGCTGCGAGCGTCGCAAGCGCGCGGAGTCCGCGCTGATCACCGTGGTCGCCGACTGCTACCTCGCCGGCGTCAGCACCCGGCGGATGGACAAGCTGGTCAAGACCCTGGGCATCGACTCGCTGATCGAAGTCCCAGGTCTCGCGGATGGCCGCCGACCTCGACGAGCACGTCGAGGACTTCCGCCACCGGCCCCTGGACGCGGCGGGACCGTTCACGTTCGTCGCCGCCGACGCGTTGACGATGAAGGTCCGCGAAGGCGGCCGGGTCATCAACGCCGTCGGTGCTGCTGGCCACCGGCGTCAACGGCGACGGCCACCGCGAGGTCCTCGGCATGCGCGTGGCCACCGCGAGACCGGGCCGGCGTGGAACGAGTTCTTCGCCGACCTCGTCGCCCGCGGCCTGGCCGGGGTCCGGCTGGTCACCTCCGATGCCCACGCCGGGCTGGTCGAAGCGATCGCGGCGAACCTGCCCGGCGCCACCTGGCAGCGCTGCCGCACCCACTACGCGCGCGAACCTGATGGCGCGTGACCCCGAAGTCGATGTGGCCCGCGGTCAAGGCGATGCTGCACTCGGTCTACGACCAGCCCGACGCGCGCCGCGGTGCACGCCCAGTTCGACCGGCTCCTGGACTACGTCGACGACAAGCTGCCCGACGTCGCCGAGCACCTCGACGCGCGCCCGCGCCGACATCCTGGCCTTCACCGCGTTCCCCAAAGACGTCTGGACCCAGATCTGGTCCAACAACCCCACCGAACGACTCAACCGGGAGATCCGCCGCCGCACCGACGCGGTCGGGCATCTTCCCCAACCGCGACGCCATCGTCCGCCTCGTCGGCGCCGTCCTGGCCGAGCAGACCGACGAATGGGCCGAAGGCCGCCGCTACCTCGGACTCGACGTCCTGGCCCGCTGCCGCATGAACCTCGTGCCCACCACCGAACACCGAGATCGGAGCAGACGACCTACCCGCACTCACCGCCTGAACCGACACCAAGGAACACGCAGCGCTACACCACTACCCGGGGACTTGACCGCCCGAGTTGGCTCACGACGGCTGGGGCTTGGGTAGGGCAGCTCGCTGACCTGCGGGTTTGTCGTGACGGGGTGCTGAGATCTGCGCACTAATCGGGTTCGTAGGGTTCTGCGTTCGGTGGCGTATGTGCGGACGGTGAAGACGTCCTCGGGAGCGACGGCGGTCCAGATCGTGCACTCCTCGCGGCGGGGCTCGCGGAAGATCGAGCACCTCGGCTCAGCGCACGATGAGGAGGAGCTCGCGGCGCTCAAGGCCGCGGCTGCACAGCGGATCGTGGAGGGCCAGGCTGAGCTCGACTTGGGGCTGAGTCTGGCCGAGGCGGCCGCCTCGGGCGGGCCGTTGGAGATCGCCTCCTCACGGATGGGGCACCTGTGGGACGCGCTGTCTCGTGCCTACGACGTGCTCGGGTTCGACGCAGGCCGCTGACGGCGACCAGGTGTTCCGCCAGCTGGTGCTGGCCAGGATCATCGAGCCGACCAGTAAGGAGGACTCGGTCCGGGTCCTCGACGAGGTCGGGGTAACCGCGGCCTGCTATCGCACGATCAAGCGCCGACTGGCGGGCTATGCCGAGGAGGCCTGGCGCCGGCAACTCGCGGCGGCGTGCGCGAAGCAGGCGGCGCTCGGGCCGACGTCGTTGGTGCTCTACGACGTCTCCACGTTGTACTTCGAGACCCACGAAGGTGACGGGTTCCGTGAGCCCGGTTTCTCCAAGGAACGCCGGCTTGAGCCACAGATCACGATCGGCCTCCTGACCGACGCCAGCGGGTTCCCGCTGATGCTCGAGGCGTTCGAGGGCAACAAGGCAGAGACCAAGACGATGCTGCCGATGATCACGCTCGTTCATAGCCGCCCACGAACTCAAGGACGTCATCGTGGTCGCCGATGCCGGGATGGTGTCCGAGGCCAACCGGGAGGCGATCGAGGACGCCAAGCTGTCCTACATCATCGGCGCCAAGATGCCTGAGGTCCCCTACGTGATTGGCTCGTGGCGCAAAGCACACCCCGGGCCAGGACATCGCAGACGGCCAAGTCTTCACTCAACCGTGGCCGGCCACCGACGAACAAGCGGGCTCAGGGCCGTCGGGACAAGGTCACCTACTACCGCTACAAGGCCGACAGTGCCCGGCGCACCCTGCGCGGCATCGACGTCCAGGTCGCGAAGGCCGAACGCGCCGTGGCAGGCAAGGAACCGGTCAAGCGCAACCGGTTCATCAAGCTGTCCGGTGGCGCCAGATCCGTGAACCGGGACCTGGAAGCCAAGGCCCGGGCCCTTGCGGGGTTCAAGGCCTACATCACCAACATCGCCGACCCCGTCCCCGGAGTTCGTGATCGGCGCCTACCACCAGCTGTGGCACATCGAGAAGTCGTTCCGGATGTCCAAGCACGACCTACGGGCACGCCCGATCTACCACCACAAACGCGAGTCGATCCAGGCCCATCTCAACATCGTCTTCGCCGCGCTGGCCGTCACCAGGTTCATCGAGGACCGCACCGGCTGGTCCATCAAGAAGATTCGTCCGCACCACCCGGCGCTACCGCACCGTCCAGATCCGCGCCGGCCAGCACCTGCTCACCGCCGAGGACCCGCTCCCACCAGACCTACGCGACGCACTCGCCCAGATCACCTGAGCACCGATGGTGCGCACTAGCGTGAGCCAACTCGGGTCATAGCGAGTGGATCAGTTCAGGGCCTGCGACCACCGCGATGCACGAGATACGTAGTCGGGCAAAGCAGACGCTGGACGTGCATACGATCAAGCACGAAAGACCAAACCGCTATGTTGCTGTGCGCTCAACGATAGCCATCATATCCCGTACCCATGCATCATGCCCTTCACTGGTCCGACCGTTGAGTAAGCCGTTGCGCAAGCGGCCCAACTCCACCGGCCATTCACTCAACATATCCGCAACGAAAGCGCGAAGAAGTTCTGCATCAGTACCTGATGGCTCGGACGCGGAGGCTTTGCTTTCTAGTGCCTCGCCGAGGCCTTCCACCGAATCTAGGATTTTCCCCAACAGAACGTGAACGGGGTCTTCATCGCTCTGCGGCAAGAGTGCCACCCTTCCCGCCGCTTGTGAGACCACATTCCCCGGAACGTATGAGTTGGAGGCGACGCTGTTAGCGAACTGCGTCAATCGCGATTTCAGCAATCGCCCTTCACCCATCGTCAGTCGTCCCGAATCACCAATTATGATTGCCCGATCGTGTGCGGTGTCGAACGTCAGATCACGCGCCTTATCGATCATGGTGATCACGGGCCGTTCGAAACTGTGAGCGATTCCGAGCTCGTAATATACGTTTGCATTCGCTGCGGTGAGGTCAGCCAAAACCATCGGCGCCTGGAGAATTTCGCGAATGATCTGAGTCGTGACCATCCCCGGCTCGTCAATCTGATCGGCTCGGACCACCGAGATTCCATGCTCGGCAACAACTTCTCCTATCAACCCAAGAATGTCGTCGGAGCGGACTCGCACGTCACTTCCCTCTGTCCCGATAGGACTGATGAAGAACGCCCTACCGGACAGAGGCGCTACGCTTTCCCCGTCACTTGCCATCAACACTGACCCTTCCTTGCCGAGGTCGACTTCTCAGTCTTCCCTTGGCAGGCTTCTCATGTGGTTTCTCTGAGCAGGGCCCCGGAGGGGCTGGGTTGCATTGCCGTAACGGACGTAGAAGACGTCGGTTTCAGTGCTGGTCTTTGACCAGAACCAGGTATTCGGCTCACGTACACGCAGACACGCGACGTCCATGCCCTCGAAGGAGAGCCTTTGAATATTCACCCATGGGTCAGGTGCTGGATCGATACTGTCACTAATCAGCTGGCGAAGTCGGCGCTCGAACTCATCCCAAGTGACTGGCTTCCCGTCAACACTTTCATCAACTCCAATGACTAGATACTCGCCGGCCTGAGTGCCCTGCTGGAGTAATGCGGAATTGGCGACCCGATCGCTCTCAAGGACGCCGATGACTAGGCAGCCGCCGCGCGTGTTGAGGAACCCACTGACGCTCTTAATGACCGCGTCCCGGACCTTCTTTGTGCGCCCAGATATCTCCGCATCCTGCATCTTCCGACCATCAGTGTCGAGTGGAGTGAAGGCCGACCCTTTGAATTCCAGTACGTCCGATTCGGGACTCCTCAGAATTTGCAGTATTTCGTCCGTTTGGGGGACTGTGACGGAAACGACGGAGTCAAGCGGCGATCGAAGTAGTGCCTCTATTCGATCGATTGGCCCGAAGAGCGTGGATAGAGAGCTATCTGTGTTCACGGCAATGAAGGACCCCCCTAGGTCCGCCAGGGACGGCTGCAGTTCCTTTGCAAGGACCTCGTAGTTCTCGGGTTTGAATCGTCCGGTGACCAGGTAGTTTGCCGCGCGACTGTCGCCAGAATATACGGACGTCGCGTAGACGTCTCGGACAGAGTTCACAACGCGCACGAGCTCGCTCTCGAGGTGACTGCGAGCTGAATCGCTCGGAAGAATGTCACTCACGGTCAACCACACGAAAAACTTAATGCCGTTGGAATCAATTTGAATCGGAGCTACGTAGCGGCGCTTCATTAGGGACATCAACAGGTCTGGAACGGGGCCGAAAACTTGACCGCTAGTAAGATAGTCGCTGCCGTTGGCCAGCGCGTCGCTCAGTTGTTCTTGCTCCAGGGAGGTAGGCCATAGATGGTGAGCCAGAGTTCGGCGGACATCAAACGCCCACGAGTCGAGTTCTGACGGCTGACCCGGCACTTGGCCAGCCTCCCTGCGCATTTCATCGACGAGATCCGCAGAGTTCTTGCCCGGAGGGAGCCACGCTCGCATGAGTAGGTCAGGCTTCCGCATCTGTTCCCAGACCACATACGACCTGACCCCAGTCACTGCCGTAGCACGATCAATGATCTGAAGAGCTAGATCGCGCTTGTATCGGGGACGAAGAGACAGGCTGATGAAGGCCAACTGCTCCTGAGCGACCTGGCGGTGCAAGTCCGGGTGCCAGATTACGGTTGCTGTGTGGGCTTGATCCAAAGAAGACTGCCCTCCCAAGTGGAGCGATGACTCTGGCGCTGCGTTGCTGGACATGAGCGCATGCTACTAGCCTCGGCCTTTCGGGCCCGGCGGAGGTGATGGTCTGATCTGAGGTCGTCTCTCCGGTGAGATGGTTAGCGCGCCGTTGAGTCGGTGGGGTCTGCTGCACGGATAGGTGACATCCTGACCTGCCCTACGGCTTGGTTTCCAGTTTCGGTGGTGACTCTCAGGCTGGGATGGTGGTCGTTCTCGGAGAGTAGTTCGTACTCGATCGGGGTGCGGTAGCCGAGTGCGGAGTGGCGGCGTTGGCGGTTGTGGAAGATCTCGATGTACTCGAAGATCGCGTTGGCGAGCTCGACTCGGGTCTTCCAGCGTCTTGCGGTTGAGCAGCTCGATCTGCATCGAGGACCAGAAGCTCTCCATCATCGCGTTGTCGAGGCCGTCGCCGACGCTGCCGAAGGACGGCATCAGGCCGGCGGAGCGGATCTTGTCGCCGAAGGCCCAGGAGGTGAACTGGACTCCGTGGTCGGCGTGGACGATGCCGCCGGGCTCGGGGCGCCGGTTCCGGATGGCCATGTCGAGGGCGTTGACGACCAGGGTGGAGTCCTGGCGGGAGTCGATCGACCAGCCGACGATCCGGCGGCTGTAGGCGTCGAGGACCGCGGCGCAGTAGAGCTTGCCCTTCCCGCGTGGGGTGTTCGGTGATGTCGGTGACCCACAGTTCGTTGGGACGCAGGCGGTGGAACTTCCGGTTGACCAGGTCATCGGCGGTGACGACGCCGCGGAGCCGCTTGACCCGTGTCGGGCCCGGTAGGCCCGTAGATCCCGGCCTGGGTCATCAGCACCGAGACCAGCCGGGAGCTGACCTGGACGTCCATGCGCCATCGTGAGCTCGGCGTGGACGCGCCGGTAGCCGTAGGTGCCGCGGGAGGCGACGTGGACCTCGCGGATCAGGCCGGTCAGCCACTGGCGGCGCAGCTGCGTGGCCGAGGTCGGTCGGCGCTTGTAGCGGTAGTAGCCCTGTCGGGAGACCCCGAGGACCCGGCAGCAGCGTGTCGACGGGGATCCCGGCGTCGACGAGTCGGTCGATCACCGGGTGGATCCTTTTGGGTGCGGCCTGTCCTCGCCGAGGAACTTCGCGGCTTGGCGGACGATCGCCAGCTCGGTCTCGAGCTCACGGATCCGCTTGCGAGCGGCGCGCAGCTCGGCGGACTCGGTGGTGCGTCGTGCCGGGGATCTCGCCGCGGTCGATGCGGTCCTGCTTGAGCCACTTGTGCAGACAGCCGGCGCTGATGCCGAGCTCGTAGGCGGTCTGCTTCACCTGCTTGCCCGACCGGACCAGCGCGATCGCGCGGGCACGGAACTCGGGAGGGTAGGGACGAGGCACGGTGTTCAGCCTTCCGGTGAAGGCAGTCATTTAGCCACCAGAACTGGAACCTTTCCGGTGGGGCAGGTCAACCTGTCACCAATTCGTGCAGCAGACCCGTCAACGCAACAGAGCCGCGTGAGCCGAGTCATGTGTTACCACCTCGCGAAACAAACCCGCAGGCCAACGCAAACGCAACCGAGCGAGCCCCGAGATCGCGGCCCGCATCAGGTCTAGAGTTCCTGAACTCCCGTTTCGTGTGCATGGACGGAACCGTCACTAAGATAATCGACCTGCCGCGTCGCAATCTTCCTGTCAGGGAGGTGGAGCGTTACCTTGAGGAGCTCTTGCCCGCCGCAACAGTTGCACGTTTGGAGAAGGGAGATACGGACCTGCACAAACACGGGCGCGTTCTCATAGGAACGAGCCCTGACATGACGCTGGCTAGGATCAGAGGGCTCCGGAGGCAGTGAAAACGAACGCTTGACCATGATAGACTGACCAAGACTTGCCGAAGTTTGGAACTCGGTTGTCGACAGCAAAGATGTTCGTATCGCCGATTCTAGCCGAGCAAGTCCAGAGTAGCCCAGCCGCGTATCGGATCCGACAGAACTCTCTAATTTGAATCTTTCTTCAGCCCGAGAGACCATTCGATATTCACAGTCTCTTCCCGGGTGCTGCCGGCCTCGACGCGCGAAACGACTCTCCAACTATGTTCATCGGTCCAGTCCAAAGTCTTCTCGTCAACCGATAGAATCTTAAAGTCGAGCGAAGATCGTTTCCAGAGCTTCCCCACCGAAACCACAATAGACTCACTAGCGAAGGTCGTTGCTTGAGCCAATTCTGCGTGATAACGAATTAGATATCGAAACAATATGTCGGGCAGTTCCTCCAGGGCAGTGTTCTTGTGGAGGTAAACATCAAAACTGGTGTCGTAAGCGGCTTTAACATCATCGATCGTCGCTTCCCCTTGACATCAAGATCTGGCGGCATCTTGGGTCGATCTGCTTAATAGCCGCCCCAAGTTCGACGCCTGTCATTCGGGGCATCAGCTGATCGACAACAGCGATCTTGACCCCATTGGTTCGGACGATTCGTAGGGCCTCGTAAGGATCGCTCGTCGCATCCGTTCGCAGGCGCATGTATTCGGCAATGAACTCGGACAAATCTCGCGCTAAGGCGTAGTCGTCATCCACGAAGAGCACGTCAATTGGCATCTGCCTCACCCCTAATAGGAAGCTCCACTCTGGCAGTGAAAACATGGTCGTCATATTCTAGCGACAGCTTTCCGCCAGCTCGGGAAATCAGAGTACGCACGGATGCTAAGCCTAGCCCTTCGTGCCCGTCACCCTTCGTCGAAAACCCGTATGTTTGGAGATCCTTCAGATCCGGCTGCTGTGTAACGAAGTTGGTAACCCGAATTGAGAGCACCGAAGGGCGATCCAAAATTTGGCAACTGATTGTGTGCCCCTCAATACTTGCTTCCACGGCATTCTGTAGAAGCGGGAGTGCGATCGCGACTAGGAAGTGGTTGCCGTATCCGCGGATCTTCGCTGGCGAACGAACCTCTATGGGCATTAGCGCTCGGTTGACGTCCTTGCGGTCAATATAAATCTCCAGGACTGCGTTGATTGTGGACGCTAGATCCTTGACCGCCGTGGCTGCCGTTGTGGTGGTGATTCCAGCAATGTCGCGATAGGCGGTGATTACGGCTCGACAGATGTCGACACTCTGCCTAGCTGAACTAAAGGTTCTGATCGTAGATTCAACGTTATTCACGTCCACGAGCGGCTTGACGCGCCGCAAGGCCACCTCGATTTGCTGTAGGGGAGTGTTCAAGGAATGTGAAATCTCCCGCACAATTAGCAAAACACTCTCGCGGTCACCCGCCATCTCGGGGGCGAGGGCGTAGGTGAGCTGCTCAACCAAGTGATCAGTTCTGACATCCTCTGACTGAATGTACGTTTCAAACTGCCTGGAGAGCTCAGAGACCCCCGAGGACGTACGGCTGATCCGTGAGAGTTCCGCAATTTGCCGCCGCAGTCGGATGAAGCCGGCGGTCGCGGTCCCTAGAAGAAGTCCAGCGAATGCAGTCAGTACTAGCCAGGTGGTCACGCTTTGCGTTGCCAGATTCGTGGCTGCCGCCGGCCAGTTCATAGCCGGATGTTATCGGACGAGCGCGCGTCCAGAAGTGTGGGCGTACGTGGGGTAGCCAGGCCGCTCAGTGAGCGGACTGCCCGACGCGCGGCGCAAATGGCTCGGCACACCGACCGGCTGGTTGGCGAGGAGGAGTCCCTGAACCGCCCTGCTGTCCCGAGGCTTTGAATCCGCCCTAGGTTCCGTGGTCGCGGGGTGCGATCACACACCGGACAGCTCGCGGCCGTCGCGGCGCCAGGTCCAGTCGCCTGGTCCACCGCGTCGAGGACGAGCTGGGTAACCATCGTTGTGACCACCCAGCTCCGATCCTGCAGGCGTCGGCATCGCGGCACTCTTTGCATTCTTCGATCGCGGAGAAGGCCGAGACTGCCGGACGGCCCGTGCCGTCTTATATTCGGTCGGAGATCGTCGACTGCGGTGGCCTACATGAATATCGGAGCGGAGTTGACCGGTTTTGAGCGTGGCCCTATCGCCGGTGTCGTTCCACCGGTGTCGTTCGAGAGGTAGAAACGCTGCTCCCAGCAGCGGTCGGTCCGTGAGCTCTGACGCTTGCCGGCGTGGGCCTTGACCGTCTTGCCTGAGCGGGGGCTGGGACTACTCCCCCGCGAGCCACCGTCGGATGTCGTCGCCGTGCTGGTCCAGCGCGGGCGGCGCCAGGTGGTCGGCGCGACCACCGGAGAACTCCTGGTCGTCGAGTCGGAGCGGCGACCCGGGCAGCTTGATCGGGCCCAGCGTCGGATGGTCGACCTCGAGGACGAGTCCCTGGGACAGGGTCTGCTCCCACGCGTAGACGTCGTCGAGCGAGCGGACCTTCCCGGCCGGGATCCCCGCGCCGAGCAACAGCTCCAGCCAGTGCTCGGCCGGCTGCTGGGCGAGGACCGCCTCGATCGCCTCGACCAGCGCGTCGCGGTGGGCGACCCGGTCCGAGTTGGTGCGGAAGCGCTCGTCGTCGGGATCCAGCCCCAGCGTCGGCGCGAACCGCTGCCACAGGCCCTCGGACCCCACGGCCACCTGCACCGGAGCCGTCGCGCTGCGGAAGAGCCCGTACGGCGCGATCGCGGGGTGGTGCGACCCGGAGACGCCCGGAACCTCGCCCGCGACCAGCCAGCGGGTGCCCTGGAAGGCGTGCACTCCCACGACCGACGCCAGCAGGGAGGTCCGGACGGTGCGACCCAGGCCCGTGCGGGAGCGCTCGTGCAGTGCGGCCAGCACGCCGTAGGCGAGGTTCATCCCGGCCAGCAGGTCGGCGATCGGGACGCCCACCTTGGTGGGCTCCTCCGCACCGGTCAGGCTCATCAACCCGCCCTCGCCCTGGGCGATCTGGTCGTAGCCGGCGCGCGTGGCCTCGGGACCGTCATGGCCGAAGCCGGTGACCCGGCCGATGACGAGCCCCGGGTTCAGCTCGTGGAGCCGCTCCTCGGGGAAGCCGAGGCGGTCCAGCGTGCCGTGGCGGAAGTTCTCCAGGAGCACGTCCGACCGAGCCACGAGCTGGGCCAGGACCTCGGCGTCCTCGGGGTCCTTCAGGTCCAGGACGATCGACTCCTTGTTGCGGTTGGCCGAGAGGAAGTACGTCGCGTCGCCTCGCCCCTCCGCATCGGCGGCACCCGCCCAGGGCGGCCCCCACGAGCGGGTGTCGTCGCCGGTCCCGCTCTCGACCTTGATCACCCGGGCCCCCATGTCGCCCAGCATCATCGAGGCCTGGGGCCCGGCCAGGGCGCGCGTCAGGTCCAGGACGACGAGGTCGTCGAGGGGTGCTGTCACGACAGGTCGACGATGGCGGCGACCGGGCCGCCACCCTCGGGACCCTGGTGGGCCGCGGAGACCGACACGAAGACGGCCGGGTCGCCGGTCACCGCAGCGGTCACGCCGCCCACGGCGGCCTTGATCTGGCGGTGCCAGTGGACGTCGGAGTCGTCGAGCATCGCGTTGCGACGACCACGGACCATGCCGTCCTGGCTGGCCTCGCACTTGAGGAACACGTTGACCAGCCGGCCGTCCAGGTCGGCGGTCCGCGGGCGCTCGGGCAGGTCGAGGCCGGCGGCCTTGATGGCGTCCCAGATGCCGTCGGCGTCCAGCGCGTCCTTCATCACCGAGTGACCGATGCGGTACTGGCCGCCGACACCGGTGGCGTTGCCGACGACGACCACCTGCGCCACGTCGAGCTCGACGCCCGAGGAGCAGGAGGCGACCGAGGAGAAGAGCTCGCGGTTGTGCATGACGTCGGCGTCGGTGGGCATGTCGATCTCGCCGAGCGCGACCGCGATGCCGAGCGCCGTGACAGCCGTTGGAGAGGTCCATCGACTCGTGCGTGTGCTCGGTCCACACCTTCTTGCCGCGCGACTTGGCGTCGCGGATCGTGTGGATGGTGAGCAGCGGGGTCTTGGTCTGGACGTAGTGGACATCGGCCGGGTCGGTGATGCCGGCGCGCTCCATCGCGACCTTCACGGCGGCGGCGACCTTCTCGACCATGCTGACGCGGCCGATCTCCTCGGGCAGCAGCGGCTCGCTCATCGCGAAGCCGGTGGTCAGGCGCGGCTCGGCCTTCGACGGGTCGTCGTCGGCCACGTCGGTGGTGGCGAAGATGGTGGCGTGCGGGCTGATCACGCCGTCGGTGCCGCCCGACCAGACGATCGGGATCTCCTTGACCTTGGCCGCGTCCGCGCCGCGAGCGACGAGCGCCTCGCGGAAGGCCCGGTCGGCGATGATGCGGGTGTAGTCGTTGACCCCACCGTTGCCCTCGGTCTTGCCGATGATGGCGATGACGCGGTCGGCCTGGAGGGCGCCCTCGTCGATGAGCTTGGTCAGCTCGGAGGCATCGGCGACGGAGTGGATCGGGACCTTGCGGACCTCGATGGCTGAGGGCATGTCAGTTGCTTCCTTTCACTGGGGCGTGCTGGGGCGTGCTGGGGAGGACGACCGTGCCGGCATCTCCGGCGACGGCCTGGGCGATCTGGTCGAGACTGGTGATGACTCCGCGGCCCCCGGTGGCCTCGACGAAGCGACAGAGCGCATCGACCTTGGGGCCCATCGAGCCGGCGGCGAAGTGGCCCTCGTCGGCCAGCTGCCGCATCCGGTCGACACCGACCCGGCCGAGCGGCTCGGCGTCGGGCTGGCCGTAGCGGAGGACCGCGTGCGGGACGTCGGTGGCGATGACGAGCACGTCGGCCCCGACCATCTGGGCGAGCAGGGAGGCGCCGAGGTCCTTGTCGATGACGGCCTCGACGCCGCTGAGGGAGCCGTCGTCGCGGCGTACGACGGGGATGCCGCCGCCGCCGTTGGCGACGACCACGAACCCGGCCTCGATCAGCGCGAGCACGGCCGGGGCATCGATGATCTCGAGCGGCTCGGGAGAGGCGACCACGCGCCGCCACCCCTTCTCGCCGCGGTCCTGCCACGTCTCACCGTGCTCGATCAGGAGCTGCGCCTCGGCCGCCGGCAGGTGGCGTCCGATCGGCTTGGTGGGGTTGGTGAAGCCCTGGTCGTCGGCGTCGACGAGGGTCCGGGTGATCACTGCGGCGCTGCGCCGGTCGATCCCGCGGGTGGTCAGCTCGGGGTCGAGCGCGTCCATCAGGATGAATCCGATCGTGGCCTGCGTCTGGCGCAACGCACCAGTCCAGGGGGACGGGGGGCACGACGGCGGCCGCCACCTCGTTCTTGACCAGGAGGTTGCCGACCTGGGGACCGTTGCCGTGGGTGATGACCACCTCGTGGTCGTGCTCGAGCAGACCCGCGACCGCGGCCATCGCGACCTCGGCCGCGGCGATCTGGTCCTCGGGGCGTGCCCGGCCGTCAGGATTGGTCATGGCGTTTCCGCCGAGTGCGAGCAGGACCCTCATGCCTTGAACCTAGTGACCACGACCACGCCCTTCATCGTGCCCGGCGACGTCTGGCGCGGGGTTTCGCTGGCAGTTGTTGCCAACAGCGTCGGCGTGCGGCGCCGCCTCCCGCTCGCCTGCCAGCAGCCAGCGGAGCACCCGGGTGCCCACCGGTAGGCCGTGCTGGTCGTAGTAGGCGAACATCGCCCGCAGCCAGGCCTCCTCGCGGTCGCGCGGGTCGCCGGTCGGTCGCTCGACCCGCACCTCGACCCCGGCCTCCGCCGCCAGGTCGGCCACGGTCGCCCGGCGACTGGCCAGCTCGTAGGTCGCCCCCTCGTGCCCGGACTCGACGAGCACGACCGCGGCCGCCTCGGCGACGTCGGCCAGGTCGGCGAAACCGAAGACCGCGTCCGCGCGGTAGGGCAGCCGCACGGTCCGGGTCAGGTCGAGGTTCTGGAGGTAGACCCCGGGCTGCAGGATGGTCCACTCCAGGCCCGAACGGCGTACCAGGTCCTCGGCTGCGGCCTTCCCGAGGTGGTGCGGCATCGCCGGCGCGTGCGGCGAGGCGACCGAGTGCAGCACCAGCCGGGGAACACCGGCCGCGCGGGCCTGCGCGATGACGTGCTCGACGTAGGCAGGCTCGTCGGGATGCATGTTGGGTGCGATGACGTACGCCGCGGTGCACCCGACCAGCTCGGCGCGCAGCTGCGGCCACTCGGCCCGTCCGGACGCCACGACGTCGACACCACGCGCCACGAGCGCGCGCGTGACCGCGCGCCCGGTCTTGCCGTGGCCGCCGATCACCGCCACCTTCATGGCTGCCGCTCTGCCCTGCTGTCCGGTCACAGCCGGTCGACGCTCGGCATGGGCCGCGCCGTCGGCCAGCGCCGCATAGCCCGGGCCGCGGTCGAAGAAGGCGTCGTCGCCCTGCTCCACGCTGCGCGACCCGCCCGCTCGGCGGCGGTCGCGGCCTCGTCGTGGCCCAGGTCTCCCGCCTCGAGGGTGCCGGTCAGGACGACGCCGTAGTCGGCCAGCGCAGCCTCCGGCGAGACCTTGCGCCAGACCACGTCGCGCACGACCAGCTCCGGGTCGCGCACCAGCGGGTCGCCCCAGCCGCCGCCGCCGGTCGTCCGGATCCGGATGACCTCGCCGGCCTTGATCGGCTCGGCGTCGGCCAGGGCGTCGACCTCGCGCTCGTCGGGTCCGCCGGGGTCGATGACCACCTCGAACGGCTGACCGGCCTTGCCGCCGCGGACGCCCCAGCAGGCCAGGATCGACCGGTCGGCGATGGACATGAAGTGCGCGTCCTTGAGCATCCGGATGTGCTTCTCGTAGCCCAGGCCGCCGCGGAACTCGCCCGCACCGCCGGAGTCCACGGCCAGCGACGAGGCGACTCGACCAGGAACGGGAAGCGCGACTCGGTGAACTCGCTCGGCAGGTTGCGCGAGTCGGGCACCACGTGGATGGTGTCCTCGCCGTCGGCGTAGTAGCGACCGCCCGAGCCGCCGCCGAGCACCTCGCGCATCAGGTAGGGCCGACCCTCGCGGTCCTCGCCGTAGACGCCGGTGTAGCGGATCGTCTCCTGGTCGGCGGGCATCTTGCCGTCGACCGCCTTGGCCACGCACGCCGGCGAGCACGCCGAGCAGCCGCAGGATCACGAACGTGCGGGCGTTGGTCGGGCGCCGGGAAGATCGGCGTCAGCAGGGTGCCGGGCTCGGGGAAGCGCATCTCGATCAGCGGCACGATGCCCTCGTTGACGTCGAGCTCGGCCATCCGCTCGGGGGTGTCGGCGAGGTTGCGCAGGATCGGCGCCAGCCACTTCTTGAGGAAGACGCCGTCGGCGTAGTCGCCGCAGTGGTTGATCGGCCCCTTGGCCTGCGGGCCGGTGCCGTCGAAGTCGAGGATCAGGCGTTCGCCGTCCGGGTCGCTCGCGTCGGTGCGGGTCAGGGTGATCCGCTGGGTGTGCAGCTGCGGCTCGTCGACGCCGTCGTGCTCGGCGTAGTCCTCCCACGACCAGCTGCCGACCGGGATCTTGGAGAGGATCTCGCGGCGGTACGTCGCGGTGGTGCGCTCGAGGATCGCGTCGAAGCACGACTCGATCGACGTCGCGGCCGTAGCGGTCGAAGAGCTCGCCGAGCCGGCGCGCGCCCATCAGGCAGGCCGAGCACTCGGCGTCGAGGTCGGCGGCCAGCGACTCGGGCATCCGGGAGTTGCGGGTCATGATGGCCAGCGCGCTGCGGTTGGGCACGCCCGCGTCCCACAGCTTGATCGGCGGGACCATCAGGCCCTCCTCGAAGACGCTGGTGGCGGCGCTGGGCATCGAGCCCGGGCACCGCGCCGCCGATGTCGTCGTGGTGGCCGAAGGCCTGGACGAAGGCGACGACCGCGCCGCCGCTGAAGACCGGGACGGTGACGCACAGGTCGGGCAGGTGGCCGATGCCGCCCTCGGAGCGGTAGACGTCGTTGTGGAAGAAGACGTCGCCCTCGCGCATCTCCGCGAGCGGGAAGTCGCGGGCGACCGGGTGCACGAGCGCGGAGTAGGAGCGGCCGGTGAGCTTGCGCAGCAGCCGGTCGTGGATGCCGGCCCGGAAGTCGTGGGCGTCGCGGATCATCGGGCTGCGGCTGGTGCGGCCGATGGCGGTCTCGACCTCCATCTCGACGCTGGCCAGGGATGCCCTGGACGATCTCGACGAGCACCGGGTCGGCGCCGGCGCCCACGGTCGTCGGTGAGGAAGCCGTAGGGGAAGTCGGTCGGGGCGCGCCTGCTCATCGGGCTCCTCCGTCTGTCGTGGTCGCCTGCCCGGTCGAGTGCTTGGTCACGATGAGGTTGGCGAAGTCGTCGACGCGCGCGGTGAAGCCGGGGTGGAGCGGGACGGTCGAGCCGAACTCCTCGACGATCGCCGGGCCGTCGACCACGGTGCCCGGGCCGAGGTCGGGGCGCCAGAGCAACGGCGTCTCGACGTAGCCCTGGTCGGGGTCGAAGCAGACCTGGCGCGTGCCGGACTCCCGCGGCTCGGCCGTGCCGGCCTCCGGACGACGGATCTCCAGGCGTCGGATCTCCGGGCGCTGGATCGGACCGATGCCGGACACCCGCAGGTTCACCCACTCGACCTGCTGGGTGGTGTCGCCGGGAGAAGTCGTAGCCGTAGAGCGAGCGGTGCTCGGCGTGGAAGCGGTCCGCGACCTCGGTCGAGCGCCGCGGCGTCGAGGTCACCGGCCGGGACCGGGACCCGGACCTCGAAGGCCTGCCCGAAGTAGCGCAGGTCGGCGGTGCGGACGAAGCGGTGCTCGGCCTCGGCGAACCCCTCCTTGGTCAGGGCCGCGGCGCCTGGGCGGTGAGCCCGTCGTACACGCCTGTCGACGCTCGGCGGCGTCGAGCACGCTCCTGCAGGCAGACGTGGGTCTGGACGTAGTCGTTCTTGACGTCGACGGTGAGCAGCCCGAACGCCGAGACGTTGCCGGGGTTCGGCGGGACCAGGACGGTCGGGATGCCGAGGATGTCCATCAGGCGGCACAACAGCAGCGAGCCGGAGCCGCCGAACGTGGTCAGCGTGAAGTCGCGGACGTCGAGGCCGCGCTTGACGGTGACCTGGCGCAGTGCGTTGGCCTGGTTCCAGGCCGAGATCTCGAGGACGCCGGCGGCGCAGGCCTCGGGGTCAGGCCGAGCTCCTCGGCGAGGGCGTCCACGCCGGCGCGTGCCGCGTCGACGTCGAGCGGGATCTCGCCGCCGAGCAGGTGGGGAGGGATCCGGCCGAGGACGACGTGGGCGTCGGTGATGGTGACGTCCGCGCCGCCCTTGCCGTAGCAGAGCGGGCCCGGGTCGGCGCCGGCCGACTGCGGGCCGACCTTGAGGGTGCCCTCGGGAGAGAGCCAGGCGATCGAGCCGCCGCCGGCACCGACGGTGACGACGTCGATCATCGGGATCTTGGAGGGGTAGGCGCCGACAGTGCCCTCGGTGGTGAGGGTCGGCTCGCCGTCGATCACGACGCGACAGTCGGTCGAGGTGCCGCCGCCGTCGCTGGTCAGGATCCGGTCGAAGCCGGCGACCTGGGCGATCAGGGCCGCCCCGAGTGCGCCGGCAGCGGGGCCGGAGAGCACGGTGGTGATCGGCTGGTGGACCACCTCGTCGGCGGTCAGCACGCCGCCGTTGGACTTCATCACGTAGAACGGCACCGGGCGGCCCGCCCCGGCCTCGAGGCGGGTCTTGATGTTGGTGACATAGCTGCTCAGTCGCGGCTTGACGGCGGCGTCGACCAGCGTGGTCATCGCACGCTCGTACTCGCGGTACTCGCGCAGCACCTCGCTGCTGATGCTGACGACCGCGTCGGGGTGCTCCTCGGCGAGGATCGCGCGCATCCGCTCCTCGTGCTCGGAGTTGGCGTAGGAGTGCAGGAAGCAGACCCCGATCGTGTCGATGCCCTGGTCCTTGAACCAGCGAGCCGTGGCGCGAGCGCCGTCCTCGTCGAAGGGCCGCACCTCGGCGCCGGTGAAGTCGAGGCGTCCCTCGACGCCACGGACCAGGTGGCGCGGCACGATCCGGTCGGGCTTGACCCAGAAGTAGGAGTTGCCGTAGCCGTCGGGCACGCTCTGCCGGGCGATCTCGAGCATCGCCTCGTAGCCGGTGGTGGTGATGTAGCCCAGCGCCTCCACCTTGCCCTCGAGCAGCTGGTTGGTGGCCACGGTCGTCCCGTGGGAGACCGCCGTCAGGTCGTCGTCGAGGCGGACCGAGCAGGCCGAGGACCTTGTCGATGCCGGCCAGGAACCCGTCCGCGGGGTTGCCGGGCGTGGAGGGTGTCTTGGTGGTCACCGTCTGGCCGGTGTCCTGTCGAAGGCCACCACGTCGGTGAAGGTGCCGCCGGTGTCGATGCCGATCCGGATCGGACGGTCAGGGGTGCTCGCCATGGCTCGATTCAACCGATTCCCACGTGGCCCCGACCACGGCAGAGGTTGCCGACGGACCCGCATTCCTTGGGCAATTGCTGTGCACGTGGCGCGTGGACGACAGCGGCCGCGGTGTCAGGCGAAGAGCTCCTCGACCGCGGCGGCCACCTCGAGCAGCTGTCGGTCGGCGCCGTGCCGGGCGACGAGCTGGATGCCGACCGGCAGCCCGTCAGCGGTGGTCCCGGCAGGCACCGAGATCGCCGGGCAGCCGGTCACCGTGATGAACCAGGCCGAACGCATCCAGGCGAGGTAGTCGGGCATCGGCTGGCCGTTGATCGTCTCGGGGAACTCCTGCTCCACCGGGAACGGCGGCACCTGGGAGGTCGGCAGCATCAGGACGTCGTGGTCGGCGAAGAACAGCCGCATCGTCTCCGAGAGCGCGGTGCGCTGGGAGTAGGCCCGGGCCACGTCGGCACCGGTCAGGGACTCCCCCGCTCGGATGTTGGCCTCCAGCGAGGCCTTGAACGACGTCGGGTGCTCGGCCAGGAGTCGGCCGAACTTGGCCTGGAAGTGCCAGGCCCGCAGCGTCCGGAAGGTGTCGTCGGCCAGCGACAGGTCGGGATGGGCGTCGCCGACCCGGGCCCCGGCGTCCGACAGCCGGGCTGCGCTCGCGGTCAGCACGTCGGCGACCTCGTGGTCGACCGACCAGGGCGCCGCCGAGGTCCACCGAGCAGGCGACCCGCAGGCCGGCGAGCGGCTGCCGGGGTCAGCGGCGGGGAGAACGTCGAGCCGGCGTCACCCAGGGCGTGGGGGGCGCGCGCGTCGGGACCGGCCAGGACCGAGAGCAGCAGCGCGACGTCGCCGACGTTGCGGGCCAGCGGCCCACCGACGGACGTGGTCTCCCACTGGTTGTAGAGCGGCCACTCAGGCACCCGGCCCAGCGAGGGGCGCAGGCCGACGACGCCGCAGAACGACGCGGGGTTGCGCAGGGAGCCACCCATGTCGGAGCCGTCGGCCAGCGGCACCATCCCCGAGGCCAGCGCGCAGGCTGCGCCGCCGCTGGAGCCGCCCGCCGAGCGCGTGGGGTCGACCGGGTTGCGGGTGACCCCGAAGACCGTGTTGAAGGTGTGCGACCCGGCCGCGAACTCCGGCACGTTGGTCTTGCCGAGGAAGACCGCCCCGGCCCCGCGGATCCGCTCGACCATCAGGTCGTCGTGGTCGGCGACGGAGTCGGCGAAGATCGGCGATCCGTACGTCGTGCGCCAGCCGGCGAGGGCGTGGGTGTCCTTCACGGCGAACGGCAGCCCGTGCAGCGGACCCACCTCGTGCGCCGGAGGCCAGCGCCTGGTCGGCCGCCGCGGCCGACTCGCGGGCCCGCTCCGCGTCCAGGGAGACGATCGCGTTGAGCTCGCGGTTGCGCTCGTCGATCCGGGTCAGGTGCAGGTCGAGCAGCTCGCGGGCCGAGATCTCTCCGGAGCGTACGGCGTCGGCCTGGGCGCGCGCGGTCGAGAGTCGACGGTCAGGTCGCTCATCGACGACGGCCGAAGATCCCGCCGACGATGACGCCCAGCACCACGAGCCCGGCACCGACCGCGACGCCGGTGAGGAACTCCTGCCGGGAGCCGGTGGACGCCGCCCTCGCCGGCGCGGTGAAGACCTGTCCCGTCGCGGCCGGGGCCGCGGGCGCGCCGGCCACCGCCGCGACCGGAGCCCCTGCCGGCGCGATCCCGGCGAGCACCGAGTCGACGTTGCCGAAGAACTCCCCCGCCATCCGCTCGCGAGACCGAGGTCAGCATCCGCTGACCGACACCGCCGATCATCCCGCCGACGACGGCGTCGGCGTCGTAGGACACCGTCGTGGTGCCGTCGCCGGCGTCGACGAAGCGGACGTCGACGGTCGCGCCGACCGTGCCGGGAGCGCCGGCGCCCTCGACCTTCATCACCAGGCGTCGGGCTTCGTGAGGTCCGACAGCAGGCACGAGCCGGTGTAGGTGCCCTTGATCGAGGCGACACCGGCGGTGACCGTCATCGCGTAGGCGTTCTCGCCGGTCGCCTCGAGCTGCTCGCAGCCGGGGATCGTGCAGACCAGGACGGCCGGGTCGAGCAGCGCGTCCCACACCTGGTCGACGGGGGCGTGCAGCGATGTTGGATCCGGTGAACTTCATCGGGTCTCTCCCATGGCTCGAGGGGTGGGGTGCTGGAGCCGCAGGTGGTGCAGCTCGGACGGCGAGATCGGCATCGCGGTGATCGGGATCCGCTCGGCGTCCTCGATGGCGGCGGCGAAGACGGCCGCCGACGGGGATCACGCCGGCCTCCCCGGCGCCCTTGATGCCGAGCGGGTTGAGCGGTGACGGCGTCTCGAGGTGGTCGATCTCGATGCTGGTCGGGGCATCTCGGTGACGTAGGGCATCAGGAAGTCCATGAACGAGGCGTTGAGCAGCTGGCCGGACTCGTCGTAGGCCATCCGCTCGTAGAGCGCGCCGCCCGACGCCCTGGGCGACGCCGCCGTGGATCTGTCCCTCGACGATCATCGGGTTGATCAGGTGACCGCAGTCGTGCACCACGGCGTACTTGAGGATCGTGATCTCGGCGGTCTCCGGGTCGGTCTCCACGATCACTGCGTGCATGCCGGAGGCGAAGGTCGATCGCTCGGGCGAGTAGAAGTCGCTTGCCCTCCAGCCCCGGCTCGTCGTCCTCGGCCACCGGCGGCTTGCCCGGGGTCGCCGACGGAGAACTGGGTGGCTGCCTTGGACGCCTCGTCGAAGGCGTAGCGCAGCGGGTTGGACAGCACCGCGACCGTGCCGAGGTCGATCGAGGTGTCGGTGCCACGCACCGCGACCGACGCCGTCGACGATCTCGAGGTCGGCCTCGTCGACCTCGAGCGCCTCGGCCGCGATCCGCAGCGCCTTCTCCTTGGTGCGCAGCGCGGCGAGGTGGATCGCCGACCCGCTCATCACGGCCGCGCGGGAGGCGAACGTGCCCACGGCGTACGGCATCCTGCGGGTGTCGCCGGTGGTGATCTCGACGTCCTCGAACCGCACGCCGAGCGCGTCGGCGACGATCTGCGCGAAGACGGTCTGGTGGCCCTGCCCCTGGGTGGTCAGGCCGGTCGCGACCTTGACCTTGCCGGAGGTCTCGATGTGGACGTGCGCGCCCTCGTAGGGGCCGACGCCGGTGCCCTCGACGTAGCACGCCAGGCCGATGCCGACCCGTCGTCCCTCGGCCGCCATCTCCGCCCGGAACTGCTCGAACTCGTCCCAGCCGACCAGCGCCTTGAGCTTCGCCAGCGAGGCGGGGTAGTCGCCGGAGTCGTACATCGAGGGCCCGCCCGTCCTGGAAGATCAGGCCCTGGTCGTAGGGGAACTCGTCGGGCTGGATGAAGTTGACCGCAGCGGACCTCGGTGCGGTCCTTGCCGAGGTAGGCGGCGATCGCGTCCATGGTCCGCTCCATCACGAAGCAGCCCTGCGGCCGGCCGGCGCCGCGGTAGGGGGTGACGATGACGGTGTTGGTGTAGAGCGACTCGAAGACGACGCGGTAGTTCGGCGGCTTGTAGGGGCCGAGCAGCTGGGTGGAGGTGATGATCGGGACGATCAGGCCGTACGGCGTGTAGGCGCCGTTGTCGTGCCAGAACTCGACGTCGAGGCCGAGCAGTCGGCCGTCGTCGTCGAAGCCGACCTCGACGTGGTGCTCCTGGGCGCGCTCGTGCGCGGCGGAGATGAAGTGCTCGCGACGGTCCTCGGTGAACTTCACCGGCCGACCGAGCGTCATCGCGGCGAGCGGCACCAGCAGCTCCTCGGGCCACGGGTGCGTTGATCTTGACGCCGAAGCCGCCGCCGACGTCGGGGGTGATCACGTCGACCTGGGCCAGGTCGAGCCCGAGCTTGGCGGCGACGCACCCGCGCACGCCGGTGGAGGTCTGGGTGGACGTCCACACGGTGAGCCGACTGGTGTCGGGGTCCCAGCGGGCCACGGTCCCGCGGCCCTCCATCGGCGTGCAGGCCGACCGCTCGATCTGTCAGGTCGAGGCTCAGCGTGTGCGGGGCGCTCGCGATGGCGGCGCGGGCGTCGCCGTTCTCCTGCTCCATCCGGGCGGCGACGTTGCCGGGCACGTCGGCGTGCACCAGGTCGCTCGGCGGCCCGGGCGGTGGGGATCCCGACCACGGGCTCGAGGAACTCGTAGGAGACCCGGATCCGGTCGACGGCGTCCTCGGCGACGTAGCGGTCCACGCGCCACGACCAGGCGATCGCCTCGCCGACGTAGTTGACCTCGTCCTTGGCCAGGGCGTACTGGGTGCGGCCGTGGGTCAGCGTCGGGTGCGGGATCAGCAGCGGCAGCGGCTCGGCCATCGCGTCGGAGAGGTCGTCGTAGGTCCACACCGCGAGCACGCCCTCGACGTCGAGCACGCCGGAGACGTCGATGTCGACGATCCGGGCGTGGGCGTGCGGTGAGCGCAGCACGGCGGCGTGCAGCAACCGGGGGTCGTCGACCAGCAGGTCGTCGACGTAGCGGCCCTGCCCGCGCAGGAACCGCTGGTCCTCGACCCGGGCGACCTTCGCGCCGAACAGCTTGGCGGTCATGACTGCCCCTGCTCGATCTCTGCTGCGCGCAGGACGGACTTGACGATGTTCTGGTAGCCGGTGCAGCGGCACAGGTTGCCGGCGATCATCTCCCGGGCCTCGTCCTGCGTCGGGTCCGGGTTCTCCCGCAGACCCGCGGTGATCGTGGTGAGGAAGCCGGGCGTGCAGAAGCCGCACTGCAGGCCGTGGCAGTCGGAGAACGCCTGCTGGACCGGCGAGAGCGAGCCGTCGCGCTGGGTCAGCCCCTCGACCGTGGTGATCTCCGCGTCGACCGCGGACACGGCGAGCATCAGGCACGAGCGCATCGGCTGGCCGTCGACCAGCACGGTGCAGACACCGCAGACCCCGTGCTCGCAGCCGACGTGCGTGCCGGTGAGGCCGCAGTCGTGGCGCAGTGCGTCGGAGAGCAGCCGGCGGGCCGGGACCTGCACCTGGTGGACCGACCCGTTGACGTGGAGCCGGACGTCGTGAACCTCTTCGCTCATGTGTCCCTCTCGCGTGCGTGGGTGATGGCCGCGGCCAGCACGCGCGTGGTCAGCACCCTCACCAGGTGGGCGCGGTAGTCGGCGCTGGCATGGATGTCCTCGTCCGGGTCGAGCTCGCGCAGCGCGGCTGCGGCGGGGTCGTCGAGGTCGTCGGTGACGTCGACGACGGTCGGCACGTCACACACCGAGAGGTAGCCCAGTCGGGCCCGGGTGACGTCGTCACCCTCACACTCGACGTAGGCAGCGACGCCGACCAGGGCGTAGTCGCCGTGGCGCCGGGCGATCTCCTCGAAGGCGACCCCGGCGCCGGCCGGCAGGGCCGGGAAGAACGCCTCGACAGCGATCTCGTCGTCGGCCAGGGAGGACTCCAGGGGACCGACGAACAGGTCGGCCGCGGGGATCGTACGGCGTCCGCGCACCGAGGCCACGTCCACTGTTCCCTCCAGCAGGCGCAGCACCATCGGCATCTCGGCCGCGGCGTCGGCGTGGACGAGGGAGCCGACCGTGGTGCCGCGGTTGCGGATGGTCGGGTGGGCGACGTTGCGCAACGCCATCGCCAGCAGCGGCTGGGACGCTGCCGCCTCGGGCGAGGCGAGGACCGCGGAGTGGCGGGCGAGCGCCCCCACCCGGACCCCGGTCGCATCGACGGTGATGTGGCCGAGGTCCGGCAGGGCGTTGATGTCGATGAGCATCGACGGCGCTGCCAGGCGCATGGAGAGCATCGGGACCAGGGACTGGCCCCCGGCGAGCACCTTCGCCCCCGACTCCCCCGCGAGGGCCTCGAGGGCCTGCGCGAGGGTGGCGGGACGCACGAAGGCGAAGGGTGCTGGCTTCATCGCGGTGCGGAGCCTCCCGAGGCGATGTCGTCCACGCCGCCGTCGTAGTCAGGGTGACTGAGGTTGCGGGTCACCGATCCGGTGCCCTCACCGGCGCGGCCCTTGACCATGTGGAAGAACACGATGACCAGGATCGTGCCGAGCGCGATGCCGCCGAGCTCGAAGTTGTCACCGAAGGTCAGCGTCACGCCACCGATGCCGGCGATCAGACCGGCCGAGAGGCCGACCATGTTGACCGGGTTGCCGAAGTCGACGTTGTTCTCGACCCAGATCTTGGCACCGACGAGACCGATCATGCCGTAGAGCACGACGGTGATGCCGCCGAGCACTCCGCCCGGCGTCGCGTTGACGATGGCGCCGAACTTGGGGCACAGCCCCAGCAGGATCGCCACGAACGCGGCGACGTAGTAGGCCGCCGTGGAGTAGACGCGAGTGGCGCCCATGACGCCGATGTTCTCGGCGTACGTCGTGGTCGGAGATCCACCGAACGCGCTGGCGAACGCGGTCGCGAGGCCGTCGGCTCCGATGGCACGGCCCATGTAGGGGTCGAGGTCCTCGCCGGTCATCTCGGCCACGGCCTTGACGTGACCGGTGTTCTCCGCGATCAGCGCGATGACGCCGGGAAGCACGAGCAGGATCGCGGTGAGCGAGAACGACGGTCCGTGGACGACCGAGACGCCGTCGTTGAGCGTGCCGCTGGGGAAGCCGATCCAGTTGGCTGCCTCGACCCCCGCCCACGAGACGCGGTCGTGCTCGGTGGCCTCAGCGGCGCCGCCGAGGACCGACGTGATCGGACCGATCACCCGGTCGGCGAAGAAGGAGAGGACGTAGCCGAAGATCAGGGCCAGGAACACCGCGATCCGGGACCAGAAGCCCGGCAGCATCACGGCAGCGAAGACCATGAAGGCCGCCGTCAGCAGCGCGATCCACTGGTCCTGGGGCCAGTAGATGCCCGCCACGACGGGAGCCAGGTTGAAGCCGATCAGCATCACCACGGCGCCGGTGACCGCAGGCGGCAGGATCCTGTGGATGGCCTGGGCGCCGGCGAAGTGCACCAGCACGCCGACCGCGGCCAGCACGAGCCCGGCGACCAGGATCGCGCCGGTGACGTAGGAGGAGTCGTTGCCCGAGTCGAGCATCCGGATCGCGGCCACGCTGGCCACGAACGAGGCGCTGGTGCCGAGGTAGCTCGGGACCTTGTTCTTGACGATCAGCAGGAACAGGATCGTGCAGAGGCCCGAGAACATGATGGCGAGGTTGGCGTCCAACCCCATGACCAGGGGGAAGACGAAGGTGGCGCCGAACATGGCGACCACGTGTTGGGCGCCGAGCCCGACGGTCTTGCCCCACGGCAAGCGCTGGTGTGGCATCACTGCCACACCCGGGGCGGGATCGACTACGTCCCACTTGAACATCGACATTTGCTTGGCCCTCCAGATCGGACACGGGAAATGGTCCCGAGAACCCACAAACTAGTGGCCCCCATCACACACCTCCACTAGCGAGTTGTGCCGAAGGAACGCCGGTGCCACTGGCAACTTCTATCGCCCTCCCCCAGGTCAGCCCACGATCTCCAGCGCCCTCAGGGCCACGGCGACATCGAGGCGCAGATGCGGGTCGGTCGCCACCGGGCCGAGGAGGCGCTGCAGCTTGCCGACGCGGTAGCGCATCGTGTTGTAGTGGAAGAACTGGGCGCGCGCCGCCTCCGCCACGTTGAAGTTGGTGTCGAGCAGCACCTGCAGCGTCGCCCGCAGGTCGGCAGCCTCCGGCGTACGCTCGGCGAGCGGTCCGAGCACGTCGGCGACGTAGGCGGAGAGCTCGGCCGGGTCCGGGACGAGGGCCAGCAGCCGGTGCAGGCCGAGCTGGTCGAAGTGGGTCGTCGAGCCGCTGCCGCGCACCCGGCGGCCGACCTCGACCGCTCGCCTGGCCTGGTGATAGGCCTGCGGTAGCTCGGCCAGACCGGGGGCCACGCGACTCACCCCGGCAGAGAAGGACACGCGACCACCACCTCGGTCGCCCCGCACGCCCTCGACCGCCTGGCGCACGAGGTCCTCGGTCGCCACCACACCCGGCCCATCGCTGGCCGGCCCATCGCTCACCGGCCCGTCGCTCACCGGCAGCAGGGTCACCACCTCGGAGGAGAAGTCCACTGAGGCGATCTGTCGGTCGATCCCGGAGCTGACCTGGCGCCAGGCGTTGGCGAAGCGGTCCTGCAGGGTCCGCCGCTGGGGGCCGGGGACCGGCTCCCCGTCGACTCGGTCGGAGTCGAGCTCCGCGACCACCACGACCACGGGTCGCTCCAGGTCCCACCCGAAGGCCTGCGCGTGCTCGGCGACGTAGTGGTCGTCGCCGGCCCGGCGGAGGAAGACATCACGCAGGAAGTCCCCGCGGTACTTGTTCTCGACCGCCGCGACGGCCTGCTCGCGCGTGATCAGCAGCGCGGCCACGATGGCGGCCCGCTCCAGGGCGTGGACGTCGGAGGGGTGGATCCGCGACGGGCCGATCGCGACCAGGCGAGCCAGGTCCACGCCCGCCGCGCCGACCCGGAGGCCCAGCGCCTCGCCGGTGCCGACCGGGGTGCCGTCGTAGGTCCGCTCCACCCGGAGCCGTCCGGTCGGGTCGACGAGGTCGGCCTCGACCAGGGACTGTCGCGACTCCTGGTCGAGGTGGGCAGCCTGCTCGCGCCCGTCGGTCGTGGTGAACACGACGCCGCAGTGCAGGGCATCGCCCACCTCCTCCGCGATCCGGCCGAGGTCGCCGCCCTCCAGCACGATGTGGGTCAGCGCCGTGTGCAACGCATCTGCGCGCTCCAGGGCGGCGAGAGCGTCGGGGTCGCTTATCAAGTCTTGGCCCACTTCTTGCCCTTCCTTGGACAGGTCTTCACATTCGCAGTGTTCCATCCTGCCGATAGCGTCGGTGACGTGATTCACGTGGCAGCGCCCCTGAGAGTGCGCGAGCGGCTCTCGGCGGCGGCCGACGGCCGGCGCCGGATCCTCCATGCCGGCCCGGCGGCGATCTACGTCGATCTCGACGGCTGGTGCCTGGGGCTGGTGTCCGCGACCGCGACGCGAGTGCCGTGCGCGCTGTGGACGTCCCTGCCCGACCTGACCCACCTCGCGGCCGGATCCGTGCTGGTCGACGGCGGCACCCTGGTGGTGTCCGACGAGGAGGTCCGCGTCACCCGGCTGGCCGACCCGCGGCTCACCCTGGCGCCCCCGCCCTCGCCTCAGGACCGGTCGTCGGCCCGGTCGTCGGCGCCGCGCCACCCGTCCCTGCGCAGCCTCAACGACGTCCGGCTGCCCCTGGACGGTCGACTCACGCCGGCCGATGCCGGCCGCCTGCTCGGGCGTGGCCCGGGCCTCACCCCGTTGGGCGACGACATCCTCGCGGGATGGTTCGCGACCCGGCACGCGCTGGGTCAGCCCGACACGCTGCTCGAAGCAGCCGTCCGCCACCGCCTCGGCGCGACCACGCTGCTGTCCGCCACGCTCCTGGACTGCGCCTTCCACGGCGAGGCGCTTCCCCAGCTGGCCGACTGGCTCGACGACCCGACCCCGCTCGCCACCGAGGCCCTGCTCGCCGTCGGCGCGACCTCGGGCGCGGGCCTCCTCACCGGCGCCGAGCTGGCGCTGACGTCCCTTGCCCACCACACCCACAGCCCCGGGAGGGCCGCGTGAACGACCACGTCGAGATCCGCACCGGCGCGTACGCCGACTCGGTGACGCTGCTGCAGGTCAGCCGGACAGTCCAGGGCACTCCCGGAGTGCTGGCGGCCCAGGTCGCGATGGCCACCAGCCTCAACCTCGAGGTTCTCTCGGGCATGGGCTTCGAGGTGCCCGAGTCCTCCCCCAACGACATGGTCGTCGCGTTGCGCCTCGACGACGACACCGACCTCGGCACCGCCCTGGCTGCGGTGGACGCCGCGCTCACCCCCGTCCGGCAGCGCTCCGGTACGAGTGAGGTGGCATCGGCGCGCACGACCGGCTCGGCACTGCGGCGTACCGGCGCCAACGCGGTGGCACTCGTCTCGGTGCCCGGCGCCAGCGCCACGGTCGAGGCGATGGACGCCCTCGAGGCCGGCCACGACGTGATGATCTTCAGCGACAACGTCCCCGTGGCCGAGGAGGTCGCCCTCAAGACCTACGCCGCCGCCCAGGGTGCGCTGGTCATGGGGCCCGACTGCGGGACAGCCGTGATCGACGGCATCGGCCTCGGCTTCGCCAACGCCGTGCGGCCGGGGCGGATCGGCATCGTCGCTGCCTCCGGCACCGGATGCCAGCAGCTCCTGGCGCTGTTCCACCACGCGGGCGCCCAGCACGACGGCGTCGGCGTGAGCTGGGCACTCGGCGTCGGTGGCCGCGACCTCTCGACTGCCGTCGGTGGCCTCGCGACCCGTGAGGCGCTGCGACGACTCGACGCCGATCCCGGCGTGGACCTGATCGTCATGGTCTCCAAGCCACCCGCACCCGAGGTGGCCGAGGCCCTGACCAGCGAGGCACGCAACCTCGGCACCCCGGTCGAGTTCGGCCTGCTCGGACGCGGTCAGCGCGACCTGACTGCGGTGGCAGAAGCGGTCCTCGAGCGGCTCGGTCACCGGGCCCCTGACTGGCCGGTGGACGGGGTGGCCAACACCGGCCCGGCCACGGGTCCGCTGCTCCGCGGGCTGTTCGTCGGCGGCACCCTGTGCGACGAGTCGATGCTGATGGCCAGCGCCACCCTCGGCCCGATCCGCAGCAACATCCCGCTCTCCGCGGACCTCGCCCTCGGCGAGGACCTCCTGGCGGACACCCACACCATGGTCGACTTCGGCGACGACGCCCTCACCCAGGGTCGCGCCCACCCGATGATCGACTCGACCTTGCGGCTCGAGGAGCTGACCCGAGCCGCGGCCGATCCCGGCACCGGCGTGATCCTGATGGACCTCGTGCTGGGCCATGGTGCCGAGGTCGATCCGGCCGCACTCCTCGCGCCCGCGATCGCGGCAGCCCGGGCGACCCGTCCGATCCCCGTGATCGTCAGCCTCATCGGCACCGACCTGGACCCGCAGGGGCTCGCTGCCCAGCGCGACGCGCTCGTCGCCGCGGGCGCCGAGGTGCACCTCTCCAACGCTGCGGCGACGCGACGCGCCCTCGACCTGATCGGAGCCACCTCATGAGTGACCCCACCGTCGTCTCCGTCGGCGCTGACATGTTCGCCGATGCCGTGGCTGGCCAGGCCGTCCCCGTCGAGCGCGTCGACTGGCGTCCGCCGATGCCCGGCACCGAGGCCGACCTCGCCACTGTCGCCACCGACCCGCGCCGCCCGGCCGCGAACCGGCAGGCCGTCGAGGCGATGCTCGGTGTCACCGCGCACCTCGTCGATGTCGCCCCGGCCTCAGAAGTGCTGGGCCTCGAGCCCGGCCAGTTCCTCCACGCCGGCCCTCCTCTCGAGTGGGATCGTGCCTCCGGGCCAATGCGCGGCGGGCTGATGGCCGGCGCAGCCCTCGAGGGTCTCGTCGACGATCCGGAGGACGCCGTCGCCCTGTTCGAGTCGGGCTCCTCGGTCAGCCTCGAGCCGTGCCACCACCGCAGCACGGTCGGTCCGATGGCCGGAGTCGTGACGCCGTCGATGTGGTTGTGGGTGCTGGAGGACCGCGACACCGGTCGACGGACCTACTGCTCGCTCAACGAGGGCCTGGGCAAGGTGCTGCGCTACGGCGCCTACGGCCCCGAGGTGCTCACCCGGCTGCGCTGGATGGGCGACGTGCTCGGTCCGCTGCTGCAGGCGACCACCCGTGCCGTCGTCGCCGACGCCGGACCTGTCGACGTGACCGGCATCCTCACCCAGATGCTCCAGATGGGCGACGAGGCCCACAACCGCAACCGCGCCGGCACGCTCATGCTGCTGCGCGACCTCGCCCCCGCGATGGTCACCAGTGGCTTCGACGCCCCGGACGTGGCCCAGTCGCTGCGCTTCATCGGCGGCAACGACCACTTCTTCCTCAACCTCGCCATGCCGGCCTGCAAGCTCGCCCTCGACGCCGGCCGTGACATCCCCGGCTCGACGATGGTCGTGGCGATGGCCCGCAACGGCACCGACTTCGGCATCCAGGTCTCCGGCACCGGCGACGAGTGGTTCACCGGGCCCGCGCAGATCGCCGACGGCCTGTATCCTCGGTGACTACGGTCCCGACGACGCCAACCCCGACATCGGCGACTCGGCGATCGCCGAGACCGCCGGCCTCGGCGGCTTCGCCATGGCCACGGCGCCGGCGATCGTGCGGTTCGTCGGCGGCTCGGTCCCCGATGCCCTCGCCACGACCCGACGGATGCACGAGATCACTCTTGCGGAGAACCCGCGCTGGTCGATCCCGATCCTGGAGTTCCAGGGCACGCCCACCGGCATCGACGTCTCCAAGGTCTGCCGCACCGGCATCCTGCCCCAGATCAACACCGGCATGGCCGGGAAGGTCGCCGGGGTCGGGCAGGTGGGTGCCGGCCTGGTGACCCCGCCTGCCGAGATCTTCCCCCAGGCGCTGGCTGCGCTGGCTGGTCGGGTGGAGTAGACCGACCCCCGTCGCGCAGGCGCTGCCTACCTGGCGGTGTCACTCCAGACGCGGGCGAGCCGGCTCGGCGAGCGTCGCGGTGGACGCGGGTGCCTTCGTGGCCGCGGCACTCGGGACGAACTGGCGCGACGTCGAACCCTTCGGGCTGAAGAGCCGAGTGCCCCGTTGCTCGGCGGGCTTGGTCTCCTCCACCACGATCGGGTGGGCCTTGGCGTAGTCGTCCTGGCGGACTCCGGTCACCTGCCACGAGACCTTGGACCCGGGAGCGCCGCCACCGATGGCGAACCGGTTGCCCTTGATCTCGGCCTTGACGTGCAGGTCGGGGCTCGGCCCCCCGATCGCGGTGAGCTGGTAGCGGAAGTCACGGTTGAGGACCTCGAAGTAGTCGGGCAGCGTCACCTCGGCCTCACCGGAGCCGTCCACCACGACCGTGCCGTTGTAGACGTTCATCATGTCCGGCGACTCGACGAAGGAGTGCGACAAGAACTTGTGCTCCGGGTCCAGCGGATGGTCGATCCGGAACGATCCGGCCAGCTTGGTCAGCGTGCCCTGGACGCCGCAGTTCCCGAGTGAGTACAGGCCCCAGGTGGCCGCCCCGGTCGCCTGACCGAACACTCCGTAGCCGCCGGATCCCGATGCCAGGCCGTAGACGCCGTACGCCGGCCCCTCCCCCCAGACGCCGACGTAGGCGGATTCGCCCCTCACGCCGGCAGTGCGGGCGCTGATGCCGCGGACGGCGTACTGTCCCCCGCTGCCCTGGACCGCGGAGGAGTTCGTGTCGCTCGTCTGGCCGTAGACGCCGATCAGCCCCGCACCATAGACGCCCCGGCCCGCACCCGAGCTGCCGTAGACGCCGTAGCTGCCCCCGGAGCCGAACACCCCGGTGGGCCCGCCGTAGCTGTACAGCCCATAGGTGGTGCCCGAGAAGATGCCGCCGTACGTCCCTCCGGATCCCACGGCTCCGGCATAGCCCCCGACACCCCGAAGCCCGCTGTTGTCGATGGAGTTCCCGGCGACTCCGACTCCCCCGGTGGACGCACCCGCGACTCCATCGCCGGTTGACGACGTCCCGGCAACTCCAGCCGCTCCGGTGGACGTGCCCGTGACTCCGCTTCCCGTTGCCGACGTCCCGGCGAGGCCGACGCCGTCGGTCGAAACCCCCGCCACCCCGACCCCGATCGCACTCACGCCGCTCACGCCGGCGCCGGTCGCCGACGTGCCCTTGTTGGTTCCACGGATCACGCTGGCGGCATCCCCCTTGACGTCGAGAGGCATCTTGGGCCCGCGGGTCCCGATGCCGATGCGGCCGTTGGGCGCGATCCGCATCCGCTCGCTCGGCGACCCGCCCGACGGGGTCGTCTTGAAGACCAGCGGGACGGCGTTGGTCGGGCCCAGGAAGTTCTTTCCGTTGGGCTTGATCCCGGGGTTGCCACCACACCGCCATGCCGTGCTCCCGGGAGCGGCGCCGGCAGGAGAGGCGCCCATCGCCATTCCCGCCACTGCGGCGGCTGCGGTGCCCCCCATCCAGAAGACTCGACGCCTCCCGAGCGGGGGTTGGTCCGTCCGGGAGCCGAGGGCCGGAACGGTGACAGATGGTGGTTGGTCAGGCTGGGTCGTGGACATCGGGGCTCCCTCGGACGAGCCGGCCGAACGGCCGACGTTGCTGCATATTCCTCCTGACTTGCACCCACGTCCATAGCGCGCATCGGGACGACTAAACCGGCGACAGCCTGACGTCGGGCGTGCGCTCCGAGCGGGGTATCACCCTGCCAGGCCTGCGCTCCTTGAGGACATGACTACCTACAACATCACCAACTACTCAGTCCGCATGTGGTCCTCACGCCCCACGACCGACCACAGCCCCGGCGTGGCGGTGGCCGGCGTGTATCTCTACGAGGGGGGCAGCTACCGCGGCTATGCGTACTTCTTCCCCGACGGGACCGCCCTGGCGCCCGCTGTGATCGATGCCGCCAACGGCCGGATCTACGTGCACTTCAACCTGTCTCAGCTGCACCCCGTGCTGCAGATGCTGCGCGAGGAGAAGCCGATCTACCTCTACGAGTTCGGCGTCACCAACGCCGGTCTGATGACGGGTCTCGAGCCGACCGGCGAAGAGGAAGGGCTCGGCGGCTGACCGGATTCCGGTGGCTGGCCGACAGCCTCAGACGAGGTCGTGCTCAAAGGCGTACGCCGCGGCAGCGGTCCGGGAGCCGACGTCCAGCTTGGCGAAGATGTTGGACAGGTGCCGGGCGACGGTCTTCTCGCTGAGCACCAGCTCCGCGGCGATCTGGGCGTTGCTCCGCCCGGACGCCACCAGGCGCAGCACCTCCACCTCGCGACCGGTCAGTCCTGCGGGCAGCTCCGCGGGCCGCAGCAGTCGGTCGGTCTGCGCGAGATCGGTCTGCGCGCCCAGCGACGTGAAGGTGTCCAGCGCGGCCGCGAGCTCGCGACGGCCTGACTCCGCGTCGCCCAACTCCGTGAGCGCGCGACCGAGGAACACCAGCGCCCGCGCCCCCTCATAGGCATTCTCGGCCCGCGCCCAGAGCTGACGGGCCTTGCGCAAGTAGGGCAGGGCACCGGCCGGGTCGCCACTCGCCAGCTCCACGGCACCCGAGGCCTGGGCCGCCCCGGCCTGCGCGGACACCGATCCGACGTGCTCGGCGACCCGCTCCAGGTCCGCAGCCGCGGCGCGGGCCTCCTCGAGTGCCGAGACGGCCAGCAGGACGTCGACGGCGGCCGGCAGCAGCCGCGCCCGGTGCACCGGCATGACCACCTCACCCAACAGGCGGCGTACGGCGGCCGCGGCAGCCTCCTGGTGTCCGCGCGCCAGCCACAGCCTGGCCAGGCCGGGCTGCGGATCGAAGCCGTGCTCGGCGGACGCCTGGTACGCCGCCTCGGCCGCCTCGAACTCTCCCCGTAGCCGGCGGATCTCACCGCGTTCGTACTCCGCGAGCCCGACCGCGTCCACGGCGTTGGTCCGCTGATAGCGGATCACCGCGAACTCCAGCTCCTCCAGCGCCTCGGGCCAGGCGCCCCGCTCCCGCATCACCTGGGCACGGTGGACGGCGCACTGTCCGGTGAAGGCGACGAGCCCCGGCTGGGCGGTGCACCAGCGGTGCAGTGCGGAGGTCCACTCCGCCACCCGGCCGAAGTCGGAGATCTCCTGGCAGCCCTCGATGGCGGTGCAGTAGACGTTGCCGAAGACGGCGGCCGAGAGCTCCCCCGCGGCCGCACCGGCCATCGACTCGTCGAGCAGGGCCACGCCGCCGGCGACATCCCCTGAGTAGATGGCCATCCGGCCCTGGGAAGACAGGCCCAGCGCCAAGAGCTCGGGATCGCCGTGGGTCCGGGCGGCCCGCGTCGTCTCGGCCGCACATGCCGAAGCCTCGGGGAACTCCCCCGCGCCCAGATGGCCGAACATCTGCAGAAAGCTCACGTAGCCCCGCTCCACGGGGTCCGAGCCGAGCTCCGCCAGGAGCCCCTCGGCGCGCGCGGTCCAGCCCGCCGCCAGTGCCGGCTCACCACCGGTCGCGAAGACCATGCTCAGGTGGAACGCGCAGCGCACCGCCCCGGCGGGGTCGCCGTCGGCGCCGAACGCCCGGAACGCGCGTTGGTAGAACTCGACGGCCTCGTCCCGGCGACCCAGGAGGTACGCCGACTGGGCGGCCGCCTTGAGGTCGGCTGCGCCCAGCTGGTCAGCGTCGACGTCGGACCACGTGTCCAGGGCGGCGACCCAGTCGCCGCTCTCGAAGTCGGACCGGGCCCGGTCCAGGTCCTCGAGGATGCCCATCGCACCTACCTCCTCTCCGGACCCTACCCGCGAGGAGACGCCGGTCGCCCCAGTCATGTCGCGAGGGTCAGGTCACGAGGTCTGCGGCGCCAGCCGGGCACCGGAGGCCGCCCGCTTGGCGACCTGTCCGGCCACGAGTCCGGCGTCGCGGCCGACCCCCGCGAGCAGCATGGAGGAGAACGAGAACTGGAACGAGAGCCCACAGAAGAAGAGGCCGGGGACGTCCTCGGAGACGCCGCGGTACTCGCGCGGCCAACCGTCCTCGCCGATCACCGGCAGGTCGATCCAGTCGAACGTCTGTCGGAAGCCGGTCGCCCAGACCACGGTGCTCGCCTCGACCACGGTGTCGTCGGCCAGCATTGGCTTCCCGTCCCGGACCCCGACGACGCGAGACTCGTTGCGCACGACGCCGCGCTCGGCCAGGTCGCTCCGCTTGACCCGCAGCATCGGCCCTCCGTGGGCACGCACCTCGCCCATCTCCTTGCGTCCAATCGGTGTACGCCGGGTGAGGACGTGCCGCCAGGCGAACACCACCGCGGGGAAGACGACACGCATCCGCCGCGAGCCGATCCGGAGCGGGATCTGGCCACAGTCGCGGCCGGCCAGCGTGGTGGGCCGGGTGGCGGCGACCTCGTAGGCGATGTCGGTGCCGGAGTGCGAGGCGCCGACCACCAGCACCGGGCCGTCGCGCAGCTGGCCGGGCCGGCGGTACTCGCTGGAGTGGAGCTGCAGGATCGACGGGTCGAGATCCTCCGCGCACGAGGGGACACTGGGCGTGCGACCGAAGGTGCCGGTCGCCACCACCACCTGGTCGCACTCGATCGGCCCGGAGTCGGTCTCGACGACGAACCCGCCGTCGGCGCCGGCTCGCAGCCGCTCGACGGACACCCCGAGCTGGACCGGGAGGTCCCACTGCGCGGCGTACGACTCGAGGTAGGCGGCGACGTCGTCCTTGCCGGGGAACGACCAGGGGTCCGCCGGGAACGGCGTGCCCGGCAGGCCGTCGTACTTGGCCGGAGAATAGAGCCGGAGGGTGTCCCACTGGCGCCGCCAGCCGTCGCCGATCCGGGTGCTCCGATCGAGCACGAGGCACGGCCGCCCGAGCCGCTGCAGGTGGTACGCCGTGGCCAGGCCCGCCTGGCCGGCGCCGATGATGACGGTCTCGATGTGTTCCATGGTTCCTCCTGGTGAGCTGGTGCTCTCACGCTAGGAACGGGCCGGCTCGCCCGCGTCGGGCGGATCACCCATTTCGCAGGTCAGCGCCCATGGGCAGAACCCCCCACGCCCCCCACGCCTGGGGGTCGTCTGGCCCCCCACGCCTGGGGGTCGCCACGCCCGGGGTGGACCCCCGTTTCCCATTCGGGGACCACACGTGCCACAATTGTCTCGTCGGGCCGATCCGTTCCTGTCTCGCGCCCGACGATTCTGTGTCCTTGGCTTTGCGCTGCGGCATTGATTCCGCGCCGGCAGGACGCCCCGAATCCCGGGTCCAGACTCATCGTTGGAGCTTTTCTTGGTGGTCACCCACCCCCTTCCCCCGTCCACCTCGGCGGGCACTTCGTCGTCCGCCGATCTCAGCGACCACTCGTCCGCCAGCCCGGCGGACCGAGGGTCGCGCAACTCAAACTTCGACACGTAAAGTGCGTGTCGAGACGCTCTTGAAAGGAGCATCACCCATGGCAACAGGAACCGTGAAGTGGTTCAACGGCGAGAAGGGCTTCGGCTTCATCGCTCAGGCCGAGGGCCCCGACGTCTTCGTGCACTTCTCCGAGATCGAGGGGACTGGCTTCAAGAACCTCGAGGAGAACCAGCAGGTCGAGTTCGAGGTCGCGCAGGGTCCCAAGGGCCCGCAGGCGACCAAGGTTCGCCCGCTCTGATCTGAGCTGACCCGACGTCCGGTCACCACCCTTCGGGGAGGTGGCCGGACGTCGTCGTTCTCGGCCTTGCCTCGGCGCCCGGCCCGCCCCCGGGCGGGTGCCACACTGGGCCCCATGAGGAGCCCGACGACTCGGCAGCTGCTGGCGCTCTTCGCCGCGCTGTGGACCGGCGGCTACCTCGGGCTCTACTTCAACACGGTGAGCAGCCAGGGCTCGACGCCCGCGCTGTGGTACCTCGCACTGCTGCTCGTCGCGATCGGGCTCCTGGTCCTCGCCGGCACCCAGCCGGCCCGCACCTGGGCGATCGCCGCCGCAGTCGTGGTGCTGGGGCTGTCGACCCTGGTCGCGATCCTGTCCGTCGGCGTCTTCCTCACCCCGGCCCTGCTGATGGCCGTGCTGGCGCTGGTCGCAACTCCGAAAGGCCACCGATGACCGAGAGCCGCCCACCGTTCCCGCCGTTCGATGAAGCCGGGGCCTGGCAGAAGGTGCTGCGGGCCGAGGCCGCGTGGAACACCCGCGATGCCGACCTGGTGGCGGCGGCGTACTCCCTCGACAGCGAGTGGCGCAACCGCGACGCCTTCTTGCGCGGCCGGGACGAGATCCGCGACTTCCTCGCGCAGAAGTGGGCCCGCGAGCTCGACTACGCGCTGCGCAAGGACCTGTGGGCCTGGTCCGGCAACCGGATCGCCGTGCGGTTCCAGTACGAGTCGCGCGATCTGGCCGGACAGTGGTGGCGGTCCTACGGCAACGAGAACTGGGAGTTCGACGAGCAGGGACTCATGCGTCGTCGGGAGGCCTCGATCAACGACGTCGCCATCGAGGAGTCCGAGCGCCGCCTCTTCGGGCCACGGGCCGACGGCGACACCGCCGGGATCCCGCTGCGCTGACAGGGCACAATCAGTGCGTGATCCGCCTCCACCTGGCCGTGCCCGAGGACCTGACCTCGGCGGTGCTCGACATCCTGCGGCCCGACCCTGCGGTCAGCGCGCTGGAGGTCTACCGCGGCGCCGCGGTGCGCCCGGCGGGTGATGTCATCGAGGCCGATGTGGCGCGGGAGGCGGCCAACGAGGTCGTCGACCGGCTGCGCGAGCTCGGCGTCCACGAGGTCGGGTCGCTGCACCTCACCCCGATCAACGCATGGATGTCGCAGAGCGGCTTCCAGTCCGAGCAGAAGGCCCCGGGCAGCCCCGCCGACGCCGTCGTGTGGGCGGAGGTCACCCATCATGCCTATGACCAGACCGAGCTCAACTGGAGCTACGCCAGCTTCATGACGCTGGCCACCCTGCTGGCCGCGATCGCCATCGTGATCGACTCCCCCGTCCTGGTGGTCGGTGCGATGGTGCTGGGCCCGGAGTTCGCGGCGGTGGCCGCGCTCGGGATCGCGCTGGTACGCCGCCGCGGTGGGTTGTTCCGCCGGGCCTCGATCACGTTGGTCGGCGGGTTCGCGATCGCGATGGCGGCGACGTTCGCGGCCGGGCTCGCCGCTCGGGCGTCGGGCTGGGTCACCATCGCCGACCTCACCGGCGCCCGCCCCGGCACCGACTTCATCTACAGCCCCGACCGGTGGTCGTTGGTGGTCGCGATCATCGCCGCGGCCGCCGGGGTGCTCTCGCTGACCTCGTCGCGGGTCGGCGGGCTGTCGGGGGTCTTCATCTCCGTCACCACGATCCCGGCTGCCGCGAACGTGTCGCTCGGCCTGGCGTTCGGTGCCTGGGGCGAGGTCCGCGGCAGCTCGCTGCAGCTGTTACTCAACATCAGCGCGATGGCGATCGCCGGCTGGCTGACGCTGACGATCCAGCAGGTGGTGTGGGCTCGGGTGGCCGAGAAGCGCGCGCTCAGGCTCGGCCGGCGGCCTGGTTGAGCCTGCCCGCACGTGCCGCTGCCCCGCCAGGGGTGGCTGACGGGGTGTGGGGCGGGGTGGTCACTGGTCGGGCGGGTGTGCGGAGTCTGGGCAGCCGGCGGTCGGGGTCGCGTCGGGTGGGGTGACGTCGGTGGTGCCTTCGTGGTTGCGGAGGAACTGGTAGCCGTGGGGGCTGGTCCAGAGGTAGCTGCCGGGTTCGGGTGATCGGTAGCGCCACGGGGTGTGGGTCTTGAGTCGGTGGTGATGTCGGCACAGCGGGGCGAGGTTGCACGTGCAGGTCGGGCCCCGCGCAGGGTCCGACTCGTCGTAGGGCTCTCGGTGGTCGTGGTCGCAGGCCCTGGCTGGTCGGGTGCACCACGGGAACACGCAAGCGCCGTCGCGCTGGTCGACCTGGGCCCGGAGGCGGTCGGGGATCTCGTACTGATCCACCCGAACGTGGTCGGCCAGGTCCAGGATCGGGCGCACGGTGATCTTCGTGTCGGGGTGGCCACACCACTCGCGGATGGCCTCGGCATTGACCGGAGTCGCGGTGTTCTCACACCGTCCGACCGGGCTGCCGCCGGCCAAGGCAGCCTCGCTGAGGTGGAGGAAGAGGGTGACCGGCCGAGCGGCCTTCCCGGAGGTGACGGCGGTGCCGTCGGCGGGGTCCAGGGTCAGAGCCAGCTGCGCACGGGACATCTCCCCGAGAGCGACCGCACGCCGGGCGTCGAGGGTGTCGGCGGAGCCGGCGAGCCGCAGCTGCTCCGCCCCCGCGGTCAGCGCCTGGTCGAGGTGCAGTGCGTCGGCCAGGTCGAGCTCCCCGACCACCGGCACGGTGCCGTCGAAGGAGACCAGATCGGTGCGCACGTCCACCCGACGAGCCTCCGGGCCAGCCGGGCACGGATCGGACGGGTCCGGCCGCTCCGCGGCTTCGTGGCGGACCTTGGCCTCGGTGATCAGCCGGTCCAGCTGCGGCAGCGACACCTTCCCGGCGACGGCGGCGACCTGCCGGTCCACGAACCCCGCCGCCGGCCGGCGTCAGGGACATGGTGGCGTCGGCGACCCGCCGAGCCCGCCAGGCCGGCACCCGACCCTCCTGCACCTGCTCCCACAAGGTCGGGCAGCCGCCAGGCCAGCTCCAACGCCTGCCCGATCAACCGCTGCCCGGCAGTCGGTGGTCAGCCCGACCGCGGCCGCGAACTCCGCCACCGCCCAGCCGGCGATCTCCGGGCGTCCCCTCACCGGCCAGCGGGATCGCCTCACCGGCCAGCCACCACGACGCCGCGTCCCCCAGATCGGTCGGCTCATGGAGCGCCGCCCACTCCACCGCCGCCACCAACAACCCCGCCTCACCCGACGAGACGGCCCGCTGATGCCCCCGCGCCGCCGCCAACACCGCGTCCGGAGACCCCGGAACGGGAACGGTGAGCGGCTGCGTCGACATACCCTCACTCAACCAGGCACCACCGACATTCCCGCAGGCCAGAGGCCCTTTTCCACAGGCCGCCAGGTCACGATCAGATCACGAAAAGCCGCCGTTCACAGGGCCCCCGCCAGGACACTTGGGTAGGGTCGTGCCCCTTCGAGTGGGGGCATGGTCAGAGGCCGCCCCAAGGGGGACGGCGTCGTGCGGTTGAACAGAGTGCAGGTTGTGGGCGTGCTGAGTGCGCTGGTGCTGACCGTCTCCGGATGCGGGGGCGGAGAGGACGGCACCGCGGCCGACGCCACGGACGCCTCCCCGGCCGCGCCGGCTCCCGAGGACAGCGCAACTGCGCCGGCCCCCGACGAGGGCGATACCGATGCGGGCCAGGCCCAGGGTGGCGGCGTGATCCTGGCAGACCTGTGCGCCGGAGGACAGCCGTTGAACGGCGCGGTGTCGCTCGAGGATCTGGTGAGCTACGGCGTCTTCACCTCGACCGACGTCACGATCGAGAGCAACAAGGCCTACGACGCCACGACCTACGACACCTTCGGCTTCATCTGCAACATCACCGAGGACGTGGGCGATGGACAGAACGGATTGACGATCGGGATGAGCTCCGGCCCCGACGGCTTCCAATTGGCCGTGGACCAGGGCGACGCCCCCGTCGAGAAGATGGGCAAGTGGAAGGTCATCGTCGGGAGCAACTGGCTGTCCCCGCTGGCGATGCGGACCACCGACTCCGGAGGAAACGTCCACAGTCTCTACGCGCTCTGGACACCCGCCGATGGCTCGATCCCCGATGCGGCGACCCTCGAGAAGATGATGCGTCCGCTCGCCGAGGCGATCGCCGAGCGCAGCACGGTGGACATCCCGCAGACCTGAGTTGGCCAGGTAGCGGACCCCCGCGTCCTGAACCAGCAGGCCCAAGCGCGGAGTACGGCGACGACGTCTCGGGCCCCCGCGTCGTCACCCCCGAGGGCTCGGCTGCACGCCGAAGACATGCGTGATGGCTACTTGACCTCGGAGCGACGCAGGAACAACAGGCCGATGACGAGCGGCGCCACGATCCAGATCGCGGTGGTCGAGCCGAGCATGGCCCACTCCCTGGCCGTGTCCGTGCCGCCCTCGAAGAGGGCAACCTGCGTGTAGTTCCAGTCGATCCACGGCTGCAGGTCCAGGAACCATTCGCGCACCCCGGCGAGCAGGGCGAGGATGCCGGGCAGGACGAGGGAGACGACGAAGTAGCCCACGATGGCCGCCGCTGAGCTTCGCAGCACGACGCCGAGGGTGAAGCCGATGGCCATCCCGACCAGGTTGCCCAGGACGATCTGAGGCGCGGTCGAGAGTGAGATGTCCCAGACCGTGTCGACGCCGGCGAGCGCGGAGCCCGCGAGGTTGCCGAGGGCGCCGACGGCGAAGGCGACGGCCATCGAGACGACGCCCACCAGGACTGTCGCGATTGCCTTGGCCCCGATCACGCGCCCACGGCTCGGCACCAGGGTGAAGGTCGTGAGCCCGGTGCGTTGGCTCCACTCGCTGGTGACGCCGAGGATTGCGATCATCGGCAAGATGACCGACATCGGGAGGCCGATCGCGGTCGCGAAGTTCTCGTAGGTGACCGCATCCTCGGGGGCGAAGATGATCACGGCACCGGTCGCCACGACTGACAGGACGCCGATGCTGATCAGCATCCAGAAGCCCGAACGCGTGTTGAACATCTTGCGGAGCTCGATCTTGGTCAGGCGGGCGGTGGGGATGGGGCGCACAGTGCGGCGAACCTGAACGGTCGCCGTCGTTTCTGGGGAGATGGCCGTGGTGGTCATGCCGCAACTCCTTCGCGTTGGGTGTCGGCAGTGAGCGACAAGAACATGTCTTCGAGGCCCGCGCCTTCGGCGGAGCGGAGCTCGATGAGGGCGATGCCGGCCGCCAGTGCCACCGCGCCGACCCGAGCGGGATCGGCATCGGTACGCACGGAGCCGTCGCCAGCGAGCGTGCTGGGGATCCCGGCCTGTTCGAGGGCGTGTGCCAGATCGCGCGGCGTCGTGGAGCGGGCGAGGGTGCCGGCAGCCGCGAGCAGCTCTTCCTTGGTGCCGGACGCGACTATCTTGCCGTTGCCGATCACGACGAGGTCATCGGCGATGACCTCGATCTCGTGCAGGAGATGTGAGGACAAGAGCACGGTCCCGCCCTCGTTGGCGTAGCCACGCAGCAGGTCGCGCATCCAGCGGATGCCGGCCGGGTCGAGACCGTTGGCCGGCTCATCGAGGATGAGCACCCTCGGGTCACCCAGCAGTGCGGTGGCGATGCCGAGGCGTTGGCGCATGCCGAGGGAGTAGTTGCGCACCCGTCGCTTGGCCTCGGTCGGGGTCAGGCTGACCAGGTCGAGCATCTCGTCGACGCGCTTGCGGGGCAACCCCATCGTGTCGGCGGCGATCGAGAGGATCTCGCGGCCGGTGCGGCCCGCGTGCTGCGCGGACGCGTCGAGCAGGACGCCGACCTCGAGACCGGGGTTGGGGAGGTCGGCGAACAGGACGCCGTCGATGCTGGCCGAGCCAGACGTCGGCGCGGTGAGACCGACCATGACGCGCATCGTGGTGGACTTGCCGGCGCCGTTCGGACCGAGGAAACCGGTCACGCGGCCCGGCTGGGCGGTGAAGGAGACATTGTCGACGGCGGTGAAGCCGGCGTATCTCCGAGTCAGTGAGTCAACGGTGATCATGGGCCAACCCTCGTGGCAGGGAACCTGTCGGCGCATCGGGTGGAACCCCCCACGCTGCCCCCAGCCGACCCCCGCGCAACCCTGAGTGGAGGTCGGGGTCACCCTGATGGTCATCTCCAGCAATGACGAGGCCGATCGGACCGCCAGCCCGCGCGACCTGCTGCTGGCCGTGGCTACTCCTCGTCGACGGTGGTGTCCTCGCCGTGGGTGCCGGGGCGCGGCGCCCACGGCAGCTCCTGGGCCGGGCGGACGACGATCAACCGGTCACCGCGGGCCAGCTGGGAGACGACCGGGTCGAAGTAGCGATAGACCTGCTCGTCGCGGACGACGGCGATCACCTGGTCCGGCACCGTCTGCGGCGGCTTGCCCACCTCGGTGACCAGCAGGTCGCGCTCGGCGACCTCGAGGCCCTCTCCGTAGGTCAGCAGGTCCTCCATCACCGAGCCCAGCTTGGGCGAGAGCGAGGACAGCCCGAGCAGGCGGCCGACGGCGTCGGAGGAGGTGATCACCGAGTCGGCGCCCGACTGCTTCATCAGCGGGACGTTCTCCTGCTCGCGCACCGCGGCGACGATCCACGCGTCGGGGTTCAGCTGGCGCACGGTGAGCGCCGCCAGCACGTTGGTGTCGTCGCGGTCGGTCGTGATGATCACATGGGTGGCCTGGGCGAGCCCGGCCCGGCGCAGCACCTCGCGGCGGGTGGCGTCGCCGGTGACGATCGCGACCTCGTCGATCTGGGCATCCTGCAGAGCCATCGCGCCGGGGTCGACGATCACGATCTTGTCGCGGCGGTAGCCGTTGTTGACCAGGGTCTCCACGGCGCTGCGGCCCTTGGTGCCGTAGCCGATGACGACGACGTGCTCGTGCATTTTTCTCCTCCACCGGTCGACCCGGAACATCTGGCGGCCCTGGGAGGCGAGAACCTCCAGGGTGGTGCCGATCAGCAGCACCAGGAAGAAGATGCGTGCCGGCGTGATGATGAACGCGTTGACCATGCGGGCCGTGGTCGAGACCGGCGCGATGTCGCCGTACCCCGTCGTGCTCAAGGTGACCGTCGTGTAGTAGATCGCGTCGCTCAGGTCGACGGTGAAGTTGTGCTCGGGGTCGTTGGCGTCGCGGTAGCCCTTGCGATCCAGCCAGACGAGCGCGACCGTCCCGACCAGGATCACGGCCGCGAGCAGCAGGCGCCGGCTGAGCTCCCACCACGGGGAGCGGGAACGCTCAGGGAGGGTGACCTTGCCCAGGGTCGGGGCGAGCGCATGCTCGCTGGCGTCGTCCGGCACGGGTCCGACCCTAGTCGACCGAACGGCCCCGGTACGTCATCCGGTCCCTGAGCCGCTGGACCAGCTCCGAGCGCGCCCGAGAGGTGGACTTCTGCGGGAAGACGCTGTCGAACGCCGCATTGACGGCGGCGCCGATGAGGACGGCGATGGCCACGATGTAGAGCCAGATCAGCACGGCGATCGGGGCGGCCAGCGGTCCGTAGATCGAGCGGGAGTCGGCGGCGGTCGACGTCAGCACCACGCGCAGCACGTAGGAGCCCAGGATCCAGGCCACCAAGGAGAACGTCGCCCCCGGGAGGTTGAAGCTCCAGTGGGTCCGCACCGGCACCGACACGTGATAGAGCGTCGCCAGGAAGAAGATGCAGATCACCACGACCGTGGGCCAGTAGAACGCCAGCAGCGGGTCGAACCGCGAGGGCAGCCAGTCCTTCAACAACGCCGGCCCGACCAGCACCAGCGGGATCGAGACACCGCCGGTGAGCATGGCCAGCACGTACAGCGAGAACGACAGCAGGCGGGTCCGGATGATCCCGCGGTGCCCGCCGAGCCCGTGCATGATCGTGATCGTGTCGACGAAGACGTTGAGCGCCCGCGAGCCGGACCAGAGGGCGAGCACGAAGCCGAGCGAGATCACGGTGTACTGCGGCTGATTGAGCACCTCGTCGATGGTGGGCGTGACGATCTCGCTCACCACCTTGTCGGTGACCGCCTGGGAGCTGGCCTTGATCACAGCGTCGCGGAACTGGTCCACCTCCGCGGTGGTGAACCGCTTGGAGACCACACCGATCGACCCGGCGAGGGCGAAGATCAGCGGCGGCACCGAGAGGATGGCGAAGAACGCTCCCTCGGCGGCCAGGCCGGTGACCCGGTAGCGCAGGCACGACCCCACCGTCGTCACGATCAGCCGCCAGACGTTGTTGCCGGCCCGACGGAGGAACGACGCCGCCACAGGCTGTTCGCTCTCCGGGTCCGGCATGCGCCTACGGTATTCGACATGGACCCCGACCTCCGGACCGCCACGAACCAACCGCCGCCTCTGGTTGGTCACGATGTGGTGGGCGGCGACGCGGCGCTGAGCGAGGCGGTGCTGCGGCACGGGTCCCCCGAGGCGTTGGCCTCGCTGGCAGAGCTGGGTCGCGAGGCCGGGACGGCAGCGGCCCGCGAGCACGGCCTGCTGGCCAACCAGCACCCACCGACGCTGCGGTCCTACGACCGGTGGGGGCACCGGATCGACGAGGTCGCCTTCCACCCGTCGTGGCACTGGCTGATGGAGCGAGGGGTGAGCTACGGGCTGGCCGCAACTCCGTGGGTGAGCGAGGACCCCCATGCCCACGTCCGCCGGGCGGCCGGGTTCCTCGCCTGGTCGCAGACCGAGCCGGGGCACGGATGCCCGATCTCGATGACGTACGCCGCGGTGCCGGCGCTGCGAGTGGACGACGCGATCGCCGCGGAGTGGACGCCCTCCCTGGCCTCGACGATCTACGACCCGGGCGTCCGCCCGCCGGCCGACAAGCTCGGCGCGCTGGCCGGGATGGGGATGACCGAGAAGCAGGGCGGATCGGACGTGCGGGCCAACCGCACCGAGGCGCGACCGACCGAGGTCGACGGGGAGTACACCCTGCACGGCCACAAGTGGTTCACCTCCGCCCCGATGAACGACGTCTTCCTGGTGCTGGCCCAGGCTCCCGACGGGCTCACCTGCTTCGTGGTGCCGCGCTCACTGCCCGACGGCACCCGCAACCGGCTCGACGTCGTCCGCCTCAAGGACAAGCTCGGCAACCGCTCCAACGCCTCCGCGGAGCTGGAGCTCGACGGCACCCTCGCCCGCCGGCTCGGCGAGGAGGGCCGGGGTGTCCGGACGATCATCGAGATGGTCGCCGCGACCCGGCTGGACTGCGTGCTGGGCTCGGCGGCGCTGATGCGACGCGCGCTGGCGGAGGCGTCGTGGCACGTCGCGCACCGGTCCGCGTTCGGGGCGCTGCTCGCCGACCAGCCGCTGATGCAGAACGTCATCGCCGACCTGGCCGTGGAGTCCGAGGCCGCCACGGCACTCGCGATCCGGCTGGCGGCGGCCGTCGATGCGGCCGACCCGGACCAGGCGGCCCACGAAGCCGCGCTGCGACGGATCGCGCTCCCGCTGGCGAAGTTCTGGGTCTGCAAACGCACGCCGGCGATGGTGGCGGAGGCGCTGGAGTGCCTCGGCGGCAACGGGTACGTCGAGGAGTCGGGGCTGCCGCTGCTGTTCCGCGAGTCGCCGCTGAACTCGATCTGGGAGGGTTCGGGCAACGTCAACGCCCTCGACGTGCTGCGTGCCCTGACCCGGGAGCCCGAGGTGCTGCACGCCTGGATCACCGAGGTCGGCCGGGCGCGCGGCAGCGACCCCCGGCTGGACCGCGCCATCGACGCGACGCTGGCGCTGCTGGGTGAGAGCGGCGCCCTGGAGGTCTCCGCACGGCGGCTGGCCGGGTCGATGGCGGCGTGCCTCCAGGGGTCCCTGCTGGTGCGCTTCGCGCCGGTGGAGGTGGCCGATGCCTTCTGCGCGACGCGGCTCGACACGGCGTACCACGGCACCTTCGGCACCCTGCCGGCCGCGCTCGGGGCCGACGCGATGCGCACGATCGTGGACCGCACCACGCCGCTGGTCTAGCCCGGAAAGCCTGCTCGCCTGTAACGCTCCCCCGGCTTCCGCCGCTGTCAGAGGTGACGCGCCCACCAGGGGTGCCCCACCAGGAGAACCACATGATCCTGACCACGTTCCGTCGCGGGGCGGTCCTCGCCGCGCTGGCGACCGTCGCCGGACTGCTGACCATGCCGGCACTCCAAGCCCAGGCCGCCACCAAGGCCGCCACCTCGTTGTCGATCCGCGTGGCTCGCCCCGCCATCGCCCCGGGAGGCAGCGACCGGGTGGCCGGACACCTCGCCATCCGCGGCGACCTGTCCCCCGCCGACCGGACCGTCACCCTCGAGGCGCGGCCCCTCGGCACCGACGAGTTCGTCCCCGTCGCCGAGGCCACCACCGGCGACCGCGGCGGTGTGCGGCTGACGGTCACCCCCGACGTCTCGACCCGCTACCGCTGGCGGTACGCCGGCGACGACGACACCCGGCCCAGCGTGAGCGGCGTGGCCTCCATCCGCGTGCGCACCGGCACCGACACGACGCGGCGGCTGCCGACCGCGCTGTCGATCCGCGCCGTGCAGCGCGTCGGCAAGTCCGGCACCGTCGACCTCGTGCGGGGCGTCCTGCGCGCCCGCCGAGGCGCCCTCCGGCACCGTCCGGTGCTGCTGCTGTCGAAGACCGCCGACGACTCCGCCTGGACGCTCGAGGGCATCCACCGCACCCAGCGGCGCGGCGTGGTCCGGTTCCGGGTCGACCCGGAGCAGGCCACCGGCTACCGGCTGGTCTTCCTCGGCACCGCGCGACTTCGCCCGGCTCGCAGCGCGATCGTGCGGGTCCCGGTGCGACCGGACGTCGGAATCTCGGCCGACCCGCAGTCGATCGAGCAGGGTGCCAGCACCACGGTGTCCGGCCTGGTGACCTACCAGGGCACGCCGCTCGCCGGCGCCACCGTGAGGCTGTGGGCGGTCAAGGTCGGGCGGCCGCACAGCGGTCGCGTGCTCGACACCGGCACCACGGCCGACGACGGCAGCGTCTCCTTCACCGGCACCCCGCGAGTCTCGCTGCGCTACCGACTGAGGGTGGTGCCGAGCGATGCGGCTGCCGGCGTGGTGAGCGCGGCCGTCACCGTCCGGGTCGTGCCGGTTCCTGCCCCGACGTCCTGACCTCGGGCTACCGTCACGGCTGAGTACGCACCACGAGAGGACCGGCGCTGGAACCACGGCCCGACATCACCGACCACCGACCCGACCCGAGGGGGGATCGGGTCGGTGGTGCAGGTGCTGCGCTGGAGCAGGCTCTCGAAGGGGCCCGCCAGGGCGACGAGCAGGGGTTCACCACCCTGTGGCGGACCCTGCACCCGCCGCTGCTGCGCTACCTCACCGTGCGCGGCAACCCGGCGCCCGAGGACCTCGCCGGCGAGACCTGGCTCCAGGTGATCCGAGACCTCGACGGCTTCACCGGCGGGGCGGCGGAGTTCCGGGCCTGGTTGTTCACCGTGGCCCGCCACCGCGCCATCGACCAGGGCCGGGCACGGACCGCCCGCCCGGTGGTGGTGGTCGCCGAGCCGGCCGACAGCCAGGACGGGGCGGCGGCGCCGAGCGCCGAGCAGGCCGCCGAGGAGCGGGCCGCCACCGCGGCGGCCCTCCGGCTGGTCGCCACGCTGCCGCCGGAGCAGGCGGAGATGGTGATGCTCCGGGTGGTGGCAGGCCTGGACGTGGCGGCCGTGGCCGCCCTCGTCGGCAAGAGCCCCGGCGCCGTCCGGGTGGCCGTGCACCGGGCACTGAAGTCGTTGTCCCAGGATCCCCAGGTCCGAATCTCGAGAGGTGGTGTGACGTGAGCGAGCATGACGAGCCCCAGCGGTGGCCCGACGACGATCTGGAGGCACGGGGGCTGGAGGAGTGGGACGACGACGACCTCGTCCGCGCGCTCCGGGCACCCGGATCGCCGGGCGAGCTCGGCCACGAGCAGGAGTACGTCGCGGCCTTCCGCCAGGCGTCCGGCCCCGTCGTCGCGCCCGTTCCGCTCGTCCGGCGGGCCGCTCGTCGTCTCGGCACCGGCGGCACCGCGGTGGTCGTGGCCGTGGCGCTGGGCGGTGGCGTCGCGGCGGCGTACACCGGCAATCTGCCCGACCCCGTCCAGGAGATCGCGCACTCGGTGATCGGGGCCCCGGCCCCGGAGCCGGACCTCGCCCCGGCGGCGGGCCCCCTGACCACCGCGTCGCCCTCCCCGGCGACGACCAGCCCGTCCGCCAGCGCCTCCCCGGCGCCCTCGGCGTCGCCGTCTGCGCAGCCCACGGCCTCCCCCGGCGACCAGCCGAGTGCAGCGCCCTCCCCCACCCGTGGCGCCGGCGCGAGCCCCGGCCAGGGTGCTTCGGCAACGGCAGCACCGACCGACCAGCCCGGCACCTCGCCGGCCCCGCCGCCCCCGCCGCGGGCCACCGCGGCCCGGATCACGGCAGCCGCTCACCTGGCGGCGTACGGCCAGACGGTCGCGCTCGAGGGCCGCCTCAGCACCAGCACTGACGCACCCGCCGCCGGGATCCGGGTGGCGCTGCAGGTCGCGCGGGGCGACGGCTGGCAGATCGTCACCACGACGGTCACCGATGCCGCCGGCCAGGCCAGCGCCAGCAGCCTCCCGGTGACCGGGCTGGCGAAGTACCGGTGGCGCGCGGCCGGCGTCCACAGCCGGGTCTGGCAGCTGAAGGCTCGGGCGACCCTCTCGTCGACCGCCGACGTCGGCGACCCGCAGACGACGATCACGGCGACGGCCGTGGGCGCGAAGGCCGGCGACCAGGCGCTCCTCTACACCGTGGTGCGCGGCCAGGCGACCGTGGTCGGTCGCGGCCAGATCGCGGCCGACGGCACCGTCTCGTTCACGTTCCGGACCCCGGCCGCACGGCGGGTCTTCGTGGTGCGCCTGCCGGCAACCCCCGACCACACCGCTGCGCGCAGCCGCGTGGTCGTGAGCAGCTAGAGGCCGCTGGCAGCAGACTCCTCGACCAGCTCGTCCAGCGCCTGGGTGAGGATCTGCACGAGCGCTCCGACCCGCACGTCGGTGGTGTCGGAGTCGTCCTCGTCGGCGCCGTCGAGGGCGCGGGCGGCGAGCCCGGCCTTGCTGTCGACCAGCTCGGCGATCTTGGCGTCGATGGTCTGCGCCGCGATGATCCGCCAGGCGGTGACCGGCTCGGTCTGACCGATCCGGTGCACCCGGTCGATCGCCTGGGTCTGCTCGGCATCGGTCCAGGAGAGCTCGGCGAGCACCACGTTGGACGCGACCTGGAGGTTGATGCCGACGCCGGCGGCCGTCAGCGAGCAGACGATCACCGCGACCTCGGGGTCGTTGACGAACGAGTCGATGGCCTCGGTGCGAGCCTTGGCGGTCTGGTCGCCGCGGATCGTCGTGGTGCGAAGGCTCCGCTTGGCGAAGACCTCCTCCGCGGTGTCCATCACGTCGAGGTGCTTGGCGAAGAAGACCACCTTGCCCGCGCTGCGGGCCAGCTGGGCGGCGTAGTCGGCGGCCAGCTCGGCCTTCGCCTGGCCGATCTTGCGGACCATCGTGAAGACGTTGTCCTCGGTCTTGGACTCCGCACTCTCGGCGAGCTCGCGCTCGGCGACCCGGCGTACCAGCGCGTGGTCGATGCCGTCGATCTCGCCGGCGTTGCGCCGGTGCTCGAGCGCCGCCTGGTAGCGGCCGAGCAGCCGCGCGGCCAGCCGGGCCTCGGCGTCCTGGATGGAGCGGCCCACCGCACCCTCGAGCTCGACCGGCAGGTCGGCCACGCGGCGGGCGGGGATGTCGGCGGCGACCTCGACCTTGCGGCGACGCACGATGCCGAGGTCGATGACGGCCTGCCGGGCCAGCGGGTAGAACCCGTGCGAGGCCGGGGTCAGACCGGTGTCCTCCAGGGCGGCCATCAGGGCGTTGCCGGGCTTGCGCTCCTCGATCCAGCCGAGGAACTGCCAGATGGTGCGGAAGTCCTCGATGTCGTTGATCAGCGGGGTGCCGGTCAGCGCCATCAGCAGCGGTCGGTTCATCCGGCGGCGGATCCGCTCGGACACCTCCAGGACGTGCTGGGAGCGCTGGGACTTCTTGTTCTTGATGTAGTGGGCCTCGTCGACGACCATCCCGCGGAAGCCGTGGTTCCCGATCCAGCCGACGTGCCGGTCGAGCACCTCGTAGTTGACGATCACGATGTCGGCGAAGCCGTCGACCGTGACCCCGTCACCGTGGATCACGGTCACCGAGCGTCCGGGCGTCCACTGGGCTGCCTCGCGCGCCCAGTTGGTCTTCACCACGTTGGGCACGACCGCCAGCAGGGGGTAGGCATCCGCGGACTGCGCTGCCAACAGCGCCTGCGCGGTCTTGCCGAGACCCGGCTCGTCGGCCAGCAGGAACGTGCGGTGCCCATCGGCGACCGCGGCCACCACGCGTGACTGGTGCGCCATCAGGTCCAGGCCGGGCGGGAGCCGGGTGGTCCGCGGCGTGGGCAGCTCCATGCAGGCCGGCGCGCCCGGGGAGGGGTGCTCGAAGGCGTTCAGCAGCGGCCCGATCAGGTCCCAGCCGACCAGCCTGCCCTGCGTCTTCGGGGCGACCTGCGTGAAGTCGGGGGTCAGGAACGGGTTGGCCAGCTGAGCGGCGAGCACGGACTGGGGGATCACCCGGCGCTCGGGTCGCGCCTCGGTGGTCATCTCGGGCTCCGGCTCGATCTCCAGGCCGGCCGCCTGCTGCATCTCCCGCTGGAGGCGCCGGGCGCCCTCGCTGACCTCGGCGCCCTCGGCCAGCAGCCCGAAGAGCGACGGCTGGTGGGCGGCGGTCTGCGCCAGGATGGTGGCGATGCCGTCGAGGCGCTTGAGCTGCCCGTCGCGTTGGGCGTCGCTGAGCGTCGTGTCAGCCCGGACCCGGGCCCGCTCCTCCCGCGCAAGCAGCGCCACCGCCTGGTAGCGCGCGTGCTGCCCGGACGTCGCCTGGCCCTTCTTCACGGCGTTCTCGACCTCGCGGACCGCCATCGCCAGGACCGGGATGATGCCCTCGTTGTCGCGCGCTCGCGCGCGGGGACGTTGGTTCCCGCGCCGGTCGTGGGACCGCTGCGTACGTCGTGCCGCCAACCTGGCAGCCCCTTCCTCTGCGGCTCCGCGTGAGCCGAACGTGACCCGTCACCTGCCCGGGGGCGGGCGATGACGACGCCCTCTTGCACTCACCACGGGTCCGGACCGGAAAACAACACGGTCACGTCGGTCGTTGGTTGCTGCAAGGAACTCCGGCCAGTGTACGCCAGGTCAGGCCAGGTCGAGCCCGGGGTACAGCGGGTGCGCGTCGAGCAGCTCGCCGGAGGCCGCCTTGACCCGGTCGGCGACGCCGTCGCCCAGGGCGTACGTCGCCTTCGACGGCGTGCCGGCCTTGGTCGTGCCCGGGGACGTGTTCGACAGCACCTCGACCATCAGCTCGGCGACCCTGTCGAACTCGTCGTGGCCGAAGCCACGGGTGGTCAGCGCGGGAGTGCCGATCCGGATGCCGGAGGTGTACCAGGCCCCGTGGGGGTCGGCCGGCACGGAGTTGCGGTTGGTCACGATGCCGGCGTCGAGCAGCGCCGACTCGGCCTGACGCCCGGTGACGCCGAAGGACGACACGTCCAGCAGCACGAGGTGGTTGTCGGTGCCGTCGGTCACCAGCTTCACGTCGCGCTTCATCAGCCCCTCGGCCAGCGACTGGGCATTGTCGGCGATCGCCTGGGCGTAGCCCTGGAACGACGGCTGGCGGGCCTCCGCGAGCGCCACGGCCTTCGCGGCCATCACGTGCGAGAGGGGGCCGCCGAGCACCATCGGGCAGCCACGGTCGACCGAGGGGGCGTACTCCTCCTGGGCGAGGACCATGCCACCACGCGGGCCGCGCAGCGACTTGTGGGTGGTGGTGGTGACCACGTGCGCGTGCGGGACCGGGTCCTCGTCGCCGGTGAACACCTTGCCGGCGACCAGGCCCGCGAAGTGGGCCATGTCGACCATGAGGGTGGCGCCGACCTCGTCGGCGATCTCGCGCATCTTGGCGAAGTTCACCCGGCGGGGGTAGGCGGAGTAGCCCGCGATCAGGATCAGCGGCTTGAACTCGCGCGCCTTGGCCGCGACCGCGTCGTAGTCGAGCAGACCGGTCGTGGGGTCGGTGCCGTACTGCTGCTGGTGGAACATCTTGCCGCTGATGTTGGGCCGGAAGCCGTGGGTGAGGTGACCTCCCGCGTCCAGGGACATCCCGAGCAGCCGCTGGTTGCCGAGCTCGGCGCGCAGCGTCTCCCAGTCGGCGTCGGTGAGCTCGTTGACGTTCTTCGCCCCGAGCTTCTCCAGCGCCGGGCCCTCCACACGGTGGGCGAGGATCGACCAGAAGGCCACCAGGTTGGCGTCGATGCCGGAGTGCGGCTGGACATAGGCGTACGGCGCCCCGAACAGCTCGCGCGCATGCTCGGCCGCCAGCGCCTCGACGGTGTCGACGTTCTGGCAGCCGGCGTAGAAGCGGTGCCCGACCGTGCCCTCGGCGTACTTGTCGCTGAACCAGGTCCCCATGGTCAGCAGCACCGCCGGCGAGGCGTAGTTCTCCGAGGCGATCAGCTTCAGCGAGGCGCGCTGGTCGGCGAGCTCCTGACGGGTGGCCGCGGCGACCCGCGGCTCGACGGCCTCGATCACCTCCAGCGCCTGGCGGTAGGTGGAGCTGATCAGGTCGGAAGGATCGGTCATGGCGCACAGCCTAGGAGTCGGGGTTCCGCCGCGTCATCCGCGGCTAGGTCGGCGGCTCTCTGCCGCCCACTCATCTCATACTTCGGACGCACGTCTCATTGAATGAGATGGGTGCTTGTGGGACTCGCGTCCACGCCCTGAGACTAGTCGCCATGATCACTGTCGCAACGCACTCCGGTCTCGTGGCTCGACGCCACGTGGACTTCGGTCGCGTCTGCAACATGATGTGTTGGCATCGCTGATCCGCCGTCCCCACCCCGCTCACCCGGAGCGCCGACGGCGACCCGCCCAGAACATCCACCCTGGGCGCCGGTCAGTAGGCCAGCCGATCTTCCTCAGCGTCGAGGAGCCCGAGCCGCGATCGCGCGTCTTCCACACCAAGGAAGCACCGATGACCTCCTCCCTGATCTCTCCCCCTCGTCCGCGTCGCGGTGAAGGCCAGTGGGCGCTCGGCTACCGCGAGCCGCTCAACGCCAACGAGCAGCTGAAGAAGGACGACAACCCGCTGCACGTGCGGGCTCGGATCGAGAACATCTACGCCCGCCGGGGCTTCGCCTCGATCGACCCCAGCGACCTGCGCGGGCGCTTCCGCTGGTGGGGGCTCTACACCCAGCGGGCCGAGGGCTTCGACGGCACCAAGACCTCCGCGCTGGAGCCGCACGAGCTCGAGGCGGAGTTCTTCATGATGAGGGTGCGCACCGATGGCGCGGTCCTCGGCGCGGCACAGTTGCGGGCGCTGGGCGAGGCGTCGACGGCGTACGCCCGCGGGACGGCCGACGTGTCCGACCGCTGCAACATCCAGTACCACTGGGTGCGGATCGAGGACGTCCCGGCCATCTGGGACCGCCTGGAAGCGGTCGGCCTCGAGACGCAGGAGGCGTGTGGCGACTCGCCGCGGCCCTTCCTCGGCTCGCCGGTCGCCGGCGTCGCGGCCGACGAGATCCTCGACGGCTCCCCCGCGCTGGCCGAGATCAAGGCCCGCTTCATCGGGGATCCCGAGCTCGCCAACCTGCCGCGCAAGTTCAAGACCGCGGTCACCGGACACCCCAGCCACGACGTGGCGCCCGAGGTCAACGACGTCGCGTTCGTCGGCACCGTCCACCCCGAGCTCGGCCCCGGGTTCGACCTGTGGGTCGGCGGCGGGCTCTCCACCAACCCGATGCTCGCGCAGAAGCTCGGTGTCTGGGTGCCGCTGGAGGAGGTGGCCGACGTCTGGCACGGCGTGATCCAGATCTTCCGCGACTACGGCTACCGCCGGCTGCGCAACAAGGCGCGGCTGAAGTTCCTGGTCGCCGACTGGGGCGTCGAGAAGTTCCGCGAGGTGCTCGAGGACGACTACCTCGGGCGCGGGCTGGTCGACTGCCCCTCGCCCGCGTCGCCGCAGCGACAGGGCGACCACATCGGCGTGCATGCCCAGAAGGACGGCAAGCTCTACGTCGGGGTCGCGCCCGTCGTCGGGCGGGTGGACGGCGCCACGCTGGTCGCGCTCGGCGACGTCGTCGAGCGGTACGCCGCCCTGGGCGTCCGGCTCACGGCGTACCAGAAGCTCGTGGTGCTGGGCGTCCGCCCCGAGGTCGTGGAGGACCTCGTCACCGACCTGGCCGAGATCGGCCTGGAGGCGCGGCCGTCGAACTGGCGACGCAACACGATGGCCTGCACCGGACTCGAGTTCTGCAAGCTGGCGCTCGTCGACACCAAGCGGCGCGCGCAGGCGCTGGTCGCCGAGCTCGAGCAGCGCTTCCCCGCGCTGGACACGCCGATCACGGTCAACGTCAACGGCTGCCCCAACGCGTGCGCCCGCACCCAGATCGCCGACATCGGCCTCAAGGGGCAGCAGGTGCTCGGGCCGGACGGCGAGCAGGTCGAGGGCTTCCAGGTGCACCTGGGCGGCGCGCTCGGGCTGGACGCGAACTTCGGCCGCAAGCTGCGCGCGCACAAGGTCACCTCGGCCGGGCTCGACGACTACATCACCGCCGTCGTGACGGCCTACCTGCACGACCGACTCGACGGGGAGACGTTCACCACCTGGGTCGCCCGCGCCGACGAGTCGCTGCTGACCGGCGAGCGGGCCGCCGAGACCGTCTCGGGGGGCGCCTCTCATGAGCGCCGCCACCGCAGCCGCGCGCACCTACCGCGGATCGCACACCGAGGGCCGCTCCCGCGAGGAGCTGCGCTCGCTGGTGCGGCACGTCGGCGCCGAGCTGGAGCTGGCCCCGGCCCAGGACATCGTCGAGTGGGCGGTCGCGACGTTCGGCGAGCGGTTCTGCGTGACCTCGTCGATGGCCGACGCCGTGCTCGCGCATCTGGCGTCGGCGGTGGCGCCCGGGATCGACGTGGTGTTCGTCGACACCGGCTACCACTTCGCGGAGACGATCGGCACCCGCGACGCCATCGAGGCAACGCTGCCCGTGCGGATGCTCACGATCACGCCCGTCGAGTCGGTGGCCTCCCAGGAGGCGCGGCTCGGCTCGCTGCACCGCACCGACCCCGACCTGTGCTGCGCGCTGCGCAAGGTGGAGCCGCTCGAGCGTGCGCTGTCGGCGTACGACGCCTGGGCGACCGGCCTGCGCCGCGCCGAGACGCACGCGCGCGTGATCGCCCCGGTGATCGGGTGGGACGAGCGCCGCGGCAAGGTCAAGGTGTCGCCGCTGGCCCGCTGGAGCGACGCTCAGGTCGCGGCGTACATCGCTCGCCACGGCATCCTCGTCAACCCCCTGACCCTCGACGGCTACCCCTCCATCGGCTGCGCGCCGTGCACTCGCCGGGTCGACCCCGGCGAGGACCCGCGCAGCGGCCGCTGGGCGGGGCAGGCCAAGACCGAATGCGGTATCCACCGATGACCGAAATCCTCGACAGCGCCGTCGAGCGAACAGTCCCAGACCCCACCCCCGTTCTCGAAGGGATCCCACTGTTATGACCGCACCCGCCCTGGTGGCCTTGGCCCACGGCAGCCGCGACAAGCGTTCCGCGCAGACCATCACCGCCCTCGTCAGCGAGGTGCGCGCGCTGCGCCCCGACCTGAAGATCGAGAAGGCCTTCCTCGACCTGTCTCGCCCCGACTTCCAGTCGGTCGTCGACCGGCTGGTGAAGGCCGGTCACGACGAGATCGTGGTCGTCCCGCTGCTGCTCACCGAGGCGCACCACGCCAAGGTCGACGTGCCGGAGGTCGTGGCCGCGGCCATGGCGCGCCACGACGGGCTGCAGATCCGGGCGACCAAGATCCTGGGGCTCGAGCCGTGCTTCCTGGAGGTGCTCGACCTGCGGATGCGGGAGACCCTCTCGGTGGCCCGGGTGCGCGAGCTCGACGCCCTGGTGCTGGCAGCGGCCGGGTCGTCGGACCCGCTGGCCAACCAGGCCGTCGCCCGCCTGGCCCGGCTCTGGGGCACCCACCACAAGCTCCCGGTGACGGCCGCCTTCGCATCGGCCGCTCCGCCGGCGACCGGTGAGGCGGTGCGAGCCTTCAGAGGCGAGGGCCGTCGCCACATCGCGGTCGCGTCGCTGTTCCTGGCGCCGGGCGTCCTGCCCGACCGCGCGGCCGAGCTCGCGGTGGAGGCCGGCGCGATCGCCGTGTCCGAGCCGCTCGGCGCCCACCCCGAGATCGCGCGCACGATCCTCGCGAGGTACGCCGTCGGTGCGGTCGAGCTGGTCCCCGTCTGAGGACCTGCCAGCGCGAGCCTGTGCCCGACCCGGAGGTCAACGACCTGGGGGAGGCGTTCGAGGGCTGAGGTTGGGTTGTCTGGGTTGACAGCTTTCTCTGGGTACCCAGGGGAAGCGTCACTTCTCAGGGTGTACAGGCCTGTGGAAGTGACGCGATCACTAGGTACCTAGATGAAGCCGCGTCCCACGGTGACACCCCGAGTCCGACGCGCCGAAGCGCGTCAGGTCAGGTCAGGTGACGAGCTGCTGGAGGAGTCGGTCCAGCTGGCGGGCGGGGTCGGTGGTGAGGCCGCCATGGACGGGGCCCGGGCGCAGCACCGTCGAGCGCGGCGCCTTGAGGAAGCCGAAGCGGGTCCCGGCCGGACCCGTCGCCGCCGCGCCGGCCCGCTCGTGGCCGGCGCACACGTCGGACACGAAGCCCAGGCCGGAACGGACCTGTGCCACGTCCAGTTGCGGGTCCAGCGCCAGCAGGCGCGACTCCTCGACCACGCAGGCGAACTCCAGGAAGCCGGCCTCCTCGCAGTAGAGCACCACCCCGACGTTGACGAACTCCTCGCGGTCGGCACGAGGCACGCACCGCAGCACGACGTACTGATAGGGCAGCCGGCTCACGACGCGACCCCCATCGACGCGCCCGGCAGCCACTGGTCGGTCTCCAGGCGCGCCACCAGGAACTCGACGTACGCCGCCCGAAGCGCGTCGGCGTCCCCGGCCCCGGGCACCGCGCTGAGCCAGGCCGAGGGCACGTCGGCCACGATCCCGGCCAGGACGCCGCGATCCAGCCGTGGCCGCAGCGCCCGGTCCACCTCGGCCACGGCCGGGATCGCGAAGCCCAGCACGTGCTCGCGGGCGTCCCATGGCTGCGCGGCGAACCTGGCCGGGTCGCTGACGCCGGCACCCCAGGCGTGGTGGAAGTAGAGACACGCGCCGTGGTCGATCGCCCAGGTCCGGCCGTGCCAGCACAGCAGGTTGGGGTTGCGCCAGGACCGGTCGACGTTGGCGGTGAACGCGTCGAGCCACAGGATCCGCGCCGCCTGCTCCACGGGCGGCTGCTCGCCGTCGTACCCGAACGCGCCGGGCAGGAAGTCGACGCCGAGGTTCAGCCCGAGGCTGGCGTTGAGCAGGTCCTGGACCTCCTCGTCGGCCTCGTAGCGCGCGATGTCGCGGTCGAGCTCGAGCGCCACCAGCCGCGGCGTCGGGATGCCCAGCAGCCGCGCCAGCTCACCGACGATCACCTCGGCGACCAGCACCCGCTCGCCCTGGCCGGCCCCGCGGAACTTGCAGACATAGGTGCCGAGGTCCTCGGCCTCCACCAGCCCGGGCAGGGACCCGCCTTCGCGCAGCGGTGTGACGTAGCGGCTCACCGCGACCGTCTCGATCACGCGATCGGTGCCTCGGTCTCGAGACGCGCGCGCTCCTTCTCGACGTCGAAGTCGGCCTCGGGCCAGCGCAGCCCCATGCCGCGCAGGGTGTCGCGCAGCAGGATGCCGATCGTGAGGTTGCGCAGCCACTTGCGATCGCTGGGAATGACGTGCCACGGCGCCACCTCGGTGTTGGTGCGCTCCAGAGCGATCTGGTAGGCGTGGCGGTACTCCGCCCACCGGGCGCGCTCGTCGACGTCACCGGGGTTGTACTTCCAGTACTTCTCCGGGTCGTCCAACCGGGCGAGCAGCCGCTCCTTCTGGGTGTCGGCGGAGATGTGCAGGAAGCACTTGATGATCTTCGTCCCGCCGCCGACCAGCTCGGCCTCGAAGTCGTTGATCGCGGCGTACCTCCGCTCGATCTCCTCCGGCTCCGCCCACTCGTGCACCCGGACGATCAGCACGTCCTCGTAGTGCGAACGGTCGAAGACCCCGATCTTGCCGGGCCCGGGCAGCGCCTTGCGGATCCGCCAGAGGAAGTCGTGCTTCTTCTCCTCGTCCGTCGGCGCCTTGAACGCGGTGATCCGCACCCCCTGCGGGTCGACCAGGCCGATCGTGTGTTTGAGCACGCCCCCCTTGCCGGAGGTGTCCATCCCCTGCAGCACCAGGAGCAGGTTGCGGGGCTGCTCGGCCCCGCGCTCGGCGAACAGCCGCTCCTGCAGGTCGGCGAGCTCCTCACCCAGCCCCGCGAGCTTCTTCTTGCCGGCGTCCCGGTCGTCGGGGAAGCCAGGGGCGGCCGACGGGTCGAGCGCGGTGAGATCCACTGGCCCGGGCGGGAGACGGAGCACGTCGCTTCTCATGCGCACACCTTAGTGTCGGGCGCGGGGCGACCCGTCGCGCGGCCGCGGCGTCAACCGATCACGGCGGCGACGTCCATCGTGCACCCGACCACGGTGCTGACCGTGCCGTCGGCCTGGGGCTCGTCGAACCAGACCCCGCGGGTGAACCCGACCTTGTCCAGCATCCGCAGCGAGGCCTCGTTGCGGTGGTCCGGCGCAGCGAAGTACGCCGTCGCGTCCGGGAAGCGGTGCAGGGTCTTCAACGCCCACACCCACAGCACCCGCGTCCCCAGCCCGCGGCCGACCCAGGCGGGGTCGCCGATCGCGTAGTCGACCCCGATCGCGGCCGGGTCGGGACACAGCAGGGCGAACTCCGGGTAGTCGGCGATCCGGTAGTCCTGGACGAACCCCACCGACCGCCCGTTGACCTCCGACACCCACAGTCGGGTCGAGGTGAGCCCGTCGATGTCGGCGGCGTACTGCTGGGTCACAGCCTCCGGCGTGGGGTCACCGTCGGCGCGCCACCAGCGGTGCACGTGCTCGGCCTGCCGCCAGCGCACCAGATCGGGCAGGTCACCGGGGGTCATCGCCCGCAGCCCCACCACCCAGTCGTGGTCGACGACGAACCGCTTGATCTCTCCCGACAGGTCGACCGGGAGCGGCTCCCCGACCATGGTCGCGGCGGTACGCCGGGCCGCCGCGCCCCACGACTCGCCCTCATGGGCGACGCCCGACAGCTCGCGGCCGCGCTCCTCGACGACGACGTGGGTGGTCACCTTCCGCCTCCGTTTCCTCGGACCCGAGGACACGAACCTACAAGCCGGCCGCCCCGTCGAGGTCGTCACTGTCAGCGCGCGCCAGCTCGTCGCGGACCACCGCGAACGCCAGCCCCGTGGAGTAGCCCTTGCGGCCCAGCATGCCGACCAGCCGACGTGTCGCCGTCGCGGTGTCGAGCCGCTGCACCGAGCGCAGCTTGCGGCGCACCAGCCTCCGGGCCGCGTCGCGCTGGGCGTCCTCGTCGACGACCGACAGCGCCTCGCGGGCCACCTCGTCGGGGATGCCCTTGCGGCGCAGCTCGTGGGCGAGCGCACGCGGGGCCAGGCCCTTGCCGGACTGGCGAGACTCCACCCACAGCCGGGCGAACGCGGCGTCGTCGACCAGCCCGACCTCCTCGAACCGGTCGAGCAGCCGCTCGGCGATCTCGGCAGGGACCTGACGAGAGTCGAGCTTGGTGCGCAGCTCCGCCCGGGTGCGGGCGCGGCCGGTCAGCTGGTCGAGCAGGATCTTGCGCGCCACCGACTCCGGATCGGCGTCCGGGCCGGCAGCGGCGACGTCGTCCGGTGGCGGCAGGTCCAGCAACGGGGCCTCAGAAGTCATCGACGCCGATCGGCTGGTCGGAGAGCACCTCTCCGTCGGCCGTCGCGGGCTCCTTGTCGACCTGCGGGCCGACGCCGAGCTTCTCCAGGATCTTCTTCTCGAGCTCGTTGCCGAGGTCGGGGTTGTCGAGCAGGAACTGGCGGGCGTTCTCCTTGCCCTGGCCGAGCTGGTCGCCCTCGTAGGTGTACCAAGCGCCGGACTTGCGGACCAGCCCGCACTCCACGCCGACATCGATCAGGCCGCCCTCGCGGCTGATGCCCTTGCCGTACATGATGTCGAACTCCGCCTGCTTGAACGGCGGGGCCACCTTGTTCTTCACGACCTTGACCCGGGTGCGGTTGCCGATCGGCTCGGTGCCGTCCTTGAGGGTCTCGATGCGGCGCACGTCGAGGCGGATCGAGGAGTAGAACTTCAGCGCCCGGCCACCGGTGGTGGTCTCGGGGCTGCCGAACATCACGCCGATCTTCTCGCGCAGCTGGTTGATGAAGATCGCGGTCGTGTTGGCGCCGCTGAGCGCGCCGGCCATCTTGCGCAGCGCCTGGCTCATCAGCCGGGCCTGCAGGCCGACGTGGCTGTCGCCCATCTCGCCCTCGATCTCGGCACGCGGCACCAGCGCGGCCACCGAGTCGATCACGATCAGGTCGAGCGCCCCCGAGCGGGTCAGCATGTCGGCGATCTCGAGCGCCTGCTCCCCGGAGTCGGGCTGGGAGACCAGCAGTGCGTCGGTGTCGACGCCGAGGGCGGCGGCGTAGTCGGGGTCGAGCGCGTGCTCGGCATCGATGAACGCCACGATGCCGCCGGCGCGCTGGGCGTTGGCCACGGCGTGCAGCGCGACCGTCGTCTTGCCGGAGGACTCCGGGCCGAAGATCTCCACCACACGACCGCGCGGCAGACCCCCGAGCCCGAGCGCGATGTCGAGGGAGATGGACCCGGTGGGGATCACCTCCAGCGGGGCGCGGATCTCATCGCCCAAGCGCATCACCGAGCCCTTGCCGAACTGCTTCTCGATGCCGGCCAGCGCGGCGTCCAGCGCCTTGTCGCGGTCTCCAGCAGCCATGTCGCTCCGTCCTTGTCCGGCGGGGTTTGCCCGCCTCGAGTCCTGGGGTGTCGCTCCGGCCCGGGTGCCGCGATCGACGTCGGGAGTGACGCTAGATGAAGCCACCGACAGCGCCCGGGAAGGCGGGAGCATCTGTGGAGAACGGCACCCAGCGTTTCACTTGTGGACACAATTTAGCCCGAACACGTGTTCGATCAAGGCACGTCGGCTCGGCGTGTCGCCGACCACGAACCCACCGCCGCGCCCAGGCCGACGCCCAGGCCCACGCCCAGGCTCAGCAGCCCCACCAGGACCAGCCACCCGGTGAGGTAGGGCCGGTCCAGCAACGTGGGGTTGTCGGCGCGCGCTCCGAAGCGTCCGAGCACCGGCAGCGCGAGCAGGGTCAGCGGTCCCACGAGCACGGCCAGCCTCGCCGCCGCCCCCAGCCAGACCCGTGGCAGCAGCCGCGCGGCGAGCACCCCGGCCACGATCGTCAGCGGAGCCAGCACCGCGTCGTGGGCCACCACCCCGCCCCCGAGCCACACCGCGGTCGCCACCAGGTCGCCGAGTCCCCGCTGCACCAGCAGCCACCCGCCGTACGCCGCCGCGGCAACGCCCACGAGCACCAGCACGATCCGGGTCACGTCAGCGCCTCCAGCCGCGCGACCCACTTCGTCTGCAGGACGCCGGGACGGTTGGGGGCGATCAGCCTCGCGGGGTAGCCGTGGTCCAGCGACAGCGGCTCCCCGGCCAGCGACAGCGCGATCAGGGTCAGGTCGTCGTCGGCGAACTGCGACGGCAGCCTGGTGACCCGGAACGGCCCCGACTCCTGCAGCGAGTCCACCCGCAGGTCGAGCCCGCGCGGCGCCGCCACCAGGTCGAGCAGCGCCCGCACCCGGACGCCGGTCCAGGTGCCGGTCGCACTCCAGCCCTCGACGCAGGCGATCGGGAGGTCGGCGGTGGTCTGGGCCAGCGCGTCGAGGTCGGCGCGGGACAGCGACACCTCGCGGCCGGCGTAGGCGACGACGAGCCGGTAGGCCGCGTCGGCGGCCGTCTCAGTGACCCGCGCGGCCGCGGCCGTCTTGTTGATCGGCACGCCACCCGGACCCTCGCCGGTGCGGACCGCCAGCACCGACACCCGCCGCAGCCACGGCACGGTCGCTCCGGCGGTGGCCACGACGGCGACCCCGGCGGCGAGCCAGGTCGTCCGCAGCAGCGACCGGCGGCTGAGGGCCGCTGCCGGCAGGTCGGCCGATCGAACCTCAGCATCGAGATCGGCTTCCACGTCGGCGGCGAGCGCCCGCCGGATCAGCGGCAGCTTGACGGCCACGTGCACGATCAAAGCGCCGATCGCCACCCACGCGACGGCGTAGTGCGTGGCGCGGAAGGAGAACGCCCAGGGATACCACTGCGCGGAGTTGGCCAGGCCGGTGGCCAGCTGGAAGACCGACGCCGCGACCAGAGCCGCGATCGAGGCCCGCTCGGCACCGTGCAGGGCGAGCTGCCGGAGCTCGCGCGGGGGGCGGGTGAACAGGCGGGGAAACACCGTCCAGAGCTTCACCAGCAGCAGCGGTACGGCGGCGGTGCCGGCGATCACGTGCAGCCCCTGGGTGATCCGGTAGAGCCAGATCGGCCGGGTCGGCAGCGGCAGCACGGGCTGGGGTTGCTGGGCGATGTGGCTGTACAGACCGGTGAGGAAGGCGACACCGAAGGCCACGCCCAGCCACAGCCCGACCCGGGCCGCCACCTCCGGTCCGCGCAGCCGGGAGACGAAGTCCGTCTCGCGGGGGATCAGCATCCGCCGGCCTCCAGGACGGCGAACCAACGGCCGGCGCACTCGTGCACCTCCGACACCGCCAGGCCCGCGGGCTCGGCCACGGCGGCGATGGCGTCCGCGCCGACCTCCGCCCACGGGAACGGCCGACTGTGCTGATGCTCGGTGCGGATCCACAGGGAGGTACGTCGCACCCCGACGCCGTACGCCGCCAGGTCGGCCACCACTCGCCCGCCCGGCACCACCAGCGACCCGACCCGACGGAGCAACCGGACCGGATCACCGCCGATGCCGATGTTGCCGTCGGCGAGCAGCGCGGTCTCCCAGCTGCCCTCGCGCGGCACGGGTGCGAACACGTCGCCCTCCCAGGCCGGCACCCCACGCGCCTGCGTCTGCGCGACCGCGGCAGGAACCACGTCGAGTCCCGCGACCGGGATCCCGAGCGAGGCCAGGTGCGCGCTCATCCGACCCGGCCCGCAGCCGATGTCGAGGGTCCGGCCGCGACAGTGCGCCAGTACCGCGATGTCCGAGGCGTCCGCCGCGCCCAGCCAGCGGCCCACCGGCAGCGGGCGCGCGTCGCCGTCACCGCCGACGACGGCGACGCCGTTGCCGGCGAGGACCGCGGCGAAGACCTCCGCGAACGGCACGCTGCCCGGCAGGGTCGTCATGACGACACCCCCGGCGCGCTCTCGGCCCAGGCCCGCGCGAACGCCGTGCCCGGGGCCGTGCGCGCTACCTCCGCGGCGTCCTCGGCCGTGTCCACATCCCGCAGCACGGAGGCCTCCCCCACCGAGGCGCCAGCGGCCCGCAACGCCGCCAGCGTGGCCGCCCCGGTCCCGCGCGTCGACATCGGCACCGTCTCCAGCGCGGCGGCCAGCCCCGGCTCCCGCACCGCCAGCACCCACCAGCCTCCGTCCTCCGCCGCGCCGAGCACCGCGTCGTGCCGCTCCAGCCCCGCGGCGACCTCGCGCAGCAGCGCGACGGAGAGGTGCGGTGTGTCCATCCCGACCTGCACCAGGGGTCCGCGGCCGGCGTCGTGGTGCGCGGCGACCAGACGGGCCGCGAGCCCCACACCCCGTTGGGGTACGACGGTCCAGCCGGCCACCGCCTCCCGCAGGGCGTCGGCCTCCACGACGTCGGCGAGATCGCCGTCCAGGGCCAGCACGCACCGCCGCGCCCCGAACGCCCCCGACACCGCGCGCACCGTGTCGAGCAGCGACGCCGCCGCCAGCCGGGCCGCCACGTCCATCCCGACGCTCGCCCCGAGCCGGGTCTTCACTCGACCTGCGATCGGCGCCTTGGCCACCACCAGGCCCCGCGCCCGGGCGGCGTACTGACCGGTGGGCTCGCCGATCGGCTCACCGCCGAGCTCGGTCATCGGGCCACCCGCCACACGTCCCGGGCGGTGCGGAGCGTGCCGCGCACCGAGCCCGAGACCTTGGACCGGGTCCCGGCAGCGCGCGGCAGGTAGTCCACGTCCTGCTCGCTCAGCCGCCAGCCGGCCTGCGTGGCGCGACGCAGCAGCTCGAAGGGGTAGCCGAACCGACGGTCCTCGACGCCCAGCGCCAGGAGATCCTGGCGGCGGCACACGCGCAAGGGGGCGATGTCGCGCACCGACAGCCCCCACCTCCGGCGCATCCAGGCCACGACCAGGGCGTTGCCGGCGCGGGCGTGCCACGGCCACACGCCGCGTCCGACCGGCCGGCGCCGCCCCATCGCGAGGTCGGCCCGGCCGGAGCGCACCTGCTCCAGCAGGGGCAGGATCGCGGTCGGGTCGAACGACCCGTCGCCGTCCATCACCGCGAGGTACGTCGCCGTCGCCGCCTCCACGCCCGCGTGCACCGCGGCGCCGTAGCCGGGCCGCGACTCCGGCACGACGCGCGCCCCGTGACGCCGGGCGACCGCGGCCGTGTCGTCGGTGGAGCCGTTGTCGACCACGATCACCCGCAGCCCGACCGGCACGACCGGGAGCAGCCGCTCGAGAGCGGAGCCCTCGTCCCGGCACGGGAGGATCAGCTCGCAGTCGGAAACGTCCGGGTCGTTCACGTCCGCCACGCTAGATCCTCCCCGAGGGCTCGCGGATGTAGAAAGCCTTACGAGCCGCTGACGGTGTGGTACCCAGGGTGGCGCCGGACACGCCCCCGCCTAGCATCGGGGCCATGTCCCAGGTGCGCACAGCCGGCGATCTCGAGCCCGCTGACACTGCGTCGCGGGCCACCCGGGCCGCCACCTGGGCGCTGGTGGGGGGCTTCGTCCTGGTCACCGTGGCGATGGCGCTGCCCGCCGTCACCGGGTGGTACGTCCACGTGTTCCACTTCCCGCCGCTGCACGCCGACTGGTCGCCGCGGCTCGGGTGGGGCACGGCGCCGGCGCTGGTGCTCGGCGCCCTCGGGGCGGCGTACGCCGGCCGGCTTGCGCAGACCCTGTCGTGGGGACGCCTGCTGCTCGTCGTGTTCGCCGGGGGGCTCGCGTGGCTCTATGCACTGGCGTTCGTCGACGGCCCGGACGGCATCGGGCACATCCTCACCACGAGCTATGAGTATCTCGACACCGCGAAGGTGACGACCGACTTCCCCGCGACCCTGCGTGAGTACGTCTCGCGGATCCCCTACTCCGCCGAGCCGGACAACTGGCCGGTGCACATCGCCGGCCACCCGCCGGGTGCGCTGGGGTTCTTCGTGGTGCTGGTGCGGCTCGGGATGGGCGAGGGCTTCGCAGCCGGGACCGTCGTGACGGTCCTCGCCGCCACGACCGCCGTCGCGGTGCTGGTGACCATGCGGCTGCTCGGCGCCGAGACCTGGGCCCGGCGGGCGGCGCCGTTCCTGGTGCTCGGCCCCGCGGCGATCTGGCAGGCGGTCTCCGCCGACGCGATGTTCGCCGCGGTCGCCGCCTGGGGGATGGCCGCCCTGGCGGCCGGAGCGACCGCTCGCGACTGGCGCTGGCTGCCGTGGTCGCTGATGGCCGGGCTGCTGTTGGGGTACTGCGTGATGCTGTCCTACGGCCTGCCGCTGCTCGGGATCCTCGCGGTCACCGTGCTCTGGCTGGCGCGTCGCTGGCGACCCCTGGTGCCGGCGGTGCTGGCGGCCTGCGCGGTGGTCGGCGCGTTCGCGGTGCAGGGCTTCGCGTGGTGGGAGGCGCTGCCGGTCTTGCAGGAGCGGTACTACGAGGGGGTCGGCGGCCGCCGGCAGCCGGAGTACTGGATGTGGGCCAACCTCGCTGCCCTGACCTTCGCCGCCGGGCCCTTGGTCTGGTCCGGCCTCGCGGAGGCGGCGGTGCGCTGGCGCGCGTTGGTCTCCGAGCCCGGCACCCGGGTCGTGCTCGGGCTCTCCGGCGCGGGCCTGGCGATGGTGGTCGCTGCCGATCTGTCGCAGATGAGCCGGGCCGAGGTGGAGCGGATCTGGCTGCCCTTCGTGCCGTGGTTGCTCGTCGCGTGCGCGCTGCTGCCCGAGCGCTGGCGGACGCGCGGGCTGTGGCTGCAGGTCACCGTGGCGCTGGTGGTGCAGCACCTGCTGTTCACCGGCTGGTGAGCCGACTCAGCGCAGCGGCGCCGTCGCGAACGCGGGGATCCCGTCCGCCGGTCCGATCTCGGCGGTGAACCCCAGCTCGGCACTGGCGCGGGCCGGGGAGGCGACGATGTGGCGGACGTCGCCGAGTCGGTACTCCCCCGTCGTCACCGGGGCGAGGTCCGTCGTGCCGCCGCGAGCCAGCAGCCGCGCCACGTCGGCGATCGAGACCGGGTCGCCCGAGCAGACGTTGTAGGCGGCGTACACCGAGGGCGGCGCGGCCGCCACGGCGTCGATGGCCGCGAGGTTGGCTCGCGCGACGTCGTCGACGTGCACGAAGTCGCGCATCTGGCCGCCGTCCTCGAACACCCGCGGCGGCTCGCCCCGCTCCAGGGCGGAGCGGAAGATCGCCGCGACCCCGGAGTACGGCGTGTCCCGCGGCATCCCCGGGCCGTAGACGTTGTGGTAGCGCAGCGCCACCACGCGCCCGCCGCCCTGACGCGCCCAGGCGGCGGCGTAGTGCTCCTGGGCAACCTTGCTGACGGCGTAGGAGCTGCGGGGGTCGAGCCGGTGCGTCCTCGTCGACGAGCTGCCAGGTCATCGGGCCGTCGCAGACCGGGCAGGCGTTCTCGAAGCCGCCCGGCGTCGAGCGCCTCGACGGTGCGCGGCCGTGCCGGCTGCACCCCGTGGTCGGGGCACGCGTAGCGCCCCTCGCCGTAGACCACCATCGACGATGCCAGCGCCAGCCGGGACACGCCCGCGTCGTGCATCGCCGCCATCAGCGCGGCGGTGCCGAGGTCGTTGTGGGCGGCGTACGCCGGCAGGTCGGCCACCGTCGTCCCGGCGCCGACGAGAGCGGCCTGGTGGCAGACGACGTCGACTCCGGGCAGCAGGTCGCCCCAGGACGCGGCGTCGCGCACGTCGAGCCGGTGGGTGCCCGGCGGCCCCTCGGCCGACTGGTGCGCCTGCGGCACCATCAGGTCGACGGGGATCACCTCGTCGCCGCGCGCCTCCAGCGCCCGGGCCACCGCGGTCCCGATGAACCCGGCCGAGCCGGTCAGCAGCACCCTCATCGCGGTGCGTCGGGCAGCTGGTAGGTCAGCTCGATGCCGTCGGCCCAGCTGGCGCAGGTGCAGCCGGCCGGGTCCGGGAGGTCGCCCACGACCGACACCAGCAGCCCCTTGAGCCGTTCGGTGTTGCGGGCGAACGCCGCGAACACCTCGGCCTGGCCGACGCCCGCACCGGTCTCCACGCCGGCGTCCATGTCGGTCACCAAGGCCACGGCGGCGTAACAGAGCTGGAGCTCGCGAGCCAGCACGGCCTCCGGGTGGCCGGTCATGTTGACCAGCGTCCAGCCCTGGGCGGCGTAGTGCCGAGACTCGGCGCGCGTGGAGAAGCGCGGCCCCTCGATGACGACCATCACGCCACCCCGCTTGACCGACGGATCCGCGTCCGCCACGGCGAGGGCCAGCCGTGAGCAGTAGGGATCGGCGAACGGCACGTGCACCGCACCGGTCTCGACGAACGTCTGCACCCGGCCGCTGGTGCGGTCGACCAGCTGGTCGGGCACCACCACGTCGCCCGGCGCCACCTCGGCCCGCAGCCCCCCCACGGCACACGGCGCCAGCACCTGCCGGACCCCCAGCGATCGCAGCGCCCAGAGGTTCGCGCGGTAGTTGATCCGGTGCGGCGGGAACTCATGGTGCCCGCCGTGCCGCGGCAGGAACGCCACCCGTCGGCCGGCCACCTCACCGACGGCGATCGGCCCGGATGGGGCGCCGTACGGCGTCTCCACGGTGACGCTGGTCGGAGATTCGAGGAACTCGTAGAAGCCGCTGCCGCCGATCACGGCGACCTCGGCCGAGGGGGTCTCTAGGTCGGTCACGGGGCCACTCTGTCAGGCGTCGTCGTCACTCTGGCGGCCGCCGCGGCGGCTAGCGTCCCCACGGCGATGACCGCGGCGAAGGCGTTGAGCAACGGGTAGCCCCAGGTGCCGACGATCACGCCGGCCACGCCTCCGGCAAGGGCAGCAGCAACGTTCATCACCATGTCGGCGCCGCCCTGGATGTCGGTGCGCGACTCCAAGGGGGCATGGTCGGCGATCAGCGTGGACGAGGCGACGGTGGCCAGCGACCAGCCGAACCCGAGCAGGAACAGACCGACGAAGATCTGCCACGAGCTGCCCTCGGGTGACAGACCGCTGAAGAGCAGGCTGACCAACAGCGCGAGGCCGCCGAGGGCGAGCGTCGTGGGCCGGCCGAGCCGGTCGGCGGCCCAGCCTGAGAGAGGGGCGAAGGCGAACATGCCGAGCACGTGGGCCGAGATCACCAACCCGATCACCCGCAGCTCCGCGCCGCCGTGCTCCATGTGCAGCGGCGTCATCACCATCACCGCGACCATCACGGCATGGGCGGTGGCCAAGCCGGCCGTGGCCGCCACCAGCACCGGTCGTTCGCGCACCGCGGCTGCGACCCGCGCCCACGAGGTGCCTTTGGGCGGGACCGGTGCCGCGCCCGCGTGCTCGCGTGCCATGAACAGCGGATCCGGACGCAGGAACAGCCACACCACCAGGGCCGCGAGCAGCATGCCGATGCTGCCCAGCGCGAACGGGCCGGTCAGCACCGGGATGCCCAACCTCTCGGCCACCCTTTGGGAGAGGCCGGTGAGGTTGGGCCCGGCCACCGCACCGATCGTGGTGGCCCAGACGACGATGGCCAGTGCGCGCCCGCGGTGGTCGTCGGTGGCCAGATCGGTGGCGGCGTAGCGGGCACCCAGGTTGGCCGCCGTCGTGGCGCCCAACAGCAGCGCGCCGACCAGCAGCAGCGGCATCGAGCCGATCACCCCCGCCAGCACCACGACCACCGAACCGACCGCGCCGGTGAGGAAGCCGGCCACCATCCCGATCCGGCGACCACGCACGGCCATCACCCGCGCGAGGACGTACGACGCGACGGCGGTGCCGAGGACCTGGAACGTCTGCGCCAGGCCCGCCATCGTCTCCGAGCCCGACACGTCCTTCGCCAGCAGCGACGCGGTCGCGATGCCGATCGTGATCCCGACGGCGCCCAGCGCCTGGCCGGACACCAGCGTGGTCAGGGTGCGGCGCTGCACCGCCTGGAGGTCGGGCGCGGGACGGAGCTGGGTCATCCCCCGATCACTGCTCCGTCGCCGGCAGCTCGAGGGCCTTCCAGACGGCCGCCCAGACCTGCTTGGGAGCGACCCCGTCGCGCAGCGCCTCGCCGGCCGTGCGTGAGCCGAGGTCGGCCATCACGAACTGGTCGGCCCAATGGTGGGCGTAGGCCTTCCCGAGGGCGCGCTCCAGTCGCGTCCAGAACTCCGTATGCCTCATCGGGGGTGCCTCATCGGGGGTGCCTCAACTGCGCCTCGCGACCACGTCGAGCCAGACGCCGCCCTGGCTGCCGGCGGTGTGGTCGAGCCGGTCGACCTCCCAGCCGGCGGACTCCAGCGCCGCCCGCAGCGCGGCCTCGCGCCAGTAGACGAACCGTCGGGGACCGGCGACGTGGCCGTGGGTGGACCACTCCTCCCCGTCACCCTCCTTGACGGCCAGATGCAGCAGCCCGCCGGTCCGGGTCGCCTCGGCCAGCCTGCCCAGGACCGCGCGCAGCGCCGAGCGGTCGACGTGGAGCAGGCTGGCGCTGGCCCACACCGCGGCGTAGGGCTCGCCGGAACGGCTCGGGTCGGTCAGGTCGTCGACGGCCGGGTCGAGCAGGTCGGCCTCGAGCCCGTCGGCGCGCAGCAGCTCCACGAACCCAGGTGTCACATCCGTGCGCCGCACCGAGAGCCCCGCGGCCTCCAGGGCGCGGGCGTCGCGGCCCCCTCCGGTGCCGATCTCGAGGACGCGTGACCCCGCTGGCAGCTCGGCGACGAACCGATCCACGATCGCTGGGAGGTCGTGGGTCAGGGTGTCGGTACCGGCACGGTAGGACTCGGCGGAGGCGTCGTACGCCGCCCGGGTGAGGGCGTCCGCGTCGAAGCCGACGTCCCAGAGGTGATGCACCACGTCGTGCAGGTGGTAGCGACCCAGGCTCTCGATCGTGAACGACGAACCGTTGCTGCGGCGCCCCGGGCGCTGCCACTGCTCGCCCTCCACCGCGGCGTACCTCGCCGCCACGTCGGCGGCGGCGTCGGTGAGCTCCCGGGAGACCGCGACCGGGTCCTGGAGGTCGTAGCGCTCCTCGACCGCGGCGACGTCCTGGTCCCAGTTGCCGAACTGCGGGTCGTCCTCGGCCAGCATCAGCCGGACCCGCTCCGAGAAGACCCGGTGCACGTCGCGGACGTGGCAGGCGTACTCGAGCGGAGACCACACCTCCGGCGCCGGCCGCTGGGTCGCGCCGGCGGCGGCCAGCACCTGGGCGAACCCGAGCGCGTTGGTCTCGATCGCGCCGGCCAGGTCCGTGACGGCGTACGCCATCGCGTCGAAGCCGCACTCCGGGCAGGTCTCGTCGAGGACCCAGGTCCAGTCCTTGGTGTCTGGTTCGATCGGCATGCGCGCAATCCTGCCAGGTGCCCCTCCCAGGCCCGCCACCAGATTCCGGAGGCTGGCACACTCCGGTTCATGGAGCGGATCCGGCCTGCCACGACCGCCGACCTGATCGGCATCGCCCGGATCTACGACGAGGCCGTGCGCACCAGCATCGCGACGTTCGACCTGGAGCCGCCTCCACCCGGCTACTGGGAGGCGCGGCTGGCCTCGACCGAGCCGGGCGATCATCTGCTGGCGGCCATCACCGACGCGGACGAGGTGCTGGGCTACGCGTACTCCTCGGCGTACCGCCCGCGGGCGGCGTACGCACGAACCCGCGAGACCTCGGTCTACCTGGCCGGGTCGGCTCGGGGACGTGGCCTCGGACGTCGGCTGTATGACGAGTTGCTTGCCCGGCTCGACGCCGACGAGGTCCACTCCGCCGTCGCGCTGGTCGCGCTGCCCAACGACTCCAGCGAGGCGCTGCACCGCGCCTGCGGCTTCCGGCACCTGGGCACGATGACCGAGGTGGGCCGCAAGCTGGGGCGCTGGATCGACACCGCGTGGTACGAGCGGGTGCGACCCGGTCCGTAGCGCTGACACGGTCCGCCGAGACCGCGGTCGTAGGCTGGCGAGAGGACATCGCGGGGGCAGCAGACGAGGAGTGGCAGATGACAGCGACGATCGGGCTCACCGAGTCGACCGGGACGACCGCCCTGCTCGGGCTGGGCGTGTTCCGCCCCCAGCGGGTGGTGACCAATGAAGAGATCTGCGAGGTCCTGGACTCCAGCGACGAGTGGATCCAGTCCCGCTCGGGCATCCGCACCCGGAGGTACGCCGGCGAGGGCGAGTCGCTGATCGACATGGGCGAGGCCGCGGCACGCTCGGCGTTGGCGGCGGCCGGCATCACCGGCGAGCAGGTCGGCACGGTGATCGTGGCGACCTCGACGCACACCCAGCACACCCCGGCGGCCGCGCCGCAGATCGCGCACCGGCTGGGCAGCGGCGCCGCGTCCTTCGACCTCGGGGCCGGGTGCGCGGGGTTCTGTCACGGGCTCGCGGTGGCCTCCGACCTGGTGCGGTCGGGGACTGCGGCGTACGTCCTGGTGATCGGGGTCGAGAAGCTCAGCACCTTCCTGGACCCGACCGACCGCTCGACTGCGTTCATCTTCGGGGACGGCGCCGGTGCCGTGGTGGTGGGCGCCTCCGACGAGGCCGGCATCGGGCCGGTGGCCTGGGGCTCCGACGGCGCCCAGTCGCAGGTGATCACCCAGACCCCGAACTGCGAGCAGGTCGATGCCGAGCACCCGCCAGTGGTGCAGATGCAGGGGCAGGCGGTGTTCCGCTGGGCACCGTTCGCGATGGCCGACGTGGCCCGCGAGGCCGTCAAGAGCGCCGGGCTGTCGCTGGCCGACCTGGACGTGTTCGTGCCGCACCAGGCGAACCTGCGGATCACCCAGCTGCTGGTGAAGAACCTCGGCCTCCCCGACGACGTGGCCGTGGCCGCGGACATCGTCGACTCCGGCAACACCTCGGCGGCGTCGGTGCCGCTCGCCATGGAGCGGATGCTGCGGGACGGGACCACGAAGCCGGGTGACCTGGCGCTGCTCATCGCCTTCGGCGCCGGGCTCAGCTTCGCAGGACAGGTGGTCCGGGTGCCTCGGCTCGCCGACTGAACCCTTCGACCGGAGAGTCCTTCGGAGTCTTGTGTTCGAACATGTGTTCTATTATACTCGCCCCATGAGCGCAGTCCTCGATCTTCATCCCGACGCCGGGCATCCGGCGTGGGTGATGGCGGGCGATCTTCACGAGCTGCTCGACCGGTCTACCGACGCCGTCCAGGAGCCGCTGCCCTCGGGGGAGTACGCCGCGCTGGTTGCCGAGGTCGACCGGGCGGTGCACCGGCTGGAGGCGGTCAAGCTGCGGCTGGTCGCGGCGGCCGACCGTGCCGACGTCGGTGCCTTGTCGGGGATGTCGGGGACCGGGGCCTGGTTGGCCAAGCAGACCCGCACCGCCGGCGCCGCAGCCGCCGGACAGGTCACCCTGGCGGCCGCGCTGGAGGCGCTGCCGGCCACCGGGGCCGCCCTGGACGCCGGGGAGGTCTCCCCCGAGCACGCCGCGGTGATCGCGGGCGCGACCCGCAGGCTGCCGGAGACCCTCGACGCCGAGCAGCGGGCCCGCGTCGAGTCCCGCCTGGTCGCCCAGGCCAAGACCCTGGACCCGGTCGCACTCCGCAAACAGGCCCGCCGCGCACTGGAGGAGGTCACCACCAAGGCCGAGGCCGACCGCCACCACGACGCGATCCTGCGCGACGAGGAAGCCGCCGCCCGCGCCAAGACCCGCCTGGTCCTGCACGACAACACCGACGGCACCATCAGCGGCCACTTCACCGTGCCCACCCTGGCCGGGGCGATCCTGCGCAAGATCATCCAACAGCTCGCCTCACCCCGCCGCGGCCGCCTCGGCGCCACCGACGCCCACACCGGACCCGTCGGCGACCGGATCGACTGGCCCCAACGCTACGGCCACGCCCTCATCGAACTCCTCGAACACCTCCCCACCGACAGCCTCCACACCAAGACCGCCGCCACCATCGTGATCACCCTGGACCACACCCAACTCCTCACCAACCTCGCCGCCGCCGGCCTCGACACCGGCCACGAGATCTCCCCCAGCGAAGCCCGCCGGATCGCCTGCGGCGCCGGCCTGCTCCCGGCCGTTCTCGGCGGGCCCTCGCTCCCCCTCGACCTCGGCCGACAGCAACGCTTCTTCACCCAAACCCAACGCGTCGCCCTCGCCACCCGATGGACGAGCTGCGCCGCTGATGGCTGCGACCGCCCCTATGCGTGGTGCGACCTCCACCATCAGCAGCCTTGGGCCGATGGCGGAGCCACCGATCTCGACCAGGCACTCCCCCTCTGCGGCTTCCATCACCACCGCATCCATGACCCGGCCTACCACCACCGCCTCAGTCCCGATCGATCCGTCACCTTCCACCGCCGCACATAGGGCTGTCGGTGGCGTGCGTCAAGATGGGGCGGTGAGTGCCCTGGACCGGTTCAGCGATCCGACGCGCAACTGGTTCGCCGCCGCGTTCGCGGAGCCGACGCCCGCGCAGGAGGGGGCGTGGGAGGCCGTGTCCGCTGGGCGGCACGCCCTGGTCGTGGCGCCGACCGGGTCGGGCAAGACGCTCTCGGCCTTCCTGTGGTCGCTGGATCGGCTGCTCACCACACCACGCCCGGAGGAGAAGGCGCGGCGGTGCCGAGTGCTCTACATCTCCCCGTTGAAGGCGCTGGCGGTCGACGTCGAGCGCAACCTGCGAGCCCCGCTGGCCGGGATCCGGCATACCGCCGAACGGCTCGGCGAGACGATCGGCGACGTCACCGTCGGCGTCCGGTCCGGTGACACCCCGGCCGCGGAGCGCCGGACCCTGGTCAGCAGGCCGCCGGACATCCTGATCACCACCCCCGAGTCGTTGTTCCTGATGCTCACCTCGCAGGCGCGCGAGACGCTCCGCGGTGTCGAGACGGTGATCGTCGACGAGGTGCACGCCCTGGCCGGCGGCAAGCGCGGTGCCCACCTGGCGCTCTCCCTGGAGCGGCTCGACGCGCTCCTCGAGCGGCCGGCGCAACGGATCGGCCTGTCGGCGACGGTGCGCCCCCACGAGGAGGTGGCGCGCTTCCTCGGCGGCACCGCGCCGGTGCAGATCGTGGCACCGCCGAGCGCCAAGGAGTGGGACCTGCAGGTCGTCGTCCCGGTGGAGGACATGACCGCCCCGGGCGGCCGCGACGCTGACACCGAGGAGGAGTCCGAGCGCGCCACCTCGATCTGGCCGCACGTCGAGGAGCACGTCGCCGACCTGATCACCGCGCATCGATCGACGATCGTGTTTGCCAACTCACGACGGCTGGCCGAGCGGCTCACGGCGCGACTCAACGAGATCGCGGCCGACCGCGCGAGTAGCGACGCCGACGCGACGTCCGTGCCAGGTGGCCCGCCCGCCCAGGTGATGGCCCAGTCCGGGCAGACCCACGCTGCCGCGCCGATCCTCGCCAAGGCCCACCACGGCTCGGTGTCGAAGGAGCAGCGCGCGCTGATCGAGGACGACCTGAAGCGCGGGCGGCTCCCCTGTGTGGTCGCCACCAGCAGCCTCGAGCTCGGCATCGACATGGGCGCGGTCGACCTGGTGATCCAGATCGAGTCGCCGCCCAGCGTCGCCAGCGCGCTGCAGCGCGTCGGCCGCGCCGGCCACCAGGTGGGCGAGGTCTCGCGTGGGGTGCTCTTCCCGAAGCACCGCGGCGACCTGGCCCAGACGGCGGTGGCGGTGCGGCGGATGCGCGAGGGCGCCATCGAGTCGCTCCGCGTGCCGACCAACCCGCTCGACGTGCTCGCCCAGCAGGTGGTGGCCGTGGTGGCCCTCGAGTCCTGGGATGTCGACGACCTCTATGCCCTGGTGCGGCGGTCGGCTCCGTTCGCGGGCCTCCCCCGGTCGGCGTACGACGCGGTGCTGGACCTGCTGTCGGGGCGCTATCCGTCCGACGAGTTCGCCGAGCTCCGGCCGCGGATCGTGTGGGACCGGGTCACCGGCCGGCTGAGCGGGCGACCCGGGGCCCAACGGCTGGCCGTCACCAGCGGCGGCACCATCCCCGACCGAGGCCTGTTCGGCGTCTTCCTGGTCGGCGGCGAGGGGCCGGGCCGCCGGGTGGGCGAGCTCGACGAGGAGATGGTCTACGAGTCCCGCGTCGGCGACGTGTTCGCGCTCGGCGCGACCAGCTGGCGGATCGCGGACATCACCCACGACCGGGTGCTGGTCACCCCGGCGCCCGGCGTGCCCGGGCGACTGCCGTTCTGGAAGGGCGACACGCTCGGCCGGCCCGCCGAGCTCGGCGCCGCGATCGGCGCGTTCACCCAGGAGCTCGCCTCGCTGCCGCACCCGAAGGCACTCGAGCTGGCCCGGGCCGGCGGTCTCGACGAGTTCGCGGCCGGCAACCTGCTGACCTACCTGAGCGAGCAGCGCGAGGCCACCAGGGTGCTGCCGAGCGACCGCACGATCCTGGTCGAACGCTTCCGCGACGAGCTCGGCGACTGGCGGCTGGTCGTGCACTCTCCCTACGGCACCCCGGTGCACGCCCCGTGGTCGCTGGCCATCAACGCGCGGCTGCGGGAGCGCTACGGCATCGACGGTCAGGCGATGGCCTCCGACGACGGCATCGTGATCCGGATCCCCGACTCCGACGCGGAGCCGCCCACCGGCGACCTGATCGTCTTCGACCCCGAGGAGATCGCCGACCTGGTCACCACCGAGGTGGGTGGCTCGGCGCTGTTCGCCGCACGGTTCCGCGAGTGTGCCGCTCGCGCCCTGCTGCTCCCCCGCCGCGACCCCGGGCGCCGCTCACCGCTGTGGCAGCAGCGCCAACGCGCGGCGGCGCTGCTGGAGGTGGCTGCGCGCTACCCGTCGTTCCCGATCGTCCTCGAGGCCGTGCGTGAGGTGCTGCAGGACGTCTACGACCTTCCCGCCCTCACCGACCTACTGCGGCGGCTGGACCGTCGCGAGGTCACCGTGACCGACGTGGTGACGAGCCAACCGTCACCGTTCGCGCGCAGCCTGCTGTTCGGGTACGTCGCCCAGTTCCTCTACGAGGGCGACTCCCCCATCGCCGAGCGGCGCGCGGCTGCACTGGCGCTGGACCAGGGTCTGCTGGCCGAGCTGCTGGGCCGCGCGGAGCTGCGTGAGCTGCTCGATCCCGACGTGCTGGCCGAGGTCGAGGCCGAGCTGCAGCGGCTGGCCCCGGACCGCCGGGCCCGCGATGCCGAGGGAGTCGCCGACCTGCTTCGGCTGCTGGGGCCGTTGGACACCGACGAGGTGGCCGAGCGCAGCGTGGACGGTGCCGACGTGGCGGCCTGGTTGGCCGACCTGGGCGGCGCCCGCCGAGTGGCGCAGGTCCGGGTCGCGGGGATCGAGCGCTGGGTGGCCGTCGAGGACGTCGGCCGGCTGCGGGATGCGCTGGGGGTCCCCGTGCCGCCCGGCACGCCCGAGGCGTTCACCGATCCGGTCGAGGATCCGCTGGGCGACCTGGTCAGCCGGTTCGCGCGCACCCACGGGCCGTTCGTCGCCGACTCGGTGGCGACCCGGTTCGGTCTCGGCCCGGCCGTCGTACGACACACGCTCGAGCGGCTGGCCGCGACGGGACGACTGCTGGACGGCGAGTTCCGGCCGCAGGGCACCGGTCAGGAGTGGTGCGACGCCGAGGTGCTCCGGCGGCTGCGGCGACGCAGCCTGGCTCGGCTGCGCAAGGAGGTCGAGCCGGTTGAGCCGGACACCTTGGGCCGGTTCCTGCCGGCTTGGCAGCGGGTGCGGCCTCCGGGAGCCTCGACGCGAGGCGGGCTTCGCGGGGTCGACGGGGTCCTCGCGGCCGTGGAGCAGCTGGCGGCCTGCCCGCTCCCGGCCTCTGCCCTGGAGTCGCTGGTGCTGCCGGCGCGGGTGGCGGACTACCAGCCGTCGATGCTCGATGAGCTGACGACCGCCGGCGAGGTGCTGTGGGCCGGCCACGGGGCGTTGCCCGGTGCCGACGGTTGGGTGAGCCTGCATCTGGCCGACCAGGCCGAGCTGACGCTGCCGGAGCCTGCTCACGAGCAAGGCGACCAGGCCGGCCAGCTGCCCGGCGAGCTGCCGCAGGCAGTGCTCGACGCGCTCGCACCGGGAGGCGCGTGGTTCTTCCGCCAGCTCTCCGACACCGTCGCCACCTCGCTCGGCCACACCGTCGCGGACGCCGAGCTGGCCGGCGCGCTGTGGGACCTCGTCTGGGGCGGTCAGGTGACCAACGACTCGCTCGCCCCGCTGCGTGCGCTCACTCGGTCCGGCACCCCGGCGCACCGCTCGCGGCGGACCCCACCCCGGGCGCGCATGGGCGGCCGGGGGCGGCTCCCCTCGCGCACCGGGCCGGCGGACACCGCGGGGCGCTGGGCGCTGCTGCCCGAGGTCGACACCGACCCCACCCGACGGGCTCATGCCGTGGCCGAGCGGCTCCTGGACCGGCACGGCCTGGTCACCCGCGGCGCCGTGGTCAGCGAGCGGGTCGCGGGCGGGTTCGCGGCGGTCTACCGAGTCCTCAAGGCGTTCGAGGAGTCGGGCCGGTGCCGCCGCGGCTACTTCGTGGCCGGGCTCGGCGCCGCGCAGTTCGGCACGGCCGGTGCCGTCGATCGGCTGCGCACGTTCTCCGAGGTGCCGCCCGACGCCGCGCCCGAGGCAGTCACGGTGGCGGCCACCGACCCGGCGAACCCCTACGGCGCCGCCCTCGCCTGGCCCGCGCGCACCGGCGCCGAGGAGTCCGGGCACCGGCCCGGACGCAAGGCAGGGGCGCTGGTGGTGATGGTCGACGGCCGCCTGGTGCTCTACGTCGAGCGAGGGGGGCGCACCCTGCTCACCTGGAGCGACGAGCCCGGCCTGCTCACCCCGGCCGCCGCCTCGCTGGCCGCCGCCGCCCACCGCGGGGCGCTGGGCCGGCTCACCGTCGAGAAGGCCGACGGCGAGCAGCTCCTCGGCGCGGGGCTCACCCCTCTTCGCCAGGCGCTGCAGGACGCCGGGTTCGTCTCGACGCCGCGCGGCCTGCGGCTGCGCGCCTGAGATCGGCTGTGGCCCGTGCCTGAGGGAGACACCGTCTACCGCGCCGCTCGTCGGCTCGACGGCGCGCTGAGCGGCGCAGCACTGGTGGGATGCGACTTCCGCGTCCCCCAGCTGGCGACGACGGACCTGGCCGGCGGGACGGTCGCTAGCACCCTCAGCCGGGGCAAGCACCTGCTCACCCGGATCCAGCACGACTCGGGCGCCTGGACGCTGCACACCCACCTGAAGATGGAGGGTGCCTGGGCGGTCTACCGGCCCGGGGAGCCCTGGCGCCGGCCGGCCCATCAGGCGCGCGTCGTGCTCGAGACCGCCCAGCGGCAGGCGGTCGGGTTCTCGCTCGGCATCGTCGAGCTGCTCCCCACCGCCGAGGAGGCGCAGATCGTGGGCCACCTGGGGCCGGACCTCCTGGGCCCCGACTGGGACGAGCAGGAGGCCGGGCGTCGACTCCTCGAGGATCCGACGCGCCCCGTCCGCGACGCGCTGCTCGACCAGCGCAATCTGGCCGGCCTCGGCAACATGTACGCCGCCGAGCTGTGCTTCGTCTCCGGGGTCCACCCCACCCGCCCGGTCGGGGAGGTCCCCGACCTGCCGCGGCTGCTGCGCACCGCCAGGGCCATGCTCGAGCTCAACAAGGAGCGTCCGATCCAGGCCACCACCGGCGACCTCCGGCAGGGCGAGCGGATGTGGGTCTATCGCCGGGACCGGCGCGGGTGCCGCCGGTGCGGCAGCCCGATCGAGGTGGCGATGCAGGGCGAGGACGGTCGCGAGCGGGCGGCGTACTGGTGCCCGCGGTGCCAGCCGACCTGAGTCTGCGGCGGCAGGGTCAGGCCGCGGAGGCGACCACGTCGGCGGACGCCCGCTTCGCCACGGGCAGCGGGGTGGCGCCGGCCTGCTGGGCGCTCAGGGCAGCCTCCTGGACGGCCACCGCGTCGCTGACCTCGCGGAGCACGTCGGAGAGCGGGACGTCCAGGGCCATGCACAGCGACGCGAGCAGCTCGGAGGAGGCTTCCTTCTGGCCGCGCTCGATCTCGGAGATGTAGCCCAGGCTCACTCGCGCGTCGGCAGAGACCTCGCGCAGGGTCAGTCCCCGGCGCATGCGACGGCCGCGAAGCACGTCGCCGAGCAGCCGACGGAACAGCACCATGGGGTTCCTCTCGCACACGAGCCGGGGGTTGCCGACTGCGGATCGGGTCCAACGCTACCCGAGGGATGGTTCTTCCCGGGCGAGCACCTCGTTCAGCGCGTCGAGCGCCGCGACGCACGCGGCCCGCCGGATCTCGGCACGGGTCCCGGAGAGCAGCAGCGAGACCACGGTCGTGTCCGCCGGACCGGCGACGGCGACGAAGACGGTGCCCACAGGCTTGCCCTCCTGCCGGTCGGGGCCGGCCACGCCGGTCGTGCTGACGGCGTACGTCGCCCCGCACCGTCGTCGCGCCCCTTCCGCCATCGCCCGGGCACACCGCTCGGACACGACGCCGTGCTCGGTGACCACCTCGTCAGGGACGCCCAGGAGGCCGACCTTCAGGTCGCTCGCGTACGTCACGCAGCCGCCCCGGAAGCTTCGTGAGGCGCCCGGCACGTCGGTGAGCGCCGCTGCCACCAGGCCCCCGGTGAGCGACTCGGCCGTGGCCAGGGTGTCGCCGCGAGCGTCCAGGCTGGACAGCGCTGAGACCGCGCGCGGGTCCGGAGCTGTCGTCGCCACAGCCGGATCGTAGCCATCGAGCCTCTCTGCTCATCGTCCAGGCTCATCGTCTAGCGTTGGGGCCATGCCGCTGCCGATCGAGCGCTACGCCATGATCGGCGACCGGCATACGGCAGCCCTGGTCGGTGACGACGGCTCGATCGACTGGCTGTGCCTGCCCCGCTTCGACTCCCCCGCCTGCTTCGCTGCGCTGCTCGGCACCGAGGACCACGGCCGCTGGCTGATCGGACCGGCGGACGAGGCGACCGTCACCCGTCGCTACCTGGGCGACTCACCCATACTCGAGACGGAGTTCGCCACCCGGACCGGACGGGTCCGGGTCTACGACGCCATGCCGGCCGACAACGGTCGCGCCGACGTCGTCCGCCGGATCCAGGGCGTCGACGGCACCGTGCGGATGCGCCACGACTGGGTCGTGCGCACCGGCTACGGCAAGCTGCGACCCTGGGTGACCCGCCATCGCGACGGTGACCAGGAGATGATCGTGGCGATCTCCGGTCCCGACAAGCTGGTGCTGCGCGGCCCGAGGCTTCCGGTCGGCGACGACGGGCACCATCGCGACCAGTTCGACGTCCACGCCGGCGACGAGCTGACGTTCACCACGACCTGGACGCCCTCCTGGTGGGACACCCCGGGAGCATGCGAGAAGGAGCGCGCCGAGCATCAGGTGGAGGAGTGGCAGCAGTGGGCCGACCGGTGCCCGGCCGAGGTCCCGCACCGCGAGGCGGTCGTGCGCAGCCTGGTCACGCTGCGGCTGATGAGCCACGCGGAGACGGGCGGCATCGTCGCTGCGCCCACGACCTCACTGCCGGAGGAGATCGGCGGGGAGCGCAACTGGGACTACCGCTTCTGCTGGCTGCGCGACGCGGCACTCACCCTCGAGTCGCTGCTGGCCGCGGGCTACACCGACGAGGCGCGGCGCTGGCGCGCCTGGCTGCTGCGTGCCGCCGCCGGCGACCCCCACGACCTGCAGATCATGTACGCCGTCGACGGTGGCCACGAGCTCTCCGAGCGCGAGCTCGACCACCTCCCCGGCTACGCCGGCTCGACCCCGGTCCGCGTCGGCAACGGGGCGGTCGACCAGCGCCAGCTCGACGTCCTCGGTGAGGTGATGATCGCGCTGGAACAGGCCCGCTGCGCGGGCATCACCGAGACCAGCTCGAGCTGGGCGCTGCAGCGGGCGCTGCTGGACCAGCTGATGGCCGACGTCGACCAGCCCGACCACGGCCTGTGGGAGATCCGCGGCCCCCAGCGCTTCTTCACCCACTCCCGGGTGATGGCCTGGGCGGCCCTGGACCGCGGGCTGTGCGCGATCCGTGACCACGGCCTCGACGGACCCTCCGAGAAGTGGCAGGCGTGCCGCGACGCGCTACGCGAGGAGATCGAGACCCAGGGGTTCGACTCGGCCCGGGGCACCTTCGTCCAGCATCGCGACACCACCGAGGTGGACGCCGCCCTGCTCGTGATGGCAGCGGTGGGGTTCTTGGCTCCCGACGACCCGCGGATGCTCGGCACGATCCGAGCCGTCGAGGAGGACCTGCTCGACGGCGGGCTGCTGCTGCGCTACCGCACCACCAGCGGCGTCGACGGCCTGGGTGGGGACGAGAGCCCGTTCCTCGCCTGCTCGTTCTGGCTGGTGTCGGCCTACGCCGGTGCCGGCCGCCTGGACGACGCCGAGGCGCTGATGACCAGGCTCGTGGGTCTGCGCAACGACGTCGGCCTGCTGTCGGAGGAGTACGACCCAGGTGCGGGTCGCATGCTCGGCAACTTCCCGCAGGCCTTCAGCCACCTGACGCTGGTGCAGGCGGCGTTCGACCTGCGCGACGCCCGCGCCAGGCGCCGCTAGTGATGGTGCCGTCGCTTGGTCACGATCACCGTGACGGTGGTGCTGGCCGGCCGCGTGGTGGCGTCGCCGAGGTAGCGCACCTCGAGACGCTTCCTCCCGGTGGTGTCGAACGGGCCGACCGGAAGGCTGGCCCAGCCTCGCCTCAGCTGCGCTGAGCCGAGCTCGTCCCCGCCGAGTGAGACCTGCACCTCTCCCGAGGGCTGGACCCGACGAGCGGTCACCCGCACGATGATGGTGGTCGAGTCCCGGTCGACCCTGAGCCGCCTCGGATGTGCCCAGGCCCGGACCTTCGACTTCACGGGGCGAGGCACGGCGATGCCGACGATCTCGGGGTTGTGGTCCGAGGCGCGGAAGGCGTCCGGCTGGTAGAAGAGCGTCGCGTTGTAGTTGTGACGGCTGTACTCGAAGGCCACCGGCTCGTTGGCGTTGATCTCCCAGATGTCGGCCCCGGTCACGGTCGCGAGGGCGGCGTCGTTGGCCAGCACGTGGTCGAGGGAACCCGACAGCCCGGAGAAGCTGTACGACGTGTCCGCCGGGTCGTCGGAGACGACCTTGGTGAAGCCGGCGCCGTAGAGGACCTGCATCGGATCCTCTTGCGTGTAGGCGTTGAAGTCGCCGGTCAAGAACACCTTGGCGACGCCGCGATCGGCCGCGAAGCCGTCGGCGAAGGCCACCAGGGCGGCGGCCTGGCGGGTCCGGTCGCCGTTGAACGCGCCCTGCGGCCCGTCGGCGTTGTCACCGATCGCGTCGGCGCCGGAGCCCTTGGACTTGAAGTGGTTGACCACGACGGCGAACCCGTCGCCCTCGGCCGCGCCGAGGGGCTCGAACACCTGCGCCAGGGGCTCGCGGGCGTTGCTGAAGTCCGCGCTGCCGACCAGCACCCGCGAGCCGCCGACCGGCGCCACCGTGGCGGGGTCGTAGATGAAGGCGGTGCGGATGACGTCCTGCTCGGTCAGGTCCGGCAGGTCGGCGGCGGACGGCGACGGGGCGTAGGCCCAGCGGGTCGAGCCGGCCGCGCTGTTCAGGGCGGCGACGAGCGTGCCGAGCGCGTCGTCGCGGTCGGTCTCGCCCAACAGCTTCACGGAGTTCTCGATCTCCTCCAGCGACACGATGTCGGCGTCCAGAGCGTTGATCGCCGCGACGATCTTGTCCTGCTGCCGGATCAGGTCCTCGGCCTCCGCCGCGCCGCGCGGGCCGTCGGGGTTGCAGCTGCGGTCGGTGACCGGGTCGTCGACGCGGTCGACGTAGTACGTGCAGGTGCCTCCGGCCGCCACGAAGTCGACTCCGGTGGTGTTGAAGTAGTTGAGGACGTTGAAGGTCGCGAGCCGCACCGCACCGCCCACCGGGTCGGGAGCCGGCGTCCGCGTGTTGGCGAAGGTCGCCACCTCGGCGCCCTCGCCGGTCACCTGCTGGGTCGGCTGGAACTTCCAGGCGTTGTTGCGGTAGTCCAGGATGACCGGCGCCTGCAGCGTCGCTCGGGCACCGACCCGGACCGGGTTGGTCGCGCTCAGCCAGGGCAGCGGGATCGCCTGGTTCGTCGCGTTGGACAGGAAGTTGATGCTGGCCCCATCGTCGAGGACAACCTTGCGAGCGTCGTTGTCGGCCACGACGGCGTCGTACTCCGCGGTCCCGACGGCCGCCACGTCGGTGGGCTGCACGAGTGGCGCGGTGCCGGTGGCCAGCCAGATCTCGGCGTACTGGTTGGTGGTGTAGTTGTTGGTCACGGTGAAGGTGTCCGTGGGCGCCAGCAGCTCGGACTCGTGGGCCTCGCGGTCCGCCTCGGTGGTCGGGTACGCCGCTACCAGGGGTTGCACCGGGTCGGCCGGGTCGGCCAGCCTCACGACGCCGCCACTGCGGGGCACCAGCTCGGTGAGGCCGGCGAACTCGGTCACCGGAGCCGTCACCTCGAGGTGGTCACCGATCTGCGGGCCGACCGCCATCGCGGCCGAGCCGAACACGTAGATGCCGTCCGAGGCGCCCGGGGTGGCGTCCGTGCCGCCGCCGGTGCCGGCGGTCTGCAGGAAGAAGCCGTTGAAGAACCCGGTCGGGTAGGCCGCGGTCACCACCCCGCGGGTGGTGACGGTCTGCCCCAGCAGGGGGCTGACCGCGGCGTCGGTGCCCTGGATCTCGGCGATCGTCGCCGTGGTGGGAGGCGGCGGAGGGGTCCCACCACCGGAGGTCGGGGTGGGCGCCGCCAGGGCGAAGTCTGCGGCGTTGTTGTCGGTGTCGGCTCCGTTGCCGTCGCGCTGTGCCGACTGGCTCGCCGAGGCACCGGGGCCGGGCGCCGTCTCGAACGACGTGGCCGTGGCGAGGCCGACCATGTCGACGACCCCGGCTCGCCCGGCCATGTCGCCGGTGTCGGTGACCGCGGTGGTCCCGTCGAGCAAGTAGACCTGGCCACCGGCGGCGGCCATCGAGAAGGCCGGCGACGCCGTCGCGTCGGGGGTCGGCAGCGCCGCCCCGTTGGCGCCGGTCGCGCTCATCCGCACCAGGAAGTGCGCACCGGCGTCCAGGCTGCCCGCGAGGGCGTACGGCGTCCCGCCGGAGCCGCCGCTCGCGGAGCGGTAGTGCACCGAGAGACCGTTCAGCGCGATCGCCGCGGAGGTCGGGTTGTAGAGCTCGACGTAGTCGGCGTTGTAGACGGCTCCGTTGTTGCCGCCGGCGCCGTACACCTCACTGACGACCAGGCCGGTGCCGGCCGGGTTGGCCGCGGCAGGAGCGGTCAGCCCGAGACCGGCAGTGCCGGCGACCAGGGCGCCGATCGCCACAGGGACCAGAGCCCTGCTGAGACGACCCCTGCTCGGACGACGTGAAGGGGGTGAGATGCGGACGCGCACGGGGCCTCCCGAGTGTGGTGGATGGTGCTCGCACCCTCACCCTAGACCAGGTCGCCGGAGCCCTTCGCGCTGCTTCCAGACGTCACGGAAGAACTCATAGCCCGACCACATCGTCATCGCGACGGCACCGGCCAGCAGCACCTGGGCGACGTAGAACAGTCCCTCCCCCACGACGCCGAACTGGTCGAAGGCGCCGCCGTGGGCCGATCCGTGCGGGAAGGGGAGGGTCAGCGCTGCCAGCGCGATCCCCTGCAGCGTGGTCTTCACCTTGCCGCTCCAGGAGGCGGCGATCACGATCTGTTTGAGCACCGAGAGCCGGAGCAGGGTCACCGACCACTCGCGCACCAGCACCAGCACGGTCACCCACCACCACACATCACCGACCAGCGACAGCCCGATGAACGCCATCCCGGTGATCGCCTTGTCCGCGATCGGATCGGCGATCTTCCCGAAGTTGGTGACCAGGTTGCGCGCGCGGGCGATGTCGCCGTCGATCTTGTCGGTGATCATGGCCCCGACGAAGATGGCGAAGGCCACGCAACGCCAGAGCACGGAGTCGCCGCCGTCGTGCAGCAACGCCCACGCGAAGACCGGCACCATCACGATCCGAAGCGTGGTCAGCACGTTGGGCAGGTTGAGGTTGCTGACCTCGGTGTCCGGTTCACCCATCGTCGCCTCCCCACGTCGCACTCGGCAGGGGCACCGCCGTCAGGTCGGCGCCGTGGCTGGACACCACGCGTGCGGCGACCAGGTCGCCCGGCGAGGCTCCGGACCCCTCCAGGCAGGTGACTCCGTCGACCTCCGGACCCTGGTGAGCCGCTCGGCCTTCGACGTCGCCTTCCCCCGATCCAACCAGGTGGGACTCGACGAGCACCACGACCTCCTCGCCGACCCGGTCGGCGGCGCGTTGCGAGGTCAGCTCCTCCACCAGCGAGGTCACCTGGGCGACCCGCGCCAGGATCTCGTCGTCGTCGTGCTTCTGGTCGTACGCCGCTGCCTCGGTGCCGTCCTCGTCGGAGTAGCCGAACACCCCGGTCACGTCCAGCCGGGCGGCCTCCAAGAACGCGCAGAGCGTCGCGACGTCCTCCTCCGTCTCTCCGGGGAAGCCGACGATGACGTTGGATCTGACGCCGGCCAACGGCGCCCGCGCTCGTACCTGCTCGAGCAGGCCCAGGAAGGCATCGGGGTCGCCGAAGCGCCGCATCCGGCGCAGCACCCCGGCCGCGGCGTGCTGGAACGACAGGTCGAAGTAGGTCGCGACCCCGGGGGTCGCGCCGATCGCCTCGACCAGGGACGGGCGCATCTCTGCGGGCTGGAGGTAGGACACCCGGACCCGGTCGATCCCCTCGATCTCCGTCAGCGCGGGCAACAGCGTCTCCAGCAGCCGCAGGTCGCCGAGGTCCTTGCCGTAGGACGTGGAGTTCTCGCTGACCAGGAAGAGCTCACGCACCCCTTCTCCGGCCAGCCAGCGCGCCTCGGCGAGCACATCGGAGGGCCGCCTGCTCACGAACGAGCCGCGGAACCGCGGGATCGCGCAGAACGAGCAGCGCCGGTCGCAACCGCTGGCCAGCTTCAGCGGCGCCAACGGCCCGCTGTCGAGCCGTCGACGGCCACCCACAGCCTGGCCCCCGATCGCGTGGCCGGGCACCGGCGCCTCCGCGGCCTGGCGCTCGATCGGGCTGATCGGCAGCAGCAGTCGGCGGTCCTGGGGGGTGTGCGGGTGCGGCCGGTCCCCCGCGAGCACCGATCGCAGGCGCGCGGCGATGTCGGGATAGTCGTCGAAGCCGAGCACCGCGTCGGCCTCGGGGAGCGAGTCGGCCAGCTCGGCGCCGTACCTCTCGGCGAGGCAGCCGACCGCCACCACGGCCCGGGTGCGGCCGTCCTGCTTGAGATCGGCCGCCTGGAGCACCACGTCGACGGAGTCCTTCTTGGCACTCTCGACGAAGCCGCAGGTGTTCACGAGCACGGTCTCCGCGTCCTCGGGGTCGGTGACGAGGTCGAAGCCGTCCGCGGCCAGCCGTCCTGCGAGCTCCTCGGAGTCGACCTCGTTGCGGGCGCAGCCGAGGGTCACCAGAGCGACGGTGTGGCCACGGTCGGGGCCGGGCGGGGTGCGGTCAGCGGACATGGGATTGCCGAGTATGCCGGGAATCCGGCGCCGCCCGCGCATCCGGGCGGCCCTCAGCCGCCGTCGAACACCCCGGACGCCGCTCGGCCGAGCTGCCCGAGCCGGCCCTGGTCCTCGCCGTTGACGACGAGCTCCAGGCCGCCGTCGGAGGAGTCGACCCGCACCGGGGGCACCACGTCGAGGCTGCGTGAGGCGCCGAAGGCCAGGTCGCCGGTGAAGGCGATCCGACCGTCCCCGTCGCGGACCACGACGTGGGCGCCGCCGCCGGCGGCTCTCAGCAGGACCGGGACGGCCTTGCCCGACACCCCTGCCCCGTTGACTCCGCCGGAGCCGGCGCCGAGACCCGGGACCCGCTCCGGAACCGGCCCGTCGATGATCAGCGTCGCGACCGACCAGGCCAGGACGACGGCCATCACGGCCGCGACCAGCACCGACCACCGCGGCCCGCCCCGCCCCGGAGCCGGCTCGTGGACCGGGTGTGTCACCGGCCGCGTGAGGCGGGCGGCGCCGAGGCTGGGCGGCGCGGCGGCGTAGAGCTCGTCGTAGCCCGCCAGCAGCGGCGCCGCGTCGAGCCCGAGCACTCGGGCCAGGGTCCGCAGGTGACCTCGGGCGTAGAAGTCGCCACCGCAGGCGGCGAAGTCGTCGCGTTCCACGGCCTCGATGACGTGCGCCTGGATCCGGGTCCGCGCCGACAGCTCCGCCACGCTCAGACCGAGTCGAGCCCGCGACTGACACAGCGGCGGTCCGATCACCGGGTGCGCGACCGGCAGCGCGATCGCCTCGGTCAGGTCCGCCTCGGGCGACTCCGCCGGCAGGCCGAGGTCGTCGGTACGCCGCAGCTGCTCCAGCTCGGGCAGCACGATCGGCGCCGTCGCCTCGGGGTCCAGCGCCAGCGCCCCATCGACCATGCTCGTGTCGAGACCCGGCTCGGGCGCCTGGTGGTGTCGCGCCAGGGTCGGCAGCAGCCGGATGGTGTGCACCGGGAGGCGTGCGGCCAGCGCCGAGATGCCGTGCGCCAGCACCGGGCGTGGGTCGCGCCAGTGCCCGGCCGGACCCCGGGGCGAGCTCTCCGGCGGCTCCGGAGGCTCCGCGGCCGACCTCGAGCTGCCGGGCGTGGGATCGGCGCCGGAGAGGTCACGTCCGGCCAGGGCGTCCAGCGCGGCGCTCAGGTCGCCCTCGACGCCGACGCGAGTGCTCAGCCCCAGGCGGAGCCAGGGCCGCTCCCCGGCTGCCGTGCTCAGCGTGACCGCACCATCGCGAATCCCGGTGGCCGGATGCACCACGACCTCGGTCACCTCCGCCCACGTCCAGCCGGCCCAGCTGCGGCCCCGGCGCAGGCGCACGCCCACGTCGTCGGCCACCAGCAGCGGTGATCGGGCGTCCACGAGACCGGCCAGGAACAGTCCGCCGAGTGCCGCTAGCCCCGCCGTGAACGCCCAGTCCAGGGCCGATCCGGTCGTCAGCGCCCGGGTCAGGTAGGCCGCCGCCACCGTCGCTGCGGCGACTCCCACGGCACCGAGCACGGCGCCGCGCCGGCGTACCTCCACGGGGGTGCTCACGCCTCCCCCTGCAGGGTCACCAGCACCGACTCGAGCTCGTCTGGCTTGACCAGCACGTCACGCGCTTTGGAGCCCTCGCTGGGCCCGACCACGCCGCGGCTCTCGAGGATGTCCATCAGGCGGCCGGCCTTGGCGAACCCGACCCGCAGCTTGCGCTGCAGCATCGAGGTCGACCCGAACTGCGTGGACACGACCAGCTCGACCGCCGCGACCACGAGGTCCAGGTCGTTGCCGATGTCGTCGTCGAGGTCCCGCTTGGCCGCGGTCGGGGCCGTCACGTCCTCCCGGTAGGACGGAGCCAGCTGCGCCTTGCAGTGCTTGACCACCTGGTGGATCTCGGCCTCGGTCACCCAGGAGCCCTGCACGCGGACCGGCTTGGAGGCGCCCATGGGCAGGAACAGCCCGTCGCCCTGGCCGACCAGCTTCTCGGCACCCGGTTGGTCCAGGATCACCCGGCTGTCGGCGAGCGAGGAGGTCGCGAACGCCAGCCGCGAGGGCACGTTCGCCTTGATCAGGCCGGTGACGACGTCGACCGAGGGTCGCTGCGTCGCCAGCACCAGGTGGATGCCCGCGGCCCGGGCCAGCTGGGTGATCCGGACCACGGCGTCCTCGACGTCGCGCGGGGCCACCATCATCAGGTCGGCGAGCTCGTCGACGACGACCATCAGGTAGGGGTACGGCGTCAGCACCCGCTCGCTGCCCGCGGGCACCGTCGCCTTGCCGGTCCGCACCGCCTTGTTGAAGTCGTCGATGTGCCGGAAGCCGAAGTTGGCCAGGTCGTCGTAGCGCAGGTCCATCTCCCGCACCACCCACGCCAGCGCCTCGGCCGCCTTCTTCGGGCTGGTGATGATCGGGGTGATCAGGTGCGGAATGCCTTCGTAGGCGTTCAGCTCGACCCGCTTGGGGTCGATCATGATCATCCGCACCTCGTCGGGCGTGGAGCGCATCAGCACCGAGCAGATCATCGAGTTGATGAAGCTCGACTTGCCGGAGCCGGTGGCGCCCGCGACGAGCAGGTGCGGCATCTTGGTGAGGTTGGCCACCACGAAGCCGCCCTCCACGTCCTTGCCGAGCCCCGCCAGCATCGGGTGGTGGTCGCTGCGCGCGGTGCCGGAGCGCATCACGTCACCGAGAGAGACGATCTCCTTGTCGAGGTTGGGGATCTCGATGCCGATCGCGGACTTGCCGGGGATCGGGCTCAGGATCCGGACATCGGCGGACGCGACGGCGTACGCGATGTTCTTCGACAGGGCGGTGACCTTCTCGACCTTGACCGCAGGTCCGAGCTCCACCTCGTAGCGGGTCACCGTCGGCCCGCGGGTGTAGCCGGTCACCTGCGCGTCGATGCCGAACTCCTCGAGCACCTGGGTGAGCCGGTCGACCACGGCGTCGGAGGCTCGCGATCGGGGCTTGTGCGTGGAGCCCGGCTTGAGCAGCTGACTGTCGGGGAGGGTGTAGGTCACGTCGCCGGACAGGGCCAGCTGCTCGACGCGCTGCGGCAGCGGCGCGTGCGGGGGCGGGGTGAGCTCGACCTTCTCCTCCGGCGCAGCAGTGGCGGCGGACGCGGGGTCGTACTCCGGGTCCTCCTGCGCGCTTGCGTCCTTGGCCGCCGACTTGCGGCGCTTGCGCATCTCCCGGTCCTCCAGGACCGGAGTGTCGTACGCCGGCATCCCGTCGGGCTCGAACCCCTCGCCACGACGACGACGGCGCACGCCGATCGGCTGGGTGGCGTCCGCGTCGGTCTCGGCGTCCTCACGCTGACGGCCCAGCAGCCGATCGCGCAGCGCCGCCAGCCGGCGCGGGATCTGGTAGACGGGCGTGCCGGTGACCACCAGGATCCCGAACACCGCCAGGAGGAAGAGCACCGGCACCACGACGTACGCCGTCCGGAGCAGGTCGAGCAGCAGGCTAGAGACGACGAAGCCGATCGCGCCGCCGGCCTGACGCAGGCTGGTGGTGTCGCCGAGATCCGGCTGGGGATTGCCGCCGGCGATGTGCACGATGCCCAGCACCCCGAACCCGAGGGCCGTCCAACCGACGATCTGGCGGCCGGCGGGGCCGTTGTGGACCGGGTCGCGCATGGTGCGCCAGCCCACGAACACCAGGGCGAGCGGCACCAGCCAGCCGACCTTGCCGACCGAGCCGGACACGACGGTCCGGACCAGGGCCATCGCCGAGCCCGGAACCGCCCACCAGACCGCGGCGGCGGTGATCAGGGCCAGCGCCACGAGCAGGAGTCCGGCGCCGTCGCGACGGTGCTCGGGCTCGAGTTCGCGTGCGGCGCCGCCGATCCGGCGGGCGAGTGCGCCCAGGCCGTGAGCCAGGCCGAGCCAGAACGCCGCCACAGCGCGGCCGATCGCCCGGAAGAACCGGAAGATCGGGCCGGGCCCGGAGCGGACCGCCGGTGGTGGCCTCCTCCCGGAGGTGGCGCCACGGCGCGTAGAACCGCCCCGCGTCGTGCGCGAGGGTGCGCGCCGGCTGCGGCTGGTACTCCGGGATCGGGTGCTGGAGCCCTTCGCGGTGGTGCCGCGCTTGGACGTGCTCCTGCTCCGCGACCCCGGCGGGGAAGACGTACGGGTCGCCATGGCGCGACCCTATGCGCTGGTCACACCAGCATCACGCACCACAGGAGCGTGTCGGCGTACCAGCCGTCACGCCGGCGCGAGACCCCAGAGCCAGGGCCAGACCACGAAGAGCGTCGGCGCGAGCAGCACGACGACGGCCGCGAGCACGACGACGACCGCCTGGGACCGATGCCTGCCGGCGTCCTCGAGGAGAGCCACCCTGGCACCCAGACCGAGGTCGGCGGCGCCGAGCGCGCCGCCTGGCAGCCTGCCCTGCGTCATCGCCAGCAGTGCCCGCTGCAGCTCGAGGGCGCGGCCATCGCGGACGGCCGCGCGGTCGGCCACGACCTCGATCAGCAAGGAGACCTCACGGCGTGCGGTGGCGCTGCGCACCACCCGGGGGAAAGCTCGGTGGAGCACGGTGAACGCCTCCAGGACCAGGTCGTGGCGAGCCCGCAGGTGGGCCCGCTCGTGGGACAGCACCGCAGCGAGCTCGCCGACGCCCAACCGCCCCAGCGCGCCCGAGGTCAGCACGATCCGGGCCTGCGCCATCCCCGGCAGGCAGTACGCGACCGGGACCGGGTGGTCCAGCACCCGGACCCCGTCCTCGGACACTCGGCTCCCCACCAGGTCGAGCTGGTCGCGATGTCGCCGGCGCAGCGTCCGCAGCTCGGTGCCGACGACGTGACCGGTCAGCAGTAGCCGCCCGAGCACGAGCCCGGTCAGCGCCAGCGCCGTGCCGGCCACGACGTACGCCGTCGGGCCGGGGTCGGCGCGCCAGGCCTGCCCGGTCACCAGCGAGAGCCCCGCCCCGACCGCGGCGAGCACGGCGGCCAACGCCACGGCCTGCCACAGGAGCACCGCGGCCGCGGGCGTCCGGCGCAGCCACGGTGCCCGGGACAGCACCGCCGGGACCGGGCCCGCCAACAGCAGGGCGAGCATGCCGAGGAGGAGCGGGGTCACGTCAGGCGTCGAGCCCGTCGAGCGCGCGACGCAGCTCCGCGAGGTCGGCCTCGCTGGCCTCACCGACGAACGCCACCAGCGCCTGGCCGCGGTCATCGGTGGTGAAGTCGGCCAGCGCCTCGTGCATCAGCTCCGCGGTCAGCTCCGCCCGGCTGGCCCGGGGCCGGTAGCCGAACGCCCGCCCGTCCCGGACCTGGGTGACGACGTCCTTGCGGGCCAGCCGGTCCAGCACCGTCATCACCGTCGTGTACGCGACGTCGCGACCGGGCACGAGGGCCTCGTGCACCTCTCGGACGGTCATCTCGACCGTGGGCCCCGATCTCCACAGCACCTCCATCACGGCGCGTTCCAGGTCGCCCAGATGAGGCTTGGCGGTGTGCGGCATGGCACCACATTACGCGCGGTCCCGATGGTCACCGGCTACCGACGGAGGTGTTAACTACGGGGGGTAGGAGATCGATCGTCACCTAACCGAGGAGTCGCGCGTGGACGTCTTGGACATCGCCCGCTGGCAGTTCGGCATCATCACCGTCTATCACTTCCTGTTCGTGCCGATCACGATCGGGCTCACCGCCCTGATCGCGGTGCTCGAGACGGTGTGGGTGCGGACCCGCAAGCCGGAGTACCTCCGGCTGACGAAGTTCTTCGGCCGCCTGTTCCTGATCAACTTCGCGATCGGCGTGGTGACCGGCATCGTGCAGGAGTTCCAGTTCGGGATGAACTGGTCGGACTACTCGCGGTTCGTCGGCGACGTCTTCGGCGCGCCCTTGGCGATCGAGGGACTCCTGGCGTTCTTCCTCGAGTCCACGTTCCTCGGCCTGTGGATCTTCGGGTGGGACAAGCTGCCACGCGGCCTCCACGCAGCCACGATGTGGCTGACCCATCTCGGCACCCTGGCCTCCGCCTGGTTCATCCTCGCGGCGAACTCCTGGATGCAGAACCCCGTCGGCTACACCTACAACCCGGACTCCGGTCGGGCCGAGCTGATCGACTTCTGGGCAGTCATGGTCAACAAGGTCCAGCTGGTGACGTTCCCCCACGTCGTGATGTCGGCGTACATGACCGCCGGCGCGTTCATGGTCGGGGTCGCGACCTACCTCTACGTCAAGGAGCGCCACGCCGAGGACCGCCCGCTCTACCGCATCGCCATCCGGTTCGGTGCGGCCGTCACCCTGGTCGCCGGCCTGGGCGTCGCGATCAGCGGCGATATCCAGGGCAAGATCATGACCGAGGTGCAGCCGATGAAGATGGCCGCCGCCGAGGGTCTCTACGAGACCACCAGCCACGCACCGTTCTCGGTCCTCACTGTCGGCAAGCTCGACGGCTCCGAGGCGACGAACCTGATCGAGGTCCCCGGGCTGCTCAGCTTCCTCGGCACCGGGTCGACGGACGGCACGGTCGAGGGCATCAACCCGTTGCGCGAGAAGTACCAGGCGACGTACGGCCAGGACCCGGGCGCTGCGTACTACAGCGCCGGCGACTACACCCCCGTCGTCCCCGTCACCTACTGGTCGTTCCGGTTCATGATCGGGTTGGGCCTGTTCGGTGCCGCCGGCGCCGCCCTCGTGCTGTGGCTGACCCGTGGCGGCCGGGTGCCGACGGTGCGTTGGGTGGGGCTGCTCGGCCTGAGCCTTCCGCTGGCACTGGTCTTCGCCAACTCGTGGGGCTGGATCTTCACCGAGATGGGACGCCAGCCGTGGGCGGTGTTCGGGCTGATGACGACGGAGAGGTCCGTCTCCCCCGGCGTCAGCACGTTCGAGGCGGCGACGTCGCTCATCGTCCTCACCCTGTTGTACGCCGTCCTCGCCGTGATCGAGCTGAAGCTGCTCGCGAAGTACATCAAGCGCGGTGCCGAGCCGTTCCAGGAACCGCCGGACGTGCCTCTGGGTGGCAGCGACGACGCCGACCGGCCCCTGACCTTCGCCTACTGAGGGAGAGGACACTGACATGGAGCTCACCACCGTCTGGTTCAGCCTGATCGCGATCCTGTGGATCGGCTACTTCACCCTCGAGGGCTTCGACTTCGGCGTCGGCATGCTGCTGCCCGTCCTGGCCAAGGACGAGAAGGAGCGGCGCGTTCTCTACAACACGATCGGCCCGGTCTGGGACGGCAACGAGGTCTGGGTGCTGGTCGCCGGTGGGGCGACCTTCGCGGCGTTCCCGGAGTGGTACGCCACGCTGTTCAGCGGCTTCTATCTGCCGCTGCTGCTGATCCTGGTGGCGCTGATCGTGCGCAACCTGGCCTTCGACTACCGCGGGAAGCGCGATGACGCGACCTGGCGCGCCCGCTGGGACGCGGCCGCCATCTTCGGGTCCTACCTCCCGGCAGTGCTGTGGGGCGTGGCGTTCGCCAACATCGTCGCCGGGGTGCCGATCGACGAGAACAAGGAGTTCACCGGCAACCTGTTCACGCTGCTCAACCCGTTCGGTCTGCTGGGCGGCCTGGTCACGCTGTCGCTGTTCCTCACCCACGGCGCGATGTTCGTGGCGCTCAAGACCGACGGCGACATCCGGCACCGGGCCCGCAGCCTGTCGGTGCGACTCGGCCTCGCCGCGGCCGTGCTCGCCGTGGTGTTCCTGACCTGGACACTGGCCAAGTCGGGCTGGGAGGTGCCGGCGCTGCTGCTCTTCGTGCTGGCCGCGGCGGCGTTGCTCGGGGCAGTGCTGATGGCCTCGAAGGGGCGTGAGGGCTGGGCGTTCATCGGCACCTTCGTCACGATCGCCGCTGCGGTGGCAGGGTTGTTCGTGGTGCTGTTCCCGAACGTGATGCCCTCGACCACTGACGCGGCGTACTCCCTGACGACGGTGAACGCCTCGTCCACGGCGTACACCTTGAAGGTGATGACCTGGGTGGCGGTGGTCTTCACCCCGGTCGTGCTGGTCTACCAGTCCTGGACCTACTGGGTGTTCCGCAAGCGGATCGGGACGCAGCACATCCCAGAGCCGATCCCGGATTCCGTCTCTGCTTGATGCGGCCCCTGGACCCACGGATCCAACCCTTCCTCCGGCCGGCCCGCCGATCTCTCGTCACGGTGCTGGCCGGAGGTGTGTCCGGCGGCCTGTTGACGGTCGCCCAGGCCTTCGCGATGGGCGCGCTGCTGGTGCGGCTCGTCGCGCAGCCCGGCTCGAACGCCTGGCATGAGCCCGCGGGGTGGCTCGCCGGGATCGTGGCGGCGCGCGCATTGGCGGCGTACGTCGTGGACACGAGGTCGGCCACCGCCGCGGCACAGGTCTCGGTGCCGCTGCGCCGGCTGCTGGTCGAGCGTGCCTTCGCTCTCGACCCAGAACAACCCGCGCGCCGACGCACCGGCGAGATCACGTTGCTCGCGACCCGGGGGCTGGCCGCCATCGAGCCGTATCTCACCCGCTACCTGCCGACCATGGTCCTGGCCGGGGTGCTGCCGCCCGCCACGGTCGCCGCGATCTTCTGGCTCGACTGGCAGAGCGGACTGATCGTGCTCGTGACGCTGCCGCTGGTCCCGGTGTTCGCGATCCTGATCGGGACGGCCACCCGGGACCGGGCCGACCGGCAGTGGCGGACCCTGGCCACGCTGTCCGGCCACTTCCTCGATGTAGTCCGTGGACTGCCCACCCTGGTCGCGCACCGACGGGCCGCTGCCCAGGCCGCCTCGATCAGGAAGATCACCGGCCGCTATCGGGAGGCCACCCTCACGACGCTGAGGGTCGCGTTCGCCTCGTCGGCGGCACTCGAGCTGATCGCCACCCTCTCGGTCGCGCTGGTCGCGGTGAGCATCGGGCTGCGGCTGGCCGGCGGCGACGTCGACTTCCGCACCGCCATGGTGGTGCTGCTGCTGGCCCCCGAGGCCTACTGGCCCCTGCGCCGGGTCGGCGCCGAGTTCCATGCTGCCTCCGAAGGTGCCGCAGCCTTCGACCAGGCCTCGTCCCTCCTGGCCTCCACGCCGACCCGTCGTGAACTGGCAGTCGACCCGTCGTTTGTTGGCAGTGGCACTGTGGACAACCGGTCATTTCACGACGGGTCGACGGAAACTCACGACGGGTCGGCGATCGAGGTGGTGGGGCTGACCCTCGGGTACGCCGGCCGCGAGCGGCCCGCTGTCGCCGGCCTCGACGCCGCCTTCCCCGCTCCAGGGCTCACCGCCGTCGTCGGTCCGTCGGGGTGCGGCAAGTCCACGCTGCTCGCCGCGCTGCTGGGCGAGCTCGTACCCCGCGAGGGACGCATCTGCGTGGGTGGCTCCGACCTCGCGGCCGCCGATCCTCCCTCCTGGCACGCCCAGGTCGCCTGGGCGCCCCAGCGGCCGTGGTTGACGGCCGGCAGCATCGCCGAGAACCTCCGCCTCGGCGCCCCGGAGGCCACCGACGACCAGCTCTGGTCGGCCCTGGACCGGGTTCATCTCGCTGCGGTCGTCCAGACGTTCCCGGACGGGCTCGACCATCGGCTTGACGAGGACGGTGCCGGGCTCTCGGCGGGGCAACAGGCGCGCCTGGCCCTGGCCCGCGTCGTCGCGGCCGAGCGCCCCTACGTGATCCTCGACGAGCCCACGGCCCACCTTGATGCGGAGACGGAGGCCGTGCTGCTGGACACGCTCCGCGATCTGGCGTCGCAGGCGTGTGTGGTCGTCGTCGCGCATCGCGCGGCCGTCGTGGCAGCCGCCGACCATGTCGTCTCGCTGCCGCCTTCCCAGCCTGCGCCGTACCCCCGGCCGGCGCCCGGCGCTCTGAACGTGGCGGAGCCGGAGCCGGCCGGCTCGGGCCCCGCTGCCGACCCCCCGGTCGAAGCACCGACCGACCCCCCGCTCGATCCCCCTCCGGCGGCAACGGCGCGGGTCCGGCTGGGCACACTGCTCGCCACGCTCTCGGTCGCCTCCGGGGTCGCGCTGACGGCCACCGCGAGCTGGCTGATCACCCGCGCCTCCCAACAGCCGCCGGTGCTGATGCTGATGGTGGCGATCGTCGGGGTCCGCACGTTCGGGCTGGCCCGCCCAGCCTTGCGCTACGCCGAGCGGCTGGTCTCCCATGATGCGGCGCTGCGGCTCCTCGCGGAGCGCCGCGCCCAGGTGTACGACGCCCTGGTCCCGCTCGTCCCCGGCCGGCTCGGCCCGCGTCGAGGCGACCTGCTCAGCTCGGTGGTCGACGATGTCGACTCGCTCGTCGACGAGCGCCTCCGCGTCCAACAGCCTCGGTGGACCGCAGTGGGGGTCGGTCTGCTCGCCACCACGCTCGCGGCCGCGCTCACCCCCGTGGCCGGACTGGTGACCGCACTGGTGGTGGTCGTCGGCGCCGCAGGCGGCTGGGTCGCTCGACGCGGGGTGCAGGAGGCCGAAGCCGACTTCGTCCGAGCCCGCGCCGACCTCTCGACCCTCGTCGAGTACACCCTCGGCAGCGCCCGCGACCTGGTCCTCTGGGGAGCCGACCAGCGAGCGCTCGACGACCTCGACCGTGCCGGCGAGCGCCTCGCTGACGCCTCGCGCCGGTCCGCGCGGGCACTGGCCGCGGGCCGGGTCCTGCCGCTGCTGGCCGGGGGCGGCGGACTGTTGGCGATGGCGGCGTGGATCCCCACCGACGCCGTGTCGCAAGCGATGCGTGCCCTTCTCGTGATGCTGCCGATCGCGCTGGTCGACGCGCTGGCGCCGCTGCCCGACGCGGGTGCGCTCTCGGTGCGCACGTCCGCGGCGCGGCAGCGGCTGGACGCGCTCGAAGCGCTGACTCCGACCGTCACCGACCCTGCCTCGCCCGTCCGGCCCGCGCTCGATCACCCCACCGCCGCCTCCGACCACCTCAGTGCCGGGTGGGATGGCCGCGATGTCCTCCGCGACGTGGTCCTCGAGCTACCGCCGGGTGCCCGGATCGGCCTGGTCGGCGCGTCCGGCACCGGCAAGTCGACGTACGCCGCGGTGCTGATGCGCTTCCTCGACCCGCACACCGGCCGGCAGACCCTGGAGGGGATCGACCTGCGCGACCTCCCGCTCGACGAGGTCCGCCGGGTCACCGGTCTGGTCGACGACGATCCGCACGTCTTCGCCTCGACCCTGGTCGAGAACGTCCGCCTGGCCCGGCCCGGAGCCACCGACGTCGAGGTTCGCGCAGCCCTCGACGCGGCCCACCTCGGCCCCTGGATCGACGGCCTTCCGGACGGCGTGCACACGCCGATCGGCGAGGGCAGCGCCCAGGTCTCCGGGGGCGAGCGTGCACGCATCGCGCTGGCGCGCTCCCTGCTCGCCGACCCGCCGGTGCTGGTGTTGGACGAGCCGACCGCCCACCTGGACTCCGAGACCGCCCACGGGGTGGCCGACGAGATCCTGTCGGCGGACCGCACCCGCAGCATCGTGTGGATCACCCACACGACGGTCGGCCTCGACCAGATGGACCAGGTGGTGCGGCTGGAGCCCCCCGGCCCCACCTGAGCGGGCAACGTGAGTCGTCGCACTCAAGCCTCCGGCGCGCGGGCGAGTGATCCTGGGAGGGTGCCCGCCTCCTCCCGCCTCGCCGCGCTGCTTGCTCTCGCAGTCACCCTGGTGAGTGCGGCTCTGGTGCTCGGCGCGCTGGCCACGGGATCCGACTACGCCGACTCGCGCCTGCTCGACGCCGGCTGGGTGGTGGTCCCCGCCGTCGGCGCCGCGGCGTACCTCGGGCTGCGCTGGGGCCTCGCCGCCGCCGCCGGTGCGCTCGCCGCTCCGGCGGCCGGGGCCGTCGCCGCCGGGACTCCCGAATCCGGCCTCCGGTTGCTCACCACGGCGGGCGCGCTCGCCATCGCCGTCCTGGTCGGCCAGCTGGTGCGTCTGGCCGACCAGCGGGACCAGCCCTGACGCCTCGCCGACAGCGTGGGATGCTGCCGCGGTGCGTGCGGAGCTGCTGTGGGTCCTTCCGGTGGGCATCGCCCTCCTCGACTGGTACGCCGTCGCGCGCGACGACCGCCGTACCGAGGCCTGGGCCAAGCCGGCCACGCTCGCCTCGCTGTTCCTCGTCGCGCTCGCGCTCGGGGCGGCCGAGGCCACGCCTGGCCGGTGGCTGTTGGTCGCGCTGGCGTTCGGCCTGCTCGGCGACGTGTTCCTTCTCGAGAAGACCACGAGCCGGTTCCAGGCAGGACTCGCCGCGTTCCTGGTCGGCCACCTGGCCTACCTCGGCTGCTTCCTCGCGCTCGGCCTGACGAGCGCACCCTGGGCCGTCGTCGGCGTCGGTGTCGCCGCCGTCGCGCTCCTCCAGGCGCGGGAGGTGCTGCCCGCGACCCACCGCAGCGGCGGGGTCGCGCTGTCGGTGCCGGTGGGCGTCTACATGCTGGTCATCACCGGCATGGCGGTCGCCGCCTGGGCGACCTCCGACCTGCTGGTCGGCATCGGCGCCACCGTGTTCGTCGCCAGCGACACCATTCTCGCCGTCAACCGGTTCGTGCGCCCCCTCCCCCGCGCCGATGTCGCGGTGATGGTGACCTACCACGTGGGTCAGGCGTTGATCGTCCTCGGCGTGCTGGGCGGCTGACCCGGCTCCGTCCGCGGAGCCACGACCCGCGGCGCGGCCAGCCGCTGCGACTCGGCGGACACCCGCTCCCGGAACATCCCCTGGTGCCGATAGCCGACCTCGCTGTGGGAGCGCGGCGGCGGTGGCGGCTCCTGCGGCGGCGAGAACGGATGCGGCGGGTCCAGCAGCTGAGTGTCCAGGTCGGGGAACTTCCGGCCGTCGTCCAGCCGGTAGCCCACGTAGTCGCTGTCGCGATAGCAGTTGCGCCACGCCAGCTCCTCGGAGACCGGATGGGCCAGGCGGCCGACCGCACGCCGGACCAGCCCGTAGGTGAAGTACGCCGGGAAGTGCCGCGCGTAGAGGCGGCGTACCGGGCTCCCGTAGGTCACCACGCTGAGCCGGTCCGCCAGCGGCCTCGGGTCATCGACGTTGGCCGGGCAGTCCTCGTCGCCCAGACAGGCCAGCGCCGCCACCACGAGGACCGACCCTTGGCTGTGCCCCAGCAGCACCACGGAGCCGGGCTCGCCATCGTCGCCTGCCCAGAGACGGCACAGGCGCGCCTGCAGCTCGGGCACCGCTCGCTCGGCGTACGACGGTGGCGCCAGCGGGTGGAAGGACCGCGGCCAGAACGTCGCGATGTCCCAGGCGATCGCCAGCGAGCGCCGGGTCGACGGGCTGGTGATGGCCCGCCGCAGGACCACGATCGCCGCCAAGGGAAGCGACGTCAGCAGCCAGGTGCAGATGCCCAGCGGCACCGACGCGAGTGGACCGATGCCGACCTCGATGTGACCCTCCGGCCAGCCGAGGGCGGACTTCTGCTGGGCCCACAGGACGCCGTACGTCAGCGCCGCCGGCACCGTCGCGAACGCCGTCACCCACACCCCCCACTCCAGGGCCGACAGGCTCGCCTGCGGCACCCGCAGGCTGTGCCGGACCCGACGCGACCAGCCGCGGACCCGGCGCGCGTCAGCCCACCCTGGGGGGACTTCGAGGGTCTCCCAGCCCAGCATCGCCCGCTCGAAGGACTCCGTCGCGATCCGGCGCCCGCGCACCAGCCAGACGAGGGCGGCAGTCCCCACGAAGACCACCAGCGCGACCAGCACCGCTCGGGCCAGGACCTCGAAGGCCGGGGCGTAGGCCACGGCGGGTGTCTCGTCGGCGCGGGCGACGCCGGCCCAGCCGAGCCGGCGAGCCCACCACAGCACCACACCGGACAGCACGGTGAGGCTGACCATGAACGAGATCGCGATCGTCGCCGCCGGGGTGGCGGCCCACCGCAGCCGGGTCGGCCAGTCGGCCCGCCGCCCGCGACCGACCACGAGCGCCATGACGAACACCGCCAGCGTCACCGGGACCAGCACGCCCACCAGCACCGCGAAGACCTCCGGGAGTCCCGGCAGCACCGTCGGGGCGCCGCGGACCTCGCCGCCGGGCGTGACCCAGGACCCGGCAGCGGCCAGGACGAGCAGCCCGACGGCCCCGCTGAGCGCCCATCCCGCAGGCAGCCGGAGCCGGAGAGACGACGAGGCCGCGAGCGCGACCGCTCCGCCCGCGAGCAGCAGGGCGAGGGTGCTGACGGCCGCGGCCGTCGGTGCCGTGGCGTTCACCGCACCGGCCTGCATCAGCGCGGTCCGCGCCAGCAGGTAGGCGACGATGGCGAAACCCAGGGCCAGGTGCACCTCGGCCAGCCGCACGGCGTACCCCTCGCCGCGCCAGAAGCCGGCCCGCTCCAGGCCGTCGCGTGCATGCCGCGCCAGGCCGTCCTCCGAGCCGCTCCTCGGGACGTCCGACGCGAAGCTCTCGTAGGCCTGGCGACTGCGCCTCGTGGCCAGCCACAGGACCGCCAGCAGCAGCACCGGGGCAATGGCCCCCACCAGCACCCGCTGCGCGGGGTCGTGGGCGGGGCCGCCGACGCCGATCGGCCACCATCCGGCCGCCGCGCACTCGGTGCCGCGGGTGTCGGCGCCCGCGCACTGGTACGCCGCGAAGTCCATGCCCGCGGCACATGCGAACGCGACGTAGAGTCCCGTGACGGCGAGACCCGCGACCCGCACCAGCCCGGAGTACCGTTCGTTGCCTCGCACCGGCGCCATCCAGCCGGCGATGTTCACCAGGGCGAACGGCAGCGCCAGCAGCCACAGCGCCGACGTCGCGCTCCGGGCGGTCAGCCCTCCCCAGGCGTAGGCCTCGACATGGCGGACCCGCCCATCGTCGTCGGCCGCGTCGCGCCCGCGCCAGCATCCTGCCGTGGCGTCACCTGACACCTGGCGCGGTGCGGGCGTCCCCAGCATCTCGGCGGGCGGCGTCCCGCCCACGCCGTGCACGCGCAGCTCGGTCACCCCGGACATGGGCACGAGGGCCCAGGTGGCGTCTCTGGTCGGGTCGGTCATGGTTCCCTCCTGCCTGGACAGGAGCAGGCCGGGGACCCGGGGATACCCGTGGCAGCAGGGGTGCGCTCAGGCCTCGATCACCACGGGGATGATCATCGGGCGCCGGCGATGCTTGTCGCTGACCCACTTGCCCACGATCCGCCGGATGCTCTGCTGCAGCTGATGGGTGTCGGCCACGCCCTCCCGGCCCAAGGCGTTGAGCGCGTCGATGATCGGCTTCTTGATCTCACCGAACGTGGATTCGTCGTCGCCGAAGCCGCGCGCGTGGATCTCGGGACCTCCGGCGACCTTGCCGGTCACCGAGTCGATGACGACGATCACGGAGATGAAGCCCTCCTCGCCGAGGATCCGGCGATCCTTGAGCGAGGTCTCGGTGACGTCGCCCACCGACGACCCGTCCACGAAGACATACCCACAGGCGACCTTGCCGGTGATCGAGGCCACGCCGTCGACGAGGTCGACGACGACGCCGTCCTCGGCCACCACGACCCGGTCGTGCGGGATGCCGGTGGCGCGGGCCAGGGCGGCGTTGGCCTGCATGTGCCGGATCTCGCCGTGCACGGGCAGCACGTTGCGAGGACGCACGACGTTGTAGCAGTAGAGCAGCTCGCCGGCGCTGGCGTGGCCGCTCACATGGACCATGGCGTTCCCCTTGTGCACGACGTTGGCCCCCCAGCGGGACAGGCCGTTGATGACGCGGTAGACGGCGTTCTCGTTGCCGGGGATCAGCGACGACGCGAGGATCACGGTGTCGCCCTCCTCGATGTGCACGAAGTGGTGGTTGCGCTGGGCGATCCGCGACAGCGCCGACAGCGGCTCGCCCTGCGAGCCGGTGGAGACCAGCACCTGACGCTCCGGAGGCAGGTCGGCCAGCTCCTTGGCGTCGACCATCACCCCGGGCGGCACCTTGAGATAGCCGAGGTCCTGAGCGATCGCCATGTTGCGCACCATGGAGCGGCCGACATAGCCGACCTTGCGGCCGTGGGCCGCCGCGGCGTCCAGCACCTGCTGCACCCGGTGCACGTGAGAGGCGAAGCAGGCCACGATGATCCGCTGCTTGCTCGCGTGGAAGACCCCGTCGAGGACCGGGGTGATGTTCTTCTCCGACGTGGTGAAGCCAGGCACCTCGGCGTTGGTGGAGTCGGTGAGGAACAGGTCGACGCCCTCCTCACCCAGCCGGGCGAAGGCACGCAGGTCGGTGATCCTGCCGTCCAGCGGCAGCTGGTCCATCTTGAAGTCGCCGGTGTGCAACGTCAGCCCCGCACCGGTGCGGATCGCCACCGCCAGCGCGTCGGGGATGGAGTGGTTGACCGCGATGAACTCCAGGTCGAAGGGGCCCAGCGTGATCCGGTCGCCCTCCTTGACCTGGTGGTGCACGGTCTCGCGGAGCCGGTGCTCGCGCAGCTTCGAGTCGAGCAGGGCCAAGGTGAGCTTCGAGCCGACGAGGGGGATGTCACCGCGCTCGCGCAGCAGGTAGGGCACCGCGCCGATGTGGTCCTCGTGGCCGTGCGTCAGCACCAGGGCCTCGATGGCGTCGAGGCGGTCCCGGATCGGGTCGAAGTCGGGCAGGATCAGGTCGACGCCGGGGTGGTTCTCCTCGGGGAACAGCACGCCGCAGTCCACGACCAGCAACCGGTCGGCGTACTCGAAGACGGTCATGTTGCGACCGATCTCGCCGAGCCCGCCCAGCGGGATGACCCGTAGCCCTCCCTCCGGCAGCGGCGGCGGCGCGGACAGCTCGGGGTGGGGGTGGCTCAAGAAGACTCCTGGGTCGGTGCAGTGCAGTGTGGGTGGTCAGTGGGGTGGTCAGAGGACGCCGGCGGCGTCGAGGCCGACGCGCAGGGCGGCGACCTCGTGTTCGTCGAGCGGCACCAGCGGGCCGCGAACGTTGCGGTTGTCGAGGACGCCCAGCAGCTGGAGCGCGGCCTTCGCGGTGGTGGCGCCGTAGTTGGGGACGCCCATGATCGCGTCGATGGCCGGCAGCATCCGGCGGTACGCCGCGAGCGCGGTGTCGTGGTCGCCCGCGAAGAAGGCGTCGCACAGCTGCCGGAGGAGGTTGCCGCACGCGTGCCCGGCCACGGACACGAAGCCCGAGCCGCCGTGCGCGAGCCAACCGAGGTTGTTGGCGTCGTCGCCGGAGTAGAACGCCAGCCCGGTGTCGCGCATGATCCGCACGCCGCGGGCGTAGTCGCCGACGGCATCCTTGACCGCCACGACGGACTCCCACTCCGCCGCGCGGCGGTAGGTGTCCGGGGCGATCGTGGTGCCGGTGCGACCGGGGACGTCGTACAGCATCACGGGGATCGCGGCTGCCTCGACGACCTGCCGGAAGTGCTCGAGGACGCCGGCCTGGGACGGCTTGTTGTAGTAGGGGGTGACGAGCAGCATCCCGTCGGCGCCGAGCTTCTCGGCCTGCTGGGCCAGCTCCACGCTGTGGGCGGTGGCGTTGGTGCCGACCCCGGCCACGACCGCAGCCCGGCCGCCGATCGCGTCGATGACGGCCCGCAGGATCTCGCCGTCCTCCGTCACCGTGGTGGTGGGCGACTCCCCCGTGGTGCCCGACACGACCACGCCGTCGTGGCCGTGGTCGACCAGGTGGACCGCGATCCGGGCGGTGCCGTCGAGGTCGACCGATCCGTCGTCGTGGAACGCCGTGGCCATAGCGGTCAGCACGCGCCCGAACGGCGCCTGCGGTGCGGTGGTCATGGGCTCAGGCTAACGGCTCCGGCTCGCCGCCCACTCCCCGGGAACCACGGTGTGGCCGGTGGCGCATCCGCTGCCGGAGTGAGCCGGCATACGGTTGAGTGGGAGGCGTGGGAATGTGGCGACGTCGAGCGGCACTGACGGCACTCGCCTGCCTGCCGCTGGCGGTGCTCTCCCCGTCGGCGCCGCGAGCCGGGCCGCCGCCCTCCACCCCCGCTGCCTTGGCCCTCGCTGCAGACGCCGTCCCGGACGCCGCTGCGCCGGCCGCCCGTCCTCGGGTGCGATCGGTCACCGTAGCCCTGAGTGGCGACGTGCTGATCCACGACAACGTCTGGGCCTCCGCGCGCCGGAGCGCAGGTGGCAACGGCTTCGGCTTCCGGCCGATGCTCAGCGACCTGCGGCAGCGGATCTCCGGCGCTGACCTGGCGTTGTGCCATCTGGAGGTGCCGCTGGCGGCGCCCGGTGGGCCGTTCGCGAACTACCCGCAGTTCTCCTCACCGCCGCAGATCGCGGGAGCCCTGCGTTGGCTGGGGTATGACGGCTGCTCGACCGCCTCCAACCACAGCGTCGACCAAGGCTTCGCCGGCGTCACCCGCACCCTGGACACCCTCGACTCCGCCGGTCTCGCCCACACGGGCACCGCGCGCTCGCGCGCCGAGGGGCGACGGATCGTGATGCTGAGCCGGGACGGGATGAGGATCGCCTGGCTCGCCGCGACGTACGGCACCAACGGGCTGCCGGTCGACGCCGACAAGCCCTGGTCGGTGAACCTGATCGACGTCGACCGGATCCTGGCCGACGCCCGGCGAGCCCGGGCCGCCGGCGCCGACGCGGTCGTGGTCGCGCTGCACTGGGGTGCGGAGTACTCGCACGCCCCGAGTGCCTACCAGCTCGACATCGCCGACCGGCTGACGCGCAGCAAGGACATCGCCCTGGTCTACGGCCACCACGCCCACGTGGTGCAGCCGGTCCGCAAGGTCAACGGCACCTGGGTGGTGTTCGGGCTCGGCAACCTGCTCGCCGGGCAGCGCGCGACGGCTCCGGGCGTCAACGACGGGATGATCGTCGAGGTCACGCTGCAGCAGCGTGGCGACGGTCCCGCGCGGGTCCTCGCGCCACGCGCCTTCCCGACCCACATCGACGAGACGGGCCCGGGTGGGGAGTTCCGGGTGTACGACGTGACGCGGGCCCTCAAGGGCCGGCTCGACCCGGCCACCCGGGCGGAGCTGGTCCGCTCAGGGGCCACGACGCGCGGCGTCGTGAGCGGCTCGTGAGCCTCAGTAGCCGGCGTTGAGGGCCCGCCGCAGGAGCGCGATCGCCTCGTCCTCGGACAGGCCCAGCGACCGCGCCGTGGCGGCGTACGCCGCGGCGGCCGCACGTGCCTCCCTCGAGTTGGGGTCGCCGGCCACGAACGTCCCGGCGCGGCCGCGGGTGTCCACGACCCCCGACGCCTCCAGCTCGCGGTAGGCCCGCGCCACGGTGTTGGGGGCCAGGCCGAGCTCCTCGGCCAGGCGACGCACGGTCGGCAGCTTGTCGCCGGGTCGCAGCTCACCGGTCGCGAACTGATGGGCGATCTGCTGCTTGACCTGGTCGTAGGGCGCCGCCGGGTCGGTGGGGTCGATGCGGATCATCCGGCTCGCTCCCACCAGGTGAACGACCAGCCGTCGTGGTCCTCCCGCGCGGCCTCGACCCAGCCGGTCTTGTCCCAGGCCGGGTAGGCCGTGTCGCCCTCGGGCGACTGGTGGACCTCGGTGAGGACCTGGTGGGTGGCGTAGGGCATCGCGAGCGCGTAGATCTGCGCTCCCCCGGCCACCATCACCTCGCCGGGAAGCTCGGCCGCCACCTCGAGCGCCTCCTCGAAGGAGTGTGCGACCCGAACCTGGCCGGCGTACGCGCCCGGCGACCAGGCCGGGTCACGGGTCACCACGATCGTGGTGCGGCCGGGTAGCGGCCGGCCGATGGAGTCGTAGGTCGCCCGCCCCATCACCAGGGTGTGCCCGAGGGTGGTGGCCTTGAAGTGCGCGAAGTCTTCCGGGATCCGCCACGGGATGTCGCCGTCGGCGCCGATCACGCCGTTGTCGGCGAACGCGGCCACCAGGACGACCTGCTGGCCCGGCCGGAGTCCGCTCCGCACGACGTTAGACGGCAATGGCGGCCTTGATGCCCGGGTGGGGGTCGTAGCCCTCGACGGCGATGTCCTCGAGGTCGAACTCGTCGAGCTCGCGGATCTCGGGGTTGAGCCGCAGCGTCGGCAGCGGCCTGGGCTCCCGGGTCAGCTGGAGCCGGGCCTGGTCGAGGTGGTTGCGGTAGAGGTGCGCGTCACCGAGGGTGTGCACGAGGTCGCCGACGCCGAGCCCGGTCACCTGGGCCACCATGTGCGTCAGCAGGGCGTAGGACGCGATGTTGAACGGCACGCCCAGGAACACGTCGGCGCTGCGTTGGTAGAGCTGGCAGCTGAGCTTGCCGCCCTCGGGGGAGGGAGCGACGTAGAACTGGAAGAACGCGTGACACGGCGCGAGCGCCATCTGCGGGATGTCGGCGACGTTCCACGCCGAGACGAGGTGCCGCCGCGAGTCCGGGTCGGCCTGGAGCTGCGCGACGAGCAGGGCGATCTGGTCGATGTGACGGCCGTCGGGCGCCGGCCAGGACCGCCATTGGTAGCCGTAGACCGGGCCCAGGTCGCCGTCGGCGTCGGCCCACTCGTCCCAGATCGTGATGCCGCGGTCCTGGAGCCACTTGACGTTGGTGTCCCCGCGCAGGAACCACAACAACTCGCCGAACACCGAACGGGTGTGGACCTTCTTCGTCGTCAGCAGGGGGAAGCCCTCGGAGAGGTCGAAGCGCATCTGGTGTCCGAAGACGCTCAGCGTGCCGGTGCCGGTGCGGTCAGCCTTCTCGACGCCCTCGTCGAGGACCTTGGTGAGGAGGTCGAGGTACTGCTGCATGACGCGACCCTACTCCGGGAAGCCGACGGTTCCCTCGACCACGGTCACGGCATCGCCGCCGACCCACACGGTGTCGCCCTCGCGGTCGACGTAGACCCGGCCGGCGCGGCCGAGACGGGTCCCCTGGGAGGCGAGGTACGACGCCGGAAGTGCGCCGCTGCCGGTGAGCCATTGGGCGAGCGAGGCGTTGAGGCTGCCCGTGACCGGGTCCTCGACGATGCCGAGGCTCGGGCAGAACGCGCGCACCTCCACCAGCGGCTCCCCCGGCGCCGGGTGGGCGTACTTCCCGATGATGCCGATCTCCAACCGGTCGAAGGCCGCCCAGTCCGGCTCGACGGCGAGCACCGCCTCGGCGTCGCGGAGGACGGCGCCGATCCAGCCCGGTCCGTTGTCCACCCACGCCAGGTCGAGGAGGTCGTCATCGGCGATCCGCAGCGCCGTCACGACGCTCGCGCGCTCCTCGGTCGTGGCCGGCCCGGAGCGCACCAGAGGCGGGGCCGCGAACGCCAGCCGCTCCCCGCGCCGCAGTCGCACCAGACCTGCCCGGCACTCCTGGACGAGCTCGCCGTCGGTCTGCGGTGTCCCCCCGGCCGCCAGCCAGGCGTGCGCGCTGCCCAGCGTCGGGTGCCCCGCGAAGGGCAGTTCCTCGGCCGGCGTGAAGATCCGCAGCCGGTAGTCGGCCGCCGGGTTCGTCGGCGCCAGCACGAACGTCGTCTCCGACAAGTTGGTCCAGTGCGCGAACTGCTGCATCTGGTCGGTGGTGAGGTTGTCGGCGTCGTGGACCACGGCCACCGGATTGCCCCGGTGCGGCTCGGCGGTGAACACGTCCACCTGACGGAAGGGGCGCATGATCTGAGCCTACGGCGGTAACCAGCCCCAGCATGCGACGTGCGATCCGGGTGGAGGGCCCGGCCAGTCGCGACACCATGTGGGAGGCCTACGCGCACACCTCCCGCTGGTCGGGCTGGGCGCCGCACCTGCGCGGGGTCGATCCCGAGGCCGATCTTGCCGCGGGACTACGCGGTCGGGTGTACGGCGTCGCGGGTTCGCGGGCCTGGTTCGAGGTCACGGCGGTCGACCGGGAAGCCGGCACCTGGTCCTGGACGGTGTCCGCCGGCCCGGTCACGCTCGACCTGGGCCACACTGTGGGCGACGGCTGGACCGCGCTCACGGTGGCGGGACCGGCCCCTGCCGTGCTGGCCTACCTGCCCGTCGCCCGGCTCGCCCTCACCCGGCTGGTCACACTCTGACCAGCCGGCAACCATTCTCCCCACCACCAACGAAAGGCCGTCATGGAAGCCACCGGCGTCACCGAGTCCAGCCTGTCCCGTCTGCGGAGCTGGAACCTCGGCCTCACCCTTCTGCACGGCGTCCAGGTCGTGCTCGTTCTGGTCCTGGCGAGCGACTTCGCGATCACGGTCACGTCGTCGTACCCCCAGGGTCCGCCCGGGTCCGTCGCCCCCGCGCCCGAGCCGTTGTTCGACGTCCGGGTGGGCGTGGCCATCTCGGTGTTCCTGGCGCTGGCGGCGCTGGACCACCTGCTCACCGCCACGGCCTTTCGCAGTCGCTACGAGGCCGACCTGCGCGCCGGCCTGAACCGCTTCCGCTGGCTGGAGTACTCCGCCAGCGCGACGATCATGATCGTGCTGATCGGCTTCTACAACGGCATCACCGGAATCGTGGAGGTGATCGCGGTCATCGGGGCGAACGTCGCCATGATCCTGTTCGGCTGGCTCCAGGAGCTGATGAACCCGCCCGGGCGCTCGCGCACCACGATGCTGCCCTTCTGGTTCGGCTGCGTCGCCGGCGCAGCCCCGTGGGTCGCGATCCTGGTGAACCTCTTCGGCGCCGGCGGCAGCTCGTCCAACGAGGTGCCCGGCTTCGTCTACGGGATCGTGGCGTCCCTCTTCGTGTTCTTCATGAGCTTCGCCCTCAACCAGTGGCTGCAGTACCGCCGGATCGGCCGCTGGGCGGACTATGCCTACGGCGAGAAGGTCTACCTGGTCCTGAGCCTGGTCGCCAAGACCGCTCTGGCCTGGCAGATCTTCGGGGGCTCGCTGGCCGGCTGAGGCTCAGGCAGGGCTCGGGCGGGAGTCGGTCAGGCGTGGAGTGACATCGGGCCGTAGACCTGGCGCTCGAGCTCGAAGAGGGTCACGCCGTCCACCCCGGCAGCGGCGAGCTCGGCCCACACCTCGCCCACCCAGGACTCCGCCTCCGATCGCGTGGGGAACCGCTGGTCGGAGTGCTCCGGGCCGACGGCGACCGACTCACCAGCGGCGTTCTCGAGCCGCCAGAACCACGGCCGCTCGCTGGGGCTCGGCGGCCGGAACGTCGGTGGCTGGTCGGGCAGGATCACGACTCACGGACCGAGGTGTCGACGAACGGCAGTGGCACCGACTGGAAGATCTCGCGCCGTCCGCGCACGTCGACGCCGAGCTCGGCCTCGGCGTTGACGAACGTCGGCACCAGCGCCATCCCGATCCCCTTCTTCAGCGTCGGGGAGAAGGTGCCGGAGGTGATGTCGCACAGCGGGACGTCGGGCACGAGGGTCACGCCCATCCCCGGTCGTGGGATCCCGCGACCGACGGCGAGCAGTCCGCGCAGCTGTCGTCTCGGGCCGGCCGCCTTCTCTGCGACCAGCGGGTCCTTGCCCCAGAAGGACTCCTTCTTCCAGCCGACCGCCCAGCCGAGCCGTGCCTGGACGGGCGTGACGTCGAGGGTGATGTCCTGCCCATGCAGCGGATAGCCCATCTCGGTGCGCAGGGTGTCGCGCGACGCGAGCCCGCAGGGCAGCATTCCGAACTCCTCCCCGGCCTCCAGCAGGGCGTCCCAGAGGAGCAGGGCGATGTCGTTCTTGGCGATCAGCTCATAGCCACGCTCGCCGGTGTAGCCGGTGCGGCAGACCACCACCGCGCCCACGTCCACCCCCGCGGCATCGTGGAGCTGAGCCTCGACGAAGGTCATGTAGTCATGACCGACGGGCAGCCCGACCTTGGTCAGCACCTCGTCGGACGTGGTGCCCTGCACGGCGAGCACGACGTACTCGCGGTGGTGGTCACGCACGCTCACGCTCTCGGGTGCCTCGGCGATCAGCCGCCGCGCCACCTCGGCGCTGTTGGCGGCGTTGGGCACCAGCAGCACGTGCGAGTCGTTGTGGAAGTAGGCGATCAGGTCGTCGACGATGCCGCCGGTCTTCGCGTCGCAGCACAGCGTGTATTGCGCCTTGCCGTGACCGATCTTGCCGAGGTCGTTGGACAGCGTCGCATTGACGTACGCCGCAGCGCCCTGCCCGGAGACCAGCACCTTGCCCAGATGGCTCACGTCGAAGATGCCCACGCGTTCGCGCACCGCGGTGTGCTCCTTGACGACGCCGGTGGAGTACTCCAGCGGCATCGCCCAACCACCGAACTCGGCGAACTTCGCGCCCAGGGACCGGTGCCGTTCGTCGAGCGGCGAGGTAAGCAGGTCGACTTCGTCCGTCATGGGCCGAACGTACCCCAGACCGGCCCCGCGCCAGCCGATGACCCGGCGGCTATCCTGCCCCGGTGACGAGCTACCACCTGCGCAGTGCCAGCCCCGCCAAGACTCGCGCCGACGCCGTGGTCGTCGGGGTCGTGCAGACGGGCAAGAGCGTGGCGCTGGCCCCCGGCGCGGAGGACGTCACCGAGGCCTACGGTCGCCAGCTCCGACCGTTGCTCGCCGCGCTGGGCGTGAAGGGCTCCGCCGGCGAGGTGACCCGGATTCCCGGACAGCACACGGTCGCCGCCGGCCTGGTGGTGCTGGTGGGACTCGGCAAGGCAGACGACGTCGACGCCGAGGTCGTCCGACGCGCCGCCGGCGTCGCTGCCCGCGCGGTCACCAACGCCGCGTCCGTCGCGCTGGCGCTGCCGTCGGACTCCCCCGAGCTGGTGCGGGCGGTAACCGAGGGCTGGTTGCTGGGCGGCTACACGTTCGACAGGTTCAAGCACGACACCGCCACCGCCACCGACCCGCCAGGAACCGTCAGCGTGCTGTCGCCGGTCGCGCGTCAGGCCGAGGCCGTGCGCAGCTTCGAGGACGCGCAGGTGGTCGCGGCGGCAGTCGCCGGGACCCGCGACTGGGTGAACACCCCGCCGGGCGACTTCACCCCCCCGATCTTCGCCGAGGCCGTACAGGAGCTGCACCGAGCGACCACCAAGGGGCGGGGCGCACCGACGGTCACGCTCACCGTGCACGACGAGCTCGCGCTGGCCGAGCTGGGCTGTGGCGGCATCCTCGGCGTCGGCGGTGCCTCGGCTGCTCCGCCGCGCCTGGTGGAGATCTCCTACCGGCCCGAGGGCGCGACCACCCACCTGGCCCTGGTCGGCAAGGGCGTCACGTTCGACTCCGGCGGGCTCACGATCAAGCCGGCCGCGGGCATGCAGACCATGAAGTGCGACATGGCGGGAGCGGCGGCCGTGGTCCGGGCGACCTACGCCATCGCCGCGCTCGGCCTGCCGCTGCGAGTGTCGGCGTACGTCCCGATGGCCGAGAACATGATCAGCGGCGCAGCGATGCGACCCGGCGACGTGCTCACCCTCTATGGCGGCCGCACGGTCGAGGTGACCAACACCGACGCCGAGGGCAGGCTGATCCTCGCCGACGCGCTGGCGCGGGCCGTCGCGGCCAAGCCCGACGTGCTGCTCGACGTGGCGACGCTGACGGGGGCCATGGTGGTGGCCCTCGGCGACCGGGTCGCGGGTGTGATGGGCTCCGACGACGTCGTTGCCGGGGTGCTCGCGGCTGCCGGGACCGCGGGCGAGGCGCACTGGCCGATGCCGATCCCGGAGGACATGGTCGAACGCGTGCGCGCCAGCAAGATCGCGGACCTGCTCCAGCACGACTGGGTGCGCTGGGGTGGCGGGCTTTACGCCGGCGCGTTCCTGCGCGAGTTCACCGGCGATCTGCCCTGGGCGCACCTCGACATCGCCGGGCCCGCGTTCAACACCGGTGGCAGCCATGGCCACGTGACGTCCGGCGGCACCGGCTTCGCCGTCGCGACGCTGGTGGACTACGCCCGCTCTCTCGTCGAGAGCTGACGCGGCCCGGGATTCAGACCTCGCCGGCCTTCTTCCGCCGGTTGTACTCCCGCATCCGCTGCGGCACGCCGACCACCGCGGCGTCGTAGGACGGCACCTGGTTGCGGTTGCAGAAGTCGTGTGCCCACGCCACCGACGGCACCCGTCTCCTGGTCCACTCGCCGTCGTGGGCGACGAGCAGCAGGGTCACGTCGCTGACCGCGGTGCGCGGCTCGACGAAGCCCTCGGCACCACGGCGCGAGGAGATGAAGTCGTGCAGGTGAGCCTCGTCCTGGCGGGAGGAGGCTCGCACGGTGGTCGATCCGGTGCGCGAGGTGTCGCCGGAGGGGCGGCGTACGCGCCCACCCGGCCGGGAACGGAAGCGGTCGAACAAGCCCATGCACCTAGTGTGCCGGTTCGACCCACGGCCCGGGCCTCGACAGCACCGCGAACAGTGCAAAGATGGCACGGTTGGGTGCCCCTGGGGCAGGCCTGCAGGGGACGACGAGAGGAGCAGCGTGGCCGACTTCGACGTACTGATCCTCGGTGCGGGTTCGGGCGGCTATGCCTGCGCCCTGCGCGCCGCCCAGCTCGGACTCCGGGTCGGGCTGGTCGAACAGGACAAGCTCGGCGGCACCTGCCTCCACGTCGGCTGCATCCCGACCAAGGCACTGCTCCACGCCGCCGAGGTGGCAGACAGTGCTCGCGACGCGGCCAAGGTCGGCGTGCGGGCCAGTCTCGACGGGGTCGACATGGCCGGCGTGAACGCCTACAAGGACGGCGTCGTGAGCCGGCTCTTCAAGGGCCTCACCGGACTGGTCGCCTCCCGCGGGATCACCCTGATCCAGGGCGAGGGCCAGATGAGCGGGCCGCGCTCGGTCACGGTCGCAGACACGACGTATACCGGCGAGCACCTGGTGCTGGCCTCGGGATCGTTCTCCCGCTCGCTGCCCGGCCTGGAGATCGACGGCGAGCGGGTGCTGACCTCCGAGCACGCCCTGAGACTCGACCACGTGCCCGCCTCGGTGATCGTCCTCGGTGGCGGGGTGATCGGCTGTGAGTTCGCCAGCGTCTGGCGGTCCTTCGGAGCCGAGGTCACGATCATCGAGGCGCTGCCACGTCTGGTCGCCGCCGAGGACGAGGCGTCCTCGAAGGTGCTGGAACGCACCTTCCGCAAGCGCGGGATCGCCTTCCACACCAGCACCCGCTTCGAGGGGGTCAAGGTGACCGGCGACGGCGTGGCGATCACTGTCGAGGACGGCACCGTCCACGAGGCCGAGCTGCTGCTGGTCGCCGTCGGTCGAGGCCCGCGCTCCGAGGGCCTGGGGTACGCCGAACAGGGCGTGGCCCTGGATCGCGGCTTCGTCGTCACCGACGATCGGTTGCGGACCAACCTGCCGCAGGTCTTCGCGGTGGGCGACCTGGTCCCCGGCCTGCAGCTCGCCCACCGCGGGTTCCAGCACGGCATCTTCGTCGCCGAGGAGATCGCGGGGCTCGACCCGCGGCCGATCGACGAGGCCGGGATCCCCCGGGTCACCTACTCCCATCCCGAGCTTGCCTCGGTCGGGCTGACGGAGAGCGAGGCTCGCGAGCAGTACGGCGATTCCGTCCGCACGCTCACCTACGACCTCGGCGGCAACGGCAAGAGCCAGATCCTCGGCACCCAGGGATTCGTCAAGCTGGTGGCCCTGGCTGACGGACCGGTGATCGGCCTGCACCTGGTCGGCGATCGGGTCGGCGAACTGATCGGCGAGGCCCAACTCATCTACGGTTGGGAGGGGCACGCCGACGATGTCGCTCCCCTGGTGCACGCTCACCCGACCCAGAACGAAGCACTCGGCGAGGCCCACCTGGCCCTAGCCGGCAAACCGCTGCACGCACACTCCTGACCGCACCCGCTCCCCGAAGGACGAAGGATCATCCCCATGGCGACCGAAGTCACCCTCCCCGCACTCGGCGAGTCCGTTACCGAGGGCACCGTCACTCGTTGGCTCAAGCAGGTCGGCGATCAGGTGGCGGTCGACGAACCCCTGCTGGAGGTCTCGACCGACAAGGTCGACACCGAGATCCCCTCACCCGTGGCCGGCACGCTCCTGGAGATCAAGGCGAACGAGGACGACACCGTCGAGGTGGGCGGCGTTCTCGGCCTCGTCGGCGCTGCCGGCGAGGGGGCCGGGGAGGGGTCCGGCGAGGCCGCCCCTGAGGCCGCTGCGCCGCCGGCTGAGGAGCCGGCAGCAGAGGAGCCGGCCCAGCCCGAGGCCCAGCCCGAGGAGCAGCCCGAGGAGCAGCCCGCCTCAGCACCGGAGCCGGCAGCGCCGGCTGCGGCCGAGCAGCCCGCTGCCGGAGGCGGTGCCGGCGGCGCCACCACGTCGGTGACGCTGCCTGCCCTGGGCGAGTCCGTGACCGAGGGCACCGTCACCCGGTGGCTCAAGCAGGTCGGCGACCAGGTCGCGGTCGACGAGCCCCTGCTGGAGGTGTCCACCGACAAGGTCGACACCGAGATTCCCTCACCCGTCGCCGGCACGCTCCTGGAGATCAAGGCGTCCGAGGACGAGACGATCGAGGTCGGTGCGGAGCTGGCCGTGATCGGCAGCAGCGACGCCGCGCCCGCGGCGGCGGAGCCTGAGCCCACTCCCGAGCCTGCGCCCGCACCCACTCCCGCGCCCGCACCCACTCCTGAGCCCGCACCCGAGCCGGAGGTGCCGGCCCAGAGCGAGGCACCCACCGCGGCCCCCGACGCTCCCGCAGCGGAGTCCGCTGCCCCGGCCGAGCCCTCCGGCCCCACCGACGGCCGCAGCTACGTCACCCCGCTCGTCCGCAAGCTGGCCCAGCAGCACGGTGTCGACCTGGCCTCGGTCAGCGGGACCGGCGTGGGTGGCCGGATCCGCAAGCAGGACGTGCTCGATGCCGCCAAGCCCAAGGCCGAGCCTGCCCCGGCCGCCGAGCAGCCGGCTGCTGCCCCGGCCGCGGCTGCGGCGGCGCCGCCGGCTCCCTCGGCGCCGGCGCCGTCCCCGCTGCGCGGCAAGACCGAGCCGATGTCGCGGCTGCGCAAGGTGATCGCCGCGCGGCTGGTCGAGTCGCTGCAGGTCAGTGCGCAGCTCACCACCGTGGTCGAGGTCGACGTCACCGCGATCTCCCGGATGCGCGACCAGGCCAAGGCGGAGTTCGCGGCTCGCGAGGGCGTCAAGCTCTCGTTCATGCCGTTCTTCGCGAAAGCCGCCGTCGACGCGCTCAAGCTTCACCCCTCCCTGAACGCCGCGATCGACATCGAGAAGGGCGAGGTGACCTACTTCGACAAGGAGAACCTCGCCATCGCCGTCGACACCGAGAAGGGACTGCTCACCCCGGTGATCAAGGACGCGGGCGACCTGTCGATCTCGGGCCTGGCGCGCAAGATCGCCGACGTGGCCGAGCGCACCCGCACCAACAAGATCGGTCCCGACGACCTGTCCGGTGGCACCTTCACGCTCACCAACACCGGCTCCCGGGGCGCGCTGTTCGACACCCCGATCATCAACCAGCCGCAGGTGGCCATCCTCGGCACCGGCACGGTGGTGAAGCGCCCCGTGGTCATCGACGACGCCAACCTCGGCGAGACGATCGCCGTTCGGCAGATGGTCTACCTCGCGCTGACCTACGACCACCGGCTGGTCGACGGTGCCGACGCCGCGCGGTTCCTCTCGGACGTGAAGAAGCGCCTCGAGTCGGCACAGTTCGACGTCTGAGCGATGCGCGTCGTCATCGGTGGGGCGTCGGGGTTCCTCGGGTCACACCTGACCGAGCACCTACGCGCCGGCGGACACGAGGTCGTGCGGTTGGTGCGCCGCGCGCCGAGCGGGGCCGAGGAGTCCCGCTGGGATCCGTACGCCGGCCAGGTCGACCAGGAGATCGTCTCGTCGGCCGACGTCGTGATCAACCTTGCCGGGGCGCCGACGGTCGGCAATCCGCACTCCTCGAAATGGGCCCGCACGCTGCTGGAGAGCCGGGTCACCACCACTCGCGTCCTGGCCGAGGCGGTCGCCGCGGCGCCGACGCCGCCGGCGTACCTCGCGGGCAATGGGATCTCCTACTACGGCGACCACGGTGACCAGCGCCTGACCGAGGACAGCGACTCCCGCGGCGACGCCATGCTGACCCAGGTCACCCGGGAGTGGCAGGCGGCCACCGAGCCGGCCGCGGCCGCGGGAGCACGGGTGTGCGTGCTCCGCACCGCCCCGGTCCTGGACCGCCGCAGCGCGCCGCTGAAGCAGCTGCTGCTCCCCTTCAAGCTCGGCCTCGGGGTCACCCTCGGCAGCGGGAAGCAGCACTTCCCGTGCGTCTCCCTGCGCGACTGGGTGGCCGCGGTCGCCTTCCTGGCCGAGCACGACGACGTGTCCGGCCCGGTCAACCTGGTGTGTGTCGAGACCCCGACCAACGCGGAGTTCACCAAGGCGCTGGCCGCCGCCGTCCACCGGCCGGCCTTCCTGAAGGTGCCCGCGGCGGTGCTGAGACCGGCCGCGGGACGGATGGCTCCCGAGCTGCTCGGCTCGGTGAACGCCAGCCCGCAACGCCTGCTCGATGCCGGCTTCGAGTTCGCCGACCCCGACATCGGCGCGGTCATCGCTGCCGCGCTGGCCTGACCGGCTCGACCTTCGCCACCCGCCAGGCCCCGCCCACTCGCCGCATCGTGACGAGGTGGTCGCTCAACCGGTCCCGGGGCAGCCGCGCCCGGGTGCCCGGGCCGACCACCACCCCGTGGACCACCCGGTCCTGCACCTCAAGCACCCACCGGCGCGGATCACGGGCCGTGACCTGGACCCGGGTCCGCTGCATCGCGAGCCCGTCGACCCGCAGTCCCCGACGCAGATAGCGGCGCAGCATCGCGGTGTCGCGGTGGCCCGCCGAGCTGGTGGGGGTGTACAGCGCAGCCAACGCCCGCACGTCGCCGCTCGCCCAGGCTGCGGCCCGGCTCTCGTCCCAGTGAGCGAGGACCGCCGCCGGCGCGGGCTCGGGACTCCGCACCGACGGCGGCTCGTCGGCCGCGCGGCCGTGGACCGCGACCACGAGCGCCGTGATCGCCACCGCCAGCGCAGTCAGCGCCGCGGCTGAGAACGACGTCCGAGCGGCCACGGAGCCACCCTGCCGCATTCGGGGCCGACGCGTCGGCCGTCCTCCACAGCCCTGAGGAGACCGGTCCCGACGAGGGCGCAGGTAGTCTCGAGATCGTGACCGTGGCCGACCCCCAGGAGCTGGACTTCCAGATCCCGGACCACCAGCCGGTGGACTATCTCGCAGCCTGGGAGCGGCAGCGGGAGTTGCACGCGCAGGTCGTGGCCGGTGAGCGACCCCAGACCGTGCTGCTCCTGGAGCACCCGCCAGTCTTCACCGCGGGCAGGCGCACCGACCCGCACGAGCGACCCGTCGATCCCGGAGGCGCCCCCGTCATCGACGTCGACCGCGGCGGCAAGATCACCTTCCACGGTCCGGGCCAGCTGGTGGGCTACCCCATCGTGCGCCTGCCCGACCACGTCAAGGTGGTCGACTTCGTGCGCCGCCTCGAAGAGGCGCTGATCCAAGCCTGCGCCGGCCTCGGCGTGATCACGGCGCGAGTGCCGGGCCGCTCCGGCGTCTGGCTCGCAGCCGACCCGCCCGGCCCCGGTGCCCGGCCCGAACGCAAGATCGCCGCGATCGGCATCCGGGTCTCCCGTGGCGTGACCATGCACGGGTTCGCGCTGAACTGCGACGTCGACCTGGGGTGGTACGCCCGGTTCGTGCCCTGCGGGATCGACGACGCCGGGGTCACCTCGCTGTCGGCCGAGCTCGGTCGCGACGTCACGGTCGCCGAGGTGCTGCCGGTCGTGCGGGCCCAGCTGGCGGCGTACCTCTCCTGGCAGCCCTACTCCCCCACTCCCGACTACGAGCCACGACCCGAGCCCGGCCGCCACGCCGGGCCCCGGGTGGCTCTGGTGACCCCGTAAGGTTGATCGACGTGACTGCGACTCCCACCACCTCGACCCCCGTGTCCGCGGACGGCCGCCGCATGCTGCGCCTGGAGGCGCGCAACGCGGAGACCCCGATCGAACGCAAGCCGGAGTGGATCAAGACCCGCGCGAAGATGGGCCCGGAGTACCAAGCACTCCAGCAGCTGGTGAAGTCCGAGGGGCTGCACACGGTCTGCCAGGCGGCCGGCTGTCCCAACATCTTCGAATGCTGGGAAGACCGCGAGGCGACGTTCCTGATCGGCGGCGACCAGTGCACTCGCCGCTGCGACTTCTGCCAGATCGACACCGGCAAGCCGCAGCCGCTGGACCGCGACGAGCCGCGCCGGGTCGCCGAGTCGGTGCAGAAGATGGAGCTCCGCTACGCCACGATCACCGGCGTCGCGCGCGACGACCTCGAGGACGGCGGAGCCTGGCTGTACGCCGAGACGGTCCGCGCGATCCACGAGCTCAACCCCGGCACCGGCGTGGAGAACCTGATCCCCGACTTCAACGGCGTGCCCGATCTCCTGGCGCAGGTCTTCGACTCCCGGCCGGAGGTGCTGGCCCACAACGTCGAGACGGTGCCGCGGATCTTCAAGCGGATCCGGCCGGCGTTCCGCTACGACCGCTCCCTGGACGTGCTGACTCAGGCGCGGGCAGCCGACCTGGTGACCAAGTCCAACCTGATCCTCGGGATGGGCGAGACCCGCGACGAGGTGTCCCAGGCGCTACGCGACCTCCACGGTGCCGGCTGTGAGCTCGTCACGATCACTCAGTACCTCCGCCCCTCGGTCCGTCATCACCCGGTCGAGCGCTGGGTCAAGCCGGAGGAGTTCGTCGAGCTCGCCGCCGAGGCCGAGGAGATCGGGTTCGCGGGGGTGTTGTCCGGGCCGCTGGTGCGTTCGTCGTACCGTGCCGGACGGCTGTACCGTCAGGCCATGGACGCACGCACCTCGGCGTCCTCGGCACGAGTCTGACCAGTTGACCCACCGATAGCCACCAGACAGAAGGCGCCCGCACGCATGTCGACCCCAGCTCCGAAGAAGATGGGCAAGATCAAGCAGTTCGTCCAGACCTACAAGATCGCGCGCAACACGGACCGTTGGATCGGCCTGTGGACCCTGTTGTCGTTCGTCCTCGGCGGCGCGTTCGGAGTGCTGGCCTTCTGGTTCCTGCCGCCCCGGGACGCCAGCATCTTCAAGATCATCGTGCTGGTGTTGGGCGCGTTCGCGATCGGGGCCCTGGCTGCGGTCATCGTCTTCAGCCGGCGTGCCCAGAAGGCCGCTTTCTCCCAGATGGAGGGCAAGCCGGGCGCCGCGATCGCGGCGCTGAGCGTGCTCAAGCGTGGTTGGCGCACCGACCAGATGGTGGCCGTCAACAAGAACAGCGACCTGGTGCACCGTGTCGTCGGCCCGCCCGGGATCGTGCTGATCGGCGAGGGCAACCTCAACCGCCTGCGCCCGCTGATGACCAACGAGCGCCGCAAGCACGAGCGCGTCGCCTCCGAGGTTCCGGTCCACGAGCTCATCGTCGGCAACGACGACGGCGAGGTGCCGCTGATCAAGCTCTCCAAGATCGTGATGAAGCTGCCCAAGGCGATCAAGCCGGCCGAGATGACCGACCTCCTCAACCGTCTCAAGGCGATCGACGCGGCCCGCCCGATGATCCCGCTGCCCAAGGGCCCGCTGCCGACCAGCATGAAGGGCCTGCGCGGCAACCTGCGCGGCCGCTGAGCCCGACTGGGTCCTGCTGGCGTCAGCGGCGGCGTACCGGCACGGTCACGGAGCCGACGGCGAGGTCGTGCAGACCCCGCCCGTCTGGCCGGAAGACCAGCGGTGGGATCACCAGCGCGATCAGCACGCTGCGTCCCAACGCCGGGAGGAGACTGAGCGGCCGCGGGTCGCCGTTGTGGCGGACCACCCTCAAGCCCGTCAGCACCTGGCCGAACGAGCCCTTGGCCAACGCCGTCAGCAGGCCGCTCTCCACGACGTACGCCGCGAGCACGGCGAGGCCGGAGATCCTGCTCACGGAGTACCAGTCCAGCCCCTTGACGGCGATCACCACGAGCGTGCACGCAGCCCAGTCGACGAACAGGGCCAGCGCACGCCGCGGCCAGGAGGCGGTCTCGACGACATCCGGCACGGGTTCAGCCTAGGAGACGAGCCCGACCGCGTCCGCAGTGACTCACCAGGTCGTCTGTCGGACGCCCTGTTACCTGTCCGAAACAAACCGGATACGGTCAAGAAACTGCCCGACCCTAGGCTCGGGGCACACCCGACGCAGCGTCGCGTCGGACGATCACGCCCGAAACGTGCCGGCCGCGCCTGAGCGCAGCCAAGGAGGACGAATGTTCGCGAACAGCGACGAGATGCTGAAGTTCATCAAGGATGAGGGCGTCGAGATGGTCGACGTCCGCTTCTGTGACCTGCCCGGGATCATGCAGCACTTCACGGTGCCGGTGTCCTCCTTCGACCAGACCGTCTTCGACGACGGCTTGGGCTTCGACGGCTCGTCCATCCGGGGCTTCCAGGCGATCAACGAGTCGGACATGTCGCTGTTCCCGGACCCGACGACGGCGTACGTCGACCCGTTCCGCACCTCCAAGACGCTGAACGTGAACTTCTTCATCCACGACCCGATCACCGGTGAGGCCTACTCCCGCGACCCGCGCAACATCGCGAAGAAGGCGCTCGCCTACCTGTCGAGCACCGGCATCGCCGACACGGCGTTCTTCGCTCCGGAGGCCGAGTTCTACATCTTCGACCAGGTGCGCTACTCGACCGGTGTCAACGAGGGCTACTACCACATCGACTCGATCGAGGGCTGGTGGAACTCCGGCAAGGAGGGCGACAACCTCGGCTACAAGACTCGCCTCAAGGGCGGCTACTTCCCGGTCGAGCCCTACGACCACTACAGCGACCTGCGCGCGGACATGGTCAAGCACCTCGAGGCCTCCGGACTCCAGGTCGAGCGCGCCCACCACGAGGTCGGCACCGCCGGCCAGGCAGAGATCAACTACCGGTTCGACACGCTGCTCAAAGCCGCCGACGACGTGATGAAGTTCAAGTACCTCGTCAAGAACACCGCCTGGCACGCCGGCAAGTCGGTGACGTTCATGCCGAAGCCGATCTTCGGCGACAACGGCTCGGGCATGCACGTGCACCAGTCGCTGTGGAAGGACGGCTCGCCGCTGTTCTACGACGAGACCGGCTACGGCGGCCTGTCCGACATGGCCCGGTGGTACATCGGCGGCATCCTCAAGCACGCCCCGGCGGTGCTCGCGTTCACCAACCCGACGGTCAACTCCTACCACCGTCTGGTCCCCGGCTTCGAGGCGCCGATCTCGCTGGTCTACTCCTCGCGCAACCGCTCCGCCTCGGTCCGGATCCCGATCACGGGCGCCAACCCGAAGGCCAAGCGGATCGAGACCCGGTTCCCCGACCCGTCGGCCAACCCCTACCTCGCCTTCTCGGCGCTGATGCTGGCCGGCCTGGACGGCGTCCAGAACAAGATCGAGCCGGCCGAGCCCATCGACAAGGACATCTACGAGCTCCCGCCGGACGAGATGGCCGAGATCGCCCAGGTCCCGACCTCCCTGGGAGCCGTGCTCGAGGCACTCGAGGCCGACCACGACTTCCTGACCGTGGGCAACGTCTTCACTCCCGACCTGATCGAGACCTGGATCGACTTCAAGCGCACTGCCGAGATCGCCCCGGTCCAGCAGCGCCCGCACCCGCATGAGTTCGAGCTCTACTACGACATCTGAGCCGTTGAAGGCCGCTGACCTGCGGTTTTACGACTCCGCGGGCCCGGTAGTCCGCAAATAGTCCGCAAGACCCGGCACTCCTCGCCGCGAGGAGGCCGGGTCTTGTGGCTTCTGTTAGATGTTGTGGTCGGCCGCGCGACGCGTGCCCGCTGTCCGAGCCGCTGGGCAGCAGAGCCCGCATCCTGGGCACAGGATGCACGGGAGACAGTCGTCGAGGCTTCGGGTTCAGTTCGTCAGCAGGCGTAGTGCTGCTTGTCCGCTCACGCGTTGCTCGGCGGTCAGCGCGCGCCACTCGCGCGCATCGTCTGGCAACGCGCGCCGAAGGGCGTCGAGCCGCTGGCGGTCGGAGCCGGCGCACTGCTCCCGCTCGGCGTACGGGTCCTCGATGCAACACAGGAGCACGGCGGCGTCCTGGAGGTGGCGCTCCGGGTCGCGCGAGTCGGACTGGAACGCCGCAGCTTTGAGGACGAGTGCGCCGAACGGGTTGGGCACGCTCACCGTGGTCGTCGTACCCGAGCCGATCTGGAGTCTTGCGTTGATCGTCCGCCGAAGCGCCTGGGTACCGCCGTCGATGGCGACCATCTCTCGACCGCGGAGCTTCTGACGTACCCGGGGAGCCGCGTGGTCAGCGACGAGCACGTCGACGACATCGCCGACACCGGTCACGAGGTCTACCGTCGAGACGCCTCGACGAAATCGATGGGCAGTGCCGACCCGTGGGTCGAGTGACGGAGCGAGTTCATACCCGAGCGACTCAAGTGCCGTCGCGGTTGCGGCCGCGACTCCTCGTGTGGTCTCGACGTGCAGCACGATGTCGACATCGTTGGTCGGCCTGACAACACCGATGCCGGCGCGGATGCCGTGGAGCTGGGTCATGAGCCCACCGACGAGAGTCCATTTCTCGTGCGACAGCGCGGCTTCGATCTCCGCGACGTTCGGCCAGGGAGAGCCCCAGCCCCCAAGCGGACTCGGTACGTCGACCGTCGCGCGGTCAGCCACCGAACCGGGCCAGCGCATCGTCGAGACCATCGAGACCAACCCGACGTTCACGGACGTCGAGGGACTCGGCGAGGTCGAGTGCCGCCAGGACGACGCTCTGCGCCAGCTCCTTCACGACCGCCAGGTCCATCGTCGTCGCTCGGAGTGTGTAGTTGCCGCCGTCGTCGCGGATCAGACCGTGACGGTTGACCAACTCGTCGAGCGAATCACCCGCAACGTAGCCGTCGAGAGCGGACGACTCAGCGAGCCCAAGCCTCGTGGCTACCTCGGTTGTGTCGATGATCTCCGCGCGAAGTCGTGCCGCGGTGCTCGCGTGGCCGGCGTACCGGCTCGTCTCCGAGCGGCCCCTCGCCAGTCCGACCAGCTCAGCCGCGGAAAGCGCCCGCAGTCGACCCTTCAGCCGCGAACGCTGGCTCTCCCCCATCCAGGTCGCCTCCACCCCCGAGAGCAGGGCCATAGCGCCCCACGCCGTCTGCTCCGACCAGGCTTTGCGATGCGAGCCGCCGCGGACGGCCAGCAACCGGTCGACGGAGGCCTCGTCAACCACTCCGCGGGCGAGAAGGCGAAGCTCGCCACTGGCAGCGAGATGCCGCACCTGGCGGGAGGAGACACCAAGGCGCTCAGCAGCTTCGCCGACTGCAAGCAACGTCATGACAGATAGTCTCCATTATCGGAAGTTATCCGTCAACTGGCGACGCAGGGGCTCGCCAGGTTCGGCGATAAGGTCACTTGTGGACGTGACGTTCTTTCGCACCGACGACGGTGCCCCGTACGCCAGCTTGGGGCCGGGCTGGCGCGGGTTCAACGAGGCACTGAGTGACGCGATCACTCCACTCCCACCGCGTGGATCTGCGGAGCGCTCGGTGTCGACGTACTGGATAGACAGGGCCCTGAAGGAGATGAGTCGCATGAGGACAACGGGTGCGACCGGCCCGATCCAAGGGGGCAACGCTACGACATTGACATTCGACGGCGACCGAGTTCGCGCCTCCTCCGACTACGAGCTGTTTGACGACCAGGTGATGGATGTTGATTCGTTCGTTGAGGTCTTGACTACGTGGCGGGATGAGGTGCTGAGGGTGTTGGAGTTGGAGACCCCTGCAATACCCGAGACGTATCGGCGGAACCCCTACCCGGCGTGATGTTTGATGCGCGCTCCGAATGTGCGCCATCGGCCGACCGGGCATGGGCACGGCCCGCTGCCGGTCGACGAGTGGGAGTCCAGTGGACCCCTCGAGGCGACCACAATCAGTCCGCCGTTAGTCCGCAAGAAAGTCCGCAGAACGCCCAACTGTCGCCCAGGATCGTCGCTTGAGGTCCTGTTGAACTCCAACGAGGAAGCCCTGCATCAGCTGCCCGCAGCCTGGGACGTCCCCGTGGAGTCCACAGATCTGGCCGCACTGATCGAGCATGCCCGCCTCTTTTCCCTGGTCGTGCAGGGGGCAGGGTTGTCCTACAACCTCGCCTTGGCCAACCGATATGAGGCGATGGGCCTGTCCCAAGTGGAACAGCCTGTAGCCCGTTACCGCGAGAACGCGGTGCTGCTGCTCGGGAGGTTCTCTCGCAGCCTGCTCGCCCGGTCGGCCAAGATCGCCACGGGGGCCTTCCTGGGCCTGATGGGGGCGGGCCTGGTGGCGGTGGCCGTCGGGTGGAGCACCGGGCGCGGCCAGGTGCTCGCGTTCGCAGGTGGCCTGGTGCTGCGGGCGGTGTCGGCGGGGCACCTCCACCTGACCGAGCCGCCGTGGCGCAGCACGGCGGAGCGGCTCGTCACGGGCGGTGCGGTCATGTCGGCGCTTTGCGGTGGCCGTTGCACTCGCGGCCCGCATGGCCACGCCGCTGCTGGCGGTCCTCATCGTGTCGGGCATCGCGATGATGTGGTTCACCGCGCTCACCTGATACGGCGCGCTCCGTGTCGAGGGTAGGCGGGTGGACGGTTCCGGCCCGGCAGGTTGCGGCCACCGAGAAGGCATTGCCCGCGGGCGATCGAAGGCCCAGGGTCGCTGTCAGCACAGCAATTCGGTCCCTGAGCCGCACACGAGGAGGCTCGCCGATCAGGCGGCACCTTCTGGCGGGACGGGTGGTCGGACCCCAACACCGGAGTTGAGATCCGCTGCTCGGATCCGGCGCCTCGCGCGTGGTGCGGCTTCGTGGGCCTTCGTCGACATCGCTAGGAGGTCTTGTCATGCCCACCATCCGCACGATCAAGAAGTTGATGATCCTCACCGGTACAGCCCTTGTCGGGGCGCTCGGTATCACCTCGCCGGCCTCGGCCGCGACTCAGAACGGCGTGTGCGAGAGCGGGGAGATCTGCATCTACTACAGCCCCAACCGCACCGGCTCCCTCATCGACCTGCCCTACTCGTCGCGGGCGAGCCACGACGGCCTGGTCTTCAAGAGCGCGGGGAGCGGGCAGGGCCAGAGCGTTCGCAACAACGCGGCGTCCGTGTGGAACCGCAGCCCGGGGCAGGTCACCGTCTTCTACAGCGTCAACTGGGGAGGGATCCTCCAGCGGATCGCCTCGGGCGCCGCCGTCAACCTCACCGATCCGGGGCTGCGCAACAACAACGCCAGTCACACGATCGGTGACTCATCGATCCGCTTCCCGCTGGCAACGACGAAGTCCGTGATCACCGGGAGCTCTCCCCGCTGGTGCTACACGTCCAACTCCAACTGCCATCACGACTACAACGCCGCGGACATCTTCGCTCCGACGAACACCTCGGTGGTGTCCCCGGTGAGCGGGACCGTCGTCAACGTCCAACCCGACACGGCGAACACCAGCAACATCGGTGCGCGAGTCCAGATCAGGGACTCCTACGGACGGCTGTGGTACATGGCCCACATGAAGTCGGGCAGCCTCCTGGTCTCGCTCAACAGCTACGTCTCCAAGGGTCAGCAGATCGGAGTAGTGGGCTACAGCTCGGACGCCGTTGGCACCGATCCGCACCTGCACATCGACATGCTGGTGGGCTACTCCTCCCGTCCGTCATGCTCGGGAGCCACGTGCACGTCCTATCCCTTCGTCAACAACCAGCCGCTCCTCCGCGAGGCATACAACCTGCTCCCCTGAGGGCTCCCCGGCGGTGCGCCCGATCCGATGTCGGGCGCACCGCTCGCCCCGCTGGCCGACCCCGTAGACCCCCCAACGTGTGCGGCGTACTCGGCGTCTGGGCGCCTGGTGAGGACGTCGCGAAGTTGACCTATTTCGGTCTCTCGCAGTCGAGCGCGTCAGCGACACAGCGATGCTCGAAACCGTCACCTGGTCTGGGTGGTTCCACCGCAACAAGCCGGAGGCACTGGCGATGGAGCCGCTGGGCATCACGCAATACCGGCTCGCCCAGGCCACCGGACTCCCCCAGACCCGGATCAGCCAGATCGTCCGCGGCAAGCGGGCCATCACCACCGACACCGCCCTGCGCGTGTCCAAGGCACTCGGTGTCGACGACCGGTTCTGGATCACCATCCAGACCGACTACAACGTCGAAGTGGAACGCGACCTGCACGGTGACGAGTTGGCCAAGGTGACTCCCTTGGTGGCGAGCTGACTCAGCCACCTGAGGCCCCACCGCGGCCCAGAGGGAACAGGAACCGTGTTTGCACAGGTCAACGGATGTGGCCCCGCCAGCGCCAAGCCATCCGGGACCGGAAAGCACCTGAGTCGAACGACCGGCAGCCGAACGGTCGCCCAGTCGCCGCCGTCGTAAGGCCCGCCATCGGGGCCCGGTCACGAGCCGTCGGGCCGGGACCGTCTGAGGACGAGCTTGCGGATCTCGTCGTACCAGAGCACCACCGAGGCGAGACCGAGGCAGGCGGCCCAGTGGGCCAGGTCCAGCGCGGCGGTGCCGAACGCGACCTGCAGGAACGGCACCTCCACCACAGCGACCTGGAGCACCGCGCCCAGCGCGATCGAACCCCATAGCCAACCGTTGGAGAAGAGACCCTTGAAGGCGCTGGTGGTCTCCGAACGCGCGTTGAGGGAGTTGAAGAGCTGGGCCAGGACCAGCGTGGTGAACCCGGCCGTCCGGGCGACGGTGAGGGTGTCGCTGCCCTCGATGAGTCCACCGGGCAGGAACACGTCGATGGTGAAAAGGGTGACGAGTGCCATCACCAGCCCGACCGACATGATTCCGGCCCACATGCGTCGGTCGATGGCGGCGGCGTCCAGCCGTCGGGGTCTGCGGGCCATCACGTCGTCGATCTCAGGGTCCACACCCATCGCCAGCGCCGGGGTGGAGTCGGTCACAAGGTTGACCCACAGGATCTGGGTCGCCAGCAGCGGCAGGACGACTGTCTCCCCACTCCCCGTGCCGAGCCCGATCACGCCGGCGCCGAGCACGCCGAGGAAGACGGTGAGGACCTCGCCCATGTTGGAGGAGAGCAGATAGCGCAGGAACTTCCTGATGTTGTCGAAGATCACGCGTCCCTGGCGCACTGCGGCCACGATCGTCGCGAAGTCGTCGTCGCCCAGGATCATCCGGGACGCTTCCTTGGTCACCTCGGTGCCAGTGACGCCCATGGCCACTCCGATGTCGGCTGACTTGAGCGCCGGCGCGTCGTTGACGCCGTCACCGGTCATCGCGACGACCTGACCGGTGGCCTGCAGGGCGTCCACCAGGCGCAGCTTGTGCTGCGGCGACACCCGGGCGTAGACCGAGACCTCGCCGACCCTTTCCCGGAGTAGTTCCTCGTCCCAGTCGTCCATTTCGACGCCGGTGACGGCTCGCCCGGACGGATCGATGATGCCCAGGTCGGCCGCGATTCGGGTTGCCGTCGTCGGGTGATCGCCGGTGATCATCACGACCCGAATGCCGGCCCGATGGGCTTCAGCGATCGCCGCTGCAGCCTCGGTCCTGGGCGGGTCGATGATGCCGACCACTCCGAGGTAGACGAGGTCGCGCTCGGCGGAGTCGTCGAGGGGGGCGTCACCGTTCGGAGGGCCGTCGATCAGCCGATAGGCAACCCCCAGGGTGCGGAGAGCCCGGCTGGACAGGGCTTCGACCTCGGCAAGCCGCTGCCGTCTCGACTCCTCCGTCAGGGGCACGGTGGAGTTGCCGACCTGCAGGTGACTGCAGTGGCCGAGCAGGACGTCGGGGGCACCCTTGCTGAGCAGGACGTGCCTTCCGTTCTCCTGCTCGCGATGCAGGGTGGTCATCATCTTTCGTTCGGAGGTGAACGGGATCTCCGCGCGTCGCTCGAACCGGCTCATCCGAGCGTGGGTGCCGGCCAGCTTCTGGGCACCGACCAGGAAGGCTGCCTCGGTGGGGTCGCCGTGGATCTCCCAGGCGCCGTCGCGTTGGATGAGCTGGGCGTCGTTGGCGAGAGCGCCCGCGCCGAGCAGCAGCTGGATCTCGGCGTGGTGCGCCCCGGTGGGCTCGATCCCGTCGACCAGGACCTGACCGTCGGGCTGATAGCCGACGCCGGTCACGTCCGCGCTGCCCGAGGCGGTGACCACCTGTTGGATCGTCATCTCGTTCCGGGTCAGGGTTCCGGTCTTGTCGGTGCAGATGACCGAGGCGGATCCCAGCGTCTCCACCGAGCTCAGTTGCTTGACGACGGCGTTTCGGCGGGCCAGCCGCTGCACGCCGATGGCGAGGACGACCGAGAGGATGGCCGGCAGGCCCTCGGGGACCGCAGCGACGGCGAGCGATACGCCGAGGAGCAGCACGGTGACGAAGTCAGCCGGGCGAGTGACGCCAGAGACCAGGACGATCGTCGCCATCACGATCACCGCGATCGCGACCACCGCCAGCCCGAGACCCTTGCTGATCCTGTGGATCTCAAGCTCGAGGGGAGTTGGCTCCGCGGTCGTGGCGTCGAGCAGCTCGGCGATGGCACCGACCTCGGTCTCCATCGCCACGCCGGTGATCACGGCCCGTCCCACGCCCTTCACGACGCTGGTGCCCTTGAAGACCGTGTTGGTCCGATCGCCGAGCGGGACTGGCCCGGTCAGGGTGGCCGAGCTCTTGGTGACGGCCTGGCTCTCACCGGTCAGCGAGGCCTCCTGCACTCGCAGGGCGGTGGCCTCCAGGAGTCGGGCGTCCGCGCCCACGGCGTCGCCCTCGACGAGCACCAGGACGTCGCCGCGCACCAGTTCAGAGGAGGGAACACTGCGGAGCAGGCCGTCGCGCAACACGGTGGACGAGGCCGCGGTCATGGCTCCCAGGGCGGCGACCGCGCTCTCGGCCTTGGCTTCCTGGGTGAAGCCGAGAAGGGCGTTGAGCAAGACGATCCCGGCGATCACTACGGCGTCGACCGGCACCCCGGTCCCACCTCCGACGAGCCAGGCGAGCAGTGAGATCAGGACCGCGACCAGCAGCAGGTAGATCAAGGGGTCCTGGAACTGGGCGAGGACCTTGCGCCACGTCGGCAGTGGTGGTGCCGTGCACAGCTCGTTGGGCCCGTCGACCGCGAGTCGACGACCAGCCTCCTCCTCCGACAACCCGGTCGTCGGATCGACGCCGAGTCGGCGCGTAACCTGTGCTGCGTCCACCAAGGAGGCGTCGACGAGGTCGGCCCGGCTCACGTCGTGCGGGCCACCGGCTGCCGTCGAGCGGATGCTCGCAGGTCCGCCGGGCCGTCGTAGCGCCCATCGGGTGTGATGACCGTGCCGGCATCACCCTGAAGGATGGCCGCGGCGTCCTCGAGTCGGCCGATCGCGGCCATGTTGCCGGTGACTTCAACGAAGCGGCAGACCGCCTCGACCTTCGGACCCATCGACCCGGCCGGGAAATTCTCTCGCCGCAGGGCGACTGCGGAGGCCCGCAGGATGGGCTCGGCCCGATCCGTTCCGAAGTCGCGGCTGACGTGCGGGACGTCGGTCAGCACCAGCAGGGCGTCGGCGTCGAGCGCCTCCGCGAGGATCGATGAGGTGAGGTCCTTGTCGACCACAGCCTCGACCCCCTCGAGCAGCCCCTGCTCGTTGCGGACGACCGGCACGCCGCCGCCGCCGGCGCAGACCACGATCGCACCGCTCTCGAGGAGCAGCCGGATCAGCCGGGTCTCCACCACGCGTTGAGGGGTCGGAGAGCCCACCACCCGCCGCCAGGAGTCGCCGTCGGGCTTGACCGTCCACCCCCGTTCGGCAGCCAGTCGGTGCGCCTCCTGCTCGTCGTAGACCTCTCCCACGAACTTCGTCGGATCTGCGAAGGCGGGATCGTGAGCCTCGACCAGTGTCTGGTTGATGATCGCGGCCACCTGTCGTCGCGGCAGCGCGTTCTGCATGGACTGGAGCAGCCAGTAGCCGATCATCCCCTGGGTCTGGGCCCCGAGCACGTCGAAGGGGTACGGCGTGGTCAGGTTCGGATCGGAGGCACTCTGCAGTGCCAGGACACCCACCTGGGGGCCGTTGCCATGGGTGATCACCAGTTCGTGCTCGGCGGCCAGGGGTGCCAACGATGCCACCGCCGTGGCGACGTTGCTTTCCTGGACCTCCGCATCCGGGGTCTGGCCGCGTCGCAACAGCGCGTTGCCACCGAGGGCGACGACGATCCGCACGTCAGCCGCCCAGGGTTGCCACGAGCACGGCCTTGATCGTGTGCATGCGGTTCTCGGCCTGGTCGAAGACGATGGAGTGCTTGGACTCGAACACCTCGTCGGTGACCTCCAGCGCAGACATTCCGGTGGCCTGGTAGAGATCCTCGCCGACCTTGGTGTCGCGGTCGTGGAAGCCGGGCAGGCAGTGCATGAACTTCACCATCGGGTTCTCGGTGAGCGCGAGCAGGTCCATGTTCACCTGGTAGGACTCGAGCAGCTTGATCCGCTCCGCCCAGACCTCCATCGGCTCGCCCATCGAGACCCACACGTCGGTGTAGACGAAGTCCACTCCCTTGACGCCTTCGGCAACGTCGTCGGTGTGGGTGAGCCGGGCCCCGGTGACGGCAGCGATGGCACGTGCGTGCTCGATCACGTCGTCGTGGTTCCACAGCTCCTTCGGCGCCACGATCCTCACGTCCATGCCCATCAGCGCACCCGCGACCAGAAGTGAGTTGCCCACGTTGTTGTGTGCGTCCCCGACATAGGCGAGAGAGACGTCGGAGTCGTTCTTGCGAGCATGCTCCCGCATCGTCAGCATGTCGCACAGCGACTGGGTCGGGTGCCAGTCGTCGGTCAGGCCGTTCCAGACCGGGACGCCGGAGCAGGCCGCCAGGGTCTCGACGTTGTGCTGGGAAGACCCGCGGTACTGGATGCCGTCATACATCCGGCCGAGCACGCGTGCGGTGTCCTCCATCGACTCCTTGTGGCCGATCTGCGAGCCGCTCGGGTCGAGGTAGGTGACCCGAGCGCCCTGGTCGAAGGCGGCCACCTCGAAGGCGCACCGGGTCCGGGTGGAGGTCTTCTCGAAGATCAGCGCGATGTTCTTGCGGCCGAGCCGCGGCTGCTCGGAGCCGGCGTACTTGGCACGCTTGAGCTCGGCGGCGAGGTCCAGCAGGAAGCGCCACTCCTTCTGGGTGAAGTCGATCTCCTTGACGAAACTGCGGTTGCGCAGGTTGAAGGCCATGTCAGATTCCGTCTCGCTCGATGGGGCAGGTCATGCAACGCGGGCCGCCGCGGCCACGACCCAGCTCGCTGCCCTGGATGGTGACCACCTCGATGCCGTTCTTGCGCAGGTAGGTGTTGGTGGTGACGTTGCGCTCGTAGGCGACGACGACACCGGGACTGACAGCCAGGACGTTGCAGCCGTCGTCCCACTGCTCTCGCTCGGCCGACTTCACGTCCTGGGTCGCGGTGAGGACATTGACCTTGTCCAGTCCCAGCGAGGCAGCGATGGCGGTGTACATGTCTTCGGGAGCGTGCGCCGTGACCTTCAGTTCCTTCTCGGTGTCACCGGGCTCGATCGTGTAGGACGGCAGGTCGCCCAGTCCGGCGTACGTGGTGAAGGTGTCCTCGTTGAGCATCGTCATCACCGTATCGAGGTGCATGAAGGCACGCTTGACCGGCAGCGACAGGGCCAAGATCTTGGTGGTCGTTCCGCCGGCGAACAACTTCTGGGCGAGTCGCTCCACGCCTTGGGAAGTGGTGCGCTCACTCATCCCGATCAGCACAGCGCCGCGACCGAGCACGAGCATGTCGCCACCCTCGGCCGTCGCCCTGCCGTTGACCTGTCCCTCCGACCAGACGTTGAAGTCGGCCTCGGCGAACTGCGGGTGCCACTTGTAGATCGCCTCGTAGTGGATGGTCTCGCGGACCCGTGCCTTCATCCGCATCGAGTTGATCGCGACGCCGTCATAGATCCACGCCGAGGTGTCGCGGGTGAACAGGTGGTTGGGCAGCGGCGGGAGGAACAGGTCGTCGAGGTCGAGCGCAGAGATGACGACCGAAGGGGGCTGCTCGACGTGCTCGAGCAGCTCGCGCTTGGTCATCCCGCCGATCAGGTAGGTCACCAGCGTCTCATCGTCCATCGCCGAGAAGGTGTTGTAGAGCGCGTCGGTGGCCATCGGTCCGTAGACGCGCTCGTCGAAGGAGGCGTCGAGGACATGCTTGCGTGCCTCCGGGATCGCGACGGTCTCGAGCAGGAGGGAATCGAAGAGGTGGATCCGCACGTCGAGGTCACGCAAGGCCTCGGCGAAGGCATCGTGCTCCTGCTTGGCCCGCTTGACCCACAGGACGTCGTCGAAGAGGTAGGAGTCCCTGTTGGTCGGCGTCAGCCGCTTCAACTCGAGGTCCGGACGATGCAGGATCGCCTGCCGGAGGGTGCCTACCTCTGAGTCAACGTGCAACGACATGTCATCTCCTGCTGATCTCGACTGGTTGATTGCTTCCCATCACCCTGCTGTGCCGGGTGCGAATGAGGGAGGGCCGAAGGCCCGTCCAGCTCGGGACCTTTGCCAGCATCGCCGGACCCACCGCTGCTGCTTACCTGTGTCGGAGGAATCCCGGACTACTGGAGGGCCACACGATGAGCACCGCAACGCGAGACGTACCACCAGCCGGCTCGGGCCGGAAGGAACGCCGCTTCACCTTCCCGAGTGCCTTCACCGTCCTGGCCGTGGTGACCCTCGCCGTCTGGCTGTTGGCCTTCATCGTGCCGACCGGTGCCTACAAGGTCAGCGAGGAGACCGGGGGCCCGATCCCGGGCAGCTATGGGGAAGTCGACGCAGGGCTGTCCTTCGGCGACCGGCTGATGGAGCTGTTCCTGTCACCGATCAACGGCCTCTACGGCGTGCAGTCCGCCGACGGCGGATTTATCGGGCCCTATGAGAGCGGTGAGCTCTTCGGCGCTGCCGGCGTCTTCCTGTTCGTGATCGCGATCGGCATCTTCATCACCATGTCGATGCGCACCGGCGCGATCGACAACGGCATCGCTCGGATCGCCCAGCGCTTCGGCTCTCGTGGCGCGGTGCTGATCGTGATCCTGATGGTGCTGTTCTCCCTGGGTGGCACCACCGAGGGAATGGCCGAGGAGACGCTGGGCTTCTACGCCCTGGTCGTGCCCCTGATGCTGAGCCTGGGTTACGACCGGATGGTGGCCGCGGCGACCATCCTGGTGGGCGCCGGCATCGGTGTCCTCGCCTCGACCGTGAACCCTTTCGCGACCGGTGTGGCCTCCGAGGCATCGGGCATCTCGATCGGCGACGGCATCGGCTTCAGGTTCCTCATGTATGTCCTGCTGGTGCCCGTCGGAGTGCTCTACGTGCTGCGGTACGCCAGGAAGGTGCGCAAGGACCCGGCGTCATCGATGACCCAGTCCCAGCCCGAAGACGGCGAGATCGCCGAGCGTGGTGTCGGGGACATGCCGGTGATCACAGTCCGCCAGAAGGCGGTCATCGCGGTGGTGGCCTTCACCTTCGCGTTCATGATCTATGCGATCGTGCCGTGGGCACAGGTGGTCAACGGACCCAGCGCGGACAGCTTCGGCTGGCAGTTGGACTGGTACTTCCCCGAGCTCGCGGCCCTCTTCATCGTGATGTCGATCGTGGTCGGCGTGATCGGTGGGCTGGGTGAGAAGGGACTCACCGACACCCTCGTCCGGGGCGCCGGTGACTTCATCGGTGTCGGACTCATCATCGTGCTGGCTCGCGGGGTCACGGTCATCATGAACAACTCCCGGATCACCGACACCGTCCTGAACTCGATGGAGAGTGCGGTGAACAACACCTCCTCGGCCATGTTCGGTGGACTGATGTTCCTGATCAACGTGCCGTTGGCGTTCCTGGTGCCTTCGACGTCGGGCCACGCTGCCGTGGCGATGCCGATCCTCGCGCCGCTCGCCGACTTCGCCAATGTGCCCCGCTCGATCGTGGTCACCGCGTTCCAGTCGGCCTCGGGCGTGGTCAACCTGATCACCCCCACCTCCGCGGTCGTGATGGGCGGGCTGGCCCTGGCCAAGGTGCGTTACGACCAGTACCTGCGGTTCGTCCTCCCGCTGGTGCTCACGCTGCTGGTGGCGTGCACGGCGCTGATCGCCATCGCCGCGGCGGTGTCGGAATCGGCGTAGCCGAGCCGACCGGTCTTCACCGAACCGGTTCCGTCGGTGCAGCTGCCGTCGGTGCAGTTGCCGTCGGCGCTGGTTCGGTCGGGGTCGGCCCGTCGGTCGACGGCAGGGCCGTCTCGATCTCGGCGACGTTCGGCCAGGGTCGGCCCCAGCCACCAGGCGGGTCAGGAACCTCGATCGCGAAGCGCTCAGCCACGTGTCTTCTCCAGAGCCTTGTCGAGTCCATCGAGACCGGCTCGCTCCTCGCGAGTATCGAGTGATCCCGCCAGGTCGAGCGCAGCAAGCGCATCGCTCTGCTCCACCAGCTCCGCCACCGCCTCAAGGTCGAACCCCGTGCTACGCAGGGTGAATCGTCCTGGTGCCGGCGAGCCCCAGCCGTCCAGCCGCGGTCGAGGTGTCGATCAACTCAGCTCGAAGGCAAGCAGCGGAGCTCGCGTGGCCGGCGTATCTCGTCACACGCGCCCGCCCGCGAGCTCGCTGAACCAGCTCATCGGAGGCGATCCGGCGAAGCCGCGCCCGCAGACGAGAGCGCTGGCTATCCCCCATCCATTCGGCGTCCGCGCCGAACAGCAGTGCGACGGCGCCCCAGGCTGTCTCTTCCGACCACGCCCGTGCGTGCGACCCACGCCGTACAGCCACGAGGTGCTCCACCGACCCGTTCGACGGCGTCCGAGATCGCCAGGCGAGTCATGACAATCAATCTTCGTTGTCGGAAGCTATTCGTCAACCCACTGCCGGTGTCCTCCACTATCTCTTGTCGAACCGCGCACGCTGGGGGGATGAGCGTGCACCCCACCGGGACCTCGACCGCCCGCCGCTGCTTCCTTCAGTGGCCTGGCACTGAGACGTCAGGCACTGTTGGATCACACAGGGAAGGTAGGTGCGCTCATGGACTTCGGTCTCAGCGACGAACAGCGCAGCATCGTGGAGGTCACACGCTCGTTCGTGGAGCGCGAGCTCTACCCCCACGAGGCAGAGGTCGAACGCACAGGGGTGCTCCGCCACGAGCTGGCCGAGCAGATCAAGGAGAAGGCCATCCGGGCCGGGCTCTTCGCCGCGAACATGCCTGAGGAGGTCGGCGGGGCCGGGCTCGACACGGTGACGTGGGTGCTCTCCGAGAAGGAGCTCGGCAAGGCCAACTACGCCCTGCACTCCTGCATCGGTCGTCCGTCCAACATCCTCCTGGCCGGCACCGATGCCCAGAAGGAGCGCTACCTCCACCCCAGCATCAGTGGCGCACGACGCGACTGCCTCGCGCTCACCGAGCCGGACGCCGGGTCGGACCTGCGCGCCATGCGAACCCGCGCAGTCAGGGACGCCGAGGGCTGGCACATCAAGGGCACCAAGCACTTCATCAGCCATGCGCAGGAGTCGGACTTCGTGATCCTGTTCGCCGTGACGGACGAACCGGGTGGCGGGCAGAAGGCGATGTCGACGTTCCTGGTCGACCTCGACACCCCGGGGCTCAGCGTGCACGACGGCTACCGCAACGTCTCGCACCGTGGCTACACCAACGCCATCCTCGACTTCGACTGCCACGTGCCCTCGGACGCGTTGCTGGGCGAGGAGGGAAAGGGCTTCGACCTGGCCGGCACCTGGCTCGGCAGCACCCGGCTGCAGGTGGCCGCGACCTGCCTCGGACGTGCCGAGCGAGCCCTCGATCTGGCCGTTCGACATGCCGCCGACCGGGTCCAGTTCGGCCAGAAGATCGGGCGCTTCCAGGGGATTTCGTTCAAGCTCGCCGACATGGCGCTCGAGCTGCGCGCCGCGGAGCTGTTGACCCTGGAGGCAGCGTGGAAGTACGACAACGGGGTCGCCACGGATTCAGACATCGCCATGGCGAAGCTGAAGGCGACCGAGGTGCTGGCGATGGTGGCCGACGAGGCCATCCAGATCCACGGCGGCATGGGGCTGATGGACGAGCTGCCCCTGGAACGGATCTGGCGGGACGCGCGCATCGAACGCATCTGGGACGGCACTTCGGAGATCCAGCGACACATCATCTCCCGAGCCCTGCTCCGTCCGCTGGGAGCATGATCGCCCGATGACGGAAGGAGAAGACGTGACCGACGCAGTGCACGTGCGGCGCGAGGGAGGCATCCTTGAGGTCACCCTGGACCGGCCCAAGGCCAACGCGATCGACCTCGCCACCAGCAGGGCGATGGGCACGGTGTTCGCCGGGTTCCGCGACGACCCCACCCTGCTCGTCGCCATCCTGCGCACGGCCGGGGACAAGTTCTTCTCGGCCGGCTGGGACCTGAAGGCTGCGGCGGGTGGCGACGCCGTCGACGGCGACTACGGCGTCGGAGGGTTCGGCGGGCTCCAGGAGCTCCCCGGGCTGAACAAGCCGGTGATCGCCGCCGTGCACGGGCTCGCCCTGGGTGGCGGCTTCGAGCTCGCCCTCTCGTGCGACCTCATCTACGCCTCGAGGTCGACCCAGTTCGGCCTGCCCGAGATCAACGCCGGCACGCTGGCTGACGCCGCCACCATCAAGCTGCCGAAGCGGATGCCCTACCACGTGGCGATGGAGCTGCTGCTGACCGGGCGCTGGATGGGAGCCGACGAGGCTCACCGGTGGGGCTTGGTCAACGAGGTGCTGGGCGACCAGGCCGCCGTGGTGGAGCGCGCCTGGGAGGTGGCCCGGCTGTTGGAGTCAGGCCCCCCGCTCGTCTTCGCCGCGATCAAGGAGGTCGCCCGTGCCGCCGAGGGCGCGTCGTTCCAGGACGTCCTCGACCAGGTCACCGGACGGACGTTGCAGACCGTCGACACGCTCTACGACTCCGAGGACGGCCTCGAGGGGTTCAAGGCGTTTGCCGAGAAGAGGCCGCCGGTGTGGAAAGGCCGCTGACCCACCGCACCTGGCGGGAGGAGACACGCAGGCGCTCAGGTGGACGCCGAGGGGGTGCGTCGGTCGGTGACCACGGCGACCCGGTGCATCACCCGGCGGTGCGGCAGGTAGTCGGCGACCGCGTAGTGCTGGGTCCCCCGGTTGTCCCAGATCGCGACCGTTCCGGGCTGCCACCTCAGTCGCACCTGGAAGTCGGGGCGGTTGACGAGGTCGAACAACATGGTCAGCAGTCGACCACTCTCGGGCGCGGACAGACCGATCACGAACCGAGTGAAGGACTCACTGACGTTCAGGTAGGGCCGGCCGGTCACCGGATGCTGGTCGACCACCGGGTGCACCGCTGAACCGGCAAGGGTCAGCGCCTCGCTGATCCCGGCGTCACCACCCTGGAGATAGGCGCCGGTCCGGAAGGCACCCATGTCGTGGACGGCATCGAGCTGCGCCAAGTCGCGTCGCAGCCCCGGGTCGAGCGCATCGTGGACCGCGAACATGCTGGCCCACAACGTGTCGCCACCCACGGGTGGCACCTCGACCGCCTTGAGGATCGAGGCGAACGGCGGGACCGGGCGGTAGGTCATGTCGGCGTGCCACTCCGCGGCATCGGGCTTCTGGTCGCCCTCCCAGGTCAGGACCACGACGTCCTCGAACTCAGGAAGGGTGACGTAGGAGTGGTGACGCGCGCCCAAGGTGCCCAGGGCCGCACCGAGCTGCACCATCGAGGCCGGATCCAGTAGAGCATCGGGCAGCACCAGCACCGAGTTTTCCATCAGCGCGGCATGGACGGCGTCGGCGAGCTCCTCGCAGATGAAGGGGCCCTCGGGTGCGGCGGCGGGCAGCATGGCGATTGCTCCGAGAGCCGGCGTCAGCCGAGTGCAGGTCAGGTGCATGCAGTGAGGCTAGGCGCAGCAGTGCTCGCCTCGACAGAGGCTGCTCGGTTAGGTTGGCATCACCACAGGTTATGGTCGCGACCCGAGTCAGGAGGCCCTGGATGCGGGTGTTGCTGCACCGGGTGCGCCAGCTGCAGCGACTCGCGGCCTTCGAGGCAGTGGGTCGCCTGGGCACGTTCACGGCTGCCGCCGAGGAGCTGGGCACCTCCCAGCCAGCGGTCTCCAAGCAGATGGCAGCACTGGAGGCCTCGCTGAACACCGTGCTCTTCGACCGACATACCAACCGACGAACACTCACGCGGCGCGGCCAGCTACTGCACCAGGCCGTCTCGACGGCCTTCGACGGTATGGAGGCCGCCCTGTCCCGGCTGCGCGCTGACCCCGACCAGCTGAGAGTCGCGGTGCAGCCCTCGGTGGCAGAGAACTGGTTCGCCCCCCGTCTGCGCGAGCTTCGCGAGGCGATGGCGCCGACCCGCGTCCTCCTGACCATCTTCGACCACGACCGCGAGCTGGCGGGGCTCGAGCACGATGCGAGCATCCGGTTCGGGGACGGTCGAGTGCCGCGGTTACGCGCCGAACGGCTGGTCGGAGAGGCAGTGGTGCCCGTAGCCTCACCCGACCTGGCCGCCGAGCTCGGGCTCTCCCCGGCGTCGCCGGCACGGGCGCTGCTCGACGCACCACTGCTGCAGATCGACCAGACCGACCGGACCTGGCAGGACTGGGCCAGCTGGTTCGCCGCGAACGGGCAGGAGTACGCCGCCACGTCCGACCAGGTCGTCTACCCGACGTACGGGAGTGTGGTCCCGCTGGCGATCAGCGGCAACGGAGTGATCCTCAGCTGGCGCACCCTGAGCGGCGACCTTCTGCGCCGCGGGCTGCTGGTCGAAGTCGGCCCCGTCGTGACCGGCCCTGACACCGGCTACTACCTCCACTGGCCCACAGCACTCTCCCGCGATCTCGGCTTCCAGCGCTTCCAGTCCTGGCTCCGCACCACCGTCGCCGCATCTCCCTGACTACGTCATCGCGCCGACCGGCGGTCTGTGGAACGGATCCGGGACGTGGCTCAGACCACGGGTCGTCGGATCAGGACTCGTGGTCCGACCGGTCTCCGAGGTGCTCGACGAAGACGGGGTCGGAGGAGATGACGCGCTCCATCTCCTCTCCCCCGTCGCAGGTCAGCAGCGCGACCGTCAGGCTGGTCGGGCCGCGGGCGATCACCCGCCACCCGCCGCCCGCGGCGGTCCACCGGGTCAGGCGCTCCACGTCCGAGCTCGCCTCCACTGCTGGGGTTCCGGGGCCGCCTTCGCCTGGCCCATCGGAGGGCTTCAGCGGGTCACCACCGTCAGCAGGACCACGGAGTCCTCGAGCGCCGCCAGCGCGTGCCGCTCCGGCGGGATCGCGACGAAGTCCCCGGCGCCAGCTTCGATCGAAGCCGAGGGGCTGCTCAGGCGAACCCGGCCGCGGAGGACGTGCAGGGTCGCCTCTCCCGGACTGTTGTGCTCGGAGAGCTCGTGCCCGGCCAGAAGAGCGATGGTGGTCTGCCTCAGCAGGTGTTCGGCGCCGCCGAACACGGTCTTCGCCGCGCGCCCGCTGCGGGCGCCGCGGGCGCGCCCGAGCAGATCCTCAGCAGTGTCGTCCAACGATGTGCTGTCCATGGCTGTTCACCCTTCACTCGATGTGCACCGCTCGCGCTGCTCGTCCCGCTCCGCCCGGCCCAAGGTGCCCCGCGCTACCGTGGCCGGCGTGGAGCGTGAGGCGATAGCGAAGTCGGTCGACGCGGCCATCCTGCCCATTATCGCGTCCCTCGGCTCCTGGGGGGTCGCGAGTGGGCACTGGTTGCCCGATCGCGATGGCGCGCCTGTCATCTGGCTGCGCACGCGCACCGAGGGCCAACGCACCGCCCTCCACAAGCAGGTCTGGCTGCTCCCGCAGGTCCAGATCACGCTGACCCGCCTCGGCCTCGAGCACGAGCTCGTGTGGCGGCTGCGGATCGAGATCACCTCGGAGGAGTCCGAGACGCGCCTCTTCGCCGAGTGACGCCTAGATCTGGGTGGGTTGCGCCTGGGTGTGCGGCAGGATGCCATCGTCGACGGTCGGTCCCGGGGCTGCCCGACCCCCACCACGATTCTTCAGCCTCCCCTCGACCCACGACGCCAACCGGGTGAGCACGTAGTTCATCACGATGAACAGCAGCGCCACGACCAGATAGGCCGACAGCGTGTTGGAGTACGCCGACCCCAGCGTCTTCCCCTGGTTCAGCAACTCGGGATAGGTGATGGCGAAGCCCAAAGCGCTGTCCTTCAGCACCACCACCAGCTGGCCGACCAGGGCCGGCAGCATCGCGGTCAGGGCCTGCGGCAGCTGGATGCTGCGCAGCGTCTGGGTCGGCGTCAGGCCGATCGAGAGACCCGCCTCGCTCTGGCCCGCGGGCAACGAGAACACCCCCGACCGGACCAGCTCGGCGATCACGGCGCCGTTGTAGAGCGTCAGCGCCAGCACCACGGACAGCAGCGGCGCGTTCTGCGGCGAGACCAGGTTGGTGGTGGCGAAGTACCCGAAGTAGAGGAACAGCATCATCATCAGCACCGGCACGGAGCGGAAGAACTCCACGACCACGCTGCTGATCCACCGCACCCACCGGAGGTGCGACAGCCGGCCCATGCCGAACACGATGCCGAAGATGCCGGCGAACACCACCGAGAGCGCGGCCGCCTTGATCGTGCCCCAGAGCCCCGGCAGGAGGTACGCCGTCCACCACACGGGCTCGGTGACGAAGCCCTTCCACTGGTAGCCCTGCAGCTGGTTCGCGTCGGCCATCCGGCCCAGGGCGACCCACAACGCAGCCGCAATCAGCACCAGGCCGATCACCGACAGCAGTGCGTGCCGCCTCCGAGCCCGCGGGCCGGGGGCGTCGAAGAGGACCTCGTGCGCGGCGCTCATCGCTTCACCGCCAGCCGCCGCGACAGCGACGTCGTCGCCACTCCGAGCGGCAGGGTCAGAACCACGAAGCCCAGCGCGAACAGGAAGAAGACCACGAGCTGGCCGCCCTCGTTCTCAGTGATCTGCGCCAGCATCCCCGCCGCCTCGGGCGCGTTCGAGGTGCCGAGGATGACCGCGGCCACCGTGGTGTTCTTGGTGAGCGCGATCAGGGTCGACCCCAGCGGCGCGATCGCGCCGCGGAAGGCCTGCGGCAGCAGCACCTCGCGCAGCGACTGGGTGAAGGTCAGCCCGATCGACCGGGCTGCCTCGGCCTGTCCGAGCGGGATCGTGTTGACTCCACTGCGCAGGGCCTCGCAGACGAACGCCGCGTGGTAGACCGACAACATGATCACCGCCCACCAGTAGGAGTCGCGCTGTTGATTGTCGCTGATGGCCAGCCCCAAGATGATGCTGAAACCCAGGATGCTCATCACCATCAGCACGGTGAGTGGGGTGTTGCGGATGATGTTGACGTAGCCCGCGCCGATGATCCGCAGCATTCGCACCGGGGAGACCCGGAAGATCGCCATCACGGTGCCGACCACGAGGGACCCCGCGGCCGACAGCAGTGCCAGCTGGATGGTCACCCAGAAGGCTCCCAGGATGTCGTACTTGCTGAGGATGTCGCCCACGTCACGCCTCTCGCGCCGGAAGGTCGGGGTGGCTGGTCAGGATGGAGTCTTGGCCGGGAGTGGGTGGGTGCGCCGGTTCGGGCGCACCCACCCTCAGGACCCGACGGTCACGCGCAGGCGTCCGGGGTCGGGGGGTTGCCGTCCCCGGCCACGTAGCCTGCGGCGCCGAGGTTGCTCTCCACGGCCGTCGCCCAGGCGCCGTCGTCGATCATGCTCTGGATCGCGTCGGTCACCTGCTGGCACAGCTCGGTGTCGTCCAGCTTGAGCCCGATGCCGTAGTTCTCCGTGGAGAACGTGCTGCCGACGACCTTGAGCTTGCCGACGTTCTCAGTCTGGGCGGCGTAGCCGGCCAGAATCGTGTCGTCAGTGGTCACGGCGTCCACGCCGCCCGACGTCAGCGCCGAGACACACTCGGAGTACGTCCCGAACTCCCGCAGGTTGACCCCGGGGACCTGGTCCGCGACGTTCTGCGCGGACGTCGACCCGGTCACCGAGCACAGCTTCTTGCCGGCGAGTGACTCGGGGCCGGTGATCTCGGTGTCATCGGAGCGCACCAGCAGGTCCTGGCCGGCGATGAAGTACGGCCCGGCGAAGCTCACCAGCTCCTTGCGCTCGTCGGTGATGGAGTACGTCGCCACGACCAGGTCCACCTGTCCGGTGCTGATCAAGGTCTCCCGCTGGGCGCTGGGTGCCTGCACCCAGGTGATGTCCGCGGCCGCGGTCCCGAGCTTCTCGGCGACGTAGGTGGCGACATCGACGTCGAAGCCCGTGTAGTCGTTGCCGACCTTGAGCCCGAGTCCCGGCTGATCGAACTTGATGCCGATCTTCATTCCGTCGCTGCTCGCGCTGTCATCGCTGCCACCGCATCCGGCCAGCACCAGAGCTGCCACGGCAGTGGCCGCTACCGCGGCCCATCCTCGACGTGTCTTCACTCTTCTCTCACTCTCACTTCTTCATCTCGTTGATTTCACGTGTGTTCGTCTCAGCTCGCGTCGAATGACGCCGAGTAGGTGGACCCTCAGTGGGTCAGGATCTTGCCCAGGAAGTCCTTGGCGCGGTCGCTCTGCGGGTTGGTGAAGAACTCCTCGGGGGTGCCCGTCTCGACCACCTGTCCCTCGGACAGGAACACCACCGCGTCCGCGGCCTTGCGGGCGAAGCCCATCTCGTGGGTGACCACGATCATGGTCATCCCGCTCTTGGCCAGCTCCACCATCACGTCGAGGACCTCGTTGATCATCTCGGGATCCAGGGCGGACGTCGGCTCGTCGAAGAGCATCACCTTGGGGTCCATCGCCAGGGAGCGCGCGATCGCCACCCGCTGCTGCTGGCCGCCCGACAGCTGGGCGGGGTACTTGTCCGCCTGGTGCGCGACCCCCACCCGCTCGAGCAGCTCCATCGCCTTCTTCTGGGCGGCTGCCTTGGACATCTTGCGGACCTTGATCGGCCCGAGGGTCACGTTCTCGAGGATCGTCTTGTGCGCGAAGAGGTTGAAGGACTGGAAGACCATGCCCACGTCGGCTCGCAGCTCAGCGAGCAGCTTGCCCTCCTCCGGAAGGTCCACCCCGTCGATGGTGATCGTCCCCGACTCGAAGGTCTCCAGACGGTTGATCGTGCGGCACAGCGTTGACTTCCCGGAGCCCGATGGGCCGATCAGGATCACGACCTCCCCCTGGCCTACGGAGAGGTTGATGTCCTTCAGCACATGCAGGTCCCCGAAGTGCTTGTTGACGTCCTTCAGCACGACCAGGGGTTCAGACATGCGCCTCACCCTGCCCCGGTTTGATCGGTGCGGTCAAGCGAGGCCACCGCGAGACGTCAGGAGCGGATCGTCAGGAACACGCTGTCGACGACGCCGTTCCACTGGTCGGAAGCGGAGGAGATCGTGGTGGCGTCGATCAGCTTGCCCCCTACCGAGAGCGGTGTGTCCGCGGTGAAGGACAGGTTGCCGATCGAGCCGGTGGTCGAGACGTTCTTGCGCACCGATCCGCGCGAACCGTCGGCCCGGACCTTGGCTACCTTGATCACCAGGAAGTCACCCGCAGCGACCACGCGCCGCTTGCACAGCGCGTGGTACCACGTCGACGCGGAGGTCTTCAGTGAGGACCTCACGAACTGCGCGCCGTCGTCGCCCTTGACCCGGCAGGAGAACCGTCCGCCGTCGAGCTGGAGCTTGTACTGCGCAGTGGCCGTGGCCAGGCCACGCTGGACCAGGTTGTTGCCGTTGTCGTTGGCGCTCCCGGTGCTGACGGCGTTGAGCTTCGCGTCAGCGCCGAAGACGAACTCTTGGGCGCCCGGACCCAGATCGTCGGAGCTGCCGCTGTTGGTCACCGCCAGGATCGCCCGCCGGCCGTTCCCGGCGCCGTCGTACGCCGGGTAGCGGGCGGCGATGCCCGTGGAGATGCGTGACCAGCGCGCGCGCAGCCGACCACCGTTGGCGGTCACGACCGACTGCGAGGTGGCCCCGCTGCCGTCGTTGGCCGCCGAGGTGATCGCGGCCCCGCTCTTGGGGCCGGTGAAGGAGAGGGAGACCGGCGTCGTATCGGTCGCCGCGGCGGCGGGGGCGGCCGCCGACACGAGCGAGACGACGATGAGTCCGAGGACGGAGCGAGGTAACCCGAGAGTAGACATCTCTCCACGGTAGGGGCGACGGCCCTCGGGCGCACATTCGTGCCCACCAACCGGTCATCGCGGCCCGCTCGGCGTGCTGGTCCGCGCCTGACTCAGCCCCAGAACACCCGCTCGACGACGGCGTGCGCTTGACGAGTCACCCGAAGGTAGTCGTTGATCATCTGGTCGGTGGCCCCGGGCGAGTAGCCGAGCACCTCGGAGACGGCGGCCCGCTCTCGCGGATCGCGAGGAAGCTGGTCGGACGGCTTGCCCCGGACCAGGGTGATGGCGTTGCGGAACTGGCTCACCGTGCGCCACGCGTGCACCAGCGCCTGCACGTCCAACGGCGCCAGCAGGTCGGCCTCCCCGGCGGCGGTGAGCGCCTCGATGGTGCGGGTGCTGCGCAGGCCCTCGTGCGCGCCGGCGTACTTCATCTGGAGCAGCTGGGCCGTCCACTCGACGTCGGCCAGGCCCCCGCGCCCGAGCTTGAGGTGCGTGTGCGGGTCAGCCCCGCGTGGCAGTCGTTCGTTGTCGACGCGCGCCTTGATCCGCTGGACCTCGCGGACGTCGGCGTCGCTGAGCCCCTTCTCCGGGAACCGCAGCGGGTCGATCAGCGCCGTGAATCGCTGGCGCAGCCCCTCGTCTCCGACCACCGCATCTGCGCGGAGCAGGGCCTGGAACTCCCAGACCTTCGACCACTTGGCGTAGTAGGCGGCGTAGGACTCCAGGGTCCGGACCAAGGCACCCTGCCGCCCCTCGGGGCGCAGGTCCGCGTCGACATCGAGCGGCGGGTCGGTGCCGGCCACGGCCAGCAGCCGTCGCAGCTCGTTGGCCACGGCCAGGGCGTACGCCGTCGCCACCTGCGGATCCGCCCCGGCCACCGGCTCGTGCACGAACATCACGTCGGCATCGCTGGCGTAGGCCAGCTCGAAGCCGCCGTACCTTCCCATCGCAACCACGGCCATCAGCGTGGGGGGAGCATCCAGGCCGCGAGCCGCGGTCTCAGCGCGCTCGACCACCCCGAGCGTCGCCGCCAAGGTGGCGTCGGTGAGCCGTGAGAGCGCCGCCCCGACATCGGCAACGTCGACCATCCCGAGAAGATCGCCCGCGGAGATCCGGAAGAGCTCTCGTCGCCGGATCCCGCGGATCCCGACCACGGCCGACTCGGGGTCCTGCTGGCGCTTGGCGATCGAGTGCATCTCGGTGAGTAACGCCTCGGATCCGAGCGGGATCAGCTCCTCGCCGAGCAGTCGCACCCCCTCGGGCTCACGCTCGAGCAGATCGGTGGCATACCGCGAGGTGCCGAGCAGCCGCGCCAGCCGCTGGGCGACCTTGCCCTCGTCGCGCAGCGTCTTGAGATACCACGGCGTGCGGCCGAGGGACTCGCTGATCCGGCGGAAACCGAACAACCCGGCGTCGGGATCGGGAGCGTCGGCGAACCACTCCAGGAGCGCGGGCAGCAGGGTGCGCTGGATCGTGGCGGTGCGTGACAGACCGGCGGTGAGCGCCTCGAGGTGCCGCAGCGCCGCCGGCGGGTCGCGGTAGCCGAGCGCTGCCAGCCGCTCGCCGGCGGCTTCGGGGGACAGCCTGACCCCTTCGCCCGGGATCCGGGCCACGGCCTCGAGCAGGGGGCGGTAGAAGAGCTTCTCGTGGAGTCGACGCACCTCGAGCCGGTGGTGGCTCCAGGCCTTGTCGAGCGACCTGACGGGGTCCTTCACGTAGCCGAGTGACCGGCCGAGGCGACGCAGTGCCTCCTCCTGCTCGGGAACCACGTGGATCCGGCGCAGCTGGAAGAGCTGCATGCGGTGCTCCAGCGTTCGCAGCCAGGCGTACGCCGCCCCGAGCGCCTCGCCGTCCTCGCGGCCGACGTAGCCGGCTCGGGTGAGCTCGGCCAGCGCGCTGAGCGTCGTGGACGGCCGGACCCTCGGGTCGCCTCGCCCGTGCACGAGCTGGAGGAGCTGGACCGCGAACTCGACGTCCCGCAACCCACCCGAGCCCAACTTCAGCTGCCGCTCCGCCTCATGCGAGGGGATGTGGTCGAGGACCCGGCGGCGCATCGCCTGCACGTCGGTCACGAAGCCGTCGCGGCCGGCGACGCTCCACACCATCGGGGCCACCATCTCGGTGAACGCGCGGCCGAGCTCCAGGTCGCCAGCGATCGGCCGCGCTTTGAGCAGCGCCTGGAACTCCCAGGTCTTGGCCCAACGCTCGTAGTAGCCCTGGTGGCTGGCCAGCGTGCGCGCGAGGGGACCTGCCTTGCCTTCTGGACGGAGGCCGGCGTCGACGGGCCAGATCGTGCCTTCTGCCGTGTGGTCGGAGCAGACCTGCATCGCAGCGGCAGCGATCCGGCAGGCGACCTGCACGGCCGGCCCCTCGGGGCTTCCGTCGACCGGCTCGGCCACGAAGATCACGTCGACGTCGGAGACATAGTTGAGCTCGTGCGCACCGCACTTGCCCATCGCGATCACGGCCAACCGGACGTCACCTGCCTCGTCGCCGACGCGTGCCCGCGCCACTGCGAGGGCCGCATCGAGCGTGCCCGCCGCGAGATCCGACAGCTCGGCTGCGGCGTCGTCGATCGACAGGTGGTGGGCCAGATCTCGGGCCGCCAACCGCAGCAGGTGGCGGCGATACTCCACCCGCAGCGCGTTCGAGGCGTCCGCGAGGGGAACGGTGGCCACCGGCGCCGGATCTGCGGGATCCGCGCCGACGGCAGCGAGGAGACCTGCCCGGACGGCGTACGCCGCCGGGCGCGTGGAGCCCAGCCAGGGGTCCTCAAGCTCCCGCCACTGCTCGGGGTGGCGGACCAGATGATCGGCGAGCGCCTGGCTGGCACCGAGGACGAGCAGCAGCCGCATCGCGGTGCCTTCGTCGTCCGCCAGCGTCTGCAGCAGGACACCGGGGTCGGAGCTGGCATCGCACAACCGCAGCAACCCGGCCAGCGCGAGGTCCGGGTCGGCAGTCCGGCCGAACAGGGCCACGAACGGCCCGCTCACGCCGCCCAGAGTCGCGATGCCGTCGCGGGCGCGAGTGGAGTCCTGGAAGCCGAGCCGCAGCAGGGCCTGACGGCTCAGCGCGATCTCGACGTCCGGAGGACTCATCAGCGGCGGCCCGCCAGCGCGGCGTACGCTGCCACCAGCGAGGCGAAGCGCTCGGCCAGGGGGCGCCAGGCCGCGTCGAGCTCGGCCCGCGCGGCATCGGCCTCAGCGAGCACGGCCTCGGCATCCACGCCGGCCTGCCGAGGCTGGTCCGGCTCCTCCTCGACCCAGCGCCGCAGCAGAGGTTCGTCGATCTCGGGATGCCATTGGACCCCCCACACCGTGTCGGCGAACCTCGCGGCCTGGATCTCGCCGGACGGCGCCCGGGCCATCAGGACTGCGCCGGCCGGGAGCTCGCTGACGATGTCGCTGTTCCAGTGGATGCCACGACGTGGGGTGGCCGCTGCCGCGAACAGGGGGTCCTCGGCCGCGGCGTCGGTCCACCCGGTGAGGAGAAGCCCGAGCTGCTGGCCTGCCGGGTTCTTGACCACGGTCCCTCCGAGGGCCACGGCGGCGACCTGGTGACCCAGGCAGATCCCGAAGGCGGGGACGCTGTCGGCGGCAGCCTCCCGGAGCAGCTCCTTGACCCGGGACAGCCAGGCGATCTCGGCGTCATGATGGGCACTCATCCAGCCGCCCATCACCAGCAGACCGTCGTACCCCGTGAGATCGGTGGGCATCTCGTCGCCCGCCCAGGGCTGACACACGTGCAGGTGACAGCCGGCGTCCTCCAGCCAGACACCGAACCAGGCCGGCGGATCGTCGGCTTCGTGCTCGATGACCAGGATCCGGGGACGATGTTTCACAGCGGCAATCTATCCCCGCTCGTGGCGCAGCGGCGACTCAGGCCGGAGCGATCCCTGCGGCAAGCGCCGCGCCGGCGACCAGCGTCAGTGCCGCGGCCAGCCAGCGCTGGCTCCACACCTGCTCCATCGTGCCGAGAACCCCGACGAGCAGCATCCACCATGGCAGCAAGGGCCCCCACGCGGGCGTGTGCTGCCGCGGAACGGAAACGAACCCCTGATCGAAGGTGCGGTAGCACATGAAGGCGAGCACCACAGCCGCGATCCCCAGTGCCGCCAGCGCGAGCAGCACCGGCACGCCGCGCTCCTGGTCGGGCGGTGACGCGACCGTGCGCCACTTGATCGTGGCCAGCACGGTGAGCGCGATCCCTGCGATCAGGAACCCCCACACGAGCTTCTGTCGGGCGACGGGCTCGATCTCGTTCATCTGGGTCAGCGCCCACGAGGACATCACCAGGCCCAGGCCGCAGATCATCGCCAGGCCGCGAGAGACCGAGCCGGGGCTGGAGGCGAACAGCAGCGCCGCGACCCCGTTGACCAGCAACAGGAGGGCCATGACCGTCGCGATCGTGCCCAGACTGCGATCCAGGACCACCCCGCCGCCGAGGGCGTCGCGGATGTCGAGGGCCACCGCGGTCCAGACCACTCCGGAGGTCACGGTCAGCCACAGCAGCGGCTCGACGAACACGCGGGGGTAGCCGTGAACCCGTTCCACACCCAGGACCATGACGCTCATAGGACCGGCAACATCCTGTCGCGCTCGAACGCCGACACCTGGGTGCGGTACTCGTTCCACTCCTGCCTCTTGTTGCGCAGGAAGAAGTCGAAGACGTGCTCGCCGAGAGTCTCCGCGAGCAGCTCTGAGCGCTCAGCGACGCTGATCGCGTCCGAGAGGTTCTTGGGCAAGGGTTCGATGCCCAGCGCTTGTCGCTCTCGCTCGGTCAGGGACCACACGTCATCCTCCGCTCCGGGGGGCAGCTCATAGCCCTCCTCGATGCCTTTCATGCCAGCGGCCAGGATCACGGCGAACGCGAGATACGGGTTGCTGGCCGCGTCGATCGTACGCAATTCGACGCGAGTTGAGTTGCCTTTGCTGGGTTTGTACATCGGGACCCGGATCATGGCCGAGCGGTTGTTGTGGCCCCAGCAGATGTACGACGGGGCCTCGCCCCCGCCCAGCAGCCGCTTGTAGCTGTTGACCCACTGGTTGGTGACGCAGGTGATCTCGCTGGCATGGGTCAGTATTCCGGCGATGAACTGCCGCCCGGTCTTGGACAGTTGGTACTCCGCCCCGGCCTCGAAGAACGCGTTGCGGTCACCCTCGAACAGTGAGACATGCGTGTGCATGCCCGACCCCGGGTGGGTGGTGAACGGCTTGGGCATGAAGCTGGCCCAGACCCCCTGGCTGAGCGCCACCTCGCGCACCACGGTGCGGAACGTCATCACGTTGTCGGCGGTGGTGAGCGCGTCGGCGTACCTCAGGTCGATCTCCTGCTGGCCGGGGCCGCCCTCGTGGTGGCTGAACTCCACGGAGATGCCCATCGACTCCAGCATGGTGATCGCCTCGCGCCGGAAATCGGCGCCGGTGGACTGCGCGGTGTGGTCGAAGTAGCCGCTGCGGTCGACCGGCACCGGCTCCTGACCGGGCATCGGGGTGTCCTTGAAGACGTAGAACTCGATCTCCGGGTGGGTGTAGAACGTGAAGCCCTGGTCGGCGGCCTTGCCCAAGGTGCGTTTGAGGACGTGGCGCGGGTCGGCGTACGACGGGCTGCCGTCGGGCATCACGATGTCGCAGAACATGCGCGCCGTCGCGGGCCCCTCCCCGCGCCACGGCAGGATCTGGAACGTGGCCGGATCGGGCTTGGCCAGCATGTCGGCCTCGTGGACCCGGGCGAAGCCCTCGATCGCGGAGCCGTCGAAGCCGATGCCCTCGTCGAAGGCGCCCTCCAGCTCCGCCGGCGCGACCGCGACCGACTTGAGGAACCCGAGGACGTCGGTGAACCACAACCTCACGAATCGCACGTCGCGCTCCTCGAGCGCCCGGAGTACGAAGTCTTCCTGCTTGCCCATGGGTCCACTATGTCGCAGCGATGTTTCGTCGAGGTGTCCCGACACGAGACGGCGCTCCCCGTTGCACGAACCGGCGCTCCCGGTTGCACGAGACCGGCGCTTGTGGTTGCGCCAACCGGCGCTCCCCGTTGCACGAACCGGCGTTCCCCGTTGCACGAGACGGCGCTTGTGGTTGCGCCAACCGGCGCTCGTGGTTGCGCACCAGGCTGAGGCCCCCGCCCCGAGCCGTCCTAGTTCCTGATGGGCCGTCTCGCGCAACCACAGGCGCCGTCTCGCGCAACCACAGGCGCCGCCTCGCGCAACCACAGGCGCCGTCTCGTGGGTGCGACGGGTCAGGCGATCGGCTGTTGAAGTTCGATCACCTCGTCGTGAGCCCCGTCCAGGTGGATCTCGTGGTAGACCTCGCGGCACGGGCCGGCCGGCTCATGCCCGTGGCTGGCCAGGTGGGCGCCGAGGGCCTGCCAGGCCTCACCGATGCCGCTGATCGGCCCGCGGTAGGTCGCGACGACGGCGCGTTCGACCGCGATCAGCTGTCCGGTCTCCAGCCCTGCCGGGACCTCACCGTCCTCCGCGACGGCGGCGGCAAGACGGACCCGGTCACCGTCCCCGAGGTACCACGCCAAGGACGGACCGGGGAGTTGTCCGCTGTAGGCCTCAACCAACCGGTCGAACAGCGGCCCGATCACGCCGCCGATCTCCGGCTGTTCGTCGGCCTCGCCCGTGAGCTGGGCCAGGCGGAGCGCGGGTAGGGCGCTGAGGGTGAACTGCATCTGACTTCCTCCTTCGATCAGTCGGAGCCTTCGCTCGACCTCCGCCAGCCGCTGGCCGTCCCGCACGATCTGGCCGGCCAGGTCCGCGCGACGCTGCTCCAGCAGCTCGCGCATCTGGTCGGGACCGGCTTCGCCCAGAAGCTCCCCGACCTGCTCCAGGCTGAACCCCAGCTCCTTGAGCGCCACCAGCTGGTGGGCCCGAGCGAGCTGGCCAGGCGTGTAGAGACGGTAGCCGGAGAACCGGTCCACCTCGGCGGGCACCAGCAGGCCGAGGGCGTCGTAGTGGCGCAGCATGCGCGCCGACACCCCTGCCAGCCGGGCGAACTCTCCGATGGTCAACATGACGGGACCAGCCGAATGCCTGACATCGTGGCAGGGTCAAGCCTGCTCGGGGACGTGGTCCTCGAGGTCGGCCAGCCAGATCGCAGCGCTGGCGTCCGAGGGCATCCGCCAGTCGCCACGCGGTGACATCGTCCCGCCCGAGCTGACCTTCGGCCCGTTGGGCAGCGCGGAGCGCTTGAACTGGCTGGCGAAGAACCGCTTCACGAACACCTGCAGCCAATGGCGGACCTCGGCCAGGTCGTAGGCATGGCGCCGGTCGTCGGGGTAGCCGGGCGGCCAGTCCCCCTCGGCCGCATCGCGCCAGGCATGCCAGGCCAGGAAGGCGATCTTGCGCGGCCGGTAGCCGCGGCGGATCACGTGGTAGAGCGTGAAGTCCTGGAGCGCGTAGGGGCCGACGGTTGCTTCGGTCGACTGCGGCTTCTCGCCCTCGGCCGCGGGGACCAGCTCGGGGGTGATCTCGTGGTCGACGATCTCCTGGAGTACGCCGTTGGTGTCGTCACCGAACTGGCCGGAGTCGACGACCCACCTGATCAGGTGCTGGATCAGGGTCTTGGGGACCCCGGCGTTGACGTTGTAGTGCGACATCTGGTCGCCGACGCCGTAGGTGCACCAGCCGAGCGCCAGCTCGGACAGGTCACCCGTGCCGAGCACGATGCCGCCGCGATGGTTGGCCAGTCGGAACAGGTAGTCGGTGCGCAGTCCGGCCTGGACGTTCTCGAAGGTGATGTCGTAGACGGGCTCGCCGTCGGCGTACGGGTGGTCGAGGTCGCCCAGCATCTGTCGCGCCGCCGGGGTGATGTCGAGCTCCTCGAAGGTCACCCCCAGCGACTTGGCCAGGCGCGTGGCATAGCCCTTGGTGAGGTCGGTGGTGGCGAATCCGGGCATCGTGAACGCGTGGATGTCGGCGCGCGGCCGGTCCAGGCGGTCCATGGCCTTCGCGGCCACGATCAGGGCGTGCGTGGAGTCGAGGCCGCCCGAGACGCCGATCACGATCCGCGGCTGACCGATGGCGTCGAGACGGCGCTCGAGCCCGGAGACCTGGATGTTGTAGGCCTCATAGCAGTCCAGCGCGAGCCGTTCGGGGTCGTCGGGGACGAAGGGGAACCGGTCCACCTTGCGCCGCAGCCCGATGTCACCGGCGGGTGGCTGCAGCTCGAACTCGACCATCCGGAACTCACGGATCCGGTCGTCGTGGGTGCGTCGGTTGTCGTCGAAGGTGCCCTGGCGCAGCCGCTCCTGGCGGATCCGGTCGAGGTCGACGTCGGCGACGCTGCGCCGCGGGCCCTCGGGGAAGCGGTCGGACTCGGCCAGCAGGTCGCCACACTCGTAGACCAGCGTCTGTCCGTCCCAGGACAGGTCGGTGGTCGACTCGCCCTGCCCCGCGGCGGCATACAGGTACGCCGCCGCGCAGCGCGCACTGGCCGACCGCGCCAACAGCCGTCGGTCCTCGGCCCGGGCGACGGTGATCGGGCTGCCGGAGAGGTTGACGAGCACGGTCGCCCCCGCCAGTGCCGCTTCGGCGCTCGGCGGGATCGGCACCCACATGTCCTCGCAGATCTCCGCGTGCAGCCGCAGCCCCGGCACGTCGAGCGCCTCGAAGATCAGGTCGGGACCGAACGGCACGTCTTCGCCGGCCAGCCGGATCCATGAGTCCCGCCGGTCGTCACCGGGCGCGAAGTGCCTCCGCTCGTAGAACTCCCGGTAGGTCGGGAGATAGGACTTGGGCGCCACCCCGAGGATCCGCCCCCGGTGGACCACCACGGCGCAGTTGAGGACCCGGGTGCCGTGCACGAGCGGCGCCCCGATCACGGCGACGGTGAGCAGGTCAGCGGTGGCTTCGACCAGCTCACCGATCGCGGCCTCGACCCCGGTCAGCAGCGTGTCCTGCAGCAGCAGGTCGTCGATGGCGTAGCCACTGAGCGCGAGCTCGGGGAAGACCGCGACCGCCACGCCCTCGTCGTGACAGGCCCGCAGCTGCGCGAGCACTGTCGCGAGATTGACGCGGGGGTCGGCCACGGCGACCGGCACGGTGCAGGCGGCCACACGGGCGAAGCCCTGGGCATACGCCGAGGTGAAGTCCACGACCCGAGTCTATGGCTCCGGGGCCTGGGGAGCCGGTCTGCCCCAGTCGCGGCAAGTTGTGCATTTTCCGGACGCCGCGGCCTGGATCGTGCTTCCATCGAGCACATGGTTTCTCTTCGACGGCGACCTGCGCCGGTGCGCATGTTCAATACCGGGAACCCCGACGACGACGCCCGCCTCGAGGCACTCTCGGACGGCGACGGACTGACGCGTCCCTATCGCTGGAGCCACTTTCTGCAGTTCTCCGACCAGACCCTGGCCGATCAGGCCGCCGAGCGGTTGGCTGAGGACTACGACACCCGCGTGCTCGAGAACCCCAACGGCCCGGGCTGGGTCCTCCAAGCGGTCCGCGACGAGGTGGTGCTCACCCCCGAGGCGGTGACCGAGGCGCGCGCCGACCTGAGCGGGCTTGCCCAGGCGTTCGCCGGCCGGTACGACGGCTGGCTGGCCTGGGTCTGACCGACCCGACTGGACCGACCCGACTGGCCGACCCGACTGGCCGACCCGGTGGGGCTCCGTGACCGGCACCACAGCGACGAAAGCCCGCACTCGGGCTAGCGTGGAGCGGTCCGTGGACTCCACCGTGGAGCCGCGAGTCGCACCCCGTGCGGGGAGGAGCAGGTCATGTCGGAGCCCAGCAGCGAGACCGCGGCGCCGTACGGCTCGGGGCCGACCGCCCCCGCCGCACCGATCAAGCGGATCCGGACCCACCATCTGAGCGAGATGAAGCAGCGCGGTGAGCGGTTCGCGATGCTCACGGCCTACGAGCAGTACGCCGCCCAGACCTTCGACGAGGCCGGCGTCGAGGTGCTTCTCGTCGGTGACAGCGCGAGCAACAACGTCTACGCCAACGAGACCAGCCTCCCGGTCACGGTCGACGAGCTGATCCCGTTGGTCCGCGCGGTCGCCCGCAGCGTGCAGCGGGCGCTGGTGGTCGCCGACCTCCCGTTCGGGTCCTACCAGGCCTCGCCCGAGCAGGCCTACCTCACCGCCGTGCGCTTCATGAAGGAGGCCGGCGCCCACTCGGTCAAGCTCGAGGGTGGTTTGGCGATGGTGCCGCAGGTGAAGCTGATGACCGACGGCGGCATCCCGGTGATGGCGCATGTCGGCTTCACGCCGCAGAGCGAGCACAACCTGGGCGGCTACCGGGTGCAGGGCCGCGGCGACGCCGGTGACCGGGTCGTCGAGGAGGCCCAGGCGCTGGAGGCTGCCGGAGCGTTCGCGATCGTGATGGAGATGGTGCCCGGCGACGTGGCGGAGCGGGTGACCGAGGCGCTGACCATCCCCACCATCGGGATCGGGGCCGGCGTCCACTGCGACGCGCAGGTGCTGGTCTGGCAGGACGCGTTCGGGCTGCGGACGGGGCGGATGGCCAAGTTCGTCAAGCAGTACGCCGACGTGCACGGCGTGCTGCTCGATGCCGCTCGCGCCTACGCGGACGACGTACGCACGGGGACGTTCCCCGGCCCGGAGCACACGTTCTGAGCCTGTTCGGCCGGCACTCGGAGTCCGGCGCGGCCCTGGACAGGCGACGGCTGCTGGGGCACGGTGTGCTGCATGGCTGACACCCCCGCGAAGAAGACGCCGAAGAAGGCACCCGCCAAGAAGGCCCCGGCCAAGGCAGCGAAGAAGGCACCCGCCAAGAAGGCCCCGGCCAAGGCAGCGAAGAAGGCACCCGCCAAGAAGGCGCCCACCAAGGCTGCGAAGAAGGCGCCCACTAAGAAGGCACCGACCAAGAAGGCACCGGCCGCAGCTGCGCCGAGTGCGCCGCCACCCCCCAGCCGATCGTCGGGCCAGCGCTCTGGTACCGGCCAGGCGGCGATGACGGTCGAGCAGGCGTCGGCGATGCTGAAGGCGGCCGAGCAGAGCGCGGAGCGGATCGCGCGTGACGTTGCGGAGCGGGTGTCGGCTGAGATGGCGTCCAACGCCTTCGCGCAGTCGGTGCAGAAGGCCGTGACGGCCGCCGTCACCGAGGCGCTCAAGCAGGCCAAGACCGCCAGCGAGGTTGCGAGCGGGGTCGCCGCCGCGGCGCGCAATCGCGCGAACCGCCGCTGAGGGTCAGGACTCCTCGACGTCGTCGTTCCAGGCCGGGTCGTTCTCCCACTCGTCGTTGCGCTCCTCGACGAGATCCAAAGCCCGGGCTGCCTGCTCCCGCGTGGGATAGGGCCCCAGTCGGTCCTGGTTGCGGCAGCCTTCCTCGCCCTCGACCGTGTGGTGGGTGAGGCAGAACCAGTACTCCTGCTCCTTGTCACTCATGAGGCGAAGGTACCCCGAGGGCGGCGCCGGCACCCCCACCTGGCGGCATAGGTCCTGACCACCTACCCTGAGGAACGCGGAGGGGTTGGCTGGGCGACCGCGGCTCGTCATCCGACGGGTCGAGGAAGGTCCGGGCTCCACAGGGCGCGGTGGTGGGCAATCCCCACCCGGGGCAACCTGCGGGACAGTGCCACAGAGAACAGACTGCCGTCCGGTACGCCGGGCGGTGAGGGTGAAACGGTGGTGTAAGAGACCACCAGCACGCCGGGTGACCGGCGTGGCTCGGCAAACCCCACCAGGAGCAAGGTCAAGAAGTCCCGGGCCGCAAGGCACGGGACGCGCGCACGTTCGAGGGCTGCCCGCCCGAGTGCGCGGGTAGACCGCATGAGGCGGCCGGCAACGGTCGCCCCAGATGGATGGTCGCCACCGGCGGAGCCGCAAGGCGATGCCGGGACAGAACCCGGCCTACACGCCAACCCCTCCGCTTCACCCCTGACGTCCTGCCACTCCACAGCGCCACGACGTATCCGGGCCCCCAGGCGCACCTCTTCCACGACGCCGTCGGATGCGCAACACTTGGCTCATGATCGTGGTCCGATTCAAGATGCAGTGCCGACCCGAGAAGGCCGACGAGGTGCGCTCGTTGCTCACCGACGTCGCCGTGGCCAGCCAGTCAGTCGAGGGGGTGGTGTCCTTCGACGTCGGTCAGGATGTGACCGACTCGAACTCCTTTGTCGCCACTGAGGTCTTCGACGACCGAGCAGCCCTCGATCGTCAGGAGTCGTTGCCCGAGGTGGCTGCCGCGATGGCGGCCTTTGAGGAGGCGTTGGCTGCAGAACCTGAGGCCACGATCTTCAACGTTGCCTCGGCCGAACCCTACGAGTGAGCTAACACAACACGAAGCTCGGGCGTTGGTGCGCAAGCCGACGTTTCGCGCCCGAGCCGCCAGAGGCGCCCTGGATCGGACTAGAGTGCAGATCTCCGGCCCGTTGACGAGGTGTGGCATGGACAGGCACGACGATCGGATCGCCGAGTTTCACCGGCTTCACTCCACGGGGTGCTTCGTGATGCCGAACCCCTGGGACGCGGGCAGCGCGCGAGCGTTGGAGCTCATGGGCTTCAAGGCCCTGGCCACGACGAGTGCCGGACTGGCCTGGACGCTCGGTCGCGCGGACACGGAGGCCACCCGCGATCAGGCACTCGACCATCTCCGTCTCATCGCAGGCGCTGTCACGGTGCCGGTGAGCGCTGACTTCGAGGGCGGCTACGCCGTGGATCCCGCCGAGGTCGCGACCAACGTGGCGATGGCCGCGGACACGGGGATCGCCGGGCTCTCGATCGAAGACTCCTCGGGAGACGAGGCCAATCCATTGTTCGAGTTTGACCTGGCCGTGCGACGCGTTGCTGCCGCGCGACGAGCCATCGATGCGAGCGGCACGGGCATCCTTCTCACGGGACGGTCTGAGGGATTCGTGTGTGGGCGCCCCGATATCGATGAGACGATTCGCCGGCTCCGGGCCTACTCCGAAGCCGGCGCGGACTGCCTCTACGCTCCGCGGCTCGACAAGCTCGACGACGTCTCGGCGGTCGTGGCCGCAGTGTCACCGAAACCGGTGAACCTGTTGATCAATGCTCCCTTCACCACCGTCGCGGAGGCGGCGCTGTTGGGCGTACGACGGATCAGCGTGGGCGGCACCCTCGCGCGTACCGCCTGGGGTGGATTCCTGACAGCCGCCCAAGAGATCGCGGACGCCGGGACGTTCTCGCGGTTCGAGGGCTTGCCCAACGTCGACGCCCTGCTCGGTGGCTGAGGGCTCAGCCCTTCACGTACGACAGCTTCTCGGCGATGAGCCCGCCCCGGAACCGCATCACGTCGACGCCACGCACGTGACCTTGCGAGCCGTCCTCGTTGGTCCAAGTGAACCGCCATGACATGCACGCCCGATCGCCACAGACGAACGCGCCCTCGTCGGTGAACGTCGGATCCGTTGTCTCGCGGAAGAAGCTCTCCCACACCGCTCGGACCGCGGCGGCGCCGGCATGGCGGCGCCCGTCAGGCGCCGGGCCGGTCGACTCGAAGACGCAGTCATCGGTCATTCTCGCCATGATCGCGTCGACGTCGCCAGAGCCGAATGCCGCCGAGAAGCGGTCAAGGGCACCCTGGGTGGGCCCCCACTGCGAGGCTCGTCCGAATCCCGCGAGCAGATCCGACTCTGGGTCGCCGCCGCTGAGGGGACGAGGGCCGACGACGCCGGCCTCGCGGTACATCACTTCCCGCTCGGCGAACCAGGAACCGACCTCGGCGACGAGCTCGGCCTCCATCGACGTGTCGCCGCCGGTGGCCACCGCGAGGTCCCAGCCGTGGATCAGATGATCGGCACACAGCTGCCGGACATACTCCCCCATGTCCTCCTCGCCGTAGGACAGGTGAACCCGTCCGCCCGCGGGGACCTCGGTGTCCACGACCCCAACCGCTTGGTCGGCGGCGGTCCGCGCCGCCGCGCGTGGGTCCGCACCGAGGAGGTCGCCCTCGAACTGGTCACCGACCTGCTCGATCGTCCGGCCACGCAGGAGAGGACTCGTCCACAGCTCCTCCCCCACCACGTGATTCACCAGCTCGCGCACCGACCACTCGGCGCACGGCGTCGGGTGGTCCCACTGGTCGTCTCCGACCGCGGCCACGCGACTCGACCAGTGCTCGACTGCCCGTCGATGAAGCGTCGTGAGCTTCATAGAACCCGCCTCGCTCACATCGTCCGCGCGCTCGCGAACCAGGGATGGAGCAGGTCCTTGTAGCTGACGTCGTGCGTCGTCGCCATCATGTCGGCCAACTCGGTCGCGGCCTGCGAAGGAACCTCCTGCTGCTCGCCGCGGCGGGCGTCGGCCTCGGACCTGAACGCAACCGTCTGGGTGAACGACCCGTCGGCCTCGATGGCGATCGTCCCGCCGATGACGTCCGGCCGCTCCTCGTGGAGGGTGTCCATCGGCTGGGACATGAACGCCCGGATGCGCTCCGGATCGGACAGCTTCCCCTGGATGATCTGGACGAACCCCGCGTCGTCGGAGCCGCCGTCAAGGAACATCACCGCGTCGTCGGCGTCGTGGAACGTCACGGCGCCGTCGAAGCACCGCTCCGTCTCGCTCCACCAGGCGCCCTGCTCGGGACGTGCGGAGTTGCCGCTCGCCGCCTCCCGCGATTCGAAACGCACGACGCCGATGAATTCGCCATCGCCCGTCAGGCCATAGGTGCCGCCGAGCCACCCCGCCGCGGTCGGCGCCATCGTCTCCTGCCATTGGTCCATCTGCCTGCGGAGCAGCGCTTCGTCGCGGCACCGCCCCTGGATGATCTGGATGAACATGTCCACCACACTCCGTCCGGAAGGCGACTCCTCGTGAGCCGCCAACCTTCCACGGTACGACTGCACCCGGTGCTTGTCACCAGTTGGTCAGGTGGGCGCGTGCGATGGGCTTTACGCTGCCGGCCGGACAGCGGACCGTGCCCGGGCCCCGGTGAAGATCGCCCACACCCCGCTCGCGAGGAACCAGGCCGGCAACCCGAGGAACAGCGACACGATGCCGAGGATCCACAAACCGTCCCCGAAGCTGACGACGAAGCCGAGGGCGAAGGCGACCGGGTAGACGAGCGCGACCATCCCCATCGCACAGAGCGGGCGAGGAAGCGAACGTGCCCGCCACGCGACGAGACACCCGGTGACGATCCAGAACTCCGTCAACACCACCCCGCCGAGCAGGCCGCCCTGGGTGCCGGCCATCTGCACGACGAGGTAGGCCGCCTCTCCCCAGTCCTCGTCGTACCCACGGATGTGGTCGATGGGTCCCGGGCTGGAGATCCGCAGTGCGCCTGCGAAGGCCCACAGCCCGGCCGCCACCGAACCGACAGCAGTCAGGAACGGCGTGCGCCATGGGGCCGCGGTAGCGGCGCGGATGAGGCCGAGCGCCGCCAGGACAAGGCAGCAACCAGATAAGACGTACGCCGTCCCGTGCTCCTGCAGGTAGAGCAGGCTGTCCGCCGCGTTGTCTCCGTCGGTGCCCGCCGGACGAGTGGCAAACTCGAGGATGAACGCAAGCGGAATGAAGAGGCCGACGGCGACGAGACCGACACCGGCGAAGACTCGAGTGCGCACCACGCCATTGTCGCCTAGGAAACCCTGCCGCCGCCGCCCCTCATCTCTGGCACATCGCGAGACCGCCTCATTGCTCATTGAGCAAACTTGCCGATTGGGTACCGATGGCTAAGGTTGCGGTATGGCATGCGCGATCGATCCCCAGCACCTCGGCCATGACCGGCTCCGGTTCGGCCTGATGAGCACGGGGCAGCGAATGTGGGATGCCCGCGAGCAGCCCGAGAGGTTCCCTGAAGATCGCGACCGCCTGGTGGAGTTCTGCCGTGCCGAGATCCTGCCACACCTGGAGGGCGATGAACGCTGGCTTCTCCAGGCGCAGCACTGCCCCGAGGGTCGCCTCCTGGCCGAGGCGATGCGCGCCGAGACGCGCACGATGACGGCCGCTGTCTACGAGCTCGCCACCACCACCAGCGCGTGCGAGGCGATGGCCCTGACCCGGGTGCTGCACACGTTCCTGGCCGCACATGACCACCACGAGAAGCTGCTGCGGACCGCCGCCGCGACCGCGTGACGACATGAGAAACCTGCCTGCCTCAATCCCCGAGACCGTGCCGCTCAGGGCGGCCGCGTGGGTCGCGGGCGGTGCCGGTGCTCTCTGGCTGTTCGCTAGGGCGATGAGAGGGGCGTTGACGCGACGCTTCGGTCGCCCGGTCCGCCGGGCGTTCGAGGCGGCGCAGGTGCCCTCTGATGCGGTCGATGTGCGGATCGTCACCGAGCCCGGCGCCATCCTGCGCGGCTGGCTGCGCGAGCCCGATAGCGGCCGAGAGAGCGGCCTGCCGGGCCCGGTCGCGCTGGTCATTCACGGATGGGGGGCCAGCGCCGCCGACATGGTTCCGCTCTCGCAGCCCCTGCTGGATGCCGGCCTGAGCGTGCTCCTGCTCGATGCCCGTGGCCATGGCCGCAGCGACGATGTCGGTGTTGCCACCATGCCTACCTTCGCCGAGGATCTCCGTACGGCGCTGGGCTGGCTGCGTCGCCAGCCTGGGATCGACCCCGACCGCATCGTGCTGGTGGGCCACTCGGTGGGAGCCGGGGCTGCCCTCTTCGTGGCGGCCGACGATCACGCGATCGCAGGAGTCATCTCGATCTCGTCGATGGCAGCACCACGGGAGTTCATGGCCGAACGGCTGCGAGCCAGGCTTCCCGGTCCGCTGGTCCGGCTCGCGTTGCGGTACGTCGAGCACATCATCGGACACCGGTTCGTCGAGTTCTCGCCCCTGTTCACGATCGGCCGGTCGACCGCGCCGGTGCTGCTGATCCACGGCGCTCTCGACAGCACGGTCTCCTTCGCTGATGCGGAGCGTCTCCACGCACGGGTCCCCGATCGGAGCACCTTCCTAGTGCTGTCTGAGGCAGGTCACGCCGACTTCGCGTCGATCCAGGAAGGCAAGCCGTCGCTGCTGCGGTTCCTTGGCGAGGCAGGGGTCCTCCCAGCCGCGCCCCCGTCATCAGCTACCAACCGCCAGTAGCGTCTGGACCGGTCTAGCGCGTGCTCGCGGCCTCCGGTGTCGGGGGAGGTTGCAGATCGACGCGGCGCAGCAGCTGTGCGTTGAGCGCGACGACGATCGTCGAGACGCTCATCAGCACGGCGGCGACCGCCGGAGGCATCGAGATGCCGGCCCAGTTCAGGGCACCGGCGGCGATCGGGATGGCGACGATGTTGTAGCCGGCGGCCCACCCTAGATTCTGTATCGACTTGCGCTGGACCGCAGACGACAGCTTCATGATCGAGGTCACGCCGCGCGGATCGTCGCTCGTGAGGATGAGGCCCGCGGATTCGATCGCGACATCGGTGCCCGCGCCGATCGCGATGCCGACATCGGCTCGCGCAAGCGCGGGGGCATCGTTGACGCCATCGCCGACCATGGCCACGCGCAGTCCGCGGGACTGGAGCTCGGCAACCTTCGCGGCCTTGTCTTCGGGCAGCACCTCGGCGAACACCTCATCGACTCCGAGGTCGGCAGCGACGGCTTCGGCAACCTGTTGGGCATCCCCCGTGATCATCACGACGGTGCGCCCGGCAGCGTGCAGGTCGGCGACGGCCTGGCGCGCCTCCGGACGTACTTCGTCTTCGACGGCGACCGCACCGAGGACCTCGGCGTCGCGCAGGAGGTAGAGCACCGAGGAGCCACGCTGCTTCCAGGCGTCGATCGCGGAAGTGATCGACTCAGGCACGTTCGCTCCGGCCGCGCGCAACAGCGCCGGCCCACCCACCTGGTAGGTCTCCCCGTCGAGCTTGGCCTGGACGCCACGTCCGGGCAACGAACGGAAGTCGCTCGCTTGGGCGATGCCGCCGTGTTCCCGGGCGGCCGCCAGGATGGCTCGCGCTAGCGGGTGCTCGCTCTCGGCCTCCACCGCGCCGGCAAGCTGCAGGAACTCGCCATCGGTCAGTCCGTCCGCGGGCGCGACGCCGACGACCACATGCTCACCCTTGGTCAGGGTGCCGGTCTTGTCGAACAACACCGCGTCGAGCTTGCGGCTGCGTTCGAGCGCGAGGCGGTCCTTGATCAGGATGCCGTTGCGGGCCGCCTGCGAACTCGAGATCGCCGTGGTCAGCGGGATCGCCAGACCCAAGGCGTGCGGGCAGGAGATCACGAGGACCGTGACGACGCGCACGACGGCTTCGTCCCCGTTGCCCATCGCCGTCCAGACGATCGCGGTGATCAACGCCGCCACCATCGCCACGTAGAAGAGAAGCGCTGCAGCGCGGTCGGCGAGCACCTGCGAGCGCGACTGAGAGTTCTGCGCCTCGGCGACGAGGCGCCCGATGCCGGCCAGCGTCGTGTCGTCGCCGATCGCGGTCACGCGGACGCGGAGGGACGAGTCGGTCGAGACGGTGCCGGCGACGACCGTGTCGCCCGCTGCCTTGGCGACCGGCCGGGACTCACCGGTGATCATCGACTCATCCAGTTCCGCGCTGCCCTCGGTGATCTCACCGTCGGCCGGGATTCGGGCACCGGAGCGCACGAGCACGAGGTCGCCTGGCTTCAGCTCGGCGGCCGGGATCGTCTGCATCGTGCCGTCGCCGGCCAGTCGTTCGGCCTCATCCGGCAGCAGGGCCGCGAGAGCCGACAGAGCGTCCTGGGCCTGCCCGAGGGCCTTCATCTCCTGCCAATGCCCGGCGAGCATGATCGTGATCAGCGCCGCGAGCTCCCACCAGAAGTCCAGGTCGAACGCGCCCAACGAAGTCGCCATCGATGCCACGTAGGCGACCGTGATCGCCATCGCGATCAGCAGCATCATTCCCGGCGCGCGCTCCTTGGCTTCGCGCACGCCACCCTTCAGGAAAGGCTCGCCGCCCCACAAGAAGAGCACCGTGCCGAGCACTGGGCCAACCAGGTCGATGCCCGGGAAATCCAGGTCGTACCCGAACCAGTCCATCACCATGCGGCTGGTCAGGACGACCGGGATCGTCAGCAGCAGGCTCCACCAGAACCGCCGCTGGAACATCTCGACGCTGTGGCCGGCGTGCTTGCCACGGCCGGCGCCGTGATCCGGATGCGCGTCCTGGCCGGTGGGCGCCGCCGGGCCCGGTCCGTCCTGGTCGTGGGCGCCGTGGTCGTCGCCGGTGCGCTCGTGGTCCCTGCCAGCCACCGCTCCGTGGTCGCGACTGGATGCGGACATGGGCACCACCCTATTACCGCCTTACCCTCAGAAATCTCGCCGCGGGTCATGCTGCTCGGCCGTGGCGGACACCCTCGCCATGGTGGACGCGCCTAGCAACGACGGGCTCCCCCTTGACGTTCGGCCGCGGCGGGCACAATCCTGGTCCTGGTCCCAACCCGGGGGGGATGATGAGCGCAGGTGTCGGTGGCGCCGAGGTCGAGGAGACTTCACGGGGTGCCTTCTCGTCGCACAGGGTCTTCATCCTGGCGGCCATCGGATCCGCCGTGGGCCTCGGCAACATCTGGCGGTTCCCCTATGTCGCCTACGAGAACGGCGGCGGGGCGTTCATCCTGCCGTACCTCGTCGCGCTCGTGGTCGCGGGACTCCCCTTCCTCCTGCTCGACTACTCCCTGGGCCACCGCAACAGAGGATCCGCTCCCCTGTCGTTCGCCCGCACCGATCGGAGGACCGAGGGACTCGGCTGGTGGCAGGTCGGCATCTGCTTCTTCATCGCCGTGTACTACGCGGCCATCATCGCGTGGGCGGTGCGCTACACCCTCTTCTCGGTCAGCAAGGCGTGGGGGGACGACCCCGAGAGCTTCTTGTTCGACACGTTCCTTCAGGTCGGTGACCCCGGGGTGACCGTCCAGTTCGTGCCCGGCGTGATCGTCCCGCTGGCCCTGGTGTGGATTGCCGTGCTGGCCATCATGGCGCTGGGAGTGCAGCGGGGCATCGGTGCCACGGCGGCGGTGTTCATCCCGCTCCTGATCCTCGCGTTCACCGCCCTGGTCGTGCGCTCCCTGTTTCTGCCCGGCGCAGCCGAGGGTCTGGACGCGCTGTTCGCCCCGAACTGGTCGACGCTGATCGAGCCGTCGGTGTGGGCGGCCGCCTTCGGCCAGATCTTCTTCTCGCTGTCCGTGGGATTCGGGATCATGATCACGTACTCCTCGTACGTCGATCGAAAGACCGACATGTCCGGATCGGCTCTGGTCGTCGGCCTGTCGAACTCCGGCTTCGAGCTGCTGGCCGGGATCGGCGTCTTCGCGGCGCTGGGCTTCATGGCACAGGCGTCAGGCGTTGCCGTGGAGGACGTCGCCGCCGACGGACTGGGACTGGCGTTCGTTGCCTTCCCGGCGATCATCAACGAGGCGCCTGCCGGGGCGCTGATCGGGGTGCTCTTCTTCGGGTCCCTCGTCTTCGCCGGGGTGACTTCGCTCGTCAGCGTCATCGAGGTCGTCATCTCAGCGGTCCGCGACAAGTTCGAGCTCTCGCGGATCGGCGCCACCGTCGCCGTCGGCGGTCCCGCAGCGGTGGTCAGCCTGGTCTTCTTCAGCACCACCAGCGGGCTGTACGTCCTGGACATCCTCGACCACTTCATCAACCGGTACGGCATCCTCCTGGTCGCGGTGGTGAGCATGGTCGTGCTCGCGTGGGTGTCCCGCGCGTTGCCCAGCCTGGCCGAGCACATGAATGCGATCAGCTCCTTCCCGCTCGGACGCTGGTGGATCGTCCTGATCGCGGCCATCACCCCGCTCGGTCTGACGTTCGTGCTGGTGCTCGAGATTGCCGACGACATTCGGAAGCCCTACGGGGAGTACCCCGGGTGGATGCTCGGCGTGTTCGGCTGGGGCGCGGCCGCTGCGGTGATCGTCCTGGCCGGCCTGGCCGCGCGGGTTCGCTGGCGAGCGAACACCTCCCTCGCGGTCCCCGACCAGCCGCGCAACCGAGAGGAGGCCTCGTCGTGAGCCCGGAAGCGATCGTGATGATGCTGGTGGCGATGGTCATGTTGTGGGGCGGGTTAGGACTGGCCATCTACAACCTGACCAAGCGGGGCACGGGTCCGGTCCAGAAGTTCGAGCGAGACCTGTAGCAGCGCTGAGCGCCCTGCGCGGTCACATCAGGGCGAACTCGACGGTCCGGGACGCCAGGTCGGCAGTCGCGAGCCGCACGGTGACCTCCTCGCCCAACGGCAGGTCGGAGGAGCCCACGACCTCGGCCTCGACCGCCGGCTCCTCGACGATCACCTCGCCGCGCCGGGGGTCCTTCTCGTCCACCTCGACCACCATCGCCAGGAACTCCTCGCCCACGCGACGCTGCAGGATGCCGGTCTCGACGAGGTCGACGATCGCGTTCTCGTAGGCGTTCGCCCGGCGCGTGGAGTCGCGCATCTCGTCGGGCAGGTCGGGGAGTGCGGCTGTGACCCAGTCGGGCACAGCCTCGCCGGCGCAGAGTGCGACGCACACCTCGCCGGCAAAACGATCGACCAGCCGCCGCAGCGGCGCCGTCACATGGGCGTACGGCGACGCGAGGCCGGCGTGCTCGGTCTGCTCGGGCAGCTCGCCGTCAAAGGGGGCGTACCCACTCCCCCGCAGCAGCCGGGTCGAGGCGACCGCCATCGCCGCCTCGGCCGGCACCGACGGGTCGAGTCGGCGGATGAAGTCGGCAGGACTCACCGAGCGCTGCCAGTCGAGCTTCAACCCATGCGCCGTGCGCCGGAGTCGCTTGACGTCACGCGGATCCGACGGTGGCAGCGTGCGCAGGACGCCGACGCGACCCTCCAACATCAGGTCGGCGGCGCCGAAGCCGCACATCAGCGACATCTGGGCGTTCCACAGCTCCACCGGCAGTTGCGAGCGGAACTCCAGCCGCCACGCGTCTCCGTCGATCTCGATCTCCTGCTCGGGCATCGGCAGCGTCATCCCGCCGCGCGCGATCTCGATCGCGATCCGCTTCTCCCCCACCTCCCGCAGCAGCTGCAGCGACTCCTCGGCTGTGCCGTCGTCGATGCGGCGCTGCGCGCTCTCATAGTCGAGCTTGGCGCGCGAGCGCACCAGCGCCCGCTCCACGCGCGTCGCGACCCGCTCGCCCTCCGCGTCCAGCGTCACCGTCCACATCAGGGCCGGCCGCACCTGGTCGGCCAGCAATGACGCCGCGCCCTCCGAGAGGACCTCCGGGTGCAGTGGGATCTTCGCGTCGGCGCCGTACAAGGTCTGGCCGCGCCGATGTGACTCGAGGTCGACCGGGTCGCCGGCCACGACGTACGCCGACACGTCGGCGATCGCGTACGACAGCACGTAGCCCGAGCCGGATCGCGCCAGATGCAGCGCCTGGTCGAGGTCACTCGACGTCGTCGGATCGATGGTCACCAACGGGAGATCGGTGAGGTCCAGGGTCGGTAGCCGTGGTGCCGCCGCGGCCGCCTCGGCGGCCTGCTGGACCTCGGCGGAGAACTGCGGCGAGACCTCCTGCTCGGCCCGGATGGCCGCGATCCCGGAGCGCAGCGCCTGCGCCTGGACCGAGTCGTCGGCCGCGCCGCGAAGGCTCAGCACCCGGTTGCTCGGCATGCTCGCCACCCTAGTGTCCCCGAGATAGGCCACCGGGCGGGCACGCTCTAGGGTGGCGCCCGTGCTGATCGTGCTGCCGCCCAGCGAGGGCAAGGCGGAGCCTCGTCGGGGAGCCTCCCTTGACCTGGACGCCCTGTCGTTCCCCGAGCTCGGAGCGGACCGGCAGCGGGTCCTGGACGCGCTGGTGACGCACTGCGCCGCCGAGCCGGAGCGCGCAGCGGTCACCCTCGGCCTCGGCCCGACGCAGGCAGACCTGGTCGCCCGCAACGCCGGCCTGCCGACCGCACCGACGGCGCGGGCCGACCGGATCTACACCGGCGTGCTCTACGACGCCCTCGACCTCGCCACGCTCTCCCCCGCCGCCAAGCGTCGCGCCTCCTCGCGACTGCTCGTGATCTCCTCGCTCTTCGGCGTCGTGCGGCCGGGCGACCGGATCCCGTCGTACCGCCTGTCCGGGGACGCGTCCCTGCCCGGCCTCGGGTCGGTCGCCGGCGTGTGGCGGAAAGCGCTGGGCCCGGCCGTCCGCGGCGCCCTGGGGAAGGGCCTGCTGCTCGACCTCCGGTCGACGACGTACGCCGCGTTCTGGCGGCCGCCTGCCGAGCTCGCCCCGCGCGTGGCGACGGTGCGGGTGCTGCACGAGCAAGGCGGGAGACGCACGGTCGTCAGCCACTTCAACAAGGCCACCAAGGGCCGACTCGCACGAGAGCTGCTGGAGTCGGGCGAACAGCCTCGCCACCCCGCAGCCCTGGCCGGCGTGCTCACCGAGCTTGGCTGGCGGGTCGAACCCGGGCCAAGCGGCCGGGCCGGCACCCGGCTCGACGTCGTGGTCAGCGCAACGACGCCGGCGCGTCCGTCGGCCGGGCATTGAAGGACCGCAGCGACGCCATCGGCTCGTCGCCGCCCCGTCCACCGCTGAAGTAGGACACCACGGTCATCGACGCCGGAGCCAGCTCCATCCGGAACACCGAGCTCAACGGCGCCTCCAACGCGTGGGCCACCAACGTCTTGATCGGTGTCACGTGGCTGACCACGACCACGGTACGGCCGGCGTACTCGTCCAGCACCCTCTGCAGCCCGTGCAGCACCCGCTGCTCCACCACCCGGAGCGACTCCCCGATCTGCCCGGGGATCGCGTCCAGCGACCCGAGCCAGGCGTCGAGGTCGACGGGGTGCCGGGAGTGCACCTCGTCGAAGGTCAGGCCGTCCCAGACGCCGAACTCCATCTCCGCGAAACCGGGCTCCTCCGCGACCTGGTGGCCCAGTCTCTCGGCCAGGATCTCGGCCGACTCCCGGGTCCGCCGCACCGGCGAGGACACGACGGCGTTCAGCTCGCCGGCGAGCGGGGCCAGCCAGTCAGCGGTACCGCGGACCTGGTTGCGGCCTTCGTCGGAGAGGCCGGGGTTGGCGCTGGACAGCCCCCCGGAGAACCTCTTCTCCACGGTGTGCGGAGTGACGCCGTGGCGCACCAGCACCAGCGTCGTCGGCGTGCCACCCCGCGCCGACCAGCCGCGCGCGCCTGCGGCAGGACGGGGCTCCGACTTCGGCTCCGACTTCGGCTCCGACTTCGCCTTCGACTTCGGTTTCTCGACCTCGGGGGGAGGATCCATCCCGACGGTGACCCCGTGCCGCTTGCCGTCGAGTGCCTCGTTGGCCAGGCGGTCGGCGTGCTTGTTCTGCTCCCGCGGCATCCAGGTGTAGACGGTCCCGAACGGCGCCAGCCCGTTGGCCTCGACCGCGAGCGGCCGCATTGACGGGTGCTTGACCTTCCAGCGCCCCGACATCTGCTCGACGACGAGCTTGGAGTCCATCCGCACCTCGATGTCCGCACCGGGAGCGAACTCGTCGGCGAGCCGGAGGCCGGCGATCAGGCCGGCGTACTCCGCGACGTTGTTGGTGGCCACCCCGATCGTGGTGCCGTCCTCCGCGATCACCTCGCCGGTCTCGGCGTTCTTCAGCAGCGCGCCGTACGCCGCGGGGCCGGGATTGCCGCGCGAGCCGCCGTCGCACTCGATGATGACCGACCGCACTGCTGCCGGCTCCGCTGGGGACTTCTCGGTCACAGACCGGACTCCGAGGTCCGGACCAGGATCCGCTGGCACTCCTCGCACCTGATCACCTCGTCGGACGCCGCCGCCTTGATCACCGCCAGCTCGGCATGGTCGAGAGTCAGCCGGCAGCCGCCGCACTCACGCGCCCGGAGCGAGGCCGCGCCCACCCCGCCCTTGTTGGCGCGCAGCTTGTCGTAGAGCGTGACGAGCTCCGCCGGAAGGCCGTCAACCGCCGGGCCTCGCTCGCTGTCGAGGTCGGACAGCTGGCTGTCGATCTCGGCGGCCTTGGCGTCGCGCGAGGCCACCAGATCGGCAAGGCGGGCGTCGGCCGCGGCAATCTGCTCGGTGAGCGTGCCGAGGCCGGACTGCGCCTCCTCGAGCCGCTCCATCACCTCGATCTCCTGGTCCTCCAGGTCGCTGATGCGTCGCTCGAGCGACTCCAGCTCGTGGGTCATCCGCTCGAGGTCCTTCGGGTTGCTGATCAGCCCCTGGTCCATCCGGTCGCGGTCGCGCTGGCGGCGAGCCTTGACCGACTCGACGTCCCCATCGACCTTGTCCCGTTCGGCAGTGAGATCGTCGACCACGATCTGGGCGTCGCGCTGGTCGAGCTCCCACTGCAGCCGCGACTCGCGCAGCGCCGCGACCTCGGCCAGCTCAGGGAGGGTGGCGCGCTGGTGCCGCAGCTGGTCGGCCCGGGCATCGATCTCCTGGACGTCGAGCAACTTCAGTTGGGCGAACGGGTCGGCTTTCAGCGTGGGCTCCTCGAGGTCATGACTGGGTTCACGGGCGGAACTCCCACGGGTCGGTCACCCGGGTGCTCACGCGGGTCTCCACCGTATCCCCCAGCGCCTCCTGCAGCCGCGCGCGCAGCGCGGGCAACCAGGTCCACTCCGCTGCCCAGTGGGACACGTCGACCAGGGCGGCGCTCTGCTTCTCGAGGAACTCCAGTGCGGGGTGGTGCCGCAGGTCGCTGGTCACGAAGACGTCGGCGTCGGTGGCGGCCACCGCGTCGAGCAGGAAGTCGCCGGCGCCGCCGCAGACGGCGACCCGGCGTACGACCCGAGCCGGGTCCCCCGCCACCCGGATGCCCTGCGCGGTCTCGGGCAGCGTGGCCGCGACCGCGGCGGCGAACGCGCCGAGCGTGGTCTGCGCGACGGTGCCGATCCGGCCCGCGCCACCACCGTCAGCGGTGGCGACGAGGGGCGCTGATTCGGTGACACCCAACGCCGCGGCCAGGGCGGTCGACACTCCGTCGGCGGCGTGGTCGGCATTGGTGTGGGCGGTCAGCAGCGCGCAGCCGGCAGCGTAGAGACGGTCGAAGGTCCGGCCCTTCGGGGTGGTGGCCGGCACGCCGTGGACGGCGCGAAGGAACAGCGGGTGGTGCACGATCACCAGGTCGGCCCCCCAGTCCGCCGCCTCGTCGGCGACCGGGAGCACCGGGTCGACGGCCAGGAGCACCTTGCGGACCGAGGCGTCGGGTCGGCCCAGCACCAGCCCGACTGCGTCCCACTCGTCGGCGGTGTCCGGCGGGAACCACCCGTGCAGCAGCGCGACGAGATCCCCCACGGTGGGGCTCTGGTGCGGCTCAAGCATGTGCGCAGGCTACCGCTCGCTCAGGCGGAGTCGGCGAGGTGCTTGAGCGCCTCGCGCCGCGACAGGCCCGACAGCCGATCGGCGTACGCCGCCACCTCGGCGCGCACCCAGTCGGGGTCCACCCGGGCATGGCTGCGCAGCGCCCAGCCGATCGCCTTGCGGAGCCAGAAAGACCGGTCGTCCACATTGGCGTCGATGGCGTCGTGCAGCAGCGTGGTGTCGGTGTTCGGACCGTGCCGGAGCTGACAGAGCACGGCGGTCCGTCTCAGCCACGGGTCGTCGTCGACCATCCAGGCGCGCAGCACCGGCGTGGCCTCGGGCCGATGGCTCGCGAGCACCCCGCCGACCAGGTGCGCCGCGGTCTCGTCGACCAGGTCCCACCACGCCCCGGTCACGACCAGGTGTCGGTAGAGCGGGAGCGCCTGGGGGTCCTGCCACGCCCGTGCCGACCGATGCCGGGCCAGCGCCAGGGCGGCGTACCTCTCCTCGCGGAACGCCGCCTGGTCCCACAGGGCCAGGACGGTCGACTCCCAGGGCTCGCGTCCGGCCCAGGCGAGATCGGCCAACAGGGGCCTCAGCAGCTGCTTGAGGCGGGGTGATGAGACGCCGCGGTAGGGCATCGACGACTTCATGTAGCGCTGCTGGGCTGCTGCCCGCTCCGGGTCGGCGGCCTGCGCCAACGCGTGGCGGATCGCCTCGACCAAGGCGGTGTCGGCGGGCACGAGATGAGGCTATCGCCGGCCCAGCACCGGTTGCGGGCCACCATGAACAGTTCGTGACGTCTGCCCCGCGGTTCTGGATCGTCTTCGGAGGGCGTGCCTAGACTCGCCAGATGGCCGCGACCGGCGGACCGCTCGTCGGTGGGGATCTGGCCAGGGAGGTCGACGATGTCTACGACGGAGTGGGACACCCGCGCGTTGACCGAGCGTTACGACGCCGTGCGCGGCTACACCGAGCGGCTGGCCGCACCGCTGTCGCCAGAGGACCAGACGGTCCAGTCGATGCCCGACGTGTCGCCCACGAAGTGGCACCGCGCGCACGTCACCTGGTTCTTCGAGACGTTCGTGCTGGCCGACCATGAGTCGGGTTTCGCGCCGTTCCAGGACCAGTACTGGTTCCTCTTCAACAGCTACTACGAGGCGGTCGGGCCGCGCTACTCACGCCAGCAGCGCGGGTTGATCAGTCGACCCGGCGCCCACGACGTCGGCGTCTACCGCGCGAACGTGGACACCCGGATGCGCGACCTGGTGGACTCACTCGACGACGGCACGCTGCACAAGCTCGCCGCCACGATCGAGCTCGGCTTCCATCACGAGCAGCAGCATCAAGAGCTGCTGCTGATGGACATCAAGCACGTGCTGTCGCTCAACCCGCTCCGTCCGGTCTACGCCGGAGCACCTGCGAAGCGCTCCGAGCCCGGAGCGCTCGGCTGGGTCGACGTCACCGGCGGCCTGGTCGAGATCGGCCACCGGGGCGACGGGTTCAGCTTCGACAACGAGATGCCCCTGCACCAGCAGTGGCTCGAGCCCTACCGCCTGGCCGACCGGCTCGTCACCAACGGCGAGTGGCTGGAGTTCGTGGCCGATGGCGGCTACCAACGACACGACCTGTGGCTCTCCGACGGCTGGGCCGAGGTCAACGCCGAGGGCTGGCGGGCGCCGTTCTACTGGACCGAGGTCGACGGCCGGTGGTGGGAGCACACCCTGCACGGCACCTGGCCGGTCGACCCCGGGCTGCCGGTGAGCCACGTGAGCTACTACGAGGCCGACGCGTACGCCGCCTGGGCCGGCAAGCGGCTGCCCAGTGAGGCCGAGTGGGAGCACGCGGTCGTGGCCGACGGTCCGGCCGCCGCAGCCTCCACCGCGGGCAACCTCGCCGACACCGCGTCGTACCACCCGCGGGCTGCAGGCCAGCAGACCGGCCGACTGCGTCAGGTCTACGGCGACTGTTGGGAGTGGACCGCGTCGGCCTACCACCCCTACCCAGGATTCCAGCGGCCGGCGGGCGCCATCGGGGAGTACAACGGCAAGTTCATGTCCGGCCAGATGGTGTTGCGCGGCGGCTGTGCCCTCACCCCGCCCGACCATGCGCGCGCGACCTACCGCAACTTCTTCCCGCACGCCTCGCGGTGGGCTCTGTCGGGCGTGCGACTCGCCGACGGCGGGGCCCCCGGAGCCGGCCGATGACGGCTCCCGAACCCGTGGTCTCGGTGCTGCTCGAGCCCGGTTGGGAGCAGGGGTCGCTGGTCGAGGAAGTCCGGCGTGGCCTGGGCTCCACGCCTCGGACGCTTCCTCCGAAGTGGCTCTACGACGAGGTCGGCTCGCAGCTGTTCGACCAGATCACGACGCTGCCGGAGTACTACCCCACCCAGGCCGAGCGCAGCATCCTGCGCGACCACGCCGACGACATCGCTGCTGCCTGCGACGCCACCACGCTGGTCGAGCTCGGCAGCGGCACCAGCGACAAGACCCGGCTGCTGCTGGACGCGCTGCGCGCCACCGGTCAACTCGTCCGGTTCGTGCCGGTCGACGTCTCGGAGGAGACCTTGCGGGCGGCCGCGGCCCAGCTGGCCGAGGAGTACCCCGGGCTCGAGGTCCAGGCTCTCGTGGGCGACTTCACCCTGCATCTGGGACACCTGCCCGAGGGTGGCCGGCGGATGGTCGCGTTCCTCGGCGGCACGATCGGCAACTTCTACGTCGAGGAGCGAGGCGCGTTCCTGGGGGCGCTGGCAGACCAGCTCGCCGCCGGCGACTGGCTGTTGCTGGGGACCGACCTGGTCAAGAGCGCCGACCGGCTGATCGCGGCGTACGACGATCCCGGTGGGGTGACCGAGCGGTTCATCACCAACGCGTTGGCCGTGCTCAACCGCGAGCTCGGCGCCGACTTTGACCTGGCGGCGTACTCCTACGTGCCGTTCTGGGACCGCCGGCTCCAGCGGATGGACCTGCGGCTGCGTGCCGACACCCCCCAGCACGTGCGGGTGCCCGGCGCCGGGCTCGAGCTCGACCTGGCGATGGGTGAGGAGATCCGGGTGGAGATCTCGACCAAGTTCCGCCCCGAACAGGTGCGCGCCGAGCTCGATGACGCGGGCTTCGACGTGACCGAGACCTGGACCGACGCCGACGGCGACTACGCGCTCACGTTGGCTCGGTTGCGCTGAGCATCCGATGCTCCACCGGCGGCACCAGGCTGTGTCGCACCAGGTGATCTCGGGCACGGACTTCGCCGGGTGGGCGCAGCAGGGATCGAACCTGCGACCGCTGGTTTGTAAAACCAGAGCTCTACCGCTGAGCTATACGCCCCCGCGTCGGGGACCCCGACGCCGCCAGAGCGTACCGAGGACCGGCGGTCGCGCCTAGTTCGGCCCGAAATAGCGTTGAACCGCCGGCGTCTCGGGTCACCAGCGGCTCAACGAGTTGAACAGTACACAACCGTCCGCGGCTGTCCAACCCTTTCCGCAGGGAAGTTCGGCAAAATCCTCGGAATCGACCTAGACGAGGGCCTGGAGCTGCCGGATATGTTCGTCGAGGTCCCGGCCGTCGGGCCCTGCGTTGTGCACCGACCACCGGATCAGGCCCTCCCTGCCGATGATGTAGGACGACCGGCGGGCAGCCCCCTTGGCCTCGTTGAACACGTCGTAGGCCGACGCCACGGCGCCGTGCGGCCAGAAGTCGGACAACAGCGGAAAGTTGAGCCCATCGGTGTCGGCGAACGCACGCAGGGCGTAGACCGGATCGCAGGAGATGCCGACCACCTCGGTGTCGAAGGTGAGGAACTCGTCGAGGCGGTCGCGGATTCCCGACATCTCGCCGGTGCACACCCCGGAGAAGGCGTAGGGAAAGAACAGGATCGCCACGGCCTTCGTGCCGCGGAACGACGACAGCGTGACGTCCTGGCCGAACTGGTCGCGCAGCGTGAAGTCGGGCGCCATTGCCCCGATCTCGATTCCGCTCATGTCGGCATCCTGTCATCCGCTCGGGGCATCGCCCGCGTCGGGAGGCGGCAACGACAGGGCGATCTCAGAGCATCGACCGCAGCACCTTGCCGGTCGCGTTGCGCGGCAGTTCGTCGACGAACGTGACCTCCCGAGGCACGCTGAACCGAGCGAGCCGCTCGCGCACCCAGCCGCGCAGTTCCTCGGCCAGGGCGTCGGCGGCGGCGTTCCCGTCTGCCGTCCCGTCGGCGGTGACCACCACCGCCCGCAGCCGCTGCCCGAAGTCGTCGTCGGGCACCCCCACCACCGCCACGTCGACGACGGCGGGATGACCCGATAGGCAGCGTTCAACCTCGCTGGGATAGAGGTTCTCCCCGCCCGACACCACCATGTCGTCCTCGCGCCCGACGACGAACAGCCGACCGGCCGGGTCGAGGTAGCCCACGTCACCGGTCGACATCAGGCCGTCGACGATCTCCTTGCCACCGCCGCCGGAGTAGCCCTCGAAGAGCACCGAGTTCCCGACGAAGATCCGGCCGCGCTCCCCCGCAGACAAGGCCACACCGGCTTCGTCCAGGATCCGCACCACAGTGGCGTGCGGCGGCCGCCCGGCGGTGTCCGGCGCCGCTCGCAGGTCGGCAGGCGTGGCGATGGCGGCATACCCGACCTCGGTGGAGCCGTAGACGTTCGCGAGCGTGTCGCCGAACCGGTCCATCCACCGGGTCGCAAGCCCACCCGGCAGCGCCGAGCCGGAGGAGGCCACCACCCGGAGCCGAGGCAGCGGGTGCCGGTCGAGGATCTCGTCAGGCAACTGCAGGATCCGCTGCAGCATGACCGGGACGACAGCGAAGTTCCCGCAGTCGTGCTCGTCCAGGGTGCGCAGGCAGTCCTCCGGGTCGAAGTGGCGACGCAGCACCACCGGAGCCGCGAGCAGCATCGACAACGCCAGGTGGGCGAAACCCCAGGTATGGAAGAGCGGCGCCGCGATGTGGGTCGGCTGCCCGAACCGGAGCGGGATCCGGTCGAGCACCGCCACGGCAGCCTCCAGACCGGCCTCGGATCTCGGGGCGCCGCGGGGGCTCCCAGTGGTCCCGGAGGTGAGCACGACCACGCTGGTGCGGTGTGACGGCGGCGCCGGGAGCGTGGCGGGGTACGCCGCCACGAGCTGCTCGATCGTGTCGGCGTCATCGTCGGCGGGTTCATCGGCCACGATCCGGTCGCCGACCTCGGTCCCCGCCACGAGGGCCGAGAACTCCGCATCGTGCACGAGCACCTGAGGTCGCTCACGGCCCAGGACCTCGGCAAGCTGGGGCCCGGCGAACGACGTGTTGAGGTACAACAGGTCCGCCCCCAGCAGCGAGACCGCGACCGTGGCCTCCACGAAGCCCCGGTGGTTGCGGCACAGGACCGCGACGGCGTCCTCCTCGGTCACGCCCCGGGCCGCGAGCGCGTGAGCGAATGCTGCACTGCGGGCACCGAGCTCGGCGTAGGTGAGGCTGCCGCGGTCGTCCACGAGCGCGATCCGGTCCGGCTCGCGGAGCGCCGTGGCCAAGAAGCCGCCCGCGGGTCCGACCCCCCAGCGCAGCAGGGTTGTCGCCAGCGAGGTGAGCGTCCACGGGGCGTAGGGCCGCACCACCCCGGCGCGGGTCAGCACCCGAACCGCAGCGCCCGCGGTCACGCCGCGGCCGACCAGGTCGCCGAACAGGTCGCCGATCACTGCCGTCCCGCCGCGGAGGTGCGGGTCACCTCAGGCCGGCGTCTTGGGTGCCACCAGTCGGGTGGCCATCCACTGGGGGCTGACCGACGCGGTGGTGGTCAGTGCAAGACCGGCGATGGGTGCGGCCTCGGTGATGTCGGCCGGCTCCACGGTGCCTTCACGGCCGATCTTGGGCGTGAACAGCCAGATCGCGCCACCACCGACCAGGTCGGTCAACGCGTCCACGAGTCCGTCGACCAGGTCGCCGTCGTCCGCACGCCACCAGAGCATGACCGCGTCGACCACGTTGCCGTAGTCGCCGTCCACCATGTCTGCGTCGATCGTGTCCTCGATCGCCTTACGCACCGTGTCGTCGGTGTCGTCGTCCCAGCCGAGCTCTTGGACCACCATTCCCGGGCTCACACCCAGTCGGGCGATCGGCCCGGTCTGTTCGACTCCGTCCTGCGCGGACGCACTCACTTGGATTCTCCACCTTCACATGACGCTGTCAGGACACGGACCAGCCAGTCCCCCGTAGCGGACCGAACTAACACTAGTCCACCGAAGTTCACCCGGTCGCGCAACCCGGGACCCCCAGGAATCGGCCGGACGGGCGAGAACCCGCATCCAGCGCCGATTCGACGCCGTGGGCGCGAGGACCTCAGGCAGGGGTACGCCGACGCAGCGGTGACACGGGTGCGTGTCCGGCCTCCGCCTGGTGGATCCGCACCGATCCCCCATGCTCGAGATCCTCGCGCCAGTGGTCGGGGTCGAAGGACGCCGCCTGGGTGGTGCGGATGAACTCGCGCAGGATCCGCACGAATCGCTGCGGGTGATCCTGGTGCGGGAAGTGCCCGGCATTGGGCACGATCTCGATCCGCGCGTGGGGCGCCACGACTGCGGCGACCTCGGCGTGGCGCGTGGGGATGACCCGGTCGTCGTCGCCCCAGATGACACACATCGGGATGCGGCCGGCGAGGTAGGCCCGGTCGCTCATCGTGATGATCTGGCCACGCCAGTCCACGACCGCCCGGACGACGTGGCGGATGGCCGCCCGCGTCCGCACGTCCTGCAGCGAGTCGAAGATTGCCGCCACCTGGCCGAGGTCACGCGTGCGCGGCGATCGCGAACGAGACAACAGCCGGAGCCCGGCAACGCTGACGTGGCGGATGCCGGGCAGGGTCAGCAGGCCGGTGATCTGATGGAAGCCTGGCGTGGTGATCACCCGGATGGCCGGCGTCACCTCGGGCCCGAAGCCGCCGGGAGCCACCAACACCAGCCGCTCGCACAGCTCGGGGTACTGGTAGGCGAACTGCATCGCTACTCCCCCACCGAGCGAGTGGCCCACCACGGTCACCCGGTCCACCCCGAGCAGCGCGAGCAGGTCGCGCATCCCGTTGGCGTAGCCGCCCACGCTGAAGTCGGCTCGAGGCTTGTCGGAGGCGCCGTGGCCGAGCAGGTCGGGCGCGATCACCGTGTGGTGCCTGGCCAGCGAGTCGATCACCGGAGCCCACGTCTGATGATCACAGCCGAGCCCGTGCAGCAACAGGACCGCCGGTCCAGAACCCTTCATCACATAGGCGCGCCGGTGTCCGTGCACCGTGAGGTACTGCACCCGGTGTGCTGCCACGACCCCTCCCTCGTCCGACCTACGAGTTGTCCGGACATCGGATGTTACCCGCCGGTGGCCGTGGCTTCGACACCGCGGACGGGGGCGCGGGCAGAGATCGGTGCCGAGCCGAGCGCGGGCTCGCGTGTGAGTTCGACCAGACCGCTCTCGCGCGTTCGGTTTGTAGCCTGTGCCTGTGCCACGTGAGTCTGCGGTCGGGTCCGGCAAGGCCGGCGCTCCGTCGCGCCAGCGAGCGACCGACGCGCTGCAGCGCGCTACCGGCTCGCTCAGCACGACGGCGACCTCGCGGATGCAGCGGGACATGGCGTGGTTCAAGGAGCTCTCCGCCGAAGACCGATCCTGGGTGGGGCTGATCGTCCAGGCGGGCATCAAGGGCTTCGTCGACTGGTACGCCGTGGCGCGCGCCGCCGACCCGACTGGTCAGCGCGGCACCGAGGACGCGGCCGCCGCGCGGTCCGCGCTCGCCGCGTCGATGTTCGGCGCCGCTCCCCGCGCGCTCACCGGCGTGATCACCCTGAAACAGACCGTCGACCTGATCCGGCTCTCGATCGAGGTCGTGGAGTCCAACGTCGATGCCATCGTTGACCCTGCGGACGCTCCCCCAGTGCATCGCGCCGTCTCGGCGTACGCCCGCGAGGTCGCCTTCGCCACTGCGGAGGTCTATGCGCGGGCCGCCGAGTCCCGCGGCGCCTGGGACGCACGGCTGGAGGCCTTGGTGCTCGATGCGGTGCTGCGCGCCGAGCCCGACGAGACGCTGTTGTCGCGGGCGAGCGCCCTCGGCTGGTCCGACCACGAGAGTGTCGTCGTGGTGCTGGGCTCCGCCCCGCGGCCGCGGGGCGCCGACCTCTTCGACGAAGTACGCCGGGTGGCCGTGGCCGCAGGCCTGGACGCCCTGGGCGCGATCCAGGGAGATCGCCTGGTGCTGCTCCTCGGCGGGGCCGACGACGGGCTGAAGGCCGCTCAGACCGTGATCGACGTCTTCGGCCCGGGCCCGGTGGTGGTGGGACCGGTGGCTGCCGACCTCACCGCCGCGCACCAGTCCGCCCGTTCCGCTCAGGCGGCGTACCGTGCGGCGGCGGGTTGGCCTGAGGCGCCGCGCCCGGTGCGCAGCAGCGACCTGCTTCCCGAGCGGGCGCTGGCGGGCGACGGCCACGCCCGCCGGTTCCTGGTCGACGAGGTCTACCTTCCCCTCGTGGGCGCTCGCGGTGCGCTGCTCGAGACGCTGGCTACCTACCTCGAGCAGGGTGCGGGCATCGAGGCCTCCGCACGGGCGCTGTTCGTCCATCCCAACACCGTGCGCTACCGCCTCAAGCAGGCCGCCGACCTCACCGGGCTGACGCCGACGGTCGCCAGGGACGCGTTCACCCTTCAGGTCGCGCTGATCCTCGGCCGCCAGTCGGGACGCACCTGACGCCGGCGTCTGGCCCCGCTAGGCTTTGGAGGGTTCCTACAAGGATCGTGGCCGAAGATTCGTGCGTGACGGACGCGCGGGACGACCTGGCCACCGGGCAGAGTAGGTGTTGTGCTGATCGTCGTTGCCCCCGGGCAAGGGGCCCAGAGCCCCGGATTCCTCGTTCCCTGGTTGGCCGACCCCTCGTTCGCCGAGCCGTTCCAGCGGCTGGCCGAGGTGGCCGAGCTCGACCTGGTTCACTTCGGCACGGAGGCCGACGCCGAGACCATCCGGGACACCGAGGTCGCCCAGCCGCTGCTGGTCGCGACCGCTCTGGCCACGATGGGGCTGCTGTTCCCCGACGGGCTGGCCGACGTGGGCGCGGTGTCCGGTCACAGCGTCGGCGAGCTGGCGGCCGCCGGCGGTTCCGGCGCAATCTCGGCCGACGACGCCATGGTGCTGGTCCGCGAACGCGGACGGGCCATGGCCGCGGCCTCGGCCAGCGCCCCCACCGGGATGACCGCGGTGCTCGGCGGCGGCCGCGACGAGGTGCTGGCGACCCTGGAGCGTCATGGGCTGACCCCGGCCAACGACAACGGACCCGGCCAGGTGGTCGCGGCCGGCACACTCGAGCAGCTGGCGGCACTGGCCGAGGATCCCCCGGAGAAGGCACGCCTCATTCCGTTGAGCGTGGCCGGCGCGTTCCACACCCATCACATGTCCCCCGCGGTCGGCCGGCTCAACGAGCTGGCGCCGTCGGTCCAGACCCAGCCGCCCGCGACCGGGATCCTCTCCAACCGCGACGGTCAGCTGGTCCGCGACGGCCGTGAGGTGCTGGACCGGATCATCGGCCAGATCGCCTCTCCCGTCCGCTGGGACCTCTGCATGGAGACCATGCTCGACCTCGGCGTCACCGGGATGCTCGAACTGCCGCCCGCCGGTACGCTCACCGGTATCGCCAGGCGGGCGATGAAGGGCGTCGAGACGTTCGCCCTGAAGACCCCCGACCAGCTCGAGGACGCTCGGTCCTTCTGCGCTCAACACGGCGCGTCCGGCCCTGCGGCCGGCTCGCACTCGGAAGGTGACCACTGATGGCAGCGCTGGCAGACACTCTGGGGGCTGCACATGCCTCGGTGCTCGGGATAGGCGTCTACCGCCCGTCCCGGGTGATCCCCAACTCCGAGGTCATCGAGGCCATCGACTCCACGGACGAGTGGATCCAGCAGCGCTCCGGCATCAAGCAGCGCCGCTGGGCGACGCCCGAGGAGACCATCCAGCTGATGAGCGTCGCGGCCTCCAAGCAGGCGCTCGACCGGGCCGGCCTGACGGGCGAGCAGATCGACTGCGTCCTGGTCGCCACCGTCAGCCACCTGCTGCAGACGCCGGCGATCGCGACTGCCATCGCTCACGAGCTCGGCACCCAGCAAGCCGCGGCCTTCGACATCTCTGCTGCGTGTGCCGGCTTCTGCTACGGCATGTCGATGGCCTCCGACATGGTCCGCGCGGGCAGCGCCAAGCATGTGCTGGTGATCGGCGTCGAGCGCCTCTCGGACATCACCGACGTCTACGACCGCGGCACCGCCTTCATCTTCGCTGACGGCGCCGGGGCCGTCGTGGTCGGCCCGAGCGACACCCCGGGGATCAGCCCGGTCGTGTGGGGCTCCGACGGCGAGCAGTTCGACCTGATCCGCCAACGTGAGGACTGGCGTGACGTGGTCGGCGAGCCGGGCAAACCCGGCAGCGGCCTGATGCCGCACCTGACGATGCAGGGCAACCCGGTCTTCCGCTGGGCGGTGTTCGCCATGGCCAAGGTGGCCGCGGAGGCGCTGGAGCGGGCCGGCATCACCGCAGCCGACCTGGATCTGTTCGTCCCCCACCAGGCCAACATGCGCATCATCGACGCCATGGCCAAGGCCATGAAGCTTCCCGACACCGTGCGCATCGCGCGCGACATCGCCGACCAGGGGAACACCTCTGCGGCCTCGATCCCCCTTGCCCTCGACCGCATGATCGTCGACGGTGAGGCTCGCAGTGGGGACACCGCGCTCCTCATTGCGTTCGGTGCCGGCCTGGCGTATGCCGCCCAGGTCATCACCGTGCCCTGACCACCCTCAACCCCGCACCACCCACCACCGCCTCCGAAGGAGAACCCAAGAACATGGCCACCACCGAAGAGATTCGCGCAGACCTCGCCGAGATCGTCAACGAGGTCGCCGGCGTCGACGCCGACGACGTCCAGCTCGACAAGTCCTTCACCGACGACCTCGACGTCGACTCGCTGTCCATGGTCGAGGTTGTCGTCGCGGCCGAGGAGAAGTTCGCCGTCTCCATCCCCGACGACGAGGTGAAGAACCTCAAGACCGTCGGCGACGCCGTGGCGTTCATCGAGAACGCCCAGGGCTGAGCCTGCTCCACCCGTTCGTGGGCGGCCGGCGGGACTTCCCTCGCCGGCGCCCCTCGATCAGGCCGGACGACCCCGGCCGAAGCTGTGAGGGATGAGATGAGCCGCACAAGAGTCGTGGTGACCGGCATGGGCACCACCAACCCCGTCGGAGGCGACGTCGCCAGCACCTGGGACGCGCTGATCAGCGGGCGCTCCGGCGTACGCCACCTTGACGACGAGTGGGCGGCCGAGCTCCCGGTGAAGATCGCTGGCCGGGTGGCCGTCGAGCCGACCGAGATCCTCGAACGGGTCAAGGCCCGCCGACTCGACCGGTCCTCCCAGTTCGCCATGGTCGCCGCGATGGAGGCCTGGGCCGACTCGGGTCTGGCCGATGCCGAGGTCGACGGCGACCGGCTGGGCGTCGCACTGGCCTCCGGCATCGGTGGCGTGACGACGCTGCTGGCGAACTACGACGTGCTCAAGGCGAAGGGTGCCCGCCGGGTCTCTCCGCTGGCCGTCCCGATGCTCATGCCCAACGCTCCGGCGGCCAACATCAGCCTGCTCATCGGCGCTCGAGCGGCGGTCAACACCCCGGTCTCCGCCTGCGCGTCGGGCAACGAGGGCATCGCGCTGGCCGTCGACCAGATCCGGCTCGGCCGAGCAGACATCGTCGTCGCCGGCGGCACCGAGGCGGCGATCCACCCGCTGCCGATGGCGGCGTTCGCCAACATGATGGCGCTGTCGAAGAACGACGGCGACCCCACGACAGTCTCCCGGCCCTGGGACACCGGCCGCGACGGCTTCGTGCTCGGCGAGGGCGCCGGCGTGCTGGTGCTCGAGTCCGAGGCACACGCTCAGGCCCGCGGCGCGCGGGTGTACGCCGAGGTGCTGGGCGCCGGCATCACCGCCGACGGCCACGACATCGCCCAGCCGGACCCGTCCGGGCGCGGCGGCGCGCGGGCGATCGTGCGGGCGCTGGAGGAGTCGGAGATCTCCGCGGCGGACATCGTCCATATCAACGCCCACGCCACCTCCACCCCGCTGGGCGACATCGCCGAAGGGCTGATGATCCACGCCACGCTGGGCGCTCAGGCCGATCGAGTGGTCGTGACGAGCACCAAGTCGATGACCGGGCACCTGCTGGGCGGCGCCGGAGCCCTGGAGTCGATCGCGACCATCCTGGCCCTGCACCACCGCCTGGTCCCGCCGACGATCAACCTCGACGACCTGGACCCGCAGGTGGAGCTGGACATCGCGACCAAGCCGCGGGAGCTGCCCGCCGGTCAGATCGCGGCGCTCAACAACTCCTTCGGCTTCGGCGGAGCCAACGTCGCGGTGGCGTTCGGCAGCGTCTGAGGCAGCGTCTGAGGGAGCGGCTGAGGCCACGGTCTCGGCCGAGCCAGTCGCTCGGCGCCGGCCACCCGGCGTAGCGGCGCTGAGCGCTCAGACCACCTGGTGCAGCCAACGCACCGGTGCACCCTCACCTGCGTGCCGGAACGTCTCCAGCTCGTCGTCCCACGGCTTGCCGAGCAGCTTGTCGATCTCGTTGACGAGGGTGGTGTCGCCCAGCACCGCCTTGACGACCGCCGCCTTGAGCCGGTCCTCGGGAATCATGATGTCGCCGTGCATACCCGTGACCGCGTGGAAGACGCCCAGCTCGGGGGTGCAGGAGTAGCGCGCACCCTCGCTGCCGGGCGTCGGCTCCTCGGTCACCTCGAAGCGGAGGTGGTTCCACCCACGCAGCGCCGAGGCGATGGACGCGGCAGAGCCGGCGTCACCGACCCAGGACAACTCCGCGCGATAGCAGTTGGCCTGGGCTGGCTGGGGCGTCCACTGCATGTTCGAGGCAACGCCGAGAACGCCTCCGACAGCCCACTCGATGTGCGGGGACAGCGCCGAAGGCGCGGAGTGAACGTAGAGGACACCCCGCGTCTGGACGCGCGTGGCAGTGCTTGCGGTCACTGGACCTCCTTCATCACCGGCGCGGAGATACGCCTTCCCCAGCGGTCTCGCCTCGGTAACAGAGGGTCTTCTGTGACGCGTATGAACTTATGTGCCCCATTGTGACTCATGAGGTGCGTGATTGCCAGCCAGATCAGACAGAAAGGCCCCGGCGTGGCGTGGTCGCCGGGCCGGGCGATCCGCCCAGCAGGGAGGTCCTTTGTCAGCCGAGGCGCTTCTCGAGCAGGTCCGCTCGCTCGTCGGCGTCGGTGATCTCGTCGGAGTCGATCGCCTGGGTGCGATGGAACCAGGCCAGCGCCTCCTGCTCCCGACCCGCCGCCTCGAGCGTGTCGGCGTACCCATAGCGCAGCCGCACCACCCACGAAGCCCGGCTCTTGGAGTTCAGCGGGGACAGCTCCAGGGTGCGCAGCGCGGCGTCGAACTGGCCCAGGTCGCGCCGCGCCCCCGCTTCGACCAGTGTCATCTCAGCCTTGGCCTCCGGCACGAAGTTGACCACCGACGGGCTCCTCGCGAGCTTCAGCGCTTCCTGGGGCCGGCCCAGGGCTCGCAGGCAGTCCGCCATGATCGGCAGGAAGGCGGTGACACCGTTCATCCGCTTGGCAGCGCGCAGTTCGGTGAGCGCCTCGGCGTAGTGTCCGGCCGCATAGGCCGCCTCGCCGGTCGCCTCCCGCACCACCGCCAGCCGCGCGGCCCGTGAGCGCGCGGCCAACGTGTGCTGATAGGCCGTCTCCGGATCGTCATCGATCAGCTCAGCCGCGGCCGCGAGGTGCCGCGCCACGCGCAGCGCCAGCTTGTCGGGAAGACCCTTGAGCTGGGCCAGCACCGAGTGGTCGAGCTCGCGACCGGTGATCTCCTCCGGCAGGGGCGGCCCGTCGTAGCGCTCCTGGACCGGTGTCCGAGGCGTCTCCGCAGGCTTGGTACGCCGCCAGTCACGGCCACCGGCCGGCTTGGCACCGCGCCGGTCACCGCCGCCCGAGCGACCACCTGACCGCGCACCCGAACGCCCGCTGTCGGGTCGGGCAGAGCCGCCGTCGCGGCCGGGTCGACCCGCGGACGCGCGCCCGGACGGCTTGTTCCCGCGCGGGCTGTTGCGGTCCTCGGCCATGGTGGCTCTCCTTGCTCTCGGCTATCAGATCCTAGGCAGACAGATCTGCCCTGACGCCGGGTCGGGCCCAAATGTGGCAGAGAGGCCACCGGTTTGTGGTGGCCTCTCTGTGAAGGGTGTTCGGCGGCGTCCTACTCTCCCACAGCCTCTCGGTTGCAGTACCATCGGCGCTGGCAGGCTTAACTTCCGGGTTCGGTATGGGACCGGGTGTTTCCCTGTCGCTATGGCCGCCGTAACTCTATTCCACTGTTGTCCCCTGTCCACATGGGCCCCGTTTTGTTGGGGGTGGTGTGGGGGGTTTGTGGTTTCAGTATTGCATAGTGGACGCGGTCTTTGCGTGTTGTTTGTTGGGCTTGTGTTGTTGGTGTGTGTGACAAGCCCTCGGCCTATTAGTACCGGTCGGCTGGGCATTGCTGCTGTACACCTCCGGCCTATCAACCCCATGTTCTGTGGGGGGCCTTACCCCATTTCTGGGTGGGAAACCTTATCTTGAAATGTGCTTCCCGCTTAGATGCATTCAGCGGTTATCACGTCCGAACGTAGCTAACCAGCGGTGCCCCTGGCGGGACAACTGGCACACCAGAGGTTCGTCCATCCCGGTCCTCTCGTACTAGGGACAGCTTTTCTCAAGTTTCCTGCGCGCGCGGCGGATAGGGACCGAACTGTCTCACGACGTTCTAAACCCAGCTCGCGTGCCGCTTTAATGGGCGAACAGCCCAACCCTTGGGACCTACTCCAGCCCCAGGATGCGACGAGCCGACATCGAGGTGCCAAACCATCCCGTCGATATGGACTCTTGGGGAAGATCAGCCTGTTATCCCCGGGGTACCTTTTATCCGTTGAGCGACCACGCTTCCACTTGCCGTGGCCGGATCACTAGTTCCGACTTTCGTCCCTGCTCGACATGTCTGTCTCACAGTCAAGCTCCCTTGTGCACTTACACTCGTCACCTGATTGCCAACCAGGCTGAGGGAACCTTTGAGCGCCTCCGTTACGTTTTAGGAGGCAACCGCCCCAGTTAAACTACCCATCAGGCACTGTCCCTGATCCAGATAATGGACCTAGGTTAGATATCTAGGACGACCAGAGTGGTATTTCAACGTTGACTCCACAACCACTGGCGTGGCTGTTTCATAGTCTCCCACCTATCCTACACAAGCCGAACCAAACACCAATACCAAACTATAGTAAAGGTCCCGGGGTCTTTCCGTCCTGCCGCGCGTAACGAGCATCTTTACTCGTAGTGCAATTTCGCCGAGTCCATGGTTGAGACAGCGCCCAAGTCGTTACTCCATTCGTGCAGGTCGGAACTTACCCGACAAGGAATTTCGCTACCTTAGGATGGTTATAGTTACCACCGCCGTTTACTGGGGCTTAAATTCTCCGCTTCGACACACAAGGTGCCTAACAGGTCCTCTTAACCTTCCAGCACCGGGCAGGAGTCAGTCCGTATACATCGTCTTACGACTTAGCACGGACCTGTGTTTTTAGTAAACAGTCGCTTGGGCCTGGTCTCTGCGACCGTCACCGCTTCACACCGCAAGGGTGTTCACGGATCGGGTCCCCCTTCTCCCGAAGTTACGGGGGTATTTTGCCGAGTTCCTTAACCATGGTTTGCTCGATCGCCTTGGTATTCTCTACCTGATCACCTGAGTCGGTTTGGGGTACGGGCGGCGCATAGCTCGCTAGAGGTTTTTCTTGACAGCATAGGATTACCCACTTCACCAGAATTGGCTCGGCATCAGATCTCACACATCCCATTGAAGGGAGCGGCCCGGATTTGCCTGGGCCACGTGCTACATCCTTACCCGTGGACTACCATCGCCACGGTTGGGCTACCTTCCTGCGTCACCCCATCGCTTGACTACTAGCCGTTCGGGTCCCACGCTCCCCCACAAGCCCCACACCCTCAAAGAGAGTGTGAGTTACCTCGTGGCTTCGGGTGGTTAGCATCACGGACCTCGTCATGGTCGCTACTTTGCCGGTACGGGAATATCAACCCGTTGTCCATCGACTACGCCTGTCGGCCTCGCCTTAGGTCCCGACTTACCCAGGGCAGATTAGCTTGACCCTGGAACCCTTGATCATTCGGCGGAAGAGTTTCTCACTCTTCATTCGCTACTCATGCCTGCATTCTCACTCGTGTCGCCTCCACCACTAGATCACTCTGTGACTTCAATGGCGACACGACGCTCCCCTACCCACCCACACACCTGAACCAACCAGACAAGCTGGCGGCTTAGTATACGTATGAATGCCATAGCTTCGGCGGATGACTTGAGCCCCGCTACATTGTCGGCGCGGAATCACTTGACCAGTGAGCTATTACGCACTCTTTCAAGGATGGCTGCTTCCAAGCCAACCTCCTGGTTGTCACTGCGACTCCACATCCTTTTCCACTTAGTCACCGCTTAGGGGCCTTAGCTGATGGTCTGGGCTGTTTCCCTCTCGACTACGAAGCTTATCCCCCGCAGTCTCACTGCTGCGCTCTCACTTACCGGCATTCGGAGTTTGGCTAACGTCAGTAACCTGGTCGGGCCCCTCAGCTATCCAGTGCTCTACCTCCGGCAAGAAACACGCAACGCTGCACCTAAATGCATTTCGGGGAGAACCAGCTATCACGGAGTTTGATTGGCCTTTCACCCCTATCCACAGGTCATCCCCTCAGTTTTCAACCTAAGTGGGTTCGGTCCTCCACGCGGTCTTACCCGCGCTTCAACCTGCCCATGGATAGATCACTCCGCTTCGGGTCTTGATCGTGCTACTCGCCACTTACGTGACATGCGCCCTATTCGGACTCGCTTTCGCTACGGCTTCCCCACACGGGTTAACCTCGCAACACAACGCAAACTCGCAGGCTCATTCTTCAAAAGGCACGCCGTCACCCAGCCTCAAAGGCAAGGCTCCGACGGATTGTAGGCACACGGTTTCAGGTACTATTTCACTCCCCGCCAGGGGTACTTTTCACCTTTCCCTCACGGTACTTGTCCGCTATCGGTCATCAAGGAGTATTTAGGCTTAACGGGTGGTCCCGCCAGATTCACACAGAATTTCAGGAGTTCCGTGTTACTTGGGAACACAATCACGCAGCCACAGACTTACACGTACGGGGCTCTCACCCTCTACGGCACCGCTTTCCAACGGACTTTCGCTTCACCTATGGTTTCTTACTGCGCACCTGCACGGCAGTACAGATAAAATCATCTCCCACAACCCCTGGACCGCAACGCCTGCCGGCTATCACACGACCCAGGTTTGGCCTCATCCGATTTCGCTCGCCACTACTCTCGGAATCACTATTGTTTTCTCTTCCTGTCGGTACTGAGATGTTTCACTTCCCGACGTTCCCTCCCAACACCCTATATATTCAGGTGCAGGTGACTGGACATGACTCCAGCCGGGTTTCCCCATTCGGACACCCCCGGATCACAGCTCGGTTGCCAACTCCCCAGGGCTTATCGCAGGCTCCAACGTCCTTCATCGGCTCTTGATGCCAAGGCATCCACCATGTGCCCTTCATAGCTTGTCACCAAACAAACACAACTCAACAAATCAACAAACTACAAAGATGCTCGCGTCCACTATACAAAACTCAAACAACAAACCCACAAGCCCCACAACCAGCACTCAAGCCAGCCCCAGAACCCCAGGCAACCAAGACACCAAACCCCCCACACCCCACCCAACACGGGCAGAACATAGGGGACCTGATCCCTCAGGACCCAACAGTGCGCAACCCCCACCCCAACCCCCCACCACACGGGCAGGAGAGAGACAGGAACGTCGATGATTCCACTAGGCAAGCAACCCACCCCCCGCACCACAGACGGGCACGACAGGGGCAGACCGACCACCAACCAGCCACCCCACCCCCCAACGGAGGACGAGACAACCCAGCTGATGCCAGATGAATTGCTCCTTAGAAAGGAGGTGATCCAGCCGCACCTTCCGGTACGGCTACCTTGTTACGACTTCGTCCCAATCGCCAGCCCCACCTTCGACGGCTCCCTCCACAAGGGTTGGGCCACCGGCTTCGGGTGTTGCCGACTTTCGTGACGTGACGGGCGGTGTGTACAAGGCCCGGGAACGTATTCACCGCAGCGTTGCTGATCTGCGATTACTAGCGACTCCGACTTCATGGGGTCGAGTTGCAGACCCCAATCCGAACTGAGACCGGCTTTTAGGGATTCGCTCCGCCTTACAGCATCGCAGCCCTCTGTACCGGCCATTGTAGCATGCGTGAAGCCCTGGACATAAGGGGCATGATGACTTGACGTCATCCCCACCTTCCTCCGAGTTGACCCCGGCAGTCTCGCATGAGTCCCCACCACCCCGAAGGGCGTGCTGGCAACATGCGACAAGGGTTGCGCTCGTTGCGGGACTTAACCCAACATCTCACGACACGAGCTGACGACAGCCATGCACCACCTGTATAGGACCCTTACGGACCCCCCATCTCTGGAGGATTTCCCTATATGTCAAACCCAGGTAAGGTTCTTCGCGTTGCATCGAATTAATCCGCATGCTCCGCCGCTTGTGCGGGCCCCCGTCAATTCCTTTGAGTTTTAGCCTTGCGGCCGTACTCCCCAGGCGGGGCGCTTAATGCGTTAGCTACGGCACGGAACCCGTGGAATGGATCCCACACCTAGCGCCCAACGTTTACGGTGTGGACTACCAGGGTATCTAATCCTGTTCGCTCCCCACACTTTCGCTCCTCAGCGTCAGAACATGCCCAGAGAACCGCCTTCGCCACCGGTGTTCCTCCTGATATCTGCGCATTTCACCGCTACACCAGGAATTCCGTTCTCCCCTGCATGCCTCTAGTCTGCCCGTATCGAAAGCAAGCACCGAGTTAAGCCCGGTGTTTTCACTCCCGACGCGACAAACCGCCTACGAGCCCTTTACGCCCAATAATTCCGGACAACGCTCGCACCCTACGTATTACCGCGGCTGCTGGCACGTAGTTGGCCGGTGCTTCTTCTCCGACTACCGTCACCCCCACCAAAAAGCAGAGACTTCGTCATCGGTGAAAGAGGTTTACAACCCGAAGGCCGTCATCCCTCACGCGGCGTTGCTGGATCAGGCTTCCGCCCATTGTCCAATATTCCCCACTGCTGCCTCCCGTAGGAGTCTGGGCCGTGTCTCAGTCCCAGTGTGGCCGGTCACCCTCTCAGGCCGGCTACCCGTCAAAGCCATGGTAGGCCACTACCCCACCATCAAGCTGATAGGCCGCGAGCACATCCCACACCGCAAAAGCTTTCCACCGCACCCCATGCAGGACACGGTCATATCCGGTATTAATTTCGGTTTCCCGAAGCTATCCCGAAGTGTAGGGCAGATTACTCACGTGTTACTCACCCGTTCGCCGCTCGAGTACCCCCGAAAGGGCCTTTCCGCTCGACTTGCATGTGTTAAGCACGCCGCCAGCGTTCGTCCTGAGCCAGGATCAAACTCTCCAAAGAAAACCCAATCCCAACAACAAAACAAAACTGACCAAAAATCAGTCCGAATCATTGCTGCAAAAACCAACCAACCCCAACCCACCCAAAAAGGCAGACAAAGATTGACAGGGCAAACAAATCAATTCATCGACTATCACACACTGTTGAGTTCTCAAAGATCAGGCGCGCACCAAAGCCGGACCCTTTGCAGGTCCGAGCGAGTGGGGCTTGTCTACAACTGTAGCGAGTGGCACTAGCGTCTCCAAATCGAGCGCCAGCTGACTCGCTCCCCGCCCGCCCGACCGCTCCTGGCTTCCGGCGAGGCACTGAATAGTGCGCTCAACGGCCACCACGAAGTGGTCGAGATGAGTGAGTGTCACCCGGGGCCGGGAGCCCGCCCTCAGGGCTTGCTCCCCACCGCGCCCGGCGCGACGAACCAGAAGATTAGGCGAGGCCCCGGTGCCGGTCAAATCGACACGCAGTGAGCCTTCGCGCGCCTGCATCGTGCCTGGTCAGCGGGCCTGGACCGGCACCCCCGCGAAGCGCTTCTTGCCACGACGGAGCACCAGCCAGCCGCCACCGGCGGAGTCGACGCCCACCAGGTCCGCGGTGCCCGGCACCAGGTCGACATCGGTGACCCGCTGGTTGTTCAGGTAGGCGCCGCCTTCGCCGATCGTGCGCCGCGCCTCCCCCTTGCTGGACGCGAGTCCAGCGAGCACCAGCAGATCGACGATCGAGGGGATGTCCCCGACGACCTCGCTCCCGCCCGTCTCGCGTAGCGCCGAGCCGAGCGTCGAGGCGTCGAGCTCGGTGAGATCGCCACCACCGAACAGCGCGGCCGATGCGAGCTTGATCCGGGCGGTCTCGTCCGGACCGTGCACCAGGGTCGTCAGCTGCTCGGCGAGCGCCTTCTGACCGGCTCTGAGGAACGGCTTGTCGGCTGTCTGCTGGTCCAGCTCCTCGATCTCCTCATGGGAGAGGAACGTGAAGATGCGGAGCATCTCACCGACCTTGGCGTCCTCCACGTTGAGCCAGAACTGGTAGAAGTCGTAGGGGGACATCATGTCGGGGTCCAGCCAGAGGGCGTCGCCCTCGGTCTTGCCGTACTTCGTCCCGTCCGCCTTGGTGATCAGGGGGGTTGCGAACGCGTGCGCCTGCCCACCGGCTGCGCGCCGGATGAGCTCCGCACCGCCGGTGATGTTGCCCCACTGGTCGGACCCGCCATGTTGGAGCGTCACGCCGTGCTCACGGAAGAGCGTCAGGAAGTCCATGGACTGCAGCAGGACATAGGAGAACTCGGTGTAGCTGATCCCGGACTCCAGCCGGCGGCGTACGGTGTCGCGGGCCAGCATCCGGTTCACCGGGAAGTGCTTGCCGACGTCGCGGAGGAAGTCGATCACGGACAGGCCCGCCGTCCAGTCGTGGTTGTTGACCACGGTCGCCGCGTGCTCCCCCTCGAACGAGACGAAACCGCTGACCTGGGCGCGCACCCGCTCCGTCCATTCCGCCACGGTGCTCGCGGAGTTCAGGGTGCGCTCACCGGAGTCCTTGGGGTCACCGATCATGCCGGTGGCACCGCCAACCAGGATGTAGGGCGTGTGACCAGCATCCTGGAGCCGACGCGCGGTGACGAGCTGCACCAAATTGCCCATGTGCAGGCTCGGCGCGGTCGGGTCGAAACCGACATAGAACCGCACGCTCCCCTCGCCGAGCGCGGCGTACAGCGCGTCGCGGTCGGTCGAGTGGGCGATCAGGCCTCTCCACTCGAGGTCGTCGAGGACGTGGGGGGTGTCCACGGGGCTCCTTCCGAGTCGGCCCGCGCCGGTCGCGGGCGGCCCCAGTCTGCCTCATCTCGCATCCGCGTCGCGCGGCGATTGCGGCCGCCCCAGGACGACGTGTCAGAGCAGAGCTAGGCTCCTCAGGCAATGGAGACGCTGCCGCAGTGGGATGACGAGTCGCTGCGCCCGGCACCGCCGGCGTACCTCGACGCGACAGCCGCCGACCTGAGCTCCGCTGAGCATCTACGGGCGATCCATGACATGTACCGCCGAGGGCTCGCGCAGGTCGGGGCCGTGGTCGACGCGGTCGCGTCGGGCGATGCCGGCCCGGGCGAGGCTCGTGCCGCGATCCATGGCCTCGGTCTCTCGGAGGCCTATCAGACGCTGGGGTCGTACTGCGGGCAGATCTGCTCCGCCGTCACCGCGCACCACGGCATCGAGGACCGCTTCCTGTATCCCCCGCTCCGCGCCGCCGACGAGGGGCTTCGGCCGGCGTTGGACCGCCTCGCCCACGAGCACCAGGTCATCCACGAGGTGCTGACGCGGCTCGACCGCACGGTCGTCGCTCTGTCCGGCGACCCGGCCTGCTTGCCGCAGCTGGTCGCGGAGTTCCGGCACCTGCGTGGATTGTTGGAGTCGCACTTCGCCTACGAGGAAGCGGCCATCGGCATGGCCCTAGGAGTGCACCGGATCGGCGTCTGAACCCGTGGCGGCTTGCCGAGCAGTGGCGGTGCGGGGCACGGTGAACCCATGCAGCCCGAACGCCCGCTGGTCGGCCAGGTCGTGACCGTGTTCCGCAACCGGCTCCGACCCGAGAACGTGGAGGAGTACGCCGACGAGCTCACCGTCGTAGCCGCCCTCGCACACGAGATGCCCGGGTTCGTCGAGACCAAGACCTTCACTGCCGAGGACGGCGAACGCTGCACCGTGGTGACCTTCGCCGACGCCGAGTCGCACCGCGGGTGGCGCGATCACCCGCGGCATCGCGAGGCCCAGCGGCACGGCGTGACGTCGTACTACGCGGAGTACTCCATCGCGGTCGGAGAGACGTCGTACGCCAGCTCGTTCGTGCATGTCGCGCACGTGTGACTCTCGGTCTGGGGATGCCGCCGGTGCCCCGGCGCTCAGGTCCGTGCTAGCGGGGTGTGGAGTCGTCGTACGACAGCAACTGCTTCTTGCCGGCGCCCCAATAGTCCGTCCAGTCGAAGCACTGGCCCGCCGCGTTCCTCTTCACGCACTTGGTCTTGCGCGCCTTGATGCGCACCCAGAAGGGGGGCGTCTTGCCCTCCGGCACGCGGATCCACTTCTGCATCCCGACCCGGGGCAGCTGAGAGGCGGCGTACATGGTGTAGAGGCCGGTGCGGTAGGTGCCGTTGTTCAGCTTGTTGCCCAAGCTGCGCGTCACCTTGGGGTTGTCGTTGCACGACTTGATCTTGGTGACCGTGGTCCCAGCGCTCACCGGGCCGTAGGACGCCCCGAGATTCACGGGGTAGGTGTGGCAGCTCCTCTTGAAGGTCGACCGGCCGCGGGTGTAGGTCGCCTTGTTGTGCTTGAAGCCGGGGAACGTGGTGAGCGAGATCTGAATGTTCGGGAACGCCCAGTTGCCGCCAGCCACCTTCCGCTTCACGGTGGCGCTGAGCAGGTAGTAGTCCCAGTCCGACTCACTCTCCACCAGCTGGTAGACGTTGAAGTCGTAGTACACCTTGCCCGACGAAGTGGCGCCGAAGATCGGCTTCTCGCGCACCACGCGGTACTTCATCTTCGCGGACATGCCGTCCTTGACGAGGTTGACCTGCTGGGTGAACGGGATGTCGTCGGCTGCTTGCGCGGGCGGCGGGTTCAGCAAGGCCGTCACCACCAGCGTCGAGATCACGGCCACGAGCGGCGCTCGCCACCGTCGACGAGGGGTCGGGGTCGGGTGGTCGGCCAACAGGGTCAGCACCTTCACGGTCGCTCCAGCGGATTGACATCGGATGGACCCACCCGAAGTTAGCAACCCTGCCGGAGGTGGCTCGAGGGCGTCCGGGGATCGGAACCGGTGGTGGGGCGGGTGGGGCTCGAACCCACGACCCAAGGATTATGAGTCCTCTGCTCTGACCGGCTGAGCTACCGCCCCGGGTCCGAAGCCTACCGAGCAAGGCGCCGCCCCGGCGCGGGGACGCTGCTGCGAACCGGTGGTAGCCGATCGGGCTTGTCAAGTAGTCCTTCCGTGTCATTTAGCCGTGAATCACCTGAGGCAGGAGTTCGCGGCTTCACCCTAAGACCACGGCCGTGACCATTCCCGAGATGGGCACGCGTGGCCGCACAACGTCCCGCATGAATACATGCGGACGAGAGGACCTGCCATGCCCAAAACAAACGCCTGGAAGGGCCGAACCGGAGCCGTGGCAGGGGGTGTCGCTGTCCTCGTCGCTTTGAGTGGGGTCGGTGGCGCCGTCGCCGCCGGCGTTATCACCGGCGCCCAGATCAAGAACCGAAGCATCACCTCCGCCGACCTGGCCACGGGCTCCGTGGGCTCACGCGTCGTGCGCAACGACTCAATCCGGATCCGCGACCTCACTCCTTGGGTGCGCGCGAAGGTCAAGAGCGGTGGCCCGGCCGGTGCGGCCGGCCCGGCCGGACCCGCGGGTCCCGCTGGCGCTGACGGCGCCAACGGAGTCAACGGACAGGATGGGGCCCAGGGTCCGGCTGGTCCGGAGGGTCCGATGGGCCAGGCCGGCACCAACGGTGCCGACGGAGCGAACGGTGCCGACGGCCAGGACGGCGCCGACGGCGCCACCGGCCAAGCCGGCGCCAACGGTGCCGACGGCGCCACCGGCCAAGCCGGCGCCAACGGTGCCGACGGCGCCACCGGCCAAGCCGGCGCCAACGGTGCCGACGGCGCCACCGGCCAAGCCGGCGCCGACGGCGCTGATGGGGCCCAGGGTCCGGCTGGTCCGATGGGTCCGATGGGCCCGGCCGGTGCTGACGGCGCTGACGGCGCTGACGGCGCACGGGCAACGGTGCTGACGGCGTCAACGGCCAGGACGGCGCCAACGGCGTTGACGGTGCTGACGGCGCCAACGGCGTTGACGGTGCTGACGGCGCCAGCGGCACCAACGGCACCAACGGTGCTGACGGTGCCAACGGCGCGGACGGCCAGGATGGCGTCCAGGGTCCGCCCGGTCCGGAGGGCCCGATGGGCCAGGCCGGCGCTGACGGCGCGGACGGTGCCAACGGCGCGGACGGTGCCAACGGTTCCGACGGACAGGATGGGGCCCAGGGCCCTGCAGGTCCGAACGGTCCGAGTGGCCAGGCCGGCGTCGACGGCGCCACCGGACAGACAGGGGCCATGGGCCCGGCTGGGGCCATTGGTCCGGATGGGGCCGAGGGTCCTGCTGGTCCTGCGGGTCCGGCTGGCGCGGACGGCACTAACGGCCAGGACGGTGCCCAGGGCCCCGCTGGCCAGCAGGGTCCGGCTGGTGCGACTGGTCCGGCTGGTGCGACTGGTCCGGCTGGTCCGACAGGTGCGACAGGTCCCGCTGGTGGGATGACGGGCTACCAACTGGTGTCCACGAGCGCGGCGGGCTCCGGTAACGGCGTCCTCACCGCGTCGGCAGCCTGCCCGTCGGGCAAGGTGGCGTTGGGTGGCGGCATGAACACGGCCTACACCGACCTGCACATGGTCTCGAGCTACCCGAGCGCTGCCGGGACCTGGTCGGTCAAGGTCGCGGCTCACAGCAACAACGCGGCCTACAACGTGACGGTCTTCGCGATCTGCGCCAACGGCTGACCTCAAGGATGCGGACGGCGGGCCCCGATCGGAGCCCGCCGTCCGCGTCTTGATTTCTCTGACTGACCCCTGGGCGCGCCCGTGATACCCGGCCGCCGCCCAGTACCCGATCCCGTCGCTCTCGGTCGCACCACCCACCGGTCCTGGCTGCCGGTCAGGTCAGACCGAGGACCAGCATCGCTCCGATCACCAGCCACCAGGTGCCCCACAACACCAGGTCCAGACGGCGCGCCACCGCGCGATCGACCGCGTGACCGAACCGGGTCTCCCCGAATGCCCTGCTGTGGTGCGCGACCCGGGTCAACGCGGCGCAGATGACGACGGCCGCCGTCGTGATGCCCACGCACCAGGGGCACAGGCTGCGGATGCTGAAAGCGGTCTCCGCCATGAACCACGTGGCGAACGCCAAGAAGAACACCGCGAGCCCCCAGAGCGTGGCGACGTACGACCGGCTGAGGCGGCTGCCGAGGAAGCCCGCCAGGGCGCCAGAGCCGAGCACCGTGAACATCACGGCACCGATCACCGAGTTCGGCGGGCCGAGCACGCTGGATTGCCAGGCCTCCAGGACGTCGGAGCAGGAGACGCTGTCGCTGAAGTCGCACACGAGCGAGGCGCCGGGGTCCTTGAGCAGGGTGATCTTCTCGAGGATCTGGACGACGGTGAACCCCACGCCTGCGAGGGAAGCGCCCAGCACGACTGACCAGAGGTCCCCCAGCCGCGGCTCCCCCTCAGGCCGCGGTGCGGTGTCGTGATCGGCCTGGCTGTTGGTGACGGTACTCATGACTCCACTGTGCCCGTCCAGGGGCCTCACTGGGGTCGGAACTTAGTGGGGTCTACGTCACGTCGGGCTCTGAGCGCCTATCGGGCAAGCAGAGATGCCTGCCATGCTCAGACCATGGAACCCGTACCCCTGGAGCCCCTGCCCGAAGACTGGGAGCGCGCACTCTGCGTCGTCGCGCACCCCGATGACCTGGAGTTCGGCGCCGCAGCCGCGATCGCGCGGTGGACCGGCCAGGGCAAGCACATCGTCTACTGCATGGTGACCTCGGGCGAGGCCGGCATCGACGGCCTCGCCCCCGAGGAGTGCCGGACGCTGCGCGAGGCGGAGCAGGTCGAGTCGGCGCGGATCGTGGGCGTGGACACAGTGGACTTCCTGGGCTTCCAGGACGGGATCGTGGAGTACGGCGTGCCGCTGCGCGCGGCCATCGCCCACGTCGTACGCCGGCATCGGCCGGAGATCGTGATCACCGGGAACTTCCGGGACACCTTCGGCGGCCGCAACCTCAACCAGGCCGACCACATCGCCGTGGGCAAGGCTGTTCTCGACGCGGTTCGCGACGCAGGCAACCGCTGGGTCTTCAACGACCAGCTCGTCGACGGGCTCGAGCCCTGGGGCGGGGTGACGTCCGTGTGGGCTGCCAACTCTCCCGGCGCAGAGCACGGCGTCGACACTACGGAGAGCTTCGACGCCGGCGTCGCCTCGTTGGAGGCCCACGCGGCGTACATCGAGGGATTGGGCTGGGAGAACTGGGACCCGCGTGAGTTCCTCGAGGGGTTCGCTCGCGCCACCGGCCAACGTCTGAGCGTGCCGTTGGCCGCGGCCTTCGAGGTCTTCCCGATGGGATGGGGCGACTGAACGAGCGAAGGGCCTGGCCTGCCGATCGGGAAGCGGATCATCGCCCGCCGGGAACGTCCCCGCCCGGCCCCGCAGGAGACGCCGCGCGTCGCACCAGGGAGGCAAGCGCATGGCCCAGTGCGAATGGCATCACCACCGTCGATCCCAGGATCGTCGCGACCTCGTAGCGGAGGCTGCTCCCGGAATCCGGCACGCCCTTGAGACGTGAGCGCAGCGAACTGAAGGGGATGCCCACCGCGTTTCCCCACATCATTACGCGGACGGCGGCCAGCACACCGAGCGCCTCCTCCTCGCCGTACACGTCGACGACGTCCTGCCAGGCGAGCGCATCCGGGTGGCCCCGGGTGTCGGCGTAGTGCTGCGCGAAGGCGATGGCGGGGACCTGGTGGTCCGGGACGCCCTTCGAGACGCCGCCCAGCAGGGAGCGGACCTCCGCGTCGCTGAGACCGGCCTCGAGAGCGAGGCGGAGATGGGCGTACGAGCACAACTCGCAGCCGTTCACCTCGGTCACCGCCAGCATGATCCGCTCCGTGAACTGCCGGTCCCGACCCAGGCGCGTGCTGGCCAGGGACCGTCCGGTCCGGGCAGCCTGGTGCGTGATCCAGTAGATCTCGCGGACGGAGTAGTGCTTCTTGGCCACCATCGTCACCGGGTTCCGCCCTCCTCGTCGAAACGGTCCTGCCCAACCGACGGCACCTGTTCTCACGGGGTCAACTGCCGCGGATCGCGGCCTCGACCTGCGTCTCGGAGATCTCCTTGGTGCAGAAGAACCAGTCGACGCACTCGACGCCTTCCTCGGCGACCTCCATCCGGTCCTTGGCAACGCCGCAGGAGCCAGCAGTGGGGACGATGACTCGCTCGCCGGGACGCCAGTCCGCGGGAGTGGCGACGTCGAAGTGGTCGGCGGTCTGGAGCGCCTTGACGACCCGGAGCAGCTCGTCGAAGTTCCGGCCGAGGCTCAGGGGGTAGTAGATGATCGTCCGGATGACGCCCTTCGGGTCGATCACGAAAACAGCTCGGACGGCCTTGGTTGAGTCCTCACCGGGCATGATCATCCCGTACTTCTTGGCGACCTCCATCGTGATGTCCTCGATGAGGGGGAAGGTCACCTCGACGTTCTTCATGTCCCGGAAGACCATCTTGTCCTTGATGGTGCGCAGCCAGGCGATATGGCTGTAGAGGCCGTCGATGGAGAGTCCAACGAGCTCGGTGTGGTAGGCCTTGAACTCATCCTCCATCGAGGCGAAGGTCATGAACTCGCTGGTGCACACCGGGGTGAAGTCGGCGGGGTGGGAGAACAGGATGACCCACTTGCCGGCATAGTCGGCGGGGAAGTCGATCTCACCCTGCGTGGTCACGGCGGTGAACGCGGGCGCGGGATCGCCGATCCTGGGCATGGTGGTGACCTCAGCCTGGAGTGTGGGGTTGTCTGTCATCGTTCTCCCTCCCCCGAGTCATCGGATGTGCTGCTCACCAGGCACCAGCAATACCCCGCGGGGTATTATTCCTGATTCCGACGCTTCCCCGTTGGAGAGGGTCCGACCATGTCTTTGCTGGCCTGGGGAACAGGGCCGTGCCCTAGGACTGGGCGTGGATGACCACCATGGGACAACCGACGAAATGCAGCAGCTTGTGGGTCACAGACCCCACGGCCAAGCCGTGGAAGCCGCCTCGGCCCCGCGAGCCCATCACCAGGAGGTCGGCCTTGTGCGAGGCGTCGGTCAGCACGGGCACGGGGTCCAGCCGATGGACGTGGACCTCGACCGTGACGTCCGGGTAGTGCTCGCGCAGTGGCACAAGCTGGTGCCCGACCTCCTGGCGCCGTGCGGCGACCTCCTCGTTGTCCTCCGGCAGCGGACGCAGGAGGTGTTTGGGCCAGCCTTGGGGCAGGCCCAGGGCGTTGACCACGCGAAGGCGCGCCTTCCGCAGGGAAGCCTCCTCGAACGCGTACTCGAGAGCCCGGATGGAGTCCGGCGACCCGTCGGTGCCGACGACGACGCGACGGTGCCCGGCTGCCGCGTGCCCGACCACCACCACCGGGCACGGTGCGTGCCCGACCAACTGGAGCGTCGTGGAGCCCATCAGCATGTTCCCGACGGCTCCGCCCTTGGCCCCCAGCACCACGCTGTGGGCGTTCTCCGCCTCAGAGAGGAGCGCCTGCGTGGGCGTGCCCATCGGCAGATCGGTGGTGATCTCCAGGTCTTGGTAGACCTCGCGGACCAGTGACGCTGCATCCTCGATGGCAGCTTTCCCGTGCAGTTCGGCCGCCTCGAACCGTCCGGGCGGGAAGACGGGGAAGTCGCCCTCCCAGCGAGGCAGGGTGTGGATGAGCCGAAGAGGACAGTGGCGGAGTGCTGCGTCGTGTGCGGCCCACATCACCGCTCGCAAACTGCGACCCGAACCGTCTACCCCGACCACGATGGGCCTCGTCATCTCGGCTCCCGTCCGGCACTCTCACCTTGCTCGCGCTGGGCCGCCAGCTCACGTCGTACGCGGCCGATCTCGTCCTCGAGGTCCTGCAGATAGTCCTCGAGCTCTTCGGGATCCCGGCGGCGCCTCCGACGACGGCGAGGGCCTTCATACTCCTCAGGCGCGGAGTAGTAGGACGGCGGTGGATACGGCGGCGGGTAGTGCATGGGGTTCCCGCAACTCTCGCAATGCCAAGGTCGGTGTCCACCACAACAACTCATGTACTCGACTCCCTTCTTCAACCAGTACAGGTGGACGTTCCTGTGACGAGTAGGGCCGAAAGACCCTGAGAAGAGGCATGAAGCCCTACTGGAGGGTCAGGCGATGAGGGCGACGACGAGCAGTGCGGCCAGCCCGAGTCCGAAGCTCGCCGTGTGCAGGGCCTTGTCGCGCGGGTTCGTCGTCGCGGTGATCTCAGGAAGCAGGTCTGCGACTGCGATGTAGATGAAGTTGCCGGCGGCGAACGGCACCAGCCACGCGACTTCGATGCTGCCGGCCACGGCGTACGCGAGCAGCCCACCCAGCGGGAAGGTCAGCGCCGAGGCGAGGTTGTAGAGCAAGGCGTGACGGGTGCTCCAGCCGCTGTGCACCAGGATCCCGAAGTCACCCAGCTCCTGGGGGACCTCGTGGGCAGCAGCCACGATCCAGGTGACGACACCCAGGCGGACGTCGACGATGAAGGCGCTGCCGACGGCCATGCCTCCGATCAGATTGTGCAGCCCGTCCGCGGCGAGAATCATGTAGCCCAACGGGCGATGCTCACCCACCGGCCGGTGACAGTGATGCCAGTGCAAGAACTGCTCCAGGACGTGGAATGAGAAGACCCCCGCCACGACCCAGACGAAGACCGAGAGCTCGTTCCCGAGCACCCGGACCGACTCCGGCAGCATGTGGAACATGGCGCCGCCCAGCAACGCCCCGGCAGCCAACGCCACGAGCGGCAGGACGAGACGCCGGAAGTGACGCTCGGGCAAGACCACCGCGACGCTGCCAACCAGCGCCAGAGCGCTCATCGCGAGCCCCGACACCACAATCCAGGCCAGCACCGACATGACCGCACCCTACTGATCCGCCGAGCCCCCGCCGCCGGCCCGGTGGCCGGAGACGAGCGAACCCGCCTGACCTGTCGACGCGGGTCAGGCGGGTTCTCTTGCTCCCCCGGTTGGACTCGAACCAACAACCCTCCGGTTAACAGCCGAATGCTCTGCCAGTTGAGCTACAGGGGACCGTGAAGCCCGCACAGACTAGCAAGCCCGCCGGGACCCGTGCCAATCGCGACCCGCTCGTCGACGGGTGGCGCCATGAGCGCCGTTTCGTGCAACCCGGAGCGCCGTTTCGCGCAACCGGGAGCGCCGTTTCGGGTCAGGGGTCGATGTCGCCCTTGGCCTGGGCGAGCGCGGCCGAGGCGGCCTGCGCCACGAGCGGGTCGGCCGGATCGACGCCGGCGTCGTACTCGAAGAACCACTCCACCGGCGCGTCCCCGACCGGGGCGCGCCGGCCCACCACGCGCAGCCCCCGGCGCCCGGAGACGGGGATGTGACGTTGGAGCACCAACGACGCCGTGACCCGCTCCCGCACCAGCTGCAGCAGCCGCCAGGGGTCCTTCACCTCCACCCGGTGGACCGCTCGCTCCTCGCCCCAGGTGCCGACCTCGGAGACCGTGAGCAGCGACTCCTCGCGGTCCCAGCCGGCGGCTTCGACCTGCTCCCACGGGACGCGCGTCACCGTGCCGTCAAGGTCCCGCAGGTAGAACGCGGCGCGGGTGCCGGCAAGCACCGCGCCGTCTGTGGCCTCCGCCGACGCGAGCACCCTCTCGCCTCGCGCGACCTCCACCGTGGGGCGGGCCCGGCGCCCGATCACTGCTCCCCCATCGTCTGGTCGCGGAGCGTGCGACGGTGCTGCTCGAGGGCGACCAGCTCGCCGAACATCCGGTTGTACTCCGTCGGGTGCTCGACGGGGTTGGTCCGCTGCAGTCTCGACTTGAGCTCGCCGATCTTGCGCAGCGCGGTCAGCTCGAGAAGGCGGTAGATGTGCGCCGCGACGTACGCCGCATCCGGCTCCTTGGCCGTCTGCAGCGGCTCGACGGCCAGCGCGCTGATCGCCGACGTCACCGCCAGGTCGGCCGTGGAGTCACGCAGCCTCCCCGCCCACCCCGGGTCGTGACCACCGGCCATGGGGCCGCCTGCGGCTTCGACGACCTCCCACACGGCGCGATAGGTCGGGTGGGTGAAGTCGTTGCTGCCGACGTCGGCGGCGGTCCGGCCGACCACCGACGGGTGTTGGAGCACCAGCTTGAGCGTCAGTCGCTCGATCGAGAACCGCGGATCGCGCAGGTCGGGCAGCTGCTGGCGGGGCGGCTCGCCGAGCGCGGCCGCCTCCCCCGAGCCGGGCCGCTGCGGCGGGGTCTGGGATGGGCGCGAACCGCGCGCCGCGGCCCTGCGCACCTCCGCCCGGGCCTCCTCGACCTCGACGCCCAGCATCCCCGCCACCTCGCGGGCGAACGCGTCGACCTTGGACTTGTCGCGGATGCTCGAGACCAGTCGCGCGGCCTCGCGCAGCGCGTCCACGCGGCCGTCGGCGCGGTCGAGGTCGTACTTCCCGACGACGTTCGCGAGCACGAAGCGATAGAGCGGCACCCGCCGGGCCACCAGCTCGCGGACCGCCGCGTCACCTTGTTGGAGCCGTAGGTCGCAGGGGTCGAGGCCCGTCGGCTCGACCGCGACGTAGGTCTGTGACACGAAGTTCTGGTCGCCTCCGAACGCCCGCAGCGCGGCCTTCTGCCCGGCGGCGTCCCCATCGAAGGTGAAGATCACCTCGCCGCGGAACTCCTCGTGGTCGTGGAGGAACCGCCGCAGCACGCGCGCGTGCTCGTCGCCGAAGGAGGTGCCGCACGTCGCCACCGCGGTCGGGACGCCGGCGAGGTGACACGCCATCACATCGGTGTAGCCCTCGACCACGACCGCCTGCGACGACCGCGCCATATCCCGGCGCGCGAGGTCGATGCCGTAGAGCACCTGGCTCTTCTTGTAGATCGGGGTCTCGGACGTGTTGAGGTATTTCGCCTCGATCTTGTCGTCGTCGAAGATCCGCCGAGCGCCGAACCCGATCGTGTCGCCGGAGGCATCGCGGATCGGCCACATCAACCGCCCCCGGAAGCGGTCGTACGCCGACCGCCCCTGCGCCACCAGCCCGGCGGCGACCGACTCCTCGTCGCGGAAGCCCTTCTGTCGCAACAGCTGCACCAGCGCCTCGCCGTCACGCGGGGAGAAGCCGACCCCGAACGTCGCCGCGGCCTCCTGGTCGAAGCCTCGCTCGGCGAGGAACTGTCGCCCCGCCAGCGCATCGGGCGTCGTGAGCTGGTCGGCGTAGAACTCCTGAGCCACCCGGTGGGCATCGATCAGCCGCGACCGGTTGGGGCCCCGCCGCTCGGCGGGCCCGTCACCCTCCTCGCGCCGCAGCTGGACGCCGAACTTCTCGGAGAGCCGCTCGACGGCCTCGACGAAGCTCAGACCGTCGATCTTCATCAAGAACGTGAAGACGTCGCCACCCTCGCTGCAGCCGAAGCAGTGCCAGAACTGCCGCGCCGGGGTGACGTGGAACGACGGCGACTTCTCGTCGTGGAACGGGCACAGCCCCTTGAAGGAGCCTCCGCCGGCAGGCCGCAGGGTGACGTAGGACGAGATGACGTCGTCGATGCGCGCCTTCTCCCGCACCTCGGCGATGTCGTCATCGCGGATCCGGCCTGCCACGCCCGGAGTCTACGGGTCGGTCCGCTCGCCGGTGTCGGCCGTCCCCAGCCCCTCTCGGCGCTTCCGCCACCCCTCTGCGGCCTCGTGGCGCGCCTCGCCGCCGATCTCGGCGTACCGCACCTGCAGCCGCTCGCGGATCTCGTCTGCGGAGTAGCCGCGCCGCCGTCGCTCCTCGCGCGCCACGACCGCGCCGGTCGCGGCGATGCCGAGAATCCCCGCCAGGCCGAGCGCCTTGCGCCATCGGTGTGCCACGGCCGCCAGCGTACGCCGTACACCGGGCCGACCGGCGCGTTCCCGGCACCCGCCGGCCGCCTGGCGGCACAATCAGCGCCATGGCGACAGTGAGCCTCGATGAGGCAGCCGGACTGGCCCGCACCGGTGACCTCTGGCTCTTTCGCGGTGTCACCCCGGCCGATCACGCGATCCGGCTGGCCACCAACGCCCCCGTCAACCACGTCGCGCTCGCCGTCGCTGTCGGCGATCTGCCCGCGATGATGTGGCATGCCGAGCTCGGCCGACGGCTGGTGGACCTGTGGACCGGCACCCACCACCGCGGCGCGCAGCTGCACGACCTTCGCGCTGCCGTCGAGCGCTGGACCGGCGCGCGCCGCCAGCGGGTCTTCTTCCGGCAGCTCCAGCCGGAGCCGGGCCGGGCCGAGGAGGACGGTGCCCTGAAGGCGATCGCGCGCTGGAACGGCGTGTCCTTCCCGAGCACGGGCCAACTGGCGTGGCGGTGGTTCTCGGGACGCAACGGGATCCCCAGTCCCCAGTTGCCGATGGCGCTGCGCACCGAGGTCGCCTACTGCGCCGAGCTGGCGGCCGCGACCTTGCAGACGATGGGCGTCCTCGACGACCAGCTGCCGCCGAGCTGGTTCGACCCCGGTCGCTTCTGGAGTGGCGACGCACTCCCGCTGCGGCCCGGATGGACCTATGGCGCCGAGATCGAGGTCGCCGTCCGCTGACCGGACCCCGGTGGCACCATGGAGGTGTGGACACCTCGGACCTGGCGCCCCGGGCCGCGAAGATCCGGGCCGAGGCCGAGGAGGCCCTGACCGGGCTGACCCCGGACGCCTCACTCTGCGCGATCAGCCGCGCGGGGCGCTCCTTCCCTGCCGGGAAGTACCACGAGGGTCGAGCCTATGCCGCGGCCGAGGTGCTGCGCGGCCTCCGCCGCGGTCTCGGCGAGCAGGCGGCGGTCGAGGCGGCCTGGGATCGCTGGGGCATCGTGGCCCCGCTCTCCCGCCGCGGCGCCCCCGACTGGGCGGCGTACGGCGCCGGTGGGGACGATGTGCTCGCCGAGCTCGCGGAGCTGGCCGGCTGACGCGGTGGTGCCGAGAAGCCACCTGTGGCCGAGCGATTCCCCCGGGCACGATTCCCCGGCCCGAGCAAGATCACCCCGCTTTGAGTTCTGTCCGCGACCACAGCTTCACCCAACGTCATCCGGTCGCCGTACGACGTTGGCCAGCGGCTCACCGGCAGCGAACCGAGCGAGCTGCTCACGCACCACCCGGTGGGCGCGCGGCCACATCGCAGTGCTGGCTCCGCCCACGTGGGGCGAGATCAGCACGCCGGGCGCCGACCACAGCGGATGCTCGGCCGGGAGCGGCTCCGGGTCGGTGACGTCGAGCGCAGCGCGGATCCGCCCGGACTCCAGCGCCGACAGCAGGGCGCCGGTGTCGACGACGGCACCACGAGCGACGTTGACCAGCAGGGCGCCGGGCTTCATGGCATCCAGGAAGCCTGCGTCGACCAGTCCCCGGGTCGTCTCCGTCAGCGGCACCACGAGGACCACGACGTCGGCTCGCGGCAGCAGCGCCGGCAGCTCGGCAACCCCGTGGACCCCGTCGCGGGCCCGGCTCGCGACCCGCACCACCTCCACCTCGAACGGCGCCAGCCGCGCCTCGACCGCCGCCCCGATCGCGCCGTACCCCACGATCAGCACCTGCTTGTCCGCCAGTGCCTCCCGCGGCGCGTAGACCCAGTCCCCGCGGTCCTGCGCGCGCACGAAGTCCGGCACACCACGGAGCGAGGCCAGGATCAGGGTCAGCGCGAGCTCGGAGGTGGACGTCTCGTGGATGCCGCGACCGTTGCAGAGGGTGACGCCGTCGGGCAGGTGGGGCCAGAGGTGGTCGACGCCCGCGGTCAGCGACTGGACGACGCGCAGCCGGGGCATCCGGGCCAGCACGGTGAGGTCGGCGTCCCAGTCGTACGCCGGCACGAACAGCTCGACCTCCTCGGCTCCGGACGGCAGATCGGACGCCGTCGCGATGACCTGCTCGACCCGGATCCCAGCCGGAATCTCCCCGAGGTCGGCCGGGTCGAACGGGACCCAGACCAGAGGGCCGCTCATCGCACGGCCACTGCCGCGTGCCGCGAGACCGCGCTGGCGTCGGTCAGCGAGGCGACCTGGTCGACCACGACCCGGAGCCGGGCGGCGTCGTCGCCGGCCGCGTGCCAGTCATCGGCGAACGGACGGTCGAGCGCCTCGGGACCGCGAGCTGCCAGGGCCGCCACCAGCTCTGCGAGGAGTTGGCGCTGTCGCTCCATCAGCGCGACCCGGTCGTCGGCGCGCATCACGTAGTGGGCGGCCACTCCCTTGAGCACGGCGATCTCCAGGCTCGTCCTCTCGGGCACCACGAGCGACGCCTGGTAGCGGACGAAGGGCCCCTCGCCACCGGCGAACGTGGCCGATTGGACGTCTCCACAGAAGCGGCCGATCAGGTCAGAGGTGAGGTTCTTCAGCGCCGCGAGCCGGCGCCGGGACCCGTCGTACGCCGCCCGCGGCCAGGCTTCGATCGCGGACAGCTCGCCCAGCACCCCGTCGAGGGTGGCGTCGTCGGCATCAGGGAGATACCACTCCCGCACGGTCTGCCACACCGCCGCCCGGTCCAAGGTCGTGAGCTCGATCCGCCCGGCCACGATCCCGTCCTCGACGTCGTGCACGGAGTAGGCCACGTCGTCGGCGAGATCCATCACCTGGGCCTCGACGCACTGCTTCGCCCCAGGAGCGCCGGTGCGCATCCAGTCGAACACGGCGTGGTCGTCGTCGTAGACGCCGAACTTCAGCACGGTGCGCGCCGAACCGTCGGCGTGGTGGCCCTGCGGGGGCTCGGCGCTGGCGAGGGTCCAGGGGTACTTCGTGCAGGCGTCGAGGGTCGCGCGGGTCAGGTTCAGCCCCGCAGAGTGTCCGTCCGACGTGAACGTCTTCGCCTCGAGCCGGGTGAGCAGCCGGAGGGTCTGGGCGTTGCCTTCGAAGCCGCCGCACGCCTCGGACTGCTCCGCGAGCGCTCGCTCGCCGTTGTGGCCGAACGGCGGGTGGCCGAGGTCGTGGGCCAGCGCCGCCGTCTCCGCGATGTCGGGATGGCAGCCCAGTGCCCGGGCGAGGTCCCGGGCGATCTGGGCGACCTCGAGACTGTGGGTGAGCCGGTTGCGCACGAAGTCGTCCGTCTGGGGGCCGACCACCTGGGTCTTGGCCGCGAGCCGGCGCGACGAGGCGGCGTGGACGACCCTGGCCCGATCGCGTTCGAAGGGCGTCCGGATGGGTGCCTCGACTCGCTTGGGCGGCTCCTCGACAAGGCGCTCGCGATCCGCGGCGTCGTACAGCTCGAGGGAAGGGGTCTCGGTCATCGAGGCGACCCTACTGTGGACCGCCACTAGCGCCGTCTCGTGCGACCCGGAGCGCCGTCTCGTGCGACCCGGAGCGCCGTCTCGTGCGACCCGGAGCGCCGTCTCGTCAGTAGGTCGAGACGTGGACGTGGTCGTAGTGGTTGGCGGTGGCCGAACCACGACTGGACATCGATCGCCAGCCCTCGCCGCTGCGGACCGGGGTCCAGATGCGCTGGCGCCAGATCACGTCGTAGAGGTTCAGCTCGGCCGCATTCGCCCGGAGGTAGTCCGCGATGGCGGTGCCGAGCCCCACGTCGCTCGTCATGATGTCCAGGGCCCGTCCGGAGGCGTGCTCTCCGCGGGGGGCATAGCCGCCGTAACTGGTGATCTGCGGGAAGGCATTGCACACCGATCGGTAGACCCGGACGGCGTTGGTCGTGAGACCGCTCTCGACTCCGGTGTCGGGGCATGGCGACGCCGATAGCCCCGCCGAGGGGCCTACCGGCTTCTCGTCGCTGAGGTAGCCGGCTGAGACCCAGCGGGCCTCACCCTTGACCACCACCTCGACCCGCTCGTTCTCGCGGCGGCCGGTGATCAGGATCTGCTTGCCTTCGTCGAACTCACCGACCTGCTTGGCCTTGTCGCCGAACGTGCTCCAGATGTTGAGGGGCGCCGTGGTCCAGAGCTTGGTGCCTTCCTTCTTGGCCCGGCGCACCACCTTCGCGGTGGCCTTCTCCTCGGCCATCGCAGCGAGGTCGGCCACGACCTCGGGGCTCTGGCCGTCCAGCTGACCCTGGACCTTTACCTCCAGCCGCCGCTCGGCCGAACGCGAGAGCGTCGGCGTCCGGTCGCCCAGATCGACGGGAGCGACGACCGAGTTGGCGAACGCGGTCGGCTCAGGGGCGGGGACGTCGACCCCCATCACCCCGACGCCCACGACGCCCAGGGTCGCCACGAGGGCGAGGGGCGCTGCCACGAAGGGCGCCCGGGGAAACCGGCGGGAACGGGTCTCCCGCTTGTGGCGGTGCTCAGCCACTGCGCTGATGTCCTTTGGTTGCTGACGGGGGGATTGTGGCCGGGCCGTTTGATAACGAAACGGACACGGCGCCGAGTCAAGCACACTGGTCTGGTCCAGTGCCAATCCCCACGCCCAGACGTGAGACGGGTCGCGAGCGTCGTCGGGCTGGGTTCAGCAGTCCGTTCGGCCGGGGTCGAGAGCCGCGTCCACAGCCGCCTGGGCGTGCAGCCGAGTCGTCGCGAACACCGGTACGCCGGCATCGGCCGGCCCCACCAGCAGCTCCAGCTCCGTGCAGCCCAGCACGACGCCGCCGGCGCCGGCAGCCACGACGCGGGCCATCACCGCCCGCACCGCTGCCCGGGACTCAGCACTCACGACGCCGCGCACCAGCTCGTCGTAGATGACTCGATGGACCAGGGCCCGATCGGCCGCCTCGGGCACCAGCACGGTCAGGCCGTGAGCAGCGATCCGCTCGCGGTAGAACGCCTGCTCCATGGTGAAGGCGGTGCCGAGCAGCGCGACCGAGTCGACGCCGGCGGCCAGCACCGCTGCTGCCGTGGCATCGCCGAGGTGGAGCAGCGGCAGGTCGCAGCCGGCTTCGATGGCCGGGGCGACCCGGTGCATGGTGTTGGTGCAGAGCACCAGGATCTCGGCCCCGGCGGCCTGCAGGCCGCGCGCCTCCGCTGCCAGCAGCTCGCCCGCGCGCTCCCAGTCACCGGCCCGCTGCAGCTCCTCGATCACCGCGAAGTCCACCGAGGCCACCGTGCACAGAGCCGAGTGCATGCCGCCGAGCCGCTCGCGCACGAGCTGGTTGATCAGCGTGTAGTAGAGGCTGGTGCTCTCCCAGCTCATGCCACCGAGCAGCCCGATCCGCCTCATCGCCGGCCCGCTCACGAGACCGGCTTCCGGGCGACCAGCACGTCGCGCAGGATCGAGCTGTCCACGCGGTGCCGCAAGCTGCGGTAAGGCTGGCTGTCGGCGACGACGAAGCCCGACCCGGCGACCAGGGCGGCCAGATCCTCGCGACTCGCGACATGGGTGTTCCAGGCGATCCCGAGCGCGCCGCCGGGGCGCAACAGCCGGGCCCAGCCGGGGATCGCGTCCGTCAGCAGCTCCAGCGGGCGGCGGGCGAGCCCCCGGTCGGGATGCCGACTGCCGTGCTGCACGCCGTACGGCGCGTCGGTGACGACGGCGTCGACGCTGCTCGCCTTGAAGAAGTCACCCGCGCTCAGGGTGTCGGCATGGACCACGCTGACGCGTTGAGTGCGGCCGGCCACCCAGTCCGGCTTGGTCGGGGCCAGCTCGGCGTCGGTACGCCGCGCGAGGATCCGGCCGTCGCGGCGGACCGGCGTGGTGGCGATGGTGTGCTTGAGACGTTTGCGCTTGAGCCAGGTGCCGAGGAACGCGGCGTACGCCTCGATGTCTTTGCGGTCCAGATCGACGCCCCAGGCGTGGTGCCCCCACATCAGCGCCTGGTTGAGCGTGGTGCCGCGGCCGCACATCGGGTCGAGCACCCGCAGCGGCCCGCCCAGCAACTCGGTCGGCCGCTCGCGGAAGAGCAGGGTGGCGTGGAGCAGGAGGTGCGTGAAGGTCTCGTTGGTCTTGCCGGAGTACTTCAACACGGTCAGCAGGTCGTCGTCGTAGCGGTCGAGCGGGGTCAGGGTGACCGGCCGCAACAGCCCGTCGGTGACCTCGAAGAGTGCGAAGGCCGTCGAGACCTGCGACAGGTGAGCCAGCGCCAGGTGGTCCAGCGGGGGCGCCTCGAAGGTGACATAGCGGACGCCGCCGATCGTCTCCGTGGTGACGTCGCGGAGTCGACCGCCCAGGGCACGCTCGTCGACGATGCCCAGCTCGGCCTGCGTCAGGCCCACCGACGCCTCGGCGTAGACCCGGTTGGCCGACGGCTGGACCAGGAGGGCGTAGCGAGCCACGCTCACCCGCCCGTCGTCTCGGTGGTGTCCTCGCGGACGTGGCTGCCGCGCCCGTCGCGGTCGTCCAACCACCCTTCCGGGAGCACCACCTTGGATCGCGGCGAGCCCTGGCGGCCACGCGCCGCGCCCAGCTCGGCCACCGGGAACGGCTCGGCCGGGTCGAGCTCGATGATCAGCTCGTCGAGCGCGGCGAGCGAGTCGACCAGGGCCAGCGAGTGGCGCAGCCGGCCACCTGCGCGGAAGCCCTTGAGGTACCACGAGACGTGCTTGCGGAACTCCTTGCTGCCGCGTTCCTCCCCCATGTGCTCGCAGAGCAGCTCGGCATGACGCCGCATCATCGCGGAGACCTCGCCGAGCGTCGGCAGGGTGGTGACGTCTCCGCCGGAGAAGGCAGCGGCCAGGTCACGGAACAGCCACGGCCGGCCCAGGCAGCCTCGCCCGACGACGACACCCGCCGCGCCCGTCTGCTCGACCATGCGCACGGCGTCGGCCGCCTCCCAGATGTCTCCGTTGCCCAGGACGGGGATGTCCACGTGCTCGACCAGCCGCGTGATCGCCTCCCAGTCGGCCTCGCCGGAGTAGGCCTGCTGGACGGTCCGCCCGTGCAAGGCGATCGCGGCGCAGCCGGCCTCCTGCGCGATCCGGCCGGCGTCCAGATAGGTCAGGTGGTCCTCGTCGAGCCCCTTGCGGGTCTTCATGGTCACCGGGACGGCGTACGGCGCGGCGGCGGCGACCGCAGCCTCCAGGATCTCGGCGAGCAGCCCCCGCTTCCACGGAAGCGCCCCACCGCCGCCCTTGCGGGTGACCTTGGGCACGGGGCAGCCGAAGTTGAGGTCGACGTGCTGGACGCCGTACTCCGCACACAGGATCTCCGTCGCCTTGCCGACATAGATCGGGTCGGTGCCGTAGAGCTGGACCGAGCGGATCGTCTCCCGCTCGTCGAAGACGAGCATCTTCAGCGTGGTCGCGTCGCGCTCGACCAGACCCCGCGAGGTGATCATCTCGCAGACGTAGAGCCCGGCTCCCTGCTCGGCGCAGAGCCGCCGGAATGCCGCGTTGGTGATCCCCGCCATCGGCGCCAGGACCACCGGGGTCCCGACCCGGAGCGGGCCGAGCTGCAGGTGGTCGGGCAGGCCACCGGACTGGCGACCGGACTGGGCGACGGGCATGGCGTCATTCTCGCCGAGGCCGGCAAGGCACCCCAAACCCCGCAGAGCGCCTGGGCACCTCAGGGCGGGCTAGTTCTTCTTCTTGTCCTGCTTCTTGGACTTCTTCTTCTCCTTGATCACCTGGACCTTGCCGGTCCAGGTGATCGGGACGAAGCCCGGCGCGGTGAAGTAGGTGACGCTCTCCAACGTGCCGCGGTCGGGAGCGAGGTAGACCCAGCAGGTGGAGGCGCGCTTGCCGGGCTTGAACTTCTTGGGCAGCGGCAAGCTGGGGCACGGCTTGAACCCACTCTCGAAGGAGCTGGCGCTCACCAGGGTGTTGTTGCCGACCGCGATGTAGAGCGGGATCGTCAGGCCGCTGAGGTCGCTGCGTCCGACGTTCTTCAGCTTGGCGTGGACGTAGTACGGCGTCGAGGTACGGCTCTTCTTGTCCAGCACCCACGCACTCAGCGTGGCGATCGGCACCTTCTGGACCTTGGTGACCTTCAGGTCGAGCGCCGCCACGCGCTTCTCGTCGACCTGCCAGGCCACGGCGGCCTTGTCCCCGATCGTGAGCTCGCTGCCGGGGGCGGTGAGGGTGACGGCCTTGGGCACCTTGAGGTAGTTCGTGGGCTCGGCCGAGGGTGAAGTCGAACCGGACTCGCCGCTGCTCCCGGACGGCGAGCCGTCCGGGCCGGGGTCATCGGAGGTGCCAGAAGAGCACCCCGCCAGCAGCGCCGCCACCATGAGGGCGACGAGGGCACGGGGCAGCCGTGTCGTCGTCAGCATGCGCCTACCTTAGGTGGACCGTCGCACTCACCGCGTCAAGACCCGATGAAACGCGTCGCAAAATACGACGAGATCCCCTCGATCGCGACCCGCTCCTGCGACATCGAGTCGCGCTCGCGGACGGTCACGGCACCGTCCTCCAGGGTGTCGAAGTCCACCGTCACGCAGTACGGCGTCCCGATCTCGTCCTGGCGGCGGTAGCGACGGCCGATCGCGCCGGCGTCGTCGAACTCGACATTCCAGTTCCTCCGCAGCTCGGTGGCGAGGTCACGAGCCTTGGGCGAGAGGTCGGCGTTGCGCGACAACGGCAGGACCGCCACCTTGACCGGCGCCAGTCGGGGGTCCAGCCGGAGCACGGTTCGCTTGTCGACACCGCCCTTGGTGTTGGGTGCCTCGTCCTCGGCGTAGGAGTCGACCAGGAACGCCATCAGGCTGCGGGTGAGACCGGCTGCGGGCTCGATCACATACGGGACGTACCGCTCGTCGGCCGCCTGGTCGTAGTACGACAGGTCCTGCCCCGAGAACTCACTGTGCTGCGTGAGGTCGTAGTCGGTGCGGTTGGCGATCCCCTCGAGCTCCTCGAAGTCACGGCCGGAGAACCCGAAGCGGTACTCGATGTCCACGGTGCGCTTGGCGTAGTGGCTGAGCTTCTCTTGCGGGTGCTCGTGGTGGCGCAGGTTGTCCGGGTCGATCCCGAGGTCGACGTACCACCGGGTGCGCTCGTCGATCCAGTACTGGTGCCACTCCTCGTCCTCACCCGGCTTGACGAAGAACTCCATCTCCATCTGCTCGAACTCGCGGGTGCGGAAGATGAAGTTGCCGGGCGTGATCTCGTTACGGAACGACTTGCCGGTCTGGGCGATGCCGAAGGGCGGCTTCTTCCGGCTGGAGGTCACGACGTTCTGGAAGTTCAAGAAGATGCCCTGAGCGGTCTCCGGGCGCAGGTAGTGCAGGCCCGACTCGTCCTGGATCACGCCGAGGTAGGTCTTGAGCATCATGTTGAAGGCGCGCGGCGGGGTCCAGGCGGCGCGGGTTCCGCAGTGGGGGCAGGGCACGGACTCGTTGATGTCCACCGAATCGGGGTCCTCGATGCCCTTGCGCTGTGCGAAGTCCTCCTGCAGGTGGTCCTCGCGGTAGCGCTTGTGGCAGGACTGGCACTCCGTCAGCGGATCGGAGAACGTCGCGAGGTGCCCGCTGGCCTCCCAGGTGCGGGTGGGCAGGATGACGCTGGAGTCCAGCCCGACGACGTCCTCGCGCGCGGTGACCATGGACCGCCACCACTGGCGCTTGATGTTCTCCTTGAGCTCCACACCGAGGGGGCCGTAGTCCCAGGCCGAGCGGGTGCCGCCGTAGATCTCGCCGCAGGGGTAGACGAGCCCCCGGCGCTTGGCCAGGGACACGACCTTGTCGAGGGCAGACGGAAGCGGCTTGGCCATGGCGGGTCCTTTGCGGGCGCGGTCGACTGGCTGTCGGCCGGGGATGGTGGTGCGGAAGGGATCAGCCTAACGACCGGGCGGAAGCGATATTCAGGTCGGCTCCGGGTTCGGCGTCCTCGTAGGCGCCGGGCTCGTCGACGGCTCGGCCGAGCGTTTGCCACGCGTGCAGCTTCACGTCGTACGCCGACAGCGCGCGGCGGTAGGCGCCCACCGACTCCCACCGCGTCACGAGCACCCAGAGCTCGGGCTCATCGAGGTTGCGACCGATCGACCCGTCGACCCAGCCGGCCTGGGCGGCGAGCAGGTCGCGCGCGGCGGCAAGATCGGACCGGAAGGGGTCGGCCTCCTCGGCGGAGACCCGGAATCGGTTCACGACCAGCACCCGCTCACGCTAACCCAGGCGCCGCGCTCTTTGACAATCGTTCTCAACTAGTTGAGAATGGTTCTCATGATTGCTCGTAGGCGCGTGCGCTGGCGGGCCGCCCTCGTGGTGGTGGCGGCGGCTCTGGCGCTGCCCATTTCCGGCTGCGGCCCGGCGGCCGAACCGACCGACGATCCTCGACCTCGGGTCGTGGCTGCCTTCTACCCGCTCGCCTGGGTGTCCGAGCAGGTGAGCGGCGAGCACGCCGTCGTGGCCAACCTGACGACACCCGGGGGCGAGCCGCATGATCTCGAGCTCGGGTTCCGGGAGAACGTCGAGGTGGCCGAGGCGGATCTGGTCGTCGTCGAGGGCGGCTTCCAGGCGGCGGTCGACCAGTCGGTGGCGGCGGTTGCAGAGGGGCGGGTCATCGACGTGGCCGACGTGGTGACGCTGCGCTCCTTCGGGGCCGAGGACCAGCACCAGCACGAGTCCGGGACGGACCCGCACTTCTGGCTGGACCCGCTCCTGCTGGCCGACGTGGCCGATGCGGTCGCCGGCGCCATGGCCGAGATCGACGCGGCGCACGCGCCGGCGTACACCCTGAACGCCCGGGGATTGAGGGCCGAGCTGGAGGCGCTTGACGCCGACTACACCACCGGCCTGACCGACTGCACGCGCGACACCGTGGTCGTGAGCCACGAGGCTTTCGGCTACCTCGAGCGCTACGGGGTGCACTTCGAGGCCATCAACGGGCTCTCCCCCGACGCCGAGCCGACGCCCGCCGACCTGGCCAGGCTCCAGCAGCTGGCCCGAGACCTGGGCATCACCACCGTGTTCTCAGAGACTCTGGCCTCGCCGAAGCTGGCCGAGACCCTCGCCCAGGACCTGGGGATCCGTACCGGTGTCCTGGATCCCCTGGAAGGTCTCAGCGACCAAACCGCCGGCGCTGACTACCTGACGCTGATGCGAGCCAACCTGGCCGCACTGAAGGAGGCGAACGGCTGTTGAGCAGCGCTGCCGACGTGAAGATCGCCCAGGCCGAACCGGTGGTGGAAGCCAAGCAGGTAGCGGTTGCCCTGGCCGGTCGCCCGGTCCTGCGCGACATCAACCTGACCGTCCGCACCGGTGAGTTCGTCGCCTTGATGGGCGCCAACGGATCCGGGAAGTCCACCCTGGTCCGCGCCCTCACCGGACTCCACCCGGTCACCCAGGGCCAGGTGCGATTGTTCGGCACACCGCTCTCGGAGTTCGCCGACCGCCGCCGGATCGGCTTCGTCCCTCAGCGGGCCGGCGCTGCCGGTGGGGTTCCGGCTTCGGTCTGGGAGGTCGTCGCTTCGGGCCGGCTGACCCACCGGCGGCTGCTGCGGCCGCTGTCGCGCGCCGATCGGGCCGCGATCACCTACGCCCTCGACGTGGTGGGGCTCACCGACCGGGCCGGCGACGGCGTCTCCACCCTGTCCGGCGGCCAGCAACAGCGGGTGCTGATCGCGCGCGCGCTCGCGGGTGGCCCCGAGCTGCTGTTCCTCGACGAGCCGACAGCGGGCGTCGACCTGCCCAACCAGGAGGCGCTCGCCGACACCCTGCGGGTGCTGTCGAACCACGGCGCGACGATCGTGCTGGTCACCCACGAGCTCGGCCCGCTCGCGCCCTTGATCGACCGCTCGGTCGTGATGCGTGACGGCCGAGTCGCCTACGACGGCCCGCCGCTGGACGACCACGCCGTCCATCAGCCCGACTTCGGCGACCATGCGCAAGCCCATCACCACCCCGGCCCTGCCGAGCACGACTACGCACCCCACGTGGGGTCGCCGTTCGAGCTCCCCGGGCACGGCATCGAACTGCGCGGAGGGCCCCGATGAACGAGCTGCTGTCCCTCGGCTTCATGCAGCGGGCATTGATCGCGGCGCTGTTCACCGGACTGGCTGCACCGGCGGTCGGCACCTACCTCGTGCAGCGGCGAATGGCCCTGATGGGCGACGGTCTAGGCCATGTGGCCGTGACGGGCGTCGCCCTCGGATTGTTGACGGGGGCCTCTCCCACCTGGACCGCCGTGGCGGTGGCAGTGCTCGGAGCGCTCGCGATCGAGGTCATCCGCGAGTCCAGTCACACCAACGGTGACGTCGCGCTCGCGCTGCTGTTCTACGGCGGCCTGGCCGGCGGCGTGCTGATCACCGGGCTCGCGGGTCAGGGCGCCTCCCGACTCCAGGAGTTCCTCTTCGGCTCGATCCTGACCGTCTCGCGCGGCGACGTCTGGGTCACGCTCGTGCTGGCGCTGGTGGTCATCGGAGCGGCCCTGGGGCTGATGCCCCAGCTGTTCGCGGTAGCCCAGGACCAGGAGTTCGCGCAGGTCTCCGGCCTGCCCGTTCGGGCCTACAACCTGCTCGTCGCCGTGCTGGCCGCGGTCACGGTCACCGTGGCGATGCGCACGGTCGGGCTGCTCTTGGTCTCAGCCCTGATGGTGGTCCCGGTGGCCACCTCGCAGCAGCTGACGAGGTCCTTCCGCGGGACCCTGGGTCTGGCGATGGTACTGGGCTGCGCGGCCTCGCTCGGCGGATTGCTGGCCTCGGCCTGGGTGTCCTACTCCTTCGACGCCCGGGTGGCTCCGGGATCGGCCATCGTGCTCTTGTCGCTGGCGGGCTTCGCCGTGACCTGGCCGGTCGGGATCCTGGCCCGGCGACGCCGGCGGCTCAGTGCGCCGTTCGCGGCCGGCCAGGCCGGCGTACGACGGGTGGAGGAGGACCACACCCACGTGCACGGCCCGGACTGTGGGCACCCGGCCGTCCCCCACGACGACCATGTGGACTATGTCCACGACGGCCACCGTCACGCCGAGCACGAGAGCCACTATGACGAGCACTGAGCCCCGGTCGAATCCACGGTCGAATGCGCGGTCGAATGCCCGGCCGAATGCCCGGCCGACCCCCCGGCCGACCCCCCGGCCGACCCGCCAGCGGCGGGCCGTGGCGCAGGTGATGACCACGTTCGCCGACTTCCGTTCCGCCCAGGAGATCCACGATCTGCTGGGCCGGCGGGGCGACCGGGTCGGACTGGCCACCGTCTATCGGACGCTCCAGCTCATGGCCGACCTCGGCGAGGTCGACGTGCTGCGGAGCGAGGACGGTGAGGCGATCTATCGGCGCTGCTCGGACAACCATCACCACCACCTGGTCTGCCGCGACTGCGGCGCCACCGTGGAGGTGGAGGGCCCGACCGTCGAGCGCTGGACGAACGCGATCGCCGGCGACCACCACTACACCGACGTATCCCACACGCTGGAGATCTTCGGCACCTGCCCTCGCTGCCGCTGAGGCTCAGCGTGCGCTGCCGTAGCGACGGTCGCGGGCGGCGTAGGTCTCGATGGCCCGCCACAGGTCGCGACGGTCCACATCCGGCCACAGCACGTCGGAGAACACCAGCTCGGCGTACGCCGCCTGCCAGAGCATGAAGTTCGACAACCGGTGCTCCCCCGACGTCCGCCAGACCAGGTCCGCGTCGGCGACCTCGGGGACGTACAGGTGGCGCGCGAAGGTCCGCTCGTCGACCCTGTCAGGGTTCAGCCGGCCGGCGGCTGCCTCGCGAGCGATCCCCCGAGCCGCATCCGCGAGCTCCGCACGGCCGCCGTAGTTGACGCACATGGTGAGCGTGAGGACGTCGTTGTCACAGGTGAGCTCCTCGGCGATGCGAAGCTCCTTGATGACCGACTTCCACAGACGCGGCTCCCGGCCGGCCCAACGCACGCGCACCCCCAGCTCGTGCATCTCGTCGCGGCGTCGACGGATCACATCTCGGTTGAAGCCCATCAGGAAACGGACCTCGTCGGCTGAGCGGGACCAGTTCTCGGTCGAGAAGGCGTACGCCGAGATCGCCTTCACGCCGATCTCGATCGCACCCTCCACCACGTCGAAGAGCACCTGCTCCCCCCGCTGGTGCCCCTCGGTGCGGGGCAGCCCGCGCTCGGCCGCCCACCGCCCGTTGCCGTCCATCACGATCGCGATGTGCCGCGGCACCAGCTCCGGAGGAAGCCGCGGCGGACGCGCGCCCGACGGGTGGGGCGACGGCGGCCGGGTCTCGCGCTTCACGGCAGCAGCCTAGGGCGGGGCGGGAGTCACTGCTTCATCTAGGTAGCGCCACACCAAGCGTCGGAAGAGGAAGCGCCACTCAGGCACCATCAAGCGCCAGCCCTCAGCGCTCGACGTACGCCATCGAGCGGAGCCCGCGCTCGAGATGCCAGGCGAGGTACGCCGCGACCACGCCGCTGGCCTCCTTGCGGTGCCGTGGCTCGGCGTCCTGCACCCTCGCCCAATCCCCGATCAACAGCGCACTGAGCAACGCGACCGCCTCGGCCGACGGGGAGGCGGAGCCGGGCAGGCGGCAGTCGACACAGAGCACCCCGCCGGCGGACGGGTTGAGGTAGCGGTGCGGACCGGGGTCACCACAGCGGGTGCAGTGGTCGAACGACGGGGCATACCCGGCCACCGACAGCGACCGCAACAGGAACGAGTCGAGCACCTGACCGGCCGGGAGCTCCTTGCCGGCCATCGCCCGCAGCCCACCGACCAGCAGCAGGAACTGCTGCAACGCTGGTTCCTTCTCCTCCACGACCAGACGCTCGGCAGTCTCGAGCATCGCGGTGCCGGCGGTGTAGCGCTCGTAGTCCCCGCCGAGTGCTGCCGAGAACGGCGCCAGCGTCTCTGCTTGGGTGATCACGTCGAGGGTCCGGCCGTCGGCGATCATCAGGTCGACGTGGGTGAACGGCTCCAGCCGCGACCCCCAGCGCGACGACGTCCGCCGCACGCCGCGCGCCACCGCACGGACCCGGCCGTGATGGCGGGTCAGCAGGGTGATGATGCGGTCGGCCTCACCCAGCTTGTGGGTGCGCAGCACGATCGCCTCGTCGCGGTAGAGAGGCACTCACCCATACTGCCGTGTTCAGGAGCTGGTTCGCCGGCGCCGGCGCGGCGTTTCCCAACAGGAGCGGGCAAACGTGACCGCCTCGGCGTCGAGCCGCTCGGGCGCGATCCGCCACTCCACGATGCTCTTGGCCTTCACGAAGCGGGCGTGCGGCATCTCCTCGGCCAGCATCGCCGCGTCGGCCGCCGGGTGGATCGGGTCGGCGGAGTGCCCGACGATGAGCGCCGGAGCCTCGATGGCACGCCGCTGACGGGCGGTCGGCGCGACCATCCCGAAGAACAGCCCGTGCATGACCGCGGCCATCGCGTCGGGCCGTTGGTCGAGCGTGTCGAGCATGATGCCCGTCCAGAACGGCACCAGGCCGCGCGGCACCGAACGGCTCAGGAAGCGGGCCGCCCGGACGCTCAGCGGCAGGTAGCGGGCTGCGAACAACAGCGGCCCGAACGCGATGATCCCGGCTTCCACGGCGTTGTTGAGCACCGGCATCTCCAGGAGCAGCCCGCGCACCCGCTGCGGCGCGTCGACGGCCACCTGCAGCGACACGTTGGCGCCCAGGGACGTCCCTCCGATCAGGGCGCGGTCGGCGCCGAGATGATCGAGCAGCGCCACCACCTGGTGGGCGAACTCCCCCACCGAGTAAGCCAGCGGATCGGCAGGACGGTCCGAGCGACCGTGCCCGAGCAGGTCCAGGGCCACCACGTGCAGTCCCTCGCCAGCCAACGCGCGGGCCAGCGGCTGGTGCATCCGTCGCGGCATCAGCTGGCCGTGCAGCAGCACCACCCAGGCGTCGCCGGCGCCGTACTCGGTGTACTCGAGCCGGTCGCGACCCCCCGGCCCGTCCAGGAAGAACTGACCGACTCGCTCGGAGACCAGGGGAGCGGGCATGGGCACAATGTAGTTGCCCGCGGCTCCGCTCCGGGGGACCCTGGCGGGATGGATAGTCCGCCGACGGTCGACGTACGCCGCCTGGTCCCCGACGACTGGGAGGCCTACCGAGCGCTGCGGCTACAGGCCCTCGCCGACGCCCCGGAAGCCTTCGCGGTCCAGCTCGCCGAGGTCGAGCACCTCCCGGAAGAGCACTGGGGGGCGCGCCTCGGGGGTCCGGGTCCGGTCTTCCTGGCCTACGAGGACGACGCTCCGGTCGCCATGGGCGGAGGTTGGGCCCACGATGACGGCGCGCGGTACTTCGTCTGGGGCATGTGGACCGCGCCCGCGGCTCGGGGCCACGGCCACGCGCGACGGCTGCTCCACACCATCACCGCCGCCCCCGAGGCCGCCGGACGCGACGTCTACCTCCACGTCACGGTCGGCAACGCCACCGCCCGCCGGCTCTACCTCGAGTCCGGCTTCGAGCCCACCGGCGAGCGCGAACCGTTACGTGAGGGGTCACCGCTCACGATCGAACTGCTGAGGTACGCCCGCTGAGGCAGAGCATCAGCCGGGCGTCAGCGGGCGCGATTGACCGCGCTGATCACGGCCTTGAGCGAGGCGGTGACGATGTTGGGGTCGAGCCCGACCCCCCAGAGCACGTGGTCGCCCACGGCGCACTCGACGTACGCCGCCGCCGTCGCGTCGCCACCCGAGGACAGCGCGTGCTCGGCGTAGTCGAGGACCCGCACGTCGAAGCCCTGGTCCAGCCCGTTGATCGCCTCCACGAACGCCGCGATCGGCCCGTTGCCGGTGCCCTCGAGGGTGCGCAGCTCGCCGTCGACGTAGACGTTGACGGTCAGGGCGTCCTTCTCTCCTGCTGCGCTCGAGGTGTGCACGGAGTTGAGCTTCAGCGGCGTCTCCCGGTGGAGGTACTCCGTCGAGAAGATCCGCCAGATCTCCTCCGGGGTCACCTCGCCGCCCTCGGCATCGGTGTGCTGCTGGATCACCCGGCTGAACTCGATCTGCGCGCGGCGCGGCAGGTCGAGCTTGTGGTCGGCCTTGAGGATGTAGGCCACCCCGCCCTTGCCGGACTGGCTGTTGACCCGGATCACCGCCTCGTAGGAGCGGCCGACGTCGTGCGGGTCGATGGGGAGGTACGGCGCCTCCCAGGCCAGCTCGGCCACAGGCACGCCCTGAGCCACGGCCAACCGGTCGAGGTCCTCCAGGCCCTTCTTGATGGCGTCCTGGTGGGAGCCGGAGAACGCCGTGTAGACCAGGTCGCCCGCGTAGGGGTGGCGCGGGTGGACCGGCAGCTGGGTGCAGTACTCCACGGTGCGACGGATCTCGTCGATGTCGGAGAAGTCGATCTGCGGGTCGATGCCCTGGCTGAAGAGGTTGAGTCCCAGCGTCACCAGGTCGACATTGCCGGTGCGCTCGCCGTGCCCGAACAGGCAGCCCTCGATCCGGTCGGCACCGGCCATCACGGCCAGCTCGGTGGCGGCGACAGCCGTGCCGCGGTCGTTGTGCGGGTGCAGGCTGATCGCACTGACATCGCGCCGCGTCAGCTGCCGGCTGAACCACTCGATCTGGTCGGCGTAGACGTTGGGCGTCGACATCTCCACGGTCGCGGGCAGGTTGAGGATGATCTCGCGGCCCGGCTCGGGCTGCCAGACGTCGGAGACGGCCTCGCACACATCGACGGCGAACTCCAGCTCGGTCCCGGTGAAGATCTCCGGGGAGTACTGGTAGCCGAACTGGGAGTCGCCGAGCAGCTCCTCGGCGTACTTCATCACGATCTCGGTGCCGCGGGTCGCGATCGCCCGGCACTCGTCCTTGTCCACGCCGAACACCACGCGACGAAACAGCGGCGCTGTGGCGTTGTAGAGGTGGACCGTGGCCCGGTCGGCTCCGACCAGCGACTGGACGGTGCGCTCGATCAGGTCCTCGCGGGCCTGGGTCAGCACGGACACCCGCACGTCGTCGGGGACCCGGTCCTCCTCGATCAGCTTGCGGACGAAGTCGAAGTCGGTCTGGCTAGCGCTCGGGAAGCCGATCTCGATCTCCTTGTAGCCCAGGGAGACCAACAGCTCGAACATCGTCAGCTTGCGGGCGGGCGTCATCGGGTCGATCAGCGCCTGATTGCCGTCGCGCAGGTCGGTGGAGAGCCAGCGCGGCGCCGTGGTGATGGTGGCGCCGGGCCAGGACCGATCGGGAAGGTCGATCGGCGGGAAGGCGTGATAGCGCTGGTGCGGCATGCCGCCGGACTTCTGGTGATTGGCCGAGTTGGAGAGGCCGGGAACGTTGCTGGTCATGGGAATCCTCGCTGAGATGCTGACGGAGAGATCGTGAAGCCGGTCGCACGCGAACTCTCCGCAGCGAGGGGGTCCGGCTGATCAGACCTCGCTGCGGCAGCGAAGGAGGAGGCTGCGGCGCATCATGACGGGGACCACGATAGCGCACGTACGGCGCGCGGTGTCGGCGTCAGCCCAGCACACACTTCTGCAGAGCCTCGGTCATGTCCGGCGCGGCGGCGTCTGCTCCCGCAGCGCTGAACGTCGCCGCGAGGAGGTCGTGCACCGCGTCGTCGCTCAAGACACCCTTGACGCAGTCGACCGCCGCTGGGTCCATGCCCTCCAGCGGCACCGAGCCCATCAGCAGCTCCTGGACGTCCACGCAGTCCACGAAGGCGTTGGCCGCGGCATCAGCGTCATCCGCGGACATCTTGATCTCGTCGAGTGTCGTGGACGTCTTGGCGTCCTCGGTCAGGATGCCGTACTCCTGGAGCTGGTCGACTCCGATGTCGTCGACGAAGCCCGAGGCCACGCAGTCGGCCTCGCTCTGCTTCACGTCGAAGGTGGTGTCCGACTCGTTCATGATCGACTCCGCGATCGCCTTCTTGGCGTCCTCATCGTTGCTGCCTCCACAGCCCGAGACGACCAACAGCAGCGCGCCGATGGCGCCGATGGTCCGCATCCTCATGGTGAGCCCCTCCGTGACGACAGCAAGTCCGCCGAACCTATCCGAACACCGGTCGCGCTTCACCGCCGCCGGTACCATCGAGCCGACTGTCGACGACGAGCACGGAGGAGGACCAGGGTGCCGATCCGCACAGCGGCGGTGCTGGTCCTGCTGGTGCTCGCCGCAGGCGCTGCGTGCCAGTCCGACGCGAGCTCGGACCCTCGGAGCAATGAGGACCCCGCTCAGGTGGACGCCACGACACCGCCGGCCACCGGCCGGTGCCGGATGCTGACGCCGGCCGACCTGCAACGCCCGAGCAACGCCACCGCGACCGTGCCCTGCGACGCCCCGCACACGGCGGAGACCTATGCCAGCGGTCAGCTGCCGACGGTGTACGCCGACGCCGACTATGACGACCGGCGACTCGCCGGCTTCGCCTTCGGCACCTGCGGCACCTCGTTCATGGAGTTCCTTGGTGCCGACGAGAGCCTCGCCATGCGCAGCGTGCTGAGCTGGACGATGTTCCGGCCGTCCGAAGCCGCCTGGGAGGCGGGTGCCCGGTGGTACCGCTGCGACGCGGTGGGTGGCGGCCCCACGAGCACGACCCTGATCGCGCTGCCGGACAAGACGCGCGGGCTGCTCCGCAAGCCCAACGACGACTGGCTGGCGTGCGTGAAGGGGAGGTCGGTCGACACCGCGCCCCGGATCCCGTGCAGCGAGCGACACACCTTTCGAGCGGTCACCACGATCAAGCTCGGCGGACCCGACGACGAGTTCCCTGGCGACGAGGCGGTCGCGGCACGGACCCGCAACTTCTGTGGCGACTCGGTCGCCGCCTGGCTGGGCTACCCGGCGCGCTACTCCTACGCCTACACCTGGTTCCCGCAGAGCGACTGGGCAGCCGGCAACCGTCGTTCGGTCTGCTGGGCCAGGACGGACCAGTGAGACGACTGGCGGTGCTGGTCCTCGGCGCTGCGCTGATCCTGACCGCCTGCAGCGGGGGCGGCGGGGTCGATGACCCCACGACAAGCGGCAGCCCCGCAGGCCCGTCATCGTCCGGCATCGCCCCGGGTGACCCCTCCGCGCCCGACGCGAGCGCTCGGCCTCCTCGAGCCACCTCGCCACCGCGCCCCAAGGCGGGCGCCTGCTATCGCCTGACCTACGACGATGCGCTGGCCCCGACCGTGGACACAGCCCCGGTGCGCTGTCGGCGCGGGCACACCGCCGTCACCTTCCATGTCGGGACGCTGGACACCGTTGTGGACGGGCATCTGGTGGCCGTCGACGCCGCCCGAGTGCGTACCCAGGCGGCCACGGTCTGCCCGCGCCGGCTGCCGCGCTACCTGGGCGCCGACACGGTCCAGATGCGTCTCACCGTGTTGCGTGCGGTGTGGTTCTCTCCGTCGTTGGCGCAGTCGGACGAGGGCCAGGACTGGTTCCGATGCGACGTCATCGCACCGACCGGCGACACCATCGGCACGCTTGCCACCCCGCCCCGGGGGGCGCTGGCCACGGCGGCCGGGCGGACGGCGTACGGCGTGTGCGGGACGGCCGAGCCCGGGACGCGCGGCTTCCGGCTGGTCGCGTGCTCGCAGCCGCATCGGTGGCGCGCGGTCGCCGACTATGAGCTCGCGGGCAAGGTCTATCCCGGCCGCGCCCGCGTGCGCCAGGTGGCGGCTGACCGGTGCCGTGATGTCGGGAAGTCGCGCGCCGAGGATCCGCTGAACTACCGATGGGGCTTCGACTACCCGTCGAAAGGGCAGTGGCGCTCCGGCACCCGCTACGGACTGTGCTGGGTGCCCGACTGAGCCGGCGGCTCAGAATCCGAGCTTGCGGAGCTGTCGCGGGTCGCGTTGCCAGTCCTTGGCCACCTTCACGTGCAAGGACAGGTGCACCGGGGTGCCCAGCAGCGACTCGATCTGCTTGCGCGCCTGGATCCCGACATCACGCAGGCGCGCCCCCTTGTGGCCGATGACGATCCCCTTCTGGGAGTCGCGCTCGACGAAAAGGTTGGCGTAGATGTCCAGCAGCGGCCGGTCCTCGGGTCGCCCCTCGCGCAGTCCCATCTCCTCCACGACCACCGCGATCGAGTGCGGCAGCTCGTCGTGCACCCCTTCGAGTGCGGCCTCGCGGACCAGCTCGGCCACCAGGATCTCCTCCGGGGCGTCGGTGAGGTCCCCGTCGGGGTAGAGCTGCGGGCCCTCGGGCATCAGCCCGACCAGCAGGTCCGCCAGCAGCTGGACCTGGTGCCCGGAGACGGCGGAGACCGGGACGATCTCGGCCCACTCGGTGCCGGTGACCACGCCGAGCGCCGCGATGTCGGCTAGGTGGACGGCGAGCTGGTCCGGGGTCGCGAGGTCGGTCTTGGTGGCGACCGCGATCTTGACCGTGCGGCGTACCTTCGCCAGCTGGGTCGCGATGAACCGGTCGCCGGGCCCCACCTTCTCGTTGGCCGGGAAGCACACCGCGACCACGTCGACCTCGGACCAGGTCGAGGTGACCAGGTCGTTGAGGCGCTCACCCAGGAGCGTGCGGGGGCGGTGCAGCCCAGGGGTGTCGACCAGGATCAGCTGGGCGTCGGGCCGGTGGACGATGCCGCGGACCACGGTCCGCGTCGTCTGCGGCCGGGAGCTGGTGATCACGACCTTGCTGCCGACCATCGCGTTCGTGAGCGTCGACTTGCCGGCGTTCGGACGGCCGACGAAGCACGCGAAGCCGCTGCGGAACCCGGTCATCGACTCTCCTGGGCTGCGTCGTAGTCGGACCAGATCTGATCGTCGGTCCTGCCGGCGGCCTTGCCCGCCCGCCAGATCGGCGCCGGGTCGACGGCGCGCGGTTGGCGGGTGGCGCCGCCACGCCAGTAGCCCATCACGTCGTACGCCGAGGACGGGAGCCGGCGCGCACGCATCAGGTGCTTGCGGATCGCCCGCATCTGCGCGGACTCCCCCGCCATCCAGAAGTAGCCCTCCCTGTCGGGCCACCCGATCCCCTCGACCACGCGCGCGAGGTCGCTCGCGCCCTCGGACGGTGGGCTCAGCCAGGTGACGTCGACGTCGGGCGGCAGGTAGCCGGCGAGGTCGTCGGGCACCTCCGCCCACAGCCGCAGCGGCAGGTGGGTGATGGTCTCGGCGATGCGGGCCATGGCGGGTAGCGCGGTGAGATCGCCGACCAGGAACAGCCACTGGGCACCTTCGGGGAGCTCGAAGGCGCCCTTCGGTTCGGTGATCGTGACGTGGTCACCCACGCACGGTCCGCTCGCCCACTCGGTGACCAGCCCGTCGTCGTGCAGCACGACGTCCAGCGTCAACTCACCGTCGGCCCACCGGCGCACCGTGTAGTAGCGACTCTGGAACTGCCCGGGCACCACCAGGCCCACCCATTCGTCGGGCACCCCGGTGCTCGCGAACCCGTCGAGCCCGTCGAGCCGCAGACGGGCCAGATGAGGCGAGAACTGCTGCCGGGAGACCACGCGTGCGGCGTAGGTCACGGCCCGGGTGCTCACGGTCTCAGGCTACCTACCGGTCCTTCCCGACCAGAACTGCCGTCTCGTGCGACCCCCGCCGCCGTCTCGTGCGACCCGGGGCGCCGTCTCGTGCGACCCGGGGCGCCGTCTCGTGCGACCCGGGGCGCCGTCTCGTGCGACCCGGGGCGCCGTCTCGTGCTAGAAGGTCGGGCGGAGCGGGAAGCCGTCCCTGCCCTGATCGTCGGTCTTGACCGCCAGCACATGGTGGAGCTGGACCCCGTTGCGCTGGAAGCCCACCCGCGACCCGGCCATGTAGATCCCCCACACTCGGGCGGTGCCCTCGCCCACCTCGGCCACGCACTCGTCCCAGTGGTCCACCAGGTTCTGAGACCAACCCGCGAGGGTCATGGCGTAGTGCCGCCGGAGGTTCTCCTCGTGCATCACCTCGAGACCGGCGTTCTGGGCGGCGGTGATGATCCGCCCCGAGCCCGTCAGCTCCCCGTCGGGGAACACGTAGCGATCGATGAACTCGCCGGTCTCCTGGCGGCGATTGTGCGGCCGGGTGATGCAGTGGTTGAGCAGCCGGCCCTCGGGCCGCAGCCGGTCGCGCAGGTGGCCGAAGTACGCCGGATAGTGGCGCACGCCGATGTGCTCGGTGAGACCGATCGAGCTGACGGCGTCGAAGTCGGACTCGACGACATCGCGATAGTCGCAGTGCCGCGCCTCCGCCAGATCACCGAGCCCGTCCCGGTCGATCGCCTCCTTGGCCCACGAGGCCTGCTGGAGGGACAGGGTGACGCCGAGCGCCCGGACGCCGTACTCCTGGGCGGCGTGCCGGACCATCCCACCCCAGCCGCACCCCACGTCGAGAAGTCGCTGGCCGGGCTTGAGGTCGAGCTTGCGGCACACCAGGTCGTACTTCTCCCGCTGCGCCTCCTCCAGGGTGGCGTTCTCATCCGGGAACACTGCGCAGGTGTAGGTCATCGACGGCCCGAGCACCAGCTCGTAGAAGCGGTTGGACACGTCGTAGTGGTGCGAGATCGCCGCGGCGTCACGCATCAGGGAGTGCCGCAGCCCGTCGAGGGTGCGCCGCCAACGGGGCACCCGCTCCTCGGCGGGAGGCGCCGGCGGCCGGAGGTTGCTCACTCCCAGACTCCGCAGCACCGCGACCGCCTCGGCGGCGTTCGGGCGGCGGAACCTCATGTTGTCCTGCAGCATCAGGAGCGCGCGGTAGGGGTCACCCGGGTGCAGCCCTTCGATCTCCAGATCGCCGGAGACGTAGGCGCGCGCCATCCCGAGGTCGCCGGGCGCGGTCATCAGGTAGGACAGCCCACGAGGGGTCCGCAGGTGCAGCCCGATCTCGGAGTCGGCAGGGCCGGACTCACTGCCGTCGTAGGCCCGGAAGCGGACTGGCATGCCGTTCTTCATCAGCGTGTCGACGGCGTCGGCGATCGTCATCCGGACGGCGCTGCTCGGGGTCGCTGGGTGCTGGCTCATCGTCTTCTCACCACCTTGTCGTACATCTCTGTCAGTCGCCCCCGAGGGTCGTAGCGCCGCTTGACGGCGGCGAGGTTCGCTCCGTCGTACAACGCGTCAAAGGTCTCCCTGTCGTAGAACGCCTCGGAGTACAGCGACTTGTGTCCACCCAGCCTGGTGACCTCGGCCTCGATGGCGCGGTTGCGCGGCGCCTCCGGTGCCTCGGACCCGACCGGGACGGTCCCCCAGAACCCGACGTTGACGTACGTCGTGCCCGGCGTCAACGGGTAGGAGGGCCATTTCCGGACATCGCCGGCCTCGCGCAGCCGTAGCGGGCACAGCCACACGGGCTGCATCCCCACTTCGACGTCGAACCACGCCAGGAACTCCGGGAGCCGATCGACGGGCACCTCCACGTCCTGGATCACCCGCTCCCGCTGCGGGCGGCCGGCACGCCGGTCGAGGCGGTCCACCAGCCCCACACGCTGGTCGAGGCCCACCAGTCGGTGGTAGACGTCCGAGCGTCGCCAGCGCCGCGGCCACACGCGTCTTGCCACCGGATGCTGCGCGCCGAACGCCTGCGAGCACCAGAACCAGTCGGTGTCCCACCGCCAGAGATAGTCGTGGGCGCTCAGCAGGTCGGTCTCGCGTTCCTGCAAGGAGCGGTAGAAGACCTGCTGGCCGGTGTAGTCGCTCGGCCGCTCGGGCAGACCGGGAACCTCACTCGGGCCCGCGACCCACCGGGCGAGCGTGAGGTAGAGCTCGTCGGGGCTGAACCAGACGCCGTCGAGCCCGTCGACGGGCTGACCCTGCCACGAGCGTGCGTCCACGATCTCGGCCACCGCCTTCGAGAGCTGGCCCGCGTCATCGAATCGGACGTGGCGCAGCGCGACGTACGGCGTGATCTGCTCCAGCTCGATCCGCAGCCTGGTGGCGTAGCCGAGCGAGCCGTAGGAGTTGGGGAACGTCGCGAACAGATCTGCGTGCTCACCGTCCGGGGCAGCCGTGACCACCTCGCCCGCGCCGGTGAACACGTCCATCTCCAGGACCGACTCGTGCGGCAGTCCGTTGCGAAAGCTCGTCGACTCGATGCCGAGCCCGGTGACCGCGCCGCCGAGGGTGATCGTGCGCAGCTGGGGCACCACGAGCGGGATCAGGCCGTAGGGCAAGGTCGCGTCGACCAGGTCCTCGTAGGTGCACATGCCCTGGACGTCGGCGATGCGAGCCACCGGGTCGATCGAGACGACACCCCTCAGCCCGGACACATCCAGACCGGGCGACTGGGCGGGTTGTCGGGTCCGGAACAGGTTGGAGGTCTGCTTGGCGAGCCGGACCGGCGCGCCGTCCGGCAGCGCGGCGTACGACGCGCGAAGGCACTCGACGGCGGCGACGTGAGCGGCCGTGCCCACCAGGCTCATCGTCCCTCCAGGCGGCTCTCGAGGATGGTCCCCCGCTGATCACCCCGATGGACGACCACGTCCGGCCCACCAAGCTCGGCGACGGCCGCCAGGTCGTCCGCCGCGAGCGTCCCTGCTTCGGTCAGGACGACGGCCGCCTCCAGACCCCGCGATCCTGAGGCGACGGCCATGGCCACGCAGACCTGCAGCGCCGACAGCCGGAGCGACGGCAGGGCGACGCTGGCGGCGGCATAGGTGCGCCCGTCGTTGTCCCGCACGGCAGCACCCTCGGCGGCGGCCACCCGGGCCCGGGTGGCCCGCGCCAGCGTGACCAGCTTGGCGTCCTCGGCGGTGAGCTCGCAGGCCTGCTCAGTCATGCGAGCCAGCGTAGCCAGCCTGGTCGGGCAGCGCCGCCGACACCCTCCGGATCAGCACGGTGCCCACCTTGTTGCGGCGCCCGATCGCTTCCTCGGCCTCGAATCGCAGCCCCTCGACCTCGACGAGTGAGCCGGGGATCGGCACCTTGCCGAGGTGCTTGGCCAGCAGGCCACCGACGCTGTCGACGTCCTCGTCCTCGATGTCGACGCCGAACAGGTCGTCGAGATCCCCGATCGAGAACCGGGACGAGACCCGGACGACGGCGTCGCCGAGATGCTCGACGTCGACCTCGTCGGCGTCGTACTCGTCGGAGATCTCGCCGACGATCTCCTCCACCAGGTCCTCGATGGTGACCAGGCCGGCGGTGCCGCCGTACTCGTCGACCACGATCGCCACGTGCTGGCGCATGGCCTGCATCTCCGAGAGCAGCGCGTCGACCGGCTTGGACTCCGGCACGAAGTGCGCGGGGCGCATGATCTCCTCGACCCGCTGGGTGGTCTCGACGTCCGGCGCCTCGAAGTCTCGGCGTACGACGTCCTTCAGGTAGGCGAACCCCAGGACCTCGTCGAGGTTCTCGCCGACCACCGGTATCCGCGAGAAGCCGCTGCGCAAGAAGAGCGACATGGTCTGGCGGAGGTTCTTGTGCCGCTCGATGTAGACCACGTCGTTGCGCGGCACCATCACCTCGCGGGCGCTGGTGTCGCTCAGCTCGAAGACCCCGTGAATCATCTTGCGTTCGCCCGACTCGATCAGGGACGACGCCTCGGCGAGATCGACCAGCTCACGCAGCTCCGCCTCCGTGGAGAAGGGCCCCTCGCGGAAGCCGCGGCCGGGGGTGAGCGCATTGCCGACCAGGATCAGCAGGCGTGGAATCGGTCCCAGGATCGCGGTCACGGCGGTCAGCGGCGCGGCCATCACCAGCGCGATCGGCTCGGCGTGCTGGCGGCCGAGGGTCCGGGGGGCGACGCCGATGGCGACGAAGGACACCACCAACATGGCCGCCACCGCGGTGAGCACTGCCGGCCACCACGAGCCGTTCCAGGCCTCGGAGACGAGGAGGGTGACCAGCACGATCGCGGCAATCTCGCAGAGCAGGCGCAGCAGCAGCGCGGTGTTGAGGTAGCGCGGCGAGTCGCTCAGCAGCTGGACGAGCCGGACCGCGCCGGCGCGCCCGTCCTCCTTGAGCTCGTCGGCCCGGGCTCTCGAGAACGACGCCAGCGCGGCATCGGCCGCCGAGAAGACCCCCGCCAGCACCACCAGCCCCGCGGCCCCGAGCAGCAGCCAGAAGTCGCCGGCGCTCATGCGTGGGCGGCGTTGTCGCCAGCCATGCGCCACTCCTCGAGCAGGCGGGCCTGGAGGCCGAACATCTCGGCGTGCTCGTCGGGCTCGGCGTGGTCGTAGCCGAGCAGGTGCAGGATGCCGTGGACCGTCAGCAACTCGATCTCGGCCTCGGTGGCATGGCCGGCCTCGGCCGCCTGTCGCTCAGCAACGCGCGGACACAGGACCAGGTCGCCGAGGACGCCCTCCTCCGGCTCCTCGTTGACCAGCCCGGGGCGCAGCTCGTCCATGGGGAACGCCAACACGTCGGTCGGGCCAAGTTTTTCCATCCACTGCTTGTTCAGCAGCGACATCGTGTCCTCGTCGACGGCCTTGATGCACAGCTCGGCGAGCGGGTGCACGCGCATCTGGTCGAGCACGAACCGCGAGAGGCGAGCCAGCGTCTTCAGGTCGACGCCGGTGCCGGACTCGTCGAGCACCTCGATGCTCACGAGCGTTCCTGGGCCCGAGCGTCGGCGGATCGCGGGCCGACGCCGCGCGCGTCGTAGTGCTCGTACGCCGTGACGATCCTGCCGACCAACCGGTGCCGCACCACGTCGTGGGCGGTCAACCGGTTGAACACCACGTCCTGGACCCCGTCGAGGATCTCCTCGACCACCTTCAGCCCGGAGCGGGTGCCGCCCGGGAGGTCGATCTGGGTGACGTCGCCGGTGACCACGATCTTCGAGCCGAATCCCAGGCGGGTCAGGAACATCTTCATCTGCTCCGGCGAGGTGTTCTGGGCCTCGTCGAGGACGATGAACGCATCGTTCAACGTACGGCCCCGCATGTACGCCAACGGCGCCACCTCGACGGTGCCGGCCGCGAGCAGCTTGGGGATCGACTCCGGGTCGACCATGTCGTGCAGCGCGTCGTACAGCGGGCGCAGGTAGGGGTCGATCTTCTCGCTGAGGGTGCCGGGGAGGTAGCCCAGGCGCTCCCCTGCCTCGACCGCGGGCCGAGTCAGGATAATGCGGGTGACCTGCTTGGCCTGCAGCGCCTGCACTGCCTTGGCCATCGCGAGGTAGGTCTTCCCGGTGCCCGCCGGCCCGATGCCGAAGGTGATGGTGTGCTTGTCGATCGAGTCGACGTAGCGCTTCTGGTTCAGCGTCTTCGGCCGGATCGTGCGGCCGCGGTTGGACAGGATGTTGAGCGAGAGCACGTCGGCCGGCCGCTCGGTCGTCTCGGCGCGCAGGATCGCGATCGCGCGCTCCACCGTCTCGGTGGTGACGCCCTGGCCGGTGCGGATCAGGGCGACCAGCTGGTCGACCAGCCGCTCCACGAGCGCGACCTCCCCGGGCTCGCCGTGCAGCGTGATCCGGTTGCCGCGGACATGGATCTCGGCGTCGAACTCGCGCTCGAAGAGAGACAGGTGCTCGTCACCGGGCCCGAGGACGCTGACCATGTTGATGCTGTGGGGCACGACCACGACGTGCTTGGTGACGCCGGCGTGCGGGTGCGAGTCAGTCATGCAGGGCCCGGTCGGGCCGGCCTTTCTCCTCGGTGTCGGGGCGTGTCCATGCTACGGGAGGAGCATCGGGCCGCCCAGCGAGTTGCGGGGCGGGTTGCCGGGCGGGTTGCCGGCGGCGGACGGCTCAGGGCCGGGTGACCGACAAGATGCCGAGACACATCTCGTCGGTGGTGCCCTCGCCCCACACGACGTACCTGTCCGGCTGGCCCTCGAACGACGGCAGCCGGTCGCGGAGCCACTGCACGTGCTTGCAGGTCACGGTGACCTTGTCGAACGGCTTGAGCTGGTAGGGCTCGATCGGGTGGGACCCCTGGTTGTCGAAGTCCCACACCGGGATGTTCAGCAACGTCTTCGCCTCGGGCGTGCCCTTGTTGACCTCGACCTTGATCGACCGGCCGAGCAGGTGCATGTGGCCGGCGACACCCATGATCGTCGTGGGTTGTCCGATCGTGCGGGTGCAGGAGCTGAACCGGCTGGGGTGTGGCTTGCCTCCGCAGACCAGATAGAGCAGGTCGGCGGTGTTGCCGGCCGCGCCGAACCGGGCCTTGACGTCGGCGAGCGATGCGGCGCGGTCGCACAGGGGACCTTCTGCGTGGTCGGCCCGGCACGGCAGCTCGACCGGCGACGGCAGCAGCATCGTCTCGAGCGGGGTCAGGTCTGCGGACGCCGGCGCGACGCGAAGCATCGTGCGCGAGACGTCGGCGCCGGGACCGGACTGCAGGTTGTAGTGCACCTGCATGACGATCTGGGAGCCCTTCTCGAGCTTCACTCCGAAACCGTCCGGCCGCACCGACTCCTTCCCGCCGGGCGCCCAGGCGCCGAGCCAGGGAGCGTTGTCGAGCCCGGGTCCGGTCTCGAGGCCGCTGTTGCCGAAGCAGGTCCAGCCCTCGCCGGCTGACTGCGCGTCGAGCTGGTGCGCGCGGTCGATCACGTCCGGGCGGGCCCGGAAGAGGATCACGTGATGGACGACCTCGGCGTTGCCCGGCTGCACGAAGGTGCCGGTCAGGAACACGTCTTTCTTGAACTTGGGGTCCAGGAGGAAGCACCGGTAGTCGTCGGTGCCGACGCCGGTCGGCGCTGACGGGGTGTACGACGCCGGCATCGTCAGCGTCACCCGGCGCTCACCGGAACGCAGCTTCTTGGGCTTCTGGGCCTCGATCGGGTGGTCGTCCTCGACCGGCTCCGTGGAGTGGCCGTCCACGGCCGCGGAGGACTCCGGGACGGCCGCGGAGGAGGCCTCGGCGTCGGGTTGGGTGGCCTGGGTGGTCGGCCCACCACCGCAGGCAGCGAGCGCGAGCAGGAGGACGGCCGCGGCGGCGGCGCGCGAGTTGGTGCTCATCTGTGTGTCCCTATCCCGGCGGCCAGGTCATCGGGCGCCCCCCGAGCAGGTGCAGATGAGTGTGGAAGACCGACTGGCCGGCCTCGCTCCCCGTGTTGAAGACCAGGCGGTAGTGCCCGTCGAGCCCCTCGGCCTCGGCCACCGTCCCCGCCACTGCGACCAGTTCGGCGGCGACCTGGGGCGCTGCCTGCGCCAGGGCGGCGGCGTTCTCGTGGTGGGCGCTCGGCACCAGGAGCACGTGCACCGGCGCCTGTGGCGTGACGTCGCGGAAGGCGACGACCGCCTCGGTGCGATGCACCACCTCAGCTGGGATCTCGCCCGCGATGATCCGGCAGAAGAGGCAGTCGCCTGTCTCCGCGGTGGTCATGCCGCCACTGTAACGGCCGCGACCTGGCCGTCGGCACGCTTCGGGGCAGCCCGCATGGCAGGCCGCATGGCAGGCTGGATCACGTGTCCGTGGTCGAGGTGATCGCACACCGCGCCGGCAACAGCCGTGCGGGTGTCGAGCGGGTGCGCTCGGCGACGGACTGCCTGGAGATCGACGTCCACCTGCACCGCGGCCGGGTGGTGGTGCGGCACGCCAAACGGCTGTGGCTCACGGGACGGCTGTGGGAGCGGTGGTATCTCCTCCCTCGAGGCACCCCCGTCCCGGTCCTGGCGGAGGCTCTCGGCTGGCTCGGACCGCGGACCTCGCTCTGGGTCGACTGCAAAGGGCCGGTCGCGTTCGGCCTGCCTGGCGACGTCCTGCGTCAGGTCGGGAATGACCGCGCTGTCACCCTCTCCAGCAAGGCGTGGTGGGTGCTGGCCCGGGTCGCGGGGAGACCTGGGGTCCGGCTGGTCCGCTCAGCGGGGAACAGGGCAGAACTGTTCGCGCTCCGCCGGTTGCCCTCGAGGGTTCCCCTGGACGGCGTAGCGCTGCACCAGAGGCTGCTGACTCGGGCGCTAGTCGCCGATCTCCGGGCCCGGTTCGGTGGCGTCTACTGCTGGGCAGTCACCGATGAGGACCGAGCCCGACAGCTGGTCGACTGGGGGGTCGTCGGGTTGATCACGGACGACCCGGCCATGCTGCAGTCGTTGGCGCAGCCGATCGTCCATCCGCACCAGGCGGGGCGTGAGGACTCCGGCGAGGGCGAGCCCGACCAGGGCCAGAGCCGAGCCCAGGATGCCGTCGACCACGTAGTGGTTGCCAGTGAGGATGACGCCGACGGCCATCAGCGTGGGGCCGGTGACGGCCAGCACCCGTAGGAGCACGTGCCGGCTGGCCCGGTAGATCGCGATCCCGACGAGCAGGTTCCATCCGACGTGCAGGCTCGGGATGGCGGCGTAGTGGTTGACCAGACCGGGGGGCTGGAGGAACCGATAGGCCGAGGAGTTCTGGGTCACCGTGTCGACGAGGCCGACTCCCAAGAGCCGTGGAGGGGCTACGGCATACGTCGCGAAACAGACCAGGCCGAAGGCGCCGGAGATGAACATCGCGTTGCGCAGCAGCAGGAACAACGGGCGACGGTAGACGTGCAGGCACACCAGGGTCACGGTGATCACCGGCCAGTGTCCCCAGATGTAGACCCAGTTGGCCAGGGTCACCAGACTCTGGTGATCGACGATCAGATCCTGGGCCCACTGCTCCAGATCGATGCCCAGGCGGTTCTCGAGGGCGAGGACGTCCCGACCGTGGTCGTTGGCCGCGACCACGTCACCCTCGGTGAGGCCGCGCACCCGGAAGTAGACGAACACGCCGAGGGAGACGAAGGCCAGCTGCCGGGCGAACTCGGTCACCGCGCCCGATAACCGCGGTCCGCTCGCGCGCATTCCCGCCACCGGCATGCCCGGCACCGGACTCCGGTGCCCCGGCGCCTGCTGCGGAGGACTACTCGTCTCGCGGCTGCGCATCGCGCCCCCATCCGGGTCGGCCGACCCGGTCGTGTGTCTCCAGTGTGTCACTTCGCGGCGCCCGACCCTGGGGCAGCCGCACGTCAGGTACCGTTCCCTACGTCGGGCGAACCCGCCGGGCGCTCCCTCGTCCTCGGCGGTAGACCCCCCTTGCACCCGCCCCAGACCTTCCAGGTCCCCCATTGGCGCACTGTGCTGCGCCATGCCACCCCCAACGTGATCGAGGGCAAGGTCGTCCCGATCCTGATCTTCCTCGGGCTGCTGCAATTCGTGGGGATGACCGCGGCCCTGCTGGGGGCGCTCGGCTGGGCGGTGCTGGCACTGGCCCGCCGCGTCGTACGCCGCGAGCGGATCACCGGGCTGCTGGTGCTCACGACGGCCAATCTCGCCGCTCGGACCGTCGCGGCCCTGCTGACCGGCAGCCTGCTGATCTACTTCCTGCAGCCCACTATCACCACTGCCCTGGTGGGCCTCGTCTTCGTCGGCTCAGCGCTGATCGGGCGACCCCTGGCCGAGAAGCTGGTCCTCGACGTCGTCCCGATCGACCGAGAGACCCGCGAGCATCCGATGCTGAAGCGGTACTTCCACCACGTCACGTGGTGGTGGGCCTTCACCAGCGGCGTGAACTTCACCATCACCTTGTGGCTGCTCCTGAACCACTCCCCCACCACGTTCGTGATGGTCAAGTCGGTGTTGGGCCCGATCACCACGACCATCACGCTCGGAGTGGCCTTCGTCTGGCTGAAGTCCCTCATGTCCCGCTCGGGCTTCCGGGTGGTCTTCGCACCGGCGTAGCCGGCACCAGGAGCACGTGCCCGGTAAACCTTCCGGGCCCGCTGCGCGTGCAAGTACCGTGATGACCCATGTACTGCGGAACCAGGCGGTGGTGACCACGACGTCACCGGCGTCGTGGGAAGCCGATGAGGCGCTCGAGCAGCTGTACGCCGCGCACTGGCGGTCCCTGGTGCGGCTGGCGGCGATGCTCGTCGGCGACGTCGGCACGGCCGAGGAGGTCGTCCAGGACGCCTTCGTCGCCGTCCATGCGCGATGGCGGAGGCTGCGCGACCCCGACCGCGCGCTGGCCTACCTCCGGCAGAGCGTGGTCAACGGGGCCCGCTCGGTGCTGCGGCACCGGCAGGTGGTCGCGCGACATCTCGCCCGGCAGCCGAAGCCGATCGACGCCGCCCCGGCCGACGACCGGGCCGGGGACCTGGATCGGCGCCGCGCCGTCCTCGACGCGCTGAGAGATCTGCCGCCACGCCAACGCGAGGTGATCGCACTGAGGCACTACCTTCAGCTGTCGGAGGCGGAGATCGCCGACGCGCTCGGGATCTCGCGCGGCGCGGTGAAGAGTCACGCCTCACGTGGCGCAGCATCGCTGCGCGACCATCTGTCGGACCTATGGGAGGAGCGGTCATGACCGCCGACGAGCGCCGCCTGACCGATCTGGTCCAGGACGCCGCGGAGATGATCGAGCCGACCGACCGCCTGACCGCGATCCAGGCCCGTGCTGCGGCCGAGACCGTGCGTCAGCGGAAGCGCGCCTGGCTGGTGACCGGGGGCGCCTCGCTCGCGACGGCGGCCGCGGTCGCCACGGTCGCCCTCGTCAGCGGGCTCCCGGGAGTCGACCGGTCCGGCCAGCCCGATCCAGCGGACTCGCCCTCGGTGTCCACCCCGACGGCGCTGCCGAGTGCCACCGAGTCGACGAAGCCGGATCCGGGACCCGGCGTGGCAGTGCCGGTCTACTACGTCGGCGACACGCCTCTCGGGCCACGGCTCTACCGCGAGTTCCACCGGGTCGACGAAGCCGACCCGGTGGTGGCCGCGGCGCGCGAGGCGTCCGATGGGACTCCCGAGGATCCCGACTACCGGACCCTGTGGCCAAGTGACCTGGTGACCTCCGTGGAGACTTCCCCTGACGGTGAGTACGCCGTCTACCTGGCGGGTGCGGCAGGGGAGTCCATGTCCTCAGGGCTGTCGCCGGCGGAGGCGGAGCTCGCCATCCAGGCGCTGGTCTACACGATCCAGGGCGCCGGTGGCTCTACTGACCCGGTCCGGTTCTATGCCGACAGCAGGCCGCTGACCAAGGTCCTGGGCGTCGAGACCGGGGGCGCCGTCACCCGGGCACCTCAGCTCGACGTGCTCGCGCTGGTCAACGTCACCACCCCGGAGCAGGGCTCGACGTTGATTCCGGGCACGATCACCGCGTCGGGAGTGGCGTCGTCCTTCGAGGCGACCGTTCCCTGGGAGATCCTGGATGCGACCGGCAACCAGGTCCTGCAGGGATTCGCCACCGCCGAGGGGTGGGCCGAGAGGCTGTACCCCTGGGAGACCGAGATCGACGTCTCGGGGCTGGCTCCCGGCGACTACGTGTTCGTCGCCCGCACCGACGACCCCAGCGCGGGCGAGGGGCCGGGTGCCTTCGAGGACACCAAGGACTTCACCCTCGACTGAGGTCAACCGCAGCGACTGGTGGGCGACCGACAGCTCAGCCGTTGAACGCGTCGCGGAAACGGCTGAAGACGGACTTGTGCGAGGCCCGCATCGAGCCCGACGGGGACTGCTCGTCCCGGACCGCAGCCAGCTCGCGCAACAGCTCCTCCTGACGGGCGTCCAACCGGGTCGGCGTGTCGACCAGCACCGCCACCACCAGGTCGCCGCGGCCACCGCGCAGGCCGGGGACGCCGAGCCCGCTCAGCGTCTGCTCGCTGCCGGACTGGGTGCCGGGGCGCAGGTCGAGCTCGAAGGAAGCGTCGGCACGCGCGTCGGCATCGGGAAGGTCGGCCTCCAGCGTGGGCAGCGTCAGGGTGGTCCCCAGCGCGGCCGCTGTCATCGGCACGGTCACCGTGCACAGCAGATCCCCGCCATTGCGCGTGAACGTCTCGTGCGGCGCGACGTGGATCTCGACGTACAGGTCACCGGCCGGCCCCCCGCCGGGTCCGATCTCACCCTGACCCGCCAGCTGGACGCGGGTGCCGGTGTCCACGCCGGGCGGGATCTTGACCTTCAGAGTACGGCGGGACCGCACCCGGCCCTCGCCGGAGCACTCGCGGCACGGCTCCGGGATGATGGAGCCGTAGCCGCGACAGGCCGGGCAGGGCCGCAGCGTGCGGATCTCCCCGAGCAGCGAGCGCTGCACGTGGGCGACCTCGCCGGTGGCCTGGCAGGTCTCGCACGGCACCGGTTGGGTGCCCGGCGCGGCTCCCGCGCCGCGGCAGGCGGTGCACAGGATGGCTGTGTCGACCTTCAGCTCACGAGTCACACCGAACGCCGCCTCCGCCAGCTGGACCTCGAGCCGGATCAGGGCGTCCTGGCCGCGGCGTACCCGGGGACGCGGCCCGCGCGTCGGCGCCGCACCGCCGCCGAAGAAGGCGTCCATGATGTCGGTGAACGAGAAACCCGGGCCCTGACCGAAGCCGGCGCCAGCGAAGGCGTCGCCGCCGCGGTCGTACGCCGCGCGCTTCTGCGGGTCGGAGAGCACTTCATAGGCCTGGGTGACGTGCTTGAACTTCTCCTGCGTCGCCGGATCCGGGTTGACGTCGGGGTGCAGCTGCCGCGCCAGCCGGCGGTAGGCCTTCTTGATCTCGTCCGCGTCCGCGTCGCGCGGCACGTCGAGAAGCTCGTAGAGGTCCTGGGTCACAGAGTTCCTATCGATCGGAAGACGGGCTCAGGCCTCGTCGAGGATGCTGGAGACGTAGCGGGCGACGGCGCGCACCGCCACCATCGTGCCGGGGTAGTCCATGCGGGTCGGGCCGACGATGCCCAGCGTGGCGAGGGCTTGCTCCTCCGGGCCGTAGCCGCTGGCCACCACGCTGGTCGCCGAGAGTTCCTGATAGGGACCCTCGTGGCCGATCCGCACCGTGACCGCGTCACCGGTGTGCGCCTCGCCGAGCAGCTTGAGCAGCACGACGTGCTCCTCGAGCGCCTCGAGCAGCGGGCGCACGGCGGTGTCGAAGCTGTCCCCGAACCGGGCGAGGTTGGCGGCGCCCCCGACGGCGACCCGTTGGTCGGAGCGGTGGTCGCTCATGGCGTCGCACACCGCGGTCACGACCGTGCTGGTCGCGGCATGGTCCGGCGTGGCCGCGTCGTTGCGCAGCAACACCAGCGCCGCAGAGGCGTCGGCCAGCCGCTCGCCGACGGCGGCACGCAGGACCCGGGTGCGCAGGCCGGCCAGCTGCTCCTCGCTCAGCTCCTCCGCGAGCTCGACCAGCCGCTGCTCGACGCGGCCGGTGCTCAGGATCAGCACGATCAGCAGCCGCGTCTCGGAGAGCGAGATCACGTCGATATGACGCACCGTGGAGCGGGAGAGCGTGGGGTACTGCACGACCGCCACCTGCCGGGTCAGCTGGGACAGCAGGCGCACCGACCGGTGCACGACGTCGTCGAGGTCGACGGCCTCGTCCAGGAAGGTCGCGATCGCACGCTTCTCGGCTGCGCTCATCGGCTTGAGTGTCGTCAGCCTATCGACGAAGAGCCGGTAGCCCTTGTCGGTCGGGACCCGGCCCGCACTCGTGTGGGGCTGGGCGATGTAGCCCTCGTCCTCGAGCGCCGCCATGTCGTTGCGGACGGTGGCGGGCGAGACGCCCAGCCCGTGCCGCTCGACCAGAGCCTTGGACCCGACCGGCTCCTCGGTGGCGACGTAGTCCTCGACGATGGCACGCAGCACGGCCAGCTTGCGGTCCTCCGACACGTCTGGGCACCTCCCGCGTCGCCTCGGTGATGTCGTCACGACTGGCACTCCCGGTCGCTGAGTGCCAATGCTACAAGGCCGGCCACTAGGCTGCCCGACGTGAGCGGATTCACCGAGGTTGCCGACCGGGTCTGGGTGGGCCGCTATCCCTGGTGCGACGTGAACGTCTCGCTGGTGGGTGGCCGCGACGGCCTGCTGGTCGTCGACACCTACGCCTCCACCGCGGCGGCCCAGCTGGTGCTCGACGACGTACGCCGGCTCGGCGCCGGGCCGGTGACGGCCGTCGTGAACACCCACGAGCACTTCGACCACGTCCTCGGCAACGCCGCCTTCCGCACGGCGTACGGGCCGGTCCCGATCCACGCGCACGAGCACGCCGCGGCCGCGATCCCCGCGGCGATGCGCGCGCTCCAGGAGCAGGTCCGCGCCGATGGCGACGAGCCGCGGCGCGCCGAGCTGCTCGCCACCGAGATCGTGGCCCCTGACCAGACCTTCTCCTCGGCCCTGGCGCTGGATCTGGGAGATCGGCTGGTCGAGCTGGTCCACCCCGGCCGGGGACACACCGGCGGCGACCTGGTGGTGCGGGTACCGGATGCGGCGGTGCTGCTCGCAGGAGACCTGGTCGAGGAGTCGGGGCCGCCGGCGTACGGCGAGGACTGCTGGCCGATGGACTGGCCGCTCAGCCTGGCCATCGTGCTCGGTCTGGTCGCCCACGACTGGACCATCGTCCCCGGCCACGGGACGCCCGTCAGCCGCGACTTCGTGGAGGAGCAGCGAAACACGATCGGGATCGTCGCGGAGACCATCCGGGACCTCGCCGGACGCGGTGTCCCTGCGGCGCAGGCGCCCGACGAGGCGGCGTGGCCGTGGCCGGCCGAGCACCTCGCCCACGCCGTACGCCGCGGGTACGAACAACTCCCCCGCGCACAGAAACGTCTTCCTCTGGTCTGACCGGCGCGCCGGGCCCGCGATCACGGGCGCGCGTCCTAGCGTTGACCGACGTGACCACCAGCCTTCCCGCCTCCGGCACCGACCGCTACGGCAGCGACGTCCTTGCCGGCGACTGGCGGGCCCCGAAGCTGGGTCGGGCCACCGAGATCGCTGCGGAGCTCGGCCTGGTCGTCGAAGAGGTCACCACGGACTGGGTCGGCGAGATCGTCGCCGTGGAGCGCGACCTTCGCACGCTTACCCTGGAGGACCGGCGAGGCAAGCGCCGCACGTTCCCCCTAGGTCCGGGGTTCCTGCTCGAGGGCCGCCCGGTGATCCTCACCCCCCCGGTGCGGCTGACCACGCCCACGGCCCCGCGGCGCACGGCCTCCGGGTCCGTCGCCGTCGCGGGAGCGCCAGCGCGAGTCGCGCGCGCCAGCCGGATCTTCGTCGAGGGCCGCCACGACGCCGAACTGGTCGAGAAGGTCTGGGGTGACGACCTCCGCGTCGAGGGCGTGGTCGTGGAATATCTCGGCGGTGTGGACGACCTGGCCGGACACCTCGCCGACTTCGGCCCCGGTCCCGGCCGCCGGGTGGGCGTCCTGGTCGATCATCTGGTCGCCGGGAGCAAGGAGAGCCGGATCGCGGCCGACATCCGCACCTCGCCCGTCGGCGCGCATGTGCTGGTCGTAGGGCACCCCTTCATCGACATCTGGCAGGCGGTGCGTCCCGACCGCCTCGGGCTGACCGCGTGGCCCGACGTGCCGCGCGGGGAGGAGTGGAAGCACGGCACCTGCCGACGGCTCGGGTGGCCGCACGCCGATCAGGCCGATCTCGCCCGAGCGTGGCAGCACATCTTGTCGCGCGTGTCGTCCTGGCACGACCTCGAGCCGTCCCTGCTGGGTAGAGTCGAGGAAGTCATCGACTTCGTCACCGCCCCGTAGCCGGGGCCCGACGCATGGGGGTTCCATGTCCGACCAGCAACCACCCGCCGGCGAGCCGGATCCGCCCACCCCGCCCCAAACCCCGCCGCCCACCCCGCCGCCAACCGCGCCGCCCACCCCGCCGCCCGGACAACCGGTCTATACCCAGCGTCCGGCTGCGAGCCTCGGACTGAACGACGAGCGCACCTGGAGTGCGGCCGCCCACTGGAGTGCCTACGTCGCGAGCCTGGTGGGGCTGTCGTTCCTCGGCCCGCTCGCGGTGCTGCTCATCCAGGGCTCCAAGTCGCCCACGGTCCGCCAGCACGCGGTCGAGTCGCTGAACTTCCAGCTCTCGCTGCTCATCTACGCCATCGTCTCGGCGGTGCTGGTGTTGGTGATCGTCGGGATCTTCGGCCTGATCGCCGTGGGGCTCATGTGGCTGATCCTCCCGCTGCTCGCCACCATCAAGGCCAGCAATGGCGAGTCCTACCGCTACCCGCTGACGATCCGTCTGGTGCACTGATCGGGGTCACGGCAGCAACCGCCGCACCGCCGCGTCCGCCAGCAACCGGCCCTCGCGGGTCAGGACCAGCCTGTCGTGGCGCTGGCTCGCCCAACCGTCGAGCACGAGCGACGGCACGGCGTCACGGCCCGGCCCGTCGAGGACCTCGAGCGGTAGTCCCGCCCGCAGCCGCAGCTCGAGCAGCACCCGCTCGACGCGCCGGGTCTCGGGGTCGAGCACCTCACGGGCGTGTGCGGGACTGAGACCGCGGGCCAGCCGGTCGGCGTACGCCGAGGGGTGGCGCACGTTCCACCAGCGGGTGCCGCCGACGTGCGAGTGGGCACCCGGCCCGACCCCCCACCAGTGCGCCCCTGTCCAGTAGAGCTCGTTGTGACGGCACCGGGCGGCGTCCTCGCGCGCCCAGTTGGACAGTTCGTACCACCCGAGCCCGGCCTCATCGAACAGCCGGTCGGCGAGGAGGTACTTGTCGGCCAGGTCGTCGTCGTCCGGCGCCGGCAGCTCACCGCGGCGTACCTGCCTGGCCAACGCCGTGCCATCTTCCACGATCAAGGCGTACGCCGACACGTGGTCGGGCGCACTGGCCAGCGCCGCCTCGATCGACTCCTGCCAGTCGCCGAGCGACTCCCCCGGGGTGCCGTAGATGAGATCCAGACTGACCTGCTCGAAGCCGGCCTGGCGGGCCCAGTCCACCGCCTGCGGGACCCGCGCCGGGTCATGGGTGCGGTCCAGCGTCGCCAGCACCGCCGGCACCGCCGACTGCATGCCGAACGAGACGCGAGTGAAACCTGCCTCACGCAGCTCCGCGAGGGAGTCCGGGGTGACCGAGTCCGGGTTCGCCTCAGTGGTGACCTCGGCCCCGTCGGCCAGGCCGAGCTCGTCGCGCAGAGCGCTGAGCACCGCGCTCAGCTGCCTGGCGGGTAGGTGCGTCGGCGTGCCACCGCCGAAGAACACGGTCGACACGGCCGGGGCGCCGTCGCCCAGCACCCGGCGAGCCAGCCTCAGCTCGGCGACCGCCGCCTCGGCATAGGTCGCCTGGGACGCACCGGGCGCGCTACCGAGCTCGGTTGCGGTGTAGGTGTTGAAGTCGCAGTAGCCGCAGCGGGTCGCGCAGAACGGCACATGGACGTAGACCCCGAGCGGCCGGTGCCCGAGTGCCGCCCTGGCCTCGTCGGGGAGAGAGCCGTCAACAGGCGACGGGTCACCGTGGGGCAGGGCGGAGGGCACCGATCGATCGTGTCAGACGGCGAGTCAGACGGGCGTCGGACCGGTGCGTCAGGCGTAGAACGAGTCGATCATGCCGGAGTAGTTGCCCTCCACCACGTTGCGTTTGACCTTCATCGACGGGGTCATCTCGCCGGACTCGACGCTCAGATCGTGGTCGAGCAGCTCCCACTTCTTCACGGTCTCCCAGCGGTTCAGCTGCGTGTTGAGCTGGTCGACGTACTCGCCGACCAGTGCCCGGCACTCCTCTGACGCCACGATGTCGGAGTACTCGCCCGACACCCCCTTCTCCTTGGCCCACCCGGCGATCGCGTCGGGATCGAGGGTCACCAGTGCGACGACGAAGTTCCGCTCGGCGCCGAACACCATGAACTGGCTGGCGTAGGGACAGATCGCCTTGAACTTGGACTCGATCGCCGGCGGGGCGATGTACTTGCCGCCGGAGGTCTTGAACAGCTCCTTGATCCGGCCGGTGATCCTCAGGAACCCGTCGTCGTCAAGCGCGCCCTTGTCTCCCGTGCGCAGCCAGCCGTCCTCGGTCAGCGTGGCCGCGGTCTCCTCGGGCAGATTGTGGTAGCCGTCCATCACTCCGGGGCCCTTGATCAGGATCTCATCGCCCTCGCCGAGCTTGACCTCGCTGCCCGGGAACACCGGTCCGACCGTGCCGAAGCGATAGCCGTCGGGGTGGTTCACGAAGGAGCCGGCGGACGTCTCGGTCAGCCCATAGCCCTCGAGGATCACGATGCCAGCCACATGGAACCACTCGGCGATGTCGCGGTTGAGCGCCGCGGCCCCGGAGATGAAGAACCGCACGCGGCCCCCGAAGCGCTCCCGGATCTTGCTGAACACCAGCTTGTCGAACACCCCGTGCTGCACCTTGAGCAGCATCGGCACCGGCTTGCCCTCGAGTCGCAGCTGGTCGACCTTGCGACCGACCTCGAACGCCTTGAGGAAGATCTTCTCCTTGGCGCCTCCCTCGGCCGCCTGCATGGTCACGATCCGGGCGTGCGCCTTCTCGAAGATGCGCGGGGCGGCGCCCATGAAGGTCGGCTGCACCACCCCGAGGTTCTCCACGATCTTGTCCACGCGACCGTCGATGGCCGCGGCGAAACCGCACGCCATCTGCGTCGACATCAGCACCTTGCCGAACGAGTGGGCCATCGGCAGCCAGCGGAACTCGAGGTCGGTCTCGTCGAGGATCTTCTGCGCACGGATCGCCTCGCCCTCATAGACCCAAGAGCTGTGGCGCAGCCGCACCCCCTTGGGGCGGCCGGTCGTGCCGGAGGTGTAGATCAGCGTCGCGAGCTGTTCGGGCCGAATGGCGGCCGCGGACTTCGCCATGGCATCGGGGTGGTCCGCGAGATAGTCCTGGCCCAGCTTCTCGAGCTCAGCCAGGCCGATCACCCAGTCGCCGTCGGTGGCGCCCCCGAACGTCACCACCTTGGCCAGGTGTGGCAGCTCACTCTTGCGGGCGTTGAGCTTGGCGAGCTGCTCGTCGTCCTCGGCGAAGACGACGCGGCACTCCGAGTCGCTCAGGATGTAGGCCGTATCGTCCTCGTTCGTGGAGGGGTAGACCGTCGTCGTCGCCGCGCCGGCGCACATCACCGCCAGGTCCGCCAGGATCCATTCGTAGCGCGTGCCGGAGGCGATCCCGACGCGCTGCTCCGGCTCGATACCCAGGGCCATCAATCCCGCCGCAATCTGCGCGACGCGATCGCCGGCCTCCTTCCACGTGACCGACTCCCAGCTCTCCCCCAGGGGATAGCGGAAGGCCTCCCGAGACGGCGAGCTGGTCACCCGGTCCCAGAACTGCACCGCGACATTCGGCGGCAGCGTCTCGACAAAACTGGCATCGATCTTGACGGCCATGGGGCTCCCTGAAGTGACGCCCGCGCCCGCGTGGGCGAGGGGTTCGGACAACGTCTGCCCGCAAACCTAGTTCAGGATGTTACGGACCGGTAGCCTCACGGCACGATCGGCCCCGAAAAGCCGTCACGGAGGCGGGATCTCTCCCGATCCTCTCACCACCAGCGTCGTCGGCACCACAGTCGAGCGTGGCGGTGTCAGGTCGCCGTCCATCCGCGCCAGCAGCTGGTCGATCGCGAGCTCACCCTCGGTGATCACCGCCTGTTTGACGCAGGTGACGCCCGGCTCGAGGAGGTCGGCGGTCGGGAAGTCGTCGAAGCCGACCAGCGCCACCCGGTCGCGAACGCCGAGGTCGCGGAACGTCCGGACCGCTGCCACAGTCAGGACGTTGCGAGCCGTGAAGAACGCCGTGGGCGGGTCGGCCAGCGAGAGCATCTCGCGCACCACCGTCTGGGCGTCACCCTCACGTCGTACGCCGGCTCGCTCCAGCGCGGGGTCCCGCGGCACCCCCAAGCCCTCGAGTGCGTCGCGGTAGCCGGCAAGCCTGTCGGCGGCAGTGGGGATGACGGGGTCGTCGCCCAGGAAGGCGATCCGCCGATGGCCGTGGCGCCCCAGATGCGCCACCGCGCGTGCGGAGCCCTGGCGGTTGTCCGCGGTGACGGCATCGAGTGAGATCCCGCGCGGGACGCGGTCGACGACCACCACCCCCAGTCCGGCCTGCACCTCGGGCAGCAGGTAGCTCTGGTCCTCGGTGGCCGGCATCAGGATCAGTCCGTCGATGCGTCGCTCGACGAGTCCGGTGACCAGCTCCCGCTCCCGCTCGGGCTCCTCGTCCAGGCTTGCGGAGATGACGACCACCCCTCGGGTCCGGGCCCGGGACTCGACGGCCCGGAGCAGCTCGGCGCAGTAGTCGTTGCCGAGGTCCTGGACCAGCATCCCGATCGAGGCCGTGTGCGTGCCGCGGCGAAGGTTGCTCGCCCCGAGGTTGTGCCGGTACCCCAGTCGGACGACGGCGTCGCGGACACGTTCCGAGAGCCCCTCGGACACCCCGGCCTCGCCGTTCACCACGCGTGACACGGTCTTCAGCGACACCCCCGCGAGCGCCGCGACCTGCTGCATCGTGGCTCGGCCGTGCTGTCCCATCTGCCCCTCCTTGACGGGACCCGCCACCCATGACACCCCGGATCGTGCCCATCCGGCCCCCGTTGTGCGACAACGATGTCACAGAAAAGCCACGACCCAGGCGGCGGCGTACGCCGCGGCTCACCTGCCGGCGACGTACTCCTCGGCCCGGCGCCGCGCTTCCTCGACCAGCCCGTCCACGTCCAGCAGGCGGGGCAGCAGGTCCCGCTGCGTGGTCAGCGCCTGGAACATCATCGACACGGTGACCCCGTGCCCCGGCCGGTGGACGACGTCGATCTGGTCGCCGGACTCGACCAGACCCTCCTCGACCACCCGCAGATAGGGGCCCGGCCGGCCTTCGGCGGTGAACCGCTTCACCCAGCCGCGGTTGTCGAAGCCGCTCGCCCCGAGCCAACCCTTGAAGTCGTCGCAGGGGATCCGCACCGAGGCCACCTCGAAAGCCGCCGACCCGACGGCCCAGCGCTCCCCCACCTCGGACTCGTTCACGTCGATGCCCAACGTGGTGAGGTTCTCGCCGAAGTGCCCGTCCGGCACCGGCCGGCCGAACAGATCGGCCCACCGGTCGAGGTCCTCGCGGGCGAAGGCATAGACGGCCTGGTCGACGCCTCCGTGGTGTGCGGTATCGCTGACCTGGTCCCCGTCCAGACCCAGGCTGGTCACCAGCGCCGGGCCGACCACGGCGTGCTTGCCGATGGAGGAGCGACCGATCGCCGCCCAGTCCCAGACGCGCGGCCGACCGACGTTCACGCTGACGATGCGTGCTGCCATGACGCCATCCTGACAACCACGCCGCCGATGCGCCATCGGCTTTCCCCGGGTTCGGCCGCCGCGCTCACCCCCTAGGCTCGACCCCATGCGCGCCAAGGACCTAGCCGAGGACTACCCCTCGATCGACGAGTCAGCTCCCGCCACCGAAGCCGCTCGGATGATCGGCATCCAGCGGCGGCCGGCCGTGCTGGTGCTGTCGGAGGGCAAGCCGAAGACCGTGCTGCCCGGATCCCAGGTGCTCAACTTCCTGATCCCGGGCTATCTGCAGGAGGACCCCTCCCTGGTCAAGGTCTACGGTGAGAAGGCCTCCGATACCTGTGCCGCGCGCCTGGACGGGAAGGCAGTCAAGGACATGCTGCCGCCTGAAGAGAAGCGACCGAAGATGCCGGCTGTCCACGGCGATGCGACGGTGATGGAGTGCGCCGCGGTCATGGCGTCGCTGCACAGCCCGCTGCTGGTGGTGGTGGAGGAGGACGGCTCGTTCATCGGCGCGATCACCGCCTCCCGTCTGCTCTCCGTGCTGGTCGCCTGATGGATCTGACCCAGTCACTGGCTCTGGTCGTCTTCGTCGGGGCCTACGTCCTGATCGCGACCGAACGGATCCACCGCGTCGCCGCCGCACTCGGTGGCGCCTCGCTGATGCTGGCTCTTCGGTTCACCGACGGCGATGCGGCGTTCTACTCCCACGAGTCCGGTATCGACTGGAACGTCATCTTCCTGCTGTTCGGCATGATGATGATCGTCGGGGTGATCAAGACCACCGGTCTGTTCGAGGCGCTGGCCATCTACTCCGCCAAGCGGGCTCGGGGCCGGCCGTATGCGCTCATGGTGCTGTTGGCTTCGATCACGGCCGTGGCGTCCGCGTTGCTGGACAACGTCACCACCGTCCTGCTGATCGCCCCGGTCACGTTCCTGGTGTGCGAGCGCTTGGACCTGAAGGTGATCCCCTACCTCATCGCCGAGATCCTGGCGTCCAACACCGGCGGCATGGCCACGCTGATCGGCGACCCGCCCAACATCATCATCGGAAGCCGAGCGGACCTCAGCTTCAACCAGTTCGTCGTCCACCTCGGGCCGATCGCGGTGGTCATGACGTTGGTCCTGTTGTTGATGCTGAGGTTCCTGTTCCGGGGGGCGTTCACCTACAACCCCGAGCGGGTCGCCGAGGTGATGGCGCTCTCGGAGCGCGACGCCATCCGCGACCGCCGCCTGATGTACCAGAGCCTGTTGGTGCTCGCGCTGGTGTTGGCGGCCTTCGTGCTGCACCCGGTCCTCCACTACGAACCGTCGGTCGTCGCGATGCTGGGCGCCGGACTGCTGTTGCTCATCTCGAAGGTCACCGTGCAGGAAGCATTGGTGGACATCGAGTGGGAGACCCTGGTGTTCTTCATGGGCCTGTTCATCATGGTCGGTGCCCTGGTCGAGACCGGCGTGATCGGGAACTTCGCCATCTGGCTCGGCGACGCCACCGGAGGCAACCTCGCGATCTCCGCGTTCGCCATCCTGATCGTCTCGATGCTGGCCTCCGGGATCGTCGACAACATCCCCTACGTCGCCACGATGACGCCGGTCGTCGGATCGCTGGTGGCTACCCACCCCGGCGCCGAAGGCGAGGTGCTGTGGTGGGCCCTGGCGATGGGCGCCGACCTGGGGGGCAATGCCACCGCGGTCGGTGCGAGCGCCAACGTGGTCGTCCTCGGGATGGCAGCGCGCTACGGCTCCCCGATCAGCTTCTGGGAGTTCACGAAGTACGGCATCGTCGTCGTCCTGGTGTCGGCGGTGGTGTCCTCGGGCTACCTGTACCTACGCTACTTCTCCTGAGGGACTCGGTCAGTCCTGCACGGCCTTGACCACGGCGATGCAGGTGGTGATCTGGTCGCGCTCCTCGGTTGTGAGGTCTCGGTCGGCATCCCGGGCATCGGCCACGGTCCACGAGGCGTGGTGCACCATCCGCACGATCACCCAGTCGCGAGCCCGGTCCTCCTCCAGGCCCCCGGCGTCGACCAGGGCGTGGAAGCGCCGGCGTACCTCCGGGCGGACGCCGGCCGCGACCACCTCGTCCCACCGGTTCCACAGCATCGGCGCCGGCTCATAGTGCGGGTCGCCGCTCACCGGCTTGGGATCGATGGCCAGCCACGGCTCCCGGCGGGCGGCCAGGACGTTGTCGTAGTGCAGGTCGGTATGGATCAAGGTGCCCGTCGCGATGTCGTCGGCCATCAGGTCCCGCGAGAGCACGCTCGCCTGCTCCACGAGCCGGCGAGGCACGGGAGCGTTGCGCGGCAGGTCGCCCAGCGCCGAGGTCCACTGCCCGACGTACGACGCCAGCGAACGCAGTCGGCCCGGAGCAGGCAGATGCAGTCGGCCGTACAGGCCGGCCACCACCTCGCAGGCCTCGATGACCGGGACCTCGCGCAGCGTCCGGTGCGCCTCGAGCGGCTCCAGCAGCATTGCGCGTCGTCGCGGGTCGGCTCGGACCAGTCGCACCGCACCGACGCCGGCCCACGTCGACAGCGCCAGTGACTCGTGCTCGGACGCATCCTCGGGAAACCCCACCTTGAGCACGGCCCGTTCCTGGGCAGCGGTCAGCACCGGGACCACGACGGAGCAGTTGCCATGCATCAGCCATCCGTCGACGCCCAGCTCCCACTCCTCCAGCAGGGCAGTGACCAGCGCCGGGAGGGCGGTGACCCAGGCGGCCCACTCGGGCCCACGTGCCGCCATGCCCAGGACCCCGCGAGGTAGTCGCCAGGCGCGCCCACCAGCCATGCCACCACCTCCCGGACCGAGGCTAGCCAGCCACGGTGCGCCGTGAGGGAGCCCGCGCGCCACCAGCCCCGCCGATCAGCTCAGCGCCGACGAGCTCGACCAGCTCAGCGATGCCCTGTTCTGGCTCGACCAGGTGCACGAGTCGATGGCGGTCCGGCGCCTGGCCTGTCGGGCACACGCGCCCACCGATCCGACCGCGCCGTCTGGGCGGCCTGGCGGCTCTTCTACGAGCACTTCCTCGTGGGCGAGGACGCGCTCGCCAGTGGCTGGCTCGAGCGCTGCCGCAGTCACGTCGCGATCGAGCAGGACACCGCGATGGGCGCCTGGTTCAGCATGGCCTGCGCGGACGTCGCCGCACGCGGCGGCGGCCACGCCACCGCCCTACAGGCCCAAGGCCGCGACCGTTGTGCATGATCTTGACGTCGGTGCGGCACGTCCTCGATCCGCAGATCTTCGGGGGCGTCGAGCCCTCCTGTCGGCTAGGTATCCCTCCGTGATGTGCGGGATCAGGTAGCCAACAGCGACTGACAAGTCACCACTAACTGCTCAACTGACTATCGAAGAGCGCCTTCTCCGCCTCGTCGTTCCAGGTGTCGCCAGGTGCCAGTTTCTCGGCGACATCCGGCAGTTTCTCTTTCAGTTCATTGAGCCCCATCAGGGGGAGGTCGTGGATCTGGGGGAAGATCAGGACCTTCCCGGAGTAGCTGCCGTCGACCAGGGCCTGGAGGCCATCCTTGGCCGCCCGCATGCCGCCGACGGCGCCCACGATGGATCCCGGAGAGAGAGAACCCTGGTTGGCCAGGTCCACCACCTGCTGCTGATCGTGGATGGTCAATCCTGAAGTCCCAGTGTATTGGGCATTGTTCAGGTAGACCGCGCTCAGGTTCAACGGCGCCAGGGTGCCGTTGGGAACACCGGCGAAGAAGACCAGCATGCCGTCGGGATTCATCAGTGTGTCGCCCTCGGCCATCACAGCGGAGATGGGGACACTGACCACCACATCGTCAGCCCCCTTGTTGTCGGTGATCCCCATGACGAAATCGTGAAGGGATTGGTCCGCGGTCTGGGAATTGAAGGTGAACAACTCGCAGTCGTTGCTCTCCGCCAGGTGGGCCAGGCGATCCTCGAGGCTCTTCAGGCGTTCATCGCTCATTTCTGTGGCGACGATCTTGCTGGGCCCGTCGGGCTGTTGAATGGCCCTCTGGACATGCATCAAGCCCATGGGGCCGCCGGCGCCCACGAAGACGGTGGTGCCCTTTGAGCGCAGATCACAGCGGTTGCGCGCCTCCCCATAGGCGGCGGCGATATCCGGTCCCCGGCTGCCGAGATAGGCGGTGTAGTCGTAGTGCAGGCGGCCCACGTCGGTGTCCACCAAGCCGTCCAGGGCGGTCTCGCCCACCAGGTTGAGGGTGCCCCGCCGGGCAATGTGCTTGGCCACGGCACCCACCGTTGCCGCGGAACGGGGATCGAGCATGACAATATCGTCGAATCCGGCACCGTCAGTCAGCTCGTCCACCACAGCTTGATAGTCATCGGTGCCGCCGCCATTGCGCACGATCTTCTTGGCCGAGGTTTGCTCCACCAGCTTTTCCACCGAGGCGGGCACGTCGGTCATCACAATGGTGGCCGGGGCGTCCAGGCCAGAAGAGAAGAGGTATTCCCGCTCATCTCCGGGCCGGCCAATGATCCACAGGATCCCGCCGGTTTTCGGCTCCAGGCGGCGACGTTGGGTATAGGCCGCCATCACGCAACCCCAAGGCTCCAGCGTGGAGGCCTCGGCATACCCCATCGTGTCGGGGACGGGCAGCAGGCAGGCACCGTCGTCGGTGTCGAGCATCTCCGAGCCCATCAGGTGGTACTGGATCAGTCCGCCGGGAATGGTGTAGCCATAGGCCGTGCTCTTGCCATCCTGGTAGATGTCGGGCTGCACGGCCAGCCGCTGGCCGGCGTGATACCGGTCTTTGAGGTTCTCTCCGACTTCGATGACCGTGAGGCTGACCTCGTGCCCCAGTCGGGTGGGCTCCTTGGACAGATCGCGATTGTAGAGCTTCGGGTGGCTGCCGCCCGCGCGGAGGATCTTCACATCGGAGAAGCAGAGCCCCACACTGTCAATGCGAACCAGCATCTGGTCGGCATTGGGTTCGGGGATGGGCAGCAATTCGGGTTGATCATCCTTGCCCATATTCTCTTCGCCCGCGCCGTATATGTTCCAGGCCCAGCTTTCTTCCGGCAAGTCGAGCTCGGCCGCGCGGTACCGGTTGTACTCTGATGTCATGGTGCCTCCGTGTTTAGGTGCCTAGAGCCCCCAGATCTCCCCCTGACCTGCGCAACAAGTCTAGCGTTGATCGCCGCTGTGGCGAGGGGAAGGGCAGCCGGTCCACGCTCCGTCCGCCGACTCATCGACTGCCGACCGGTCTGGCCCGGTGATGCGGCCGGACAACCGATCCTGGACGTATCCGCGCAGCTGCCCACTGCGTTGCGCGAGATGCGGAGGGTGACCCGAGCCGGCGGGGGCGTCGGCATCCTGGTGCCGGACGCCTTCGACATACCGCTGGTGTGCCATCTGGTGACCGGACGGCGCTCGCCGGACGAGGGCCGCTGATCAGACAGCGACGACGGCGCGGGCTACTTGCGTTCCTTGCTCGGCGACTCGGTGGTGGACAGCGCAGCGATGAAGGCCTCTTGGGGCACCTCGACCCGGCCGACCATCTTCATCCGCTTCTTGCCCACCTTCTGCTTCTCGAGCAGCTTGCGCTTGCGGCTGATGTCACCGCCGTAGCACTTGGCCAGCACGTCTTTGCGCATGGCGCGGATCGTCTCCCTGGCGATCACCCGCGCGCCGATGGCCGCCTGGATCGGCACCTCGAACTGCTGCCGCGGGATCAGCTCCTTGAGCTTGCCGACGAGCATCACTCCATAGGCGTACGCCGCGTCCTTGTGCACGATGGCGGAGAACGCGTCGACCGGCTCTCCCTGAAGCAGGATGTCGACCTTCACCAGGTCGGCCTCCTGGTCGCCGGTCGTCTCGTAGTCAAGGGATGCATAGCCCTTGGTGCGGGACTTGAGCTGGTCGAAGAAGTCGAAGACGATCTCGGCCAGGGGCAGGGCGTAGCGCATCTCCACCCGGTCCTCAGAGAGGTAGTCCATGCCCAGCAGCGACCCTCGCTTGGCCTGGCACAGCTCCATGATGGTGCCGATGAAGTCGGCAGGGGAAAGGATCGTGGCTCGCACGACGGGCTCGCGCACCTCGGCGATCTTGCCGGAGGGATACTCACTCGGGTTGGTGCACCGGTGGACGGCGCCGTCCTCCATCGTGACCTCATAGATGACGTTGGGGGCCGTCGAGATCAGGTCGAGGTTGAACTCGCGTTCCAGACGCTCGCGCACGATCTCCATGTGCAGCAACCCCAGGAACCCGCACCGGAAGCCGAAGCCGAGAGCACCCGACGTCTCGGGCTCGTAGGCGAGCGCGGCGTCGTTGAGCTGGAGCCGCTCGAGGGCGTCGCGCAACGTCGGATAGTCATCCCCGTCGATCGGGTAGAGGCCGGCAAACACCATCGGGTTCGGGTGTTTGTAGCCCCCGAGCGCCGTCGTTGCACCGTGGTGCTGCGAGGTCACGGTGTCCCCCACTCGTGACTGGCGCACATCCTTGACCCCGGTGATCAGATAGCCGACCTCGCCGACGCCGATCCGGCCGGCCTTCACCGGCTCGGGGCTGATCACCCCGACCTCGAGCATCTCGTGGACAGCGTTGGTGGACATCATCTTGATCCGGTCGCGGTGGCTGAGGTGCCCGTCGATGACCCTGACGTAAGTGACGACGCCGCGATAGGTGTCGTAGACGGAGTCGAAGATCAGCGCCCGGGCCGGGGCATCGGGGTCGCCGACCGGAGGCGGGGTCTGCTTCACGATCTCGTTGAGCACGGACTCGACACCGGCGCCGGTCTTGGCGCTGACTCGCAGCACGTCCTCGGGTTCGCAGCCGATGATGCCGGCGAGCTCGGCGGCGTACTTCTCGGGGTTGGCCGACGGCAGGTCGATCTTGTTCAGAACCGGGATGACGTGCAGGTCGGCCCCCAAAGCCAGGTAGAGGTTGGCGAGCGTCTGCGCCTCGATCCCCTGCGCAGCGTCCACGAGCAGGATCGCCGCCTCGCACGCCTCGAGCGACCGCGAGACCTCGTAGGTGAAGTCGACGTGACCGGGCGTGTCAATCATGTTGAGGACGTAGGTGCCGGGCACGGCGCCTTCCGCGTTGTCGGCGCCCACCGTCCACGGCATCCGCACAGCCTGGCTCTTGATGGTGATGCCGCGCTCGCGCTCGATGTCCATCCGATCGAGGTACTGCGCCCGGGCACTGCGCTCATCGACGACTCCGGTCAGCTGCAGCATCCGGTCGGCCAGGGTGGACTTGCCGTGGTCGATGTGGGCGATGATGCAGAAATTGCGGATGATCGCGGGGTCGGTGTGACCTGGCTGTGGCGCGGTCGGGAAGGTCACGGCAGGCTCGGGGCAACTTTCCTGGTCGTCGTCGGGATCGGCAGGCGGATCGACCTGCGGCAACATCTCATTGTTCCACGGGGGGGTACCCTCCTCCGAAACCGCGCTACCACGGGTTATCGTCGCGCGGTGCAGGAATCAACGGGCTTGGGGGCGACCGTGACCAGAGTGGCAACGAGGGTGGTGTTGTCCCTCGCGACGGTTGCCGGGCTGGTGACGGCGTCGGTGGCCTTCACCGCGACGCCCGCCAACGCGGCCGTGACCTGTGCGGGCAAGCGGGCGACGATCGTCGGCAGCTCCGGCAGGGACACCCTGATCGGCACCCCGGGGGCCGATGTGATCGTCGCGCGCGGCGGCCCCGACCTGATCCGCGGTCGCGGAGGCAACGACGTGATCTGCGCCGGTGGCGGCGACGACCGGGTCTACGCCGGCCGAGGCGCCGACCGGGTGTATGCCGGATCGGGCCGAGACATCGTCGACGGCGGACCGGGCGCCGACGACCTGCGAGGCGGGAGCAGCGTCGACACCCTGCGGGTGGTGAGCAGCAACGACGCGGTCATCGACCTGGCGCAGGGCTGGGCGAGCGGGAACGGAATCGATGCTCTCGACGGGTTCGAAGTGCTCGCTGGGTCGGGCAAGGGACGCTACGACGTGCGGACCGCCTCAGACACCCAGGCCGTCACGATCTCCGGCAACCACGAGGACACCGTGCGCACGGTCGATGCCGGCGAGGCCACCACGGGCAACCGGCTCACCCTCGCGCTCGGTCAAGGCTCCGATGTCTATGTGATCCGTCAGCCTGAGGTCGTCGTGGTCGAGGACCTCCCGGGTGCCAGCGGCGGCCGGGACGCCGTCGACATCACTACGAACGGCACCACGACCGTCAACGACGGCTACGGCGGACTTCGGGTCGACGCCGTCGGCGCCGGCCAGGAGGTGATGTCCGTGCGCGCGACCGGGGCCACGGTCTACCTCGACACCGGAGCCGGGGACGACCAGCTGGACCTGGACCTCACCGGAGGCTCCGTCACCTGGTTCGCCGGACCGGGTGACGACACCCTGTCCGGGTCGCTGCCAGCCGACGCCGCGATCAAGCTCGGCCAGGGCTCCGACACGATCACCGACCTGCGTTCCCTGTCCACCGAGCGGGTCGACGGAGCTGCCGGAGTCGACCGGATCCTGGGCGGCATCGGCAAGGATCAGGTCGACCTCGCCCAGCACCTGTGGAAATGGGGCGGCAGGCAGGTGCAGGTCAACTCCTTCGAATGGGTGGACGGCGGCGCCGGCGCCGACTCCCTGCGTGGTGGCGGCGGGCCCAACACGCTTCTTGGCGGTCCCGGAGCCGATGCGCTCTACGGGCGAGCCGGGGAGGACCATCTCGACGGCGGGCCGGGCATGGACTGGGCGTACGGAGGCGCGGGCAAGGACTGGTGCGTTTCTGAGATCCGTTCCTCCTGCGAGGGTCCCTGATCCGGCGACGGCCGGCCCTCGGCTGACACCCTCATGGCCTCATGACGAGCACGCCGGCACCCCCGGCCGGAAAGACGGCGCAGCGGTTGGAGTGGCGCTTCCTTCCGCCTCACGTGCGTTCCCTGATCGAGGAGCGCTGCGGCTCCCCCGTGGCCGAGGCCGTCTCGCAAGGCGGCGGCTTCACGCCCGGGTTCGCCTCGGTGCTCACCTGCGCTGACGGCAGCCGCCACTTCGTCAAGGCTGCCTCGGTGCAGGCCCAGCGGGTCTTCGCCGACTCCTACCGCGAAGAGGCGCGCAAGCTCCGCGGTCTGCCCGAGGGGGTGCCCGCGGCGCCGCTCCTGTGGGTCATCGACGAGGAGTGGGTGGTGCTGGGGCTGGCGTACGTCGAGGGCCGGTCACCGCGCCGCCCCTGGCGCGAGGACGACCTGAGCCTGACCTTGGACGCGCTCGAGCGGACGGCCGCCCTGTTGACCCCGGCGCCGCCGGGGCTGGAGCTCGCCACGTTCGCCGACGACTTCGCGGACTTCGCGGCAGCGTGGGACGCCGTGCTCGACGCCGCCCCGACCCTCCCGGGGATGACCCCGGACCGGCTGGAGGAGGCGGCGGATCTGGCCCGGGGGTTCGCCCCCGTCACCGAGGGCACCACGGTCGTGCACACCGACGTGCGCGACGACAACCTGATCCTGAGCACCGACGGCCGGGTGACCATCTGTGACTGGAACTGGCCGGTGGTCGGCGCTGCGTGGCTCGACACCGTCTTCTTGTTGCTGCAGCCGCGCGGTGACGGCCTCGATGTCGAGCGGGTCCTGCGGGAGCACCCGCTGACGCGCGAGGTGCCCCCCGGGCACGTCGACGTGGTCCTGGCGTTGTTGACGGGCTACTTCCTGCGCCAGGGCGCGCAGCCGGTCCCCCCGAGCTCGCCCTACCTGCGCCAGCACCAGGCGTGGTGCGCCGAGGTCGCCTGGGCCTGGCTTGCCGAGCGGCGTGGTTGGACCTGAGAGCGGATTTGGGCAGGCTCCGCGGGCGCTGGTAGCGTTGCCCCTCGCGTGTCCGGCGTCAGCCTGCCCGGCGACCGCCCGGACCGCTCCGAGACTTTTCCCCGCACCGACAGCGAAGGCACACGAGGCAGATCAGTGGCGAACATCAAGTCCCAGATCAAGCGCAACAAGCAGAACCTGAAGCGTCACGAGCGCAACAAGGCCGTCAAGTCGGCTCTGAAGACCGCCGTGCGCAAGTTCCGTGAGGCCGCTGACGCCGGCGACAAGGCCGCCGCGACCGAGCTTGGCCGCGAAGCCTCCAAGCAGCTGGACAAGGCCTCGTCCAAGGGCGTGATCCACGCCAACCAGGCGGCCAACCGCAAGTCGTCGATCGCCCAGCGCGCCGCGGCTCTCTGAGCCCGGGCGACTCGGCCCTTCGGGGCCGCTGCGACCACCAGAGCCCGTCCGGCCTTCGCCGGGCGGGCTCTGGTGTTGTCAGGTGACGCTGTGGGTCAGCGAGAGTCGCGGAGCCCGGCAACGGTCAGCGAGAGTCGCGGAGACCGGCGACGGTCAGCGCGAGCCGCTCCAGGGTGTACTCCGCGTCGCTCGCGGCTCCCTTGATGTCCGCATCGGCTCGGGCGATCGCCATGATCGCGTGCGCCACGCCGCCGTCGGACCAGCCTCGGGACTGGTCCCGGATGGTGCGCAGCTTCCACGGGGGGACTCCGACCTCGCGTGCGAGGTCGGCCTCGCGCATCCCGCGCGGGGCGGACTTGTAGCGGGCGATCCCCCGGGCGCTGCCAGCGAACGCCGACGTCACCAGCACCGCCGCCGTGCCGCCCTCCAGTGCCCACCGCAGCTGCTCCAGGGCCACCTCGCGACGGCCCCAGAACGCCGCATCGGCGACCGCGAAGGACTTCGCCTCCGCCCGGCCGCCGAAGTAGCGCTTGACCTTCTCCATGGTCAGCGTCTCACCTGGGAAGTCGTTGGCCAGCTGATGTGCCGCCGCGGAGAGAGCCCGCAGGTCGTGGCCGACGGACTGCACCAAGAGATCGGCGGCGGGGTCCTCGATGCTTGCGCTGTAGCTGCGAACCTCCGCAGCAACGAATCCCGCGAGCTCGGAGGGCCGGAGCTCGGTTGACTTGACCTCGGTCACGGTGTCGAGCTTGCGGAGCTTGCCGAGCAGCCCTGATCCCTTGGGTCCGCCGCTGTGCGCGAGCACCAGGGCGACGTCCTCGACCGGAGCGGTGGCGTAGCGCACCAGGCCGTCGACCGACTCCTCCGGCAGGTTCTCCAGTGCTCGGACCACGACGCAGCGGGTGCTCGAGAACAGCGAGGGTGCCGAGAGCTCCCCCAGCGTGGCCAGGGACAGGTCTCCGGCGACGGCCTCGGACGACTCGGCCTCCGCGTCGTGGTGCCGGCAGGCGTCGCGGACGGCGCGGATGGTGCGCTCGTTGAGAAACTCCTCCTTGCCGGTCACGAGCGTGACCCGGCCGAGGACGTCTGCGGGACGGATCGCTGCCATGATGCGCCCCAGCCTGCCACACCGCGACGACGCCCGCGCGCCCGGTGGGCGGCGCCCAGACCCGGCTTCAGGGGCCCCGGACGGCCACCAGCTGACCGTTCCTCTCCGCGACCACCACGTCGCCGTCGAGGTCGGTGCGCAGCACCTCGGAGCCGACCTCGGCGAGCGCCCGCAGAGTGTCGGGGGAGGGATGCCCATAGCTGTTGTCGGCGCCGACGCTCACCAAGGCGACGCGTGCGGCGAGGGAAGTGAGGAACTTCAGATCCTGGAACCGCGACCCGTGGTGCGGCACCTTGAGCACATCGACGCGAAGCCCGGGAACGTTCCGGGCCAGCGCTTCCTGACCGGGCGGCTCGAGGTCACCGGTCAGCAGGATCCGCACGTCACGCACCCGCGCCAGCAGCACGACACTGGCGTTGTTGGCGGTGCTGCCGTCGCCCGGGCCGGCTTGCGCCTGGCTCGGCAGCGGCCACAGCACTTGCAGGGTCACCTCACCGATGCGCTGGGTGCTGGCGTAGGCCGCCACGGTCTCCGGGATGCCGAGTCGCTGCGCCACCTCCGCGACGGCCAGCACGGCCCCGGGCGGGTCCGCGAGTGAGGTCACCTGGAGCGCGGAGACCCTACGGCCGCGGGTGACTCCGGCCAGCCCGTCCACGTGGTCGGCGTGGAAGTGGGTCAGCACCAGCAGCGGCACCCGGTCGATGTCGAGCCGCCGCAGGCAGTCGTCGACCAGGGCCGGATCGGGACCGACGTCGACGACCACGCCCGTCCCGGGCCCGGCTCGCAGCACCAGCGCGTCTCCCTGTCCGACGTCACACATCGCGACCACCCAGCCGTCTGGTGGCCACCCCGGAGTCGGAGGGCGCACCAGCACGACCACGCCCAGGAGCGCACAACACACCGCCGTGGCTCCGCGACTTCGCAAGCACAGGGGCGCGACCAGCACCACCGCCGCGCAGGCCACGGTGAGCGCAGCAAGCGGCGTCGGATCGCTGCCCCAGCTCAGCGCCGGCACGGGGAGGGCCGAGCCCCGCCGCGCCACCAGGACGATCCAGCCCACACACCAACCGGCCAGCAGACCCAGCAGTCGCCCGAGTGCCGGCCAGGCCAACCCGACCAATCCCCCTCCGAGCCCGAGCACGGTGGCCGGGCCGACGGCGGGCGCAGCCAGCAGATTGGCGACCACGGCCACCAGGCTGACCTGCTGCGACAGCGCCGCCACCACCGGCGTGCATGCGAGCTGTGCGGCAGCCGGCACCGCCACGGCCTCCGCCGCCCAGCGCGGGAGCCACGCCATGAGCGCGTCGCGCCACACCGGCGCCACGAACACGATGCCGGCCGTCGCCAGCGCAGAGAGGGCGAAACCCGGCGTGGGCGCCAACCACGGGTCGATCAGCATCAGGGCCGTCACGGCCACCCCGAGCGACCGGCCGCCCCGACGCCGCCCGCCCGTGCCCATGCCGACCAACGCCACCGATCCCATCACGGCCGCACGCAGCACACTGGGCTCAGGGCGCGCCAGCAGCACGAAGCCGACGACACCCACGGCGCCCACGGCGTACATCCCGCGCCCCCGGACGCCGGCGGCGCGCGCCAGGATCAGCACGAACCCGAGCACCAGCGTCAGGTTGGTCCCGGACACGGCAAGCAGGTGGGTGAGCCCCGTGATCCGGAAGTCGTCCGCCAGCGCAGGGTCGAGGCCCTGGTCGTCGCCGACGACCAAGGCAGGCACCAGGGGTCTCCGGTCGGTGGGCACGTCAGCCACGGAGGCGCGCAGCGACCCCCTCACTCCGGCTGCAGCCCGCCACCACCAGGCCGGGGCCTCGACCAGAACACCGACCCCGAGAGGCCGAAGCACGGCCGCGAGGTCGTGCCGGTCACTCGGTCCGAGTCGCGCGGTGAAGCGTAGACGCTCGCCCAGCCGCACCTCCCTCCAGTCGGTCGGCGCCACCACCAGCACCGGCAAGCGCAGTTCGTAGGCCGTCGTGCTCGAGCTCATCCGCATCACTCGACCGCGCACCACCACCCGATCGGCGAACCCGCCCTCGACGACCCGGGGGTCCCCCGTCACCACCAGCTCGACCTCGACGGCGGCCCGGGTCGCCGCCAAGGACGCCACCGGATTGTGGGCGACCCGATGCACCCGGACCTGAGACGCGAACGCGACTGCGACCGCGACCATCGCCACGGCCGCTGCCGTCCGCCACCAGCGGCGTCGGCCCGACCCAGGGCTGCGCCCGCGCTGGCCGGCCGACGTGTGCCCCCACCACCCCAGGGCAGCGAGCACCGCGCCCAGCCCGAGGACGCCCGCGGCTAGCCGGCCGGCCGGGATCGACAACCCGACCAGGGCGCCCGCCCACGCGGCCGCGCCGACCAACGGCATCCGCAGGTCCGGCACCGAAGCTGCGGTGCCGACCAGTCTCGACCAGCCCGCAGCACCCCAGGCCCGCACTCCTCACACCGTCACGAAGGGGGTGACCGTGTGCAGCGTGGCCTCCCCGATCCCGTCGACATCGAGCAGCTGGTCGACCGAGGTGAAGGCACCGTGCGCCTCCCGCCACGAGAGGATCGCCTGCGCGGTCACCGGTCCCACCTCGGGCAACGACTCCAGCTCGGCCTGGCCCGCGCTGTTGATATTGACCAGCAGGGTCTCGCCCCCGGTCGCCGGCGCGGCCACCGCAGGAGCAGGGCCACCGCTCACGCCGACCAGGATCTGCTCGCCGTCCACCAGCTGTCGGGCCAGGTTGAGGGCGGTGAGGTTCACGCCCCTGCGAGCTCCCCCGGCTGCCTCGATCGCGTCCACCACCCTGGCGCCCGGCGCCAGCACTGCGATCCCCGGCTGGCGAACCCGACCGGCGACGTCCACGACCACGGCAGTGGCCGCCGCAGTCGGGTCGGCGCCATCGGAGGTCGGCGCCCCCGGAGTCACCAGCGGTGGTGCGGACGCGGCGGCGACCGGCACCACGTCGGTGCCACTGCGCAACAGCCACCAGCAGGTCACGGCGAGCGCCAGGGCGACCGACAGCGCGAGCACCGTCACCTGAGCGGGACCGAAGAGACCAGCCACCGCGGCCGTGGGGGCCCGGCGGGCCGCGTGCCGACCGGGAGCCGGGAGCGCCACCGCCGGCGGCCCCTCGCCCGCCACGTCCCCCGTGACCTCCCAGGCGATCACCGGATCCACCACGGCGTCCACGCCAGGATCGGGCCGGATCCGGGTGTGGGTGGACGCCGGCTCGGCGGCCGGCTCGTGCAGCACCGACATCTGCTCGCCGAGTGCCGCCAGCCGACGCGCCACGACGGCCCGGTCCTCCTCGCTCCCGCGACCTCGCCTCATGACGGAAACCTAGGTGGCGCGCCGCGCCCGCGACAGCGGCCTCTTCCCGACCTGTGGAGAACCTCTGTGTTGCCGCCTCCGGGACGGATTCAGGCCCGGGTCAGCGGTCGGTCGGCAGCCGTGCCGCCACGCAGAGGGCGACCATGCCGGGGCCGACATGCGCACCGAGCACCGCGCCCAGCTCCCCCGTCCACACGACGCGGCCCTCCAGGTTGTCGGCCAGCCGATGGGCGAGCCGCTCGGCCAACGCCGCCGCCCGATCGGGGCTCGCGAGATGCGAGACGCACAGGTCCACCGCCGCAGTCCCTGCCGCCTCGACCGCGAGGTCCTCAAGTCGACCCAGCGCCTTGCCCGCGGTGCGCACCTTCTCTCTGGTCGACACCCGGCCGTCGGTGATGGTGAGGAGCGGCTTGACCGCGAGAGCTCCGCCGAGCAGTGCACTGGCGGCACCGACCCGGCCTCCGCGACGGAGATACTCCAGCGTGTCCACGTAGAAGTACGACGCCGAGCCGTCCGCACGTGCGCGCGCCGCCGCCGCTGCCTGCTCGACCGACCCTCCCGCCGCCAAGGAGTCAGCAGCCGACAGGGCGGCGTAGCCGGTGGCCACGCCGACCTGCCGCACGTCGACGCAGGTCACCGGCACCGACGCGTCCCGAGCCGCGAGCTGGGCGGACTCGAAGGTCCCGCTCATCTCCCCGGACAGATGGATCGACAGCACTTCGCTGGCGCCGGCGGCGGCCGCGGCGTCGTACGCCGCCAAGAACGACGCGGGAGCAGGCCGGGAGGTGCTCACCGGGAGGAACTCTCGCAGCGCGGCCGCCACCCTCTCGGGCGACGCCGCCGGAGAGCCCTCGTCGAACACCTCCGCACCGATCACGACCTGCAGAGGCACCACGACGACCCCACGCTCGAGCGCCACCGTCTCGGGGAGCATGGCAGTGGAGTCGGTGACGATCACGGCACCAGATGCCCGCTCCTCGACATTCGACCCGGCCATGCCCGAAGGCTACCGGCCGCCCGCGCGGTCACCCGACGACGACGTTGACCAGCTTCGGGGCGCGCACGATCACCTTGCGGACCTCGCGGCCGTCGATCGCCGCGACCACGGCAGGATCCGCCATCGCCGAGGCCTCCAGGTCGGCGTCGCTGATGTCGGGCGAGACCTCCAGTCGTGCCTTGACCTTGCCCTGGATCTGCACGACCGCGGTCACGGAGTCATGCACCAACAGCTCCGGATCGACCGTCGGCCAGCCGGCCCGGGCCACCGACGGCTGGTGGCCCAGCCGCTCCCACATGTCCTCTGCGGTGTAGGGCGCCACCAGGGACAACAGGATGGCCACGGCCTCGGCCGCCTCGCGCACGGCAGGGTCGGCCGGCCCCACGCCGGAGTCGATCGCCCTGCGGGTCGCGTTGACCAGCTCCATGGTCCGGGCGATCATCACGTTGAAGCGGAAGGCCTCGACCAGCTGTGCCGCGTCGTGCAGCGTCTTGTGGGTCACCTTGCGCAACCCGGTGCTCTCCGGACCCTGGCCGGAAGCCGGGTCGACCCCCGTGGCCGAGGTGACGTCGCCGGCCAGGCGCCAGGCACGCTGCAGGAAGCGCAGCGATCCGGCCGGTGACATGTCGGCCCAGTCGATGTCGTCCTCCGGCGGCCCTGCGAAGACCAGGGTCAGCCGCACCGCGTCCACGCCGTACGCCGCAAGTTGGTCCCCCAAACTGACGCCGTTGCCCAGCGACTTGCTCATCTTCTTGCCCTGGTTGATCACGAAGCCCTGGTTCAGCTGGGCCGAGAACGGCTCCCGGAAGCTCAACAGCCCCAGATCCGCCAGGGCCTTGGTGAAGAACCGGGCATACAGCAGGTGCAGGACCGCGTGCTCCACGCCGCCGACGTAGATGTCACACGGGCCCCACGCGTTGGCCAGCACGGGGTCGAAGGCCTGGGTGTCGTCGTGGGGGCTGCAATAGCGCAGGAAGTACCACGACGAGTCCACGAAGGTGTCCATCGTGTCGGTGTCACGCGTCGCCGGGCCGCCACAGGTGGGGCAGGTGACGTTGACCCAGTCGGTCGCAGCCGCCAGCGGCGAGACGCCGCGGGGCTTCAAGTCGGCCCCGCGCAGCTCGGGCAGCACGACGGGCAGCTCGGATTCGGGTACGTCGACCTCGCCGCAGGACGGACAATGGATGATCGGGATCGGCACGCCCCAGTAGCGCTGGCGGCTCAGCAGCCAGTCGCGCAGCCGGAAGTTCACCGCCCCGCGACCGTGGCCGTCGGCCTCCAGCCGTGCCACGGTCGCGTGGATCCCGGCCGTCTTGTCGGTCAGACCGTCCAAGGTCCATCCGTCCGGGCCGGCAGAGTTGACGTAGACGCCGTCGCCGGAGGTCGCGACGTAGGTGTCCTCGGGGTTCTCGTCCCCCGTGTCGACGACGCGGCGCACGGGCAGTCCCATCGCCTTGGCGAAGTCCAGGTCGCGCTGGTCGTGCGCGGGCACGGCCATGATCGCGCCGGTGCCGTAGTCGGCCAGGACGTAGTCCGATGCCCAGACGGGGATCTGCTCGCCGTTGACCGGGTTGGTCGCGGTGATCCCCAGGTCGACGCCGGTCTTGGGCCGCTCCGTCGACATCCGGTCGATGTCGGAGGCCATCCGCACCTCGACCAGGTAGTCCGCCAGGGACTGACGCCGCTCCGGCGCCACCAGCTCGGCAGCCAGCGGCGCATCGGCCGCCACCACCATGAACGTCGCTCCGAACAGCGTGTCCGGGCGGGTGGTGTAGACGGTGACGTCGCGGTCGGTGCCCTCAGCCAGGTGCATCGTGAAGTCGACGTGGGCGCCCTCGGAGCGCCCGATCCAGTTGCGCTGCGCGGCGACGACACGGTCGGGCCAGGTCGGCGCCAGGTCGTCCAGGCAGTCCAGCAGCTCCTGGGCGTAGTCGGTGATCTTGAAGTACCACTGGGTCAGCTCACGCTTGGTCACCTCGGCCCCGCAGCGCTCGCAGCGACCGTCGACGACCTGCTCGTTGGCCAGCACGGTCTGGTCGTTCGGGCACCAGTTGACCGGTGAGTTCTTGCGGTAGGCCAGGCCCTGCTCGCGGAACTTCAGGAACAGCCACTGCGTCCAGCGGTAGTACGACGGGTCGGAGGTCTGCAGCCGTCGGCTCCAGTCGAAGGAGCAGGCGTAGTGCTCGAACGACTCGGCCTGGGTCTCGATGTTGGCGTAGGTGTACGTCGCCGGGTGCTCGTCGTTCTGGATCGCGGCGTTCTCGGCGGGCAGCCCGAAGGAGTCCCAGCCCATCGGGTTCAGCACCTCGAAGCCCTGCTGCCACCAGTAGCGCGCGATCACGTCGTGCAGCGCCATGACCTCGGCATGGCCCATGTGCAGGTCGCCCGAGGGGTAGGGAAACATCGTCAGCGCGTAGCGCTTCTCCTTGCGCCCCTCCAGGATCGCCGCATCGTCGGCGCGGAAGGGCTGCAGTTGCTGCCACACGGGCAGCCACCTGGCCTGGATCGCCTGGATGTCGTAGCCGTCAGGCTCGTGCTCGGTCATCAGCTTCTCTCTCGTGCTGGTCTGCTCCGGACATGAAAAAACCCCTCGGGCACGAGGGGCAGCCGCGTCGGGGTCAGGCATCCGACGCGGCTAGGTAAGGAGCAGGTTCCTTTGCATCCACCCATGCTACCGCGGGGGCGGCTCCCCGGCGTAGCCGGTTTGCCGCCCCTCGCGGGTCGCGCACGGTCAGCGGACGAAGCGCGGCGTGAGCGGCGGGTCCCACCATTCACCGTTGTTGGCCTTGATCGCGCCCACGGCGTGCATCACCACGGCGTACAGCAGCGCGAGCGGGTAGGTCAGGAAGCCCACCAGCAGCAGCATCAGCGGGAACGAGAGCAGCAGCACGATGCCGGTCGTGATCTGGATGTTCAGCGAGTTGGCTGCGTTGGCGCGGACGAAGGGGCCACGGTCCTTGTACATCAGGTAGATCACCAGCGAGCCGACGAAGCCGAGCGTGCCAGCGGACAGCACGGTCGTGACCAGCGGCACGACGTGCGAGATCGTCCCCCAACCGCGTTCGGCGGACGGGTCGATCGCACGATCGGCGTGGGCCTGGGGTGCGGGCGCCTGGGTGCCCTGCGGAATCTGCTGGGCGTCGTTCATCGGGTCCTCCTTGGTGACCGGATCTCGGTCCTGTCTCCAGTGAAGCGTGCCGAAGCAGCGGAATCATCCCTTTTCGGGGGGACACCAGGGGCGGCTCAGGGTCTGACTAGGGTGACCAGCATGAGCGTGCTCGAGATGTTCGGCCTGGACGGCAGAGTGGCGATCGTGACGGGGGCCTCCAGCGGCCTCGGAGTGGCGTTCGCGCAGGCGTTCGCGGAGGCCGGGGCCGACGTGGCCCTGGGCGCCCGGCGTATCGAGAAGCTCGAGCAGACCGCCGAGCAGGTGCGCGCCACCGGGCGGCGGGTGCTCACGGTCGCGACCGACGTGGCGGATCCCGACCAGTGCCAGGCGCTGGTCGACGCCACGATGGCGGAGTTCGGCCGGGTCGACGTCCTGGTCAACAACGCCGGTGTCGGGACGTCGGTGCCCGCGACCCGGGAGACGCCCGAGCAGTTCCGCTCGGTGATCGACGTCAACCTCAACGGCTGCTACTGGATGGCCCAGGCCTGTGGCCGGGTGATGGAGCCGGGGTCGAGCATCATCAACATCTCCTCTGTGCTGGGCATCACCACGGGAGGGCTCCCCCAGGCGGCGTACTCCGCGTCGAAGGCCGGCCTGATCGGCCTGACCCGGGACCTGGCCCAGCAATGGACCGGCCGCAAGGGCATCCGGGTCAACGCGCTGGCCCCCGGCTTCTTCGACTCGGAGATGACCGAGACCTATCCCGAGGGCTACCTCGAGCTCATGAAGCTGCGGGTCCTCGCCGGCCGCAGCGGCGATGCCCGGGAACTGGCCGCCACCGCGGTCTGGCTCGCGTCCCCCGCCGGCGGCTACGTGACCGGGCAGACGATCCCCGTCGACGGCGGGCTGACGGTCACCTGAGGCCGTGACCTCGGGACGACGCAGCGACGACGACCAGGTCTGGTACGTCGCCTACGGCTCGAACCTGCACGCGGCCCGCTTCGCGTGCTACCTCATGGGCGGCCGACCAGACGGCGCCGGCCGGAGCTATGCCGGGTGTCGGGACCAGTCGCCCGTTCAGGACTTTGCCGCCGCGCGGGTCCCCGGCCGGCTCCGCTTCGGCGGCGTCTCGGCCGTGTGGGGCGGAGCGCTCGCGTTCCTCGACCCCGACTCGCCTGGAGAGGTGAGGGGCCGCGCCTACCTGGTGACGTTCGGTCAGTTCCGCGACGTGGCCGCGCAGGAGGCCCGCCTCCCAGCGGGACATGCGCTGGCGCTGGCACCCGACGTCCGCCGCTGGCCCGACGCGCTGCCCGGCGCCTACGAGACGGTGCTGAAGGTCGGGGAGCTCGGCGGACACCCGATGCTCACCTTCACGTCGCTGCGCCCCGGACCGCCGGCGGCTCCCGGGGCGGCGTACCTGCGGACGATCCTCGCCGGCCTCGCCGAGACGTACGGCGCGGCGGCGCCAGAGCACGCGAGATATCTGCTGGCGGCCCCCGGCGTCTCGCCCTCGTGGACCGAGCGAGCTCTCCTCGAGCTGGCGCACTCGGACAGCCGGTGAGGCTCAGGCCTCGGCGACGACCTCGTCCAGCTCGAGGCGCGGCAGGCGGTCGAACCACGCGTTCTCTCCGGGGTGGCCGAGGTTGACCACGAGGAACGACTTCCACGTGCTGCCTGCGAAGAACTCCTCGTCGATCCCGGCGGCGTCGAAGCCGCCCATCGGGCCGGCGGCGAGCCCAGCGGCGCGCACGCCGATCAGGAAGTAGCCGGCCTGGAGCGCCGCGTTGAAGCGGGCATTCTGCTCCCGGCTCTCGGGGTCGGCGAAGGCGTCGCGCGCCCCCGGGAAGTGCGGGAAGGTCCGCGACAAGTGCTCGTGGAAGTCCACGTCCACGGCGAGCACGGCGACCAGCGGGGCGTCGGTCGTCTTGTCGCGGTTGCCGTCCGACATGTGCTTCACGAGCCGCTCCCGCTTGTCCTGATCGACCAGCAGGATCCGCAGCGGCTGGCCGTTCATCGCGGTGGGACCGAACTTCACGAGGTCGTAGATGGCCGCGACCTGCTCGCGGGTCACCGGCTCGTCGGTGAACGCGTTGGCGGTGCGAGCCTCGCGGAAGAGCAGGTCCTGGGCATCGGGGGCGAGCACGAGTTCTGTCATATCTGAAGAACAACGGTTGAACGTTCAATCATTCCGACAGTCGGCTGTGACCCGGCCCACTCCGTGACCGGTCGGGCAGGGACGGGACACCCGCACCGCTCAGAACCACTCGAGCTCGCGCAGCCGAGCCTCGCCCAGGCCCAGCGCATGGCCGACCTCGTGCCCGAGGACCTTCAGCACCTTCGCGGGGACCTCGTCGGCCCCTCGGCAGACCGCGAGAATCGGTGTGCGGTACAGGGTGATCAGGTCAGGCAGGCTGCCCGGGACCCGGCCACCGAAGCGAGTCTGGGCCACTCCGCGGAACGTGCCGAGCAGGAGCTTGCCAGGCTCCCGCTCGTCGGGATCCGGCTCTTCGCGCACGACCACAGCGATTCCGGAGATGAGCCGCGACGCCTCGTCGGGCAGCTGGTCGAGCGCAAGGCGCACCAGGTCGTCGAACTCCTCCGGCCCGATTGCGTCCGCCTCCACCTGAGCTAGCCTTCCGTGCGCCGCGCGGTGCTGGCGATCTCGGCGATCTGGCCGGGCCCGACCCGGCAGCAGCCACCGATCAGTCGCGCTCCGCCGCGCAGCCAGGCCGTCACGCGGTCAGCGGTGAACGTCGGCTCGCCCACCCAGGTGCGGCGTACGTCGTCCCAGCCCTCGCCGCTGTTGGGGTAGACCACCACCGGCAGCCCAACACCGGCAGCCAGGGGTACGTCGAGGTCGGCGGAGGCCGCGGTGCAACAGTTCACCCCCACGGCCACCACCTCGGACACCTCGGCGGCCATCGCGAACGCCTGGGAGACGGGTTCGCCGCGTCGAGTGCGGTCCCCGTCCGCGGTCAGCGACAGCCAGCACGGCACGCCGAGCCCGGCGACCTCGCTCAGCAGCGCCTCGACCTCGGCGAGGCTCGGGATCGTCTCCAGCGCCAGCACGTCGGGGCCGGCCTCGGCCAGCACCTGAATTCTGCGCCGGTGCCAGCTCCGCAGCCTCTCGACGCCCAGGTCGTAGTCGCCGGTGTACTCCTGCCCGCCGGCCAGGGCGGCGCCGTACGGCCCGACGGACGCGGCCACCCAGCCGTTGCCGGCCACGGCCTCACGGGCCAGCTCGACACTGCGCTGCAACAGCGCGTCGGTGCCCGCCGCATCGACGCCTCGAGTGGCCAGGCCGTCGTAGGACACCTGGTACGACGCGGTAGTGGCCACCTCCGCTCCGGCAGCGACGTAGTCGGCATGCGCCGCCGCGACCTCGCCCGGGTCGTCGACCAGCAGCCGCGCGGACCACAGGCCGTCGGAGAGATCGTTCCCACGCTCCTCCAGCCGGGTGGCCAGACCTCCGTCGAGCACCACGGCGCCGGAGGCCAAGGCTTCCGCCAGGCCGCCACGCCCCAGGGTCATCCCTTGACCACGATGACCGGACAACGCGCGTGGTGGATCACCTGGTCGGCCACCGAGCCGACCAGCAGCGACTCGAACCCGCCGATCCCTCGAGCTCCGACCACCAGCACCACGGCGGTGCCGCTGGCGGCGATCAGCGCGTCCGCCGCGCGGCCGTGGATCGTGTGCAGCTCGACCTCGACCCCGGTCTCCCCCGCAAGGCCTCCCCACCGGCTTTCCAGCTCGGCCAGGGCCGCGCCGCCGAGCTCCTCCTGCGTGGGGACGAACCCGAACGGCACCTCCGCCGGCCGGCTGGTGCTCAGCAGGGTGTAGGCGCGGACCACGTGCAACGGGCAGCCGCGCCGACTCGCCTCGTCGACGGCGTACCGGACGGCGGCCGCAGCGCAGGTGGAACCGTCGTCGCCCACGACGACACCGGTCGGCTCGAACTCGCTCATGCTTCGATCATCTCACCGCCCCCCAGGGCCAGCCGCCGCGGTCGATCGAACGAACGCAACGAGGGCGGGCCGCGTGGCCGACCCTCGTCGTTTGGTGGAGCTGAGGGGACTCGAACCCCTGACCCCCTGCATGCCATGCAGGTGCGCTACCAGCTGCGCCACAGCCCCAAACGAGCGCTGCCCTGGCCTGACGGCTGGGCAACTCGCGAAGTTTAACCAACCGGCTCTGGAGACACGAAATCGGGTCCCGGGGCCGCGAACAGGTTGTAGCCCCGCAACCGCCAGCGCAGGTCACCCCCGAGAAAGGCCGACGACGACTCCTCGAGCTCGGCCCAGTGGCAGTTGCCGAGACCGACCAGGCCGTCCTTGCTGGATCGTGGCCACCCGAGCACCTCGACGAGCGCGGTCCGCAACGCCGCCCCGTGACTGACCACCACGCCGCGCTCGCCGGGGCCGAGCGATGACATCGCAGTGGTGAGGGCCGGCACGAAACGCGCGACGACGTCGTCGTCGTCCTCCGCGTCGAGAACCGCCCGTCGGCCGGCACGCCACTCGGCGTACTCCTCGGGGTGCCGCTCCGCGAACTCGACCAGGGTGAGCCCGGTTCGCCGTCCCACGGAGTACTCCCGGAACGCCGCCGAGGTCGCCACCGTCAGGCCGGTGCGTACGGCGATCCCCTCGGCCGTCTCCCGCGCCCGGGCCAGGTCCGAGGACCAGAGCTTCGTCGGCCGCTGCCGCGACAGGGCCTGGGCGGCCAGGTCCGCCTGCGCCCGGCCCACCTCGTCGAGAGACACGTCGGCATGCCCCTGGGCCCGGCCGACGGCGTTCCATGCCGTCTGGCCGTGCCGGAGCAGGACCAGGCTGCGGGCAGGGCGCCGCAACCCGGCCGGCGGCCCTTCCTCAGCCAGCGGAGTCCTCCGCGGCCTCAGGAGTGGTCGTCACCTCAGGGGGCAGCGCGATCAGCGGGCAGTCGCGCCACAGCCGCTCCAGCGCATAGAACAGCCGCTCCTCCTCGTGCTGCACATGGACCACCACGTCGCCGTAGTCCAGCAGCACCCAGCGCCCCTCGCGGTGCCCTTCCCGGCGGATCGGCTTGGCGTCGTGCTCGCGGAGCTTCTTCTCGATCTCATCGACGATGGCGCGCACCTGACGGTCGTTCGGCGCAGAGGCCAGCACGAACGCGTCGGTGATGGCGAGCTGGTCGCTCACGTCGAACGCCATGATGTGCTGGGCGAGCTTGTCGGAGGCCGCGAGGGCTGCGGCGCGGACCAGGTCGGTCGCGTGGTCGGTGGCGGTCATGCCTCGGACTTTCCGGAGTCCGGAGACTCCTGGACGGGGTAGAGATCGTGCTTGGCGATGTACTGGACGACCCCGTCGGGCACGAGGTACCACACCGGCTCACCGCGATGACGGCGCGATCGGCAGTCCGTGGAGGAGATCGCCAGGGCGGGGACCTCGACCAGGGTGACCCGGTCGCCAGGGATCTTGGCCAGGCTGGCCGGGTCCAGGGCGTAGCCGGGGCGGGTGCAGCCGACGAACGTCGCCAGGTCGAACAACTCGTCGGCGTCACGCCAGGTGAAGATGTCGGCCAGGGCGTCGGCTCCGGTGATGAAGAACAGCTCGGCGTCGGGGAGCTGGCCGCGCAGGTCGCGCAGGGTGTCGATGGTGTACGTCGGCCCGGCCCGCTCGATGTCGACCCGGGACACCCAGAACAGCGGGTTGGAGGCGGTGGCGATCACCGTCATCAGGTAGCGGTGCTCGGCGGGTGAGACCTCCCGGCCTGACTTCTGCCACGGGTCTCCGGTCGGCACGAACACGACCTCGTCGAGGTCGAACCAGGCCTGCACCTCGGAGGCGGCGACCAGGTGACCGTGGTGGATCGGGTCGAAGGTGCCTCCCATCACCCCGACCCGGCGGGCGGGGGTGGCCGGGGCCGGCGCGGCCAAGGAGGCGTCGGACACGCTCAGCTGTGGTCGCGACCCGCGCCGAACATCAGCAGCGCGATCAGCAGGAACAGCAGGATGCCCAGGGCGATCCCGCCGACGGCGTACGGCGAGAGGCCAGAGCTGGAGTGCTCGGCGGTCTCGGCGGCCAGACGGGTGACGGGGCTCGACGCGAAACTGGACATGGCGCCCAGCCTAGCGGGAGGTCCGCCCGCCCCACGGTCGGGCCAGCCGGTCGATCAGCGCACGTGTCCGTCGCCCGTCACGATGTACTTCGTCGACGTCATCTCCGGGAGCCCCATCGGGCCCCGGGCGTGGAGCTTCTGGGTGCTGATCCCGATCTCGGCTCCGAAGCCGAACTCGCCCCCGTCGGTGAACCGGGTCGAGGCGTTGACCAGCACTGCGGCCGAGTCGACGGCCGCCGTGAAGCGCCGGGCGGCGGTCAGGTCCTCGGTGACGATCGCGTCCGAGTGCCGACTGGAGTAGCGGCGAAGGTGGGCGAGTGCCTCATCGAGCGACGACACCACGCGTGCCGACAGGTCGAGGGAGAGGTACTCCGTCGCGTAGTCGTCGTCCGTTGCGGTCACGACGCCCTCGAAGGTCAGCGAAGGAGTCGTCGCCGTGGATCGTCACCCCCGCCTCCTGCAGCGCGGCCACCACCTTCGGTAGGAACGCCTCCGCCACGTCGCGGTGCACCAGCAGCGACTCGGCAGCGTTGCACACCGAGGTGCGATGGGTCTTGGCGTTCACCACGATCGCCAGCGCCTTCTCCAGGTCCGCGGCCGCGTCGACATAGACGTGGCAGTTGCCGACGCCGGTCTCGATCACCGGAACCGTCGACTCCTCCACCACCGAGCGGATCAGACCCGCGCCACCTCGGGGAATCAGGACGTCGACAAGGCCGCGCGCCCGCATCAGCGCCTTCACGCTCTCATGGGTGTCACCCGGCACCAGCTGCACCACATCGGCCTCCAGACCGGCGCCGGCCACGGCCTCTCTCAGCGCGGCCACCAGGGCGGCGTTGGTCGATCGCGCGCTGGACGAGCCGCGCAACAGCACGGCGTTGCCCGACTTCAGGCAGATGCCGGCGGCGTCCACCGTGACGTTGGGGCGGGCCTCGTAGATCATGCCGACGACGCCGAAGGGCACCCGCACCTGCCGCAGCTCCAGCCCGTTGGCGAGAGTTCCGCCCCGCACGACCTCGCCCACGGGGTCCGGCAGCCCGGCCACGTCTCGCAGCCCCTCGGCCATGGCCTCCAGTCGCTCCGGAGTGAGCCTGAGCCGGTCGATGATGTTCGGCGGAGTGCCGCCCTGCTCGGCTCGCGCGACATCCTCCGCGTTGGCCTCGAGGATGCTCTGCTCCCGCCGGACGAGCGCGGCGGCCATCGCGAGCAGGGCGCGGTCCTTGACCTCCCGGGTCGCCAGCGCCAGCCCGAGACTCGCCGTGCGAGCCCGCTCGGCGACCGCCGTCACCGGCGCCGATCCGCCCTGGTCGAGATTCATGCTTCCAGGGTAGTCATCCGTGCCGTAGCGTTCGAACACCCCGGGCACGGGTTTCGGCCCTCGGCGCCGGTCACGAATCGGTCTCGACGGCCGGTGGGGCAACCAATCCACGACGCCAGGCGTCTGACCAGTTGACCGTCTTTACTTTCACCGCTTCTTCACAGGGGGAATCATCGTGCGACCATCACTGCGCATCGCTGCCGCCGGCCTGCTGGCCGCGGCGCTGCCCGCCACGGCAGCCACTGCACTGCCCTCGACGGCCCAGGCCGTCGGCGGCCCACCGATCACGTTGTGGGCACCCACGACCGTGACCGTCACCAGCTACGGCGGCAACATCGTCTGGGATCCGATCGGAGTGCGGGCCAATGCGCCTGACGAGGCCTTCGAGGTCTGGTCGCACCGGCCGACGTACGACGACCAGATCACCAGCGAGTGGCGCAGCGGCGCCACGACCGGCACCTTCCCGGACGGCTCGATGACCAGCTTCTCCGAGCTGGCCCGGTTCTACTCGCTCAAGGTGCGGCGCGCGGACGGCAGCATGGCGGCCCGCCGGACCCCCGGCGCCTGCCTGAACACCGGCGGCTCACGCTTGGGCCCGGACGCCCCGCTCCGGTCGCCGTACCCCTACGGCTGCCCCAACAACCCCTACACCGTCGGCGGCGTCATGGGCATCCAGCAGGGCTGGTCGGTGGAGCTCTACGACTGGACCCGGCCACTGAGGATCAGGCCCGGCACCTACACCGTGACCGCCGCCATCGCACAGCCCTACCGCGCCTCGCTCGGGATCGCCAATGCCGACGCCAAGGTGACCTACACGCTGGTCGTGAAGGCCCACAAGCGTGGTCAGGCGCGGCCGACCCCGCCGCGGCCGGCCAGCGGCCCCCTCGCCCGGCCGAACGCCACCGAGCCGACGGCGGAGGCCTCGGGCGCCGTGGTCGGACCGGTCATGGACCTGCAGTCGCTCCCGGCGTTCGGGATCTCGATCGGGCGCAAGGGCACGTCGCTGCGCTTCGGCGCCAACGTGTGGAACGCCGGAGACAGCCCCCTGGTCATCGACGGCTTCCGGCGCCCGGGCGAGGACGTGATGGATGCGTACCAGTACTTCTTCGACGCCGACGGCAACGAGACCGGCTACCAGCAGGTCGGTGAGATGCACTACCACTCGGCCAACCACAACCACTGGCACTTCGAGGACTTCGCGAACTACGAGCTGCTCAACGCGGACAAGACGCTCGCAGTGAAGTCGAAGAAGCAGTCATTCTGCCTCGCGGCCACCGACGCGGTGGACTACACGGTGCCGGGGGCCGACTGGAGCCCGTGGAACACCGACCTGGCGACCGCCTGCGGCGGCTCGACGGCCCTGTCCATCCGCGAGGTGCTCTCCTCCGGCTCCGGCGACACCTACTTCCAGTACCGCTACGGCCAGGCGTTCAAGCTGGACGGGCTGCCCAACGGCGTCTACTACATCAAGGTGACCGCCAACCCGGAGGGCAACCTGATCGAGTCCGACACGGCCAACAACACCTCGCTTCGCAAGGTCCGCCTCGGCGGCAAGGGCGCGACGCGCTGGGTCAGGGCCGCGCCGGTCGGCATCGTCGACGAGGACTTCGGGTTCCTCTTCCGGACGGGGCTCCACCGCCTGCAAATCAGCTGATCCCGAGGTACGACGACGAGGCCCGCCCGGGCAGTCCCGGACGGGCCTCGTGGCGTCGTGGCGCTCAGCCCTTGCGGGCGTTGACCTTCTCGGTGAGCGCCGGCAGCACGGCGTGCAGGTCGCCGACGACGCCGAAGTCGACCAGCTCGAAGATCGGCGCCTCGTTGTCCTTGTTGATCGCGACGATCGTCTTGGACGTCTGCATGCCGGCGCGATGCTGGATGGCGCCGGAGATGCCGGCGGCGAGGTACAGCTGGGGGGACACGGTCTTGCCGGTCTGGCCGACCTGGTACGTGTGCGGGACCCAGCCGGAGTCGACCGCGGCCCGCGAGGCGCCCACCGCAGCGCCGAGGGCATCGGCGAGCTGCTCGAGCGGCTCGAAGTTGCCGCCCGTGCCACGACCGCCGGAGACCACGATCGCGGCCTCCGTCAACTCCGGTCGCCCGGTGGCCTGGCGCGGCTGGGACGCGAGGATCTGCGCCGTCTTGGCCGCATCGGACACGGTGGCAGCGACCTCGGTCACCGCGGCGGCGCCCGTCACCTCCTCCGGGGTGGCGGCGTTGGGCTTGACCGTGATGATCGGCGTGCCCTGAGTGACCGTCGCGGTCACGGTGAAGTTGCCGGAGAACACCGACTGCGTGGTCACTGGGCCACGCTCACCGGCCTGGACGTCCACGGCGTCGGTGATCAGCCCGGAACCGAGCTTGATCGCGAGCCGGCCCGCGATCTCCTTGCCCTCGGCCGTGGACGGGATCAGGATCGCCGCCGGATCGGCCTGCGCCGCGACCTGGTGCAGAGCCTCGGCCTTCGGCGCGACCAGGTAGCCGCGGATCTGGGCGTCGTCAACTGCGTAGACCTTCTCGGCGCCGTACTTCTTGACCGCCTCGGCCGCACCGGCGACCTGGTCGGCCGCTCCGATGAAGACCGCGGAGGGCTCTCCCAGGCGGCGGGCGATCGTGAGCAGCTCGAACGTGGGCTTGCGGACCGCACCCTCGACGTGGTCGATCAGAACCAGGATCTCAGACATGTCGTCGCTCCTCAGATGAACTTCTTGGCGGCGAGGAAGTCGGCGAGCGCCTGGGCGCCGGCACCGTCCTCGTCGGGGACGACCTCACCGGCGGAGCGAGGCGGCCGAGCGGTGGTGTCCTCGACGGCGCTCCAGGCCACCGAGAGCCCGACCTGGGCGGCGTCGACGCCGAGGTCGGCCAGCGAGTAGGTCTCCACCGGCTTCTTCTTGGCCGCCATGATCCCCTTGAACGACGGGTAGCGTGCCTCGCCGGTCTGGTCGGTCACCGAGACCACCACGGGCATCGTGGCTCCGACGACCTCGGTCGCGGTGTCGCCGTCGCGCCTGATCCGCACCTGGTCGCCCTGCGTCTCCAGCAGGGAGGCGAAGGTGACCTGGGGCAGGCCGAGGCGCTCGGCCAGCATCGCCGGCACCACGCTCATGCCACCGTCGGTGGACGCCATGCCGCACAGAATCAGATCGGCCGCGCCGTTCGCCTCGCCTGTCTTCTTCACGGCCTCGGCGAGCACCAGCGAGGTCGCGATGGCGTCGGAGCCGGCGATCGCGTCGTCGAGCACGTGCACGCCCTGGTCGGCGCCCATCTGCAGCGCCTTGCGGATCGCGTCTGCGGCCTTCTCCGGGCCCACGCACACGGCGGTGACAGTCACGTCCTCGCCGTCGCGCTTCTCCCGGACCTGGAGTGCCTGCTCGACGGCGTACTCGTCGAGTTCGGAGAGCAGGCCGGAGGCGGCGGCACGGTCGACGGTGTTGTCCGGCTCGAACCGCACCTCCCCCGAGGCATCCGGGACGTACTTCACACAGACGACGATGTTCACGGCTGGTCCAATCGTGGGAGATCACGGAGGTGCTCTGGTGAGGTTACCCGCCGGTACGCCGCTCCGGAACCGACGCACTCGTGGAGTCAGTCACAACCACGAGCGCCGTTTCGTGCGACCCGGAGCGCCGTTTCGTGCGACCCGGAGCGCCGTTTCGTGCGACCCGGAGCGCCGTTTCGTGCGACCCGGAGCGCCGTTTCGGGTCAACGGCCGACGAAGTCGGCCTTGCCGGGGCCGTCCTGGACGAATGAGGTCATCCCGATGGTGCGGTCCTCGGTGGCGAACAGGGCCGCGAACTGCTGGCGCTCGATCTCGAGTCCGGTCTCGAGATCGGTCTCGAGACCCCGGTCGACGGCCTGCTTGGCCGCGCGGAGGGCATAGGACGCCGCGCCGGTGAACTGGGCGGCCCAGGCCAGCGCCTCGGCGTACACCCGGTCGGCCGGCAGCACCCGGTCGACCAGCCCGATCGCCAGGGCTTCGTCGGCCTTGACGAACCGACCGCTGAAGATCAGCTCCTTGGCCCGGCTCGGGCCGACCAGACGCGAGAGGCGCTGCGTTCCGCCCGCGCCCGGGATGATGCCGAGCAGGATCTCGGGCTGCCCCAGGACGGCATCCTCGGCGGCGAAGCGGACGTCCGCGCAGAGGGCGAGCTCGCACCCGCCACCGAGGGCATAGCCGGTGACCGCGGCGACCACCGGCTTCGGGATCCTCGCCACGGCCGTGAACGACGACTGCAGCTGCCCCGAGCGGGTGACCATGTCGGTGTAGCCCATGGTCGCCATCTCCTTGATGTCGGCACCGGCGGCGAAGACCCGCTCGCCGCCGTACACCACGACCGCCTTGACGTCGTCGCGCTCGGACGCCTCGATCGCGGCGGCCCGGATCTCCTCCTGCATGGCAGCGTCCAGGGCGTTCATCTTCGGACGGTCCAGGCGCAGGGTGCCGACACCCTCCGAGACCTCCAGACGCACGAACTCACCCATGACCTGCCTCCTCCACTGCATCGAACCGGACCCCACTCGCCCGCCCGGACCTGACCGAGACCTGACCAGGGCCGGACCTGACCAGGGCGAGCCTAGCCAGGGACCGGCTTCCCGCACGCTGCCGACGTGGGCAAGAATGCCGCGGGTGACCCCGAAGACATGGAGCTGGCACGACCGCAACGAGACCGCTCCGGTGTGGCCGGGCCACCACCAGCAGCTCGGAGCCAGCTGGGCGCCCGATGCCACGAACTTCGCCGTGTGGTCACCCGAGGCCACCGGCATGTGGGTCTGCCTGTTCGACGACGCCGGCACCGAGATCCGCCACCGGCTCACCGAACACACCCTCGGCGTCTGGCACGGCCAGATCCCGGGCGTGATGATCGGTCAGCTGTACGGCCTGCGCGCGGACGGGCCGTGGGATCCCGCGCACGGCCGCAAGTTCAACCCGAACAAGCTGCTCCTGGACCCCTACGCCCGCGCGGTCACCGGCGACGTGGGCTACGGACCCGAGACCCTCCCCTACGACATCGCGGACCCGGTGCAGATGAGCACCCTCGACTCCGCGGCCAGCATGCCCCGCTGCGTGGTCGTCCACGACGAGTTCGACTGGAGCGACGACCGGCGGCTGCGCACGCGTTGGCGCGACACCGTGATCTACGAGCTGCACGTCAAGGGCTTCACCAAGCTCCACAACGAGATCCCCGAGCACCAGCGCGGGACGTACGCCGGCCTCGGCACCGCGCCGGTCATCCACTACCTCAAGGACCTCGGTGTCTCGGCGGTGGAGCTGCTGCCGATCCACCAGTTCTTCACCGAACCCGGCGTGGCCGAGCGCGGACACGTGAACTACTGGGGCTACAACTCCCTGGGGTTCTTCGCGCCGCACGCGGCGTACTCGTCCTCCGGTGACCGTGGCCAGCAGGTCACCGAGTTCAAGCAGATGGTCAAGAACTTCCACGAGGCCGGCATCGAGGTGTTCCTCGACGTGGTCTACAACCACACCGCCGAGGGCGGGGCGCTCGGGCCGGCGTACTCCTTCCGCGGGCTGGACGACTACGGCTTCTACAAGCGAGCCGGTGCGGTGGGCGACACGTACTGGGACGTGACCGGCTGCGGCAACACCGTCGACACGACCAACCTCTCCGGGCTGCGGTTGATCCTGGACTCGTTGCGCTACTGGGCCAGCGAGATGCACGTCGACGGCTTCCGGTTCGACCTCGCCTCCGCGCTGTCGCGGACCGGACACGACATCGACCTGCACAGCGCATTCCTGACCACGATCAGTCAGGACCCGGTGCTGCGACACGTGAAGCTGATCGCCGAGCCGTGGGACGCCTCCATGGACGGCTACATGGTCGGCTCGTTCCCGCCGCCGTGGGTGGAGTGGAACGACCGCTACCGCGACACCCTGCGCGACTTCTGGCGCACCTCGTCGGGCGGCATCCGCGACGTCGCCTCGCGGCTGGCCGGTTCTTCGGACCTGTACGCCGACGACGGACGATCGCCGTACGCCTCGGTCAACTTCCTGACCGCCCACGACGGCTTCACGTTGCGCGACCTGCTGACGTACGACCACAAGCACAACGAGGCCAACGGCGAGGACAACCGCGACGGATCGGACAACAACCGCTCGTGGAACCACGGCGTGGAGGGCGAGACCGACGACGCCGAGATCCTGGCACTCCGCCGACGTCAGGCCGCGAACATGATGGTCACACTCTGCCTGTCGAACGGGTCGCCGATGCTCACCGCGGGCGACGAGCGCGGCCGCACCCAGCGCGGCAACAACAACGCCTACGTCCAGGACAACGAGATCTCGTGGGTGGACTGGCGCCCCGACGATGCCTGGTTGGACGTCTACGACTTCACCAAGGCGGCTCTGCGGCTGCGGCGCGACCACGCGACGCTGCGCCAGCGGCACCACTTCATGGGCGAGCCGTCACTGGACGGCGGCGTGAAGGATCTGGCCTGGATGCATCCGTCGGGCCGGGAGATGGTGGAGAAGGACTGGTACGACGAGGACCTGGGCGTCATCGGCATGTTCGTCTCGGGCGACCCTCTGCGCTCCCCCGGGCCGCGCGGCGAGCAGCAGCACGACTGCTCGTTCCTGATGTGGTTCAACAGCGGTGACGAGGACGTCGTGATCACGCTCCCGCAGAACCAATGGGTCAACAGCGGCGACGTCGCGCTGTCGACCGATCCCGCCCATGCGGTCGGGGCGCCGTTCGCCTCCGGGGACGAGTTGACACTGGCTGGCCGATCAGTGCTGGTGCTGCGGCAGACCGACCACGAGTCGTAGCCGGCGTACTTGTGTGGCGCGGGGCCTGGTCACAGCTTTCCCTGGGTACCTTGGGGAAGCGTCACTTCCCTAGCCATGCAGACCTAGGTAAGTGACGCGAACCCTAGGTACCTTGAGGAAGCTGAGGCGAGAGCAGGCCTCAGCCCGGCAGCGCCACCAGCCCGAGCTCGGCGACCGACGTGATCGAGGGGTGCCTCGGCACGACCCGCACGGTGTAGCCGAACGCCCCGGACGCCTCGATCGAGATCGTGGCTTCGAAGCGGTAGCGGCCGCCCTCGTAGGCCTCGCCCACCGACATCGAGGTGGCGGCCACCGACTCGTCGACGAGCAGATCGTCGGGCGTGGTGGTGCCGTGCACGATCTGGACATCGACGTCCTCCGGCGACAGGTCACCGAGCGCCACGAACGCTCCGACGGTCAGCGTGGCGCCCACCTCCGGGGCGTCGCTGACACCACTGGACTCCACGTGCTCGACGCGCACGGAATCCCACGACGCGCGGACCTTCTTCTTCCATCCGGCCAGCTCGGCCGCCGCGTGGAAGTCGGAGTTCAGCGCCCGAGCGTTGTGCGCGGCCGGGGCGTAGAGCGTGCGGACGTAGTCGCGCACCATCCGGGTGGCCAGCACCTTCGGGCCGAGCGAGGTGAGCGTATGCCGCACCATCTCCAGCCAGCGGGCGGGCACACCATCGGCGTCGAGGTCGTAGAACTTCGGCGTGACCTCGTTCTCGATCAGGTCGTAGAGCGCCGTGGCCTCGAGCTCGTCACGCCGGTCGGGGTCCTCGACGCCGTCCGCGGACGGGATCGCCCAGCCGTTGGAGCCGTCGTACCACTCGTCCCACCAGCCGTCGAGGATCGACAGGTTGAGGCCGCCGTTCAGCGCAGCCTTCATGCCGGAGGTGCCGCAGGCCTCGTACGGCCGCAGCGGGTTGTTGAGCCAGACGTCGCAACCGGGGTAGAGCGGCAGCGCCATCGCGATGTCGTAGTTGGGCAGGAAGGCGATCCGGTGCCTGACCTCGGGGTCGTCCGCGAACCGCACCAGCTCCTGAATCAGCTTCTTGCCGCCGTCGTCGGCAGGGTGCGACTTGCCGGCGATCACCAGCTGGATGGGGCGCTCGGGGTGAAGCAGCAGTGCCTTGAGCCGTTGCGGGTCCGACAACATCAGCGTCAGCCGCTTGTACGACGGCACGCGTCGCGCGAACCCGATCGTCAACACGTCGGGGTCCAGCGCCGAGTCGATCCAGGAGAGCTCGGCCTTGGCGTAGCCCCGCTTGGCGTAGGACTTGGCGAGCCGGGCCCGCGCGTCGGCGACGAACCGCTCGCGCAGGGTGCGCTTGAGGTCCCAGATCTCCTTGCTCGGGATCTTGTCGACCAGCGCCCAGACGTCGTCGGTCTCGTCCTCCCCCCCACCGGACAGGTCGATGCCGTGGCGCTCCACCAGCTCGAAGATCTCTCGTGCCACCCAGGTCGGCGCGTGGACGCCGTTGGTGATCGACCCGATCGGCACCTCGGCCTCGTCGAAGGCCGACCACAGCCCGTTGAACATCCCCCGGGACACGTGACCGTGCAGGAGGGAGACGCCGTTGGCGCGCTGGGAGAGGCGGAAGCCCATCACCGCCATGTTGAAGACGTCCAGATCGCCGCCTTCGAAACCCTCGGCGCCGAGCTCGAGGATCCGCTCCACGGGCACGCCGGGCACGGGGCTGTTGCCGCCGAAGTACTGCTTGACCAGGTCGCGGGGGAAGCGGTCGATGCCTGCGGGCACCGGAGTGTGCGTCGTGAACACCGTGCCCGCGCGCGAGACCTCCAGGGCGGTGTCGAAGTCCAGGCCCGGACCGCCCTCGGCCACGGTGAGCTCGCGGATCCGCTCCAGCCCGAGGAAGCCGGCGTGGCCCTCGTTGGTGTGGAAGACCTCGGGTGTCGGAGCCCCGGTCAGCCGGGAGTACACCCGCAGCGCACGGACGCCACCGACGCCGAGCAGCACCTCTTGGCGCAGTCGGTGCTCGCTGGTGCCGCCGTAGAGCCGATCGGTGACCTCGCGCAGGTGCTGCGGGTTCTCCTCGACATCGCTGTCCAACAGGAGGAGCGGCACTCGGCCGACCTGAGCGACGAAGATCCGGGCCACCAGGTCATGGCCGTCGGGCATGGCGATGGTGACCGTCGCGCGGGAGCCGTCGGCCTCGCGCAGCGGCGTGATCGGCAGCTCGTCGGGGTCGAGCACGGGGTAGGTCTCCTGCTGCCAGCCCTCGCGGGAGAGCGACTGCTTGAAGTAGCCATGCTTGTAGAGCAGCCCCACACCGACGAGGGCGACCCCGAGGTCGGAGGCGGCCTTGAGGTGGTCACCGGCCAGGATGCCGAGACCCCCGGAGTACTGCGGCAGCACGTGGGTGATGCCGTACTCCGGAGAGAAGTAGCCGATGGCCGCCGGAGCGTCGACTCCGCCGCTGCGGTGGTACCACCGCTCGCCGGAGAGGTACTCCGCCAGGTCGGCGCGCGCGGCCCCCAATGCGGTGAGGAACTCCTGGTCACCCGCGAGCTGCTCCAGGCGAGCCCGGCCGACGGTGCCGAGCAGCCGGACCGGGTCGTGGTTCACCTGCTCCCAGCGCTGTGGGTCGACTGCCCGGAAGACGTCCTGGGTGGGCGGATGCCACGACCACCTCAGGTTCGCCACGAGCTCGCCCAAGGGCTCCAGCTCGGTCGGAAGGACGGGACGGACGGTGAATCGCCTGATCGCTCGCACCCAGGGACGGTAACGCGAAACATTGGATCGTTCCAAGCCCTGGACGTCCACGAGCCGCATTTCCTGCCGCCGCGACGCTCCGGCGTACGCCTGCGCCTTGCGCGGCGGGCAGGAGTTCGCCAGGGTTGCGCCATGGTCGGCCGTATCCCAGTCATGGACGTGACCCCGCTCGTCGATCGCGGACGTCTGCCCGCCAAGGCGACCGTCGGCGAACCGTTCCCGGTCACAGCGAAGGTGTTCCGGGAGGGTCACGACCAGCTCGCGGCCGAGGTGGTCGCCACCGGCCCCGACGGCAAGCGACGTGACCCGGTCCGGATGGAGCCGGACGGCGTGGTGCCGAACCTGTACCGCGGGTGGCTGACCCCCGACCAGCCGGGCGCTTGGACGTTCGAGGTCCAGGGCTGGTCCGACCCGCTCGCGACCTGGAGCCACGACGCCGGGCTCAAGGTGCCTGCCGGAGTCGACGTGGACCTGATGTTCGAGGAGGGGCGGCTGCTGTTGCAGCAGGTGCACAAGCAGCTCCCCCGCAAGCACGCCGGCTGCCGAGCGGTGGTCAAGGCGGCGATCGAGGCGGCCAAGGACGGCGGGCGACCGGTCGAGGCGCGGCTGGCCGCCCTGCAGTCGCGTGAGGTCGTCGAGCTCATGCGAGAGCACCCGATCCGCGAGATGGTGACCGTCGAGGGACCCTTCCCGGCGTACGCCGACCGCGAGCGAGCGCTCTACGGCAGCTGGTATGAGTTCTTCCCCCGCTCCGAGGGCGCGGTCAAGGACCCGAAGACAGGCACGGTCACGAGCGGGACGTTCCGCACCGCCGCCCAGCGGCTGGACGCCGTCGCCGACATGGGCTTCGACGTGATCTATCTGCCGCCGATCCACCCGATCGGCGAGGTCAACCGCAAGGGTCCCAACAACACCCTCACCCCAGGCCCCGACGACCCCGGCTCCCCGTGGGCGATCGGCAGCAAGGACGGCGGGCACGACGCGATCCACCCCGACCTCGGCGACTTCGAGGACTTCGACGCCTTCGTCGCCCGCGCCACCGAGCTCGGCCTCGAGGTCGCCTTGGACCTTGCGCTGCAGGCGGCGCCGGACCATCCGTGGGTCGAGAGCAATCCCGAGTGGTTCACCACCCGCGCGGACGGGACGATCGCCTACGCCGAGAATCCCCCGAAGAAGTATCAAGACATCTACCCCGTGAACTTCGACAACGATCCCGACGGCATCCGCGCCGAGGTGCTCCGGATCGTCCGCCTGTGGATGTCACACGGAGTCCGGATCTTCCGGGTCGACAACCCGCACACCAAGCCGGTCGCGTTCTGGGAGTGGCTGCTCGCGGAGATCCGTCGCACAGACCCCGATGTGATCTTCCTGGCCGAGGCCTTCACCCTCCCGGCGATGATGCACGCCCTGGGCGCCGTCGGCTTCCACCAGTCCTACACGTACTTCACCTGGCGCACCGCCAAGGGCGAGCTGGAGAGCTACCTGCGCGAGCTCTCCACCGAGTCCGACCACCTGGTCCGGCCCAACTTCTTCGTCAACACCCCCGACATCTTGCACGCCTTCCTGCAGTACGGCGGCCCGGCAGCGTTCAAGATCCGGGCGGCGATCGCGGCGACGGGCTCCCCCAGCTGGGGCGTTTACGCCGGCTATGAGCTGTTCGAGCACGTCGCGGTCCGGCCCGGCAGCGAGGAGTACCTCAACTCGGAGAAGTACCAACTCCGGGTCCGTGACTGGAAGGCCGCCGACAAGAGCGGCCATACGCTCGCGCCGTACCTCACCCGGCTCAACGAGATCCGCCGCGCCCACCCGGCGCTGCAGCTGCTGCGCAACGTGACCGTGCACCGCAGCGACGACGACTCCGTGCTGGTCTACAGCAAGCGGGCCGCCGACGGGGCCGGTGAGGACGTCGTGATCGTGGTCGTCAACCTCGATCCGCACGGCGCCCGCGAAACCACGATCCATCTCGACATGCCCGCGCTCGGCCACAGCTGGCAGGACTCCTTCGTGGTCCGCGACGAGATCAGCGGGCAGACCTGGACCTGGCACGAACACAACTTCATCCGGCTCGATCCGCACGTCGAGCCTGCCCACGTGCTGACCGTGCGGAGGAGCGGGTGAGCGCCTCCAGCAAAACTGGGGGGGTGGTGTCGGAGGGTCCACCGGTGGTCGAGGCGCAACCAGACTGGTTCAAGACCGCAGTCTTCTACGAGGTCCTCGTGCGGTCCTTCCGCGACTCCAACGGTGACGGAGTAGGCGACTTCCAGGGCCTGATCGACAAGCTCGACCACCTGGCTTGGCTGGGCGTCGACTGCCTGTGGGTGCCGCCCTTCTTCGCCTCACCGCTGCGCGACGGCGGGTACGACATCGCCGACTACATGAACACCCTCCCTGAGGCCGGAACCGTCGAGGACTTCCAGGCCTTCGTGACCGCTGCCCACGATCGCGGCATGCGCGTGATCATCGACTTCGTCCTGAACCACACCAGCGACGCGCACCCGTGGTTCCAGGCCTCGCGCAGCGAGCCGGACGGTCCCTACGGCGACTTCTACGTCTGGTCGGACACCGACGACCTCTACCAGGACGCGCGGATCATCTTCGTCGACAGCGAACCGTCCAACTGGACCTGGGATCCGGTCCGCCAGCAGTATTTCTGGCATCGGTTCTTCAACCACCAGCCCGACCTCAACTTCGACAACCCCAAGGTGCACGAGGCGATGCTGGAGGCCCTGTCCTTCTGGCTCGACATGGGGTTGGACGGATTTCGGCTCGACGCCGTGCCGTACCTCTACGAGCGGGTCGGCACCAACGGCGAGAACCTCCCGGAGACACACGCCTTCCTGCGGATGGTGCGCTCCTACGTCGACGAGCACTACCCCGGTCGAGTGCTGCTGGCAGAAGCCAACCAGTGGCCCGCGGACGTCGTGGACTACTTCGGTGACTTCGAGTCCGGTGGCGACGAGTGCCACATGTGCTTCCACTTCCCGGTGATGCCGCGCATCTTCATGGCGGTGCGGCGAGAGTCGCGCTACCCGATCTCGGAGATCCTTGAACTGACGCCGCCGATCCCCGACGGCTGCCAGTGGGGCATCTTTCTGCGCAACCACGACGAGCTGACGCTCGAGATGGTCACCGACGAGGACCGCGACTACATGTGGGGGGAGTACGCCAAGGACCCCCGGATGAAGGCGAACATCGGGATCCGTCGGCGCCTGGCTCCGCTGCTCGACAACGACACCAACCAGATCGAGCTGTTCACGGCCCTGCTGCTGTCCCTGCCTGGGTCGCCGGTCCTCTACTACGGCGACGAGATCGGGATGGGCGACAACATCTGGCTCGGGGACCGGGACGGGGTCCGCACTCCCATGCAGTGGACCTCAGACCGCAACGCCGGCTTCTCTGAAGCCAACCCCGGCCGACTGCACCTGCCGCTCGTGCAGGACCCGGTCTACGGCTACCAGAGCGTCAACGTGGAGTCACAGCTCGAGAACTCCTCGTCCCTTCTGCACTGGACGCGCCGGATGATCCACGCGCGTCGTCAGCACCCGGCGTTCGGATTGGGCGAGTTCATCGATCTCGGCGGGTCGAACCCGTCGGTGCTCTCCTACGCCCGCGAGTACACCGCGCCCGACGGCCGCCTCGACGTGATCCTCTGCGTCAACAACCTGTCTCGCTTCCCGCAGCCGGTGGAGCTGGACCTGCGCCGCTACGAGGGCCGCCGGCCCGTGGAGCTCCTCGGCGGGGTGCCGTTCCCGTCGATCGGCGAGCTGCCCTACCTGCTGACCCTCTCGGGGTACGGCTTCTACTGGTTCCGGATCACGCAGGCCCCCGGACCTGAGGACGGAGCCGCCACGTGACCAACGACCCCACGCCCTATCTCGAACATGCCCGCTGGTTCGGCGGCAAGGGCCGACCGTTCGCCGTCGGGACCGCGATCCGGCTCGGCACTCTGAGCGACGAGACCGGGCAACGGGTCGTGGTCGATCTACTGCCCATCGAGTACGCCGACGAGGCGGGCGGCGTGGACTACTACCAGCTCCCGCTGGCCCTCTACCGCGATCCGCAGCCGCAGCTCGAGCACGCCTTCGTGGGCTGGTGGGATCGGGGCGACGGCGAGTTCGTTCATGCCTATGACGCGGTCCACGATCGCGAGGCGATGGGTCTGTTCCTGGCCGCCTTCATCTCCGCCGCCCCAGGCGTCGACACCGGCGAGGGCGGACCCGAGGGCCTGCAGTTCCATCGGCTGCCCGGCCACGAGTTGGCCGACGACGTCCACTCCACCCTGTTCTCGGGCGAGCAGTCCAACTCCTCGGTGGCCTTCGGCGACGACTCGCTCATGAAGGTCTTCCGCAAGGTAACCCCGGGCGCGAATCCCGACATCAGCCTTCACGAGACACTCACCGGCAGCGGGAGCGAGCACGTGGCTGCGCTGTACGGCTGGGTCGCCGCCGAGGGACCGGGCGGCCCCATGCATCTCGCCATGCTGCAGCAATTCCTGCGCACGGCCAGCGACGGCTGGGACCTCGCCCAGGCCAGCGTCCGGAACCTCTACGCGGAGGCGGACCTCCGCGCCAACGAAGTGGGTGGCGACTTCGCCGCGGAGTCCGCCAGGCTGGGCGAGGCTGTGGCCGAGGTGCATGCGACCCTGCTCGACGAGCTCGGCCGGGGCACCGAGTCAGCGGTGGTCGTGGCCGATCAGATGGTGGCTCGACTCGACCAGGCCCTGCTGGTGGTCCCGGAGCTTGCCGCCCACGAACAGATGCTGCGCGGCGCGTTCGACCGCCTGGCCGCGCTGGGCGAGCTGGAGGTGCAGCGCATCCACGGCGATCTGCACCTCGGCCAGACGCTGCGCACGGTCAAGGGCTGGAAGCTGGTGGACTTCGAGGGCGAGCCGGCCAAGCCGCTCGCCCAGCGGGTGCTCCCGGACTCCCGCTGGCGCGATGTGGCCGGCATGGTGCGCTCGTTCGACTACGCCGCTCGCGTGGTGGAGCGCACCATGGGCACCGAGAACCCCGCGAGCGAAGCCCAACTGGCCTTCCGAGCGGCCGAGTGGACAGACCGCAACCGCGACGCCTTCCTCGCGGCCTACGCCGGTCGAGCACTCACCGAGGACGAGGCCGCCCTGGTGACGGCGTACGTTGCAGACAAGGCGGTCTACGAGGCCGTCTACGAAACTCGCAACCGGCCGTCCTGGGTGTCGATTCCGATTGCCGCCCTGGCCCGGTGGCGTCATCCTGGAACAGACCACAACGGCGGGAGCCAGCCATGAGCGAGATCTGTCCCATCGATCGGGCCGAGTTGGAGCTGATCGCAAGCGGCGAGCACGGGCACCCCCATTCCGTGCTGGGGCCGCATCCCTTCGACGGCGGCGTCACCGTGCGGGTCCTGAAGCCGCTCGCCGCCAGCGTCGTGGTCCGGTACGCGACCGGCGAGGTCGCCCTGGAGCACGAGCACGCTGGGATCTGGGTGGGGGTGCTGCCGGTCGCGGAGGTGCCTGACTACCGCGTGATGGTCACTTACCACGGGCAGCCACTGGTGGTGGACGACCCCTACCGCTACCTCCCGAGCGTCGGCGAGACCGACCTGCACCTGATCAACGAGGGGCGCCACGAGCTGCTGTGGACGGTCCTCGGCGCGCATGTGCGCCACTACGACGGCGTGACCGGAACGTCGTTCTCGGTCTGGGCGCCCAGTGCCCGCGGTGTGCGACTGAAGGCCGACTTCAACAGCTGGGACGGCCGCGAACACCCGATGCGGCAGCTCGGCGTCTCCGGTGTCTGGGAGCTGTTCGTGCCCGACGTCGGGTCCGGCACCCACTACAAGTACTCCCTGCTCACCCCCGACGGCCAGTGGGTCGAGCGGGCAGATCCGATGGCGGGCTACGCCGAGGTGCCGTCGTCGACGGCCTCGATCGTCTATGAGTCGCACTACGACTGGCAGGACGACGAGTGGATGTCCCGCCGCGGCGAGGGCAATCCGGTCGCCGCCCCGATGTCGACCTACGAGGTGCATCTCGGGTCGTGGCGCAAGCCCTACGGCAACACGCTCAACTACGGCGAGCTCGCCGACCAGCTGGTGGGCTACGTGCAGGACCTCGGATTCACCCATGTGGAGTTCATGCCGGTCATGCAGCACCCGTTCGGCGGCTCGTGGGGCTACCACGTGACGTCGTACTTCGCCCCGGACAGCCGGTTCGGCGACCCCGACGGGTTCCGCTACCTCGTGGACCGTCTGCACCAGGCCGGCATCGGCGTCATCTTGGACTGGGTTCCCGGGCACTTCGCCACCGACGAGTGGGCACTGGCCCGCTTCGACGGGACACCGCTGTACGAAGACCCCAACCCGCAGCGGGGCTGGCACAAGGAGTGGGGCTCCCACATCTTCAACTTCGGGCGCCACGAGGTGCGCAACTTCCTCTACGCCAACGCGATCTACTGGCTGGAGGAGTTCCACGCTGACGGGCTCCGGGTCGACGGGGTGGCCTCGATGATCTACCTCGACTACTCCCGCGAGGAGGGCGAGTGGACGCCCAACAAGTACGGCGGGCGCGAGAACCTCGAGGCCGTCCAGTTCCTCCAGGAGATGAACGCCACCGTCTACAAGCGGGTCCCAGGCGCCGTCACGATCGCGGAGGAGTCGACGTCGTGGCCGGGTGTCACCAAAGCGACCGACGCCGACGGGCTGGGGTTCGGGTTCAAGTGGAACATGGGCTGGATGCACGACTCCCTGGCCTACATGGAGCACGATCCGGTGCATCGGTCCTATCACCACGGCGAGATGACGTTCTCAACGGTCTACGCCTGGTCGGAGAACTTCGTCCTCCCGCTCAGCCACGACGAGGTCGTGCACGGCAAGGGCTCGCTGCTGCGGAAGATGCCCGGTGACCGGTGGCAGCAGTTGGCCAACCTGCGCGCCTACCTGGCCTTCATGTGGGCTCACCCCGGCAAGCAGTTGCTGTTCATGGGAGCCGAGCTCGGCCAGGAGTCGGAATGGGCAGAGGCCCGCGAACTCGACTGGTGGCTGCTCGACCATCCCGAGCACCGCGGCATGCATTCCCTGGTCCGCGACCTCAACCGCGTCTACGTCGAGTCGCCCGCGCTGTGGTCTCGCGACAGCGACCCCGGCGGCTTCGACTGGATCGACGGCAACGACGCCGGCCGCAACGTGTTCTCGTTCGTCCGGCGCGGCAGCGACGGCGGCGACGTGGCGTGCGTCGCCAACTTCGCCGCGACGCCGCACGCCGACTATCGGCTCGGGCTGCCCTCCGCAGGCCGATGGGAGGAGGTCCTCAACACCGACGCAGAGGGCTACACCGGCTCCGGCGTCGGGAACCTCGGTGGGACCGAGGCGACCGAAGAACCGTGGTCGGGCCAGCCGGCGAGCGCCCTGATCGTCGTACCTCCACTGGCGACGGTGTGGCTGCGCAAGGCCTGATCGTCGAGTCTGGTGCTCGGCGGGCTCGCCTCAGCTTCATCTAGGTACCTAGGTGAAGCGTCACCTCCCTAGCCGCATACGCCTGGTGAAGTGGCGCTGTTTCCGCTTACCCAGAAGAACCTGATGCCATCCACAGGCGGGTTCCGCGCCGCCGCCATCCACAGGGAGCCGCGACGCGGACCAGCGTGGTGCCCCCGCCGAGCAGGCTCCTTCGTGTGGATCCTCTCAGCTACCTCTGCGACACCGTCGGCTCCTTCACTCGGGCACAGGCCCGTGACGTCGGCTACGACGACAAGGCCATCGCGTACGCCGTACGCGCTCAGATGTGGCACCGCATTCGTCGCGGCTGCTACACCGAGGCGCACCGGTGGTGGCCTCTGGACGAGGTCGGTCGCCACCGCATCCGCACTCGCGCGGTGCTCGTTTCGCTCGATTCGCCGGTCGCAGTGAGCCACGTCTCCGCGGCGGTCGAGCACGGGATCGCCAGTTGGGGCGTGTCGCTCGATCGAGTTCACGTCACCCGCTTGGACGGCGCGGCCGGCCGCATCGAGGGTGACGTTGTCCACCACGTCGGCCGCTACCGATCGGCCGATCTGGTCGAACGGGGTGGAATGCTGATGACGTCGCCCACCCGCTCGGCGCTGGAGACGGCGATCACAGCGTCGGCCGAGGCAGGCCTGGTCCATCTGGATTCACTCCTTAACTTGGAGCTTGCAGACCAGGACGACCTATGCGCGAGCTTCGAGTTGATGCACCGGTGGCCCGGCACCCAGCACCTGCACATCCCGGTGCGCATGGCCGACGGCGGCGCTCAATCACCTGGCGAGTCCCGCGGTCGCTGGCTGTTCAGGCAGGGCGGCCTGCCCGCTCCCAAGACTCAGTTCGACGTGCACGACACTCGCGGAAGCCTCCTTGGCACCAGCGACTGGGCCTGGCCGGCGCATGGTCTGCTCGGGGAGTTCGACGGCAGGCTCAAGTACGGCCGAAGTCTCCGTCCAGACCAATCCGAAGAGTCGGTAGGAGACGTGATCTTCGCCGAGAAGCAGCGCGAGGACACGCTCCGCGAGGCGACCCAGTTCCGCATGGTGCGCCTGATCTGGGCCGATCTCCAACGGCCGAATCTCACGGCGGCGCGCGTGCGACGCCTGATGCGGCAGGCTAGCTAGGACCGATCGCGTGGCCAGTAGTTGCCAGTGTCCTCAGCTTCATCTGGGTACCCAGGTGAAGCCTGACTTCCCTAGTCATGTACGCCGAGGTAAGTGACGCGACATCTAGGTACCCAGATGAAGCCGGGGCACCGCAGCTCCACCCAGCCGAGCCCCTCCGACCCCGTAGGCTTCCGGGGTGACCCAGGTCCCGCCCCAGCCGACGCTGAGCGACGGCGAGGTCTCGCTGCGCCCGTGGCGTGACGAGGACGCCGAGCGGGCGGCCGCGGGACACGATGACCTGATCACCCACTGGGTCGGCGACGCCGGCGCCCCGCCGTCGTCCGAGACCATGAGCGGGGCGATCCGTCGCTGGCGACAGGAGTACGCCGACCACCGGCGCACCGTCAGCTTCGCCATCGAGCACGCCGGCGAACTGGTCGGGAGCTGCGAGATCCAGCAGGAGCACGGCACCGGATCCCTGTTCTGGGCGTTGTACGCCGGCCACCGAGGCCAGGGCCACGCCACTCGCGCGGTCCGAGTGCTCGCGGACTATGCGATGACCGACGAACCCGACGGCGGCCTCGGGCTGGGCAGGGTGCAGGCGCACATCGAGCCGGAGAACCTCGCCTCGCTCCGCGTCGCCAGCCGGGCTGGGCTGCGTCGCGAAGGCGTCCGCCGTATCCCGGCCGGCACCGGAGACCGCGCCGCGACCACGGAGTACGTCGTCCTGGCCCGCCTGGCCACCGACCCACCGCTGAGCGATCCCGAGAGCTTCCGCGCACTGCTCAACTCGATTCTGCCCCGCAAGCGCGGCATCAGCCAGCTCCTGCTGTGCGACCCCACTGACCGGGTGCTGCTGTGCCAGCTGACCTACAAGCGCGACTGGGACCTCCCGGGCGGGGTGATCGAGGTCGGCGAGTCGCCCAGGGCCGGACTTGTCCGCGAGGTCGCCGAGGAACTCGGGCTGGAGCTGGAGCCCGGCGCGCTGCTGCTCACCGACTGGCTGCCGCCCTGGGGCGGCTGGGACGACGCCCTATGTCTGGTCTTCGACGGAGGCACGCACCCGGCGGACCTGGTCGACCGGATGACCAAGGATCCCCGCGAGATCAAGGGCGTGGCCTTCTGCACCCCCGAGGAGGTGGCGCAGCGGGCTGCCGACTTCACGGCTCGCCGGATCGCAGCGGCTCTGGAGGCACGACAGCGCCGTGCCACCGGTCATCGTGGCGGCGACTACGCCGAGTCCGGTCGCCGCGGATCGGACTACCCCTCGGCAGGAGCGGCAGGAAGTGCTTGGATCGAACCGTGACCACCTACGTATACGACTTCTCAACCGGCGACAAGGACCAGAAAGACCTGTTGGGGGGTAAGGGCGCCAACCTGGCCGAGATGACCAAACTCGGCCTGCCCGTCCCTCCGGGGTTCACCATCACCACCGAGGCCTGCCAGGCCTATCTCGCGGCCGGTGCCCAGCCCGACGAGCTCGCAGTGCAGGTCTCCGAGCATCTCGCGCAGCTCGAGGAGCGGATGGGTCGGCGTCTGGGTGACCCCGACGACCCGCTGCTCGTGTCGGTGCGCTCGGGCGCGAAGTTCTCGATGCCCGGGATGATGGAGACCGTGCTCAACATCGGGCTGAACGCCGAGTCGATTCGCGGGCTCGCCGCCCAGAGTGAGAACGAGCGGTTCGCGGCCGACTCCTATCGCCGCCTGCTCCAGATGTTCGGCGCGACGGTGCTGCACATCGACTCTGAGCACTTCTCCGACGCCCTCGAGGCGGCCAAGCGGGCCAAGGGCACGACCGCCGATCTCGACCTCGACATCGCGGACCTCCAAGAGCTCGCCCGCGTCTACGAGGGGATCATCGAGAAGCAGGCCGGTCGGCCCTTCCCGCAGGACCCACGAGAGCAGTTGGATCTGGCCGTCCGCGCCGTGTTCGACTCCTGGAACACCGAACGCGCAGTGCTCTACCGCCGGTCCGAGCGGATCCCCGAGGACCTCGGCACGGCGGTGAACGTCCAAGCCATGGTGTTCGGCAACCGCGGGATGACCTCTGGCTCCGGCGTGGGCTTCACCCGGGACCCCGCCTCCGGCGCCCAGGGGGTCTACGGCGACTACCTCGCCAACGCTCAGGGCGAGGATGTGGTGTCCGGCATCCGCAACACCGTGTCGCTGGACGACCTCGCCGAGCTGGACCGGACGTCGCACGACGAGTTGATGCGCATCATGGGCACGCTCGAGGAGCACTACCGCGACATGTGCGACATCGAGTTCACCATCGAGCTGGGGACCCTGTGGATGCTGCAGACCCGGGTCGGCAAACGCACCCCCGAAGCAGCCTTCCGGATCGCCGTCCACATGGCCGACGAAGGTCTGATCACGATGGATGAGGCCCTGAGCAGGGTCACCGGGGGGCAGCTCGCGCAGCTGATGTTCCCCCGGTTCGCCGACGACGCCGAGCGCAGCCTGATCGCCACCGGGATGAACGCCTCACCCGGCGCCGCGGTGGGCAAGGCGGTCTTCGACTCGGCCACGGCGGTGGAGTGGGCCGAGGAAGGCGAGGACGTGATCCTGGTCCGCAAGGAGACCAGCCCCGACGACCTGCACGGGATGATGGTGGCGCGCGGCATCCTGACCAACCGCGGCGGCAAGACCTCCCACGCTGCGGTCGTCGCCCGCGGCATGGGACGCACCTGCGTGTGCGGCGCCGAGTCGCTGGATGTCGACACCCGGGCAGGGCATTTCACCGTGCGCGGCGGCCCGACCATCCGGGAAGGCGATGTGATCTCGATCGACGGGACGACCGGCGAGATCTACGCCGGCGCGGTGCCCGTGGCCGACTCCTTCGTGGTGCGCTCGTTCGAGGGTGAGGACGTCGACGAGCCACTCGTCGACGCCGTACGCCGGCTGATGGAGCACGCCGACTCCAAGCGCCGGCTCGGCGTCCGGACCAACGCCGACACTCCGGAGGACGCCGCGCGCGCGAGGCGGTTCGGCGCCGAAGGGATCGGGCTGTGCCGCACCGAGCACATGTTCCTCGGCGAGCGCCGCGCGCTCGTGGAGAACCTCATCGTGGCGGAGACCGACGACGAGCGTGACGCCGCGCTGGCCGAGCTGCTCCCCCTCCAGCGCCAGGACTTCACCGAGATCCTGGAGGCGATGGACGGGCTGCCCGTGACGATCCGGCTGATCGACCCGCCCTTGCACGAGTTCCTTCCGGATCTCACCGAGCTGTCGGTCGCGATGGCCGTGGCCGACGCGCGGGGGACCCGCAAGAAGCGCGACCGCAAGCTCCTCGACGCCGTGCGCCGGCTCCATGAGACCAACCCGATGCTCGGCCTGCGTGGGGTTCGTCTGGGCATCGTGATCCCGGGGCTGTTCGTGATGCAGGCGCGGGGCGTGCTGGAAGCGGCCGCGCATCGGCTCAAGGCCGGCGGCGACCCGCGGCCGGAGATCATGATCCCGTTGGTGGCGTCGGTGCGCGAGCTGGAGCTGGTCCGCACCCAGATCCTCGCGGTGGCCAAGGAGGTCCAGGAGGCGGAGGGAGTCGAGCTGCCGGTCCACATCGGCACCATGGTCGAGCTTCCCCGAGCGGCGCTGACCGCGGCTGAGATCGCTCCCTTCGCGGAGTTCTTCTCCTTCGGCACCAACGACCTCACCCAGATGACCTGGGGGTTCTCCCGAGACGACGTCGAGGCATCGTTCTTCTCGCAGTACCTCGAGTCCGGCGTGTTCGCGGTGTCGCCGTTCGAGTCGATCGACCGTGACGGCGTCGGCGCGCTGGTGCGGATGGCGGCCAAGTCGGGCCGGGCGGCCCGCCCTGACATTCATCTGGGCGTCTGTGGGGAGCACGGCGGGGACCCCGACTCGATCCACTTCTTCGACGAGGTCGGGCTCGACTACGTCTCCTGCTCGCCGTTCCGGGTCCCGGTGGCCCGGCTCGAGGCAGGGCGATCGGCCGTCGACGGCGGCTGAGGCACAGGCACAGGCACAGGCGTAGGCTCAGAAGAGCGCCGAGGCGAGGTTCTGGCGGGCCCGCAGGACCCGTGGGTCGTCGTGGCCGACCGCCCCGAACAGCCCCAGGAGGTGGTGGCGAGCCGCGTCGCGGTCCTCGGCGCTGGTGCGGCGCACGAGGTCCACCAGGCGGCTGAAGGAGTCTTCGACGTGCCCGCCCAACAGGTCCAGGTCGGCGACCAGCGTCTGGGCATCGACCTCGTCGGGCGCCGCCGCGGCGGCCGCGCGAGCCTCCGCGAGGTCGACCCCCTGGGTGCGCCGGAGCAACTGGGCCATCGCCAGCCCCGCGGCTGCTTCGCTGTCCGCCGGGTTGGCATCCACCAGCTTCTGGAACTCCGTGACCGCGCCGTCGACGTCACCGGCCGCCATGGCGTCGTGCGCCGGCGCGTAGCGCGGATCCAGCACCTGCTCACCCTCCTGGTCCTGCACCGGCGCAGCGCGCGGGGTGTGGCGGCCCGTGATGCCCTGCGCGGTGAACTGCTGCAGGACCTGAGTCAGCGCCGTGCGCAGTTCGGCGATCGGCACCACCGACTGCAAGAGCGGCATCGGCCGGCCCTCCAGGACGACCACGACCAGCGGCACGCTGGGGATCTGCATCGCCTGGCCGATCTCGGGGACGGCGTCGATGTCGACCAGCCCGACCAGGAACCGCCCCTCGAACTCCGAGGACAGCGTCTGCATGTCGTCGGCGAGCTGCCCGGACTCGGGCATCTGGCTGCGGGAGAAGAAGACCAGGAGCACCGGTGCGGTCATCGACGACTCGAGCAGCGGCTGGAAGTTCTGCTCGTCCACGACGACGGCGTACGCCCCGGCGCCCCCGGAGGCTCCGGCCGCACCTGCGGCGGCTCCTTGCTGTCCCGCGAAGCCCGACAGGTCGATCGCTCCGGGGCGGCTGAACGGCTGCTGCGTCATGGCGTCATCCTAGGGGGGCCGGCACGCTGCTACGGGGCCAGGCCCATGGCCGCGGCCTCTTCCCAGAGCTCGTCGCGGACCCGGGGGTGGGCACAGTGCTCGATCAGGTCACGGGCCTGCGCCTGCTGGTCCTGCCCGAAGACCTGCGCGGCTCCCTGTTCGGTGACGATCGCGCTCATCTGGAACGACGTGACCGGCTCGTCCACCAGTGGCACGATGGTGGAGCAGTCGGCCTTGGGGTGCCAGGAGCGCAGGGCGATGATCGCCTGCCCGCCGTGACTGTGCAGGGCCCCGACGATGAAGTCGGTCTGGCCGCCGAAGCCGGAGTGGATCCGAGCGTTGATCCGCGACGCGTTAGCCTGCCCGAACAGGTCGACTTGGAGCGCGGTGTTGACCGACACCATCGACGGGTTCCGGGAGATCAGCGCCGGGTCATTGGTGACTTCGGTGCGCACCATGTGAACCCGTTCGTTGCGGTCGGCCCACTCCATCAGCTCCGGGGAGCCGAACAGGAACGACGCGGTGATCGGCACCTGTCGGTCCAGGGCGCCGGCGCGTTCCAGGGCCAGCACGCTGTCGGAGAACATCTCCGTCCAGACTCTCAGCCCCGAGCGGTGCCCCAGACCGCGCAGGCTGGCGTCGGGCACGGCGCCGATGCCGGCCTGGAGCGTTGCGCCGTCGGGCACCCGCGCGGCCACCAGTGCCCCGATCCGAGCCGAGTCCTCATCGATGTCGGTGACGGGCGCTGTGGGCAGCGGCCCGTCGGCCTCGACCAGGAGGTCAAGAGCCTCGACCGGGATCTCGGCGTCTCCGAAGGTCCAGGGCATGTGCGCGTTCACCTGCGCGACCACCTTGCCGCCGCGGCGGCGTACGGCTTCGATGGCGGCCGGCAGCACGTTCACCTCGGTGCCGAGGGAGACCTTGCCGTCCCTGGGTGGCGTGGTGTGGATCAGCACCAGGTCGGGCGGCTGCGGACCGTGGAACAGCAGCGGCACCAGCGACAGCCGGCAGGGGACGTAGGACAGCCGTGGGCTGCGGCGCACCCCGGGGCCCACGAAGGAGGTCTCGAGCGTCACGCCGTCGCGGTCGGGGAGGCCGGGCTGCCCGTTGAGCACCCAGAGTCGGTACGTCGGCAGGGCAGCGTCGACGAGCTCCAGGGTGTGCCACGGCGTGACGTGGTTGCCCGTCGCCACCACCCGTGGGTTCTCAGGGAGGGTGGCGAGCAGCGCGGACAGCTTCACGCCTCCATTCCACCAGGAGCCGTGAGCGGTGGTGCCGCGGGGGCCGCATGGACCCCGGCTGGCCCGTCCGGCCCGATGCTGGCACGATGGCCGGGACCAGCAGAGAAGGGTGAGCGGTGGGAGATCCGAGCTACGACTTCTCGGGGCGCCGAGTCCTCGTCACCGGCGGCACCCGCGGCCTGGGCCTGCAGGTGGCCCGTGCCTTCGCCGAAGCCGACGCTGCGGTCACCGTCACGGGCACGGCCTCGTTCGTCTCCTACTACGACCCTGAGGTCTCGCGGTTCGACTATCGGCAGCTCGACCTGACCGACGGCGACGAGATCGCCGCGCTCGCGGCCGGCCTCGGGCACGTGGACGTGCTCGTCAACGCGGCCGCGCCCCGCCTCAGCACCGTGGTCGACGACGGCGAGCGCGAGTTCCTGGCCCAGGCCGCGCACCTGGGTCTGGTGGGCCCGTTCCAGCTGGCCACCCGGCTGCGCCATCGGATGGCCTCGAGCGACATGCGCGGCGGCGGCGCGGTGGTGAACCTGCCCGCGACCCGGGGCTGGCTCGCGATCGGCGCGGGCGGCCCGGGACCCGATGTCGAGCTCGAACGCACGACCCAGCGGCTGGGGAGCAGCTGGGGTCGAACGGGGGTCCGGGTCAACACGATCACGGCCCCGCTGACGGTGCCCGCCCCCCGGTCCTCGGCGCAGGTGCGGATCGACCCCGGGCACGGCCCCCTGTTGACGCGACGCGTCGACTCCCCCACGGAGACCCAGCGGCAGATCCTCGATCTCACCTTGTTCCTGGCGAGCACCGGCGCCGCCGGGCTGAGCGGGCAGACGCTCCCCGTCGCCGCGGCCGCCGGCTCGGACTGAGCCCCGTCAGTTGAGGAGGCGCGGGCCACGCAGGCCCGACCGCTGCAGCATCCGTTGGATCTCCAGGTCGCGGTCGTCGGGCCTCCCGACGAACCGGATCTCTCGGAGGCCCTGCTCCTGGGCGGCGGACTCGAAGACGAAGTGGCCGTACCCGAGCAGCCGCCCGGAGAACGGCTTCGCGACGGTGATGTCGAGGATCCGGAACAGGGGCACGGTGGCCATCTGACGGTTCAGGACGCCATGGATCCGGAACACTCGCATGTTGGTGACCACGAACCGGTCGACCCTGACCTGCAACGACTTCCAGGCGGCGTGCGCCAACACGCCGAGGCACAGCACCAGGGGGAGCCAGGCCAGGGCCAGATCCACGAACGGCATCAGCACCAGCAGCGCCACCGCCGCGGCGGCCTCGAGTCCGGGCCGGGTATAGGCCACCCAGTGCTTGGCGATCTCGTCTACGACGACCTCGCCCTCGTCGCGCAGCAGGTGCTTGCGGATGTCGGGCTCGAGTCGCGTGAGCAGGCCCATCGACGCCACCCTGCTCAGGTGAGCGCGGCGATGAAGTCGATCACCGCGGAGAACAGGTCCGTCGCAAGATTCCACACCTGCCCGGCGCCGGCGCGAGCAGCTTGGGCCAGGCCATTGGGATCGGTGAACATCCAGAAGCCGACAAACACCACGATCACGACGAGCACCGCCTTCTTGGCGTTCATCGACGGCTCCATCCGTGCGTGGACCGATGCTCGGCCCGGGTCGTGGTCGACCCTTTCCTAGCAGGAACGACCGGCAGGTTGGGTGAGGCGCGCGGTTAGCCCGGATCGTTGCCCGTCGGCGGGCGCTCAGCGAGCAGCCGTTCGGCAGCGGCGTACGGGTCCAGCTGGCCCCCAGCGACCAGCGCAGCAAGCTCGTCCACCGCCGGTCCGGCCACCCCGCCCCAGCGGGTCCGCAAGCTCGCGAGCGCCACCGCCTCGACCTCCGCGCGTGCCCGATGGGTACGCCGGACGGCCAGCTCGCCGCTCTCCCGGAGCCAGGACTGATGCTGCTCGACGGCCGCGAGGAGCGCATCGACACCCTCGCCCTGGGACGCCACCGTGGCCACCACTGGCGGCTGCCACCCGGCGGCGGGCCGCTGGGCCGAGGCGAGCATCCCGCGGAGCTCACGACCGAGCTGGTCGGCGCCGTCGCGGTCGGCCTTGTTGACGACGTACACGTCGCCGATCTCCAGGATCCCCGCCTTGGCCGCCTGGATCCCGTCCCCCATGCCCGGGGCGAGCAGCACCAGGGTGGTGTCGGCCAGCCGCGCGACATCGACCTCGCTCTGCCCGACGCCCACCGTCTCGACCAGCACCACGTCGAAGCCCGCCGCATCCAGGACCCGCAGCGCCTGCGGAGTGCTCCAGGAGAGCCCGCCGAGGTGGCCTCGCGAGGCCATGGAGCGGATGAACACGTCGGCGTCCACCGCGTGATCGGCCATCCGGACCCGGTCCCCGAGCAGCGCCCCGCCCGAGAACGGCGACGAGGGGTCGACCGCGAGCACGCCGACCCGCCTCCCGGCGCCACGCAGGCGCGCGACCAGGGCAGAGGTGGTGGTCGACTTCCCGACCCCCGGCGGGCCGGTGATCCCGACGACCTGCGCCCGCCCGGTGTCCGGGGCGATCGCGGCCATCACCTCGCGCAGCGCCGGCGTCTCGTCCTCCACCCACGAGATCAGCCTGGCCACGGCGCGGGGGTCTCCGGCGCGCGCCCGAGCAACCAGGTCCGGGACAGAGGTGGAGCGGGCCACCGGAGGCTCAGGCCGCCCGGTCAGGAACGCGGGACGTGGACGATCAACGCGTCGCCCTGTCCGCCACCGCCGCACAGCGCCGCAGCACCCACGCCGCCACCGCGACGCTTCAGCTCCAGCGCGAGGTGCAGCACGATCCGGGCACCCGACATGCCGACCGGGTGTCCCAGGGCGATCGCGCCGCCGTTGACGTTGACCCGATCCTCGTCCACCCCCAGCTGGCGCGCGGACTCGATGCCGACGGCCGCGAACGCCTCGTTGAGCTCGAACAGGTCGATGTCGGAGATCGCGATGCCCTCCTTGGCCGCCGCCGCCTCGATCGCTCGCGCGGGCTGCAACTGCAGGGTCGAGTCCGGTCCGGCCACCTGGCCGGACGCGCCGATCTCCGCAAGCCACGGGAGGCCGAGCTCCTCGGCCTTGGCCTTGCTCATCACCACGACCGCGCAGGCTCCGTCGGAGATCTGGGAGGCCGAGCCTGCGGTGATCGTGCCGTCCTTGGCCACCGGACGCAGGCCCGCCAGCCCCTCCACACTTGTGTCGCCGCGGACACCCTCGTCCTGCGACACGGTCACCTCGCCACGTCGGGAGGTGATGGTCACGGGTACGACCTCATCGTCGAACAGGCCGTTCTTCCACGCTTGCGCGGCGCGCTGGTGGGATCGGGCCGAGAACGCGTCCTGCTGCTCCCGGGTGAGCCGGGCGCCGGCGGCGTTGCAGCCGTCGGTGAGGCTGATCATGGCCTGGTCGGTGAACGCGTCGAAGAGCGCGTCGTGGGCCATCGAGTCGACCAGGGTGGCGTCGCCGTACTTGGTGCCCTCCCGCGACTTCGGGAGCAGGTGCGGGGCCTGGGTCATCGATTCCATGCCCCCCGCCACGATGATCTCGTGCTCGCCGGCGCGAATCAGCTGGTCGGCCAGGGCGATCGCGTTGATGCCGGAGAGGCAGACCTTGTTGATCGTGATCGAAGGCACCGTCATCGGGATCCCGGCCTTCACCGCCGCCTGGCGGGCGGTGATCTGTCCCGCTCCGGCTTGGATGACGTGGCCCATCACGACGTACTCGACCTGCTCGGGGGTCACCCCCGCCTTCTCCAGGGCGCCCTGGATGGCGACTCCGCCGAGGTCTGCGGCGGAGACATCCTTGAGGCCCCCCAACAGGCGGCCGATGGGGGTGCGCGCACCGGCGACGATCACGGATCCGGACATGCTGGCCTCCCGGGGTAAGCGGTTGTGTCAGGGGGCCACGCCTGGCGCCCGGGGTGGGTTGCGGGCGGGGCCGACACCGGCGACCCTACCCACCGGCTGGAGCCGGGGCGAGGCCTCGAGCCGGCGCAATCGGTGAGGGACTCGTCACATGCGCTCGCGCCGACCTAGCGCGGCATACGACCATGTCCGCCATGACCGGCCTCGACCTCCCCGAACATCTGTTCACGGCGATCGACCATGTCGGCATCGCCGTGCCCGACCTCGACGAGGCGATGGCGTTCTACCAGAACGTCTACGGGATGCGGGTGGTGCACGAGGAGACCAACGAGGAGCAAGGGGTGCGTGAGGCCATGGTGGCCGTCGGAGACTCGGGCTCCTGTCTGCAGCTGCTCGCTCCGCTCTCCCCCGAGTCCACGATCGCCAAGTTCCTGGACCGCTCCGGGCCGGGCATCCAGCAGCTGGCGCTCCGAGTGACAGACGTGATCGCCGCCACCGACGTGCTGCGAGAGCGCGGCCTACGAGTGCTGTACGACGCCCCGCGCCGGGGCACGTCCGGTTCTCTGGTCAACTTCGTGCACCCCAAGGACGCCGGCGGCGTCCTGGTCGAACTCGTTGAGCCCGCAGAACCCAGCCACTGACCGCGAACCCAGGAGCCCCCGTGCAGAAGATTCTCGACGCCATCCTCGCCGGCGACACCCCCGCCGACACGTTCGCTTCCCTGGCGACACCCAAGACCTACCGCGGCGTGACCGTGCACAAGGACGAGGTCGACATGTTCGAGGGGGTCGCAGCCAAGGACAAGGACCCCCGCAAGTCCCTGCACCTCGACGAGGTCCCGGTGCCCGAACTCGGTCCCGGCGAGGCGCTGGTGGCCGTGATGGCCAGCGCCATCAACTACAACACCGTCTGGACCTCGATCTTCGAGCCGGTGTCGACCTTCGGCTTCCTGGAGCGCTACGGCCGGGTCTCACCCCTGGCCAAGCGGCACGACCTGCCCTACCACGTCGTCGGTTCCGACCTGGCCGGCGTCGTCCTGAGAACCGGCCCCGGGGTGCATCTGTGGAATCCGGGCGATGAGGTGGTCGCCCACTGCCTGTCCGTCGAGCTGGAGTCGCCCGACGGTCACGGCGACACGATGCTCGACCCCGAGCAGCGGATCTGGGGCTTCGAGACCAACTTCGGCGGCCTCGCCGAGATCGCCCTGGTCAAGTCCAACCAGCTGATGCCGAAGCCGGCCCATCTGACCTGGGAGGAGGCGGCCTCGCCCGGCCTCGTCAACTCCACGGCGTACCGCCAACTCGTCTCACGCAACGGTGCCGGCATGAAGCAGGGCGACAACGTGCTCGTGTGGGGGGCCTCAGGCGGGCTGGGCGGCTTCGCGACGCAGTACGCCCTCAACGGCGGCGCGGTCCCCGTCTGCGTCGTGTCCAGCGAGGAGAAGGCCGACATCTGCCGTGCCATGGGCGCCGACCTGATCATCAACCGTGCCGAGGAGGACTACCGGTTCTGGCAGGACGAGCACACCCAGGATCCGCAGGAGTGGCGGCGTTTCGGCGCTCGGATCCGCGAGCTCACCGGGGGTGAGGATGTCGACATCGTCTTCGAGCACCCCGGCCGGGAGACCTTCGGCGCCTCCGTGTACGCCGCCCGCAAGGGCGGCACCATCGTCACCTGCGCCTCCACGAGCGGCTATCTCCACCAGTACGACAACCGCTACCTCTGGATGAGCCTCAAGCGGATCATCGGTTCCCACTTCGCCAACTACCGCGAGTCCTGGGAGGCCAACCGGCTCGTGGCCAAGGGCATGATCCACCCCACGCTGTCGCAGACCTACCCCCTGGCGGAGGTGGGGCAGGCCGCGCTGGACGTCCACCACAACGCCCACCAGGGCAAGGTCGGGGTGCTGTGCCTGGCCCCTCGCGAGGGTCTCGGGGTGCGCGATCACGAGATGCGCGACCGCCATCTGGAGGAGATCAACCGGTTCCGGGGCGTGTGAACCCGACCTCTCGTCTCGAGATAGTTGATTTCAGGACGGACCCGGGGTGTCCTGTGGTCGGATGTTCCGACAGACTGGGGGCCGGTCTTGACCGAGGCCACCAGCAGCACCACACCGCGGAAGAGGTACGCCAGGAATGAGCGACGAGGGTCTGTCCATCTTCGATGAGGGCGAGGGGGACGCTGCTGAGACCAAGGCTCCGCCGTCAGGCGGACCGGGTGCCGGGGGACCCCGTTCGGATCAGGTCGGTGCTGCCGCCAGCTCGGTGACGTCACCACCCTTGGCGGGTCTGCCGTTGGTGCGCCGCGGAGGCTACGACAAGGATGCGGTCGACGCCCGGCTGCGTCAGATCGCGAGCGAGCGAGCGGGCGTCGACGGCCGGGTTGCCGAGGCCGAGCAGACGGTCGCGTCGCTGCGCAGTGAGCTGGACGGCCTGCGCTCGGAGCTGGCGGAGAACCAGACCCCGTCGTACGCCGGCCTCGGCGGTCGTGCCTCGGCGATGCTGCGCCTGGCCGAGGAGGAGGCCGCCGACGTTCGCGAGGCCGCGCGCAGGGCAGCCGATGAGGTCCGCGAGCAGGCAGAGCGCGAGGCCCGGGCACTACGGGCCGACGCGAAGCGCGACATCGACGCCGACCGCACCACGATGACCAAGGAGCTGGAGGACACTCGCACCCGGCTGCTGTCGGAGGCCGAGCAGGAGCGCGACCTGGCCAAGTCCGAAGGCGAGGATCTTCGGGCGGTCGCCCAACGAGAGGCCGACCAGCTCAAGCTGGCCGCGGAGCAGGAGTCCAACGAGCTTCGGACCAACGCCAAGCGCGAGGCTGAGCAGCAGCGTGCGGCTGCCGACCGTGAGGTGCAGGAGGCTCGCCGGACGCTGGCGGTGGAGAAGGAGCGGCTCGCCAAGGAGGCGACCGACCACCACGCGCAGGCCACGGGCGAGACCAAGCGGCTGGTCGACGAGGCCGAGCAGCGCGCGGCCGCCGCCGAGCAGCGGGCACGAGAGACGACCCAGCAGGCCACGCAGCACCGTCAGCAGACTCAGCAGGAGGCCGAGTCGCTTCTGGCCCGGGCCCGGCGTGAGGCCGAGCAGATCGTGGCCGCCGCGCACGACCAGGCAGAGACCATCCATGCCTCCGCGACGTCCGACGCCCAGAAGGACCTGTCCGCCGCGAGGTCCGAGCTGGACCGGGTGTCGCGTCGGCGCGACGTGATCGCGGCGCAGTTGTCCTCGCTCAAGGATGTCGTGGCCGGGTTCACCGACCCCAAGGACGACGAGGACGAGAGCGCCGACGAGCCCGAGGTGGTCGCCGAGGACGACGAGGACGAGAAGTCGGAGTGACCCCCGAGCCGACGACGGCGCCTCGTGAGGGAGACGAGCCCTCGGAGGTGGCCGACGCCGCGTCGGAGGAACCTGCCGCGGCGCCGGTCCGTGCGACACCAAGGAACGCGACCCACGACTACCTGCACGACCCGCCCGACGAGGAGCCGAGCATCCCCGGGCGTCCCTTCAACAGCAGCTCACCGTTCCACTTCGGGCTGTTCGCGGGAGCCGGGGCACTGCTGGCCTGGTGGCTAGGCGGGATCCTGCTCTCGCTGGGTCCGGTGCTGATGCTGATCGTGGTCGCGTTCTTCCTCGCGGTCGGGCTGAACCCCCTCGTGGAGATCCTGATGCGCCGGGGCCTCGCCCGTGGCTGGTCGGTGATGATCGTGATCGTCGGGGTGCTGATCTCGGTCGCCCTGTTCGTGGTGGCGATCGCGCCGATCGTCACCTCCCAGATCAACGCGATGATCGACAACGCACCCGACTGGCTCGACCAGCTGCTGGCCAACAAGACGGTGCAGGACCTCGATGACAAGTACGCCATCATCGAGCGGGCCAAGGAGTTCGTCACCGACCCGGAGCTGGCTCAGCGGGTCTTCGGCGGCGTCCTGGGCTTCGGCCTCGCCCTGTTGTCCTTCGTCGGCAACGTCTTCGTGGTCACCGTGCTCACGCTGTACTTCCTCGCGTCGCTGCCGGCCACCAAGCGCGGGCTCTACCGGCTGGCTCCGGCATCGCGGCGGGGGCGGGTCGCGTTCCTGGGCGACCGCATCCTGCGCAGCATCGGAGGCTATGTCTCCGGGGCGTTCGTCGTCGCCTCGGCGGCCGGCCTCAGCACGCTGGCGTTCCTCTTCGCCGCCGGCCTGGGCGAGTACGCCGTCGCACTGGCCTTGGTGGTGGCCGTCCTCGACGTCATCCCGATGATCGGCGCCACGCTGGGCGCGGTCGTCGTGAGTGCGATCGGCTTCGCCACGGATATCCCCACGGGGTTGATCTGCGTGGTGTTCTACATCGCGTACCAGCAGATGGAGAACTACCTCATCTACCCCCGGGTGATGTCACGGTCGGTGAACATCCCCGGAGTCATGACCGTCATCGCCGCGCTGGTGGGAGCCAGCCTGCTCGGCGTCGTCGGCGCCCTGCTGGCGATCCCCGCCGCCGCGGCGATCCTGCTGCTGGTCAACGAGGTCTTCCTGCCCCGCCAAGAGAGCCGCTGAAGGCGCTCAGCAGTAGCGATGCACGCCCTTCGGGGACAGTGCGAGGTCGCGCTGCACGACCGGGAGCTTCGCCCCCCAGCGTTTGCAGGCGTAGCGGAAGTCCTTCTTGCGGTACTCCACGACGAGCACCAGGTTGCGGTAGTGAGATCGATAGCTGCCGCACTCCTTCCACCTGCCACACTCCTCGGCGATCGCGAAGTCGTAGCCGACGGTCGTGCCGTCCCAGCCGGCGCGGTTCTTCTGCGCCGCCGCCAGGCCGGCATCGTGTGCGCGGGCCACCAGCAATGCGGCGTACCGCTTCGCCTGGCCGGAGGTGAGCAGACCGCGGCTGCGGGTGAAGGAGTCAAGGTTGTCGAACTCCACGGCCTCGAACCCGTCGTCTGCGCACTTGTCGACCCACCGCCCCACGATCCGCGCGAGCGCCTTGCGCTTGGCCGGCGTCCGAAGATCGAGAAGCCACTCCCCCCAGGCCGAGTCGACGACGGCCCTCCCGTCCTTCTTGAGCACCAGGTTCCAGTGCCGAGTGCGCCAGAACCGCCGTTCGTCCGGCTGGGTCTGGAAACCGTTGACGTAGCACACGGAGTACGCGCGCTGGGACGGAGCAGCCTTGCGGTCTCGCACCACGATGCCGACATGCTTCGGCAGCGGCGCGTTGCCGCCGAGTTGATAGTCGACGTCGGTCTTCGGCGACGGCAGCGTCACCTCGGCGGACGCCGGCGCGCCCAGGGCGACGCAGGTCAACAACGCCACCAGGGCAGCCAGGACTGAACGCATGCCCCCAGCCTCGCCGCCCTGCCCCCCAAAGACCAGTCCTATCCTCGGCGCGGGGACCTACGTCCCCCACTCCGCCGCTGGTCTGCGCGCCGAGGCATGGACCACCTCGGGGCACCAGCCGGAGGCGTACGGAGCACCGCGCCCGATCTGGCCCTCCTGCTTCGGGCACTCCTCAACCGCTCGGAGGAAGGTCGACCCGGTCGTGTTCCGGCTGCTGGCGGAGCCGTCGAACCGGGCTCAGGCAACTGAGTAGTCGCGGAAGCCACGCGTGGTCTTCCGTCCGAGGTAGCCGGCGGTGACGAGGTGCTCCAGCAATGGCGCCGGCGCGAAGCCCGGCTCGCGGAACTCCAGGTAGAGCTGACGCTGGATCGCCAGAGATACGTCGTTCCCGACGACGTCGAGCAGCTCGAACGGCCCCATGGGCAGGGCGCACCCGAGCTTCATCGCGGTGTCGATCTCGTCAGCGCTGGCGTAGTGCGCTGCGAGCATCTTCACCGCGTCATTGAGGTAGGGGAACAACAGCGCGTTGACGATGAAGCCGGCGCGGTCGCCGCACGACACGGCGTGCTTGCCGACCTGCGCGCAGAGCGCCCGCGCTGTCTCGGCGACCTCGTCGCTGGTGGAGACCGTGCTGACCACCTCGACCAGGCGCATGATCGGTGCCGGGTTGAAGAAGTGCATGCCGAGGACGTGCTGCGGACGTGCGGTGACCGTGGCCAGCGAGATGATCGGCAGCGACGACGTGGTCGTCGCCAGGATGGCACCCGGCTTACAGATCTCGTCGAGGTTCTCAAACAGCGTGGTCTTGACCTGCAGGTCCTCCGCGATCGCCTCGACCACGATGTCGGCGTCTCCCAGGTCGTCCAGGGAGCTGGTGCCGCGCAGGCGACCGAGCACCTCGCCCTTCGCTTCCGCCTCGAGCTTGCCCCGCTGGATGGCCTTGTCCAGCGAGCGCTCGATGGCAGCGCGGACTCCGTTGACCTTCGCCTGGGACCGACCGGCGTACACCACGTCATAGCCGGCCTTGGCGAACACCTCCACGATGCCCGTGGCCATCGTTCCGGTCCCGACCACGCCGACGAGCCGGATCTCGTGCCGAAGCTGCGGTGCATCGTCGGCCGACGGCGTCAGGGGGTCGGGCACCACAGTGGAGCTGTCCGGCTCCTCGTAGGTGTAGAAGCCACGCCCGGACTTGCGGCCGAGCAGCCCGGCGGTGACCATCTGCTTGAGGACTGGGGCCGGGGCGTGGAGCCGGTCGCGGCCCTGTTTGTACATCGTGTCCAGGATCTCGTAGGCCGTGTCGAGGCCGATCAGGTCGAGCAGCGCCAACGGACCCATCGGGTAGCCGCAGCCGTACCTCATCGCTGAGTCGATGTCCTCGCGGGTGGCGTAGCGCGCTTCGTACATCGACACCGCATGGTTGAGATATCCGAAGAGCAGCGTGTTGGCGATGAACCCTGCCTTGTCCCCGCACACCACCGGGCTCTTGCCCAGCTGGGCCAACAGCCCCTGGACATCCTCCAGCACCTGCGGCTCGGTGACCACCGTCTTCACGATCTCGACGAAGCTCTGCACCGGGGCCGGGTTGAAGAAGTGCACGCCGACGACCCGACCGGGGCTGGCGTTGGCCGTGGAGATCTCCGTCACCGAGAGCGACGAGGTGTTGGTCGCCAGGATGGCGTCGTCGCGCACGACCCCGTCGAGTCGACGGAAGATCTCCTTCTTCACCTCCAGCGACTCGACCACGGCCTCGACCACGAAGTCGGCGTCCTTGATGTCCTCCATGCTGATGGTCAGCGTGATCCGGCCGAGCAGCTCGGCCTGCTCCTCCTCGGTCATCTTGCCCCGGGCCACGGCGCGGCCGGTGGAGTGCTCCAGGTGACCACGACCCCGCTCGACCGAGGACTGGTCCACCTCGACACCGATCACGGAGAACCCGCTGCGGGCGAACACCTCGGCGATGCCGGCGCCCATGGTGCCGAGCCCGATCACCCCGATCGAAGCGAACTGACGTGGCGTGGATCCGTGCGAGGTCTGCGTCATGGCGGGCATCATCGCATGCACACCAGTGCCCCCGCCGTGAGGAAGAACACGGCTCAGGAGCCGCCGGGGGCCGATCCGCGAAGCGACCACAACAGCGTGGCCGCCAACGTGAAGGCGTCCTCGATCTCGCCGTCGGTGATCAGCCCGCGCAGCTCCTCCTCGGCGACCCACCTCGTCCCGGAGACCTCGCGGAGGTCGGTCGGCTCCCCGACGTCCACGACCTGGGCCAGGAAGACCGCCACCCGCGTGGACTGGACCCCGGAGTCTGGGGTGACGTGGCCGAGCAGGGACCACGCCGACGCGGTGGCGCCCAACTCCTCGCGCAGCTCGGCGCGAGCGGTCGCCTCGGCATCGACGCCGTGGGAGAAGCCGCGCGGAAAGGCCCACTGGTGGGCGCCGACCGGATAGCGAAAGGTCCGCACGAGCCCGTATACCGGCGTACCCGAGGCCAGGAGACGCCGTGGCACGACCACCACCCCGAGCCCCTCCCCCCGGGGCGTGACCCGGATGTAGGTGCCCGGGTGGCCGTCGGGGAAGACCACGTCGTCGTCGTAGACCACGATGAAGTCGTTCTGATAGGCGACCCGCTCGCGGGTGCGCCGGATCCTGGCGCTGCCGCTCTCGGTCACGGGCCTGCTCCTCACCGGCTGCTCACCGGCTGCTGTGGGGCGGGCGCGAGGTGGCCGCCCTCTCGATCGTAGGGGCAGCCGGTAGATTGCCTCCCCGTGAGACTCGTCGTGGCGCGCTGCCAGGTGGACTACGCCGGCCGGCTGACCGCCCATCTGCCGATGGCCACCCGGGTGCTCATGCTCAAGGCCGACGGCTCGGTGCTCGTGCACTCCGACGGTGGGTCCTACAAGCCGCTCAACTGGATGTCGCCGCCGTGCACGGTGCGCCACGGGACCACCGACGACGGCCAGGTCGAGTGGGTGGTCACCTCGAAGTCCGACGACACCCTCCGGATCCTGATCGAGGAGATCCACCACGATTCCTCCCACGATCTTGGCATCGACCCGGGACTGCAGAAGGACGGGGTCGAGAAGCACCTGCAGGAGCTTCTCGCGGAGCACCCCGACACCCTGTCCGACGGGCTCACCCTGGTGCGGCGGGAGTTCCCGACCGCGATCGGCCCGGTCGACCTGATGTGTCGTGACGCGGCCGGCGCCTCGGTGGCGGTGGAGATCAAGCGCCGTGGCGAGATCGACGGCGTCGAACAGCTGACCCGCTACCTCGAGCTGCTCAACCGCGACCCTCTCCTGGCACCGGTGCGCGGCATCTTCGCGGCCCAGGAGATCAAGCCCCAGGCGCGAGTGCTGGCCCTCGACCGGGGCATCACCTGCGCCGTGGTCGACTACGACGCACTGCGTGGCCTCGACGACCCGACTCACCGGTTGTTCTGATGGAGATCTTCCACATCGCCACGACCCACGACTGGGAGTCGGCCAGGCGCTCCGGCCATTACACGACCTCGACGCTCGGCCGGAGCCTGGAGGACGAGGGCTTCCTCCACGCGTCGTACCGCAACCAGGTTCCGTCAGTGTTCAGCCGGTTCTACCGCGACGCCGGCGTGCCCCTGGTGCTGCTGACCGTGGACACCGAGCGCCTCGACGTCCGCTGGCAGGTGGACCAGGTCGGCGAGGAGCGTTACCCCCACATCTACGGGCCGCTGGATCCCACGGCCGTGGTGCGGGTGCAGCCGCTGACCCGCGACGGCGGCACCGGCTCCTTCACCACCCTGTTCTTCCAGGAGATGCTGCTCCGGGTCTTCCTGGGGATCGGGGTGATGCTGCTGATGGTGCTGGGGGTGACCGTCGGGCGCCAGAGCGGCGCCTGGGGACCGGCGCTGGGGGCTCTGGTCGGACTGGTCGTCGGCGGCACGGCCTGGTGGGCCGTGTTGCGCCGTCGCGGCTGATCCCGGTCGACGCGTCAGCCGTCGACGAGCGCCGCGACCTCACGGGCACAGCCCCAGCTCAGGGTGACGCCGGACCCGCCGTGCCCGTAGCAGTGCACGACCGACCCCTCCTGCTCGAGGCGTACGACGGAGCGCGCGGGCCGCAGCCCGACCCGGTGCCCGACCACGCGCGCGCCACGGAGCGCCGGCACCAGAGCGCGAGCCCCGTCCAGGATCCGCTGCGCCGTCTCTGGTGAGGGAGTCGGGTCCCACTCACCGGGCTGCTCGGTGCCGCCGACCACGATGTCGCGGCTGCGTGGGATGACGTAGGTCGGCGCGGCGCTGTCGAGCCACCAGCGCTCGAGCCCCACCTGCTCGACCAGGACCACCTGCCCGCGCACCGGCACCACCGTGCGATCCGCGGCCAGCAGGCGGGCACCGAGCCCGGAGCAGTTGACCACGACGTCCGGCCCGGTGGGCAACGCCGCCATCGTCAGCCGGGTGAGGGTGCCGCCGAGCTCCTCGATCAGTCCGCACAGCCAGCGCAGATAGACCGGCATCTCGATCAACGGGGCGCTGAAGGTCCACCCGGTGGAGAAGCCGGCCGGCACGTCCGCGGTCACGGTCAGGTCCGGCACGGCCTCGGCCCACCACGGACGCGGGCTCGGCTCGCGGAACACCTCGGTGCCCGGTCGGACCGTGACGCCGGCCTCGGGTCGCTCACGCGCGAGCCGCGCGAACTCGGCGTACGACGTGGAGCCCCAGCCCAGCACCCGCTCGCGGGGCTCGGCGAGGTAGGGGTACCAGATCGCCGCCGCCACCGCCGAGGTCGACTCAAGCGGCAGCTCCCGAGCGAGCACGTCGACGCGGTGGCCGGCCTCGAGCAGCCGGACCGCGCAGGTCAGGCCGACGACGCCGGCGCCGACCACGGTGACCCGGGCCATGGCCTCGGGTCAGGCTCCGGCGATGCGGGGCGCCGTCGGGTCCGCACCCTCGCCGGCCTGCTCACGCGCGACGTACTCCTCGATGTCCTCGAGGTCGTCGGCGTTGCGAGTGACGACAGCGAGCAGGTCGCTCATCGTCGCCATCTCCTCGACCTGCTCCTTGATGAACCACTGCATGAACTGCTCCGAGGCGAAGTCGGACTCCTCCCGGGCGATCCGCAGCAGGCCGTTGACCTGCTCGGTGACCCTCTTCTCCTGGCTCAGCGCCAGGGCGACCGGCTCCACCACGTCGGCGAAGCCGTTCTGGGGCGCCTGGATCCCGGGGATCTGGACCTCGGCGTCGCTGTCGAGGAGGTACTGCACCATCATCAGCGCGTGCTCGCGCTCCTCCAGCGCCTGGCCGTAGAAGAAGGCGGCCAGCTTCGGCATGGTCAGCGCGTCGTAGTGGATGGCGCAGGCGAGGTACTGGTTGTGGGCAGCGAGCTCGTGGCCGATCTGGACATTGAGCTGGTCAGCGAAACGAGCGGCGGGCACCGGTCCTCCAGACGGGCGGGGCGGCTCAGGCCGCCAGCTTCTTGGTCTTCACGAGCTTGCGTTTCCTGACGGTATACCCGTCGGGCAGCGTGCCGTCCTTCAGCATCCGGATCGGGCAGCGGCGACAGCGTGGGCGGTCGTTGCAGCACTTCGCCTTCGGCTTGCGTTGCTTGCCCACCGGCACAACGTAGCAGGGCGAAGTTAGGCATGCCTAACTTCTGCCGGAGGCTGAGCGAGGACCCCGGCGCCCCTGCGGAGCTCGAACACGAGCTGGGTCTCGGTGTGCCGCACCACCGGGTGCACGGTGACGTGGTGCAGCACCAGGTCACGCAGGGCCTGCGGGCTCTCAGCGGCGACGTGCAGGTAGAAGTCGTCCGCACCGGCGACGTGGAACGCCTGGATCACCCCGGGCGCCTGCGTGAGCGCGGTGTAGAGCTGGTTCACGTGCTCCTGGTCGTGGCTGCCGAGCCGCACCTTGATCACGGCCTGGAGGGGGTATCCCAGCGCGGCAAGGTCGACCTGGAGCGTCGTACCGGTGACGACGCCGTTGTCGCGCAGTGCGCGCAGGCGGTAGGCGCACGTCGACTCGGCCAGGCCCAGGTGCGCGGCCAGGGCCTTGTTCGTCACCCGCGCGTCGGCGCTCAGGGCTCGCAGGATGGCCAGGTCAGTGGCGTCGAGGCCCGGTGGGGCCGCGCCGGGTTGTGTTTTCTGCAACGAGCTCCGCCTTGGCTGGTTCGCACCTTGTGGATCATGACCGAATCGATCATCTGATCGACTGTTTCAGCAGGAAGCCTAGGTGTTTCTTGGGGAATGCGCCAACCTTAGGGCATGGCTTCGTATCTCCGACCAGACACCGTCGCGGTTCACGGCGGCCGCGAGGACCTCACCGCGCTGGGCGTGCACGCGCTCCCGATCGATCTGTCCTCGACCAACCCGCTGCCCGACATCGAGCGCGGCGGTGACTCCTACGAATCGATGGCCACCGGCGGCTATCCGCTCGCCGACGGCGGCGCCGTCTATTCGCGGCTATGGAACCCCACGGTCGCCCGGTTCGAGTCCGCGTTGGCCCAGCTGGAGCGATCCACCGCAGCCGTGGCCTTCGCCTCCGGCATGGCGGCGATGACCGCGGCGATCCTGGCCCACACGGCCCCCACCGGAAAGCGTCACATCGTGGCCGTGCGCCCTTTGTACGGCGGCACCGATCACCTGCTCGACTCCGGACTGCTCGGCGTCGAGGTGTCCTTCTGCAAGGCCGGCCAGGTCGGCCGCAGCATTCGGCCGGACACCGCGATGGTGGTGGTCGAGACACCCGCCAACCCGACCCTCGAGCTCGTCGACATCCGCGACGTCGTCGCCCAGGCCGGCGAGGTGCCGGTGCTGGTCGACAACACCTTCGCGACGCCGGTGCTGCAGAACCCGGTCACCCTCGGTGCGTCGATGTCGCTGCACAGCGCGACCAAGTACCTCGGTGGCCACGGTGACGTCACCGGCGGCGTGATCGCCTGCGGGGAGGAGACCGCGGCCGCCCTGCGCCGGGTGCGTGTCGTCACCGGCGGCCTGCTCCATCCCCTCGGCGCGTACCTGCTGCATCGCGGGCTCGCCACGTTGCCGATCCGGATCCGGGCCCAGCAGGCCGGGGCCCGCCGGATCGCCGGGTGGCTGTCGGGACACCCTGACGTGGAGCGGGTCTACTACCCGGGTTCTGAGGGCGACCCCGGCGCGCTGCTCCAGCACCAGATGCGCGGCACCGGGGCGATGATCTCGATCAGCCTGCGCGGCGGGTTCGCGGCAGCGAACACGATGACCTCGGCCGTGGAGCTCTTCACCCACGCCGTCTCGCTCGGTGGCGTCGACTCCCTGGTGCAGCACCCGGCCGCGCTCACGCACCGGCCGGTGCCGCAGGAGGCCCGGCCGGCCGCGAACCTGGTGCGTCTGTCCATCGGCCTCGAGGACCCCGAGGACCTGATCCTCGACCTCGACCGGGCCCTGACCCGGCACCACGCACCCGGGTCTCGGAGTACGCCGGAGGCCCGCCCCGCCCTCGCTACCGCGCGCTGACCCCGGGCCCGGTTCGGGGCCGGGCGACGAGGAGCCGGGCGACGAGGACCGTCACATGCCGGGGACGGGCAACGCCTCGTGCACCTCGATCTCGCAGCCACCGGGCATGCTCAGGTGCGGGTGGTTGCGGGCCAGCTCCAGGGCCGCGTCGAGGTCGGCGGCCTCGAGGATCGAGTAGCCCGTCACCTCACGGGTGCTGGGAGAGGTGCCCTCGGGACTGACCCGGGTGCCGCCCGCGAGGGGGGTGCCGAAGTCCACCATCCCGTCGCCGACCTTGCCCGCCCAGGCGGTCCACTCGGCCATCACGGCCTCCATCTGCTCCTGGGTCGGCGGCGCGGCCTCGGCGGGGGTCATCGGGGCGTGGTAGGTGAACACGTACTTGGTCATGATGTTCTCCTGTTTCGTGGTCGAGGCCGGCAGCGGGCGCTGGCGGCCGGGGAGGTGCGGTGCCGGTCAGACCGCGACCGGTGTGCGGCCCGCGAACGCGGCGAGCCCTTCCAGCGGGGTCGCGTCGGCCGAGGGGGTGACCTCGTCGGCGAAGGAGCCCCGGGCACGACCGCCTGGTACGACGGGTTCGGCCAACGTGCGGACGTAGGCGACGACCTCGTCGGCCACGTCGAGAGGCCGACCCGCCCCCTGGGCGATGTCCCAGCCGTGCAGGAGCAGCTCGAGGGAGAGCAGGCTAACCCCCACCGCGGCCGGCAGGTCGGCGCCACCCGGCCCGGGCACCGAGCCCCCGAGGTCGACCGTGCGCCAGCCGTCGATGGCCTGGCCGGCCATCGCCGAGATCCGGTTCTCGAGCGAGCCCTGCTCGGGGTTCGCCACCGTGACCCCGGCCATCGCGCCGAGCTGGGTCAGCGATCCGAACAGGTGCTCCGCGACCCCGTGGCAGGTGAAGTCGGCGCACGGGGTCTGCTTCGGCTGATCCTCGGGGGTCAGGCTGCGCAGCATCGGCTGGATCGCAGCCAGCACGGCCTCGGCCGCCGAGATCGGGCCGAGCTCGGCCGGCACGCGGGCCCAGGCGTCCTGGCCGGCGTCGCCCATGACGGCCAGCGCCTCCAGGCGCGCGAGGTAGTGGTTCCAGCCCTCGGCGTGCCTCGTTGCCTGCTCTGCGGTGAGCCCGTCGTGGACCAGCGTCACCCTCGCGCCACCGTCGGCCGGTTCCACGGTCACGGTGACGGTCGAGGCGTCCGGGGGGAGGTCGTCGCTTCCGTCCCAACCCCAGCCGAACACGACTCGCCTCCCGGGCTCGACCTCGCGGAAGGTGCCCGCGGCGATGTGACCGGGGCTGACGGTCCAACTCCAGCCGCCGCCGGCGCGCAGGTCGACCGAGGCCGACACCGCCTGCCACCGCCGTAGCCTCTCGGGTTCGGTGATCATGGCGAAGGCCTCGTCCGGCGTGACCGGCAGCGTGACTGTCTTGGTGAAACTCATGGCTGTCTCCTTGATTGCTGTGCTTGGGCGACGAGCAGGTCGAGCTCGTCGCTCCAGAACCGGTCGAGCTCGCGCTGCAACTTCTGCAGCCCCGAGGGCAGGACCCGGTAGTGGCGTTGGCGGCCGATCTTCTCCGCGTCGACCAGCCCTGCGTCGGCGAGCACGAGGAGGTGCTGGGAGATCGCCGAGCGGGTCACGGGGAACTCGGCCGCGATCTCGCTGACTGTCCGAGGCTGCGATGCCAGCATCTGCAGGATGCGTCGCCGGTTCGGCTCGGCAGCTGCGGAGAAGGCGTCGGTCATCACAACACGTTAGTGGCCACTAACGTTTCTCGCAAGAGCCCCGGCCACGCCCCACGTGATCAAGAACGGCCACGTCCGCTGGCACCCGCGTGCCACTCCGTGAGACGGAGCTGGATCGGTCGACCCGGCGGTCTCAGCCGAGCCCGCGGGCGGCGCGGATCACGTCGACGATGCCGTCCATGATCTGGGTGAGCCCGAAGTCCTTGGGGGTGTAGATCGCCGCCACGCCGGCGGTCCGCAAGGCCACCGCGTCGGACTCGGGGATGATCCCGCCGACCACGACCGGGACGTCGTCCAGCCCGGCCTCGCGGAGCCCGTCGAGGACGGCGGGGACCAGCTCCATATGAGAGCCGGACAGGATCGACAGGCCGACGCAGTGGACGTCTTCGGCAATGGCCGCCGCAACGATCTGCTCGGGAGTCAGACGGATGCCCTGGTAGATCACCTCGAAGCCGGCGTCACGAGCGCGGACGGCGACCTGCTCCGCCCCGTTGGAGTGGCCGTCGAGGCCGGGCTTGCCGACCAGCAGCCGCAGCCGCCCGCCGAGCTCCTCGCCCGTCGTCCGCACCCGTTCCCGCACCCGAGACAGCTCCACCCCGGACGCCCCGATCGCCGAGTGGGAAGCGCCGACAGCACCGGCGACGCCGGTGGGGGCGCGGTACTCGCCGAACACCTCACGCAGGGTCGCGGCCCACTCCCCCGTGGTGGCGCCGGCCCGAGCCGCGGCCAGGGTCGCCGCCATCAGGTTGGCGTCGGTCTTGGCATCGGCGGCCAGCCGATCCAGGGCCACTCGCACCGCACCGTCGTCGCGCTGCTGCTTCCAGGCCCGCACGGTCTCAAGAGCGGCCCGCTCGGCCTCGGGATCAGGCGCCTGGATGGCCGCGTCGAGGTCGGCGGTCAGCGGAGACACCTCGGTGGTGGTGAAGATGTTGACGCCGACGATCTGCTCCTCACCAGCCTCGATCCGGCCTCGGCGAGCGGCATGCGCCGAGACCAGCGCCTGCTTCATGTAGCCCGACTCCACCGCCGCGATCGCCCCGCCGAGCTCCTGCACCCGGTCCATCTCCTCCCGGGCGCCGGCCACGAGCTCGGCGACCTTGGCCTCCACCACGGGAGAGCCGTCGAAGAGGTCGTCGTACTCGAGCAGGTCGGACTCGAAGGCCAGCACCTGCTGCAGCCGCAGCGACCACTGCTGGTCCCAGGGGCGGGGCAGGCCCAGCGCCTCGTTCCAGGCCGGAAGCTGCACGGCCCGGGCCCGGGCGTTCTTGGACAGGGTCACGCCCAGCATCTCCAGGACGATCCGCTGCACGTTGTTCTCGGGCTGGGCCTCGGTCAGGCCGAGCGAGTTCACCTGGACGCCGTAGCGGAAGCGACGCATCGCGGGGTCGGTGACGCCGTAGCGCTCCCGGGTGATCTCGTCCCAGAGCTCGACGAAGGCGCGCATCTTGCACATCTCCTCGACGAAGCGCACGCCGGCGTTGACGAAGAAGGAGATCCGGCCGACGACCTTCTCGAAGTCCGCCTCGTCCACCTGGCCGGAGGCTCGCACCCGGTCGAGGACGGACACCGCCGCGGACAGGGCATACGCCAGCTCCTGCACCGGCGTGGCACCCGCCTCCTGGAGGTGATAGCTGCAGATGTTGACGGGGTTCCACTTCGGGATCTGGTGGACGGTGTAGGCGATCAGGTCGGCGGTCAGCCGCAGGGAGTGCTCGGGCGGGAACACGTAGGTCCCCCGCGAGAGGTACTCCTTGATGATGTCGTTCTGGGTGGTGCCGGCCAGCTGCGCGGCGACCTCGGCCGGGTCCAGGTCGGGATTCTGCTCCTCCGCGGCCACCTGATAGAGCGCGAGCAGCCACATGGCGGTGGCGTTGATCGTCATCGACGTGTTCATCGCGGTCAGCGGGATGTCGTCGAACAGCCGCCGCATCTCCCCCAGGTGCGGCACCGGGACGCCCACCTTGCCCACCTCGCCCCGCGCGAGCCGGTCGTCGGGGTCGTAGCCGGTCTGGGTCGGCAGGTCGAAGGCCACCGAGAGGCCGGTCTGACCCTTCGCCAGGTTGGTGCGGTAGAGCGCGTTGGACGCCGCGGCCGTCGAGTGACCGGCATAGGTCCGCATCACCCAGGGACGGTCCTTCTCAGGCACGGCCTTCTCGCTCATGGACCGAGGGTAGGCCGGAGTGCGCCGGGTGGTAAGGCGTCAGCCGTGTGGGACATCCAACACGACGCCGGAAGCCGAGACCGCGTTCTCAGGCGGGGATCGGCATCCGCTCGACCTCGACGAACCGGATCAGTCGGGTCTTGTGCAGCATCCGCGTGACGTGGGGGCCGCAGCCGCGCAGCCGGAGGTGCCCGCCCCTGCGGTGGGCCTCCCGGGTCGCGACGGCGAGCACCTTGAGCGCCGTCACGTCGATGACAGCCACGTGCGACAGGTCGATCACGACATCGGAGTCGTGGTCGGCCAGCTGCGCGTAGATCTCGCGACGCACGTCCCCCGTGCTGCGGACGTCGAAGTCCCCGTGCAGGACCAACGTCGGTCCGTCTCTCACGATATTCATTCCCTACCCCCGTTCTGCATGCCTACTATGACGCAAATCACGCTGAAATGGTTGCCTTGATTTCGCGGCGGAGTGTCGGTCGACCGCCTCAGCGGTCGGTCCGCACCGACGGCTAACCTCGCACCATGGTCAACCTCACCAGGATCTACACCCGCACCGGCGACGACGGGACCACCCGGCTCGGCGACTTCAGCGAGGCTGCCAAGACCGACCTGCGGCTGGCGGCGTACGCCGACGTGGACGAGGCCAACGCGCAGATCGGCGTGGCCCTGGCCCTCGGCCAGCTCGACGACGACGTCACGGCGGTGCTGATCCGGGTGCAGAACGACCTGTTCGACGTGGGCGCGGACTTCTCCACCCCCGTGGTGGCGAATCCCGAGCACCCGCCGCTGCGCGTGCTGCCGGAGTACGTCGACCGGCTGGAGGCGTTGTGCGACTCCTACAACGACGCGCTCGCGCCGCTGCGGTCGTTCATCCTGAGCGGCGGCACTCCCGGCGCGGCGTTGCTGCACGTCGCGCGCACCGTCGTACGCCGGGCGGAGCGATCGGCCTGGGCGGCGTACACCGAGCACGGCGACACCATGAACGTCGTCGCGCTGCGCTATCTCAACCGACTCTCGGACCTGCTGTTCATCCTGGCGCGCCACGCGAACCAGGAGCGGGGCGACGTCCTGTGGATACCTGGCGGGGAGCGGGAGTAGGAGCTGTCGCCGAGGGCCGTTCTTCGCCTGCCTAGCGCCGCTCGCGAGCGGCGGGCACCACCAGCGCCGCTGGGAGCAGCAGCACCGAGATCACCAGGAGCGCCTGCAGCGTGCCGACCCGGTCGGCGACGAAGCCCAGGAACGGCGGCCCCATCAGGAACGCCGTGTAGGCGATCGTGGCCACGACGCTGACCCGGGCCGCGCTGTGGGCGGGGTCGTCGGCAGCGGCGCTCATGCCGACGGGGAAGCCGAGGGAGGCGCCCATCCCCCACAGCAGGATGCCGGCAACCACCAGCACGACGTGGCCACCGAACACGATCAGCACCACCCCGAGAGCCGCGGCCACCATCGTGCCCCAGAGCACCGGCACTCGCCCGAACCGATCCAGCAGGAGCGGCCCCAGCACCCTGCCCAGCGTCATCGCAAGAACGAAGCCCGCGAAGCCCAGGACGCCGACCGACGGGGAGACGTCGTACCCGTCTATCAGCGCGACCGCGAGCCAGTCGTTGGCCGTCCCCTCCGTCAGCGCCAGCGTCAGCACCATCAGTCCGATCAGCAGCGTGCGCGGCTCGAGCCAGGCCGCCCACGCCGACCGTCGCTCGGCGACGCCGCCGGAGTGCTCGGGGATCCCGGGCAGGAAGCGACCCGCGGAGCCCCAGGCGACGACCCCGATCACCAGGGCCGCGGACGCCAGATGTAGGCCCATGGGGACGCCGGCGGCGTAGGTCCCGGCGCCCACGAGTGCCCCCACCAGCGTGCCCAGGCTGAAGCCGGCATGGAAGCGCGGCATGATCGTGCGGCCGAGACCCCGCTCGACTTCCGCGCCTTCGACGTTCATCGCGACGTCCCAGACGCCCACGCCCACGCCGTAGACGAACAGCCCGGCGGCCGTCAGCCAGACCGACCCGAGCACCCCCGCCCCCAGGCCGGCCGCCGCCAGCCCCACCACGTCCGCCACGACACCGACCCGCACCACCCGGGCCGCCCCCCAGCGGTCGACCAGCCCCCCGGTGCTGGGCAGGCTCAGCACCGAGCCGGCCGAGATCGCCAGCAGCAGCAGGCCCAGCTCACCATTGCTCAACGAGAGCTCGGCCCGTGCCTCCGGGATCCGGGACACCCAGCTGGCCAGGCCGAAGCCGTTGAACAGGAACGAGACCATGACGGCGTCGCGGGCCCGACGCAGCGTCGTCGGGTCGGTCGACTGGCCCGTCACCCGGCCCCTCAGAGCAGCCCCGGGGCGTCGCCCGGGCGAACCCCGCGGGTGCCGGGCGGCATCGCCTCCAGCCACGACTGGAAGCCCATCAACGAGTCCGGGCTCATCGCCAGCTCGAGGTCGCCCGTGGGCGTGCTGCAGGCCACCACGACGTGATCGGCGTAGAGCGAGAGCTCCTCGACGCCTTCGGGCTCCCGCCGGCCGGCGTACTCGAGATCGGCGCGGTCCCAGGTCCGCTTGGGCCGGGGCGCCAGGGAGAAGATGCGGAACCATTCGAGGTTCTCACCGGAATAGCGTCCGAGCCCCAGAAGCCAGCCGCGCCCGGCCTTCACGGACCGGGCGCGGAAACTGAGCTCGAAGGTGCCACCGCGGCGGGCGAGAGCGCGCCGGCGTACGACGAGGGCCAGACCGTAGAGGAGCACACACAGCAGCGTCAGCCCGACCGCGTCAAGCAGCAACTGCCAGACCGGCATCTATCCCCTCCACTTCGTGCGACACCAGGTCAGCCGGCGCGCTCCGCCGCGCGGATCTTGGCCTCGGCCAGACGCACCGCCTCGGTGGCCGCGTCCTCATTCTCCCCCGCGGCCTTCGCGCGCTCCAGGTCCTGGCGCGCCTTCTCGAGGTCGATCTCGTGCGAGGCCTCGGCGTACTCCGCGAGGATCGAGACCCGATTGTTGGCCACGGACAGGAATCCCCTGCTGACCGCGGCAACCCAGGTCTCGCCCTCGGCCGTCTGCACGTCGACCACACCGTCGACGAGCAACGACAGCAGCGGGGCATGGTGGGGCAGGATGCCGACGTCACCCTCGGTGGTGCGGGCGATCACCCGAGTCGCCTCGCCCGACCACACGGTGCGGTCGGCCGACACCACCTCGATGTGAAGGACGTCTGCCATCACAGGCCCTTCTGGATCTCGGCCCACCGGGCCTCGACGTCGTCGAGACCGCCGCACATGAAGAACGCCTGCTCCGCCACGTGGTCATAGTCACCGTCGGCGATCTTGTTGAACGCCTCGATGGTGTCGGCAACGGGGACCGTCGAACCCTCCTTGCCGGTGAACTGCTTGGCGACGTAGGTGTTCTGCGAGAGGAACCGCTGGATGCGGCGAGCGCGGTGGACGATGACCTTGTCCTCCTCGGACAGCTCGTCCACGCCCAGGATCGCGATGATGTCCTGCAGCTCCTTGTTGCGCTGAAGGATCTGCTTGGTGCGGATCGCGCAGTCGTAATGATCCTTGCCGATGTACTGCGCGTCGAGGATCCGCGACGTCGAGGTGAGCGGGTCGACCGCGGGGTAGATGCCCAGCGATGCGATCTCACGCGAGAGCTCGGTCGTCGCGTCCAGGTGCGCGAACGTCGTCGCCGGTGCCGGGTCGGTGTAGTCGTCGGCGGGGACGTAGATCGCCTGCATCGAGGTGATCGAGTGCCCGCGCGTCGAGGTGATCCGCTCCTGCAGCTGACCCATCTCATCGGCCAGGTTCGGCTGATAGCCCACCGCCGACGGCATCCGGCCGAGCAGGGTGGAGACCTCGGACCCGGCCTGGGTGAACCGGAAGATGTTGTCGACGAAAAGCAGCACGTCCTGCTTCTGCACGTCGCGGAAGTACTCCGCCATCGTCAGCGCCGACAGCGCCACGCGTAGCCGGGTGCCCGGCGGCTCGTCCATCTGGCCGAACACCAGCGCGGTCTGGCCGATGACGCCGGCCTCCTCCATCTCGGCGATGAGGTCGTTGCCCTCGCGGGTGCGCTCGCCGACTCCGGCGAAGACCGACACACCGCCATGGTCCTTCGCGACGCGCGCGATCATCTCCTGGATCAGTACGGTCTTGCCGACACCGGCGCCGCCGAACAGGCCGATCTTGCCGCCGAGGACGTAGGGCGTCAGCAGGTCGATGACCTTGATGCCGGTCTCGAACATCTGGGTCTTCGACTCCAGCTGGTCGAACGCCGGCGCCTTGCGGTGGATGCCCCAGCGCTCCTTGATGTCGAGCGTCTCGCCCTCCTTGAGGTTGAGGCAGTCGCCGGTCACGTTGAACACGTGGCCCAACGTCACGTCGCCGACCGGGACGCTGATCGAGGAGCCGGTGTCGAGGACCTGCGCGCCGCGCACCAGCCCGTCGGTGGGCTTCATCGAGATGGCGCGGATCATGCCGTCGCCGATGTGCTGGGCAACTTCGAGCACGATCTTCAGGGTCTCCCCCGCCAGCTCGAACTCGCAGGTCAGCGCGTTGTAGATCGACGGCATCGCGTCCGAGGGGAACTCGATGTCGACGACGGGCCCGATCACCCGGGCGATCCGGCCGACGCCGGCAGCGGTTCCCGTGGTCTCTTCAACAGTGGCAGTCATGTGATCCTCACTCGTTCCCGGCTTGGGCGTCGGCCAGGGCGTTGACGCCGCCGACGATCTCGCTGATTTCCTGGGTGATCCCGGCCTGGCGGGCCTGGTTGGCGATGCGGGTGTACTTCTTGATGAGCTCGTCGGCGTTGTCGGTCGCGGACTTCATCGCCTTCTGGCGGGCGGCCAGCTCTGAGGCCGCAGCCTGCAGCAGCGAGTAGTAGATCCGGCTCTGGACGTAGCGCGGGAGCAGGGAGTCCAGCACGTCGGCGGCCGACGGCTCGAACTCGTAGAGCGGCAGTAGATCGGCCTCGGCCGGGGCCTCCTCGCCCTCGACGACCTCCAGCGGCAGCATCCGCCGCGCGACCGGCTCCTGCGAGAGCATCGACTTGAAGCGCGTGTAGACCACATGCACCTCGTCGACGCCCTGGGGCACCTCGTCGGTCGCGGCCTGCGGGCGGCCATCGGCGTCCTTGTTGAGGAAGGCTGCGATCAGGGTCGCCCCGATGTCGCTCGCGACGTCGTAGGTGGGTTGGTCGGAGAACCCGGTCCACGCCTGAGCGACCGGCCGCTGGCGGAACTTGAAGTAGGCCTGGCCCTTGCGTCCGGTGACGAACACGTCGACCTGCTTGCCTTCGGCCCGCAACGTCTCGGTGAGCCGCTCGGCCTCCTTGAGCACGTTGGAGGAGTAGGCACCCGCCAGCCCCCGGTCGCTCGTGACGATCAGGATCCCGGCCCGGGTCGGGTTCTCCGGCTCCGTGGTCATGGCGTGATCGACGTGGGAGAAGGTGGCCACGGCCGAGACCGCACGGGTGAGCTCGCGGGCGTACGGCGTCGCCGCCGCGGCTCGCTGCTGCGCCTTGATGATGCGAGACGCAGCGATGAGCTCCATGGCGCGCGTGATCTTCTTCATCGACTCCGTCGACTTGATCCGCGCGCGATACTCACGCAGCGATAGAGCCATCCGTCAGCCTCGCTTCTGCTTGACGATCTGCTCCTGCTCGATGTCCTCGTCCGGGAGCGCCTCGACGATCTCCGTGCCGGCCTTGATCGGCTGGCCGTCCGAGGTCTCGAACTGCGTCAGGAACTCGTCGTAGGCCCCGGCGAGCTCGGCCTCGGCCGCGTCGTCGAACTTCTGGGACTCGAGGATCCCCGCGAGGATGCCGGGATGGGACCGGCGCAGGAAGTCGAGGAACTCGTGCTCGAACCTCAGCACGTCCTCGGTCGGAACCCGGTCGAGCCGACCGGACGTGCCGATCCACAGCGAGACGGTCATGTCATCGAGGGGATACGGGGAGTACTGCGGCTGGCGCAGCAGCGCCATCAGACGCTGACCACGGTTCAGCTGCTGGCGTGATGCCGCGTCGAGGTCGGAGGCGAACATCGCGAAGGCCTCCATCGCGCGGAACTGCGCGAGGTCGACCTTCAGCGAGCCGGTCACCGACTTCATCGCCTTGGTCATCGCCGCGCCGCCGACCCGCGACACCGAGATGCCGACGTCGATGGCGGGACGCTGGTTGGCCGCGAACAGGTCGGACTGCAAGAAGATCTGGCCGTCGGTGATCGAGATGACGTTGGTCGGGATGAACGCCGACACGTCGTTGGCCTTGGTCTCGACGATCGGCAGGCCGGTCATCGAGCCCGCGCCCATGTCGTCGGACAGCTTCGCGCAGCGCTCCAGCAGCCGGCTGTGCAGATAGAAGACGTCGCCCGGGTAGGCCTCACGACCCGGGGGACGGCGCAGCAGCAGCGACACCGCACGGTAGGCCTCGGCCTGCTTGGTGAGGTCGTCGAAGATGATCAGGACGTGCTTGCCGTCGTACATCCAGTGCTGGCCGATGGCCGAGCCGGTGTAGGGAGCGAGGTACTTGAAGCCGGCGGAGTCAGACGCGGGCGAGGCCACGATGGTGGTGTACTCCAGGGCGCCGGCCTCCTCCAGGGCGCCACGGACGGAGGCGATCGTCGAGCCCTTCTGGCCGATGGCGACATAGATGCAGCGCACCTGCTTGGTCGGGTCGCCGGAGTCCCAGTTCTGCTTCTGGTTCATGATCGTGTCGATGGCGATCGTGGTCTTGCCCGTGGCCCGGTCACCGATGATCAGCTGTCGCTGACCACGCCCGATCGGCGTCAACGCGTCGATCGCCTTGATGCCGGTCGCGAGAGGCTCGTGGACGGACTTGCGCTCCACCACGGAGGGAGCCTGCAGCTCGAGCGCGCGACGCTCGGTGCTGGCGATCTCTCCGAGGCCGTCGATGGGCGTGCCGAGCGGGTCGACCACGCGACCGAGGTAGGCATCACCCACCGGCACCGAGAGGATCTCGCCGGTGCGCTTGACCGACTGGCCCTCCTCGATCTTGTCGAAGTCACCGAGCACCACGACCCCGATCTCGCGGGTGTCGAGGTTCAAGGCGATGCCCAGGGTGCCGTCCTCGAACTCGAGCAGCTCGTTGGCCATGACCGAGGGCAGGCCGCTGACGCGGGCGATCCCGTCGCCGGCCTCGGCCACCGTCCCGACCTCCTCACGACTCGCGGTCTCGGGCTGGTAGTCAGCCACGAAGCGCTGCAGCGCGTCCCGGATCTCGTCCGGACGGATGGAAAGCTCCGTCATCTCGCTTGTCCTCACTGTTGTCTGCTGAAGTTCGAAGAATCGTTGGAGTTGTGCGTTCTTGGCTGGTGAGCGCCGGCGCCCTCAACCGAGGCCGGTCACCCGGCCAGCTTGCGTCGGGCATCGTCGAGTCGGCTGAGCACCGTGCCGTCGATGACGTCATCGCCGATCTCGACGCGGATGCCGCCGACCACCTGGGGGTCGAGGATCATGTTGAGGTGGATCTCGCGCTCGTAGCGGCGAGACAGCGACTCGCTGAGTCGCCCGCGCTCGCCCTCACTCAGCGGGCGAGCCACGCGCACCGTGGCGACCTTCTGCTGATGAACGTCGGCCGCGACCTGCTGGTACGCCGCCAGGGCCACGCTGACCGTGCGGTAGCTGCCCGCCAGCGCCTGCTGGACCAACGTGACCGTCGCGGGAAGCGCCTTGCCGTCGAGCAGCCCGTGCAGCAGCGTCGCCTTGTCCGACTCCGACCGGGCGGGGTCGGAGAGAGCGTCGCGCAGGGCAGGGCTCTCGGTGAGCACGCGCCCGAAGGAGAACAGCTCGTCGGCCAGTCTCGCGGACTCGGCGTCGGCCGAGCGTACGACCGCGACCACGCCGAGGTGCTCGAGCACATCAGCGAGGTCCCGGGTGACGGTCCAGCGATGACCGACCGCCTGGCCGACCACCGCCGACGCCGCCGCGTCGATCTTCGTGTCGAAGATGTCGCCCACCAGCCCCTGCTTGGCTGAGGTCCCGACGGAGACGTCGGTCGCCACCCGACGCAGCGCCGGCTCGGACCGCAGCACGCCCGCGACCGAGAACAGCGAGATGCCGACCGCGGCCGCGTCGGCCCCACCGGCGAGCGCGGCGTCGAGATCGCCGCTCAGCGTCCGGAGGGCGTCGGCCGAGGCGCCACGGAAGGCCATCAGCTGACTCCGCTCTGGTCGCTCTCGAGCTCGGCGAGGAACCGCTCGACCACCCGGCTCTGGCGGGCCTCGTCGTCGAGGCTCTCCCCGACGATGCGCCCGGCGAGTCCGGTGGCCAGGGCTCCGACCTCGGCTCGGAGCGAGGTCACCGCATGCTGCCGCTCCGCCTCGATCTGGGCCTTGCCGTGCTCGACGATCCGCGTGGACTCGGCCTGCGCCTGGTCCCGCATCTCCGCGACGATCTGGGCGCCCTGCTCGCGGGCCTCCTCACGGATCCGTGCTGCTTCGTGCCGGGCGTCGGCAAGCTGGGCCTCCAGGTCGGCCAGCTTGGCGTCGGCCTCGGCCTGCTTGGTCTCGGCGGCGGCCAGGCCGCCCTCGATCGCCGCAGTCCGCTCGGAGAAGGTCTTCTCGAAGTTCGGGACGACCCACTTGCGCACGGCCCAGAAGAGGATGCCGAACACCACGAGGGCGAGGAGGAACTCCACCCACACGAACGCGAGCGGACCGTGCTCCTCGGCCTCCCCGGCCGCCAGGATGATGACTTGTTGCATGAGCAGATCCTTCGGTCAGCGACAGGTCAGAGGACGAACGCGAGGGCGATACCGATGATGGCGAGCGCCTCGGCCAGGGCGAAGCCCAGGATCGCGATCGACTGCAGTCGGCTCTGGGCCTCGGGCTGCCGGGCGACGCCGGAGATGTAGGCCGCGAAGATCAGGCCGATGCCGATGCCGGGGCCGATGGCCGCGAGACCGTAGCCGATCATGTTGAGCGAGCCGGTCCATGTGGGTTTCCTTTCGGTGGGTGCTACTTCAGGTTGTCTGGTGGTCGTGCTCTCAGTGCTCGTCGGCGACGGCGCTGGAGATGTACATGGCGTTGAGCAGGGTGAAGACGTAGGCCTGGAGGAACTGCACCAGCAGCTCCAAGAACGAGATCAGGATGAACAGCACCCAGGCGAGCAGGCCGACCGGCTTCACCAGCAGACTCCCCTCCTGAAGCAGGTAGAGACCGCCGGTGGCGAAGAGGATGATCAGCAGGTGGCCGGCGAACATGTTGGCGAAGAGTCGCAGCGCCAGGGTGGCCGGGCGGACCACGATGTTGGACATGAACTCCAGCGGGATCAGCAGGGGGTACATCACCGGGCTGACGCCGGTCGGCACGCTCTGGAGCTTGAGATAGCCGACAAGTCCGTGCTTCTTGATCCCGACCCCGTTGTAGACCGCCCAGCTCAGCGCGGCCAGGGCGTAGGCCATGGAGGCACGGGAGAAGGTCGGGAACTGGACCCCGGGGAGGGAGGAGAAGAAGTTGTTGACCAGGATGAAGAAGAACAGCACGAAGAGGTAGGGGACGAAGCGCGCGAAGTCGCGGGTGCCGATGACGTCCCGCGCGATCGAGTTGCGGACCAGGCCGTAGGCGCCCTCACCGGAGAACTGCAACCGGCCCGGCACCAGGGCGGCACGCCGCGACGCCAGGTAGAAGAACCCGAAGACGAGCACCGCCGCCAGCACCAGCTGGAACATCGGCTTGGTCACCGGCGAGCCGGCGATCTCGAAGAACCCGGGCAGGTCGAAGTTGCCGGGCCCCGGGGCAGAGAATCCTTCGCCCGCAGCGCCCTCGGCGAGGATGGTCACCGCACTCACACTCACGCTTTCTCCTGCCTCGTCGTCACTGTCGTCCGTCCGTGTGGCCCGCGGCTCCGCCGTCCTCGGGCAGAACCTCCAACCGCTTCCAGGTGAGGTAGAGCCCGAGCACGGCTCCGAACACCACTCCGACCGCCACCAGCCACGATGTCCCGAGCCACTGATCCAACGCAAACCCGATCAGCCCGTATGCCGCCACACCTGCGACGAGGTAGCCGAAGGCATGCCATGGATCGGGGCGCCCGCGTGAACCGAACGGGGGTGGTGGGGGTGGCGAAGGCATCGCGCCCCGGACGATAGCAGCCGGTGACGGTCATGCTTCACCCCCTGTTCGACCCGTGACACCGAGGTCGTACGCCGGGATCCGTGCCCGCGCCGTCTGTCGCACCTGTACCGCCAGCCAGGCCAGCGTGCCGGCGATCACCGAACCCGCCAGCCAGCGCTCGTCCAGGTCGCGGCCCAGGGCGCCGGAGCCGCTCAACCCCCAGAACACCAAGCCCATCAGCACCACCTGGAGGGTGTAGGTGAGCATCGCTACCAGCAGGGACGCGGCCGGCAGCACGGTGGCGACCGCGTTGACCGCGAACGCCCCCGAACCGAACACCAGCAGCACCAGCAGCGCACCCACCAGGGCGCCGTACGCCGCGGCTGAGCCGCTGAGAACGAGCCCGGCCAACGACAATGCCAGCGTGGCCGACGCGGCTCCGAGCGCCGCCCCCAGAAGCACGCGTGAGCCCCCGTCGCGGGTGCGGTGCTGCGTCTCGGTCGTCATGTCGGCGGCCTGATCGTCGTGGGTGTGCGGCGGATCCCCCGGCCCGGTGGCGAGCACCTCCAGGGGCGCTCGTGAAAACTATCACAAAGTCCCGGGGGCCTGAAACTCAGAATCGGGTACGACCCTACGCCCCACCGGCGTCGGCCAGTTCGGGCCGCCGGATGACGGGCAGGATGAAGGTGGCGGCGACGGTGAGCAGCAGCGCGGTGCCGAGCAGGCTCCACATCACGGGCCCGGTGTAGAGGCTGATCGCCACGGTCCCGAACGCGATCAGCGCTGCCCACAACCAGAGGATCAGCACCGCGCGCCGGTGGGAGTGCCCGATCTCGAGCATCCGGTGGTGCAGGTGCTGCTTGTCGGGCGCGAACGGGGAGCGACCGGCGCGGGTCCGTCGGAACACGGCCAGCACCAGGTCGGCCAACGGCAACATCAGCCACGAGACCGGCAGTGCCAGCGGCAGCAGCATCGGCACGAAGCTCGCATCGGAGCCGAAGGCACCGCGCTGTAACGACGACGGAGGGTACTGGCCGGTGAGCGTGATCGCCGATGCGGCCAGGAACAGCCCGATCAACATCGACCCGGAGTCGCCCATGAAAAGCCGGGCGGGATGGATGTTGTGCGGAAGGAAGCCGACGCAGGCGCCGGCGAGGGACGCACTCAGCAGCGCCCCGGTGGTCGCCAGGGACACCTTGTTCAGGTCGGCCAGCTGGTAGCAGAAGACGAAGAACGCCAATGCCCCCACGGTCACCACGCCGGCAGCCAGCCCGTCCAGGCCGTCGACGAAGTTCACGGCGTTCATGGTGGCCACCACGACGAACACCGTGAGCAGCGCGGCTTGGGAGTACTCCAGCGAGAACTGGCCGCCGTCGGGCTTGATGAAGTAGGTGAACTGGATGTTCTTGTAGACCAGGAAGCCTGCGGCCAACAGCTGCCCGCCGAACTTCGTCAACGCGTCCAGGTCGAAGATGTCGTCGAGGACGCCGACGCCGCAGATGATCGCGCCCGCGATCAGCACCACGCCCGCGTCACGGAAGACGAACGGGTCGCTCAGGGAGAGGAAGGGCAGCTGGCGCGCGACGACGTACGCCGCCACCAGGCCGCCCAGCATCGCCAGCCCGCCGAGGTAGGGGATCGGCTCGTCGTGGACGTCGCGATCCCGCACGGCCGCCACGGCACCGGTGCGTACGGCGATCTCCCGGGCGACCACGGTGAGCAGGTAGGTCACCGTGGCGGCGACCAGGAAGACCAGGGCGTACTCGCGCACTCAGGCCTGCTCCCCGTCGGCCGGATCCTCGTCGGCCTGCTCCCCGTCGGCCGGATCCTCGTCGGCCGGATCCTCGTCGGCCGGATCCTCGTCGGCCGGGTCCTCCACCGACCAGCCGAGTGGGGTGAGCACCTCGTTCATGCTGGCCCGGCTGAGCGATCCGTCGCGCAGCACCTTGGGGCGGGTGCCCGTGACGGCAACGATCGTGGACGGCACCAGCCCGGTGACCGGGCCGCCGTCGATGATCACGCCGACGCTGTCGCCCAGCATCTCCTCGGCCTCCGCGGCCGTCGTGGCCGGCGGGCGGCCCGTGAGGTTGGCCGAGCTGACGGCCAGCGGACCGGTGCGCTCGAGGATCTCCAGCGCCAGCTCGTGATCGGGCATCCGGACGGCGACCGTTCCTCGGGTGTCTCCGAGATCCCACTGGAGCGACCCCTGCTGGCGCCCGATGATGGTGAGCGGCCCGGGCCAGAACGCCTCGATCAGGGCCCGGGCGTACTCCGGCAGGCCGGTGATCAGGGCGTCGACCGTGGTGACCGAGCTGATCAGCACCGGAGGCGGCATCTCCCGGCCGCGCCCCTTGGCCTCCAGGAGCCGGGCGACCGCCTCGGCCTCGAAGGCGTCGGCGGCCACGCCGTACACCGTGTCGGTGGGCAACACCACCAGGCGTCCTCTGCTGACGGCGCGGACGGCTGCCTTGACAGCGGCCTCGCGCTCTTCGGGGGAGTCCACCCGCAGGATGAGGCTCATGTGGGACGCGGCGCCACGCGCGCCGACTGCGAACGGCAGTGCATGAGGGTCATCGTGCCAGCCTCGCAGTCACGAAGCGCGGACGCCCGGCCAGGTCGTCGTGGTCGACGATCTCGGCCCACTGACCGGTCGCGGCGAACAGGGCGGGCACCGCCTGGCCCTGGAGGTCGGCGTGCTCGGCACCCAACCAGCCCTGCGGGTGGAGCAGCCGGGTGGCGCGACGCTCCAACACCCGGAACGCGTCGAGTCCGTCGTCGCCGGAGAAGAGCGCCAGCGGAGGGTCGTGGTCTCGGGCTTCGGGAGCGACGGACTCCCAGGCGTCCAAGGGGATGTACGGCGGGTTGCAGGTCACGACGTCGACGATGCCGTCGAGCTCCGGGAACGCGTCGGCCATGTCTGCGCACCGCAGCTCGACCTGCGTGGCCGCGAGGTTGCGCTCCGCCCACGCGTGCGCACCCGGGTCGAGCTCGACTGCGTACACCCGCGCCCGCGGCACCTCGTCGGCGATCGCCTTGGCCACCGCACCCGAGCCGGTGCACAGGTCGACCACCACCGGCGCGTCACCGCCGAGCGCCACCAGCTCGCGGGCGCGGTCGACCGCCCACCCCGCCAGCAGCTCGGTCTCCGGGCGTGGCACGAACACCCCCGGTCCGACGACCAGCTCGACATGACGGAAGCCCACGCTGCCGGTGAGGTGCTGGAGCGGCTCCCGGCGAGCCCGGCGCACCACCAGGTCGCGGAAGCGCTCGGCCTGTTCCGCGGTCACCTGCTCGGCCAGCGGCAGCGTGGAGCGGGACCGGCCGAGCACGAAGGCAAGCAGCTCGTCGGCGTCGTACTCCGCCGAGGCGACGCCCGCGTCCCGCAGTCGCTGCGCCGCTTTGCGTCGCAGCGCCCGCGCAGAGGTGTCGCCGCTCATCCGTCGAGGGACTCGAGTCGGGCGGTCTGGTCCGCCTCGCTGCACGAGTCGAGGACGGGCTGCAGGTCGCCGTCGAGCACCTGGTCGAGGTTGTAGGACTTGTAGCCGGTGCGGTGGTCGGAGATCCTGTTCTCGGGGAAGTTGTAGGTGCGGATCCGCTCGGACCTGTCGACCGTGCGCACCTGGCTGCGGCGAGCCTCGCTGGCCTCGGCGTCGGCCGCCTCCTGGGCGGCGGCCAGCAGCCGCGAGCGGAGAATGCGCAGCGCCTGCTCCTTGTTCTGCAGCTGGCTCTTCTCGTTCTGGCAGGAGACCACGATGCCGCTCGGCAGATGGGTGATCCGGACTGCGGAGTCGGTGGTGTTGACGCTCTGGCCGCCGGGTCCCGAGGAACGGAAGACGTCGACGCGGAGGTCGTTCTCGTCGAGGGTCACGTCGACCTGCTCGGCTTCGGGCATCACCAGGACACCGGCGGCGCTGGTGTGGACCCGCCCTTGGGACTCGGTGACCGGGACCCGCTGAACGCGGTGCACGCCACCCTCGAACTTCAGCAGCGCGTAGGGCGCCTGACCCGGCGCGGGACTGCCCTTGGCCTTCACCGCGAGCGTGACCGACTTGTAGCCACCCAGGTCGGACTCCGTGGCGTCGAGCAGCTCGGTGCGCCAGCCCCGCTGCTCGGCGTACCTGGTGTACATGCGGAGCAGGTCACCGGCGAAGAGCGCCGATTCCTCGCCGCCCTCGCCCGACTTCACCTCCAGGATCGCGTCCTTGTCGTCGGTCGGGTCGCGGGGCACCAGGAGGGTGCGCAGGCGATCGGCGACCTCGTCGCGAGTGACCGCCAGCTGCTCCGCCTCGGCAGCGAACCCCGGGTCCTCCCCCGCCAGCTCCCGGGCCGCGCCGAGGTCCTCACCGAGCTGCTGCCACTCCTGATAGGCAGCGACGACGGAAGTCAGTTGGGCATAGCGCTGATTGAGCCGGCGGGCGAGCCGCTGGTCCGCGTGGGTTTCCGGCTCGCCCAGCCGCACCTCCAGGTCGGCGTGCTCGGCCACCAGGGCATCGACGGCGTCGAACACGGGGCTCCTCGGGATTCACGGGACGAAATGCAGATCGCCGGCCACCCACTGCGTGCGGGAGACCGGCGGCCGGCGGGGCTACTTGGACTCGGCGACCTCGTTCGGGGCGGCCTCGCTGGGGGCGGCCTCGTTCTGGGCGGCCTCAGCCTTGACGGGGTCGCTCTTGGCGGTCTTGGCGTAGCGGGCCTCGAACCGGGCGACGCGGCCGCCGGTGTCGAGGATCTTCTGCTTGCCGGTGTAGAACGGGTGGCAGTTCGAGCACACGTCGGCGTGGATGACGCCGCTGGTGGCCGTGCTGCGGGTGGTGAACGTGTTGCCGCAGGTGCAGGTGACGTCGGTGGCGACGTAGTCCGGGTGGATGTCCTTCTTCATGGTGTCCTCAGTGTCCTTCCAAGAGCCGCCGGGTCGCCGCTCTCGACTGAGCAGGCGTGAACCGGAGCCAACGCACAATTGTGCCAGTCGCCCGAACGTCCGCGCGAATCGCTGCATTCCCCGCGCTGCATTCCCGCGGGCATCCCCCGCGGAGCATCCCCCGCGGGGCCCCGCTCAGTCGCCGTCCGGCGTCGGTGTGGTCTTCTGCACCTGCATCAGGAACTCGATGTTGCTCTGCGACTTCTTCAGCCGACCCAGCAGGAGCTCGAGCGCCTGCTGGCTGTCGAGCGCCGACAGCACCCGCCGGAGCTTCCAGACGATGGCCAGCTCCTCCTTGCTCATCAACAGCTCCTCGCGACGGGTGCCGGACTGGACGGCGTCGATGGCGGGGAACAGGCGCTTGTCGGCGAAGTCCCGGCGCAGCCGGATCTCCATGTTGCCGGTGCCCTTGAACTCCTCGAAGATCACCTCGTCCATCTTCGAGCCGCTCTCGATCAGCGCGGTGGCGAGGATGGTGAGCGAGCCGCCGTTCTCGATGTTGCGGGCGGCACCGAAGAACTTCTTGGGCGGGTAGAGGGCCGCGGAGTCCACGCCGCCCGACAGGATCCGGCCAGAGGCCGGCGCGGCCAGGTTGTAGGCCCGGCCGAGGCGCGTGATGCCGTCCAGGAGCACGACGACGTCGTGGCCCAGCTCCACCAGCCGCTTTGCGCGTTCGATCGCGAGCTCGGCCACGGTGGTGTGGTCCGACGCCGGCCGGTCGAACGTCGAGGAGATGACCTCGCCCTTGACCGAGCGCTCGAAGTCGGTGACTTCCTCGGGTCGCTCGTCGACGAGCACCACCATCAGGTGGCACTCGGGGTTGTTGGTCGTGATCGAGTTGGCGATCGACTGCATGATCATCGTCTTGCCGGCCTTCGACGGCGAGACGATGAGGCCGCGCTGGCCCTTGCCGATCGGGGCCGCGATGTCGATCACCCGGCCGATCATGTTGGTCGGCTCGGTCTCGAGGCGCAGCCGCTCGCTCGGGTAGAGCGGGGTCAGCTTGGCGAAGTCCACGCGGTGCTTCGACGTCTCCGGGTCGGCCCCGTTGACGCTGTCGACGCTGACCATCGGGTTGAACTTCTCCTTGCGCTCACCCTCCCGCGGCTGGCGCACCTGGCCGACGATCGCGTCGCCCCGGCGCAGGCCGTACTTCCGCACCATCGACAACGAGAGGTAGACGTCGTCGGTGCCGGGCAGGTAGCCGCTGGTGCGCACGAATGCGTAGTTGTCCAGCACGTCGAGGATGCCTGCCGCCGGAACGAGCACGTCGTCGTCGTAGACCTGAGTCTCCGGCTCCCCGCGGCCCGGGCGCTCGGTGCGCTCGCGGCTGCGGTCGCGGCCCCGGCGTCGGCGATTGCGGCGGCTGCCGCCGTCCTCGTCGGGGCGGCGGTCCTCGGTCTGACCCTGGTCCTTCTGACCCTGGTCCTTCTGACCCTGGTCCTTCTGACCCTGGTCCTTCTGACCCTGGTCCTTCTGACCCTGATCCTTCTGACCCTGATCCTTCTGACCCTGATCCTTCTGACCCTGATCCTTCTGACCCTGATCCTTCTGACCCTGATCCTTCTGACCCTGATCCTTCTGACCCTGGTCCTTCTGACCCTGGTCCTTCTGACCCTGATCCTTGCGGTCCTGGTCCGGTTGGGAGCTGCGGGCGCGTTCCGGGCGACTCGCGCGTCCGGCCGTGTCGGCCCGTTGGCCGCCGGTGTCGGCCCGTTGTCCGCCGCTGCCTGCGGCCTTGATCGCCTCGACGAGCTGGGCCTTCTTCATGGAGCCCGCTCCGGCGATGCCCATGCCTGCGGCCTTCGACTTCAAGTCGGCCAGCAGCATGGTGCTGAGTCCCCCCGCGCGCTTCTTCGAGTCCTCCGAGGACTTCGGAGCAGACTCGGGCGCGCCCGTGGTGGGTTCGATGGTGTCCTTCACGTGAGGTCCTTCCCACGTATCAGAGCCGCCCGGCATCCTGCCGGCGGCCTCATGGTTGTCGCTTCCCCGGCCTGCGGGAACCCGATGGAGACAAGGGTCGGCAGGCTGCGCGCGCTGACTGGGCAGCGTCATCACCGAGGAAAGTGCACCGCCTGAGCGTGATATCGCTCTTGGCGGGTACGCCGAGTGGCGTGGAAGCAGCCTAACACCCGGTGCGCCCCGTGTCTCAACGCGCCCGGTGTCTCAACCGAGCACGACACCGGTGGGGTCCACCGCCAGCCGCCAGCTGCTCCAGCCCTCCGGAGCGCGACTCGCCAGCTCCGGCTGACCGACCGCATGGTCGCAGAACGCCAGCACGCTGGGTCCGGCGCCGGAGACGACGGCCGGGATGCCGTCCTCGCGCAGGGTGCGCACCAGGCCGAGGGTGTCCGGCATGGCCGGCTCGCGATAGTGCTGGTGCACGAAGTCGCGGGTGGCGGCGAGCAGGTGCTCGGGCTGACCCGCGAGGGCGGCCACCAGGAGCGCCGTACGGCTGGCGTTGGCGGCCGCGTCGTCGTGCGAGACCGAGGCCGGCAGCAGCCGGCGGGCGACCGAGGTAGCGAGCGGGGTGGGTGGCACGAACACGACCGCAGAGATGCTCGGATCGACGCCGGAGCGGACGGCGAACCACGTGTCACCCTCCCGGCCGGAGATCACGAAACCACCGTAGAACGCCGGCGCGACGTTGTCGGGATGGCCCTCCAGATCGGCGGCGACGGAGAACACGGCTTCGTCGTCCAACAACAGGCTGCCGCCGGCCACCAGCGCCCGCGCCAGGGTGAGTCCACCGACGATCGCGGCGGAGGAGGAGCCCAGCCCGCGGCCGTGCGGAATCGCGTTGCGGCAGGTGAGCCGTACCGACGGCGCCTCGATCCCCATCATCTCGAAGGCTGCGCTCATCGCCCTCACCACCAGGTGGGTCTCGTCCAGCGGGACCTCATCGGCACCCTCGCCCTCCACGGCGATCGACAGCGGACCGTGCGTCACCTCCGCGGTCAGCTCATCACGCAGCGACAGCGCCACACCGAGGCAGTCGAACCCCGGGCCCAGGTTGGCCGAGGTGGCAGGGACGGTGACCCGCACCGGCCCGTCGACGAAGGACACGGCCGCCCTCAGGCGAGCCCGGCGGCCTTGGCCGCCTCGTCGACGTCGGTCCCGACCACGACGTGGGCGAGGTCACCGGCGGCCTCGAGGGCGGTGGCGGTGTCCTTGAGCCCGTGGCCGGTCACGGTGAGGACGACGGTCTTGCCGGCGTAGTCGTCGTGGGTGCCGAGCTCCGCCAGAAGGCCGGCGACGCCGGCCGCCGACGCCGGCTCGACGAAGACCCCGTCGCGGCGGGCGAGCTCGGCCTGCGCGGCCAGGATCTGCTCGTCGCTGACGGCAGCGAACCGGCCGCCGGACTCCTCGGCCGCCGCCTCGGCGAGCTTCCACGAGGCCGGGTTGCCGATCCGGATCGCGGTCGCCTTGGTCTCGGGATCGGGGAACGGCTCGCCGGTGACCAGCGGCGCGGCCCCGGCGGCCTGGAAGCCGCGCATGACCGGCTTCCTGGTGGCCAGTCCGAGGTTGAAGTACTGCTCGTAGCCCATCCAGTACGCCGCGATGTTGCCGGCGTTCCCGACCGGCAGCAGGTGGTAGTCGGGCGCGTCCTCGAGGTAGTCGACGATCTCGAAGGCCGCGGTCTTCTGGCCCTGCAGCCGGACCGGGTTGACCGAGTTGACCAGCGCGACGGGGTAGTCCCACGAGAGCGCCCGCGCCATCTGGAGGCAGTGGTCGAAGTTGCCGCGCACCATGATGATCTGGGCGCCGTGGACGATCGCCTGGGCCATCTTGCCGGCGGCGATCTTGCCCTCCGGGATGAGCACGAGCGGCTTGAGACCGGCCTTGGCGGCGTAGGCCGCCATCGAGGCCGAGGTGTTGCCGGTGGAGGCGCAGACGACCGCCTCCGACCCGTCGTGCTTGGCCACGGAGATCGCCGTGGTCATCCCGCGGTCCTTGAACGAGCCCGTGGGGTTGTTGCCCTCGACCTTGAGCCAGACCGTGCCGCCGGTCAGCCCCGACAGCCACTCCGAGTGCACCAGCGGGGTCGCGCCCTCGCCCAGGGTGATGGCGGGCAGGCCTACGGGCAGGAGGTCGAACAAGGGGCGGTACTCCTCGATCACGCCCCGCCACTGATGGGTCGGCCAGACGCTCATTCTGCCTCCCCTTCCACCCGCATCACCGAGGACACCTCGTGGACGTCGTCCATCGCCCGCAGCGCCTCGACCGTGGCACTGAGCTGCGCGTCGGTCGCCTGGTGGGAGACGACGACCAGCTGCGCGTCGGCGCCGCGGCCCTCCTGGCGGACGGTCTGGATCGAGACCTCGTGCTCGGCGAACGCCGCCGCGACCGCGGCCAGCACTCCGGCTCGGTCGTCGACGTCGAGGGCGACGTGGTAGCGGGTCCGGGTCTCCCCCATCGGCAGCACCGCGCGGGCGGCGTACGCCGACTCACCGGCGCCGCGGGTGTCCGACAGCCGGTGGCGCGCGACCGTCACCAGGTCGCCCAGGACCGCCGACGCCGTCGGGGCGCCCCCGGCGCCCGGCCCGTAGAACATCAACTGGCCCGCCGCCTCGGACTCCACGAACACGGCGTTGAAGGCCTCCCGGACCGAGGCGAGCGGGTGGCTCCTCGGGATCATCGCCGGATGCACCCGCACTGACACGGCTTGGTCACCGTCGGCCCCGTGCCGCAGCTCGGCGATCGCCAGCAGCTTCACCACCCGCCCGGTCTCGCGGGCGGAGCGAATGTCGGCGGCCGTGACGTCGCTGATGCCCTCGCGGTGGACGTCGGCGGCCGAGACCCGGGTGTGGAAGGCCAGCGACGCGAGGATCGCGGCCTTGGCTGCGGCGTCGAACCCCTCGACGTCGGCGGTGGGGTCCGCCTCGGCGTACCCGAGGGCCTGCGCCTCCTCCAGCGCCTCGGCGAAGCCGGCGCCGGAGGAGTCCATCTTGTCGAGGATGAAGTTGGTGGTGCCGTTGACGATGCCGAGCACCCGGGTCACCCGGTCGCCGGCCAATGACTCCCGCAGCGGGCGCAGGATCGGGATCGCGCCGGCAACGGCCGCCTCGAAGTAGAGGTCACGACCCGCTCCGCCGGCAGCCTTGTCGGCCGCCTCGAACAGCGCCGGCCCGTCCTCGGCCAGCAACGCCTTGTTGGCGGTGACCACCGAGGCGCCGTGCTCCAGCGCCGCCAGGATCAGCGACCGAGCCGGCTCCAGACCACCGATCACCTCGACGACGACGTCGACGTCGCCACGGGTGACCAGGCTGTGCGCGTCCGTGGTGAGCAGCCCGGCACGCACCTCGACCTCCCGCGGCGCGTCGATCCGTCGCACCGCGACACCGACCAGCTCCAGGGGCGCGCCGACGCGCGCCGCAAGGTCACCTGCGTTCTCGTGCAGCAGCCGCACCACCTGGGAGCCCACGGAACCGCAGCCCAGCACGGCCACCCGCACGGGTCGCTCAGTCATCGCTCACACCTACGTCGGTCGCCAACAGGTCCGCCACAGTCTCACGTCGTACGACGACGCGCGCGACGCCGTCCCGCACCGCGACCACAGGGGGCCGGAGGGCGTGGTTGTAGTTCGAGGCCATCGACCGGCAGTAGGCGCCGGTGCCCGGCACCGCCAGTAGATCACCCGGGGCGAGGTCGGTGGGCAGGAACTCGTCCTTGACCACGATGTCGCCGGCCTCGCAGTGCTTGCCGACCACACGGGAGAGCATCGGTGCCGCCTCCGAGACCCGGGACGCGAGCGCGCAGGAGTAGTCGGCGTCGTAGAGGGCGGTGCGGATGTTGTCACTCATCCCGCCGTCGACGCTGACGTAGCTGCGCCGGGCGCCGCCGTCGAGCTCGACCTCCTTGACGGTGCCGACGGTGTAGACGGTGCACATCGCCGGCCCGACGATCGCTCGCCCGGGCTCGATCGAGAGCTGCGGCTCGGGGATGCCCAGCGCCCGACACTCGTGCTCGACGATCTTGCTCATCTCGGTGGCCAGCTGCGCCGGGTCGGACGGGTCGTCCTCGGTCGTGTAGGCGATGCCGAAGCCGCCACCGAGGTCCAGCTCCGGCAGGGTCACGCTCAGCTCGTCGCTGATCCTCGCGTGCAGGGCCAGCACCCGCCGGGCCGCCACCTCGAAGCCCGACGTGTCGAAGATCTGGCTGCCGATGTGAGAATGCAGGCCGAGCAGCTCCAGCCCACCGACGGCCAGCACGCGGCGTACGGCCTCGAGGGCGTCGCCGGAGGTGATCGAGAACCCGAACTTCTGGTCCTCGTGGGCAGTGGCGATGTACTCGTGGGTGTGGGCCTCGACTCCTGCGGTGACGCGGACGAGCACGCGGGCGGTCAGCCCGGTCTCCTCGGTGATCATCGCCAGCCGCTCGATCTCGTGGAAGGAGTCCACGATGATCCGGCCGACCCCCACCGCCACGGCGTGCCGCAGCTCGCTGACGGTCTTGTTGTTGCCGTGGAAGCCGATCCGGGCCGGGTCGAAGCCCGCTCGCAGGGCGACGGTCAGCTCGCCCTCGGAGCATACGTCGAGGCAGAGCCCCTCCTCGGCCACCCAGCGCGCCACCTCGGTGCACAGGAACGCCTTGCCTGCGTAGAACACCTCGTAGGCACCGAACGCCTCGTGGAACGCACGAGCACGAGCCCGGAAATCCGCCTCGTCCAGGACGTACGCCGGGGTGTTGTGCTCGGCGACCAGGTCAGCCACCGCCATCCCGCCGATCCGCAGCGCGCCGTCCGCACCGCGATGGGCCGTGGTCGACCACAGGTGCGGGACCAGGGCGTTGGGATCGTCCGGCTCGCGGAGCCAGGCCGGCCCCTTGAGGGCCCCTTCGGCATGGGCCCACCCGGCCTCGTGCGCGCGCATCTGCTGAGCTCACATCCGCTCGGGCGCCGAAACGCCGAGCAGGGTCAGGCCGTTGGCCAGCACGGTGCGGGCGGCGGCGGTGAGCACGAGGCGGGCCTCGTTGACCGGCTGGACCGGGTCGTCGCCTTGAGGCAGCATCCGGCACTCCTTGGTGTCGTACCACCTGTTGAACACCGAGGCCGTGTCCTCCAGGTACCGAGCGACACGGTGCGGTTCACGCAGCTCCGAGGCGCTGGCGACCACGCGGGGAAACTCCGCCAGCGCGCGCAACAGCTCGCCGTCGCGCTCGTTCCCCAGCAGGGACGCATCGAACGCCTCTGCTTTGTAGGGGGACGTCATGCCCAGGTCGCTGGCGTTGGCCATCATCCGGCAGGTCCGGGCGTGGGCGTACTGCACGTAGTAGACGGGATTGTCGTTGCTGGTGCGGGTGATCTCCTCGACATCGAGCGCCAGTGGCGAATCGCTGGGATAGCGCGCGAGGGAGTAGCGCAGCGCGTCGACGCCGATCTCGGCGACCAGCTCGCTGAGCGTGACGAGGGTGCCCGTCCGCTTGGAGAGCCTCACCTCCTCACCGCCCCGCGTGATCTTGACCATCTGCCCGATCAGCACCTCGATCGTCTGGTCGGGGTCGTCGCCCGTGCATGCGGCCATGGCCCGCAGCCGGCCGACGTACCCGTGGTGGTCGGCGCCCAGCAGGTAGAGCAGCTTGTCGAAGCCCCGCTGCCTCTTGTCGACGTAGTACGCCGTGTCGCTCGCGAAGTAGGTCAGCTCGCCGTTGGAGCGGATCAGCACCCGGTCCTTGTCGTCGCCGAAGTCGGTGGTGCGCATCCACAACGCACCGTCGGCGTCGAAGAGGTGCCCCTGATCACGCAGCTTCTCCAGCCCGACGGTGACGTTGTCGCTCTCGTGCAGCGACCGCTCCGAGAACCACACGTCGAAGCGGGTCTGGAAGGCATCGAGCTGGGCCCGCTGCTGCTTGAGTTGAATGGCGTACCCGGCCTCTCGGAAGGCAGCCGTGCGGGCCGCGCCTTCGAGGTCGAGGATCGCCTGGTCGCCGGCCACGATGTCGTCAGCGAGATCCTGGATGTAGGCCCCCTGATAGCCGTCGTCCGGCACGGGCCGACCGAGGGCTCGGGCCTCGATCGAGGCGCCGAACAGATCCATCTGGTTGCCCCGGTCGTTGATGTAGAACTCCCGGGCCACCTCGGCGCCGGCGGCCTCCAGCACGCGCGCGATGGCGTCACCGACGACGGCCCACCGCGTGTGCCCGAGATGCAGCGGTCCGGTGGGGTTGGCGGAGATGAACTCCACGTTGATCCGCTGGCCCGCCAGCGTCTCGGTGTGGCCGTACGCTGCCCCGGCCGCGACGATCTCGGCCGCTACCACCCCCTGGGCGCCGGCCTCGACGGAGATGTTGAGGAAACCCGGGCCGGCGATGTCCGCTGCCGCGATCCCGTCCGCGGCGCGCAACCGGTCGGCCAGCAGCTCGGCGAGTTCCCTCGGGGTGGTGCCGGCTTGCTTCGCGATCTGCAGCGCGACGTTGGTGGCGTAGTCCCCGTGTGCCTTGCTCCGGGGGCGCTCGATGGTCACCGCCGAGGGGACTTCGTCGAGTGAGACCACACCCTCGGCGACCAGGGCGATGAGCGCGTCGACGACGATGCTGGAGAGTTGTTGGGGAGTCACCGACCAAGCCTATCGACGCCGCCGTGGACCCTACGACCCGGTTTCACCCCGCGACCCCCGCCGCGCTAGGGTTCCCGCACGCAAGCCTCCGTAGCTCAGGGGATAGAGCACTGGTTTCCGGTACCAGGTGCCGCAGGTTCGAATCCTGCCGGAGGCGCATTCTCGGCTGGCCTACGCCGGGCTACTTCCAGTCCGGCGCCAGCCCGAAAGCCGTCCACAGGGACGGCGCGTCTGCGGCGTCCTCGAGGCCTTCGGCGCCCGACATCTCCGAGAGTGCCCGCGAGAGCGACAGGTGGGACAGCGGCGCGTTGACGACCTCGCCCTTGAGCAGCGGATGAGCGACCACGGTCAGCACTCGGTTGTCGGGGTCGTCGAGTCGGACACCGGTCTCGTCCTCGTCGGCCGTGACCACGATGGCCAGCCCGCCTGAGGTCCAGTCGGGTCCGGCCATGACCGCCTCGATCTTGTGCTGCAGCCAGCGGTCGGCGACCCTCAGCGAGCAGTCGTGCCCGTTGTGACACTGGTTCGGGATCACCATCCCCACCGACGGGAGGCGGCCGAGCCGGACATGGCGAGCGAACGAGCGCAGCGGCACGTCGTACTTCTTGCACAGGGCCAGCTCGTCCCGATGGTAGGTCCAGGGGTTGTGGCGCACGACGTAGCCGTTGCCGCCGTTGGTGAGTGAGCACCGGCCGGGCATGCCCTCGGCGTACACCCGAGCGGTGCGCCCCGCCCGGATCGCCTGACCGAAGACGGTGATCCCCGAGCGGCCGTGCACCCGTGGCGGAGCACTGTCGGCAACATCGCTGGTGGTGCCGCCGACGATGGCGAGGTAGTTCGGCAACGACGGGTGCGCCAGTGCCTGGTAGTTGTCGCTGTAGGCGTACTTCTCCGCCAGGCTCACGGTGAACGGCATGTCGGACTGCATCTGTTCGAACGAGTGGTTCTCCACCACGAACACGAGCACCTTCGAGACCTGAGGCCACCCGGCCGGGTGCGTCCCCGGCGAGCCGGACGAGCCTGCGGAAGGCGAGCCGGGGTCCGACGGCGACGAGGTCTCAGCAGCCGAGGTCGTGGGCTCGGTCGGAGTCCCTCCCGAGGAGCACCCGGCGACCACCAGCGCGGTCAGCGCGACGAGCACGCCCCCCCACGACGCCGCCGACGTCCTCGATGTCCACTTCACGCGCAAGACAGTAGCCCGGCGGCCCACGTCGGCCAGGTTCCGGTCGGCGAGGCGATCAGTTGCAGGACTCGAGCGTGGCGTCGTTGCGCGCCTGGTCCCCGAAGCGCTTCGCCTGCCCGGTGTCCGGGAAGACCACGCTCGCACCGGACACCGACCCGATCCCGCCCCTGACCACGCAGTTGGTGATCTTGCGGGGGTTGATCTGGGCCGCGGCCTCGGCGAGCCGGAACAGCTCGCCCGGGCTCAGGTCCGTCGACATGTTCTTCAGGACGGTGAGAACCCCTTGCTCGAGGAATCCCGGTTGCGCGGCCCGGGTGCGGATCTGGCCCTGGATGCCGCGTAGCACGCGCTGTTGGTTCGCGGAGCGGTCGAAGTCTCCCCCGATCAGGTTGTGCCGGATCCGCGCGAACGCCATCGCGTCGTAGCCACCCAGGTGGATCTTGCCCGAGGGGAAGCCCCCTGGCTTGAGGTAGGTGTCCGAGAACGGGATCGGGTTGTCGACATCGATGCCGCCGATCGACTTGACCATGTCGATGAAGAACGGGAAGCGGCTGACGAAGACGTAGTCAGGCTGTACGCCGACCAGGTTGCCGACCGTCTGCCCGAGCAGCTGAGGGCCGCCGAAGTAGAGACTGGCGTTGATCTTGTTCGACCCGTAGCCGGGGATGGCCACCCAGGAGTCCCGGGGAATCCCGACCGCGGCTGCGGCGCCGGTCTTGGTGTCCACCCCCACCAGCTGCAGAGCGTCGGCACGGGTCCGGTTCATGTCCTCACCGGGACGGGCGTCGGAGCCGACCATCAGGATCCACACGATGTCGGGGTTCACATCCACACCGGACGCCTGCTTCACCTTCACCAGCGTGACCTGGGTCGGCCCGGGGCTGCTGTCTGGGATGCCCACGGCCACCACGGCCAGCACGAGGCCCAGTGCCATCAGCTTGGTGACCCGGGTCAGCCTCGCGAAGAGCCTCGTGGGTGTCGTGAATGCGCTCACTGGCCGGTCTCCTCGGCGGTGGGGTCCGGCACGACTTCGTCGGCCTTGGTGATGTCGTAGCCGAACACGCGCCAGGCCTCGCCCTGCCGCACCAGCCGGAGCCGGCCGGCGACGGTCACCTGGCGAGCCACACTGCCCTCGGTGACGAACACCAGTCGGACCCGAGCCGTGGCCGCGCGTGCGACACCACGGGTGCCGAGCAGGTCGACGGTGACTCGGCGGACCTTCGCGGCCGCGCCGTCGATGCGTTGGCTGATGTCGGCATTGGACATCAGCATGACGTCACGCAGGGCCAGTTCCTGCGCCCCCTTGGTGAAGAGGGGGAACGCCTCGGAGAAAGTCTCGCGGGGGTAGTCCCCGCCGACGAACGCCGCGTCGAACCAGCCGTCGACCACGTCAGTGACGTTCTTCACAGCGCGGTCCCGCTGCTGCGCACCGAGGCGGCCGCGGATCGTCCCGGCCTTCGCAGTCGTGGCCAGCGGTGCGGGCGCCGGGCTCGCGGACGCCGACGGAAGGCCGTCCGGGGACGGATCCTCGCCCGAGCAGGCGCTCAGTCCGCCCACCAGGAGCGCCGAGAGCAGCATCACGGCTCCAGCGCGGCGCGCCCTCGCGCGGCCCCGCAACGGCGCAGTCGTGGCCATGGCGTTCTTCTCCGTTTCCGTCGCGCTCGCTACACCATGTCTGGTCGGGCCGGTCCCCGCTGCATTTGGCCCAGGGTGGGACTAGCCTTGACCACCGAATGCATTCCCGCCAATTCGGAAGAGGCGAAGCACGCCGTGCCGTCAGCTGAGAACCCCCACTCTCCCACGACTCCACGGCCGGCCGGCTTCGGCGGCAACGAGTGGCTGGTCGACGAGATGTACGAGAAGTATGTCGCCGATCCCGCCAGCGTCCCCGCCGAATGGGGCCAGTGGTTCAGGTCGCACGGCGCACCGGACGCCGCCGATGCTGCCGGGGTCAACGGAAGCCCACAGCCGCCGCAGGCAGCCGCTCCGGACGCTGCCGACACCGCACCCGGCACGAGCGTTCCCGCCCCGGCACCGGTCGCCAAGCCTCGCCCGGCGGCCACCGCCGCCGAACCGGCCCGAGGCACCATCGCCCCGGTCGCCAAGGACCCCACCCCTGCGGTCCTCGCGGACGCCGTTGACGAGCCGAGCTTCACGGTGCTCCGCGGCGCCCCGGCCCGCACCGTGCAGAACATGGACTCCTCGCTCTCGGTCCCGACCGCCACCTCGGTGCGGTCCGTGCCCGTCAAGCTGCTCTGGGACAACCGGGTGGTCATCAACAACCACCTGGCGAGGGCCCGCGGCGGCAAGGTCTCCTTCACCCACATCATCGGCTACGCCTTGGTGCGGGCCCTGCGCACGATGCCGGCGATGAACGTCGGGTTCGACGTCGTCGACGGGAAGCCCAACCTGGTCCAGCCGGCGCACATCAACCTCGGCCTCGCGATCGACATGCTCAAGCCCGACGGCACCCGCCAGCTGCTGGTCCCGTCGATCAAGGGGGCCGAGTCGATGGACTTCGCCGGCTTCTGGACGGCGTACGAGACGATCGTGCGCAAGGCTCGCGACGGCAAGCTGGCCGTCGAAGACTTCCAGGGCACCACGATCTCGCTGACCAACCCCGGCACCATCGGCACCAACCACTCCGTGCCGCGGCTGATGAAGGGCCAGGGCGCCATCATCGGGGTCGGCGCGATGGAGTACCCGCCCGAGTGGCAGGGCGCGTCGGAGGACAGCCTCACCCGCAACGCAATCAGCCGTGTGATGACGCTGACCTCGACCTACGACCACCGCGTCATCCAGGGCGCCCAGAGCGGGGAGTTCCTGCGCAGGGTGCACCAGTTGGTGTTGGGTGACGACGGATTCTTCGACGAGATCTTCCGCTCGCTGCGGATCCCCTACGAGCCGATCCGCTGGGCCAACGACATCTCGACCAACCACGACGACGAGATCGGCAAGCAGGCGCGGATCCTCGAGTTGATTCACGCCTACCGGGTGCGCGGCCACATGATGGCCGACACCGACCCGTTGGAGTATCGCCAACGCTCCCACCCCGACCTGGAGGTGGAGTCTCACATGCTCACCATGTGGGACCTGGACCGTGAGTTCGCCACCGGGGAGTTCGGCGGCGAACGCCGCTTCATGAAGATGCGCAACATCTTGGGGATCCTGCGCGACTCCTACTGCCGCACCGTCGGCATCGAGTACATGCACATCATGGATCCCGACCAGCGCAAGTGGATCCAGCAGCGAGTGGAGCAGCCGCACCAGAAGCCGCCGCGCGAGGAGCAGCTGCGGATCCTGCTGAAGCTCAACCAGGCCGAGGCGTTCGAGACGTTCCTGCAGACCAAGTTCGTCGGCCAGAAGCGGTTCTCACTCGAGGGCGGGGAGACCACGATCCCGCTGGTCGACGAGATCTGCGAGTCGGCAGCCGAAGCCGGGCTCGACGAGGTCACGATCGGCATGGCACACCGAGGCCGGCTGAACATGCTGGCCAACATCGTCGGCAAGAAGTACTCCCAGATCTTCCGCGAGTTCGAGGGCAACATCGACCCGCGCACCGTGCAGGGATCCGGCGACGTGAAGTACCACCTGGGCGCCGAGGGCGAGTTCGTCGCCAGCTCCGGGTCGCGGATCAAGGTGTCGATCGCGGCCAACCCGTCCCACCTGGAGGCGGTCGACCCGGTGCTGGAGGGCATCGCGCGCGCCAAGCAGGACGTGCTCAACCAGGGGGCGGCCTACCCCGTGCTGCCGCTGCTGGTCCACGGCGACGCCGCATTCGCCGGTCAGGGCGTGGTCGCCGAGACCCTCAACCTCTCGCAGCTGCGCGGCTACCGCACCGGCGGCACCATCCACGTGGTCGTCAACAACCAGGTCGGGTTCACGACCTCCCCCGGCTCGTCGCGCTCCTCGCTCTACTGCACCGACGTGGCACGGATGGTGCAGGCGCCGATCTTCCACGTCAACGGTGATGACCCCGAGGCCTGCATCCGGGTGGCCAGGTTGGCGTTCGAGTACCGCCAGGCGTTCAAGAAGGACGTTGTCATCGACCTGGTGTGCTACCGCCGCCGGGGTCACAACGAGGGCGACGACCCGTCGTACACCCAGCCGCTGATGTACGACCTGATCGAGCAGAAGCGCTCGGTGCGCAAGCTCTACACCGAGTCGCTCATCGGCCGTGGCGACATCACCCTGGAGGAGGCGGAGCAGGTCCTCAAGGACTACCAGCTGCAGCTCGAGCGGGTCTTCACCGAGGTCCGCGAGGCCGGCTCACAGCCCTTGGACTGGACCACCGTGCCGGACTACCCGAACAAGCCGGCCGGCGAGGCACGCACGGCGATCACCCCCGAGGTGCTGAAGCGGATCGCGGATGCCTACGTGACGCCGCCCGACGGCTTCACCGTGCACGCGAAGGTGATGCCACAGCTTCAGCGGCGGGCCGCTGCGATCGTGGACGGTCCGGTGGACTGGGGCACGGGCGAGATCCTGGCGCTGGGCTCCTTGCTGATGGAGGGTCGGCCGGTGCGGCTGGCCGGCCAGGACTCACGCCGTGGCACGTTCGTGTCGCGCTTCGCCACCATCATCGACCGCATCAACGCTGACGAGTGGACCCCGCTGTCCAACCTGTCCGATGACCAGGCGAAGTTCTTCATCTACGACTCACTGCTCTCGGAGTACGCCGCCCTCGGGTTCGAGTACGGCTACTCCGTCGCCCGGCCCGAGGCGCTGGTGCTCTGGGAGGCGCAGTTCGGCGACTTCGTCAACGGCGCCCAGACGGTGATCGACGAGTTCATCTGCTCCAGCGAGACCAAGTGGAGCCAGCAGTCCGGCGTGGTCCTGCTGCTCCCCCATGGCTATGAAGGGCAGGGGCCCGACCACTCGTCGGCCCGCATCGAGCGGTTCATGACCATGTGCGCCGACGACGCGTTCGTGGTCGCACAGCCCTCGACGCCCGCGTCGTACTTCCACCTGTTGCGTCGACACTCGCTCGGCGAGGAGCACAAGCCGATGATCGTCTTCACCCCGAAGTCGATGCTCAAGCGCAAGGAGGCGGCCTCCCAACCGGCCGACTTCACCGAGGGCTCGTTCCGGCCGTTCCTCGCAGACGACGACGCCGACCCGGAGTCCGTGGAGACGTTGCTGATCTGCTCGGGCCGGATCACCTGGGACCTGATGGTGGAGCGGGCCAAGCAGGAGCACCCGGAGAGGTACGCCGTCGCCCGGGTCGAGCAGCTCTACCCCACGCCCACCCAGGACATCGCCGCCGAGGTCGCGAAGTACCCCCGCCTCAAGCACGTCCGTTGGGTTCAGGACGAGCCGGCCAACATGGGCCCGTGGCCGCACTACCAGCTCAACGTGTTACCCGAGGTCGGGCATCACGTCGAGCCGGTGACGCGGCCGGCGTCGTCCTCCCCGTCGGTCGGCAACTTCAAGCGGCACTCCGAGGAGCAGCAGGGGCTGCTGACCCAGGCCTTCGCCGCCGAGGACTGAGCGTGTACTTCACCGACCGCGGCGTCGAAGAGCTCCACGGACGACGGGGCGAAGAGGAGGTCACCCTGGCATGGGTGGCAGATCGGCTCTCGGAGTTCACCGACGTCCACCCGGAGTTCGAGACCGCCGTGGAGCGGTTCGCCACCTGGCTCGCCCGGCTGGACGACCCGGAGGACTGACGCCCCGTCAGGGTCGCCCGGGGCGCAGCACGGTCTCGGAGATCGTGGCATCGCCGGGCAGGTCCAGGATGTGCAGGATCGCCTCGGCGACCGACTCGGGCGCGATCCAGCGCTCCGGGTCGTAGTCCCGGCCCTCCTGCTCGTGCACCCTCGCCTGCATCGGGGTCGCGGTCCGGCCGGGGAAGACGCTGCTCACGCGAACCCCCCGCGAGGCCTCCTCCGCCCTGAGCGAGTCCGCGAGCGCGCGGAGACCGGCCTTGGCCGCGGCGTACGCCGACCAGTGCGGCCCGGGGGTCAGCGCCGCCGTTGAGTTCACGAAGACCACCGTGCCGTGACCGTCCCGCAGGGCCGGCAGCAGCTCGCGGGTCAGCGCTGCCGGGGCGGCGAGGTTGACGTCCAGCTGTCGCTGCCACGACCCGGCGTCCAGGGTGTCCACCGGACCCAGCTCCACCAGCCCGGCCACGTGCACCAGCGACGTGATCGGACCGGACACCGCGTGTGCGATCCCTGCCAGTGACGAGGGCCGCGCGAGGTCGGCCTCTGCCAGCACAGCCTGGGGGAACGCAGAGCGCAGGTCATTGATCCGGCCGGCGTCACGCAGCAGCAGCACCAGCCGATCGCCGCGGTCACGCAGCCGCTCGGCCAGCACCCGGCCGATGCCGGACCCGGCTCCGGTCAGGACGTGGGTGCGGGTCATCGGGTGAAGACGATCTTGCCGAAGACGTCGCCGGATGCCATGGCCGCGAAGCCGTCCGCCGCCTGCTCCATCGGCAGCGTCCTGTCGATCAGCGGCCGCGCCCCCGTCGCGTCGAGCATCGCGACGAGCCGAGCGAGCTCGCCGCGGGTGCCCATCGTGGAACCGATCACCGAGAGCTGGAGGAAGAAGATCCGGGTCAGCTCCGCGGAGTCCACGTCAGGTCCCGAGGTGGTCCCGGAGATGACGATCCGACCTCCCGGTCGCAGGCTCCTCACCGAGTGCGACCAGGTGGCCTTGCCCACGGTCTCCATCACGGCGTCGACCCGCACCGGGAGCCGGGCGCCGGTCTCGAACACCTCGTGCGCGCCCAGCTCGAGCGCCCGCGCCCGCTTGGCCTCGTCACGCGAGGTGGCCAGCACGCGCAGTCCTCCGGCGCGGGCCAGCGTCACCAGTGCCGTGGCGACGCCGCCGCCCGCGCCCTGGACCAGCACGGTCTCGCCCGGTGACAGGTCGCCCTGAACGAAGAGCATGCGGTAGGCCGTCAGCCAGGCGGTCGGCAGGCAGGCCGCCTCCTCGAAGGACAGCGAGGCCGGCTTGGGGATCACGTTGCCGACGGGGACCGCGACCCGATCTGCGAATGTGCCCTGGTAGCGCTCGGAGAGCAGCGATCGCCCCGGGTCGAGGGTCTCGTCACCGGACCAGCCGGGCGCACTGATCACACCGTGGACCAGCACCTCGTTGCCGTCCTGGTCGAGGCCGGCTGCGTCGCAGCCCAAGATCATCGGCAGCGCCTCCTGGCGGAGCCCGACACCGCGCAGGGACCACAGGTCGTGGTGGTTGAGCGAGGCGGCCTTGACCTCCACGGTCGTCCACCCGTCGGGAACGTCGGGTTCGGGGCGTTCCCCCACCACCAGTCCGGACAGCGGATCGTCGTTCGAGAACGAGGCGGCAGACACGGCGAACATGGGAGCCACGCTAGCGACGGGCCGAGTCGTCGGCGTACCCCGGTGGCCTCAGCGGGTGGCGACCCCGTCGAGGCGGGCCGCCTCGGCGACCGCCGCGGACACGGCCGGACCGACTCTGGGGTCGAACGGGGACGGAATGATCAGGTCCTCGGCCAGGTCGTCGCCGACCAGGTCCGCCAGCGCCGTGGCCGCCGCGAGCTTCATGCCCTCCGTGATCGCCTTCGCGCCGACGTCGAAGGCCCCGCGGAAGATCCCCGGGAACGCCAGCACGTTGTTGATCTGGTTGGGGAAGTCCGAGCGGCCGGTGGCCACCACCCTGGCGTAGCGCTGGGCGAGGTCGGGGTGCACCTCCGGGTGCGGGTTGGCCAGCGCGAAGATGACCGATTCCGGGGCCATCGAGGCCACGACCTCCTCCGACACAGTGCCGCCGGAGACGCCGAGGTAGACATCGGCGCCCGCCATCACGTCCGCGAGCGACCCCTGGCGGTCGAACCGGTCGGCGGTGTCCTCGGCCAGCGCGCGCTTGACGGGCGTGAGGTCGCTGCGGTCGGAGTGCAGCACCCCCTGCCGGTCGAGCACGGCCAGGTCGCGGACCCCGGCCTCGAGGAGGATTCGGGCCACCGCCACCCCGGCGGCGCCGGCTCCCTGGATCACGACCCGGGTGCTGCCGGGATCACGACCGGTCAGCCGCAGCGCGTTCTGCAGCGCGGCGAGCGCCACGACCGCGGTGCCGTGCTGGTCGTCGTGGAAGACCGGGATGTCCAGCATCCCCTTGAGCCGTGCCTCGATCTCGAAGCAGCGCGGGGCGGAGATGTCTTCGAGGTTCACGCCGCCGAAGCTCGGCGCGAGCCGGGCCACCGTCTCGATGATCTCCTCGACGTCCGTCGTCGCCAGGCAGATCGGCACGGCGTCGACGCCGCCGAACTGCTTGAACAGCACCGCTTTGCCCTCCATCACCGGCATCGCGGCGGCGGGCCCGATGTCGCCGAGGCCGAGCACGGCCGTGCCGTCGGTCACGATCGCGACGGTGTTCGGCACCCAGGTGTAGTAGCGGGTCATGGCCGGGTCCTGGGCGATCGCCTCGCAGACCCGGGCCACGCCCGGCGTGTAGGCCTTCGACAGGTCGTCTCTGCCGCTCAGTGAGACCGTCGAGACGGTCTCGAGCTTGCCGCCCAGGTGCAGGTCGAAGACCGGGTCGCCCGCGAACGGGTGTGGCTCGCTGGGCGCGCCCGGGGTCGGGCTGGGAGTGGCATCGGCAGTCATCAGGGCTATGTCGGACCTTCCGGTCAGCGACCCGAAGGGCCGCCGGGCAGGCTCGCCAGTCTTCCACAGCGCCGGCGGGGTCCGTACGCCGCCTCGGCGTCAGCGCGAGCTCACGCGGCGGGGTCGCGGCCACACCCGGAGCCGGACCACAGCCAGCACCTCGGAGGCCGGGACCGCCCCGCGGTGGCGCGAGTCCACCCCCGTGCCGGGATCATCGCTCAAGAGCCACCAGCCCGCCCCGCCCCCGGCGGTGGCTCGCGGCTCGACCGCCCGTTTCACGGCCACCGTCGCGTCCGCGAACCGGGCCACCACCACCTCCCCCGGCCGCGGTGCCGCTGCATAGCTCACCAGCAGCAGATCCCCGGGGCGAAGCGTCGGGAGCATGGAGTTGCCGCGCACCCGCGCCAGCCCCCAGGGGAACCAGGACGACGGGCCCCCTGGAGCGTCGGCACCCCGGCGCATGCGTGGACCCATGACGGGTAGTGTCCCAGGCAGAGGCATCCGCCCCATCGACCGCAGACCGAGAGGACATTCACTCGTGCGACTGCTCGCCCCCATCATCGAGGTCTCCGCCCACTGCGACCTGCCCTGCGGTGTCTATGACCCCGCCCAGGCCCGGATCGAGGCCGAGAGCGTCAAGGCCATCATCGGCAAGGTCGCCGACAACGACGACCCGGACTTCCGCACCCGAGCGCTGCTCATCAAGGAGCAGCGCGCCGAGCTCGTCAAGCACCACCTGTGGGTCCTCTGGACCGACTACTTCAAGCCGGCGCACTTCGAGTCCCACCCGCAGCTGCACACGCTGTTCAACGAAGCCACGAAGCTTGCCGGCGCCGCCGGCGCCAAGGGCAGCCTCGACGCTGGCAAGGCTGACGAGCTGCTCGCGAAGATCGACGAGATCGCGGAGATCTTCTGGGAGACGAAGAAGGCGTGACAGCGGCCGGGCGACTTCCTGGATAGCATCCGCGCAGGCGCCCGTTCGGAGGGCGACGGATCCCCGCCCGCGGGGAAGGCACCAAGAGGTGACATGGTCACGAGCGAAGAACGCCGCGCTGACGTCGAGCTGCGGCTCCCGGCGGACGGCGCCTACGCCTCGGTGCTCCGCACCACGACGGCGGGGCTCGCTGCCCGGTTGGACTTCACCCTCGACGACATCGAGGACCTCCGGATGGCGGCGGGAGAGGCCAGCGCGCTGGTGCTCGAGCAGGCCGACCCCGGGGGCGACCTGGTCTGCACCTTCCATCTGGCTCCCCGCCACCTCACGATGACGCTCACCGTGACCGCGGACGCCGCCGTGGAGCCCGACTACGACAGCTTCGCCTGGCAGGTGCTGAGCACCCTGGCCACCCACGCCGAGGCCAGCACGACGTCGGGCTCGTTCACCGTCAGCCTGACCATGCGCTCGGACCTGGTGACGGACTCCGACCTGGCGGCACCTGGCCCATGACACCGGGAGACTCGGGGGAGGCTCGGCTCCAGGTGCCGGACGGTCTTGCGGAGATCCGTTCTCGCAGCGCCGATCTTTTCGGCGACCTGCGGTCCGGTGGGACGGGCGCGCGCGACGCGTTGGTCCACCTGCATCTCCCGCTCGTGGACTACTGCGCCCGGCGCTTCCGCAACCGGGGGGAGCCGTTCGAGGATCTGGTCCAGGTCGGCACGATCGGGCTGATCAAGGCGATCGACCGGTTCGACGCGGAGCGCGGGGTGGAGTTCACGACCTACGCCACCCCGACGATCCTCGGCGAGATCAAGCGCCACTTCCGCGACAAGGGCTGGGCGATCCGGGTCCCGCGGCGGCTGCAGGAGCTGCGCATGGCGATCTCGTCGCACGGCGCGGAGCTCACCCAACAGCTGGGGCGCTCCCCCACCCCGCGGGAACTGGCCGCGGCGATCGGCTGCACGGTGGAGGAGGTGGTCGAGGGCATCGAGTCCTCCAACGCCTATGCCACGCTGTCGCTGGACACCGCTGACGACGCCGAGAACGGCTCGGCCAGCATGCTCGATGCGTTGGGCGTCGACGACGCGAACCTCGCGCACGTCGAGATCCGTGCGTCGGTGCGGCCGCTGCTCGACGGGCTGGACGCGCGGGCGCGGCAGATCGTGGTGCTGCGGTTCTTCGGCAACATGACGCAGTCACAGATCGCGGCCGAGGTCGGCATCTCGCAGATGCACGTCTCTCGGCTGCTGACCAAGACGCTGGAGCAGATGCGGACGTCCCTGCACGGCAACGCAGGCTGACTAGCCGTCTTCCTGCGTCGCGTCGTCCAACGCGCCGAGGCTGGCCGGTGCCAGCAGGCCGCCGAGGAGCAGCAGTGCGGCCACCGCCAGCACGAGGGCCACCCAGGTGGTGCTGCCTCCCCGGAAGGACCAGGAGACGCCCAGCCAGACCAGTTGGGCGAACACGAGCGGACCCCGCGCCCAGGATCTTCCGAGCAGCAGCGCATGCGCCGCCACGAGCAGCATTGCGGCGTACGCCACGAAGAACGCCGCAGTCGACAGGCCCATGGTCAGCCTGCCGGAGCGCAACGACGCGACCTCGAACACGCCGTAGCCGAAGAGCGCGAGCCCTTCGACCGCAGCGATCGCAGCCGCGAGCCGCAGACCGGGCGGCATCGCCTCGCCACGGGGAATGTTCACGCTCACAGGCTAGTTGTGTGAGCAAACAAACCCGGCGCAGGGGTTGTGTGCGAGCCCAACTCTTGTCACGCTGTCTGAGGCGCTCGTGAAATCGTTCACGAGGGTTGATCGTGGGTGTGCCCGCGACTGCCACGGCCTACTGCCCCGACTGACCGCACCACGCCCCCAGAAAGAGGTCTGCAACAGCCATGGATTGGCGCAGCCGCTCTGCTTGTCTCGACGAGGATCCGGAGCTGTTCTTCCCGATCGGCAACACCGGTCCGGCCATCCTCCAGATCGAGGAGGCCAAGCAGGTGTGCCTGCGCTGCGAGGTGCGCGAGCAGTGCCTCGCCTGGGCGCTGGAGGCCGGGCAGGACCACGGCGTCTGGGGTGGCCTGAGCGAAGACGAGCGGCGAGCCCTCAAGCGCCGCAACGCGCGCTCACGGGTCCGCACGAACGCCTGACGCCCCGCAAGGCGGCCACGGCCTCTCGCCGGCGCTGCTAGTCCGCGGGCACGTCGACCCGCACCCGGGTGCCGCCGCGGGACCCGGCCGGCTCGATGTCCAGCTGGCCGCCCAGCTCCGATTCCACCAGGGTGCGCACGATCGACAGCCCCAAATGGGTCGAGGTGTCCAGGTCGAACCCGGCCGGCACCCCGACACCGTCGTCGGTCACCATCGCGGTGAGGCGGCCCAGGGAGCGGCGTACGTTCACCTCGATCGCGCCCTCAGGCTCGGGCTGCGGATAGCCGTGCTCGACCGCGTTCTGGAGTACCTCGGTCAACACCATCGCGAGCGCCGTCGCGGTCTCTGAGGAGAGCTTGCCGAAGGAGCCGGTCCGCCGCACTCGGACGCCGGCGCCCACGCCGCTCACCTCGGTCACCATCGTGCACAGTCGGTCGGCGATCTCGTCGAAGGCGACCGAGCCTTCGGCGGTCTGGCTCAACGTCTCGTGGACGATCGCGATCGAGCCGACCCTGCGGACCGCCTCCTCCAGGGCGGACTTGGCGGCCGGCTCATCGATCCTGCGTGCCTGCAGTCGCAGCAGGGCTGCGACGGTCTGCAGGTTGTTCTTCACCCGATGGTGGATCTCACGGATCGTCGTGTCCTTGGTGACCAGCTCCCGGTCCCGGCGCCGAAGATCGGTGACGTCGCGGACCAGGATCAGCGCGCCGAGGTGCTCGCCCTGGGGTCGCAGCGGGATCGACCGGACGATCAGGGACACGCCGTCCCCCTCGACCTCGGTGTCCCGGCTGACCCGACCACCCAGCACCGCGCTGAGCGTCTCCTCGTCGGGGCGACGCCGTGGGGGCACGAGCTCGCGCGTCGCATCAGCGAGCACGGTGCCCTCCAGATCGCCCCGGTGTCCCAGCCGCCGGTAGACCGACAACGCGTTGGGACTGGCATAGCCCACCCGTCCGGCCGCGTCAACGCGCACGAAGCCGTCACCCACGCGGGGCGAGTCGGCGTGGTCACCCCGCTGACCCGGCGCCGGGAAGTGCCCGCCCGCGATCATCTGGGTCAGCTCCGCAGCGGTCTGGAGGTAGGACAGCTCCAGCCTGCTCGGCGTCCGCACTCCCAGCAGGTTGGTATGGCGCCCGATCACCGCGATCACCCGGTCGCCCCGCCGGACCGGGATGCTCTCGGCCCGCACCGGCACATCGTCACGCCACTCCGGGTCGCCCTCACGCACCAGGCGACCCTGGGTGTAGGCCGCCTCCAGCACGGGGCGCCGCCCCTGCGGGATGAAGGTGCCGACGATGTCGTCGACGTACGACGTGGGGCCGGTGGTCGGCCGCATCTGCGCCCCCGCCCAGAACCCCTTGCCGTCGCGGTCCGGGAGCCAGAGCACCATGTCGGCGAACGACAGATCCGCGATGATCTGCCAGTCGGCCAACAGCAGCAGCAGCCAGCTCACGTCGTCGGCATCCAGGTCGGTGTGGGCCCGCACCAGTTCCGTCATCGAGGGCACACTCGGCAGCGTAGTGTGGGCCGCGGCCCGGACCGCTGCCCGGCATCCGGCCTGACCGGCGACGTGGGTGGAGGGGCAACGCAGGATGGAGACCGGCTACTGGCAGCAGGTGATGTCTGCCGGCCTCTCCGTCCCGACCGACCGACCTCTCGACGACCTGACGGCCGAGCTCACCGCGTTGCTCGGCTCCACCGATCCGGCCGACCGCGACGGCACGGCGTACCCCACCCTGGCCACCTGGATCGCGCGCGGCGTCTACGACGACCTGCTGGCCGGCCTGGGCGACGGCATCGCCTCCGGGTTGGCGGTGGGCCTGGGCGAGAGCAACACGGACACGGTCTTCCGCCGGAGCTTCTCGGTGCTGGTCCTCGCCGAGTGCCTCGAGCGCGACACCGTGAGCGGGCTGTTGCCGCCGCAGAAGATCCTGGAGTGGGGTGACCGGATCACGACGTGGTACCTCCGGGAGCACGACCATCGGGGCTTCGTCCCCGGGCAGGGCTGGGCGCACGCCATGGCGCACGGCGCCGACGCCCTCGGGGCGCTTGCCGGGTCGCCTCAGGTCGGCGCGCCCGAGCTGACCGTGGTGCTCGACGTCCTCGCGGACCGCCTCCTGCTGCCCGGCACCGACAAGCTCACCAGCGGCGAACCCGACCGGATGGCGATGGCCACGATGCGCGTGCTGCGCCGCAATGTGCTGGAGTTGGAGACCCTCGAGGCCTGGGTGGCCCGGCTGGGAGGAGCTGCCGGCCGGATGACCGGCAGGGACGACCGAGACCCCTACCTCGATACCTTCAACCCCGAGGCCTTCCTGCGTGCCCTGCACCTGCAGCTGGCCCTGGCCCCCCAGCCGCCCACGGTCCGCGCCGACCTGCTGCTCACGTTGGTCGACACCCTGCGACGCACCAACCCGCACGCCTTCGTCCCGCCGGCGCCCTGAGCGAGGTCGGCCTGCCGGACCGACCGACCGGTGACTAGCATGCGGCCATGACGGTTGCTGACGACACCGCGAGCACCACCACCGACGAGGGATCTGAGCCCACCGCCCACGCGGGAAGGCTCGCGGTCGCCGTGGCTCAGGCGCATGGGGTCGAGACGATGTTCACCCTCTCGGGCGCTCACGTCTTCCCGATGTACGACGGTGCCGTCCACGCCGAGCCCCCGATGCGCCTGCTCGACGTTCGACACGAGCAGACCGCGGCGTTCGCGGCCGAGGCCACCGGGAAGCTCACCCGCGTGCCCGGGTTGGCGGTGCTGACCGCCGGGCCCGGCGTGACGAACGGGATCAGCGCCATCGCCCAGGCCCAGTTCGCCGGCTCGCCGATGGTGGTGGTCGGGGGGCGAGCGCCCGCCAGCCGGTGGGGGATGGGGAGCTTGCAGGAGCTCGACCACCCCCCGATCATCGCGCCGGTCGCGAAGGCTGCCCGCACCCTGCACACGGCCGCCGAGGTGGCGCCCGGGCTCCACGACGCCTTCACCCAGGCCGGCTCCCCGCACCGCGGTCCGGTCTTCGTCGACGTCCCGATGGACGAGCTCTTCAACACCGCGAGTGGCGCCGTGCCGGCCTTCCGGAGCCCGCGCGCCGCCGACCCCGATCCGGAGGCGATCGCCGACATCGCCGCGCTGGTGTCGGCCTCCGACCGCCCGTTGCTGATCCTGGGCACCGATGTGTGGGCCGACAGCGCCGAGACCGAGGCGCTTGCCTTCGTCGAGCGCCTCGGGATCCCCACCATCACCAACGGCATGGGTCGCGGCGTCGTGCCCGGCGGGCATCGGCTGCTGGTGACCAAGGCTCGGACCGCTGCGATCAGCCGCGCGGACCTGGTCGTCGTCATCGGCACCCCCTTGGACTTCCGGCTGGGCTTCGGCGTCTTCGGCGGCAAGGATGGCGCCACCCCCGCCCGGGTCGTGCACATCGCCGACTCCCCCGACCAGGTGTCCACCCACGCAGCCCTCGCGGCCACCGCCAGTGGCGACCTCGCGCGCGTGTTCACCTCGCTGGGCGACGCCGTCGGCGCGGGGTCCCGGCGCCCGGACTGGTCGACCTGGGCCTCCGGACTGCGCGAGGCGGTCGCCGCGGCTGCGCTGCGCGACGCCGGCCTGCTGTCGGCGGAGGCCGACCCGATCCATCCGGCCCGCATCTACGGTGAGCTGCTGCCGAGATTGGCCGACGACGCCGTGGTGGTCGGCGACGGTGGCGACTTCGTGTCCTTCGCCGGCAAGTTCATCGAGCCGAAGCGGCCCGGATGCTGGCTGGATCCAGGGCCGTATGGCTGTCTGGGCGCCGGCCTGGGCGCCGCGATCGCCGCCCGGCTGGCTCGTCCGTCGTCCCAGGTAGTGCTGCTGCTGGGAGACGGGGCGGCCGGCTTCTCCCTGATGGACGTCGACACGCTGGTCCGACACCAGCTGCCGGTGGTCATGGTGGTGGGCAACAACTCCGCGTGGGGCCTGGAGAAGGCGCCGATGCAGATGCTCTATGGATACGACGTGATCGCCGACCTCGCGCCCGCCACCAGCTACGACGGGGTGGTGCGCGCACTCGGGGGTGGCGGTGAGACGGTCACCGACCCGCGCCAGGTCGGGCCCGCACTGGATCGGGCGTTCGCTGCCGGGACGCCGTACCTCGTCAACGTGATGACCGACGTGGCGGCGGCGTACCCGCGCGCCACGCACGGGGTCTGAGCCCGTGGGGGACGAGGTCGCGGCTCGGCTCGAGTTCACGGTCGGCTCCGAGGACACGGCCGAGGCAGTCGGGTCGGGCAGCCTGCCCGTCCTGGCTACGCCGCGCGTCCTCGCCTGGTGCGAGGCCGCGACGTGTGCGGCGCTCGCTTCCCTGGTGCCCGAGGGGTCGACCAGCGTGGGCACCCGGGTATCGCTGGAGCACCTCGCGGCGAGCCCGGTGGGCGCGAGGGTCGAGGTGACCGCGGCGCTCACGCATCACGACGGTCGCCTGCACCGGTTCACGGTGGCGGCGCGCGCGGTCTCGGAGGCCGGCACTCCGGGCCGTCTGCTGGCTACCGGCGAGGTCACCCGGGTCGTGGTCGACGCCGGTCGCTTCCTCGATCGGCTCTGACAGCGCCGGACGTCACCGACCCGTCAGGCGTTGGGGCGCTTGCCGTGGTTCGCGGCCTTCTTCTTGCGACCGCGACGCTTGCGTCCAGTCTTGCCCATGATTCCTCCTGGTCGATCGGGTGGTCATCGTCTCAGACGCCGCGCAGTGCGGCGAATCGAGGTGGTGCCACGGCCGGGGCGCTGGGCGCTGGGCGCTAGGCGCTAGGCGCTAGGACCCTCGCTGAGGTGGATCTGCACCTGCCGGATCGACAGCAGCACCCGCTCCCGGAGCGCGTCGGGCGCCGGCTCGGAGCAGGATCGCGCGATCAGCGTCTTCACCGTGCGCTGGAGGTCGTACTTCGCCAGGCAGGGTCCGCACTCCTCCAGATGAAGTCGGACCTCGACGATGTCGGCGTCGTCGAGCTCGTTGTCGAGGAAGTAGACGATCTGCTCGAGGAAGTCCGCACAGGCGTCGTCGTGGCCCATCAGTCGCCCTTCCCCACGCGCAGCAGGTCGTGCTCTCGCACGTGATCGGCGAGCATGTCTCGCAGCTGGCGGCGCCCGCGATGCAGCCGTGACATCACCGTGCCGATCGGTGTCCCCATGATCTCGGCGATCTCCTTGTAGGGGAATCCCTCGACGTCCGCGAGGTAGACCGCCAACCGGAACTCCTCGGGGAGCCGCTGCAGGGCGTCCTTCACCTGGGAGTCCGGAAGGTGCTCGAGCGCCTGGGCCTCCGCCGATTTCAGTCCGCTGGAGGTGTGCGACTCCGCGCGTGCGAGCTGCCAGTCCTCGACGTCGCCGGCATCGCCGACGATCGACTGCTGCGGCTGGCGCTGCTTCTTGCGGTAGGAGTTGATGAACGTGTTGGTCAGGATCCGGTAGAGCCAAGCCTTCAGGTTGGTGCCCGGCCGGAACTGGTGGAACGAGGCGAACGCCTTGGCGAACGTCTCCTGCACGAGATCCTCCGCGTCCTGAGGGTTGCGGGTCATCCGCATCGCCGCGGAGTACAGCTGATCCAGGAACGGCAGAGCATCGCGCTCGAACCGGCCCGCGCGTTCGTCGTCGGTCTCGCTCTCGCGGCGGTCGGGGACGTCGGACCCGGTGAGTGCGGCCTGCTCGGCGTCGAAGGACTCAGTCATCACCGACCAGCCTAGCCGCACGTCGGCGACGGACGGCTTCGCCGAAGCAGAGCCGGAGCCGGACGGCTTCGCCGAAGCAGAGCCGGAGCCGGACGGAGGTGCGAGGGTGGCGAGCACACTGTCTGAACAGACTAGCCGCGCCGCTGATTCCCGACGACCTCGCGGATGACCCACTCCAGAGTGCTCTCGACCACGATGCCGAGAGCCTCGTCCGCCGTGAGCTGGCCACGTCGGGGCACCCGGAGAGCATGGTCGCCGCCGGGGATGACCGTCATCTCCACCCCGGCCGGGAACTCCTCCGGTCGTCCCATCGGGTCCCGCTCCCCCTGGATCACCAGGGTCGGCAGCCCCACTCCCAGCAGCTCCTTGACCCTCGAGGACTCCGGGCGCCCGGGCGGATGCAGCGGGAAAGCCAGGCACAGACAGCCGGTGGCGCCGAGGGTGCGCGCGCTGCGCGCGGCCGAACGCGCCCCCGCTGACCGACCGCCGAGGACCAGAGGGGTCCTGGTGCGCAGCGCTGACGCGGCGCACCGCAGCCCCTCGTCCAGGCTTGCCGGCGGCGTCGCCACCTTCCGGCCGGCGACCTTCCACGGCTGCTCGAACCTCACGACGGAGACGTCGTTGCGCGGCAGGTAGGTCGCCAACGCCTCGAGGTCGGCGGTGTCGATACCGTTGCCGGCCCCATGGCTCAGCAGGAGCGTCGCGACCGGGTGCCGGGCGTGCTGGGTGACCAGGCGGCCCTCGCCGTGAGGGGTGCTGATCCTGCGCTCGGAGGCCACGCCCCGCATCATGCCAGGGGGATCGGCTCGACCAGCTCGGGACCGTTGTTCCGGACGTTGTTCACCAACGTCGCGACCGGATAGGCCTCGAGTGCTCCGGGAGCGGCCGGCACCAGCAGCTCGCGCAGGTCACGTCCCGGAGCCGAGGTGGCGGCGAGCCAGTCCCCCCAGCGATCGGGCGCGACCATCAGCGGCATCCGGTCGTGGATGTGCCCGAGCTCGTCCTCGGCCTGGGTGGTCAGCACCGTGCAGGTCCAGCGGAACTGGTCGGGATCCACCTCGGACTTCTGCGGGTCGCGCCAGATCTCGTAGAGCCCCGCCATGGCCACCACCCCGTGGTCGCGAGGGCGGATGAAGAACGGCTGCTTGCGCGGCTTGCCGGACGGGGCGCTCTGGGAGGTGGGATACCACTCGAAGTAGCCGTCTGCCGGCAGCAGGCATCTCCGCTCAGCGAAGGCGCGACGGAACGCGGGCTTCTCCGCCACCGTCTCGACCCGGGCGTTGATCAGCCGGCTCGCGAGCTTGGGGTCCTTCGCCCAGGACGGCAGCAGCCCCCAGGTGAGCACCCGCAGCTGCCGTTGCGGCGGCTGGTCCCGGTCGTGCGAGGGCGGCCGCTCCATGACGGCGTACACCGGCTTGGTCGGCGCCACGTTGAAGTCCGCCGCCAACGGCGTGTCGACCCGGCTGTCGGCGACCTCGAACTCCTCGATCAGGTCCTCCGGCCGCCGGCTGGAGGCGTAGCGTCCGCACATGCGGCCAGCCTACGGTCGCCCGCCGACGACGAAGCGGCGTCCTGGGGGACGCGGCCGACGAGACGGGAACGTACTCATGTCCTCGCCAGCTCGTCGAGGAGGAGCGGCGCGACCTCGTCGTCGCCGGGCAGCCCCTCGATCCAGACCCGGACGCCGGTCGCGTCGACAGTGCGCGCCATCCGCCGCAGCAGCGCCACGCGCTGGCCGAGCCGGTCGTCCCGGGCGGTGATGACGACGATCCGGTCCGGGCCGAGCCGACCGATGGTCTCGGTGCCGCCGAACACCGTGCGAGCGGTGTCTCCGAGCTCGCTGAGCCGCATCGTCCGAGTCAGCACGTGCTTGTGACCGTGGCCGTCGGCCGGCTCCTCGTGGCGGTCGGGCGGCAGCTCCGCCACCACCAGCGCATAGCCCTCGCGTACCCGAACCGACCCTCGGAGCTCTCCCCGGTACAGCTCCGAGAGCCGGCTACGGACGTGTGCCAGGCTGGCAAGGCCGGTCATCGGGTCCTCGCACGCCATCTGATGCACGTAGGCGAGGATGGCATCGCTCCAGGAGCGAGCGATCGATCGCACGTCGTCGTACGACGGGTCCGTCCCCAGGACCAGCCAGTAGGTCGCCTGCAGCGCTGCGAGCGTCTCATCCAGCGAGGCGCCGTCCTTGGCCAGCTGAGCGCCGGCCACGGCGCAGGCCTCGGACGTGGAGTCGGACCCCGAAGCGAGCATTTCGGCGACAGCCTCGAACCTGGGCGGCAACCCCAGCCGCGCCGACTCGAGGTCCGTAGCACTCGCTTCGGGGTCCATCGCGGGCGCGGTGCGAGTACGCATCGCGAAAATACCCACGTCTAACCCCCTTGGATGTCAGTCCCTCGATGATGAGACGGCGCTGCTGAATGGCCATGACGCGGTTCCTGGGCGCCAGTTTCGGGCCCAAACGTCCATACCAGACCCCGTGACCCCCTTAGACTGGCGTCACCTTCTGTTGGCCTACCCGTTAGTAATGATGTGAGCTCAACACTTCCTCGCGTAGACGGCCCGGCGGACGCCGAGTTGATCTCCGCCGTCCGCGGGGGAGACATCGACGCCTACGGCGACCTGTTCGAGCGTCACGCCGACGCAGCGCGACGCCTGGCGCGCCAGTTGGTGTCGTCGCCCGACGCCGACGATCTGGTCTCCGACGCCTTCGCGAAGGTGCTGGGGGTGCTGCAACGAGGCGGCGGCCCCGACGTGGCGTTCCGGGCCTACCTGCTCACCGCGGTCCGGCGGCTCCACGTGGACAAGATCCGCGCGTCGTCGCGGCTCACGACGACCGACGACCTCACCCCCTTCGAGCCTGGGGTGCCCTTCCAGGACACCGCTGTCGAGGGCTTCGAGAGCGAGGCCGCCGCCAAGGCGTTCGCCTCGCTGCCCGAGCGCTGGCAGCTGGTCCTGTGGCACCTCGAGGTCGAGGGCCAGAAGCCCGCAGACATCGCCCCCCTGCTCGGGATGTCGGCAAACTCCGTCTCGGCGCTGGCCTACCGAGCCCGCGAGGGACTGCGCCAGGCGTTCCTCAACCAGCACGCACAGGAGCTCGAGGACGACACCTGCCGGTGGACCCACCAGCACCTGGGTGCCTACGTCCGCAGCGGGATCAGCCGTCGCGACTCCGCCAAGGTCGAGGAACACCTCGACGAGTGCCGCAAGTGCATGGCGATCTACCTCGAGCTCTCCGAGGTCAACTCGAACCTGGCCGGGATCCTCGCGCCGCTGCTGCTGGGCAGTGCCGCGACGGCGTACCTCGCGGCCGCCGGCGGTGCCATCACCAAGGGTGGGCTGGTACTCCTGGTCGACCGCGCGCGCGACTACGTCGCCGCGAACGCGCCGGCCACCGCCGTGGCGGGGGTCGCGGTCACCGCCGTCCTGGTCGGCACCGCCTTCCTGACCATCAACGGCAACGACCAGCAGAACGTCAGTGCCGCCAACCAACCCCCGGGGATCGCCGTCACGAGCTCCCCGGCGGACGCCGAGCGCGACCCGGTCACGACCAAGCGCCGCAAGACCGACGCGTCCGCCAAGGCCTCGCCGGTGCCGTCGACGACACCGGCTCTGGTGCCGCCCACGACGGAGCCGTCCACCCCGCCGTCCGACTCAGCGGAGCCGACCACGGAGCCAATCCCGGTCGGGCCGTCCGACACGCCCCACACGACGCCCACCGCGAGCACGAGCGACTCGCCCTCCCCCACGATCACCCCGACCCCCACGATCACCCCGACCCCCACGGTCACCCCCGCCCCGACTGGACCGACGATCGGCGGCAACCCGTCCGGCGGCACCTCTCCGACCGACGGCGTCACCCCGACCGATGGCACGTCGGCGACCATCGGCGTCTCGCCGACCGTCTCGCCGACCGACACGCCGACCGGCACCCCGACCGGCACCCCGACGGGCACCCCGACGGGCACCCCGACGGGCACCCCGACAGGCACCCCGACAGGCACCCCGACCGGCACCCCGACCGGCACCCCGACAGGCACCCCGACCGGCACCCCGACGGACCCGGTCAGCACTGACGTAGCCGTCAATGCCTCGGCGGCCACCCAAGGCAGATGGCGCTACCGCGTCACCACGACAGTGACCGGAGTCGCTGCCGGTCAGTCGGTGCCGATGGTCGTCACGGTCACCAACCTGAGCTTCGCCACCGACCTGGGACCGAGCTGCACCAAGATCGCCGATCGGCGGGCCGTATGCACCATCGAAGGCAACGCCGACCTGCTCACTTCGTTGCAGTTCATCGCGGAACCCACTCGCGGCCGGTCCGCCACGATGACGTTCACCCTGACCCCCGGCTCCGGAGTCCGCAACGACAACCTGGACAACGACTCCGTCGCCGTGAACCTGCCGGCCCGCAACAACAACAACGACGACGACGTGCCCGGCACCGCGTGGGGCTCCGGCAGGACGCTTCGCGGCTGAGCCTCGGTAGGCTGCGCGGGTGACCGCGCTGCCGACGACGCCCGACCCCTGGCCGGCGCCACGTGCGCACGCGCCGGTCGACGCGACCGTGTCGTTGCCCGGGTCCAAGTCGCTGACCAATCGGGCCCTCCTGCTGGCGGCACTGGCCGACCGCCCGAGCGTCGTACGCCGGGCCCTGAGGTCGCGAGACACCCTGCTGATGGCGGCCGCGCTGAACTCGCTGGGTGCGAGCGTCGAGACCGGCCCGGACGACTGGACGGTCACCCCGGGACCGTTCGAGCGCGACGCCGACATCGACTGCGGGCTCGCCGGCACCGTGATGAGGTTCGTCCCTCCCCTGGCCGGCCTGTCGCGCGGGCGGGTGGCCTTCGACGGCGACCCGCACATGCGCACCCGGCCGGTCGGCGAGATGCTCACCGCACTGAGGACTCTGGGCCTGGCAGTGGACGACGCGGGTCGCGCCGCGCTGCCCTTCACCGTGGCCGGAACGGGGCGGGTGCGGGGCGGGACCGTCGTGATCGACGCGTCCGCCTCCTCGCAGTTCGTCTCCGCCCTGCTGCTGGCCGGGGCACGCTTCGACGACGGGGTCGACGTCCGACACGTCGGCAAGCCGGTGCCGTCGCTCCCCCACATCGAGATGACGGTGGCCATGCTGCGCGCCCACGGCGTGGCCGTGGACGACAGCGATGCGAACCGGTGGGAGGTCGCGCCGGGCACGATCAGGGCCACAGATCACACCATCGAGCCCGACCTGTCCAACGCCGCGCCGTTCCTCGCCGTGGCCGCAGTCTCGGCGGGCCGGATCGTCGTGCGCGACTGGCCGCGCGAGACCACGCAGGCCGGCGACGCGTTGCGCGGCATCCTGACGATGATGGGCTGCCAGGTGCGGTTCGTGACTGACGGGCTCGAGGTGATCGGCCCCGACTCGCTGCGAGGCGTCGACCTGGACCTGCACGACGTGGGCGAGCTGACGCCGGCCGTCGCGGCCCTGTGCGCGCTCGCCGACGGCCCCTCCCACCTGCGCGGCGTCGCCCACATCCGGGGACACGAGACCGACCGGCTGACCGCGCTGGCCACCGAGCTCGCACGGCTGGGGGCCGACGTCACCGAGCGCGACGACGGCCTCGACCTGCGGCCGGCGAGGCTGCACGGTGGGGTTTTCCACACCTACGCCGACCATCGGATGGCGCACGCCGGCGCGATCCTCGGCGCCGCCGTCGACCACGTGTCGGTGGAGAACGTCGAGACCACGTCCAAGACGTTCCCCGACTTCGCCGGCTTCTGGGAGCGCCTGTGGTGACCGGGTGACACGATGACCGGACGCTACGACGAGCACGACTTCGAGCACTACGACCGACCGCGGCGCCGGACCCGCCCGCGGACCAAGGACCGGCCGACGTACGCCGACGCGGTGGACGCCGAGGTCATGACCGTCGACCGAGGCCGCTACACGCTGGCGATGGCCGAGGACCGGCGCCCCGTCACGGCGATGAAGTCGCGGCCCCTGGGCCGCAAGGGCGTCGTGGTGGGCGACCGGGTCCGCGTCGTCGGCGACGTGTCCGGCGATGACGGCAGCCTGGCGCGGATCGTCGAAGTCCACGAACGCACCACCGTGCTGCGCCGCACCGCGGACGACGACGACCCCGTCGAGCGGGTGATCGTCGCCAACGCCGACCAGCTGGTCGTCGTCGTAGCTCTCGCGGACCCCGAGCCACGGCCGCGGCTGATCGACCGCGCCCTGGTCGCGGCCTTCGACGCGAGGATGTCGCCGCTGCTGTGTCTCACCAAGGCCGATCTGGCCTCCCCGGAGTCGCTGCTGTCGACCTACCGCTCGCTCGGGGTGCCCTGGGTCGTCACCGAGCAAGGGGCCGACCTCACCGAGCTCCAGGGGCGGCTCGTGGGGCGGACCAGCGTGCTGATCGGCCACAGCGGCGTCGGCAAGTCCACCCTCGTCAACGTCCTGGTCCCCGACGCCCATCGCGAGATCGGCAGGGTCAACGCCGTCACCGGTCGCGGTCGCCATACCTCCACCAGCGCCATCATGCTGCCGCTGGCCGACGGGGGCGCGATCATCGACACCCCCGGGATCCGGTCGTTCGGGCTGGCCCACGTGCGCCCGGAGGACCTGATCGGGGCGTTCCCCGACCTGGACGAGATGACCGCGGAGTGCCCTCGTGGCTGCACCCACGGGGGGGACGAGCCGGAGTGCGGGCTCGACGACGCCGTGACCCGCGGCGACGGCGACCCCGAGCGGGTCGAGTCGTTCCGACGGCTGCTGGCGGCGAGGTACGACGCCGCCCCCTAGCCGCCCGCTAGCCGCCCCTACCCCCAGACAGCCCGGGCACCGGAGTCGCCGGCCAGCGCCACGGACACCAGCACGGCCACCGAGCCCAGCACCAGAAGACCGGTCACGGCCACGTCGATCCCACCTCCGTGCCGCGTCCGCGCGCCGCGGCCCGACGCCAGCGCGCTCGGTCCGCCGAGTCGCCACGACGCCAGGGCGACCGCCACGGTGTCAGCGATCAACACCGTCCGCAGCAGCCGCCCCAGCGCCCGGTGCGTGCGGACAGTGTCGAGCTGGTTGAGGTCAGGGCGAGAGTCCAGCAACGACTGACCGGAGACGGCGGCCAGCAGCGCGCTCCCGACGGCGATGGCGGTGACGACGACCAAGGGCCAGCGCAGCAACCACCGCCACCGCGGCACCAGGGCGTACCCCAGCCCCGTCGCTGCGGCGAGCGGTGAGAAGACGACCACGGCGTGCACCACGAGAGGGTGCAGAGGGATCCCAGCGATCTCCATGCCGCCACGCTAGCGAACACGGGGCATCAGCGCCCTTGGACTTTGGTACGACCCGTTCCGGCCGTTCTGAGCCGCCTGGCCATAGCCTGGGCCCATGAGCAACGGTCCGGACTACACCGACGACCTCCGTCTTGCGCATGTCCTGGCCGATGACGCCGACTCGCTGACCGAGTCCCGGTTCAAGACGCTGGACCTGCATGTGATGAGCAAACCCGACCTCACCCCGGTCACCGAGGCCGACCTGGCGGTCGAGGACGCGATCCGGCGCACGCTGTCGCGGGTCCGCTCCCGTGACTCGGTGCTCGGCGAAGAACGCGGCGCCACCGGACACAGCCAGCGACAGTGGATCATCGACCCGATCGACGGCACCAAGAACTTCGTCCGCGGGGTCCCGGTCTGGGCCACGCTGATCGCCTTGGCCGTCGACGGCCAGGTCGTGCTCGGGGTGGTCTCGGCGCCCGCGCTCCAGCGACGCTGGTGGGCCGCCCAGGGCCACGGGGCCTGGACCGGCCGCTCGCTGCTGAAGGCCTCGCGGTGCCAGGTCTCCGATGTACGCCGCCTGGAGGACGCGTCGTTGTCCTACGCCTCCCTGCACGGCTGGGAGGAGCGCGGCCGCCTCGAGGACTTCCTATCGCTCGCGCGTCGGTGCTGGCGTAGCCGCGCCTACGGCGACTTCTGGTCCTACATGCTGCTCGCGGAAGGTGCCGTCGACATCGTCGCCGAGCCGGAGCTGGCGCTCTACGACATGGCCGCTCTGGAGGTGATCGTCCGCGAGGCCGGAGGCCGGTTCGGCTCTCTTGACGGTGTCGAGGGGCCTTGGGGAGGCAACGCGCTGGCGACCAACGGCCACCTGCAGGACGCGGCCCTGTCGTTCTTGGGCACGCTGCCCGACGACGACCACGACCTGGACGACCCCGGTCACGGCCCCGGGTCCGTCCACGACCTGCGACCACGGGTTCGGCTGGTGGCTCCCAGCCAGGATCAGAGCGACGCCGAGGGCGAAATCGGACCTGACGACGAGACCCACTGATCTCAGCGCCGGCCTGTGCGACTTCCCGAGGCGTGCGCGGCGGGTTAGCGTGGTGACCAGGCGATGCCGCCGACGAGAAAGGACCGCCGATGCGCATTCACGACGTGCTCCAGGGCAAGGCCAGCCAGGACGTGGTCACGATCAGCCCCGACGCGACCGTCCGGGAGCTGGTAGGACTGCTCGCCCAACACAACATCGGCGCGCTCATCGTGAGTTCCGACGGCTCCGCTGTGGACGGCATCGTCTCCGAGCGTGACGTCGTGCGCCGCTTGCACACCGACGCCGCCGTCCTCGACGGGCCGGTCCGGGCGATCATGACCTCGACGGTGCACACCTGTGACACCGGGACCTCACTCGACGAGCTGATGAGCCTGATGACTGAGCACCGCATCCGTCACGTCCCGGTCGTCGCGGACGGGCAGCTGACCGGCATCATCAGCATCGGCGACGTGGTGAAGAACCGGATCGGCGAGCTCGAGTTCGAGCGCGATCAGCTCGACAGCTACGTCCACCAGACCTGACCGCCGCCCACCTCAGGAGCCCTCGTGGACAAACCCGAGATCGACTTCCCGGACTTCGACCCGCCCCCCGACCTGGTCGTGAACGACCTTGCCCTCGGCGACGGCCCGGAGGCCACCTCCGGGTCGACCGTGTCGGTCCACTACGTCGGCGTCGCGCACTCGTCGGGCGAGGAGTTCGACGCGTCGTACAACCGCGGGACGCCGCTGCAGTTCCGCCTCGGCGTCGGACAGGTGATCGCGGGCTGGGACCAGGGCGTGACCGGGATGAAGGTCGGCGGGCGCCGTCATCTGGTGATCCCGCCCCACCTGGGGTACGGCGACCGCGGTGCCGGCGGCGTCATCAAGCCCGGCGAGACGCTGATCTTCGTCGTCGACCTGCTCGGCGTCAGCTAGGACTTACGAGACCCGCGCCGACCGGTCCGCCACGCTCACCACATCGCCACGAGTCAGCTGCCGCCCGCGACGGCTCTCGACCTCGTCGTTGACCCGCACCATGCCGGACTGCACCAACGGCTTGGCCTCGGCACCGCTGTCGACGAGGTCGGCCAGCTTGAGGAACTGACCGAGCCGGATGACCTCGCCCTGGATCGACACGTCCACGACCTCGCTCACCTCGACATCCTCCCACTCCGGCTCCCACTCCGGCTCCCACTCCGGCTCCCACTCCGGCTCCCACTCCGGGCGGTCACGGGAGCACCCCGGAGACCGCGTGGATCAGCACCCCGACCAGGCCGCCGACGATGGTGCCGTTGATCCGGATGAACTGCAGGTCACGGCCGACGTGCAGCTCGATGCGTCGCGCCGCCTCCTTGCCGTCCCAGCGCTCGATCGTGTGCGTGATGACGGCGGTCAGCTCGGCGCCGTATCTCTCGACGGCGAAGACCGCCACATCGGCCGCCAGCTGGTCCAGTCGGCCGCGCAGTTCCTCGTCCGAGCCCAGCCGGGCGGCGAAGGACGCCAGTTCCTGCTCCAACCGCAGGCGTACGGCGCCCTGGGGGTCGCGCAGCGACTCGAGCAGCGCCCGGCGCAGCGCATTCCAGAGGGAGACGGCGGAGTCGAGGACAGCGGGGTGCTCGAGCACGCGCTCCTTCATCCGCTCCGCCCGGTCCTGGGTCTCCGGGTCGTGCAGCAGGTCCTCGGCCAGCTGCGCCAGCATCGAGTCGAAGGCCCCGCGTGCGTGGTGGTGGGGGTCGGACCGGATGTCGGCCACCCAGCGCAGTGCTTCGGTGTGCAGGCGGCCGGTGACCGCCACGTTGAGCCGCTCGGGCGCCCACCAGGGTGCCCGCTCCGAGAGCACGTCGGTGAAGGTGTCGGGATGGTGCTCCAGCCAGCGGTGCAGCTCGGCCAGGGCCAGGTCCACCAGCCCGTGGTGCAGGTCGTCGTGGACGGTCTCGGCCAGCAGGCCGCCGAGCAGGGGCGCGATCGGCTCCTCGCGGAACCGCGGCACCAGCGCCTCGGTGACCAGGTCCGCCACATGGTCGTCGGTGATCTTGGCCAGCCCGATGGCGGCGACGTCCGCGGCCTCGGCGACCACCCGGCGGCGGTGTGACTCCCCCTCGAGCCACTGCGCCACCCGCAGCGAGATCGTCGAGGCGAGCACCCGGTCGCGGATGATGCTCTCCTGAAGGAAGCTGTCGCCGACGAACTCCTCCAGCCCACGGCCCAGCTCGTCCTTGCGCTTGGGGATCAGCGCCGTGTGCGGGATGGGCAGCCCGAGTGGGTGCTTGAACAAGGCGGTGACCGCGAACCAGTCGGCGATCGCGCCGACCATGGAGGCCTCGGCGCCGGCGTTGACGTAGCCGCCGAAGCCGTCGAGGCCGCGGGTGGCGGCGTACACGACCGCGGCGAAGACCAACAGCGACACCGCGACGGCGCGCATCCGGCGCAGGCCGCGGCGCCGCGCCTCGTCGGCAGCGGGGTCGGGGGTGATCAGGGAGACCGGGGAGCTCATCGCGACTGATTCTCTCTTACCGACTCGTGCCACAATGCCCCGCATGGCGCGCACGGTCATCACGTTCGGCACCTTCGACGTGTTCCACGTCGGTCACCTGCGGGTGATCGAACGTGCGGCCGCGCTCGGCGATCGGCTGGTCGTCGGCGTGTCGGCCGACGCCCTGAACCTGCGCAAGAAGGGCCGAGAGCCGGTGTTCAGCGAGCACGAGCGGATGGCGATCGTCGCAGCACTGAAACCGGTGCACGAGGTCTTCCTGGAGGAGAGCCTCGAGGCCAAGCGGGACTACATCGTCCGCTACGCCGCCGACGTCTTGGTGATGGGCGACGACTGGGCGGGCCGCTTCGACGAGTTCGCCGACGTGTGCGAGGTCGTCTACCTGCCCCGGACCCCCGCCATCTCGACCACCGCCCTGATCGAGAAGATCTCCGGCACCGCCTGATCCTGGAGCCTGATCCGGGCGCTTGCTCCGTCATCGTGCGAGAGCCAAGGTCTTCGCGTATCGTGGGCGCGTCCGGCTGCGGGGCCTGTGCGCCGCGCGCCGACTGATCCGGGCGCCGGGCCCATCATCGACTACTGGGGGATCCACATGCGTCGCACGTTGGCCGCGATCATTCTCGCCGCCGCTACCGGTCTCGCCGCGCTTCCTGCGCTGCCGACGGCCGCTGACCCGGGCGGCACGCCGCCCACCCTGCCCACGCTTCCGGACCAGGCCGCTGAGCGCGCGCTCGTCGTGGCGACACGGGTCCTGGACGGCAAGGGCACCTCGGCCGATCCCGACGCGACGATGGCGCTGCGCGACCTGCGCCTCGCCCTGCCGAAGCTCAGCGGTCTCGACCGAGAGCGCGCCCAGAGCCTGCTGGCCCGGCCGACCGACGGCGGAGGCGACCGCTTCGGCGATGGCTACACCACCAAGGCCAAGACCAAGAAGTGCTCCAAGTACGTCTGCGTGCACTCGGTGAAGAAGACCGTTGACAAGCCCTCGGCGGGCTGGGTGAACGAGACGCTGTGGCAGATGAACAAGGTCTGGAAGCGCGAGGTCGGCTCGATGGGCTACAAGAAGCCCCTCGGCGACGGCAGCAAGGGCGGCAACAGCAAGCTCGACATCTACCTCAAGGACGTCGGCGCCAAGGGCCTGTACGGCTACTGCGCACCCGAGCAGAAGAAGTATCGCTACACCTACGCCGGCTACTGCGTGCTCGACAACGACTTCGACCCCGCCCAGTTCGGCGGCGCCGCGGCGATGGACAGCCTCAAGGTCACCGCGGCCCACGAGTTCTTCCACGCCGTGCAGTTCGCCTACGACGCCATCGAGGACCCGTGGTTCATGGAGTCGACCGCCACCTGGATGGAGGAGCGGTACGCCGACGGCGTCAACGACAACCGGCAGTACCTCCGCTACGGCCAGCTCGGCTACCCGACCACATCCCTGGACACCTGGATCAAGGGCGACGGCTCGCAGTACGGCAACTGGGCGTTCTGGGAGTACCTCACCGAGCGCAAGGGCAACAGCCTGATCAAGAACATCTGGAAGAAGGCCGCGACCTACAAGGGCGCGCCGGACATGTACTCCACCAAGGCACTGGCCGCGGTGTTGAAGAACAAGGGCGGTTTGAAGAACACCTTCGGGGCGTACTCCTCCGCGCTGACGCTGCCGAGCAAGTTCTGGTCCGAAGGCGCCGACTGGGGCGCCGGCGCGCCGATCCACGCGACCCACAATCTGTCGAGCACCACCCCAGGCACCGGCCCGGTGGCCGTCGGACTCAGCCACCTCACCTCGCGCAACGCCCGGTTCGTGCCGAACGCCACGTTGGCCGGGGCCACCTGGAAGCTGAAGATCACCGTGGACGGCCCGAGCAGCAAGGCGTCGCCGGTGGCCTATGTGCTGGTGCAGAAGAAGGACGGCAGCGTGGTGCGCAGCGCGATCAAGCTGAACAGCAACGGCAAGGGCACCAAGACGATCGGCTTCGACTTCACCACCGTCTCGAACGCGACCCTCACCCTGGGCAACGCGTCGACGCGCTTCAAGTGCTGGACGTCCACGTCGACCTACTCGTGCTACGGAGTTCCGACCGACGACAACAAGCCGTTCACCTACACCGCGACCGCATTCCAGCCCGCGCCCTAGGCCGCGGCCGCAGGTCGCGGGATCGACGACACGATGACGACCGGCCCGCCGTCGTTCCGGCCGCTGCTGGCGGCGGGGACGACGGCGGTGCTGTCGATGGCGCTGCTCGCCGTGGCCGTCGGCACCGGAGCCCTCGGGCCCGACGTCGGGCGCGGCGACGACTTCTGCGAAGCCGCCCGCGCCGGTTGGGTCCGGCAGCCCGCGAACAGCTGGTCCAACCTGGGCTTCGTGCTGGCGGGGCTGGCGGTGGCGTGGCGGGCTCGCGACCGCGCGAGCCTCGGCGCCGGCCTGTTCCGCCGCCCGGCGATGGTCACGGTCTACGCCTGCGTGGTGGTGCTGCTGGGGCCGGCCAGCGCCGCGATGCACGCCACCCAGTCCGCTCGAGGTGGCGACCTCGACCTGCTCAGCATGTACCTCGTCGCCAGCTTCGCCGCGGCGTACGCCGTGACCCGATGGGTGGCTCGGAGCACACGGACCTTCGTGGTGCTGTTCGCGGCCCTGCTGATCGGCTGTGAGCTGGTCGGGAGCCTGGAGATCGAGATCCCGGTGACCCGGCACCCCGGGAACCTCGCGTTCGGCGTCCTGCTGGTGGTGGCGCTGATGTTGGAGTTCCTGATGCTGCGTCGCGGCAGGCTGGCTGCCGACGGGCGGTACGCCGTCGCGGCCGGGGCCACGATGGCGGTGGCGTTCGCCGTGTGGAACGCCACCAACGCGGGGCTGTGCGATCCGGACTCGTGGCTCCAGGGTCACGCGGTGTGGCACCTGCTGGGCGCCGCGGCGGCGTACCTGCTGTTCCGCTACTACGCCAGCGAGCGGCCGTCCACCTCGGTGAGCCGCCCCCGCGTCAGCTCAGCTCGCGCTCCAACACCGAGATGATCTTCGGGCGCACGTCGCGCGCCGCGATCACCTCGTCGACAGAGCCGACCGCCACCGCTCGGTGGATGTCGTGAACGCCGTCGAACTCGCGGGCGACCTCGCTGATCTTCTCCGCACGCACCGAGGCCCGTAGGTCGGCCAGCTCCACCCGGAGCACCGACCCTTCCGTGCCGGACGACGCCGCGATCCGCGTCTCGAGCTCGCCGACCCGCGGGTCGGCGGCCGTCCGCTTGTCGACGTCGCCGGCGAAGACCACCGCCGCTGCCGGCGCACCACCGATCACCGACGCGAAGGACCCCTCCACCGCGAGGACGGTCATCCGGTCGTTGAGCTTCTTGGAGAACACCACGAACGCGCCGCCGTGGTAGCGGGAGATCACGACGAAGACGATCGGGCCGTCGAAGTTCACGACGGCTCGACCGATCTCGGCGCCGTACTCGAGCTGGAGGCTGCGCATCGACTCCGGTGACCCGTCGAAGCCCGACAGGTTGGCCAGGACCACCAGCGGCTGGACACCGCTGGCGGCGTTGATCGCGCGGGCTGCCTTCTTCGACGACCGCGGGAACAGGGTGCCGGCGGTGTAGGTGTCGGGCCCGTCGGTGGGCGGGAACCCACGTCGGGGCACCGGCCGCGACTCGATGCCGAGCAGGCAGGCCGAGTGTCCACCGAGGCGAGCGTCGAAGACCACCGCTGTCTCAGCATCGGCCATGCCTGCCCACCGCTCGAGCGGCTCGTGGTCCTGGTCGGCCACGGCCCGCATCACGGTGCGGATGTCGAAGCCCTTCTTGCGGTCGGGGTTGGTCTGGGAGGAGAAGATCTCGCCCAGGGTGGTGAAGTCGCTGCCCACCGATTCGTGCGGCGAGAGGGTGACGTCGCGGTCGGCCGGGTCGGTGGTCCGCGCGCGCCTCGGACGCAGCTCGCCCGGGTGGACGTAGGTGTGGGCGTAGTGCGTCATCAGGATCGAGAACGCGCCTGCGAGGTCGGGGGCCCAGTACTGCGCCTGACCGTTCGGACCCATCACCCGGTCGTAGCCGCCGATGCCGAAGTTGTCCTCGGCCGACACCCCACCGGAGAAGTCGAGCGACTGCTTCCCGGTCAGCACCATCGCGCTGTCGGGTGTCATCACCAGGATGCCCTTGGTGTGCATCAGCATCGTTGCCTCGGCGTTCCAGTAGGGCTGAGCGCCGACGTTGATGCCCGCGACGAGCACGTTGATCTCGCCGCCGGCCTGGGTGAAGTCGACGATCCGCTTGAGAGCGGCGGCGACCCAGTCCATGTTCTCGGTGCCGGAATCCATCGAGATCCGTGCGCCCGCGCTCAGCGCGAACCACTCGAGCGGAACCTTCAGCCGCTCGGCCAGGTCGAGGGCCGCCATCACCCGCGCGCACTCCGCCTCCGCGACGGCGCCCAGCGCCTTGGTCGGGTCGCCGCACAACAGCACCCGGGTGATGCCCTCGGGGTAGAGCTCGGTGGGGGTGGTCACGACGGCACACAGCAGGCCGGCCTTGTTCAGGCCGGGCTCCCGGTCGACGGGCACCAGGACGCCGGTGTCGTCCAGGTCGTACTCCACCAGGCTGCCGCCCGGCCCGGCCAGTACTCCCCGGAGCTCGTAGGGGTAGACCAGCCCTCGACGGCGGGCGCGCAGCACCTTGCCGGCGTAGTCGTCGAGCGGCTTGAGCGGCTCGGTCGGCGGCGTGTCGACCTCGGCGGTGACTCCCGCACCGGGTCGGGCATGGAAACGGATGGCGATCGGCTCCAAGGTCCCGTCAGGACCCTGGATGCGGCCCTGGGCGACGACCTCCTGCAGGCCTGCGCCCTCGCTGAGCGGCGTGATCTTCCCTTGGAGGGCGGTGAGCTGGTCGAGATCGGCCTCCACGACCGGCCAGACCTGCACCCAGACGTGGTTCATGTCGAAGCGGACCCCGGGGCGCGCCAGAGTCGTCCTGGCTCGCCGGATCGCTTCCAGGCAGTTCTCCACCGCGCGCTCGGCGTGCGGCAGGCCCACGACCCGCCCGTCCTCGTCGCGCACGACGGCCAGCTGGCGCACCTGCGACATCGCGACCAGCCGGCGGTCGGCCGGGTTGGACTTGGCGACGCAGTCGAAGAGCAGCACGTCCTCGGGCGCATCGACCCGGGTCACCTCGAAGTCGACGAGCCGCCACAGGTTGAGTCGCCGGCCGACCATCGGGTGCACCCCGCGCACCCTGACGTCCTCGGCGAGATGGTCGCCGTCCCAGCGCAGTGTGAAGTACGCCGGCTCGCGGCCAGGCGTGCAGGTGGCCACCACCACGCGGCGTACGTCTCGGATCCAGGGGCTGGCCTCGAGGGCGATCCTGAGCCGCTCGGAGCCGGCGTCAGCGGCCTCAGGGGCGTCGTCCCACGCGAGGTAGAGCTCGACGACGGCCTCGTCCCCAGCTGCCCGCGCTGCCAGCTGGGCGGCGATGTCACGGTGCAGCCCGGCCGAGGGGTCAGCCAGCTCGGCCTGCCGACCCACCGTGGAGACGATCCTGGTCGGTCGCCCTTCGAGGGCGTAGTCGGCGACTGCGAAGGTGCGGTCGCCGACCTGCACGGGACGCACGTCATGGAGGTCGAACTCGAGGTAGTGACGCTTGATCATCACCTCGAGCAGCGGCTCGTGCTCGGGGATGCCCCGTTCCAGGCGAGCCGCGAGGAAGCTCACGATCTGCTCGGGGATCGCCGCGAGCGCCTCGATCCGCGCCTCCCGGTCCGGGGCGTCGGGGTCGGCGGCCAACGCGTCGACCTCGGCGGCAACGCCGGCCAGCACCTGGCTGCGCTCGGCATCCACCTGGGGCTGGTCGAACCAACGGAAGCGGACACTGCGTGCGAGGTCGCCGACGACCGGGAACCGCAGCTGCGTGGCGCGCACCAGGCGCTCGAGCTCCTCCCGCGCGGCTTGGGACGCATCGTCAGCCGGCGGCGGATCGGCCATCCAGTGCTCCAGCAGCGTGGTCACGATCCGCACGTCGGCGTTGGTGCGATGCTGGGAGAGGAAGATCCGGAAGACCGCCTCCTCCAGCTCCGGCGTCCGAGTCAGGTCGGGGACGCCGTAGTGGACGAGCACCTTCTCGAGTCGTTCGCGATAGGCGTCGGGCAGTCCCGCCCGGTCGGCATCGAGTGACTGCAGGTAGCTGTGGAAGTGCTCCCGCGAGCTGTGCACGCGCAGCTCGGTGTGGGCGTCCTCGCCCGCAGGCCGGTTGCGGCTGAGCTCGGCCACATCGGCGAACAGGCTGATCAGGGGCAGCTCGTCGGACACCAGGTCGCTGCCGGAGCCGCGCAGCGCCTCTCGGGTCGCGAGATAGTCGCCCAGCGTGCTGGTGTCGCTGGATGTGATATCGAAGCCCATCAGGACGGCGGCGAGGTCGCCGCGGAGCCGCCCCGCCCTGGCTTCGGGGCTCTCGTGCGTGGCCGGCTGCGGAAGATCCAGGCCCGGGCCTGCCGCGGCCTCGACGACAGCCTCCTGCGCACCGTCACCGGTCGGCTCCAGCCGCATGAGCGGCGCGCCCGTCTCGACCTGGCTGCCGGTCATCACCAGCAGCTCCTTGACGGTCGCATCGAACGGCGCCGGCAGCACCGTCTCCATCTTCATCGACTCCAGCACCAGCACCGGCTGCCCGGCCGCGACCGTGTCACCGGTCTGTGCGGGCGTCGCCACCACCAGCGCGGGGGCCGGCGACCTCAGCACCCCGCCCTCGTCCCGGGTCACGCGGTGCGCGACCCCGTCCACCTCGACCATGTGCACCGGCCCCTGGGACGCGGTGATCACCCGGAAGGTGCGGCCCTCCACGGTAAGCCTGGCGTGGTAGGCATCCAGCCGCTCCAACCGGGCGTCGACGATGCGCTGCTCGCCGTGGGCGGCCAGGGTCAGCCGATAGCGGCTGGGGCCGCCCTGCACCACCGTGACGGCGTAGGTCGCGCCGCGGAGCTTGAGGTCGACCGCCGCGCCCACCTGGTGCTGGACCTGGGGCCGGCCTCCGCGGGACGTCTCCAACAGCCGCGCGATCTCGACGGCCTCCTCGACCTCGTAGGCCTCGATCGCCGCGGCGATCAGGGCGACGCCGGAGTACGCGTCCTCCACCAGGCGCCCCTCGGCGCGGACCCGGTCGATCCACCCGGTGTCCGCCCAGCCGTCGCCGCCACCATCGACGACCTCGGGCTGGTTCAGCAGGTCGAGGATGAACGACTTGTTGGTGGCGCCGCCCTCGATCACCACCGTGGTCTCGGACATCGCCCTGCGCAGCCGGGCCAGGGCCTCCGCGCGGTCGCGGCCCACCACGATGATCTTCGCGATCATGGAGTCGAAGTCGGCCGGGATCGTGTCGCCCTCGGCCACACCGGTGTCGACCCGGACACCCGGACCCGCCGGCAGCTCCAGCAGCGCGATCCGGCCGGGTGACGGGGCGAAGTCGCGGTCGGGGTCCTCCGCATTGAGTCGGGCCTCGATGGCGTGCCCGACCTCGACCGGCTTCTCACCGGTGAGCCGGCCTCCCGAGGCGACGTGGATCTGCAGCTTGACCAGGTCGGTGCCGGTGGTGACCTCGGTGATCGGGTGCTCCACCTGGAGTCGGGTGTTGACCTCGAGGAACGCGAACGCCTGGTCGCCCGGGTGGTAGAGGAACTCCACCGTGCCGGCGCCGCAATAGTCGACGGCCAGGGCCAGCCGCTCGGCGGCCGCCTTCACCTCGTCGGTCTGGGTCTGGCTGAGCAGCGGCGAGGACGACTCTTCGATCACCTTCTGGTTGCGGCGCTGCACGGTGCAGTCACGCACGCCGATCGCCCACGCCGTGCCCTGGCCGTCGGCGATCACCTGCACCTCGACGTGCCGGGCCCCGGTGACCAGCCGCTCGAGGAACACCACCCCGCTGCCGAATGCTCGCTCGGCCTCGTCCCGGGTCCGCTGGTAGGCGTCGTCCAGCTCGCCCGCAGAGGAGACCTTGCGGATGCCGCGGCCGCCGCCACCCGCGGTGGCCTTCAGCATGAGTGGGTAGCCGATCCGCTCGGCCGCGGCCAGCGCCTCCTCAAGCGTGTCCACGCCGCCCCGGCTCCAGGGGGCGACCGGGACCCCGACCTCCTCGGCGATCAGCTTGGAGCCGATCTTGTCGCCGAGCTTGCGCATCGACTGCGGGCTCGGCCCGATGAACGTGACGCCGATGCGCTCGCACAGCTCGGCGAAGCCTGCGTCCTCGGCGACGAAACCCCAGCCGACCCAGACGGCGTCGGCGCCGGTCGCGCGCAGCGCGGCCTCGAGCTTGGCGTGGTCGAGATACGGCCGGTCGACGGCCGGCCCGAGGTCGAACGCCTCGTCGGCCTCGCGGGCGAACATGGCCGTGCGCTCGCCCTCGGTGTGCAGCGCGATCGTGCTGATCCGCTCCCCACCCTCGGCGTTGAGGTCGCGGACGGCATGGATGAGCCGCATGGCCGCTTCACCCCGGTTGACGATGGCGATCCGCTGGAACAACCCGACCTCCTGGCTCATCCCCCGCTGCCGGGGACCGTGTCCCCGAGGTTTCCATGTTTGCGGCCTACCGGCGAGTCAATGTCCGCCGATGGTCGGCCGCTAGCCGCTCGGGTCAGCGTCGAGAGCCGGCAGCTGGGTGGTCGTGATCAGCTGCTCGGCCACCACCCGGAGCTTGAGGTTGCCGTCCTGCGAGTAGCGCAGCAGCACCGCCATCGCCTGGTCGGGCGTGAGCTGGAAGCGCTCCATCAGGATCCCCTGGGCCTGACCCACCGCCTTGCGGGCATCGACGGCCTCCCAGAGGTTCTGGAGGTTGCGGGCCGACGAGAGCGCCACCGCAGCGTGCCGGGCGAAGATGTGCGCGACCGCGATGTCGTCCTCGTCGAAGGCGTCGGGCTTGTCGGCGTACAGGTTCAGAGTGCCGACGGTGGTGTCGCGGGTATGCAGCCGCACCGCCAGCAGGCTGTGTACGCCGAGGGTCACGGCCCGCTCCGCCCAGCCGGGCCATCGATCGCAGTCACGCGTGTCGTCGACGACGAGCGCCTCCTCGGCGCCCAGAATCTCGAGATCAGGTCCCGTTCCGAGCTCGGTCTGGACCTGTTCGAGGTCATGCACCGCTTGGTGGGTGGCCGCCGCCGTCTCGATCCGGCCACGCCCGTGCACGAAGACGACGCCGGCCATCGAGCAGCCCACCCCGTCGAGCGCGAACTTGAGCACGGTGTCGAGCGTCTCGTCGACCGTGGGCTCGTCGTGCAGTGCCACCGCCAGCTCGGCGAAGTGCTGGGCGCCCACCTTCATCGGCTGCTCGTCTCCTCCACCGTGTCGTCGTGGGCGCATTCAAGCATGACCGGTGACCTCACGCGGCGGCAGCGACCCCCAGCTCGTCGCGCAACTGCCCGATCAGGCGAGAGATGATGCGAGAGACCTGCATCTGGGTGACCCCGATCTGCTCGCCCACCTCGCGCTGGGTCAATCCGTCCACGAAGCGCAACCTCAGCACGGCGCGGTCACGCGGCGCCAACGTCGCGAGGACCGGCTCGAGCAGGTGGCGGGCCTCCGCGCGCTCGAACTCGGGGTCATCCTCGAGCAGCCGGTCGCCCAGGGTCGGACCGGCGGCCGTGTCGGCGTCCAGCGGTCGGTCCAGGGAGTCGGGGGTGTAGCAGGCGTTGGCCGCCAGCGCCTCGAGCACCGTGCCCTCGTCCAGCGCCAGATCTCGCACGTAGTCGGCGGTCAGCGGGGCGCGGTGTTCGCGGAGCGCGAACTCCCCGGCGTACGACGTCATGCGCAGCTGAGCCTCCTGCACCCGGCGCGGCGGCCGCACCATCCAACCGTGGTCGCGGAACCACCGGCGCACCTCGCCGCGGATCGTCGGCACCGCGTAGCTCAGGAAGTCGTGGCCGCGGCTGGGCTGGAAGGTACCGGCGGCCTTGACCAGCGCCAGCCGGGCGACCTGCTCGAGGTCTTCGGTCGGCGTCCCACGGCGGGTGTAGCGATGGGCGATGGCATCGGCGACGCCGAGGTTGACGACGACGACCTCGTCGAGCAGCCGGCGCCGCTCGAGCTCGTCCCAGGTCTCCGCGATTCGGGCGAACAGCGACGCCGTGACCTCGGAGCGTCCGGAGTCGGACCGCCGAGGCGAAACGGAAGGGGTGTGGTCGACAACTTCACTGGGCACAGGCATGACACGTCCTCGAAGAGATGAGGTTCCGTGTGCAGCCGACTGTGTGACCGCGGTGGACTCAGTGAGCGAGTATTCACCGACGTGGCGAGTTTCGCAACCCGCAGTTGATCACGCGGGGTGGATCACGCGGGGTGGATCACGCGGGGTGGATCACGCGGGGTGGATCACGAAGGGTCGGTCGGGAACGCCGCGACCGCAGCGGCGAGGGTGTCGTGCACGGCGAACAGCTCGCGCAGGTTGGTCAGCGCGAGCACCTCGCGCACCTGCTCCCCGGCGCCGACCAGCACGACGTCTCCGCCCAGCGCCCGGGCCTTGCGCCGCGCCATCACCAGGGCTCCGAGCCCGCTCGAGTCGATGAAGTCGACCCGGTTCAGATCGACGAGCAGGAACGGAGACAGCTGCGAGGTGGCGAACTCGAACTCCGTGACCAGGTCAGGGACGACGGCCAGGTCGATCTCTCCGGCCAGCTCCACCAGCGCATGACCCGAGTCCAGCCTCTCCAAGCGCGCCGGACCCGCTCCCTCGGGAGTCGTCGTCATCGAGGTAGCCCGGACCACGGCATACTCACTGCGCTTGCACCCATGCCGGGGAGTCTAGGGCCGGACTGGAGCCGAGCGGCACTTCGCTCGCGTTTGGCTCGGACGACAGTGGGCACCTCTTCGGTAATGAACGGCCTATCCTGAAGCCACGCATGAGTGACTTCCCTACCCTGCCCCGCGTGCGGCGCCCCACGACGGCGCCGGATCGGACGGTGCTGGCCACAGATCTGCCCTGGGCGGCTGCCAGCATCGCCCAGGCGCGGGCCCAGGTGCGGGCGGCAGCTGCCGAGTTGCAGCTGCCCCCGGCCACCGTCCGGCAGTCGGTGCTGGCAGTGAGCGAACTCGTGTCGAACGCGATCCAGCACGGCACTCCTCCACTGGGGCTGCGACTGCTGGAGCTCCCCCAGGGCGTGCGGCTCGAGGTGGACGACGCCTCGCCGCGGACGCCGGCGGTGCTGGCGGTCCCCGGCACCGCCGACGACGGCCGCGGGCTGTCGATCGTCGACGCCGTCTCCTCGAGCTGGGGCCACTACCTGACCGACACCGGCAAGTGCGTCTGGTGCGACGTGGGTGCGTCACCAATCTGAGTGAGGCGCCCGACCAGCAGTGCGATGTCGTCGACCGGCTCACGCGGGCTGAGGCGCAGCAGGGCGTCCGCGAGCTCCTCGGCCCCGGCGTACGCCGCCGCGAGCGTCCGCTGCAGCCCCTCGAGGCCGTCACCCAGTGGCCTCTCTCGGCGCTCGACCAGGCCGTCGGTGTAGAGCACCACCGTCGAGCCGGGAGCCAGCTGGACGACGACGTCGGGCCGGGACCCGTCGCCGACGCCGACCGGCGCGGATCCCCCGTCCTCAATGAGCCGGACTCCTCCGCCCGGCTCGGCAACCGCCATGGGCAGGTGTCCGGCCCTCCCGACCTGGGCCAGGCCGGAGACCGGGTCGAGCACGACGAACAGCACCGTGGCCACCAACTGGGAGCCCAACTCGGACTCCATCTGGTCGAGCCGGTCCAACACCACCGACGGCGTCGGGTCGACCTGCACCAGGGCGCGGATCGCAGCCCGTAGCCGCCCCATGGTGGCTGCCGCCGCAAGACCCTTGCCGACGACGTCGCCGACGACGAGCGCGACCCGGCCATCGGGCAGCGCCCAGCCGTCGGCCCAGTCGCCGCCGACCGTCGTGCCCCGCGTCCCGGGGAGGTACCTCAGGGCCAGCTCCAGCCCGGGCAGCGCCCGTGGTGCGGTCGGGGCGAGCGCCTCCTGCAGGGTGAGCGCGGCGTCACGGTCGCGCTCGGCGAGGACGACGCGGGCGAGTGCCTGCCCGGCCTGCTGGGCCACGCCGCTGAGCAGCTCGCGATCGGCCGGCCCCCAGGCACGCGGGCCGTCGGAGACCACGACCACCGACCCGACCAGATCTCCCGAGACCTCCAGCGGCAGCGCTGCCAGCGCCGCGGCGCCACCTCCGACGTCTCCCACCTCCTGGGGTGTCTCCAGCCACAGCGTCAACGGTCCGCTGACCACCCGCTCGTGCACAGGGAGCCATCGCGGCTCCCCGGCCAGCGTCACCAGGCCGGCGTTCTCACCGTCGCACTGGGCAACCGACGCGGCCACCACGCCGCTGAGCGAGGTCAGCGTGTCCTCGACCACGCGCACCACCTCGGTGATGCGGGCACACTGGCCGAGACGCTGGGCGTTGTTGAGAAGCAGGTCGGTGACGGCGACCGACCCCCGGATCTCGCGGTCGCGCAGGTCGAGCTCCACCTCGCTGTAGCGCTCTACCCGGCCGAGGTCGTTCACGACCGTCCAGATGCAGCCCACGGCCAACAGGCCGAACGTCGACAACCTCATCGACAGGCTCGACCACCACATCGGGTCGTAGCGCTGAGCGGCGACCGCGTTCAACACCAGCTCGAAGACGCTCAGCACCAGCGCCAGCCCGATCCACGCCCGGATCGGAGAGGTCGGGCTGCCCGAACGCCCGACCCAGCCGGCCAGTGCCGCGATCCCCACCACGGCCAGGGCGACCTCCACGCCGATCAACAGGTCGGTGTAGTCCTGGGTGGACGGCCCCAGCAGCTCGGGCAGGGGGATGGCGTCCATCGCGAACGCCACCGCGAGCCCGGTGCCCGAGGCGAGGAACACCCAGGCCCCGCGAGCCGGCACGCCGGCCGCGGCGGCGCCGGCCGCGGCGTACAGCGCGAGGTGGAACAGGAGATAGAGCGCTGCGTTGCTCTGCTGGCCGGTCTCCAGGAGACCACCGGCGGGGTCGACCGTCGGCAGGGAGACCACCTGGAGCACCATCGCGAGCCCGCAGACGAACAGCCCGGCGGCGAACCAGCCGAGCATCGCGTCCTGGTCTCGATGGGCCCGGGCCGCCACGATCGGCAGCGCCACCGCGGCACCGGTCGGCGCCCAGGCGAAGAACACGATCGAGAACGACGGCGGCGGGACGTCGGTGGTGAGCATGCCCAGCAGCAGCAGGCCGGCGGCCAGGGTCGTGGCCGCCAGTCCGGCGACGAGGTTGAACGACGGCGGTGCCAGTGGCCGGCGGCCGCGTATTTCGCGCACGCTCGCGAGGCCCCGGGTCGGCATGGCCCCATCTGATCGTGCCTCACCGCGGACCGCAACACCCCTGCGGGTGGGATGCTGCCCCTCCCGGGGGCTACCGCCCTGAGGAGGCGCGGCCCGCCCCCGGATCCGCGGGACCGACGTCGTTCATCCAGCCCTCCGGATCGAAGATCCGGTCGTACACCGCGGGTGCCCAGCGCAGCTGCGCCGCTGTGAGCTCGGGGACAGCGAGACGACGGAGGCGCCCCGGTGGGCGCTCTCCCCCCTGCGATGCCGTGCTGACCCGGCCGGCGCGCCGGGCAGCACGCGCTCGGCGACGCGACCGGCCGGGCAGGTGCGGACGGCGCGACAGCATCCTTCGGACACCGTGGCGGAGGTCATCCCCGCCGGCGTACCACTCGTCGAGGGCCTCCGCGCAGGACACCATCGCCTCGAACAGTTCCACCGGGTCCTGGGGAACCTCAGCCGGCGCGCATCCCAGGTGCTCGGCCACCAGCGTGCGCAGCAGGACCCGCGCGAACGCGTCCTCGGGCGCCGGGCCGTCGACGTCGCCGCGGTCGTCGACCGTGGTGCACGCGATCTCGCTGTCGCAGGTCCAGGACCTGCGGTTGAGGTTGTCCGAGCCGACGCTGGCCCAGCGGTGGTCGATCACGCAGGCCTTGGCGTGGACGTAGACGGGCAGCCCCTGCTCGTTGGTCAGGCCGAATACGGCGACCCGGTCACCGCCTGCCTCCAGGATCGGGGCCATCGCCAGGCTGCGGCCGTAGAGCTGCGGCGGCTCGGCGACGGGGCCGGCCTCGTCCGGCACCAGTGGCAGCACCACGACCAGACGCAGCTCGGGGTTGCGGCGCAGCGCGGAGGCGAAGTGCTCCCCGACCTCGGGCGACCAGAGGTACTGGTCCTCGACATAGACCAGTCGGTCGGCCTGGGTGATCGCCTTCAGGTTGCCGAGCATCACCGAGCGCTCTCCTGCGGGCGCGAAGTCGTAGCCCACGGGGAGGAGCTCGGGAAACGTCCGCAGGATCTGCACCACGTCGTGCCCACCCGTCGACGGCGGTGGCGGCCACTGCTCCCCCAACGGCCCCGGCACCAGCTGCTCGGACTGAAGCAGGCTCGAGAGCAGTCGGCCGGGGTTGAGGGTCAGCGGTGTGCTGTCCTCCCACCGCTCGCGGAACGTGGTCTCCACGTCGTGGACCGCCGGGCCCGAGATCGCGACCTGCACGTCGTGCCAGGCCGGCCGCGGACCGTACGCCGGCGCCATCGGCAGCGGCTGCTCGTCTCCCCGATGTCGCTCGTCGTCGCGGCGGCTGCGACACAGGTCGATGCCCCCGACATAGGCGATGTCTCGCCCCGGCTCGTCGGCGTGCCGCAGCACCACGAACTTCTGGTGGTGCGACCCGCGGAACCGCACCCGCATGTCCCGCAGGCACTCGCCCCCGGCCTCGCCGATCTCCTCGCCGAGGAAGCGGTGGCCGCGGCTGCTGAACCCGAGGCGGTGCCAGTGCGAGCGCCAGAGCAGCCCCCGCACGTCCACGCCACGCTGCGCGGCGTCACTGAAGACCCGCGACACCGTGGACCCGGGGTCGTCGGTGAGCTGCTGGTGGGGGTCGCCGCGCCAGTCGGCGAAGTACAACCGGTCCCCCGGGCCGAGTTCGCAGACGCGCTCGTACAGCTCGGCGAAGTAGGTCTTTCCGTGCACCAGCGGGCGCAGCGAGTTGCCCTCGCTCCAGGCGGTGCCGTGCGGATGCCGCTCATCGATCCGGGTCTCGGAATTGCTCCGCTCGGCTGCGGTCAGCAACCATTCGGACACCGCCACAGCGTCATCCTGTCACCACGGGCATGCCGCGCGAGAGAACGGGAACAACTCAGCCATGCAACCGGTCGCCCCATCCCGGCTCCGACGCCTGACCGTCGCCGCCGGGTATGCCGTTGTCGTCGCGTTTCTGATCACCGCGCTCGCCTATCTGATCCGGGTCAAGTTCGACCCTCTCGTCCGCCTCGACGAGAGCACGATCGCGGACGCCACCGGCGTCACCCGCGCTCATCCCGCCTTCCTCAGCGCACTGTTGGTCTGGCAGAAGATCACCGAGCCGCTCCTCGCCTATCTGGTGGTCGCGGTGCCCGCGTGCCTGCTCGCCTGGCGACGTTTCCGGCTCACGACGCGCGCCTTGTGGGCCTTCGTCACGATGATGCTGGGCTGGGTGTTGGCGCTGGGTCTCAAGAGCCTCGTCCAGCGGGCTCGGCCGGTCGTGGACGATCCGGTGTCGCAGTCGGGCGGCTACTCGTTCCCCTCGGGCCATGCCACGAATGCCGCGATCCTCGCCACCACGCTGGTCTTGCTGTTCTGGCCGCTGCTGTCCGTGGCGGCGCGCCGGGTCGCCGTAGCCGCTGCCGCGCTGTGGGTGGCGCTCACCTGCCTGGACCGGGTCTTCCTCGGGGTCCACTACCCCACCGATGTCGCGGGCGGGGTGCTGCTCGGTGGCGGCCTGGTGCTGGCGTCATACGCCGGCTACCTGGGGTGGAGCCCACCCCTGCCGTCCGCGGTCACCTCGTCCCACCACCAGGAGCGCCCGTGATGAGCTTCCTCACTCGCTACGTCGACGACTCGAGCCGGCCCCGGGTCCGTGACGCCGGTCGCGACCTCATGGTCCGCGCGGTGGTGCCCGCCCTGGGCTTGTGGGCGGTCGTGGTGGCGTTCGGCTGGCTGCTGGTCGACGGGCCGCTGCAGGGTCTCGCCCGAGCCGAGGAGCAGGTCAACGACGCGATCGCCGACGGCCGCACGCCGACCTGGAACACGATCTCGAACTACTTCTCCCTGATCGGGAGCACCCCGGTGATCATCGGCGTCTGCCTGGCCGCGTGCGTGGCGCTCTGGGCAGTGACCAAGCAGTGGTGGCTGGCCGTGATCCCCCTGCTGGCGATCCTCATGCAGTCGATCGTGTTCGTGACCTCGGCGTACGTCGTGGGGCGGGACCGCCCGACGGTGCCGATGCTCGACGACTCCCCGCCCACGACCAGCTACCCGAGCGGCCATGAGAGCGCCACGACCGCTCTCTACGTGGCGTTCCTGCTGCTCTCGCTCCAGGTGCGCAGCCCGGCGCTGAGATGGCTGCTCGTCGGCCTGTGCGCACTGATGCCGGCGCTGGTGTTCTACGCACGGCTCTACCGAGGGATGCACCACGTCACCGATCTCGCGGCCGGCATCGTCAACGGCGTCGCCTGCGCACTGCTGGCGTGGAACTACCTCCGTCGCGACCGCGGTCAGACCCGCGCGTAGCGGGCCCGGGCGAAGCAGTAGACGCCGAAGGCCGCGAGCCCCAGAGCCGCGGCGGCGAGCAGGACCTGCCCGTACGGCGCGTCGCGCAGCGTCCGAAGCGCACCGTCGAGTCCCGAGGCCCTGCCCGACTGGTGCTTCACCGCGGCCACCAGGAACAGAACGCCGACGATGCCCAGCGCCACTCCCTTGGCGATGTAGCCGACCCGGCCCGCCATCTCGGCGAACGTGCCGGGGTGCTCCCGGAGGTCCTCCAGGAACTTCTGCGCCCAGCCCTTGTAGACGTGGTAGCCGCCGATGCCGACGATCCCGAGCCCGACAGCGCCGACGAGGAGCTGGCCGCCGGGCTGCTCCATCAAGGTGGCGGTGAAGTCCTTGGTCTGCTTGTTGGAGTTGGAGTTGCCCCCGCTGGCGAACGTGAACGCGGTCCAGCCGAGCGCGGCGTACGCCACGGTCTTGCCGGCGGCCTTGATCCGGTCGGCCGCCTCGTGGCGTGTGATCAGCTCGGTGATCTGCCAGATCGCCAGCAGCACGAAGCCGACCACCGCGACCCAGAGCAGCACCTGGCCGAACGACTCCCGTGCCAGCGTCCCGAGGGCGCCCGACTGGTCGGCGCTCTTGCCACCGCCGCTTCCGATCGCGATCCGGACGGCGATCCAGGCGATCAGCAGATGCACAAGTCCGTTGGCGGCGTAGCCGAGGCGGGCGCCCCACTCCAGGACGGCGGAGTCGGAGGCCGCGTCCGCAGCGCCGCGGACATCAGGGTTCATCGTCATAGTGTCGGGGTACCCCATCCCTGGCCGTCCACCCCCGAGAAAAGGATTTCCGCCGATGGAGACCGTGGTGCCCAGGGAGACTGTGGTGCCCAGGGAGACTGTGGTGCCCAGGGAGACTGTGGTGATCGTCAACCCGACCAAGGTCACCGACCTCGACGAGGTACGCCGCACCCTGGCCGCCGCCGCGGAGGCCGCGGGCCGGTCGGCCCCGTGGCTGGTGGAGACCAGCGAGGACGACCCGGGCTTCGGCCAGACCCGCGAGGCCCTGGCGAGCGGGGCGAGCCTGGTCTGTGCGCTGGGCGGCGACGGGACGGTGCGCGCGGTGGCGCAGGAGCTCGTCGGCACCGGTGTGCCGCTCGGGCTTCTCCCGGGCGGCACCGGCAACCTCCTGGCGCGCAACCTCGGCGCTCCGGTCGACGACCTCGGCGACGCTCTGACCGTCGCGCTCACCGGCCGCGACCGCGTCGTGGACGTTGGCTGGCTGGTGCTCGACCCCACCGAGGAGCAGCGCCGCGAGCAGCATCCGGCGGCCGCGGCGAACGTGCACTGCTTCACGGTGATGGCCGGGCTCGGCTTCGACGCGCAGATCATGGATGACGCCCCCGAGAAGGTGAAGGACCGGGTCGGCTGGGCGGCCTACGTCGCCAGCGGTGGCCAGCACCTGCTCGACGACGGCTTCGAGCTGGACATCGTCGTGGACGGCGAGCAGGCCCGTCACACGCAGGCGCGCACGGTGGTCGTCGGGAACTGTGGTGAGCTGACCGGCGGCATGGTGCTGCTGCCGGACGCCGCGATCGACGACGGGATCCTGGACGTCGCGGTGCTGACTCCGAGCGGCCTCACGGACTGGCTGGGGGTGGCCGCGCGGGTGCTGACCGGGCAGGAGGGCGACGGGCCGTCCCTGGACCGGCGCCGTGGTCACGACGTCACACTGCGCACCGATCCCCCGCAGCTGACCGAGGTGGACGGCGACGTCCTCGAGAAGGCCGGCGAACTGCGTCTGGTGGTGCAGGCGTCGTGCCTGACGGTGAGAGTGCCGGCGCCGGAGGATGCCTAGGTCGCGAGGACCAACCGGGGCTCTCGGCCCAGGAATGCGGCGTACCGCTGCGCAGCCTCGGCGAGTAACGCCTCCTCACTGCTCGTGAGGTCGCGCCACGGACGCACCTCGAAGCTTGCCGCCCGCGACGTGATCGAACGCTTCATCTCGCCTACGATCTGGGAGCCGATGACCGCCATCCCGACGAACCGCTCCGGCCCTCGCGCGTGGAGCCCGGCGAGGTCCAGCAGGTCGCGGGAGTCCTGGTAGCCGCGGTAGTACTCGTCGAAGATCTGGAGCAGGTGCCCGCGCGGCGGCGCTGCCGGCGGCGGCTCGTCGCCGGCTCGATGCCAGAACCGCCGCCCCTCGACCTCCACCGTGGCCAGGGTGTCGCCTGCGGCGGACAGGCCGCGGCGTACGGCCGTGATCGGCTGGGATGCCCAGTAGGCCAGGTCACGCTCGGTGGCGGGGCCGTGCCCGGTGACGTACCGGTGGGCCAGCTCGGCGAGCGCCTGGTCTCCACTGAGGTCGCGCGATCGGGTCACCCGGTCCGCCAACGACGCATAGGTGTGCTCGCCATCGGCGCGGCGACCGCTGCAGATCAGCGCCTCCACCTCGGCCGCCGCCGCAAGGATCATCAGCGCGTGCCCGCTGAGCTCCTCCCCGGCCTCGGCCAGCTCCGAGGCCAGTTCCGCGCGGGTGACGTGGCGGCCCTCGACCGCCGCCGCGACCAGGTCGAGCAGCCGTTGTCGCCGCTCACCCTCGATGCCGGCAGCCCGCAGCTGCCGGTCGTACGCCGGCAGCACCCGAGGCCTGGTCAGGTCCAGCAGCCAGCGCAGGTCCTCGGCGCAGACGTAGTGCCAGGTGAGCCGGAGCGCGTGCGTGCGCAGGAACCGCCCGTCGTCCAGGGGCGCGAACACTTCGTCCTCGGCCGCCGCACCGCAACGCGTCCCCACCGCCCAGGCGACCTGGGACGGGTTCTCCGCCTGGACCGCCAGCAGATGGGACACCACCGACTCGGGGTCCCGCTCGGGCGGGCCCTCCACCCGTTGGCGGTGCAGTCGCCAGCGGGCGAGGTCCTCGGGGCTCATGGGAGAAGCAGAGCACTATCGCCGAACTCGTGCCACAGGTAGTCGTGAGCGACGGCCGCGTCGTAGGCCGCCTGGGTCAGCGCCACCCCCGCCACCGCCTCCACGAGCAGCAGGTGGGAGGCCTGGGGGTCGTGCCAGCCGGTGACCAGACCCGTCACCACCCGAGGCGGGTCGGCCGGGGTCACCACCCGGTCGGTCCACCCCGCCGACGCGACCACCCGGCCGTCGTCGGCCACGGCCGACTCCAGCGCCCGGGTCACGGTCGTCCCGACGGCGACCACGCGCCCGCCGCCGGCGCGGACCGCGTTGACCAGGCGGGCGGTGCCCTCCGGGACGGCGTACCGCTCCGGCTGCGGCCCCTCCGCCGCCTCCTGCGACGAGACCCCGGTATGCAGGGTGACCGGGGCGACGGCGATGCCGCGGGACACCAACCGGGTGACCAGGCCGGCCGTGAACGGGCGCGCCGCCGACGGCATCTCCGCACTGCCCGGGCGGGTGGCGAACACGGTCTGGTACGCCGACAGCGGGAACCGTCGCGAGAGGTAGCCGTAGGCGATCGGGCGACCGCGGTCGTCGAGCTCGCCGGCGAGCGGACCGTCGACGCGCACCCGCCAGAGCCGGTTGCCCTCGCCCGACGGGGAGGACCGCCAGGGATAGGGATCGAGCAGCGTCAGGGTCGCCGCACCCGCGTGCAGCACGGCTCCCGGCGCCGCGTCGAGCACGGCGCGCGCGGCATCGGGCGAGGTGCGCAGCTCCACGACCCAGGTGCCGTCGTCCAGCGGTGTGGCGAGATGGAGCACGACCGGGCCGCGGCCGGTCAGCTCCGCGTCGAGCTGGCGGGCCGCCGTCGCCGAGTCGTTGACCACCACGACGTCGCCGGCCTTCAGCTGGTCGTCGAGCCCGGCGAACCGGCTATGGACGATCCCGCGCGGGCTGGCCACGAGCAGTCTCACCTTGTCGCGCCGGACCCCGCGCTGCTCGGCCGGAGCATCGGCGAACGCTCCGGGAGGTGGCTCGAAGCGAGTGGCCGGGACCTGCGTGAGCAGGCTCATCGCGCTGCCTCGGCGAGCGGCTGGGCCTCGAGCTCCGCGGCGCGGTAGCGGCCCGACGGGAGCCGCCCGTCGAGCAGGGCCAGGATCCGAGGCACCACCGTCGCCGGCAGCGGTCGGTCGCTGATGTCCTCTCCCGGGAAGGCCGCCTGGTGCATCTCGGTGCGCAGGTCGCCGGGGTCGACGGCGTACGCCGTGAGTGCAGGGTTCTCTGCGGCGTAGGTCAGCGTGAGGTGCTCGAGGGCCGCCTTCGACGCGCCGTACAGCCCCCAGCCGGGGTAGTGCTCCACGCTCGCGTCGGAGGTGATCGCCATCAAGATCCCTCGACTCGCGACCAGGATCGGGAGCAGCTCCCCGGTGAGCACCAGCGGAGCACCGATGTTGGGGCGCCAGACCTGCTGAAGCTGGTCCACGGTCACGGTCTCCAGCCGCGGCAACGGCGAGGGGCCGAGGGTGCTCGCGTTGTGAACGAGCAGGTCCAGGCGGCCGAGGCGCTCGACGGCGGCCCCCAGGGAGGCGCGGTGGGCGGCGTCGGTCACGTCGCCACCGATCGCGACGACGCTCGGGGCGTCGAGGTCCGCGAGCCGCTCGACACGACGCGCATCGGTGATCACGGTCCAGCCGCGCGCAGCGAGGCTGAGCACCAGCTCTCGGCCCAGGCCGGCCGAGCCGCCGGTCACGAGTGCCACGGGATGGTTGTTGTCTGTTGTCATGTCTGCCAGTATTCAAGTTCAAGTTAACTTGAGTTCAAGGGAGGTGACCAGATCGTGGACTCTCGCGATGTGCTCTCCATCTCGGACGTCGCCGAGCGGAGCGGTTTCGCAGCGTCGGCGTTGAGGTACTACGAGACGCAGGGGCTGATCGCTGCTCAGCGCTCCCCCGGCGGCCGACGGTGCTACGAACGCAGCGTGCTGCGCCGGCTGGCCTTCATCCGGGCCGCGAGCAACGTCGGGCTGTCGTTGGAGGAGATCCGGGTGGAGCTCGAACAGCTCCCCCGAGGCCGCAACCCCACGAAGGCGGACTGGCAGCGCATCTCCCGACACTGGCGGGCCCGGCTGGACGAGCAGCTGAGGGCGCTGCAGCGGCTGCGCGACGGGCTGGACTCCTGCATCGGGTGCGGGTGCCTGTCTCTCCAGCGTTGCGGCTTCTCCAACCCCGGCGACATTGCGGCTGCCAGCGACAGCGCACCCGGGGCGGCGTACCTCCCGGCGGTGCTGCGGCGCCCCCACCGGCTTCGCTGACAGGTCAGTCGCGCGGCCCGCCCGCGACGTAGACGACCTGACCGGACACGAAGCCCGCACCCTCGCTCACCAGGAACGACACCGTGTGGGCGATGTCGTCGGGCTGGCCGACCCGCCCGACCGGGATCGACCCGGCTGCGGCCTTGATGAATTCCTCGAAGGGGATCCCGACCCTCTCCGCCGTGGCCGCGGTCATGTCGGACTGGATGAACCCTGGCGCCACCGCGTTGGCGGTCACGCCGAACCTGCCGAGCTCGAGGGCCACGGTCTTGGTGAACCCCTGGAGGCCGGCCTTGGCGGCGGCGTAGTTGACCTGACCTCGGTTGCCGAGCGCGGACGTGCTCGACAGGCAGACCACCCGTCCGAAGCCCTCCGTCGTCATGAAACCCTGGACCGCGCGGGTCATCAGGAAAGCGCCGCGCAGGTGCACCCCCATGACGGCGTCCCAATCGTCGACGGACATCTTGAAGAGCAGGTTGTCGCGGATGATGCCGGCGTTGTTGATCAGGATCGTCGGGGCACCCAGCTGCTCGGCCACCGCCGCGACTGCCGCGGTCACGGAGGCCTCGTCGCTCACGTCGGCGGCGACGGCGAGCCCTCGCCCGCCGCCAGAGGTGATCGCCTCGACGGTCACGGAGCACGCCGCGGCGTCCAGGTCGACCACGGCTACGGCGTGACCGTCCTGCGCCAGCCGGATCGCGGTGGCGGCGCCGATGCCGCGGGCAGCGCCGGTCACGATGGCGACGCGGGGAGTGTCGGGCATGGGAGGTCCTTCTTGGTCAGCGGGAGTCTGCTCGCTCCCGACCCTAGCCTCGTCCGTCTGGTAGGCAGGACCTCGCACCGCCGACCCGAAAGGAACGCCGATGAGCGTCCCCGACTCCCTCACCGGGATGACCGTCGCCGTGCTGGGCGGCACCGGACCACAGGGCCGGGGACTCGCCCGACGGTTCGCCGCGGCGGGGCTGCCGGTCGTGCTCGGCAGCCGCAGCAACGAGCGCGCCGTCGAGGCCGCGGCATCGCTGGCCCGGGCCACGGGGGGCGTCGTGAGCGGGACCGACAACGCCGCAGCAGCGGCGGCTGGCGACCTCGTGATCGTGGCGGTGCCGTGGCACGGACACGCAGCGCTGCTCACCGAGCTCGCCGCCGTCCTGACGGGGAAGGTGGTCATCGACTGCGTCAACCCGCTCGGATTCGACCAGCAGGGTGCCTACGCCGTGCCGGTCGCCGAGGGCTCGGCCACACAGCAGGCGGCCCTGCTGCTGCCTGGCGCGAGGGTCGTCGGCGCCTTCCATCACGTCAGCGCGGTCGTCCTGGAGGACCCCGACCGGGCCGAGGTCAAGACCGACGTGCTGGTGCTGGGCGACGACCGCGAGACGACCGACCTGGTCCAGGCGCTCGCCTCGGTCATCCCGGGGATGCGCGGGATCTACGGCGGCCGGCTGCGCAACGCCCATCAGGTGGAGGCCCTGACGGCCAACCTGATCAGCGTGAACCGGCGCTACCGCGCCCACGCCGGGGTGCGCGTCACCGACGTCTGACCCTCACCAGCCGCGCGTGCCGGGTGCGCCTTTGAACGGGCCGGCCACCTTCGAGGTGACCCAGCCCCCGTAGAAGCCGCCCTCCTGCGGCGTGACCCGCTCGCCGTCGACCGAGCACCGGTCCACGAGCGCCGGCAGCACCGCGACGTGGCCGCGCAGCCCGTCGTACCCCGGGGCCGGCTGGGGGTAGTGCCACGCCGCCCTCGGCGCGACCCGCTCCCCCACGACCAGGTCGTAGTACGCCGCCGTGCCCTTGAACTCGCACCAGGTGGTGCCGCCGACGGGCACCAGCACTCCCTGGGCGAAGCACTCCTCCGGCAGGTAGTACGTCGGTGGATGGCTCGTCTCGAGGACCTGCAGCGACCGGTCGGTCGAGGCCACCACCTGATCCGCGAAGTGCACCTCGACGTGCTCGCGGGACGGGCGAAGGGCCGGCGGACGGGGGTAGTCCCACACCGACTCCGGCGTCAGATCACGCTCCATGGCGCCGAGGGTACGCCGCAGCCAAGGCTGCCCTTTCTTGACTTGTTCAAGAAAGGGCGCCAGGGTTGGAGGCGTGGCTCCCGACGACTTCTCGCCCCAGGCGCAGGAGCGGCTGCGCGAGGCCGGACTGCGGGTCACCCGTCCCCGCACCGCGGTGCTCGCTGCGCTGCGCGACCACCCGCACGCGGACACCGACGCGATCATCGGGGCGGTCCGCTCAAGCGCCGGGCCGGTCTCTCACCAGGCGGTCTATGACGTCCTCCGGGTGCTCACCGACACCGGCCTGGTGCGGCGGATCCAACCGACCGGATCGGTGGCTCGCTATGAGATCCGGGTGGGCGACAACCATCACCACCTGGTGTGCCGCCGGTGCGGCACCATCGCCGACGTCGACTGCGCCGTGGGCGAGACCCCCTGTCTTTCGGCTTCCGACGAGCACGGCTTCGCCATCGACGAGGCCGAGGTCGTCTACTGGGGCCTGTGCTCCACCTGCACCACCACCTGACCACCCCCCACTGGAAGGAACACCATGGCTGAGCACGACGCCAAGGTCGGCGACACCAACTCCGAGCAGAGCGAGGGCGGCTGCCCGGTCATGCACGACCAGCCCCACCACCCCACCGCCGGCTCCGGCAACAGGGACTGGTGGCCGGAGCGCCTCAACCTGGCGATCCTGCGCAAGCACTCCGCGGCCTCCGACCCGATGGGCGCTGACTTCGACTATGCCGAGGCGTTCAACTCCCTCGACCTGGCGGACCTCAAGCGCGACATCGAGGAGGTCATGACGACCTCGCAGGACTGGTGGCCCGCCGACTACGGCCACTACGGACCGTTCTTCATCAGGATGGCCTGGCACAGCGCCGGGACCTACCGGATCAACGACGGCCGCGGTGGAGCCGGCGCCGGCATGCAGCGGTTCGCGCCGCTGAACAGCTGGCCCGACAACGTCAGCCTCGACAAGGCCCGGCGGCTGCTGTGGCCGGTCAAGAAGAAGTACGGCAAGGCCATCTCCTGGGCCGACCTCCTGGTGCTGACGGGCAACGTGGCCCTGGAGTCGATGGGGCTCGAGACCTTCGGCTTCGCCGGCGGCCGCGCCGACGTGTGGGAGCCCGACGAGGACGTCTACTGGGGCTCGGAGGACACCTGGCTGGGCGACGAGCGCTACACCGGCGACCGCGACCTGGAGAACCCGCTCGCCGCCGTCCAGATGGGGCTGATCTACGTCAACCCCGAGGGACCCAACGGCAACCCCGACCCGCTCGGCTCCGGACGCGACATCCGCGAGACGTTCCGCCGGATGGCGATGAACGACGAGGAGACCGTGGCGCTCACCGCGGGCGGTCACACGTTCGGCAAGACCCACGGTGCCGCCGACCCCGAGCAGTACGTCGGCCCCGAACCCGAGGGCGCCCCCATGGCCCAGCAGGGGCTGGGCTGGAAGAGCTCCTTCGGCACCGGCAGCGGCACCGACACGATCTCCAGCGGCCTGGAGGGGGCGTGGACCCCCACGCCGATCACGTGGGACAACAGCTACTTCGAGACGCTGTTCGGCCACGAGTGGGAGCTGACGAAGAGCCCTGCAGGCGCCCAACAGTGGCGTCCCAAGGACGGCGCCGGATCGGACTCTGTCCCCGACGCGCAGGACGCCTCGAAGCGGCATCAGCCGATGATGTCCACCGCGGACATGGCGATGCGGATGGATCCGGTCTACGAGCCGATCTCGCGCCGCTTCATGGAGAACTTCGAGGAGCTCTCCGACGCCTTCGCCCGCGCCTGGTTCAAGCTGACGCACCGCGACATGGGCCCGATCCAGCGCTACCTCGGCCCCGAGGTGCCCCAGGAGACGCTGATCTGGCAGGACCCGATCCCGGTCGTCGACCACGCGCTGGTGGACGATGCCGACGTCACGGCGCTCAAGGGCCAGATCCTGGACGCCGGCCTGTCGGTGTCACAGCTGGTGTCGACGGCGTGGGCTTCGGCCTCCACCTTCCGTGGCAGCGACAAGCGCGGCGGCGCCAACGGTGCGCGGGTCCGCCTGGAGCCGCAGAGCGGCTGGGAGGTCAACCAGCCCGACCAGCTCGCCACCGTGCTGCGCACCCTCGAGGGCATCAGGGACGGCTTCAACGCCTCGGCCGCCGGCGGCAAGAAGATCTCGCTGGCCGACCTGATCGTGCTCGCCGGCTGCGCGGGTGTCGAGAAGGCCGCCCAGGACGCCGGTCACGGGCTCACCGTGCCGTTCACCCCCGGCCGGATGGACGCCTCCCAGGAGCAGACCGATGTCGAGTCGTTCGACGCCCTGGAGCCGACGGCCGACGGGTTCCGCAACTACCTCGGCAAGGGCCACCAGCTCAAGGCGGAGTACCTCCTGCTGGACCGGGCCAACCTGCTCACCCTCACCGCGCCGGAGATGACGGTGCTCGTCGGTGGGTTGCGGGTGCTGGCCGCCAACCACGGCGGCAGCACGCACGGTGTCTTCACCGACCGGGCCGGCACCCTGACGAACGACTTCTTCGTCAATCTGCTCGACCTGGGGACCGAGTGGTCGGCCACCGACGCGTCGGAGGAGACCTTCGAGGGCAAGGACACCGCCAGCGGTGAGGTCCGCTGGACCGGCACTCGCAACGACCTGGTGTTCGGCTCGAACTCCGAGCTCCGTGCGGTCGCCGAGGTCTACGGCAGCGACGACGCGGGCGACAAGTTCGCTCGGGACTTCGTGGCCGCGTGGGCCAAGGTCATGGACCTGGACCGGTTCGACCTGGGCTGAGCTTCAGAAATCCTCTTGACCAGGAGGCTCCGGAGGATCACCCTCGGAGCTAGGGTTCCGACGTCAGCGCCCGCCCTCGCGGGAAGCCGGGGCCGAGCGAGGTGCGGAAAATGGCTGACAGCCAGAACGGAGCGCTCGGGCTCCGGGTCCTGACCGCCAACATCCAGTCGTTCCCCAAGAACGCGCTGACGCCTGCCGAGGCGAAGGAGGACCTCCGGCGCAACGCCGAGGTGGCCGACATCGTCCTGCTACAGGAGATCGCCGACCGCTATCACCCACTCGTCGCGGACGCCTTCCCCTCTGACGAGTGGGAGGTCTTCTACGGCCCGAGCAAGGACAACAGCGAGCCGATCGCTTTCCGGCGCCGAATGTTCAGGCAGCTGGAGGGGCGGATCATGCAGCTGCACCCGCCCCGCGCCGGCGTGCACGGCAAGCGCTTCATGACCTACCTCCGGCTTCGCGCCGAAGCCAACGGCGCCGAGCTGCACGTCACGAACCTGCATCTGGTCGCCCGCGCCTTCTCCGAACCGCCGAGCTCGCAGCGCTCGCTGCGCGTCAAGGAGTGGCATGAGGGCATCGCGAAGCACCTCACCTTCGTCGACTCGCTGGTGGAGACGGGGCAGCCGGTGCTCGGCGGCGGCGACTACAACCGTCAGCTCAAGCGGCACCCGTCGCTGGGCCACGAGGTCGGTGGCCGACCGGTGCAGTACGCCGTCGACCCGAGCTCGATCGACCTGCTGTGGTTCATCGACGGCACCAATGCCCGGTGGAACGTGCACTCGCGGAAGGTGTTCCCCGGACGCGACGCGAAAGATCCGCGCCGCCATAGCGACCACGGCGCCCGGCTGGCCGACGTCCAGCTGAGCGCGAACGGCACGCCGGCGGTCCCCTTCGTGTCCGGGACCGGATCCAGCACGAACGGGTCCAAGCAGAACGGGTCCAAGCAAGGACACAAGAACAACGGCCACAAGAAGGGCGGCGCCAAGAAGCCTGAACCCAAGAAGGCGGCGAGATCGACGAAGCAGCAGGCCCGGACTTGGCCTGAGCCGTTCACGAGAACCCACCTCGGGGCCGACCAGGTCCACCATATCGACTGGAAGACTCGCGCGGCCCTGGAGGAGGTGCAGCGACGGCTGGGCTTCCCGCTCACGCTGAGCCAAGGCTCCTACAACAAGGGAGTTTCGGCGTCTTCCAACACCCATGACCTGGGCGGGGTCGTCGACCTGAGCACGCGCGAGCACGATCCCGACCGTGTGGTCAGGGTGCTGCGCGAGGTCGGCTTCGCGGCCTGGCACCGGCTGCCGAGCCAGGGGCCTTGGCCAGACCACATTCACGCGGTGCTGGTCGATCACGGGCACCTGCACCCGACGGCCCAGTCCCAGGTCGCCTCCTACCGTGCCGGCCTGCAACGGACTGGCGAGCCGCGCGCAGGACCCCACACGTCGCCCGCACCCGATCCCGGTCTTCAAGTACCCCCCGAAAGACAAGCCCGGCCCCGGCCCGGACGGACACCCCGAGACCGCCAAGGCGGCGACGGAGAAGCCAACTCGGACCTGGCCGGAGGCGCTCACGAAGACGTGGCTGGGGGACGACCGGGTCCACGTCGTCGACTGGAAGACCCGCGCTGCCTTGGAGGAGGTGCAACGGCGGGTGGGCTTCTCGCTCAACATGTATCAAGGTTCATACAGCACGAAGGTCAAGTCGTCCTCCCACACCCATGACCTGGGTGGGGTCGTGGACCTGAACCCGAGCGGCCACGATCCCGCACCCTTGGTCAGGGTGCTGCGCGACGTCGGCTTCGCGGCCTGGCACCGACCGAAGAACCCGAGCTGGCCAGACCACATCCATGCGGTACTGATCGACCACGGGCACCTTCACCCGGAGGCCGCCAACCAGGTCCTCCAGTACCGCAACGGCCGAGATGGGCTGGGCGCGAAAGACCCGACGTCTCGCCCCAACCCGATCCCGGTCTTCAAGTACCCCCCGAAGAACAAGCCCGGCCCCGGCCCGGCCGGCCACCCCGAGACCGCCAAGACCTCAAAGACGGCAAAGGCCGCCGGGGCCGCGGACTCGTCGCGAGCAGCCCCGTCAGGAGCGGCGTACCCCCCGCGGCGGACGCTCGACGGGGTGGACACCAGCCACCACCAGACGGGGAAGATCGACCTGCGCAAGGCGCAGCATGCGGGGCTGCGCTGGTGGTACCTCAAGGCGACCGAAGGTGAGACGTTCGTCGACGGCACCTACCGCAAGCGGGGGCGCGAGGCACGCAGGGCCGGGTTGCCCGTCGGCGCCTATCACTTCGCCCGCCCCGACGGCGGAGACGCCGTCAAAGAAGCGCAGCACTTCCTCAAGCACGCCGATATCCGGCTTGGCGACATGCTGCCGATGCTGGACCTCGAGGCGCGGGAGGTGCTCAACCGTGAGCAGCTGACCAACTGGGTGGGCATCTGGGTGACGACCGTACGCCGCCACCTGGAGGGGCGTGGCCTGGTCGGGAACCCGATCATCTACACCCCGTTCGACCTCGACAACGCTTTCGGCTGTCTTCTCTGGGTGGCGCGCTACAGCGACGACCTGCGCGCGCCGCGGATCCCGGCGCCCTGGAACCGCGCCGCCATCTGGCAGCACTCCAACGGCAAGGTCGGCCCGATCAAGAACGTGCCCGGCTTCGGCCACGTCGACGTCAACGCGATGCATCCCGACCTGCCGCTCTCGTCGCTGCGGGTGCACCGCCCCCGCACCGGCAACGACCTCGACGTCATCCGGCGCGACCTGAAGGCGGCCATGTCCCGCATCGAGGACGCCCTCCACCGACTCCCCGCGAAGTGAGTGCCCGAAAGGTGAGTGCCATGCCCGGAATCTCCGTCATCAGCAACCTGCTCCAAGGGCTCCCGGCACCTCTTCGCCGGACCTTGTACGCCGTCGTCTCGCTCGCCGGCGCCGTCATCGCGGTCTGCCAGATCGTCGGCTGGAAGACCCTCGGCCCGGTCAGCCTCGATCAGGCACTCCAGGCCTACGCCCTGATCTCGCCGGCCGTGGGTGTCGTCGCCGTCGCCAACGTGTCGACGGCGACCGAAACCGAGGACTTCGGTCAGGGCTTCGACGACGACTTCGACCTCTCGACCTTCCACGCCACCGCCCCGGAGGACTTGCCGGCCGACTTCTGACTGTCGACCGCCACACTTAAACTCGTGGTGCCGAGCCCCGCTTGGCGTCGTACCCTGTGCGACGCTGCGACGGGCGTTCGGACGACGGGAGGTGTCGGCGGCCATGACGGCGGTAGCCCTATTGAACGCGTCCTACGAGCCGCTCGGCTCGGTGTCGTTCCCTCACGCCGTGCGGATGCTGTTCCGCGAGGTGGCGACGGTCGAGGAGGCACAGGAGGACCGGATGATCGGGCCGCACCCGTGGCCGCGGGTGATCCGGCTGGTGCGGTACGTCGCCGCGACCTGGATGTACCGCCCCGCCGGCTACACCCGGCGCGGCGTACTCCTGCGGGACCGGCACCGATGCGGCTACTGCCGCGGGCGCGCCACCACGGTCGACCATGTGATTCCGCGCAGCCGTGGCGGGACGTGGACCTGGCTGAACACGGTGGGTGCGTGTAGGGCCTGCAACCACCGCAAGGCCAACCGGACGCCGGCGGAGGCGGGCATGCGACTGCTGGTCACGCCGTTCGTGCCGACGCGCGCGCAGCTGGTGGCGTGGTAGTCGGTTCTGTGCGTGGCCACCTGGCCCGGGCCTAACTGCGGCGATGGAAGCGGACGTCCCCGCTGGGCAGGCGTTCGGGGTGGTAGGCGGGGTCGTGGATGCGTTGGTGGTGGTGGCGGCAGAGCAGGATGCCGTTGGCGAGGTCCGTGTCGCCGCCGCTGGTCCAGGGCTGCCAGTGGTGGGCTTCGGTCCAGGTGCCGGGGATGTCGCAGCCTTCGGCGCGGCAGGTGTGGTCGCGCAGCAGCAGGGCCTTGCGCTGGGGCCGGGTGAAGAGGCGTTGGCTGCGGCCGAGGTCGAGGATCTCGGAGTGCCCGCCCAGCACTGCCGGGATGAGCTGCGCGGTGCAGGCGAGGCGGCGGGCCTGCGCGGCGGTGATCCGGCTGCCGGTGGGGTCGTCGCCGGGCACCGAGGCGCCCCCGAGGAGGTCGGCGGTGCCGAGCTGATCGCGGAGTCCCTCAAGCGGCATGGTGACGATGAGGGTGGTGGCGTCCCCGGCGTGGAGCGGGAGGCGGGCGGGGTCGAGGGTCTCGAGGAGTTGGCAGAAGGCCTCGCCGAGGCGGCGGGGGTAGGCCAGCCGGGCGAGCGGGTCGCGCCCCTCGGCCGGGGTCGCGACGTCGGTGTCCTTGCGCGGGTTGGTGAAGGCTTCGAGGTAGGTCGCGAGCCGGGTGGCAGCGGCGTCAGGGAGCAGACCGGCGATCCGGGTGGTGCCGTCGCCCACGCGTCGGAGGGTGAATCGGGCGCGGCGGTGCGCTTCGGCCTCGAGGTCGGCGAGCCGACGGGCGTCCGCGGCGTCGGCGATCTCGGGCGCCACGACGTCGAGGATTCGGCGGCCCAGGCGGGCGAGCTGACGCGGCCCGAACTGCGCGGCGTACTCGACCAGCCTCGCTTCGGCGGTGAGCACGATGTCGGCCGAGACCTCAGCCGGGAGCGCGTCCAGCGCCCTCGCGACGACATGCGCCTGGGCGAGGTTGGCGTCCCCGTCGCGCAGAGCACGGGCCAGTGCGGCGTACCTGCGGTCCAGGGCCTTCGCCAGCGAGAGGTCGGCGCGGGCGTCCTCGAACCGGGCCCGGGTGTGGACGGTGAGCCATTCGGCGACGTCGTGGGCGGCAGTGGTCTCGGCGAGGTCGCCGGCGTCGGCCATGATCCGCATCCGCAGCTCGGTCAACTGGGCCTCGGCCCGAGCCAGCTCGGTCAGGGCGGTGGCCTTGTCGGTCGGGCTCATGAAGACCGGGTTGGTGTCGGACACGGTCTTGAGGGCAGCGCTGACCGCGGTGGTGGCGGTGAGGACCGGGTGGGTCATGGTGGCTCCAGGACGACGTGCCACACGAGCGTGGCTGGTGGATGTCGTCGCTCCTGGAGGCCCGCATCGCGGGCTATCACGTGACCCTCGCAACTGGCATCGTCGCGGTCCGGCGGCGCTTGCTTTGTCTCCCGGTGTCGCGTCTTAATGCTTGGCACCGATCCTACCACGACCGTCAAGACCACCGCAAGCCCCACCACCCAGACCCGGACTATGCTCGGGAAGCGGCACCTCGTGGGTGGCGGTGCCGCCCGTCCCCAGGTAGGAGCTGAACTGATGAGGATCGCCGTCGCCGGGGGCACCGGTGTCGTCGGCCGACACGTGGCCGAGGTCGCCACCCAACGGGGCCACGAGGTCGTCGAACTGGCCCGCTCGTTGGGGGTCGACGTGCTCTCCGGGTCGGGTCTTGCCGAGCGGCTCGCCGGCGTCGACAGCGTCATCGACACGATGAACGTCGGCTCCCAGCGACGGAGCGTCGCCGAGCACTTCTTCCGCACCACGAGCGAGCGTCTGCTGGCCGCCGAGAAGGAGGCCGGCGTCGGTCACCACGTCGTCCTGTCGATCGTGGGCATCGACCGGGTCCCGAGCGGCTACTACCACGGCAAGCTGGCGCAGGAGGCGACGGTGACGGGCGGTCCGGTGCCGTGGAGCATCCTGCGGGCGACGCAGTTCTTCGAGTTCGCCGGGCAGGCGCTGGACTTCGTCAGGGTCGGGCCGTTCTCGCTGGCACCTCGGATGTTATGCCAGCCGATCGCCGCGCGTGAGGTCGCGGACGCCCTGGTTGACCTCGCGTCCGGCGACCCCTCCGAGAGCACCTCGGAGCTGGCCGGACCCGAGGAGCTGCAGATGGTCGATCTGGCGCGGCGGGTCAACGCCGCGCGCAACCTGGGCCGCCGCATCGTCCCGGTCAGCCTGCCGGGCGCAGCCGGCCGGGCGATGCGCGACGGCGGCCTGCTGCCCGAGCACCCGGGGCCACGAGGAGAGCAGACCTTCGCGGAGTGGTTGGCCTCCGAGTGACGCTGCCGCTCGGCATCACGCCGGCGGGAACGCTCGACCGAGCACTTCCCAGATCTCCTGCCGCATCGCCCCAGCTAGCGGCCCGTCGACTCGGAGCTGCTTGCGCGTGTCCGCGATCTCGCGGACCTCGAAGCCCTGGATCGTCGGTACGCGAAGCCACGGCAGCTCCGCACCGACGAAGCAGAACAGCGCACGCACGCGCACGTCGTACGACGCCAGCGCGGCGCTGACTGCCTCGTGCTGCTTGGCCAGGCTCGTCACCAGCGAGGTGCGGTCGCGGCCGCGGACGACCAGCTTCTCGCGGCGGGTACGGCCGAAGATCCCGCCCGTCACCTCCACGTCGACCTTGGCGCCGGGGTAGTGCTTGGCGTCGATCACCCACACGCCCGACGGCACCACAGCGAGATGATCGATGTCGCCGCTGCGGGCGCCCGGCCCCAGACGTCGATTGTGCAGGAACAGCGCCTGGTCGCAGCCCTTCTCGAGCTTGGCCGCCAGCCGACGCTCGCCCTCGGCACCCTGGGCGAAGACCCGGGTCGAAGCGGGCTCCTCGCTCACCGCCAGCAGGAATCCGCCGATGCGCGGATGCCGTTCGCGTACCCGCTGGTCTCGGGCTGCGACGCGCTTGGCGTACTCACGCTCGAGGGAGGCCCCCGGGTCGCTGAGCTGGATCTCGGGCGGCACCGGGGAGGCCTCGGCTTCGTCGTGAGCACGCGCGTCGAGGCAGGCAAGGCACGTGATCGTGCGCAACGCCTTGTCCCACACCGCCTGATCACCGACGGCAAGGTTGGTGCCGCAGGCGATACAGGAGTCGGCGCGCCGCAGCCGGAGTTGCTTCGTGGTGGTCGCAGACACGGTGAACCTCCCGCCCGAGATGATCGACACCCTGTTTGTAGCGGCCCGGAGCCGCCTGCGTCCGCGGAATCGAAAGATCGGGATGGGGCGTCCTCGGCACGCAGCGGTCGGCCCGCGGCGTTGACCCGATCAGCTCGCAGAACTCCGAATCACAGCCGAGGAACAGCCCAGTCGACGGTGGTGCCCCCCTCGGGGGAGGAGACCACCGTGCACCTGCCACCGAGCCTCTCGGCGCGCTCCCGGATGTTGCGAAGGCCGCTCTCGCGTGCGTCTTCGGGGATGCCACGGCCGTCATCAGTCACGATGAGCCGCACCAGGTCACCGACGTGAACGGTGACGGCCACCTTGGTGGCCTCGGCGTGACGCGACGCGTTCGACAAGGCCTCAGCCAGGACCGCCAGCAGGTGAGGCGCCGTGTCGTCTGCGACGAGCGTCCGAAGCGGGCCGTCAATCTGAAGAGTGGGGCGGAACTTCATCGTCGCCGCGGCTCGGTCCACCAGCTTCGTCACCTCGGTCTGCAGGTCCGCAGCGCCTCCGGTGGCTCCCAGCGCGAAGATCGTTCGCCGGATGTCCTTGATCGTCGTATCCAGATCGTCGACCGCGGCCGCAATGCGATCGTTCACCGGGGGCACATCGCTGAGCCGGCTGGCGCTTTGCAGGCTCAGCCCGACGGCGAACAATCGCTGGATCACGAGGTCGTGAAGGTCACGACCGATCCTGTCTCGGTCCTCGAACACCGCTAGCCGATGCTCGGCTTCCCGAGCGCGCAGCACCTGGAGCGCCAGAGCAGCCTGCTCGGCGAAGCTGGTCGGCAGGCGCACATCGACCTCCTGGAAACGGTCGAACCGACCCGGCGTCCAGGCCATCGCGAGTACGCCGACAACGTCGTCGTCGGTCCGCAAGGGCACCACGATGGCGGGTCCCATGAGCGGCCACCCCTCGACGTTGGCAAACGTCTCCGCGCGCTCGTCCTGCGCAATGTCTTCGACGATGATCGGCTGACCAGTGCGTAGCACCTCTCGCGCGAGCGACCTGTCGAGCGGCGCCTTGGTCAGGTCCTCGAAGCGCACGGGTGGCCCCGAGACGGTCCTCACGGCCAGGTCGGCTTCGCGACCCACCACGATCCAGGCCACGTCCGCGGCGGCCATCTCACGGGCGCGATCGGCAATCATCTGCAAGGAGTCCGCGCCCGTCGCCTTTCCCGCGAGCAGGACAGCGATCTCGGCCGTTGCCGCCAGCCACTCTTCTCTGCGTTGCGCCTCTTCGTGAAGCCGGGCGTTCTCGATCACGACGCTGGCCGTTGCCGCCAAGGCGACCGCGATGTGCTCATCCTGTTCGGAGAAGTCGGAGCCGCCCGACTTCTCAGTCAGGTAGAGATTGCCGAACACCTGGCCGCGGATCCTGATCGGGACCCCGAGGAACGACGTCATCGGCGGATGCCCGGGTGGAAACCCGATGGACCTGGGGTGGCTGAGGATCCGGTGCAGCCGTAGCGGCTCCGGCTCGTCGATGAGGAGGCCGAGCAGTCCTTGCCCCGTCGGGCGGGCGCCGATCTGCTCGACCACCCCGGGGTCCATGCCGTGGTGGACGAACGTCCCGAGGCCCTTCTTCGGACCCCGGTTGAGCACCCCGAGAGCCGCATAGTTGGCTCCGGTCAGCGCGCGCGCGACCTCCACTATCCGGGTGAGAACGGCGTCGAGGCTCGTCCCCGCAGACATGGAGACGACTGCTCCCAGCAACAGGAGCAGTCGCTCCTGCTCCTCGACGTCGCCGTCGACACGGTTCAAGACCTGCCGCAGCAAGCTCTCGAAGTCGTCGCCCGTCAGGCGAGGAAGATCCGGCACCTAGGCCCCCTCAGCGCAGCCGTCACGACGATCGTTCAGGTCTGCGGATGCTTGAGGGAGAAGATCGCAGCCTGGGTCCTGCTTGCCAGTCCCAGCTTGGCCAGCAGGGACGAGACGTAGTTCTTGATCGTCTTCTCGGCGAGGAACATGGTCTCGGCCATCTGGCGATTGGTCATGCCCTCTCCGATCAACTGCAGGAGGCGCTGCTCCTGAGGCGTCAGGTCCTCCAGCGCGGGATCAGCACGAACTCCGTTGCGCACGCGTTCCAGCACCTGAGCGGTCACCGCAGGGTCTAGCGTCGACTGGCCCGCTGCGACCCGACGAACGGTGTCGATGAGATCGTTGCCTCCCACCTGTTTGAGGATGTAGCCGGCAGCGCCGGCCATGATGGCCGCGAAGAGCGCGTCGTCGTCGTCGTACGACGTCAGCACGAGCACGGCTATCCCCGGATCGCGGGATCGAATCTCACGACAGACGTCGATCCCGGAGCCGTCGGGCAGCCGCCCATCGAGAATGGCGACATCGGGTCGTAGCGCAGGAATGCGGCGCTGGGCCTCCTGGGCCGACCCGGACTCACCGATGACCACGAAGTCGCCTTCGCTCTCCAGGAGCTCCCTGATACCTCGGCGGACGATTTCATGGTCGTCGAGCAGGTAGACGCGAATGGGCTGGGTCACTGCGGCCTCCTCAAACTCGTGGGGCTTGAGTGAAACCTAGCCCGACGGCCATCGACTCATCCATGCCCCCCGTCCATTCAATCGGGACCTTGTCCCCTGACCTCTCCGCGCTCGCAGAGTCAGGCTTGTGCCAGCAGCAGACGCGAATGTCGACGAGGAGGGCTGATGAGAGGCGGGCCCCGACCCCTCACACAGCGCTTGATCGAGCTTGCCTGCCGCGCGCCCAGCACCCACAACACCCAGCCGTGGCGCTGGCACATCCGCAGCGACCTGTCCGTCGAGCTCTGGGCGGACCGCAGCCGCCAACTACCCGTGGCCGACGGCGAAGGCCGCAACCTGGCGATCAGCTGCGGCGCAGCGCTGCACCATCTCATCACGGCGGGCCACGCCGTGGGGGCGACCCCGGTTGTGGAGCTGCTGCCGGTCTTCGACCAACCGGATCTTCTCGCCACCATCCGGATCACCCTGGGACCGGCAGCAACCGACGAGGCCGAGGCTCTGGACATCATCCAGCGGCGCTGCACCGACCGGCGTCGCTTCACCTCATGGCCAATACCCGACGCTCACCTTCACCACCTCGCGGGCTCTGCGCAGGGCTGGGGTGTCGACGTCGTACCCCTCACCGATGTGGCGGCCCGACTGCATACCGAAACGCTCCTCCATCGGGCGCTGACCTTCCGGCGGTCCGACGCTCGAACCGCCGCCACCGAGTGTCCCGAAGGGTTAGCGGCCGAGGTTCCCAACGAGTTGTCCGGTGCCGTCGTGGGGAGTTCGGATGGCCTGATGGCGATCTGCACGGCGCAGGACGACCAGCACGCCTGGCTGGCAGCCGGACTGGCGCTCAGTGCGGTGTGGCTGCAGGCCACTCGCGACGGGTTGTCGTTGGTTCCGCTGAGCCAGGTGATCGAGGTGCCGGCGACCAGGGAAGCCCTTCGCCGTGACGTTCTCACCGGTGGGGCTCACCCGCAGATCCTGATGCGCATCGGCTGGCAGGAGATCGGCCGCGCCAGCCGCTCACCAACTCCACGCCGATCGCTGGCCGAGGTGCTGATTCCCTCTCCGGGCCGGCGCTGAGGGTCCCACGCCCGTCCTACAGTGTTCGACCACGAAGGTGGCGCTTGTGGAGCGCGACTACTACCGACGCGGCAGCGGCGACGACCACGATCCTCAACCAGGCCTCCCACCCGATGGGCGCGGTCTGGAACAGCGAGTTCATGAAGGGGAGGTAGGTCAACGCCGCCTGCCCCACCGCCTGCACCGTCACCCCCACGAGTAGCCACTTGTTCGTGAAGAACCCCGTCTTCCAGCCCGGGCGGGTGAGCGAGCGGCAGCTGAAGAGGTAGAAGGCCTCCACGGTGACGAACAGGTTGACCGCCGCGGTTCTGCTGGCCTCGATCGACGCACCGTTTCTGAGTTCGTAGTCGAAGACCCACCAGGTCCCGACGACAAGCAGCGCGGACACGAGCAGGGTGCGGAAGATCACGGGGCCGGTGAGCAAGGATTTCTGTGGGTCGCGAGGCGGTCGCTCCATGATCCCGGGCTCCTTCGGCTCCCAGGCAAGCATGAGCCCGAGAGCCACCGCGGTGGTCATGTTGATCCACAGGATCTGCGTCGGGAGAATGGGCAGGTCGGCGCCGAGCAGGATCGCGACCAGGATCACCATCCCCTCGCCCATGTTGGTCGGCAGCGTCCAGACGATGAACTTGGTGAGGTTGTCGAAGACCCCCCGGCCCTCTTCGACGGCCGCCTCGATCGTCGCGAAGTCGTCGTCGATCAGCACCATGTCGCCGGCATCCTTCGCGACCTCGGTGCCGCCCAGGCCCATGGCCACTCCGATATCGGCCCGCTTGAGTGCCGGGGCGTCGTTCACCCCGTCGCCGGTCATCGCCACCACGTGGTGACGGGCCTGCAGCGCCTCAACCAGGCGGAGCTTCTGGGCAGGGCTCACTCGTGCGAACACCGACGCCTGCTCCACCGCCTCCGGCAGACTGGCGTCATCGATGAGATCCAGATCGACGCCGGTGAGCACCGCCCCGGCGCGGACGCCATCCAGGATCCCGATCTCCCGGGCAATCGATTCGGCGGTCGCGGCGTGGTCGCCAGTGATCATCTTGACCATGAGCCCGGCGTTGCGACAGGTCCTCACCGCACCTGCTGCGGTCACCCGCGGGGGGTCGAGCATGGCCTGGAGGCCGGTGAAGGTGAGCTGAGGCTCGTTGCTCGTCCCCAGATGATCCAAGGGGTCCTGGCCGGGATCTTGGTGCACTGCCATGGCGAGCACCCGCATGCCCTGCGCAGCGAGACGCTCTGCCGCAGCCAGGACAGCCACCTCATCGAGCGGTGACGTCGCACCGTCCGCGTTCATCTGGTCAGCACACAGGTCGAGCACCCGCTCGACGGCACCCTTGACCATCAGGGCCTCCCGGCCGGAAACTCAGGTCGACCTGGGTGGTGGCCATATAGCGCCGCTCCGAGCTGAACGGCACCGTGTCGAGGCGACGCAGGGCGTGAGGGCTGACGTCGAACCGCTGTCCCACGGTCAGCATGGCGGTCTCGGTCGGGTCTCCGAGGCCCGCGCCGGTGTCGGTGAGCCCGGAGTCGTTGCAGTTGGCGCCGACCAGGAGGCACCAGCGCGCGGCCTCGTCGGTCCGGATGTCCGGGACCAGGGATTCGCTCGCCGACGCCGACGCCGAGACAGCGAACTCATGAGTCGCGGTCCACACGACTTGGACCGTCATCCGATTCACTGTCAAGGTCCCGGTCTTGTCCGAGCAGATCACCGTGGTGCTCCCCAGGGTCTCCACAGCCGGCAGTCGGCGGATCACCGCTCGGCGCCGTGCCATCCGGGAGACCCCGATCGCCAGAGTGATCGTGACCGCCGCTGGCAACCCCTCCGGAATCGCTCCCACGGCCAGGGCGACGGCGGCGGTGAACATCTCCGAAGCCGGCCCTCCACGGGCAACGCCGACCGCGAAAGTGACAACGGCAAGGCCGAGGATGATCACCGTGAGCCACGCACTGAACGTGGCGAGCTTCCGGGTCAGCGGGGTGGCCAGCGTCTTGGCGCTGCCGACCAGCCGGTGGATCTGACCGAGCTCGGTCCCACCACCTGTGGCGACGACGATCCCGGAGCCCGCCCCCGCCGTGACAAGCGTCCCGGAGTACGCCATGTTGCGCCGGTCTGCCACGGTCGTTGCCGGGGGGAGAACGACCTCGTCCTTGACCACGGGCAGTGACTCGCCCGTCAGCGCCGACTCGTCCACCTGCAGCTCTGTCTCACTGATCAGCCGCAGGTCAGCGGGCACCTTGTTGCCGGCCTCGAGGATCACCAGATCGCCGGGCACCAGCTCCTCGGAGGGGATCGACTGCCGGGTGCCGCCCCTGATGACAGACGCCTCGGTATGCACCATCGATCGCAAGGCCTCCAATGCGGACTCTGCTTTCGACTCCTGGAGAAATCCCACGATCGCGTTGATGACGACAACACCGAAGATCACCGACGAGTCCACGAACTCCCGCAGGAACAGGGTCACCAGGCCTGCCACGATCAGCACGTAGACGAGCGGGTTGTGCAACTGCCGGAGGATCATGCGGAACACGCCGACTGAGGGTGCGCTCGAGAGCTGGTTGGAGCCGTACAACTCCAGCCTGCGCATCGCCTCCGGCTCGTCAAGTCCCGAGCGGTGGTCGGTCTCCAAGAGCAGGAGCACCTCGTGCACCGCCAGCGCATGATGAGTCTGAACGTCGTCAGCCGCTGTCACAGCGGTCGATCCCCCCCATCACTGATCGCCGCGGAGCTGGTACGCGCCGGGAAGAGGTCGGCGTACCTCGCGAGAAGTGGACCCACGACAGCCAACACGATCACGTACGCGGCGACGACGCCGCCCAGCAATCCGTCGGTGGCGTCGGCCAAGCCGATGATGATCAGCGAGAACTCGCCGCGGATCACCAGGATAGCTCCGGCCCTGGCTCGGCCGGACGCCTGCGCGCCTTCTCGCGCGGCGGCGTACGCCCCGCTCATCATCTTGGTGGCGCCCGTCACCGCCGCCAGCAGCAGAGCCACCGGAAGCGCAGGGAGGAGGTCGCGGGGATCGATCGCTAGGCCGATGGCCACGAAGAAGATGGCAGCGAAGAAGTCGCGCAGAGGGGTGAGGACCTCGCTCGCGCGGGCTGCTGAGTCTCCGGTCAGGATGAGACCCACCATGAACGCTCCCACCGCTGCGCTGACGTGGATCAGCTCGGCGAGCCCTGCCACCACGAGCGTCAGGGCGAGCACCCGCAGAAGCAGCTGTTCGGGGTCGTGGGGGCTGAGGATCCTTCCGACTTTGGGCCCCCACCTGAGTGACGCCGTGAACACCAGTGCCAGGGCTGACACGGCGATCGCCACCCCGATCAGGGCCTCCCACCACGTGCCACCCGAGGCCACGACCGCGAGCAATGGGAGGTAGGCGGCCATGGCGAAGTCCTCGATCACCAGTATCGCCAGCACCGCGGGCGTTTCCCGGTTGCCCAGCCGGCCGAGGTCAACAAGCAGCCGAGCGACGATTCCCGAGGAAGACACGTAGGTCGCACCAGCCAGGGCGAGGACGCCAGTCAGATCCAGGCCGAGCAACCACCCCGCAAGCGCGCCCGGGGCCGCATTCAGAACCAGGTCGACCAGACCCGAGGGGACGTGGCGGCGAAGGCTCTGGGTGAACTCGGTCACCGAGAACTCCAGTCCCAAGGTCAGCAGCACGAGGACGAGGCCGATGCTCGCGGCATTGTGGATGAACGGCTCCGCGCCATGCAGCGGAAAGAGGCCGCCCTCGCCCAATGCCAGGCCGCCGAGCAGGTACAACGGCACTGCGGAGAACCCCACCCGACGTGCTAGGCCGCCCAGGACCGACAGGGCGCCGAGCAACAACCCCAGCTCGACCAGGAGCTGGACGGTGGGTTCCACCTCCTCAGCCCCGATGCACGAGCTCAGCCAGCTCGGCAAGGCCGTCAGAAGTTCCGATGGCCACGAGGACATCGCCCGCTCGCAGGAGCTGGTCGGGGCCGGGGGACGTGAGGATCAGGTCTCCGCTCGCCACCGCGACGATCGAGACGCCGGTGCGGGTTCGAGCCCGAGTGGCGCCAAGCTCGCGTTCGACGTAGGGACTCCCCGGCAGCACCTCGATCCGTGCCGACTCCAGGCCCGGGATCTCCTTGGAAAGGTCTGCGAAGCGCTGGGTGATGCGAGGCGCTCCCAAGATCTGCGCAAGCGCCTCCGCCGCCTCGACATCGAGCCGTATCAAGTGACGGGCGCGGTCGGGGTCACCTTGGTCGTAGAACACCAGCTCGAAGTCGCCGGTACGGCGCGCCACCAGGCCAAGGTGATCTCCGTCAGGCGTCGTGAAGTCGTAGCGCACACCTACTCCGGGCAACAGCATCTCGTTGACATCCATGTCGTCATCCTCTCCGGCGGCAAGGGGGCAGGTCGAGTCCTCGGTGTGCTACCCGCGAGGTCACCACCGTGCTGGCTGGGCGACGCAGTGGTCTGCCTGGACTTCAGCGAACGATCAGCGTCGGACACGCCGCGTGAATCGCGCAGTCGGCGCTGGTTGAGCCAAGCAGCAGCCCAGCGACTGGGCTGCGGCCACGGGAGCCGACCACCAGCAAGGACGCCTGCTCGCTGGCCCGGACGAGTGCCTCGGACGGGTGCCCCGTCTCGACCACGGGGTCGGCCTGCACACCCGACTTCTTGATCTCTCCGACGAGGAGGTGCCTACCCCAGGCCTCCAGCTCATCGGCCCCTGGCGTCAGCATCTCGACGCCGGTCGGGTCCCAGAAGACACCGTGAACCGCCTGCAGGGCGACACCGCGCAGGCGTGCCTCCTCGGCTCCGACCAGGAGCGCGCGCTGGGCCGATTCCGAACCGTCAACGCCGACGACCACCGGCCCGAGCCTGGCGAGGTCTCCGCGCACGATGGCGACCGGACAGGGAGCGGCGTGTGCACAACTGCGGCCCACCGACCCTCGCACGATGCTGGTCAAGGATCTGCGACCGCGGCTACCCAGCACGAGCAGATCCTCGGGCGTACACGAAGCAAGAAGCCTCTCCGCGGCGTGACCACGCTCGCGCACGACGTCGTGCTTCAGCCCGTCCGCGAGTCCAGCAACGATGTCCTCCACCCGCGTGCCGGTGTCGAGGGCGGGGTCGTGCTCGGGATGGTCTTCGTCGAGCACGGTGACGACAACCAGGGACGCACCGTGCATACGTGCCTCGCTGGCTCCCCACTTCAGCGCCTCGAGTGCGGGGTCCGAGCCGTCGTAACCGACCACGACGTGTCGCATGCCAGTGCCTCCTCCTCCGACCCTACAAGACCGCGAGACCCGATGACGCTGGGTCTTCCGGCTAGCCTGACAGACCCCTGATGCCGCCAAGGAGGTGGGCCTGCATGTCCGGGTACTGGCTTGACATCGGCCTCATCGGGTTGCTCGTACTCCTCAACGCGGCCTTCGCCGGCAGCGAGATGGCGATGGTGTCTCTGCGGGAAGGCCAGCTGAGGCAGCTGGAGCGAGCAGGAGGCGCGAACGCCACTCTTCTGGCCCGCCTCGCCAAAGACCCCGACCGCTACCTCGCCACCACCCAGATCGGCATCACCCTGGCCGGTTTCCTGGCGTCGGCGACCGCGGCGGTCTCCCTGGCTGAACCGCTCATCCCCAGCCTGGGAGCCCTGGGCTCTGCCGCAGAGCCGGTCGCGGTTGCGTCGGTAACGCTGGTGCTCGTGTTCCTCACGCTGGTGCTGGGCGAGTTGGTGCCCAAGCGGCTGGCGATGCAGCGCGCCCTGCCATGGGCGCTCGCTGTGGCGCGCCCGCTCCACGCACTGTCAGTCGTCTCGCGACCGGCTGTTGCTCTCCTGGCCGCCTCCACCTCGGCAGTGGTTCGTCTTCTGGGCGGACGACGCGAGGCTGCGATCGACGAGATCGGCGCCGACGAGCTGGAGAGTTTGATCACCGGCAGCCAGGCCCTGGAGCCTGCGCAGCGCGACATCGTCAGGGAAGCGCTCGAGATCCGGAACCGCACCCTGCGCGAGGTGCTGGTTCCTCGCGGCCAGGTGTTTCGTCTCGCCCCGGAGCTCACCCTGGACGCTGCTCGCGCAGCTCTGGCGGAGTCCGGGCACTCGCGGGCGCCGGTGATCGACCCGCTCGACACCGACCATGTGATCGGGGTGGTGCACTGGGTCTCCGTGGCCGACGGGGGCGCCGCCCCGGTGTCGTCGGTGGTCGGGCCGGCGCTGGCGCTGCCGGGAACCCTTCCCGTGCTGGCCGCACTGGCGCAGTTCCAGACGGAGCGGCAGCAGCTGGCCGTCGTGGTCGGCGAGCAAGGCTCGATCGACGGCATCGTCACGGTCGAAGACATCCTCGAGGAGATCGTGGGTGAGATCTACGACGAGACCGACCTGCATGTGCCCGCAGCAGAGAGCCAGGCCGACGGCAGCGTCATCCTGCTCGGCACCTACCCGCTCCACGACCTCATCGATGTGGGCATCGACCTGGGACGTGAACCGTCCCGGGACTACACCACCATCGCCGGACTCGTTCTCGCCCGTCTCGAGCGAGTCCCGGAGGAGCCGGGTGCCACTGTGCCAGTGGGGAACGGGTGGACTGCTGAGGTGCTCGCGGTTGCCCACCACGCCATCACCAGGGTCCGAGTTCGGCGCGACTCCGACGACCCCCGGAGCTGAAGGCCCCCGCAGCCGAAAAGGACCAGCGCCCCCACCGTCACGGACCTTCGACCCATGTTGAGACCGGCGCTTCTTGGGACACTGGAAGCAGGAACAACGAGGAGAGCCGATGACGCATCCCACTACCACCGGCGCGATCGTCGTCGGCATCGACGGCTCACCCCAGAGTGATCTCGCCCTTGCCTGGGCAGCGGAGCAAGCCTGTCTGGAACAGCTGCCCCTGGTCCTACTCCACGCGCTGCCCACGCAGACTGCCGGCGCTACGTCGCATCTCCACCACGAGCTCCTGGACCAACTGCGCGCCAACGCCGAGGTTCTCCTGACCAATGCTGATCGACGGGCTCGCGCAGATCACCATGTCAGCGACGTCCATCCAGCCCTGGAGAACACCGACCCCCGCACTGCCCTGCTCCACGCCTCGGCTCGGGCCTCGATTCTGGTCGTGGGCGACCGCGGCCTGGGTCCGGTTCGCCAGCTGCTTCTCGGCTCGGTCAGCCACGCGATGATCCATCACGCCGAGTCTCCGGTCGTGGTCGTCCGACCCGGCCATCAGGAACGCCGACACCGAGGCATCCTGGTCGGGGTCGCTGGCGACGGTCACGACGATGCGGTCTTGGACTTCGCCTTCCGCGTCGCCCACACCCGCGAGCTCCCCGTGACACTGGTCCACTGCATCTGGGACGCCATCGGCGTAGCAGAGGGTGTGCGCGAGGTGCCGGCCGAGGAGGCCGGATACGAGGACGAGCGCGCCGTCCTCGAGGAGGCCGCCAGAAGACCGTCGATTCTGCACCCCGACGTTCCTGTCAGCTTGATGCTGAGCCGTGGCTTCACGGAAGTGCAGTTGATCGAGGCCTCGCAGCACGCGGAGCTGCTCGTCATCGGCCACCGCCGTAAGCGCTTCCTCCGGGAGTTGTTCTACGGCTCGATCGCGCCCCGCGTCGTTGAGCACGCCCACTGCCCCGTCGCCGTCGTGCCGCTCGGACAGGAGCACGACGAGTCTGACCAAGAAGCGTGACGAGTACTTGGAGAAGGTGAGGCCATCATGTTCGCGAAAGCAGGAGACCGACTGGTAGCCCAGAGCAATCACGTGGGCGAGCCGGCCCGCGACGCCGAGATCCTCGAGGTCAAGCACGAGGACGGCAGCCCGCCCTACCTGGTCCGATGGTCCGACAGCGGCCACGAAGCGCTGGTCTTTCCCGGACCGGACGCCCAGGTCCGACCCGCCGATGACTCGTCGATCCCGGGCGACTGAGCCGGGCCACGATCTGCACAAGGAACTGACCATGCGCCCCGAGCAGTTCGACTACGACGGCATTCGAGCCTCGTTCTCCTGGGAGGATGCGGCCGCAGCGCTCCCGAGACTTCCGGGGGGAGGGCTGAACATCGCCCACGTCGCGCTGGACTCTCATGTCCTCGCCGGACACGGGGACCGCGAGGCGCTGCGCTGCGTGGCGGAGAGCGGCGACGTGACGTCCTACTCCTATTCCGACCTGAGCCGCTCGACCGGCCGCTTCGCCCACCTGCTGCGCGACCTCGGCCTGGACCCCGGAGACCGGGTCATGTCCCTGCTGGGCCGCCAGGTCGAGCAGTACGTCGTGGCGCTCGGCGCGCTCAAGAACCGCAACGTCTTCTCACCGCTGTTCTCCTCGTTCGGCCCCGAGCCGATCCGGCAGCGGCTGGTCCTCGGGGATGCGAAGGTCCTGGTGACCACGCCCAGCCTGTACCGACGCAAGGTCGCAGCCATGCGAGCCGATCTGCCCGGCTTGGAGCACGTGCTTCTGGTCGGCGGCCAGGTGGCGGGGACCCTCGACCTGGAGGCCGAGCTCGAGCAGCGTCCCGACACCTTCGAGATCCCGGCGACCGACCCAGAGGACATGGCTCTGCTGCACTTCACCAGCGGCACCACCGGGACCCCCAAGGGCGCCATCCATGTGCACCAGGCTGTGCTCGCCCACCACGTGACTGCTCGCTACGCCCTCGACCTGCAACGCGGCGACGTGTTCTGGTGCACGGCGGACCCGGGCTGGGTGACCGGCACCTCATACGGCATCATCGCGCCGCTCACCCACGGCGCCACGGTGGTGTCCGACGCCGGGGAGTACGACCCTCGGCGCTGGTACGGCATCCTCGCCGAGCACCGGGTCAACGTCTGGTACACCGCCCCGACGGCACTGCGCATGTTGATGCGTTCCGGGGCGGAGGTGGCGCGCTCCTTCGACCTCGGCGCCCTGCGTCATATCGCGAGCGTCGGCGAAGCCCTCAACCCTGAGGTTGTCGTGTGGGGCCAGCAGGCGTACGGCCTGCCTATCCACGACAACTGGTGGCAGACCGAGACCGGCGCGATCATGATCAGCAACTACCGAGGCGCTGAGGTGCGGCCGGGTTCCATGGGCCGGCCGATGCCGGGCGTCGAGGCGGCCGTGCTGGCGCGGGGCGAGGACGGTCGCGCCGATCGCACCGGTGGCCGGGTGCGGCCTGCGGGCACCGACGCGGTCGGAGAACTCGCGCTTCGCACAGGCTGGCCGTCGATGTTCCGTGGCTACCTCGGAGCTGAGGAGCGCTACCGCTCGTGCTTCGTCGACGACCACTACCTCACGGGCGACCTGGCGAAGGTCGACGCCGACGGCTATGTGTGGTTCGTCGGCCGCGCCGACGACGTGATCAAGTCGGCGGGACACCTCGTAGGGCCGTTCGAGGTGGAAACCGCGCTGATGGAACACCCTGCGGTCGTCGAGGCAGGAGTGATCGGCAAGCCCGATCCCATCGCGGGAGAGCTCGTGAAGGCATTCGTGACGATCCGGTCGGAGTACGAGCCCAACGACGAATTGCAGCGCGAGCTGCTGGCCTTCGGGCGGCGGAAGCTCGGTGGCCTGGCCCCCAAGGAGATCTCCTTCGACCAGCACTTGCCGCACACCCGCAGCGGCAAGGTGATGCGCCGGCTGCTCAAGGCGCGGGAGCTGGGGCTCCCCCTGGGGGACGTCTCGACTCTGGAGGCTGATTCATGAAAACGCGCAGGCGCACTCCGAAGCCGCGGGCCACGTCGGTGCCGGCTGCCGCGGAACTCGGCGCGGAGAACCGTCGGGAACTGCTGCGGACGATGTTACGGATCCGACGGTTCGAGGAGGCCTGTGCCGAGTTGTACAGCGCCTCGAAGATCCGGGGCTTCCTGCACCTGTACGTCGGGGAGGAGGCGGTCGCCACGGGCGTGATGTCGATGCTGACACCGGAGGATGCCGTGGTGTCGACCTACCGCGAGCACGGTCATGCCCTGGCCCGCGGCGTACCGATGAACGAGCTGATGGCGGAGATGTTCGGCAAGCAGGCCGGCTGCAGCCGCGGGCGCGGCGGGTCGATGCATCTCTTCCACGCGCCAACCCGGTTCCTGGGCGGCAACGCGATCGTCGCTGGGGGCATTCCGCTGGCGGTGGGGTTGGCTCTCGCCGACAAGCTGGCCGGACGCGACCGGGTGTCCGTCTGCTTCTTCGGGGAGGGCGCCGCGGCCGAAGGCGAGTTCCACGAGTCCCTCAACCTCGCCGCGCTCTGGCAGCTGCCGGTGCTGTTCTGCTGTGAGAACAACCGCTATGCCATGGGGACCGCGCTGGCCCATGAGCATGCCCGCACCGACCTGGCGCTGCGCGCGTCGTCGTACGGCATGGCCGCCTGGGCGGTCGACGGGATGGACGTGCTCGCCGTCGAGCGTTCCACGCGGCAGGTCGTCGAGGCGATCCGCAACGGCGCCGGCCCGCACTTCCTGGAGGCGCGCACCTACCGGTTCCGAGCGCATTCGATGTACGACCCCGACCGCTACCGAGACAAGACCGAGGTGCAGGCCGAGAAGGGCCACGACCCCATCCAGAAGTTGCGCGCCCTGATGGAGGCCGAGGGCGAGACGACCGACGACGAGGTGGCCGGGTTGGAGGCGGAGATCGCCGCGGAGATCGCCGCTGCCGTGGAGTACGCCGAGCAGGCGCCGCTCGAGCCGGTCGAGGAGTTGACCAGGTTCGTGGTAGCGGACTCAGCTGCCAGGACGGAGGGCTCGTCGTGAGCAGCATGGTCGAGACCACCTACCGCGATGCCCTGCGCGAGGCGATCCGGGACGCCATGATCCAGGACGACCGCGTGTTCCTGATGGGCGAGGACGTCGGGGCCTACGGCGGCTGCTTCGCCGTCAGCCTGGGACTGCTCGAGGAGTTCGGACCCGAGCGGATCCGGGACACCCCGCTGTCGGAGAGCGGGTTCGTCGGTGCCGGGATCGGTGCCGCGATCGGCGGGATGCGTCCGATCGTCGAGGTGATGACGGTCAACTTCAGTCTGCTCGCACTGGACCAGATAGTGAACAATGCCGCCTCCCTGCGGCACATGTCCGGCGGGCAGTTCGGCGTGCCGCTCGTGATCCGGATGACGACCGGCGCGGGTCGCCAGCTCGCCGCCCAGCACTCACACAGCCTCGAGGGGTGGTATGCCCACATTCCCGGACTGCGGATCGTCACCCCCGCGACGCTGGCCGACGCGCGCGGCATGCTCTGGACCGCCTTGGAGGACCCCGATCCGGTGCTGATCTTCGAGCACGGCTCGCTCTACACGATGAAGGGCAGCCTTCCCGACGACGCAGGTCCGGTCGACCTCGACCGGGCAGTGGTTCGCCGCACCGGGGACGATGTCACCCTGATCACGTACGGCGGAACACTCGCGCGCACGATGCAGGCGGCCGAGGATCTCGCGGCGGACGGGGTCTCGGCCGAAGTCATCGACCTGCGCATCCTGCGACCGTTGGACGACGCCACGTTCATCGGCTCTGTGCGCCGGACCCACCGCGCCGTCGTCGTGGACGAGGGTTGGCGCAGCGGCAGCATCTCCGCCGAGATCAGCGCTCGGATCACCGAACAGGCCTTCTACGACCTCGACGCTCCGGTCGAGCGGGTGTGCACCGAAGAAGTGCCGATCCCCTATGCCCAACACCTCGAGGCCGAGGCGCTCCCGCAGGTCCCGGACATCGTGGCCGCAGTCCGGCGGGCAATGGGGATGCAGCCGTGACGGACTTCGCGATGCCGTCGCTCGGCGCCGACATGGAAGAGGGAACTCTTCTTGAATGGCTGGTCTCGCCGGGCGACACCGTGCGCCAAGGCGACCTGGTGGCCGTGGTCGATACCGCCAAGGCTGCCGTAGAGGTGGAGACCTTCCGCGACGGCGTGGTGACCGAACTCCTGGTGCCCGTCGGGACCACCGTCCCCGTCGGGACGGTCCTGGCCCACTTGTCCGACATCGACGCTGAGACGCCGGCGGTCGCACCCGCACCGCCGTCACCGGAACCGGCGCCGCCCACGGCGCCGCCCACGGCGGCGCGTCCGGAGGTGGTGTCGCCACTGGTCCGACGGCTCGCCCATGACCTCGGGGTCGACCTCGCAGAGGCGGTCGGCACGGGAGCGCACGGGCAGGTGACCCGCGAGGACGTCCAGCGCGCTGCCACCGCCAAGAGCCCCGAGCCCGGAGCCGCAGCGGCGCCAGTCCCCAGGGAGGGGACCAGGCAGGTGCGGATCACCCCCTACGCCCGGCGGCTGGCTCACGAGGGTGGGCTCGATGTCGCGTCGGTGACTCCTGCTGACGGCGAGATCGTTCGCGCAGGCGACGTACGCCGTGCCACCGGGGTCACGCCCACGCCTCCGATCACCGCCAGGTCCTCTCCGCTCCCCCGTCCTCCCGCCCGGGCGGCTCAGATGCGCGAGGCGATCGCGAGGACCATGGCGCGCTCCAAGCGCGAGATCCCCCACTACTACCTCGGCACTACCGTCGACCTCTCGGGAGCGCTGTCCTGGATGCGCGATCGCAACCGCGACTTGATGCTGGCCGAACGGCTGGTTCCCGCTGCGCTGCTGCTCCGGGCGACGGCGGTGGCGACCGCGCGGCATCCCGAGTTCAATGGCTTCTGGGTCGACGACGCCTTCCAGCCCGGCAGCGGAGTCCACCTGGGCGTCGCCATCTCGCTACGCGGCGGCGGCCTGGTAGCGCCGGCGCTGCATGACGCCGATCGGCTGAGCGTCGAGCAGACGATGGCAGGCGTTCGCGACCTGGTCACCCGAGCACGCGCCGGGCGATTGCGCGGCGCCGAGCTCACCGATGCGACGCTCACGGTCACCAACCTGGGCGAGCAAGGAGTCGAGACCGTCTACGGCGTGATTCACCCTCCGCAGGTGGCCTTGGTCGGCTTCGGCCGGATCGTGGACCGCGCAGTGGCCGTCGACGGACTGCTCGGGATCCGCCCCGTCACCACCCTCACGCTGTCCGCGGACCATCGCGCCACCGACGGCTTCGGCGGCGGCCGGCTCCTCGCGACGATCGTCGACGTGCTCCAGAACCCGGAGGAACTATGAACCAGCACCCCATGGGGTCGCGGCCCGATGCCGCCCAGGCCCGTGCGGCCGTCCAAGAGGCCGTCACCCTGATCGTCCCCGACGCCGACTTCGAGTACGTCGGCGACGATGTAGCCCTACGAGGTGAGTTCGAGTTGGACTCCCTGGACTTCCTGTCCTTCGTCGAGGCGCTGAGCGCTCGCACGGGCGTGCCGATCGCGGAGGACGCCTACCCGAGGCTCGCGACCATGGCCGATTGCCTGGACTTCCTGACCGGCGGCTGAGGGGACCTGTCGTGACCAGTCCACACCTGCACTTCCTCGGAGCCGCCGGGACTGTCACCGGCAGCCGGTTCCTGATCGAGTGCGACGGCGCTCGAGCATTGGTGGACGCCGGTCTCTATCAGGGGCTCGCAGAGTTGCGACGCCGGAACTGGGATCCATTCCCGATCCCGCCGGCCACCATCGATGGTGTCGTCCTCACCCATGCGCACCTGGACCACTCGGGCTACCTCCCACGGCTGGTGCGCGAAGGATTCGCAGGTCCGATCCTCTGCACTCCGGAGACCGCACAACTCGCCAAGATCGTGTTGCGCGACAGCGCGCGTCTGCAGGAAGAGGAAGCGGGGTACGCCAACCGCGCCGGGTTCTCCAAGCACACCCCGGCACTTCCGCTCTACAACGAGAGCGACGCCCGGCGAACCGGGCTGCAGATGCGCCCCACCGAGTATCACGCACGCGCAGAGGTCGCTCCGGGGATCAGCGTCACCCTGCAGTCCGCCGGGCACATTCTCGGGTCCGCCTCGGTCCTGCTCGAGACGGGAGGCAGCCGCACGCTTTTCAGCGGTGACCTCGGCCGGCCGCGCCATGCCCTGGTGACCCCACGAGAGGATCCACCCGCGGCCGACACGATCGTCGTGGAATCGACCTATGGCGACCGGTCGCACCCTCCGGAGGATGGGTCGGTGCTTGCCGACGCGGTGAGCCGCACGATCAGCAGAGGTGGAAGCGTCCTGATCCCGGCCTTCGCCGTCGACCGCACCGAGCTCGTCCTGCTCAAGCTGGCAGAGCTCATGCGGGCCGGTGCCATCCCGCCGGTGCCCGTGCACGTCGACAGCCCGATGGCACTGAAAGTGCTCAAGGTGTACGCCGCGACGATTCCAGGGTTGTCCGGTACTCACGGGTTCGGGCTTGCCGAGCTGCGCACGGCGGAGTCGGTCGCGCAGTCGCAGTTGCTCAACAACCCCGCCCAGCCCAGCATCATCATCTCCGCCTCGGGCATGGCCACGGGTGGTCGGGTCGTCCACCATCTGACGCACCAGCTCCCGAACGAGCGCAACACCGTCGTGCTCACCGGCTACCAGGCGTTGGGGACCCGCGGCCGCGCCCTCGCGGAGGGCGCCCGCGCAGTCAAGATCCACGGCCGCTATGTCGCCGTGCGCGCTGAGGTGGTCATGACCAACGAGTTCTCCGTGCACGCCGACGCCGATGAGATCCTCGACTGGCTGCGGCTACTGCCCGAGGCGCCCCGGACCGTGTACGTCGTACACGGCGAGCCGGAGGCCTCGAGCGCGCTCGCCTCACGAGTTCGCGGAGAGCTCGACTGGTGCGCTGTCGTGCCCCGGCACGGCGAGCGGGTCCGGCTGGACTAGGACGGTCGCGCTCAACGCCACCGGAGCTTCGCCCGGACAGTGAGGACCAAAGGCCGTGGCCAGCCGTCGCTGCTGGCGCGACACTGGTATCAGGTGAGTTTGGCAGAGAGGACGACCCCCATGAACGTCGAATCGATGGTCCGCACCGCGCACGCCGTGACCGGATCGGATCGTGGAATCCTGGCCGCCGATGAGAGCGCACCGACTATCGCGAAACGGCTCGCCACCATCGGGCTGGATTCGACCGAGGATCTGCGGCGCCAGTACCGCGAGATCCTGTTCACCACCGAGGGGCTCGAGGATTTCATCGGAGGGGTGATCCTCTTCGACGAGACCCTCCGTCAACGCGCGTCCGACGGCACGCCGTTCGCCGAGTTGCTCGCCGGACGCGGCATCGTGCCCGGGATCAAGGTCGATGCCGGCATCCGGCCGCTGGCCGGGTCGCCAGACGAGGTGGTGACCGAGGGCCTCGACCACCTTCGCGAGCGACTTGTCGAGTACGCCGCACTGGGAGCCCGCTTCGCCAAGTGGCGTGCCGTGATCCGGATCGGCGACGGGCGACCGACGCCGGCCTGCCTCGAGACGAACGCACACGCCTTGGCCCGCTACGCCGCCCTGTGCCAGGAGGTCGGGCTCACCCCGATCGTGGAACCCGAGGTGCTGATGGACGGCTCGCACGATATCGACGAGTGCGCTCGGGTCACCGAGACGACTCTGCGCTGCGTCTATGACCAGCTCGCCCGCCAGCACGTGGTCCTCGAAGCAACGCTGCTCAAACCCAACATGGTGCTGCCCGGCACCGACTGCCCGAGCACCTCCAGCGACGACGAGATCGCGGAGGCGACCCTGGCCACGCTGCGCCGCGTCGTGCCGGCCGCCGTACCCGGAATCGTGTTCCTCTCCGGCGGCCAGAGCGACCTGGAGGCCACCTCGCGGCTCGATCAGATCAACCGCCGCGGCGCCCAGCCCTGGGAGCTCAGCTTCTCCTTCGGCCGCGCTCTGCAGGCGCCGGTCCTCAAGGTCTGGGCCGGCGAGCAGGCCAATGCCGCTCAGGCTCAGGCGGCCCTGCTTCGCAGGGCAGGTCTCAACTCGGCTGCTCGCGCCGGCTCTTGGCTGCCCGAGATGGAGGACGTCTAGACGGCCAACGTTGATCGCAGGCGCCTCACGCGGCCTACCCCGGGAGCGGCTTGCGCCATCGCAGATCCGTGACCCGGATCCGCTGCGAGGTGTCCTCAGCCCAGTCGACGGACAGCCCCTGGCGCGTGAGTGCCGCGGCCACCGCCCGGCCGGCCGCGAGATCGGAGAGCTGCACCACCTCGGATCGCGCGTCGGCGTCCCCGTCGCCTGCCCGGGCTATCAGATCGGGGTCGACCTCAGGCGCCGGCAGGAACGTGCTGTAGCTGAGGTAGAGGACGGCCGGCTCGTCGGCGAGCCGCTCGGCGTCCTGCTGATGGAAGAACGTGTAGCCCCACTCGTGGAAGCCGTAGCCGGCGTCAGCCTCGACTTCCTCGGAACTCCGCGGCGTTCGCTCGTCATCGATCTCGTCGGTGCCGCAGGTCTGGCAGCAGGTGAAGTTCATCCGGCCGACGATGCCCTGGCCGGCCAGGTCGTCGTACGCCGCCTGGACGCGCGCGTAGTCACCCGGCTCCGTCCATGTCGCCTGCTCGGCCAGGCGGGCCGCCCATTCCTCGGCGACCGTGGCCCGCGCCAGCTCGAGCATCACATCCTCGGGGAGCTCGACGTCCTCGAGGTACTCCACGAGCGTCTCCGCAACCCCGTCTAGGTCCATGAACCCAGGCCGGATCCGCTCCCGCGCTGCCTCCCGGAACGCCTCTCGATCCGAGTCAGTAGGCACTGCAGTGCCGTCGTCCTTCTTCCGCCCGAACCATCCCATGCCGGCATGGTAGGGGCTCTGTGCTGCGTCGGGGTCGCTATGGCTGCGGGCGCTAGCGCACCAGCGGGACCACCGTGCCGGCGACGGCCCCAGGCTCGTCGGGCATCCCCCGTCGGCGGCGCCGACGACGGTCGGCGCGTTCCCGGTCGATCTGCTCCTCGTAGGGCAGCATCCCGAAGGCGTCGTACGACGAGTCGCCGCGCCGCAGCACGCGGGTGCGGACAGCGTTGCGCTCGACCTCGATCGCGAACAGCTCCCGGGTGTCGCGCCGACAGCCGACGATCATGCCGGCCAGGCGATGGTCGAAGGTGAAGTGTTCGAAGGCAGGCTCACCGCTTGTCTCGGCGCGGGCGCCGGGGCGGAGGAAGTGGTCGAGGAGGTACTCCAGCCACCTGATCGGCTCGTAGAACTTCTCGTGCCCGCTGAAAGAGAGGCAACAGCCGTCCCAACACGGCACCCACTGGCACCACAGCTGCGGCTGGCCCGGAGCTTTGCGGTTGTACCGTGCGGCATCCTTCGGCAGTGGCTCCTCCGCCGACGGATTGCCCGGGACGGCGTACGGCCCCTCAGGTCGGTCCCAACGGCGCGAGCGGCTGAAGGCCAGCAGGTAGTCGCACTCTGCCTCGTTCAGCGGCGGGTCGATGTCGATGTGGCCGACGAAGTCGGTGGTGTAGCCCATGGCTCCTCCTCGATGCGATGAGGTCGCTCAGCCTGGGGGAGGTCTACGCGCCGCGCCACCAGGAGTCCTGCGCCCTGTGGACAAGGTCGGTGGTCGCGGTGCCTGTGGATGAATCGCACGCCGTCCGCTGCCGCCCGGCAGGCTCGGCTGCATGGACCTCAGACCCTACGAACTCCGCGATCCGCAAGGCGTGATGGACCAGATCGCTGCCCGGGAGCAACTTCGCGCCGGCCACGCCTACCTGGCGCTGGTCGCGCACCCGTCGACCGAGCAACGGGTGGTCCGGGTGGACCCGCTGCGAACTCCGGCGGTGATCCACGACGAGCACGAGGCCTGTGAGGAGCTGCGCGAGGTGGTCGATCGGTGGCCGTTGCCTCCCCGTGAGCCCCTCCCGACACACCAGCCGATCCTGGTCGTGGCGCGCACCGGTCGCTGCGTTCTGGGCAGCAACGAGGGGGTGTGGCTGATGGCGTTGCGCTACCTCAACCCGCCGTGGGGACTGTGGTCGGGCGACCTGATCGTGGTGACCGAGCACGGCTGGGCACACCTCATGACCGACTGGGGTGGGGTGTCGCCGGCGCTGACGGCGTAGTGCCCCTTACGTTCGAACGTTTGTTCTGTTATCCTCACTCTATGAGCGCAGTCCTCGATCTTCATCCCGACGCCGGTCATCCGGCGTGGGTGATGGCGGGCGATCTTCACGAGCTGCTCGACCGGTCTACCGACGCCGTCCAGGAGCCGCTGCCCTCGGGGGAGTACGCCGCGCTGGTTGCCGAGGTCGACCGGGCGGTGCACCGGTTGGAGGCGGTCAAGCTGCGGCTGGTCGCGGCGGCCGACCGTGCCGACGTCGGTGCCCTGTCGGGGATGTCGGGGACCGGGGCCTGGTTGGCCAAGCAGACCCGCACCGCCGGCGCCGCAGCCGCCGGACAGGTCACCCTGGCGGCCGCGCTGGAGGCGCTGCCGGCCACCGGGGCCGCCCTGGACGCCGGGGAGGTCTCCCCCGAGCACGCCGCGGTGATCGCGGGCGCGACCCGCAGGCTGCCGGAGACCCTCGACGCCGAGCAGCGAGCCCGCGTCGAGACCCGCCTGGTCGCCCAGGCCAAGACCCTCGACCCGGTCGCACTCCGCACCAAGGCCCGCCGCGCACTGGAGGAGGTCACCACCAAGGCCGAGGCCGACCGCCACCACGACGCGACCCTGCGCGACGAGGAAGCCGCCGCCCGCGCCAAGACCCGCCTGGTCCTGCACGACAACACCGACGGCACCATCAGCGGCCACTTCACCGTGCCCACCCTGGCCGGAGTGATCCTGCGCAAGATCATCCAACAGCTCGCCTCACCCCGCCGCGGCCGCCTCGGCGCCACCGACGCCCACACCGGACCCGTCGGCGACCGGATCGACTGGCCCCAACGCTACGGCCACGCCCTCATCGAACTCCTCGAACACCTCCCCACCGACAGCCTCCACACCAAGACCGCCGCCACCATCGTGATCACCCTGGACCACACCCAACTCCTCACCAACCTCGCCGCCGCCGGCCTCGACACCGGCCACGAGATCTCCCCCAGCGAAGCCCGCCGGATCGCCTGCGGCGCCGGACTCCTCCCCGCCATCCTCAACGGAGACTCCCTCCCCCTCGACCTCGGCCGACAGCAACGCTTCTTCACCCAAACCCAACGGGTCGCCCTCGCCACCCAATGGACCAGCTGCGCCGCCCACGCCTGCGACCGCCCCTACGCCTGGTGCGACCTCCACCACCGCAAACCCTGGACACCCCGCACACCAGACGACCCCGGCGGCACCACCAACCTCAACAACGCCATCCCCCTCTGCGGCTTCCACCACCACCGCATCCACGACCCCACCTACCACCACCAAGAACACCCCGACCACACCATCACCTTCCACCGCCGCACCTGAGCGGCGTGGGCGGAGTGACTACAGGTCCCCGGGGAACAGGTTGGCGTCCGACGGCCGGCCGGTGGAGAGCACCCACTCGTCCCAGAACGACGTCAGGTCGACGCCGGTGCGGCGCTCGAGCTCGTCGCGCCAGCCGGTCATCGACATGTTGGCGCCGCCACGACTGCGTTGGAGGGCCCGCATCGCACGGAAGAAGCGGGCGTCGCCGATCTTGTTGCGCAGCGCGTGCACGAAGAACTTGCCCTTCCGATAGACCGGAGCGTCGAACTCGTGCCCAGCGCCCATGTCGTAGAGCGGGCCGGCGAACAGCTGGTTGCCCTGCGCCCGGATCTGGTCGCGGTAGAAGCGGTCCAGGTTGGTGCCCTGGTGCTCGCGCCAGATCCACTCGGAGTACGACGCGAGGCACTCGTTGAAGCAGATGTCCCGCCAGCGGCGCAAGGCGATGTTGTCGCCCCACCATTGGTGGCCGTTCTCGTGCACGATCGTGATCAGGTTGGTGTGCGTGGAGTAGACCGGCCGCGAGAAGGTCTCCAGCTCGTAGGGGATGTTGTCATCGACGAACATCCCGCCGGCCGAAGGCGCGGGATAAGGGCCCCAACGGCGGGACAGCACCCGCAGGATCTCGGGCAGACGCGCCTCGCGGCGCATCACCTGCGCGTGGTGCGGGCCGTATGCCGACACGATCAAGAGCCCGTCGGCGGTGCGGGAGCGGCGCCAGGTGAGGTCGTCGACGTACCACCCGACCAGGTACGTCGCCGTCGGGACGCCCATCCTCCAGCGGTAGGTCCGCAGCCGCACCCCATGGCGAGTGCGCGAGGTCGTGCGCTTCTGCTTGCCCACCGAGACCAGCTCGAGCGGGCGAGGCAGCGTCATGGTCAGGGTGAAGCGCGCCTTGTCCGTCGGGTGGTCGTTACACGGGAACCAGGTGGCGCAGCCGTGGGGCTCGCCAGCGAGGTACCCCGCGCCGCGCACTCCCCCACCGCGGATGAAGCCGCTCGGAGCGCCGCCGTCGTCGAGGTTGTGCAGCCTGCCGTGGTAGCGCACCACCGTGCGGAAGGCTGACTCTGCCGGCACCGGGGTCCGTGGCGTCACCACCAGCTCATGCAGACCGGTGCGGGTCCAGGTGGCGCGGTGCCCGTTGACGCTGACCGACTCGACGGTGAGCCCGTGGAGGTCGAGGTTGAACGACGCGAGCTCGGCCGTCGCTCTCGCCTTCACCGTGGTGCGGCCGGCGATCGTGAAGGACCGCGGGTGGTAGTCGAGGGTGATCCGGTAGCTCCCGACGTCGTAGCCGGGGTTGCCGTCGGACGGATAGTAGGAATCGCCGATGCCGTCCGCGGTGGTCCCAGCGAAGCCGGGCGGTAGCCCGACGACCAGCCCGCACGCCACCGCGACGGCGGGGATGATTGTCTGGAGGCGTCTGGCTCTGCGCGAGATCCCGGTCACGATGGTGGGCACGACTCGGAGCCTAGCGAGGGCGGCGGCGTCGGCCCAGCGACTAGGGCGCCGGTCGGCGTACGGACTCCGCGAGCCGCGCCGGGGCCATCAGGCAGTAGGAGTCGGTGAGCAGCTCGCCGAGCTCGGCCCAGTCGGTGTGGTCGTCGAGCAGCATGCCGATCACGTTGGCGCCCCAGTCGACCTTGAAGTAGGGCGCCCCGAGGTGCCGGAAGGCCATCACCTCGTCGAGCTCCCCACGGAACGTGATCCGGAACAACCCGTCCTCACCGCCGAAGACGTGCGCGATCGTGGCTCCCTGCACGCGCCAGCGGGTGCCGACCCAGGCGGACTCGCAGACGACCTTCGGCAGGTCGCGCAGAAGCGCGTCGAGGCGGTCCACCCAGGGTCCGGGCACCTCCGGTCGCACCTTCTTGGCCACCGGCCCAGCCTGCCACGCCCTACCGACGGGCGAATCGGCGGTCGAATCGGCGGTCGAATCGGCGGTCGAGATGCCTCAGCGCTGTGCGGCCTGCCGCCTCCAGATGAGCAGCGCCAGGAGGCCGGGGAAGACGAAGATGTAGACGGGGAACGCCCAGTCGGCGAAGGTCCAGCGCTGGATGGTCAGGATGGTGAGCAGACCACCGAGGGACACCATCAGGAAGAAGAGCCAGTGCTCGGTGTGCGGGTGCGTGACCGACTTGCGGATCGTCGGGATCGCGGCCAGCGCGTCGGCCGCGATGCTGAGGACGATCGCGACATCCGCGGACTCGGTGATCGCCCAGAACACCAGGGCCAGGCCGGACAGTCCGCCGCAGGCCCAGTCGAAGACACCCAGCTTCCAGTACGCCGACGGCGTGGCGTAGGAGGCGATCACCACGAGCAACGGGCCCAGCGCGATGCCGAAGGTCATCACGGCGCGCAGGCCCACGCCCTGGTCGAGCTCGGCGGCGAAGACCACGGCCGGCGCGATCGCCCACATCAGCCACGAGGCACGGTTGGGCTGGACCGTCCCACCGAGGATCATCGCGATGTAGTGCGCGCTGGCGCCCAGGTTCAGCACCAGCGTCACGTAGACGAAGCGTTCATCCAGCATGCAGCACACTCTCTCGTGGCCACACGACTATCAGAGCGACCAACCCGCGCATCCGGGGCGCAGCTTCTCGGGGCGGGCACAGGTGCACGAGAACTGGTCCGCCGTGTTCGCCAGCGTGCCGGACTTCCGATCCGGGCTCGTGTCATGGTGCCGCGACGGCGATGTCGAGTGGGGCGAGCTCGACTGGCACGGCCACTACCCCGACGGTGCGACGTTTGCCATGCGCGGGGTGATCATCGCCACCATCCGGGATGAGCAGATCGCCGCGAGCAGGCTGTACCTCGAGCCCGTCGAGCGCAGCGGCGAGGACATCGATGCCGCGGTCGTGCAGCTGACCCGACCGCCTCACGAGAGCCCCTGACTCGGTGACCGCCCGCCGGGCGGCGGCGGAGTCCTCACCCACCGCGGGACTGCTACCGCAGCACCACCGGGACGCGTGACCAGCCCCCGAAGGGCGGCGCTTCGCGAACAGCAGGTCGGTCCGGAGCGGGTTCGATCCGGCTGGTCCCGCCCAAGAGCTCCTCGAGCATGATTCGAAGCGCCATCAGGGTCATCGAACGCCCGGGGCACACATGGGGCCCGATGCCGAACACCAGGTTGGCCTCGGCATTCCGTCCGGGATCGAAGCGGTCGGGATCCTCGAACACCAGCGGGTCTCGGTTCGCTGCCGCCCAGTTCAGGAGCACCTCGGCGCCGGATTCGATGGTTTCACCGCCGAGGCAGACCTCTCGTGTCGCGACGCGACGGTTGGACACGAAAGGATCGTCGATGCGCAGTACCTCCTCCACGGCGGCCTCCAGCGCCCGAGGGTCTCCGGCGGCGGCCAACGTGCGCAGTTCCTGCTGCATCGCCGGGTGGGTGGCCAGGAAGTAGACGATGACGCCAACCGAGGTGGCGATCGATCCGAGATCGCCGGCGGTCCAGTTCCGCAGGATCGACACGACCTCCTCGTCGGTCAGCGACCGGCCGTTCACGGAGTCGTTCATGACTTCCCCGGTCACGTCAGTGGGCGGCGAGTCGCGGCGGTCTTCGAGCAGAGCATGGATGATCCGGTCGAACCTCTCGGCCACCTTCACGTTCCGGCCCTGGTCGCCCGAGCTGGCAGCTGCGTGGTTGTCCCCGATCCACTCGACCAGCTCCCCTTCGAGGTCCGGCGGCCAGCCGAGCCAGGACGACTGCGAGCGCACGGCGAACGGGATGCCGATGCTCGCGATGGACTCCACCGTGACCCCGCGAGGAAGCGCGCCGACGATGGCGGCCGCATGCCCGCGGCACTGGTCCTCTTCGAGTGCCACCCGGTCGCCGGTGAGGTAGCGGTCGACGACGGTGCGGTAGGCAGCGTGGTCAGCGCCGTCGAGACTGTTGGGGATGGCGCGCCGGGCGGTGACCCTGCTCGAGAACGTGCTGGGATCGGTCGCAGCCGCCACGACTTCCGCATGCCGCAGGATCATCCATCGGTCGCCTTCGTGAGCCACGGCCTCGAGCACCGTGAGTCAGGCGTCACTGGGCACTGGGTCTGCGCGCACCAGGCTCAGCCGCCACGCTTCGGGCCCCCGCTCGAGGTACTCCATCGCGAAGGCGCCCGGAGCACGGCCCTCCAGCTGGGCCAGCAGGCGCAACGGGTCGTGCGGGGCAACCAGAACGAGGCCGTACCCCGGCTGCAGTCCGTCCAGCGCTCCGAAGATCGTGGCGTGCCGGATGGCGTGGGGGATCACCCGCGCGTCGAGCTCGGGCAGCCCCGCCGCGTCCTCGTCGTGACAGGCACAGCGGTGCTCTGCAGGCTCTGCGTTCGCCTCGGCATGGTCGTGGTCGTGGCCGGGCTCGGCATCGGCGCCGATGAGCTCGTGCATGTCTCCCAGCAGCTCAGCCACGGACACGGACGGCGACCCGACGAGCAGCGGGAGGATCTGGCGGTTCTCCTTGGCCAGGTGGATGTCGAAGACGGCGCGAAGAGCGCCGGCCGTGACGGCGGCGGTGACGGGATCGGCGGCCTGCTCGAGGTCCTCGACGAGACCGAGGATGACCTGGTGCTCGGCGAGCATCGCTTCGACCAGGAGCCGGCCCTCGGGCTGCTCCGCGGCGGACCGGTAGAGCGTGCCTTCCTCCGCGAGTGCGTGCGGCACCAGCTCGGTGCGGCACCAGCCGACCAGGTCCGAGCGCACCGCCTCGTCCAGGGGCTGGCTCGCGCGCGCCAGCGCGGCCAGCGACTCGACCTTGAGCGTGAGGGCACCAGCGAGCTGAGCGTGGTGTCGCTCGACTGCCGCCGCGGCGCGCGCGTCCGCCTCGTCCGAGGCGATGACCAGAGCGTCCATGTCTGAATCCATATCGTTGGCTCCTCCGGGATGGTCCACCACGTGGTGGCCGGTACCCATATTTACTACACTTGTCTCCGTGGAAAATAATCGGGGGCTCTCACGGGGCTACGGGCCGCGTGCCGAGGCCACGGCCCGGCCGCTGTCGGTGGCACGCGCCGCGCTCTTGGACCGGCTCCGCGATCAACCAGAACCGCTGACCCTGGCCAGCCTGGTGACCGCGACGGGCCTGCATGAGAACACCGTGCGCGAGCACCTCACCGCACTGGTACGCCGAGGCCTGGTGCGGCGGACCAGTGCCGCGCCGACCGGTCGTGGCCGGCCGGCCTGGCGCTACGAGCTGACCGACCCAGGGCCGGCCGGTTCGGAGTACGCCGGACTCGCCACGGCGCTGGCTTCGGCCATCGCCCGCACCAGCGACGACCCTGACGCGGCGGCGGCCGCGGCCGGGGAGGGGTGGGGCCGCGACCTTGCTCGGGACCGGGGCGCCGCCCCCCTCTCCCCCGCGATCGCGCGCGATCGCGTGCTTCGGCTCCTCGGCGATCTGGGATTCGCTCCGGAGGCCGTGCCGGAGTCTCCCGCCGAGTTCCGGGTGACCCGCTGCCCCCTGCTCGAAGCGGCCCACCGGAATCCCGACATCGTGTGCGCGGTCCACCTCGGCATCGTGCGAGGCGCCCTGACGGAGTACGGCGCCGACCCGGCCGGGAGTGCGCTGGCGCCGTTCGCCGAGCCGGGGGCGTGTCGGCTCGTCGTCCCCCCGCTGGATGAGAACCCCCGGTGAGCCCGCGGCGGCGAGGAGTTCCTGGCTCACCTGACATCGACTGACTCCTCGTGGTCTCGTCGGGCGTGTGGGTCGGGAGCCTGGGTGTGGAGTGCGGGCGGCCCTTCTTCGGCGTCGCCTTCGAGATCGAGGGTCGGCAGGAGTCGGTCGAGCCAGCGCGGGAGCCACCACGCGCTGCGTCCGAGCAGGCTCATCACTGCGGGGATCAGGGTCATCCGGACGAGGAACGCATCGATGAGCACCCCGACGGCCAGGGCGAAGCCGAACTGCTTGATGGTCGGGTCGTCGGTGAGGACGAAGCTGGCGAACACCGAGACCATGATCACCGCGGCGGCGGCGACGACGTGGCTGGCGTGCTCGAAGCCATGCACGATCGCGCGTCGAGGGGACCCGCTCCGGGCATGGGCTTCACGCATGGAGCTGACCAGGAAGACCTGGTAGTCCATGGCGAGCCCGTAGAGGATGCCGGTCACCATGATGGGCAGGAAGCTGAGCAGCGGGCCGCCGGTGTCGAGGCCGACCAGTCCGATGAACCAGCCCCACTGGAAGACCGCTGTCGTGACGCCGAAGGTCGCGGCGATGCTGAGCAGGAAACCGGCGGTGGCCTTGATCGGGATGACGACGGAGCGGAAGACGAGCAGAAGCAGCAGCAGCGACAGCCCGACGATGATCGCAAGGTACTCGGGCAGCGCTGCACTGAGGCGGTCGGTGACGTCGATGTTGACCGCGGTCAGCCCGGTGACCCCGAACGCCACCTGGGTCTGGGTGGTCAGCGGGTTGTCGGAGGCCCGCAGGGTCTGGACCAGCTGAGTCGTGCGCGCGTCATCGGGGCCTTGTGCCGGGATGACCGTGAACATGGCCAGCGTGTGGTCGGGACTCGCGCCCATGAGGCTCGCCGACGCGACGTTGTCGAGCCCGCGCAGGCCGGCGGCGATCGCGCCGAGCTCCGCCTGGTCGAGGGTGCTGCCGTCTTCGGGCTGGGCGACGACGACCAGAGGGGCGTTGTAGCCCTCCCCGAAGCCTCGCGTGATCGCGTCGTAGCTCTGGCGCGAGGTGCTGTCCTGTGAGCTGGTCCCTCCGGACGGCATCCCGAGATCCATGCTCGCCGCCGGGACAGCGGCGAGACCCAGGATGACGACCACGGCACCGACCGCGACCCAGGGGCGTCGGACGAGGAGCTCGACCCATTGGCGAGTGAGGTGCCTCTTGCTCGGACGGGGCGCGCTCCTGGTCCCGGCGCGTGACCGGGACGAGCAGATCCGCTCGCCGACGATCCCGAGCAGAGCGGGAAGCAGGGTGAGAGCGATGAGCACGGCGAGAGCCACGGTCGTCGCCGCCACCAGTGCCATCGTCGTGAGGAACCCGATCCCGATGACGGTCATGCCGACCAGGGCGATGACGACCGTCGACCCGGCGAAGACGACGGCGCTGCCCGCCGTGGCGAGGGCGCGCGCCGTGGCGTCGGCGGCACTCAGTCCCTCGTGGAGGATCAGGCGTCGCTGCCGGTTGAGGATGAAGAGGGCGTAGTCGATGCCGACAGCGAGGCCGATCATCAGGGCGAGGGCTGGGGTCGCCGTCGTCAAGGTGATGGACGAAGAGAGGGCGAACGCGCCACCGACACCGATTCCGACCCCGGTCAGCGCGGTGAGGATGGGGAGGCCGGCGGCCCAGAGCGAGCCGAGGGTGAGGAACAGGACGAGCAGCGCGATGACCAGTCCGATCGACTCGTGCCCGCCGATCGGTGGGTGCATCGCGTCGAGGGAGTCGCTGGGCAGGACCGTCACCCCGGTGTCGGTGACCGCCTTCTCCGCGAGGTCCACGACCTCGCCGGTCGTCCCGTCGGGGAGGGCATCGACCTGGGTGGTGAACTGGATCTGGAGCATCGCGACGCTCCCGTCAGGGGAGACGAGGACGCCGGGGACCGGTGAGCCGTCGGCGACGAGCGGTCGGGAGGAAGGTGCCGAATCGCCGGCGGCGTCGCCGGCGCCATCGCTGGCACCCGCTGCCTGCGCTGTGTCGGCGGTGAGGCCGGACCGGTCCACCACCTCGGGCAGCGAGGTGATCTCCGTGGCGGCATCGGCGATGGCGCTCGCACGCCCGCTGGAGTCGAGTCGCTCCCCTTCAGGCACCGTGAACACGAGTGTGCCCTGGCCGCCGCTGGCGGCGGGAAGCTCTTCGCGGAGCTGGTCCAGGACCTGCTGACTCGGAGTGCCGTCGATGGTCATGCTGGAGGAGATGTGCCCACCGCTCGTGAAGGCGAGGCCGAGGACGCTGGCGAGAACCACGAGCCAGGCGAGGACGAAGGCCCACGGGCGGCGGTAGGCGACTCCACCGAGCCGGTGCAGGAAGGTGGACATGGGAGACAGAGCCCCTTTCGGGATGGACGGATCGACGCGGCGGTCGTGGGACTGCCGCGCGTTGACCGATGGATCGGCCGGGGTGGTGTGGGTCAGAAGCCTTCGCGGAGATGGGTGAACGTGAGATCGATGAAGTCCTCGAGCGTCAGCTCGCTGTCGTCATCGCCGGCGGACCCCGGGCTGGCGGCCTGCGCCGGCCCGGAAGCCGCCGGCAGACGAACCGCGATCTGTCCGTCGAGCACGCAGGTCAGGGCGCCGTACGCCGCACCGACGAGGAGGTGGGCATAGACCCGATTCCCCCGTCCGTCGAGACGCGCCACGACAGCGTCGCGGGCGGCCTCGCGGATGCATCGCTGGACCTCCAGCAGATGAGGCCTCAGCGGTGGATGACGCTCGGCGAGAATGCGTAGGTCGCGCAGGGCCAGCAAAAGACCACCGCTCAGCTGCTGGCGGGCCACTTCCTGCAGCCAGTCGACCAGCGGCTGGCCCTCGTCGGGAACCGTGTCGAGGGCATCGCGAACCCGCTCGAGGGCAACGGCGGCGATGGCCTCCTCCTTGCCCGCATAGTGATTGGCGAAGGTCCGCCTGGAGTAGCCGGCCCGGATCGCCACCTCCTCGATGGTGAAGCCGTCGACACCCCGCTCCTGAGCAAGATCGAACGCGGCCTGCGCCAGGGCACGGGCAGTCGCTCGCCGCTTGGCATCCCGCAGGCTCATCTCGCTCATGCGACTAGAGTGCCAGATCATTGCTCATTGGGCAAGTTTGCCCGTTAGGCACCCTTCGATGGAACCGGCGGGCCCGTGCACCGGCGCCGACACTAGGACGTCCAAGTAGAAACGCCCTAGGGTGTGCCTGTGAGCCCGACAGACCGCGACCCGATTCGTGAGGCCGAGCGCCAATGGGTGGCGCACGGCTGGACCGACGCCGCTGAGGGGATGGCGATGGTGACCTCGGTCTTTCGCGTCCAGCAACTGCTCCTCGAGCGGATCGACGCAGTGCTGCGGCCACTCGGCCTCTCGTTCGCACGCTACGAGATCCTGATGTTGCTGTCGTTCTCCTCGGCCGGCGCGATGCCGATGACGCGGCTGGGATCTCTCCTTCAGGTGCATCCGACCAGCGTCACAAGCGCGATCAGCCGGCTCCAGGGCCAGGGCTATGTCCAGCGGGCGCGTCCCGACCATGACCGCCGGGTGATTCTCGCCTCCCTCACCGAGGCCGGGCACCTCGTCGCCCAGCAGGCGACCACGCAGCTGAACGCCCGAGTGTTCGCGGCCCCCGGCCTCGAACAGCCGGACCTCGGCGACCTGGTGCGCCTGCTCGGCCGTCTCCGCGGGGCATCCGGCGACGTGGTTACCCAACAGTAGGGGTTCCCTCGATTAGTTGGACGTCCTATTATTTGGGATAGTAGGACGTCCATCCATCGCCTGCCGAGGGGCCTCCATGCCCGAGTTGCACCTCCCCGCCCATCCCGTCCGCCTGGTCACCGCGTCGAGCCTGTTCGACGGCCATGACGCCTCGATCAACATCATGCGACGGATCTTCCAGAGCCAGGGCGTCGAGGTGATCCACCTCGGGCACAACCGCTCTGTCCAGGAGGTCGTGGACGCCGCGCTCGAGGAGGACGTCCAGGGCGTCGCGGTGTCGTCGTACCAGGGCGGCCACATCGAGTACTTCGAGTACCTCGTGGAGTCCCTGCGCGCCCAGGGCGCCGACCACGTCAAGGTCGTCGGTGGTGGCGGCGGCGTGATCGTGCGCGACGAGATCGAGCGGCTGCGCGCGTCCGGGGTCACCATCTTCTCCCCCGAGGACGGCCAGCGGATGGGCCTGGTCGGGATGATCAACTCGGTCGTCCGGGACTGCGACTTCGACCTGTGGTCGGCCAAGCAGGTCACCGCCGACCAGGTGCTCAGCGGCGACCGGTTCGCGATCGCCCGCGCGATCACCGGCGCCGAGCAGGGCAGGCTGCCGGCCGGACTCCTCGATCAGGTGCGAGCTGCGAACGCCGGGCGCACCACGCCGGTCCTCGGGATCACGGGCACCGGAGGCTCCGGGAAGTCGTCTCTGACCGACGAGCTGGTACGCCGCTTCCGCGTCGACCAGCAGGACAAGCTCCGGGTCGCGGTGATCGCCGTCGACCCCACCCGCCGACGTGGCGGAGGGGCGTTGCTCGGAGACCGGATCCGGATGAACTCCCTGGACGGCGACCGGGTCTTCTTCCGGTCGCTGGCGACCCGGGGGGCGCACGAGCTCCCCGAGCAGCTCGGCGACGTGATCGACGTGGTCAAGGCCGCCGGCTTCGACCTGGTGATCATCGAGACCCCCGGCATCGGCCAGGGCGACGCCGCGATCGTGCCGTTCGTCGACACGTCGCTCTACGTGATGACCCCCGAGTTCGGTGCCGCCTCCCAGCTCGAGAAGATCGACATGCTCGACCTGGCCGACGTGGTGGCGATCAACAAGTTCGAGCGCCGCGGCGCCAAGGACGCGTTGCGCGACGTCGGCCGCCAGCTGGTGCGCAACCGCGACGCCTTCGGCAAGCGCCCTGAGGAGATGCCGGTCTTCGGCACCTCGGCGGCCACCTTCAACGACGACGGCGTCACCGCGCTCTACCAGCACCTGCGCGGGCTGCTCGCCGAGCACGGCCTGCCGCGTCGAGGAGGGCACGCTGCCCGAGGTCGACGTGCAGCACTCGTCGGGGATCCACCCGGTGGTGCCCACCGGGCCGGGTGCGCTACCTCGCCGAGATCGCCGACACCGTCCGCGGCTACCACGCCCAGACCGACCGGCTCGCCGGGGCTGCCCGCCGGGTGCAGCGCCTCGACCTCGTGCAGGGCGAGCTGGTCTCGGCCGACCAGGACACCGACGGCGTCGAGCAGCTGCTGGAGTCGGCACACCGGGATCTGCCGCACGAGGTCGCCGACCAGATCGCGGCCTGGCCGGCGGTCGTGGAGTCCTACTCGGGTGCGGAGCAGGTGACCCGCATCCGCGACCGGGAGATCCACACCCCGCTGACCCGCGAGTCGTTGTCGGGCAACAAGATCCCGCGGGTCTCGCTGCCGCGCTACACCGACCACGGCGAGCTGGTGCGCTTCTGGCGGCGCGAGAACCTCCCGGGCTACTTCCCCTTCACCGCCGGCGTCTTCCCGTTCAAGCGCGATGGCGAGGACCCCGCGCGGATGTTCGCCGGTGAGGGCGACCCGTTTCGGACCAACCGGCGCTTCAAGCTGCTGTCGGCCGAGAGCGAGGCGAAGCGCCTCTCGACGGCCTTCGACTCCGTCACGCTCTATGGCCGCGACCCCGACCCGCGCCCCGACGTCTACGGCAAGGTCGGCACCTCCGGCGTCTCCGTCGCGACCCTCGACGACATGGTGGCGCTCTACGACGGCTTCGACCTGGTCTCGCCGAGCACCAGCGTGTCGATGACGATCAACGGCCCGGCCCCCACGGTGCTGGCGTTCTTCCTCAACACCGTGATCGACCAACGGGTCGACGCCTTCCGCGCGGAGGAGGGCCGCGAGCCCACCGCCGAGGAGCATGCGTCCCTGTCGGCGTACGCCTTGGCGAACGTGCGTGGCACCGTCCAGGCCGACATCCTCAAGGAGGACCAGGGCCAGAACACCTGCCTGTTCTCGACCGAGTTCTCGTTGCGGATGATGGCCGACATCCAGGAGTGGTTCATCGCCCAGCAGGTGCGCAACTTCTACTCCGTGTCGATCTCCGGCTATCACATCGCCGAGGCCGGGGCCAACCCGATCAGCCAGCTCGCGTTCACCCTGGCCAACGGGTTCACCTACGTCGAGGCCTACCTCGCCCGCGGCATGGACATCGACGACTTCGCGCCCAACCTGTCGTTCTTCTTCTCCAACGGCATGGATCCGGAGTACTCCGTGATCGGCCGGGTCGCCCGCCGGATCTGGGCCGTGGCGATGAAGGAGAAGTACGGCGCCGCGGAGCGGAGCCAGAAGCTGAAGTACCACGTCCAGACCTCGGGTCGCTCACTGCACGCGCAGGAGATGGACTTCAACGACATCCGCACCACGCTGCAGGCCCTGATCGCCATCTACGACAACGCCAACTCACTGCACACCAACGCCTTCGACGAGGCCGTCACGACCCCGGGCGAGGAGTCGGTGCGCCGGGCGCTGGCGATCCAGATGATCATCAACCGCGAGTGGGGCCTGGCGATGAACGAGAACCCTCTCCAAGGGTCGTTCATCATCGACGAGCTGACCGATCTCGTCGAGACCGCCGTGCTGCGTGAGTTCGACGCGATCAACGAGCGCGGCGGCGTGCTCGGCGCCATGGAGACCGGCTACCAGCGCGGTCGGATCCAGGACGAGTCGATGCTCTACGAACACCGCAAGCACGACGGGTCGCTGCCCATCATCGGGGTCAACACGTTCCGCAAGCCCGACACCGGCGACGGCACCCCCACCCACGTCGAGCTGGCCCGCGCCACCGAGGCCGAGAAGGAGTCCCAGCTCACCCGGGTGCGCTCCTTCCAGGCGGCGCACACCGACGAGGCCACCCGGGCGATCGCACGACTCAAGGAGGCCGCCATCGGCGGCGAGAACGTCTTCGCCGTCCTCATGGACGCCGCCCGCGTCTGCTCACTCGGCCAGATCACCGAGGCGTTCTTCGAGGTCGGCGGACAGTACCGTCGCAACGTATGAGCCCTGCCGACGACCTCGGCCACCCGTACGCCGGCTTCTCAGCAGCTGTAGGTGCCGGTCAGCTCGCTCGTGTTGCTCCCATCACCATTGTCCACCGTGTTGATGAGGTCGATGTTCGCCCTCACCCCGAGCGTTCCTTGCCCGGTGGCATGTTGACGGCTACTCGCCAAACCGGTGGCGAAGTTACCTCTCCCTTCGCCCTTGAAGACGACCGTGCCTTCACCGCAACCGTCGACGGTGCCCGTGAAGACCACGGTCCCCCGGAAGACGAAGTCGCCAGATTTGAAGACAGTGATCGTCCCGTCGAACAGCTGCGTGCCTTCGAACGTCCCGGTCTTGACGGCCGGGTTCAGCACGGTGAGGAAGAGGTTGCCGCCTGCGGTCTTGCAGGCGGGTTCCTCCCCGCACGTCGGCATGATGGAGAATGTCTCCGAGCCCGTGACTTGCTGGGGTTTCGCAGCCGACGCAGGCCCGGCGCCTACGAATATCGACGCGATGACCATCGCTAGTACAAGTGTTCGTCTCATTCCAGTGGTCCCCTCTCGTCACGCGACACCCGGACGGGCGTTGCCACTCCGACGCTACGCGTGCGGGTCTTGGTGCCGCGACGAGGAATCCGCCCAGTGGTCAGCGACCGTCTCATCGCCGCTCGAGCAATCACGCTCGTGCGACAACGCCCTCTCAGTCTCCTCTCAGCGGCTAGGCGCAGGCTGAAGCACCAGTGCTCCCGACCAGTGAAAGGCCATCCGCCGTGAACAGACGAGCCGCCATGACTCTCGGCGGAGCTGCGGCCGCCGTGGCCTGCGTCGCCGCCGTACTGCTCATCCTCGGGATCGCGGGACGCAGCACGCCACCTGGGGAGCCCCTGAGATCTCCGACCCCTGCGGTGTCCGCCGCGACGGTCACGCGCGTCGCCGTGGCGGGTGACACCGGCACTGGACCGGGCAGCGCCATCGACGAGACGGTCATGGCCATGGTCGACGAAGGCCGGCAGCGGCGCTATGACGGGCTCTTGGTGTTGGGCGACCTGATCTACCCCGAGGGCGACGCAGATCAGGTCGCCAACAGGATCACCGACGTCTTCGAGCCGGTGACCAGTCAGGGCGCTCGCCTCGTTCCGGTGCTCGGCAACCACGACTACTTGAGCGACGAGCAGTCCGCCATCCTCGCCGAGGTCGGGCGTGAGAAGACCTGGTACGTCGACCAGGTCGGCATCCTGCGCATCATCGTGCTGGACACCGAACAGATCAACGATGCCGAGCAGACCGCCTGGTTGCAGGAGACGCTCGCCGCGCCCACCGATGCCCCCTGGACGGTGGTCGCGATGCACAAGCCGGCGTACTCCGCCGGCGAGCACGGCTCGACCGTCGGGATCCAACGCCGATGGGTGCCGCTCTTCGAGGAGTACGACGTTCCGCTGGTCCTGGCCGGACATGACCATGACTATCAGCGCTCCAAGCCCATCAACGGGGTCGTCTACGTGGTCTCCGGAGGCGCCGCCAAACTCCGCGACGCCGGCGAGGAGGACTTCACCCAGGTGAGCACCTCGATCCTCCACTACGTCGATCTCTCGGTCGAGAACGACCTCCTCACCCTGCGCGCGATCGACCAGGCTGGGATGTCCTTCGACTCCGTCGAGCTGACCCGATAACCACCCTGGCCCGGGGGTCGGTCCTCGTATCTGGCCGGCATCGCCTTCCTCCTGAGAGGCACCGTGTCCGGCCTACCCCTGTGCAGGTGATCCACCAGCTCGACGCCACCGCGGCACTGCGCGTGATTGCAGCTCTGATGATGCGCTGACGTCCGTCGGCGACCCTGACCTGGACGCAAGCCCGCGGGCACCGAAGCCAGGGAAGGGGTCGCCATGACCATCACGAACCTCGGCCCGAGCCGCGCCACCGTGGATGAGAACCAGGCTCGCGCTGCCGCGGGGATCACGATGGCGCTGGGGGCCTACGCGTTCGCGGACGCCGCGTTCGCCCGGGAGTACGTCCCGATCAGGCTGGTCACGGTGTTCTTCTTCGTCGACTTCCTGCTTCGGGTCTGGCGAGGGCTGGGCGCCAGCCCAGTGGGCGTGGTGGCCCACCTGATCACGGCGCGGCTCCCCGCCGAGCCGGTCGCCGGAGCCCCGAAGCGGTTCGCGTGGACCCTGGGGCTGACGATGTCTCTGGCGATGTCGGTCATCACCAATGCGCACGTGACCGGCCTCCTGCCCAAGACGATCTGCCTGGTCTGCCTCACCCTGATGTGGCTCGAGGCGGTCCTCGGGCTGTGCCTGGGCTGCCTGGTCTACCGGACGCTCAACGCCCGCGGCTGGCTCGGCGCGCGAGTGGCGGACGGGATCTGCCCGGACGGGTCGTGTGCGCTGCCCGGGGCGGCGGAGGACCGATGAACGCCTACCCGGAGCACCGTCGACACCCGGGGCATCTCCGGTCAGAGCGGCAAGTGGTCGGCGTACACGATCCGCGACTGGGTGCTGAGCTCACCCGAGCCATCGGTCGCGTCTGCTGGCAGCGTCTCCCACTCCTCGAGGACGACCCGCCAGGTCTGGTTGGCGCCGGGCCGACGCGGGGGCACCGACAGCGGCAGCTCCAGCTCTCCTGACCACGAGACGACCGTGCCCTGGAGGCCCAGGATCGGCAGGTCCAGCGACGAGATGGTCTCCCAGCCGAGGTCCGACGGGATCCCGGGCACTCGCCGCTCCAGCCTGGCCCGCATCGTGCGCGACGCCAGCAGGGACTCCACGAATCCCAACCGGGCGATGCCCATGTTGGGCACCCCGATCGGCCCGGTGACGACCACGCGAGCATGCCTGCGGTCCGGCCGGGTCAGCGTCGCGGTCCGCTCCGGTGGCAGCGGCACGAAGTCGGTCAGCACCACGGGCGAGAGGTGCTTCTCCGGGAGCGAGCTGGGCTGGAACCTGGTGAGCGCGAGCCGCACGAACGGCCAGATGGCAGTGCCGGGGTCGAGTGCGATGTCGGCGAACCACAGCCCACGCTCGGGCGAGAACACCGGCTCGTACCCGAGCACCCACACCGGCGGCTTGCCCGGCACGTCCACCAGGGTCTGCACGGCGGGGGTGCCGACGGGCCGGCCGCCCTCACGGCGGTCATCCAGCCCGACCAGGTGGGTCAGGTCGGTGAGCGGCAGGATCGAGCGGTGCGCCGGTCCGGCCTGGAGGTAGGCCGGGTCGCCGCCCCACAGACAGACGTGGTTCTCCGTCAAGGTGTCCTTGCCCAGCGCCAGCGCGAGCCCCAGGAGCTCGCCGTCTCCCGAGGAGTACCACGGCCGCTCCAGATAGACACGCAGCCCCGAGCGTCGGGTGCGACGCAGACCGAACGGCTGCGCCGGCTCGGTCTCCTCGTGCCAGCGGAACAGCGGGATCACGTCGTGCACGAGCGGCTTGTTCGGCCGGGCCGTGTTCGGAACGTCGAGCCGGGTCGCCGGGCCGACGACCGAGACGTCGTCGACGGTCGGCAGGACCCGCGGGTCGAAGTACTCGCGGTAGCGGGTGGTCGCCCGCATCCGGTAGTCGATGGTGCGGTGCCGGGTGTCGCCGAGCTGATGGACGGCGGCGTGCACCGACAGCGTGGTGCCGTCCGGGAGCGGGATCGAGGCGTCCTTCTCGCCGCCGAGCACGACCAGGTCCTCGTCGTAGGCCACGGAGGTTGCCGCCGCTGCCGCGCTGACGGTGATCTGCTCGGGCCCCGCCGGCTTGCTGATGTCGTCGACCCACTCCGTCCACTCGGCCTCCACGTCCAGTCGCTCGGTGCTCGGGCCGTGCAGGTCGACGCCGCCGAACAGCCGGACGTCGGTCCCGTCGGCCACCCGCACCGGCACCAGCACCGTCGTGCGCGGCACCTCGACCGGCTTGGGCACCGCGTGCACCAGGCGCACCTGGGTCGCGGGCGTGAGCCACCACAGCCAGCCGTCGGCGGCGGCGTCGGCGACCACGTCGAGTGAGCGGATCAGCTCGGGGAGCGAGCGCCACAGTCCGAGCAGGTCGAGATCCTCGCGTCGAAGCGCCGAGGACAGGTTCATCCGGAGCTGCTCGCCCGGTGGCACCGCGAACCGCACCACCTTCGCGGTCGAGCGCGCGCCCAGGACGGAACCGGACTCCAGGACCATCCGGTAGGGCCGCCATTCGGGCCACCTGCCGGCGTACGGCAGCATCACGCCCTCGATCGCCCACAGCCCGAACAGGTGATGGCCCTGGCCGGCATCCGGGAACGTCATCGAGAACCGCCGGGCGAGCGGGTCGGGCAGGTAGGGCAGGGTCAGCTCGTCGGTGGCGTGCACGACGTACTGACCCGGCGTCAGACCGGCGCCGCGCTCGAGGTCGGCGGGGTCGGTCACGTCCGGAACCTCGGCCGTCGGGCCCGAGTGGAACGCGATCCCGGGTTGCGGGAGTCGCTCGCCGGGGTTGTCGATGTCGGCGACCGTGGGATCCAGGAGCGTGCCCGACTCGCGCAGGGCGACGCCCAGCGCGGTGCGGACAGCGGCCGGGTCGATGCCCCCGAACGCTGCGTCGAACCGCCCGTGCAGCTCCGCCTCGAACTGGCTGCTCTTCGGTGGGGCGATGTGCCGCTGCGACGTGGCCCGCCACTCCAGGTCGAGCTCTGGATGCGCCGCCTTGATCTGCGCGGCGTACGCCGCGGGGTCGAGGATCGCGATCGCGTAGGGGTCCTCGCCGTCCGGATGGTCGACGCCGGACCGGATGACCAACGTCAGCTGGGACTCTGCCTCGGTGTAGGGGTGCCGAGGGACGACGACCGGCTCGACGATCGGATCCCACCGCAGGAACGGGCGCGGCGTCGTGACCAGGTCCTCGAGCTCCTTGACGACCGGCGCGGTGATGGCAGGCAGGTCTGGCTGGGTCTCGACCGACGTGGCCAGCGCCGACCCGAGCAGTGAGGGGTCCAGCCGGACGTCGATCCGCTCCATCAGATGGGGCACCGCCGCAGCCCCCTCGTGGAAGGCCGTCTCGATGCGCGCGCGTCGACTGGGCCCGGTCAGCCCGGTCCGCCCGGCCCGCTCGGTGGTGCGCGCGCGGACGACCACGTCCACCGCGGAGACGCCGGTCGGTGCGAACGCCGTCAGGTCGAGACCGCTGGCTCCGGAGCCGCGCGCGGGGCCGGGCTCCTGGACCGGATGCCGCGCCCGCACCGCGTCGCGAACCGGCCCGTCGGCGGCGGACGTGGCGTCGCGGGGAAGGTGTCCAGCCGGCCGCGGGCGGCGCGGTGCGCGAGGTCTGTCGGGTCCGCGCTCGGTCGGCGCGACGCCCTGGCAGCCGCGATCGCCGGGGTCGCGGGCTCGTCCGGGTCGGCCGCGGCGGGACCGGCCACCCGGTGCGGGGTGCTGTTCCCGGCCAGGTCGACGGTCCAGGCCCGGAAGGCGTAGTTGCGTCCGTAGCGCAGCCACGGCAGCGTGAGTGGCTCGATGTGGGTGGTCGTGGCCACTGGGTGGACCGGATCCGGGTCCGGGTCGGGCGCGTCGACCGGATCGTCCCCGTCGCGGATCAGCACCTTCCCCGGCTTGGGCACCGACAGCGACCAGCCCTCCCATCCGGCGAGCACCTCGTGGGCGTAGTACGGCGCCGCGACGGTCTGTCCGTCGGGATCCTCCGACCTGGTGAGCGCGGCACCCTGCAGGAAGCCCGTGTCCGCGGCGTTCTTGAGCACCGTGCCGGCACCCGTGACCTCGACATGGATCCGGCGCCGATGCAGGGAGTGCCACTGCGCCGAGACGTCGTCCCAGACCTCGAGTCGAAGGCCGCGGGCAAGGTCTTCGATCGTCAGCGGCGGGGCGGTGCCGGTCAGCAGCGCCTGGTCCTTGGCCGGAGCCTTGGAGAGCTGTGACTGCAGCCGGTCGGACCGGTCCAGCCGGGCGATCGCGAACCCGGACGCGCGAAGAGACGCCGGCGCCGAGCTCGCGGGGTCGCCGTTCTCCTCGGTCGCCGACATCCGGGGCAGGTTCCGGACGTACTGCTCGAGCTTGAGCGCGGCGGCGTCCGGATCGAGGTCCAGCACCCGGAACCGTTCCTCGTCACCCAGACGCAGCAGGCCGCGATGGTGGTCACCGCTCGCCGAGGAGGCCCAGAAGCCGCGGCCGTCCACCACACAGGCGGTGCGCGGCTGGTTCCGGATCGGGTTGTCGAGCCCCGGGACGAGGATCGAAGCGCTGATCTCTGTCACGCCGGCAAGCGCGGCGAGATCATCGATGTGCAGGTCGACGACCAGACCCAGCCGTCGCAGCAACGGGGAGAGGTCGCCGAGCATCGAGGCTCGTTCGTGGAAGTCCGGATCGGGCTTGACCACAGGCGGCGGGCTGGCCTTCGGGTCAGGAGACTCCAGGTACGCGCGCTGCTCGGCCGGCCGCTCGTAGTAGAGCCGAGCCCGGTGGACGTCCCCGGCGAGCGCCAGCAACGGCTGTCGGTCTCCGCTGGGGCTGGACCTGCCACCTTCGGTGATCTCGTTGAGGAGGTCGGTGACCCGCCGGTCCAAACCGAAGTCGTCGTCGAGGAGCAGGTCCAGCGGGATCCGACCCTCGAACTGCCGGAGCCCGATGGCGTCGAGCAGCAGACGGGTGAGGACGTTGCCGCTGACCCCGGGAGAGTCGACGGGCGAGGAGAACACCGCCGCCGCGTGGGTCAGCAGCGCGTGCTCCTGCATCCGGTGCGCGGGGAACGACCGCCATTCCTCGGCCGCCGGGTCCGCGGTCACCCATGGCCGGACGGCGAGGTCGGGTGGGAACACCAGCGGCCACAGCGTGGTCTCCAGCCGCGTGAGTGCCGCCGTGGCCGGAATGACGTGCGCGACGCCGCCGAGGTGGCCGCGTAGCTCGAACTCGGCGCCCTCCAGCAGGGCGGCCCACTTGGCGACGTGCGGGAAGTCGCCGACCACGCCCGTCCCGCCGTCAGGGGTGAGCCGGTGCGTCACGAACAGCGACACGTGAGCGGCCCGGGCGGGGTCCGCGGTGCGGGGAAGAGCAGTGACGAGGAACGATTCGATGACCATGTCAGGCTCCCGCGAAGGCGGCGCAGTAGTCGGTCCAGGCGGCGGGTACGGCGCCCAGCGGAGTGCCGTCCTCGGCGACGCCGAGGATCTGGGCCAGGGTGGGATCCCCCTTGGAACCGGCCAGCTGGCGCTCACAGCTGATCTCGACCGACGTCGAGAAGAACAGCACCTCGACCTCGACCGTGATCGAGGCCCGGCCGACCATCTTGCCGGTGCCCGTGTCGTAGGTGAGCGACAGCTCGAGCGTGATCGAGGCCGAGATCAGGCTGAGGACGTCCACTTCGCCGCGGATCCGGAAGTAGCCCGTCAGACTGCCCTCCTCGCCCTCCAGCTTCATGTAGATGCCGACCATGACCGACACCGAGCCCGACGCCACCCCGAAGTCGAGGGACAGCGAGCAGCCCGCCTCGAGTGCCATCTCGAGCATGACCAGGCCCTTGGGCGACAGCCGGAGACCGACGAAGCCACCGCCACCGATGGCCATCACGGTCAGCCGGAACGGCTTCTCCCGGGTGCAGAAGTTGAAGCCGACCGTGAGCGCGTCCCCGAGGAAGGGGACCCGGATGTCGGCACCGAGGCTGATGTTCTCGAGTGAGAACACGCCCACCGCGACGTTCGGGAGAGCGAGGTCGAACCCCGCGGTGACGCCGTCGGTGCTGACGTCGACGTACGGCGGGTCGGAGAACCCGTCGAAGGGGATCAGGCGCTGGAGGGTCTCGATGAACCCCAGGACGCCCTTCCACTCCATCCCGCCGAACACGACATCGACCTCGGGCTTGCGGCCCGAGGGGGCCCGGAACGCCAGCCGGTCGAACCGGATCGTCAGCAGCGGGAAGTCGGGGAACAGGTTGAGACCGAAGTCCCGCAGCTCGGCGAGCACGTCCACGCCGACGCCCGCCGCGCCGGAGGCACGCGCCTCGACCGAGAGCAGGAAGCCGTCCTCAGGCACGAAGAACAGCGCCTGGTCCGCGTTGGCGCCGTCGGGGAAGTTCTTCATCGTCGGGCGCCAGTCGTAGCGGGCCCGGATGGTCAGGCTCGCCGGATCGATCCCGTTGACGAAGTCGGTGATCGCCTGAAGCGTGTCGGCGACGGCGGCCACGTCCAGGAGCGGGCCGAGTCCGCCCGTCAGCCGTTCGAGCTCGGCCTTCGCGGAGGCCGGCATCGGCAGCTCGCGCACCGCCTGGTCGAGCGCGGTGACGAACCCCGACAGCTCAGTGAGCAGACTCCCGACCGCGGCCGTGACCGTGGGCAGGTCGCTTGGTGCCTCGATCGCCATCAGGGCATCGAGGGCCTGGGTGAGAGCGACGACGGTGGAGTCCAGGTCGGACTGCACGGCGGCGATCGCCGCCCTGGCCTCCTCGGCCTGCGCCTTCAGCGCCGTGGTGGGCGCGCTCGTGGCGTCGTCCTGGAGGCGGGTGACCGCACGATCAACGCTGGAGACCAGGTCGTCGACATCGGCCAGCAGCGCGGCGATCTTGTCCAGTTGCTCGGTCACGAAGCGCGGGGCCTTGTCCAGGCCCGCGACGGCAAGGATGTCGGTGAGCTTGAAGAGCCCGAAGAGCATCGGCGCCACGTTCGCCAGGAACTGGTCGGGGTCGAACTCCAGGCCTGGTGTGGCCGGTGACACCACCGAGTCGACGTCGCCGACGATGCCGAGCACCCGGGAGAGCCCGTCCACGGGCAGGTCGGGCTGGACGAACCCGCCCGCTCGGTCGGTGCCGTCGCCGAACTGGATCTGGGCCTGGGTGGTGAGCTTGAGCATCACCTGGGCGGTGGCATTGGCGCCCTCGAAGCCCGAGGCGGCGTACGCCGTGGCATAGGAGACCGTCACCTGGTCGGCATTGGGCGCCAGATGCTGCATCGCCGGCACCACGATGTCGGCCTCGGCCAGGGTGGGCGTGGAGGTGCCCACCCCCGCGGTGCCGTCGAACCCGAAGGTCACGGTCTCGTATGCCGTGTCGCCGGGCACCGTGATCGGCCCCATCGCGACGCTCTGGCCGTCGCCGGGCACCACGTGGTCGCCGTCGTCGCGGTAGGCCTGCTCCACGGCTGCCCGCTCGGCGGCGTCGCCCATCGTCGCGGAGACCGCCAGCAGCGGCGCGCGCAGGATCACCCGACGACCCTCGTGGTCGAGGCAGTCGAGCAGGAAGTGGTAGCGCGCCCCGTCGACCATCGGCCAGAAGAGGTCGTTGCCCCAGGAGTCCACCGAGCCGGCGACGTCGGGCGGAGTGGACGGGGGGAACGTGAAGTCGAGGTTGGGGGTCGCGAGCGGTCGGATCCGGATCTGCGTGAACGGCCAGGTCCGGCTGGAGTAGGTGCGCAGGGGCTCCTTGAAGAGCAGGAACTTGCGCTGGTAGAGCCGCGCCTGCGGGTTCGTGACCTCCTTGATCTTGCGCTCGGTGATCGTCACCAGGACGGCTTTGTGGCCGGTGGGATAGACGTAGTAGGGCTGGTCGACGCGGACGTAGAAGTCGCGCCCGCTGGCCGCCTCGTGGTCCCACCTGGTGACGATGTGCGGGGTGTCGAGGTAGGGCGTGTCATCCCAGCGGCCATGCAGCTCCAACCACGCTCCGAGCGAGGACAGGCTGAGCTTCTCCGCGGACACCGGCTCCGGTGTGGCGTACGCCGGGTCGGCCGACTCGCGCACCAGTGCCTCCCGGTCCTGCGCCGTGAGCGAGGCCAGGAACGTGATCAGGTCGGGTGGCGGGTCGTCCAGGTCGCGGGTCCAGATGGCGCGCACGATCTTCTGCCGGTCCGTCGTCTCGTCGACCGTCACGACGCCGTCCTCGTCGACCCGGCGGACACCGAGACGGCTGTGCCACAGCTCGACCCGCTCGGGGTCGTGGACCCGGGCCGGGTCGGGCTCGACTCGCTGCGGTTTCAGCGCGTGGGTGAACCCGCCGAGGGCACTCGGCGACAGGATCAGCCGGAACGGCGCCTCGATCGCCGTCTCGTCGGCCTGCGGCGCACGCGGGCGCTGTCGACGAGGCCGCACCACCGGCGGCTCGAAGGTGAACCCTCCCGGGCCGAGGGAGGTGCCCGGCCGGACGGTCCCGCTCAGGTCGACGGCGCGCTCGTTGACCAGCAGGTGCCGGGCTGTGCGCAGGGCGAGCGCGTTCGAGAGGAGGTCGCGGGGACGACTCGGCGTGGCCACCGCTCCCCGGGTGGGCGGGGCCAGCACCAGCCCCTCGGCCGACGAGAGCAGGCGGACGCCGCCGGGCAGCACCACGCTGGTGTGCGCGTCGGCGAACGCTCCGGCCGAGAACCGGCGGCGGCCCGGCCGAGGCGTGGCCAGCGGGGCGACCCGGAGCGGCAGTCGCGACATCGCCGCGAGCACGCCCTTCACGCTGTAGGGGATCTGCTCACCTTCGGGGACGTCGTACACGAGGCGACTGCCGTTCGCGGCGCGCACGGGCACCGGGATGGGCGTCGGCGGGAACGGCGACGGTCCGTTGGGCTCCGGTTCTGCGGCTTCGTGAAGGTGTTGGAAGGTGTAGCGCACCTCGAGGTAGGCGTCCTCCTCGGCGGGCTCGAGGTGCAGCTTGTCCTCGCTCTCCGCTGACTGCAGGCCGAAGCCCAGCACGTCGAGCACCACCAGGTCGCGGGGCCGCAGGACCCGGAAGTGGTGCGACGGCGGACGGGACATCGCCGCGAGCAGGTCCGGCGGAATCGCGGTGAGCGGTTCCGGGAAGATCAGACCCGGGTCGGCGGCGCGGCTTGGCCGTCTCCGGGGCTGTGGGTTGCGTGGTTTCCGTCGCATCGCGGGCTCCCGCCGGAGCGAACCGCAGGGCCCGAACCCCGGACTCCTCAGTGAAGCACTCCTGCGCGCGGGCCAGCAAGAGCACCGCCGCGAGCGATCCGGGTGCCCTACCGGCGTCTATGGTCTCCTTATGGGCTTGTTCGACTCTGTGGGTGCGGCTGAGGTCCTGATGTCCATCGAGGAGTACGACCGACTGGGCGGCGATGAGTTCCTCAGCCGCTACGGCTTCGGCCGGCCCCAGGAGTACGTGCTCTGGCACGACGGCCGCACCTATGACTCGAAGGCCGTGCTCGGGGTCTCCCGGAAGTTCGCCAGCGGGACTCCGGCGACCAGTGACCAGTTCTCGGGAGGCAGCACCGGCGCCGTCAGGCTGCTGACCGACCTCGGCTTCCACGTGACCTCGACCGATGCGTATGACGAGAGCAGCCGGCCGGTCACCGGTGACTGGCGCGAGGCCTCCGACGTCGGGTCCGAGGCCGCGGAGTCAGCCTGGGCAGAAGCAGCGCGCGACGTCCTCCTCCAGGCAGCGCGCCGCTATCGAGCCGTCGTCACCGACGAGGAGCTGGCCACCCAGGTGATGTATCGCACCGGCATCCGCACCGACCAACCGGCCTCCGCCTGGTCCGGCGACGTGCTCCACGGAGTGTCCGACGCGTGCACGGCCCGCGGCGAACCGCCGCTGTCGGCTCTCTGCGTCGATGCCGGTGGCCACGCGATCCTGGGGTCGGCCGACGACCGCCTTGCCTGCTATCGGCACTTCCGCGCCGTCGGTCTCCCCGCCGGCGGTGGGAGCGCATCCCGCACCCGGAAGGCCGCGGCGCCGCGCGCGCCCGCGAAGAAGGCGACCCCGAGCCGGACACGCCTGGCGCCCTCGCGCCGACCTGACCCGCCCCCGGTCGCGACCTGCCCGACCTGCTACATGTCCCTCCCTGTCACCGGCGAGTGCGACAGCTGCGGGTGAGCCTGCGCGCGCTCAGCGCTGCGGCGTGACCAGGAACTTCTGGCTGGTGGCCGCGCGCGCATAGCGCTGCATCGTCTCCAGGTCGAGCACGCCGGTCAGCGAGATCTCGTCGGTGTAGTGGCTGGCGAACGTCGTGGTGAGCTCGTCGGCGACCCGTTGCCGCAGCCGTGCCAGGTCGGCCGGCGGAGTCTTCGCGAGGAACGGCATCAGCAGCCACCCACCGACACCCCAGGCGAAGCCGAACCGGCGGCGCAGCTCGATCGGCCGCGGGTCGAGGGCGCCGTAGACATAGACCTGCTTGTGCACGTCGCTGCCGTAGCGGTCGTACGCCGCGTCGGGCGGCACGATCGCTGCCTCCATGGCATTGAGGATGTCGCCGGCCAGTCGGCCCCCGCCCACGGCGTCGAAGGCCAGCGTGGCCCGGGTGGCCTTCAGCGCTGCGACGAGGTCGCTCGCGAACGTCGGCTCGCTGGAGTCGCAGACGTGCTCCGCGCCCTGCTCGCGCAGCAACGCGGCCTGCTCGGGGCGGCGTACGACGTTGACCAGGGGGACCCCGTCGGCCAGGCAGATCCGGTGCAGCATCTGCCCCAGGTTGGACGCGGCCGCAGTGTGGACCAGGCCGGTGTGCCCCTCGCGGCGCATCGTCTCGACCATGCCCAGCGCAGTCAGCGGGTTGACGAACGACGACGCCCCGTCCGCGGCGGTCGCGCCCTCGGGCAGCGGCAGGCACATCCGCGGCGAGGCCAGGCAGTACTCGCCGTAGGTGGCACCACCGAGGAACCCCACGGTCTTGCCGAGCAGCGCCTGCGACTCCGGCGACTCCCCCGCCGCCACCACGACACCGGCGCCCTCGTTGCCCACGGTCATCGAGTCGCCGACCCGGGGCGCGAGGGCGCGCAGGACTGGCTCGGCGACCGGAGCGGTGACTGTCGGCTCCTCGGGCGACCCGCCGGCGACCGCCTGGGACACGTCGGCCATGGCGAGCAGCAGCGCCAGGTCGGAGGGGTTGATCGGCGACGCCTCCACCCGCACCAGCACCTCCCGTGCCCCCGGCCGGGGCAGGTCGACCGTCGCGATCGATAGCCGCAGCTCGCCCTCCGGGGCCACCAGGCTCCGGAGCTGGCGCATCGTGGTGGGGATCGTCGTCATCATCAACCTGCCTCAGGGGTGGCGTCCACGCGGGCGACCCGGGCGCCGGCGTGGGCCCGGTTGTCGGCACCGACGTCGTCCGACGGTGGGGCTCCAGCCTGCCATGGGCGACCTCCTGGGCGTCCGGGGGCACCGACTCGTTGATCACACCAGCCGGGAGAGCCTGGCCTTGGCCACCGGCGCGGACCACTATGGGAGTGGAGGAGGTGATGGGCATGGGACGAGTCCCCAGGAGTGGGTCCGGGCCGACCCGTCCGGCGAGGAAGGTTGACGGGCCGTGCCCTCGCGACTGAGCGACCTGCTGGAGCGGATCCGCCCCGCCGGGGCACCCGGCGCGGCCACTGAGGCGACCACCCAGCGCGAGCGTGACGCCGGCGAGGAGGTCGACGCAGTGCGGGCCGTGGTCGCGCGTTTCGCCCAGGAGGCCGAGTCCATGATCGCGGCGGCGCAGGCCGACGCCGCTCGGATCAGGGCAGAGGGCGAGGACCATGCCCGCAAGATCGCCGCCCAGGTCCCGGACCGGGTGGCCGCGGCCGGGGCCGGGGCCGTGGCCGAGCCGGGGCCGGCCGACGAGGCCGAGCGGGCGCGCATCGCCGCCGTCGCGGCCGACCGGATCGACGGGATCCGGGCCGGCGGGCGGGCCGCGACCCGCCCGGTGGTCGAGCGGGCGATCGCGGCTATCTGGGCGATGGTCACGGCACCCGGAGGTGGGTCATGAGTGTCGGCTGGGTGGCCGCGACCGTGCGAGGGCGGGCGCTGCTGCGCGGCACGCTCGGCAACGCCGGCGCCCGCGAGATCGCCGGCCAGCCCACGTGGGACGACGCCCGGGGGCGGTTGACCGGCACCGGCTACGGCCCCCGGCTGGCTCCTGACGCCGACCGCGTCTCCGCCCGTCGGACGACGGTCGAGGCCACGCTCTGGCAGCTCCGGGTGCTGGCGGGTTGGCTGCCACCCGGCGGCACCTCGCTGGCCCGACTGGCGGCCGCGCCCGTCGAGATTGCGAACATCGAGGGACACCTGGCCACTCTCACCGGCGCCGAAGGTCCGGCCCCGATGCCGCTCGGGTCGCTGGGGGTGGCCTGGCCACGCGCCGCCGACGCGGCGTCGCCCGAACAGCTCCGCGGGATGCTGGCGCGCTCGGTCTGGGGCGACCCCGGTGGCAGTGACCGGCCCGCGCTTGCTGTCGGGCTGCGGGTGGCCTGGGCGCGGCGGGTGTCCCGGGCAGCGCCATTGGCAGTGCCCTGGGCTGCCGGCGCGGTGGCGATGCTGGTGGCGCGCGAGCAATTGGCCTTCGGGCGGCCCGTGGGCGAGATGACCGGGCGGCAGGTCGACCTGGTCCTCGGCCACGGCTGGCGCGACCCTTCGTCGGTGACCGACCTGGCGGGGCGACTGCCCGACCGGGCCCGCTGGGTACTCGACGGTATCGGCTCGTCGGCGGAGCTGTGGCGGGCCGAGGTCGCGCTGTTGCACCGGGTCCTCGCCGACGCTCAACCGGCGGCCACCTCGGGACGGTACGGACGGGACTCGGTCGCCGCCGTCCTCGGGCTGCTGATGATCGACCTGTGGCGCACCCTGTCCGCCATCGAAGCGGCGGGGCGCGGCCGCGCCGCGACGGAGGTGCTCGATGCCCTCGCGTCGTGACTGGTGGCCGCAGGCGATGCGGCGGATGGCGGTGGTCGCCCCGGAGACCCGGTGGCGGGCCGTTCTCGTGGAGTTGGGGGACCTGGGCCGCTTCGAGCCGGACCCGCCCCTCGAGGGCGCCCCGAACCCCTTGCGCAGCCTCGCCGAACGGAGCGCCGAGGCCGCGGACGCGGAGCCCGTGCTGAGCCCCACCCCCGTGGAACCCGACGTGCTCGCCTCCGCCGGTGACTACGCCGCGCTGCTGGGCGAGGCCTCACTGACCGACCAGACCGCCGCCGCGTTGCCCGCCGCCACCTGCCGCGTACTGCCCGGCTGGGTGCGCGCCGACGACGTCGCCCTGGTGCGCGAACGGCTCGATGGCGTCGGCGGCACGCTCGTCGGCCTGCCAGGCAGGCCCGGGCTGATCCCTCCCACGGCCCACAAGGAGAGCCGCGCGGGCTCGTCCCTCAGGCCGCTGGTGTCGACGTACGCCACCGTGCCCTACCGCGACATCGACCCCACGCTCTTCGCAGCCCTGGCCTACATGCTGATGTTCGGAATGATGTTCGGCGACGTCGCGCACGGGCTGGCGATCGTCGCCGTCGGTGCCCTGGCCCTGCGCCCTGGGGAGGGCCGGCTGGCACGACTTCGTCCCGCCGCCCCCTTCCTCCTGGGCGCCGGGGCCGCGGCCACCGGCTTCGGCTTCCTGTACGGCGAGGCATTCGGACCCACCGGGCTGGTTCCGACCGTGTGGCTGCGCCCCCTCGACCAGCCCGACAGGCTGTTGGTCGCCGGACTGCTGGCCGGCGGGGTGTTGATGTCTCTCACCTTCCTGCTCGCCATCGTCAACCGGTGGCGCGAGGGCGGCCCCGCCCTGGCCATCTACGACGCCACGGGCATTCCGGGCGCGCTGCTGTTGGCCGCGATCGGCGCGGGCACGCTCGGCGCCACCACCGCGACCCCGTGGGCGTGGCCGGCGGCGCTGGTCCTGGGCGGGGTGGGCGTGGTCCTGGTGTTCACCGGGCTCGTCGTGAGCGCCGGGGGTCGCGCGGCCGGGGTGGCCGAGGCCCTCGTCGAGCTGTTCGACACACTTCTCCGACTCGGTTCGAACCTGGTCTCCTTCACCCGGCTGGCCGCCTTCGGCCTGACCCACGCGGTGATCTCCGCGGTGGTGTGGGACGGCACGGCCGGGTTGTGGGACCGTGGCGGTCCCCTCTGGATCGCGCTCGCCGCGGTGCTCTTCGCGGTCGGCAACGCGACGGCATTCGCCCTCGGCGCCCTGGTGGGCGCGGTCCAGGCGCTCCGTCTGGAGTACTACGAACTCTTCTCCCGGCTGTTCAGCACTGATGGCCGGGCCTTCACTCCCTGGCACGTCCCAGTCCGACGAACGGAGACCCCATGAAACTCTGGCTGCTTCGCGTGATGGCCGGCTCGCTGGCCTCGATCTTCCTGGTCGGCCTGCTCGCCATGGCCGCGGTAGTGATCGGCGGTGACGACAGCGCGCGCGCGGCCCCGGCCGTCACCTCCTCGGCACCCGCCGTCGTCGCCACAACCCCGGCCGTCGACAGCGGGATGGCGTTCGTGGGTGCCGCGATCGCCGTCGGCGCCTCCGCCATCGGCGCCGGCATCGCCGTGGCGTACGCCGGATCCGCCGCGCTCGCCACCGTCAGCGAGCAGCCCGGGCTGTTCGGCCGCGCCATGGTGGTGGTCGGCCTCGCCGAGGGCGTGGCGATCTACGGGCTCATCGTCGCCGTGCTGATCCTGGGGAAGGTATGACCACGGTGCTGGCGCTCGGGGATGCGCACGAGCTGGAAGGCTTCGCGCTCACCGGCGTGCGGGTGCTCCGGGCGACCGACCCGGGCGCCGTGACCGCCGCCTGGCAGACGCTGGATCCCGACGTGGGCCTGGTCGTGTTGACCACCGAGGCCGCGCGGGTTCTCGGAGGCACCCTGGCCGACCGACCCGACGTGCTGACGGCGGTGCTGCCGTGAGCGACGTACGTCCCGCCGCCGCCGTAGCCACCGACCTGGAGCGCCAGCTCGAACCGGTGCGGCGCGCCCTGCTCGAGGACGCGCAGGGTGGGGCCGAGGAGATCCTGGCCGCCGCTCGGGCCGGCGCCGCCACGGTGGTGGCGCGCGCCCAGGCCGAGTCCGACGAGGCCGTCGAGCACGCCCGCGAGCGGGCCGCGGCCACCGCCCGGTCGCGGCGGGAGCAGTCCCTGTCCACAGCCCGCCGGGCAGCGCACGGCTCCGTGCTGCGGGCCGAGGCTGCGGTGCGCCGCGAGCTGGCCGGCCAGGTGCACGTCGCCGTCGAGGCGCTCCCGGACGACCCCCGTTACCCCGCGCTGCTGGACCGGCTGGAGGCTCTGGCGCACGCGCAGCTCGGCCACGGCGCCATGATCACCCGCGATCCCCGGCCCGGCGGTGGCGTGATCGCCCGGGCCGCTTCCCGGCAGGTCGACTACCGGTTGCCCGCTCTCGCCGACCTGGCGCTGGACGCGATCGCCGACGACGTCGCGCTCGACGAATCCGTCGAGGGAGAACCATGGCATTGAGCAGCACACCGGGGCGGGTCACCCGGGTCAACGGTCCGGTGGTGCACCTGTGTGAGCTGACGGAACCTGTCCGCTACGAGTTCGTCGAGGTGGGCGAGGACCGACTGCCCGGCGAGATCATCTCCCTGCACCGGGGCGGGGCGGTGGCCCAGGTCTACGAGTACACCGGCGGCCTCACCGTCGGCGAGCCGGCCTGGACGCACGGCACCCCACTCACCGTGCAGCTGGGACCTGGGCTGTTGGGCGGGATCTACGACGGCCTGCTCCGGCCGCTGGCCGGCGCCGAGGACTTCCTGGTCGGGCGCGGACTCCTCCGACCCGAGGTCGGCGAGCACCTGTTCACTCCCACCGCCACCATCGGTGAGAACCTGCCCGACGGTGGGGTGCTCGGCGAGATCCGGGGCGACGGCTTCACCCACCGGGTTCTCGTCCCTCCGGGAGCCGCCGGCCGCGTCGGTGCTGTGCTGCCCGAGGGTCGCTACGGCCCCGACGACGTGCTCGCCACGGTGGACGCCGCGCCCGTGCGAATGGTCACCGAGTGGCCGATCCGCCGGCCGCGCCCCGGCGTACGCCTGCTCGAACGCCGCCCGTTCATGACCGGGCAGCGGGTCATCGATCTGATGGAGCCGATCACGACCGGCAGCAGCGCGACGGTGATCGGCGGCTTCGGCGAGGGCAAGACCATGCTGCTCGAGCAGTTGGCGAAGTGGGGCGACGCCGACGTCATCGTCTACGTCGGCTGCGGCGAGCGCGGCAACGAGCTGGCCGACCTGATCGACGAGCTCGGTCAGCTGGTGGACCCGCGGTCTGGCCGGGCGTTGCTGGAGCGCACCATCATCCTCGCCAACACCTCGAACATGCCGGTGATGGCCCGCGAGGCCAGCATCTACACAGCCGTGACCCTCGCGGAGTACTACCGCGACATGGGCAGCAATGCGGTGATCATCGCCGACTCCACCTCGCGGTGGGCCGAGGCCCGGCGCGAGCTGTCCAGCCGCACCGGCGCCATCCCCGCCGAGCAGGGCTACCCGGCCGACCTGCCCGCGTCGCTGGCCGCCTTCTACCAGCGCGCCGGCCGGGTCACCACCGGCGGAGGTCTCCAGGGATCAGTCACGATCGTCACCTCGGTCTCTCCCCCCGGCGGCGACGTGACCGAGCCCGTGTCAGCGCACACCCAGCGCTTCGTGCAGGCCGTCTGGGCGCTGGACCGCGAGCTGGCCTACGCGCGGCACTACCCGGCGTTGAGCTGGCAGCGTTCCTTCTCCCGCGACATCGACATCGTGACCCGCTGGCACGCCCAGCAGGGCGACCCGGACTGGGGGGTGCGCCGGTCCCGGATGCTGGCGCTGCTCAGTGAGGCCGACCGGCTCCAGGGCATCGCCGACCTGGTCGGGCGCAGCGCCATGCCCGCCGACGAGCGAGTGACCCTGCTCGGGGCGGACCTGGCCCGGAACGCCGTCCTGCAGCAGAGCGCGCTCAGTGAGAACGACGCCTCCTGCGGCCTGGCCAAGCAGGCGGCGCTGCTACAGGCGGTTCTCGACGTGTACGACGCGTGCCGCACCCTGGTGCACACGGGCCTGCCCGCCGCGGTGGTCGAGGGATTCGACTTCGGTCCGCTGGTGCGGGCCAAGGACCAGGTGGGGAACGACGACGCCGACGGTGTGGCCCGGATCGCGGCGACCGTGCTCGAGGACCTGCGGGGGCTGGCGACGTGACGCGCGCCCACCACTGGACCGACCGCGACCTGGTGGCCCCGGTCGCCGTGTCGAGCGTCGACAGGGTCGACGGGCCGCTGTTGTTCGTCACCGGGACGCAGAGCGTCGGGTGGGACGAGTTCGTGCGGATCCGGCTGGCCGACGGCAGCACCCGGCATGGCGTCGTCATCGACGTGGACGGGGACCTCGCGGTGATCGAGGTCTTCGAGGGCACCTCGGAGCTGGGGCTCGACGGCAACGAGGTGGAGTTCACCGGGTCACCTCTGCACCTGCCGGTCACCAAGCGGTGGCTGGGCCGGGTCTGCAACGGCCGCGGCGAGCCGCTGGACGGCGGGCCGCCGGTCACCTCGGCCCGGCGCCGGCCGGTATCCGGTGCCACCATGAACCCCGCGCGCCGCGACGTGCCCCGCGACCCCGTGATCACCGGAGTGTCCGCCGTCGACGGACTGGCGACGCTGGTGCGTGGCCAGAAGCTGCCGATCTTCTCCGTCGGAGGGCTGCCGCACCTGGAGCTGGCGATCCAGATCGCCGCCCAGGCCACCGTCGAGGGCGCCGACTTCCGCGTCGTCTTCGCGGGCATGGGCATCACGAACGCCGACGCTGACCTGGTCCGCGAGGGCCTCGAGGAGCGGGTGCAACGGGGCGAGGCCACGCTCTTCCTCAACACCGCCGACGACCCGACGATGGAGCGGATCCTCACTCCGCGGCTGGCGCTCACGGTCGCCGAGCACCTGGCCTTCGAGCACGGCCACCACGTGCTGGTGGTGCTCACCGACATGACCAGCTACTGCGATGCCGTGCGCCAGCTCTCCGCGGCGCGCGGCGAGGTGCCCAGCCGGCAGGGCTACCCGGGCTACCTGTTCAGCGACCTGGCCAGCCTCTACGAGCGGTGCGGCCGCTTGCGCGACGCACCCGGATCGATCACCGAGCTGCCCGTGCTCACCATGCCTGCCGGCGACATCACGCACCCAGTGCCGGACCTCACCGGCTACATCACCGAGGGACAGGTGGTGCTGTCGGCCGACGTGCTCGCCCGCAACGTCTCCCCGCCCATCGACCCGCTCGCCTCGTTGTCGCGGATGATGCGGCGCGGCGCCGGGCCGGGCCGGACCCGCGAGGACCACCTCGACATCGCGGCGCAGGTCCTGGCCCTGCTCGCCGAGGCCCGTCGGGCCCAGGAGCTGGCCTCGCTGATCGGGGGCGAGGCCCTGTCGATCACCGAGCAGCGCTACCTCGAACTTGCACGCCGTTTCGACTCCGAGGTGCTGGACCAGCTGCCCCGCGAGGCGCGGACTCTCGAGGACACCTTGGACCGGCTCTGGCGGGTGGCGGCCGTCGTACCCGCCCGTGAGCTGACGATGGTCAGCGCGGAGCAGATCGCGGCACACGCCCCGGGAGATGCGCCGTGACGGCCACGCCGCGCACCCGTGCCGACCGACTTCGCCTTCGGGACCGGGTCCAACTGGCTCGGCGCGCCGGACACTTGTTGCGCAGCAAGGAGGAGGCCCTGGAACGGGAGCGCGACCGGCTCGAGGGACACCTCGCCCGGGCCCAGGCGGAGTGGCGGACCCGGATGGAGGCTGCCACGGCGGCGCTGGTTCGCGCCCGGACGCTGGGTGCGAGCGCCGAGCTCGCCGGCTTGGCCTCCGCCGGACCGGCCACCGCCCAGGTGACCCCGGAATGGCAGACCTCCATGGGCATCACCTACCCGGGCGCTGTGGCCTGCGCCCCCGGCCCCGAACCGGCGGTCACCTCCACCGCCGGGTTGCGGCCGGCCATCGACGCCTACCGAGCGGCGCTCGTCGCCGCCGCGACGGTGGCGGCCGCGACCCAGGCCGAGCATCGCCTTGATGCCGAGCTGGCCCAGACCCGGCGCCGCCGCCGAGCTGTCGAGGACCGGCTCCTCCCCGATCTGCTGGAGGCCGCGCACCGGCTGGACCTGCACCTCGACGAGCTGGACCGCGAGGAGGCGCAGCGGGTCCGTACCGCTGTCAACCATCTGGAGAGGGAGCGCGGATGATCCACCGCATCCTGGTCCCGGTGGACGACTCCGCGTCGGCGCTGGCGGCCGCGCGCGTCGCCGTCGACCTGGCCGCGGCCCTGGGGGCGGAGTTGCACGCGCTGATGGTGGCCGAGGCAAGCCACGACCCCGACCGGGTGCTGCGGCACGTGGCGGCGCAGGCCCGGGCGTCGGGCGTCCCCGTGACGACCACCGGGGTTCGCGACGCCACCCCGCCCTTCGAGAGCGCGCTGGCCACCGCGCAGACCTGGCGGGCCGACCTGATCGTGATGGGCCGGTCCGAACGACGCCGCGGCGGCCGTCCCTACCTCGGCAGCCAGACCGAGCACCTGCTGGAGTTCGCCGAGATCCCGGTGCTCGTGGTGCCGGGCCCGGGGAAGCCACCCTCATGACCCGGTCCGGGCGAGCCTAGTCCGCCGGATCGGCCACGTCGTAATCACGCTCCCAGCCCTCGTTCTCCAGCTTCAGCGTCTGGATCGCGACCGCGTTGGCGTTGGCATCGAGCTCGGGCAGGGCTTGGTACTCCGACACCCAGGCGCCGTACACCTGGTAGACCAAGGCCACCTGTCCGGCCTGGTTCAGGAGCTCGATGCTCAGGTCCCTGCGGAAGTCCGTCGTCGTGGTGCCCCCGTCCGATTCCGGGCCGACGACTTTGCTCGCCCACTTCTCGAACTCGATGTCGTGGGTGATCCCGAGCTCGAGGGTGATCGCCTCGAACGAGGTGCGCCCGGGCAGCTTGCGCGAGACGCTCGGGTTGCCGCCGTCGCGGAACTCGATCACCTCGGTGGTGCGCTTCAGGCCGCCGACCTTGGTCACCCCGGCGACGTACCGCCCCTCCCACTTCACCCGGAACTTGAAGTTCTTGTACGGGTCGTGGCGCCGGGCGCCGTCACTGTGGTGGGCCATCTCTTCACTCCCCTGACTGCGGCCCGCGAGCGGGCCGGCGTTCTGCTGGAGCCCCCATCATGACGAACTCGGTGGGCTACGGCGACCGCCCGCCTTCCGCGACTCGCCGAGCCGGTCCTGGCGGTCCTCACGGTCCTGGTGACGCCTCGCCGACTCCAACTCTGCGCTCCCGACGGGGTACGTTGCGCTCTGACTTTCGCCGACCCAACCTCGGCGCGCATGCCTCGCGGCACGCACCCCTCCCCCAAGCCGAGCCTGTCGGCTCCGTCCTCATGCAGCGACGGAGCCCGGTCCAACTCCTCGAATGGAACTCCCTGCCTTGAGCATCACCACGCCACGTCCTCCCCACGGAGGGCGGACCGAGACCGCGCCGCTGGAGCCCTCGGTCCGCAACGCCCTGCGCTCCCCCACGATGCTGCGCACGGAGGTACTGGCCGGGCTGGTCGTCGCCCTCGCACTGATCCCGGAGGCCATCTCCTTCTCGATCATCGCCGGCGTGGACCCCCGCGTCGGGCTGTTCGCCTCGTTCACCATGGCCGTGTCCATCGCCTTCCTCGGCGGCAGGCCCGCGATGATCTCGGCAGCGACCGGTGCCATCGCGCTGGTCATCGCCCCGGTCATGCGCGACTACGGCTACGACTACCTCATCGCCACCGTCATGCTCGGCGGCCTCCTCCAGATCGCCCTCGGTCTCAGCGGGGTGGCCAGGGTGATGCGGTTCATTCCGCGCTCGGTGATGGTCGGGTTCGTCAACGCCCTGGCCATCTTGATCTTCCTGGCCCAGGTGCCCTACATGGTCGACGTGCCGTTCCTCGTCTACCCGATGATCGCGATCGGCATCGCGGTGATGGTCGGCCTGCCGATGGTCACCAAGGCCGTCCCCGCGCCGCTGGTCGCCATCGTGGCCCTGACCGGGTTCACCGTTCTGGCCGCGCTCACCGTCCCGAACGTCGGCGACGAGGGCGACCTGCCCGACTCCCTGCCCTCGCTGTTCGTGCCGAACGTGCCCCTGAACCTCGACACCCTGAAGGTCATCGCGCCGTACGCCCTGGCGATGGCGCTGGTCGGCCTGCTGGAGTCGCTGCTGACGGCGAAGCTGGTCGACGACGTCACCGACACCCACTCGCAGAAGACGCGTGAGGCCTGGGGACAGGGCGTCTCGAACATCATCACCGGGTTCTTCGGTGGCATGGGTGGCTGCGCGATGATCGGTCAGACGATGATCAACGTGAAGGCCTCCGGTGCCCGCACCCGGATCTCCACCTTCCTTGCCGGCGTGTTCCTGCTGATCCTGGTCGTGGGGTTCGGCGACGTCGTCGCCATCATCCCCATGGCGGCACTGGTCGCGGTGATGATCATGGTCGCGATCGCCACCTTCGACTGGCACTCCATCCAGCCGGCCACGCTGCGCCGGATGCCGAAGTCGGAGACGACCGTGATGGTCTCCACCGTCGTGGTCGTGGTCGCCACCCACAACCTCGCCATCGGCGTCGTCGTCGGCGTGATGGTCGCCATGACCCTCTTCGCCCGCCGCGTGGCCCACCTGACCGAGACCCACCGAGAGCTCGTCGAGGATCGCGACGGCAACGCCACTGCGCTGTACCGGGTCACCGGGGAGCTGTTCTTCGCCTCCAGCAACGACCTCTACACCCAGTTCGAGTACGTCGACGATCCCGACACCGTGGTCATCGACCTCACCGCCTCCCACATCTGGGACGCCTCCACCGTCGCGTCCCTGGACGCCATCGCCACCAAGTACGAACGCAAGGGCAAGACCGTCGAGATCATCGGCCTCAACGACGAGAGCGCCGAGCGCCACGGACGCCTGACCGGGCAGCTCTCCGGCGACTGACGCCGGACGCCACTACCTCCCGCCGTGGTGGGACGCCTGGCGAAGCCCTCGAGCTGCCTTGTCGAACACCTTGGTCATCCGGCGAAGCCGCCGGTTCAGCTCCCGGTAGACCGGACGCAGCTTGGCTCGCAGCGACGCGATCTCCTGCGCGTAGTCGGCGGGATCGGTGAGGCCGCCCGCGACCTTCGCGGCGATCGAGTGATACTCCTGCCACAGGTCGACGTACGACGCGAGGTGGGCCTGGGCGCCCCATTGCAGCCGGTCACCGGTCGGTTCGTGGCGAGCCAGCTCGTCGACGTAGGCCTCGTAGGCGAACAGGCGCCCGGCATTGGTGAGTCCGGTACGCCGCACGTACGTGCCGTTCGCCAGCGCAGGGTCACCGGCCTCCAGCGCCAGGACGGCGAGGTGCATCCGGGTCGCATCTCGCTGGAGCTGCTGGTGCGGGAAGACGTACTGGTCGAAGACGTCGAGCGCGACGAGCTCGGTCAGGAGGTCTCGCTCGACGGACAGCATCGCCTCGCCCATCTTGTGCGAACGGTGCGGACGGGCGGTGGTGAGCCGGGCGTCCAGTGCCTCGGCGGCGGACCGGAAGGCGGCCACCGCAGAGGAGAGGCGCTCCACGGCCCGTGGCTGCACCCCGGGCAGATCGGCGAGCGACACGTCCGGCTCGGCCTGGTAGGCCACCCGTGTCTCGGCCTCGGTGGCACGGGCGACGAAGTCGAGCAAGGGCAGGGTGGATCGGTCGTGGTCGACCCAGATGTCGTTGATCACCTCGATGTTCTGGCGGAGGTAGTCGAAGTTGACGTTGGACACCACGTCGTAGTTCGTGTGGTAGTTGCGGGTGAGGTACTGCGTGCCGACGGTGTTGAAGTAGATGCCAGGGATGCCCGCAGCGGTCAGCGTGAAGTGGTCGGCGTTGGCCCACACGACGTTCTGCGAGATCGCACCGTACGGCGTCCGTGACGGGTCGCTCAGCTGCTTCTCCACCGCGTGTGCCAACAGCTCGGAGTGGGTGCGGATCAGCAGGCGCTCGCCCGGGTCGCCGGTGCCGAGGAGCTCGAAGTCGAGGCTCAGGATCGCCTTGCGACTCCAGTCCGGGCGCTGCTTCGTCACGGCGTACCAGCAGCCGATCAGCCACTCGTAGTAGGCGTCGGTGTAGCCGTACTCCTCGTTGGTGCTGGCCAGGAAGAGCAGCGTCCGCCGGGGCCGGAAGCCGGTCTCGCGGACGGCCTTGCCGATCCCGAGCATGGCGGCCACGGCCGTCGCGTCGTCGGCGGCGCCGCGGAACCACGCGTCGTGGTGGCCGGTGAAGATGATGAACTCATCGGACCGGTCGGAGCCGCGGATGGCACCGAGCACGTTGTAGCCCACACCGCCGTTCTCGGCCCGGGTCAGCTCGACGTTCGAGGTCAGGGTGACCGTGGTCGGTCCGGCAGCGACGCTGGCTCGAAGGTCGTTGGCCGCGTTGCGGGTCACGAACACGAACGGCACCCAGTCGTCGTCGTAGGTCCCGTCGAAGCTGAGCAGTCCGTCGTCCCGCACGTTGTAGAACGCACCGCCGGCGGTGGTGCCGGTGTAGAAGATGACCGCCAACGCACCCTCCAGGGTGGCTTGGTGGCCGTGCCGGTTGACCCAGTAGTCGCCGTAGGCCCAGTTGACCAGGACGATCTTCCCGGTCGCGTCGACCCCCTCGTAGTCGGCTGCCTGCCCGAGCCCCAGGTCGAGCACCTCGGCGGTGATCCCGCCGGCCGGGGTGCCGGGTACGCCGCCCCACGAGCTCGCCTCGTAAGTCGCGCCGCCCGGGACCGCGACCGAGGCGCCGTGGAAGACCCACCGGTCGATCGGCACCGGCAGCTTGGCGACCTGCTTCATGCCGACCGCGCGCATCTCGTCGGCGATCCACTCGACCGCCTCCAGGTTGGCCGGCGAGCCACCGGGTCGCCAGCCGCTTGCTGTGTCGCCGAAGCCGGTGACGCTCTCGGTCACTCGGCGGAGGTAGTCGACGTCGAGCCCGGCGCTGAGCGACGCCGCCGTGCCGCGGATACGATTCCGGCCTCGGCCGCTCCCCGACGCAGCAGCAGAGGGGACATGACCCAAGGCACCCACCGTCGCCCCCGCCACACCGGCGGCCATCACCTGGCGCCGCGACAGCCGATAGGCCACGTGTTGGCGGAGCGCCTCAGTGACGGACGGGGGTTCGCCCAGGTCGGCCGGGTCGGGGGCGTCGGCGCCGTGGCCCAGCACCAGACTGAGGTCGGGGACCTGCGCCAGCGGCCAGGCCGTGGCCTCTCCTGCTGGGTTGAAGCTCTCGTCGGGTCCGGGTTCACGCTCGCGCATCGAAGACTCCGCTCCGCCGCCCCGAGGCAACACTTGAATTGGTGTCAGGGTGGCGTCGGGAGCGCGCCACCCGGCTTTTCATCCTGGCACGGACCCTCGGTGGCGTCCATGGGAGCGATCAGCGTGAGCGCGCCAGCCACGCCAGCCCCGCGAACGGCAGCACCAGCGGCAGGTACCCGTAGCCCGCGCCGAAGCCGGACCACACGGTGTCGTCGGGGAAGGCGACCGGGTCGAAGACGCTCCACAGGCCAACGGTGAGCACGCCGACGAGTTCGGTCATCACCGCCGCCCAGGCCACTCGCCGCCAGTGTTCGCCGCCGCGTGCCAAGCCGAGGGTGGCGGCGATGTAGACGACCGCCGCCAGCGCCGACAACGCATAAGGGAGCGGTGCCTCCGACGCCTTGGTCGCCAACTGCACCGAGGACCTCCCCGTCGACGCGACAGCGAACAGGGCATAGAAGGCGATCAGCACCCGGCCCAGGCCGCTGCTGCGCGGGGACGCCTCAGCCACGCAGCACGCCCGCGTCCCACACCTGGCCCAGCCGCACGACCAGGAACGGGATCGCCAACCCCGCCACGATGAAGACCGCCGTGCCCGCCCGACTGCGCTCCCCCAGCGCCCACACCGTCGCCGCCGGTGGCGCAGCGGCGATCCCGAGCAGATAGCCGATGTAGGTCGGCTTCGACACGTCCACCTCGGTGGTGACTACGTCGATCACCCCGACCACCAGGAGCGCAACCCCGACCATCCCCACCAGGGCGACGAGCGCCAGCAGCAGCCGATCAGGCAGCCGGTCGCGGACGACATACACCGTGGCGAGTGCCGCGAGCCCGAGGGAAAGGACGGTGAGTGCAGTTGTCAGCCAGTCGAACACGAGCCAAGGGTAGGCCCAGCCCGGCTTAGAGGGCACGGTCCTGGGCTTTCTGCGCGGGGCCGCTGACACCCGACACCACTCGGAGCAGGCTCCGGCCGTTGACTCCACGAAAGAGCGGCACGAAAAGTGGCGATAGGGACATCGCTGCATAGCGGTCCCGGGACAATCGTGGGAGGCTTTTCCTACACGCGTCAGCGCGTGTTTTCGGGCGGATAGCCGTAGCCCGCTGTGCGCGGAGCGGACGCGCGAGAGTCGGATTCTGGAGGGGCACATGGCGCTCACCTTCGACTCCTCCGACCTGCCGGCTGAGGTCCGCGGCCTGCTGGCCTGATGCCCACGAAGGAGCGGACCTTGAGCCAACCAATCGGAGAAGGTGGTCCCCCGCCGCGCCGGACAACGCTCGTCGTCGTCGTCCCGTCCATCACCGACAAGACCGAACCCTGGGACGGCCTCGTCGAACGCTTGCAGACACTGCCCGGGTACGACGAGACGATGTGCAAGTGGCACCGGAGCCACCACGGCGCCCGCTGGATGCGCCCGGGTCGTGCCGCAGACCTGGGGGCCCGCTTGGCCGCTGACATCAACCAGCAGTGGGTGGCCAACGGGGGCTTTGAGCGCGTGGTCCTGGTCGGCCACAGCCTCGGTGGGATGTTGACCCGCTACGCCTACTTGCACGCGCTGGGCGTCTTCAAGCCGTCGGACAGGCGGGACTGGGCCGACGCGGTCGAAAGGGTCGTGCTGTTCGCGAGCCTGAACCGCGGCATCGAGGTCAGCGTTCATCGTCGCTGGTGGTTGCCGACCGTGGCGTGGCTCGGGCGCGTGCTGCCCTACAGCCGGCGGTGGCTCGCCCACGATGTCTTGCGCGCGTCGAGCTTCGTCACCAACCTCAGGATCGCCTGGTTGCGAGCCATCATCTCGATGGAGCGTCCCCCCGTGATGGTGCAGTATCTCGGCGAGGACGACGACCTGGTCAAAGAGGAGGACAGCCGCGACATCGACACCTTCGCCACCGGCACCCAGGAGCTCGTCCCCGGCGCCACACACGGCGACCTGATCAGGCTCGACAAGGCGGCGGATCCCGACGCCAGGTTCGCGCTGATCGCCGCCGCCTTCACCCAACCACGCCAAGACCACGTCCCTCGTCACGGCGACCCAGCCAAGCAGGTCGTCATCGTGCTGCACGGCATCAGGGCGAGCAACGACGATTGGCCGCGCCAACTCGAGGAACACATCGAGCAGACGTGGCCGGGGACCGAGGTGATCGCTGCGACCTACGGCCGGTTCTCGGCGCGCAAGTTCATGATCCCGGCCACCCGACGGCGCTTCCTCACCTGGATGCAGGACACTTACGCCGAGCAACTCGCGGTCAACCCGCAGGCGACGTTCCACTTCGTCGGGCACAGCAACGGCACGTACCTGCTGGGGCACAGCCTGGAGAAGATCCCGGCCATGCGCTTCGACCGCATCCTGCTTGCCGGAAGCGTGCTGCCCAGAGACTACGACTGGCAGACCCGTCGCCGCGACGTGCAGTTCAGTCAGCTCCGCAACCACCGCGCAGCCGGAGACGTCCCGGTGGGGTTCTTGTGCGCCGCGCTGCGCGGTCTGTTCATGCGCGACATCGGGACTGGTGGAGTCGACGGATTCCTCTGGGAGGACCCGGCCAAGAAGGAGGTCTACTACTACCGGGGAGGGCACAGCGCGGCACTGACCCAGGCCAACCTGCCGCACCTGGCTTCGTTCGTGATGGACGGCAAGGACGAAGCACCTTCCGGGCTCCTCGCGGGCCCGACCGGCACCTTCTCCCTCATGTCGCGGGCCGCGCCCGCGATCTCCTGGCTCGTGGTGTTGCTCCTTGCCGTCGCCGCAGTCGCGTTCGTACTCGGGGGGCCTTGGCTGGCCGCCGTCAACGCCGGCGTGCTGCTGCTCGTCGCATTCGTGGTGTTCACGGTCCTCGACATCGTCTAGCCACCAGCCTCGATTCAAAGACCGGCACGCCTTCGGACGGAGTCCGATCGGGTGGGCGGCACCAGGGCCCTACTCAGAAGAGCCGGTAGAAGCGCCAGAACCCGAAGCCCTCGATCGGGAGGACCTCGAACGCGCCGAAGCCGGTGCGCCCAGGAAGTGCGGACCGTGAGGTGCGAGAAGACTGATTCTTCCTGCCATCACTGCCGGTAGTGGTCCGAGGCGTGCGTCTCCGCGATCTCCCTCGACTGGGGGACCGCGTGCACCGCGGTCAGGAAGGAGTGGCGGTCCAGAGCCCACAGCGTCACCTCGGTGCGAGCAGTGACTGTCGCGGTCCGCGGTACGTCGCGCAGCAGGGCGAGCTCACCGAACCAGCCACCGGGCCCGAGCTCGCGGATGAGCTCGCCGTCCATGGTGACCACGACGGTGCCGCTGTCGATCACGTAGAAGAGGTCTCCGTCGGCGCCGGTCCGGACCACCACGGCCCCTGCGGGCTTGACGACAGGCACGCAGTCGCGCGCCATTCGCTCCACGATTCGGGGCGCCAGCACGGCGAGGATCGGGACGTCACGCAACAACGCGAGCACGTCCGGGGGCACCACCGCCTCGGCGTCCAGTCGTCGCAGGCGACTGGTGGCCGCGATGGCGACCACCGGGAGGAAGGCGCCCGCCACCACGAAAGAGACGTGGGCGCCGACTGCGCTCACCAGCAGCGGCGCCGCGAGTGCACCCACGGCGAGGCCGAGCATCGTGGAGGACTCCTGCAGCGAGAACATCGCCGTCAGGAGGTGGTCCGGCAGCAGCCGCTGGACGAAGGTGCGCGACGCGACGTCATAGAAGACCTTCCCGGCGCCGCTGAGAGCGATGAGGGCCATCACCAGCAGCGTCGACGGCAGCTGCCCGGCGAGCGCGAAGGCGACCCCCGTCGCTACCGCTCCCAGCACCAGCGCCGGGGCGAGCCGGGGTCGCCCGATCAGGACGAAGGTGAACCCGGCCCCGATGATCCCCCCGATCCCGAGAGCGGAGTTGAGGATGCCTGGGCCCGCACTCGACAGATCCAGGACCTCAAGAGCGAGGACGACGAGGAGGATGTCCGCCATTCCGATCAGGGTGTATTCGGCAGCAGCAAGGAGCGCCAAGAGGCGCGCGGCCGGGTTTGCCAGCACCGTGCGAACCGGACGGGGGCGGGCTTCACCGGCCGCTGCCGCCACCGGACTCGCGGACCGCATGCGGGCCGTCAGCGCCACCGCGACCCCGGTACCCGCACCCATCACCAGCAGCACTGCCCCGGGGCCCCACGCAACGGTGACGAGCCCGCTGACCAGAGGTCCGATGAAGGTCGCCGCAGCCTCGAGAGAACCCGATGCTGCGTTGCCGGTCGTCAGGTCACCCGTGGTCTGGGAGACCTCCGGGAGCAGCGCGTTGTGGGCCGGCCGGGTCAGCGTGATGGCAATGGACGCGAGTGCTGCCAGCCCTGCGACGACCCACACCGGCGCACCCAGAACGAGGGCCAAGCCCAGCGCCCCGTAGCCGAGTGCCTGGCTGAGATAGCTGACCGTGAGGGCCCGGGCCCGCGATAGGCCCGCGAACAAGGTGGCGGCGGGAGCGGCGAGGAGCGCACCCGGGACCAGCTGGACGAGTGCGATCGCACTGGCGGCGTGCACGCCGCCGCGGTCGTAGGCCCAGACCAGCAGGGCGATCCAGTTCGCCCACTCCGCGACGTTGAAGATGAGGTACGCCGCCAGCACGCGACGCAGCCGCGGGTTGCGAAGCGCCTGCCGCACGACGGCGGAACGACCGCCCGTCACAGCTCCTCCAGGCTCGTCGCCGCGAGCAGGACGCGTGGCACTTCAACGCGGGGGCGAGCACCGTCGATCACGTCAACGAGCGCGGTCGCGACGAGGACCGAACCCGCGTCCGGCTTCATTCTCACCAGATCTCTCGTCGCAGAACGGCTCCGCTCAGGTGCCAAAGCCGGTGCTCCGCGAACCAGACGCTACGGCCAAACAGCCGATCTGGGCAACCGGTCCGAGCCACCCACTCGATTCCCACGAGACGACCGAGCAGGCGGATAGGGAGCGAGATCCTGAGGGCCGGGGACCAGATGCCCCGCCTGGCAGCGCTCGACCGCACTCGCGCCGCTGAAAGTGGCGCAGCACCGAGCGGGTCAGGCGTACATCGAGTCCAGGACTGACCCGTACCTGGCCTCGACCACCTTGCGCCGGACCTTCAAGCTCGGCGTGAGCTCACCGTCCTCGACTGTCAGGTCGCGGTCGAGGATCCGGAAGTGCTTGATCGTCTCCCAGCGGTTGAGCCTGCTGTTGACCCGGTCGAGGCACTCCTTCACGTAGTCCCGGATGTCCGGGTCCGCGGTCAGGAGGGCATAGTCGGTCTCGGTCAGGTCCCTCGCCGCAGCCCACTGCGCCACCGCATCCGGGTCCAGGGTGACCAACGCGGAAGCGTAGTTCCGGCCCTCAGCGTGCACGATCATCTGGCTGGCCAGCGGGCATTCGGCCTTGAAGAGCACCTCGATGCCCTGGGGCGCGATGTACTTGCCACCCGAGGTCTTGATCAGGTCCTTCTTGCGGTCCGTGATCCGCACCCGGCCCTGTTCATCGATCTCGCCCACGTCACCCGTCGACAGCCAGCCCTCGGCATCGAGAACCTCGTCGGTCGCCTCGGGGAGCCCGTGGTAGCCGCGCATCACGCTGGGGCCGCGCAGCAGGATCTCGCCGTCGTCTGCGATCCGCACCTCGGTACCGGTGATCGGTGGTCCCACGCGGCCGAACACCGGGTCATCGATGCGGACCAGACAGGCTCCCGCGCTGGTCTCGGTCAGGCCGTAGCCCTCGAGGATCAGCATCCCGGCGGCATGGAACCACGCAGCGACGTCCGAGGACAGCGCCGCGCTTCCGGAGATCATGAAGCGGATGCGGCCGCCCAGCCGGGCACGGATCTTCGACAGCACCAGGGGGTCGGCCACCGCGTGCTGGGCTCGGGTCAGCAGTCCGGGACGGCGTCCCTGGAGCTGAGCCTCGGCGACCTGTGCCCCGACCCGGAAGGCCCAGCCGAACAGAACTCCGCGGATCCCCGCCTCCTCCTCGACGGTCTGCACGATCTTGCCGTGCACCTTCTCGAAGATCCGGGGCGGACCGGCCATGAAGGTCGGCCGCACCTCAGCCAGGTTCGCCACGATCTGGTCCATTCGCCCATCGACTGCGGTGGCGAAGCCGATCTGCAGCTGGACGGCCTCCAGCATCTTGCCGAACGAGTGGGACAGCGGCAGCCAGAGGTACTGCAGGTCCTCGTGTGAGAGGAGGTCGAGCCCCTCGGCGCTCGCCCCGATGTAGGTCCAGCAGCGGTGCGGCAGCTCGACGCCCTTAGGCCTGCCGGTCGTCCCGGAGGTGTAGATCAAGGTGGCCAGGTGTTCGGGTCGGATCGCGTCGACCACGTCGTCGACTGCGTTCGGCCACTCGTTGAGGTGCTGTGCGCCTAGCGTCCGCAGATCCTCGAAGGACAGCACCCACTCACCGTCCGCCGTACCGTCGAAGGTGATGACGTGCAGGAGGTCGGGCAGGCCGCTGCGCAGGCCGCGCAGCTTGGCGATCTGGGCGTCGTCCTCGGCGAACGCGATCCGGCTCCCGCTGTCCGCCAGGATCAGCCCGACGTCGGCCGCGCTGGTGGTCGGGTAGACCGTCGTCGTCGCGGCTCCCGCGCAGGTGGTGGCGAGGTCCGCGTAGAGCCACTCGATGCGGGTACTGCTCGCGATCGCCACCCGGTCCTCGGGCTCGACCCCGAGAGCCAACAGGCCTGCCGCCAGCGTCTTGACCGTCTCCCCGGTGTCGGCCCAGGTCACCGACTCCCATCCCTCGGGAGTGGGAAAGCGGTATGCCTCCGCGTCGGGCGTCTCGGCGACCCTGTCGTAGAACATCCGGGCCACCGACGTGGCCTGGTTCGGTTGCTGGGGATGGCTGATGTCGAGCCTCTCGTTCGTCATGGTTCCTCCGTCGTTGCAGGGTCACGTGGCGCGAGCTCGACGACGACGTCGAGACGGTTGGTGCCGGCGGGCGCCGTGGTGGTCTCTCCGAGCCGGCGCAACATCGCCAGGGACGCGGGGTCGTCAGCGGCGACCGTGACCGCGACGTCTGCCTCCGTCGGTCGCTCCGAGTAGCGGATCATCCGCGCCACGGACAGGTGTTCGAAGCCCTCACGCAGCGCCTCGCGGTCTGAGGGCAGCAGGGCCCGATGAACACACGGCTGCCCTCGGCCAGCATCGCCTCGGTGATCACCGCGCACCCTCTTCGACCCAGGTCGAGCCACCCCAACTCCGGCGGGCGCCGGCGTTGGCTGCCTAGGGTTCCATCCTATCCAGCCCGTGCGGGCGGCGAGGATCGCGGTGGCCGGGTCGTCGTAGGCGACGCATGCATGGGCCCTGATCGCGATCCCGGAAGCGGAGTGCGGGCGACTACTCCCAGTGCTGCTGGGGATCGAGATGTCGTCGTAGTTCCCTTGCGTCATGGAGGACCCGACCGACGACGAGGACGTCGCCGTCACGTCGACAGATCAGGAAGTGCCGCGGGCGGTGGACACTCCCACGGGGCGAGCGAGTGCGACTCTGCGCCAGATGCCAGGAGAACACCCCGTCACCCAGTTCGGGGCGGACCGTCCGCCCCAGCTCCTCGCTGCGCGTCGACGCGTCCCGGATGGCCGTCACGATCAGTGCCTCGTAGCGCTTGCGTGCTTCTTCACCGAACTGGTCGTGCGACCAGGCGAGGATCGAGACGATGTCGGCCTGGGCGGCACGGGTGAGGCGATACCTCGCCATCAGCCCGCTGGCTGAGTCTTGGCCGCGCGGATGCCAAGCTGCGCGACGAAGTCGTCGAGGGACGCGTCATCGACTTCGTCGAAACGCCCCGAGGCGAGATCCGACCAGCCCTGCTCGGCGGCTTGACGCAGGACGGCAACCTTGGCCGCCTCTGCCGTTTGTTCGCGCTCCAAGAGCCGAAGACCTTCGCGCAGCACCTCACTGGCGTTCTGGTAGCGCCCAGACTTCACCAGCGACTCAACGAGTTCGTGCTGGTGCTGACTCAGAACAACGTTCCTCGTCGCCACGGCAGCCACCTCCGTTGGCAGTATATGCCATCGCTTGGCCACCCGTCCGGGCGCCGAGCTCGGGAGGCTTCCTAGGCTTCACGACGCGCACGTCTTCGACCACCTGGCGCGAACCGACCGCAGTCCGAGGACTCCGCGGCGAGATCGTGGGGGGATCACACCTTCCTCCCAGTCGCCTCATCGCAGACGCACAGACCTGCCCCGGATAGTCGTGGATATGAACATCACTAGCTGGCCGAAGAAGTCCCTCGTTGCGCTTTCCCTTGCCGCAACTCTGATGCTGAGTGCCTGCGGCTCCGATGTCTCCACGACCTCAGGGAATGACGGCGCCTCCGCTTCCGGCGAGGTCAGCGGAGATGCGGGCGGGCCGCCTGCTGGCGACGGTCAGGGAAGCGCCCCGCCAGCGGCACCCGAGGGCGCCGCTCCTGGAACTGCTGCGCCCGATCTCGCGGATGCGGCGGAGACGCTCGGAGTGTCGGTTGCAGAGCTTGAGTCTGCGCTCGGCGGCCCGCCACCAGACTTCGAGGCGGCAGCCAAGACTCTGGGCCTCTCCGTCGACGAATTGATGGCTGCCCTTCCGTCGGATGCCAACCCCAGTGAGGGGTCGTGACTCAAGTGTCGGATTCTCGACGGCTCTGTGGAAGGCGAAGGGTGAAGGTCGACCCGCCCCCGGGGGTCGGGTGAACGCTGATCGAGCCGCGATGCTCGTGGGCGATCTGCTGGGTGACAGCGAGGCCCAGCCCGGCTCCGCCGTGGCCGTTTCGAGGTCGCGACGAGTCTGCTTGATAGAAGGGGAGGAAGATGCGCTCCTGCTCGGCCTCATCGATCCCGGCTCCGTGGTCCATGACTCTGACCGCGACCGTGCCTGCCGTCGGCTCGATGAGGATGGCGATCGGCGTGGATGCAGGAGTGTGGGTGCAGGCGTTGGCCGCGAGATTGAGGATGGCCTGATGGATCCGGGCGGGGTCTCCGGTCACTCTCGCATCGATCCCCTGATCGACCTGGACGTCGATCCGACGCTCCGGGTAGGCCGCGCGCAGGTCCTCGACCACCGCCCGCACGACCTGGGACACGTCGACGTCCTTGGCGACCTGCGTGTTGGGCTCGCCGCCACGGGCGAGTTCCAGCATGGATTTCACCAGTCGGTGCAGCCTGACGCTTTCGTCGCCGACGCGTGACATGGCGCGGTCCAGGGCTCCGGGCTCGGCCAGCATCCCTTGCTCGTACAGGTCGCTGTATCCCTTGAGTGCGGTGAGCGGGGTGCGGATCTCGTGGGAGACGTCGGCGAGGAACCGTCTCATGTCGTCGCGGGCCTGGGTGGCCACCGCCTCGGATCGTTCGTGCTCCGCGAGAGCGGCGCGCAGCCGGTCGACCATCCGCTCGATGTCGGTCGAGAGGTCGTAGACCTCGCGGGATCCACCGGCGGGCTGCAGCTCGGTGTCGAGGTCCCCGTCGGCGATCTGGTTGGCCGTGGCCGTCATCGTGGTCAGCGGGCGAACCAGCCGGCCGGCCAGCCACCACGCCATCGCGGATTCGAGCAGGACGATGATCAGCCCGCCGATGATCAGGGTTCGCCGCAGCGCGTCGGTTGTGGCGTGGTAGCCGTCCAGGGACAGGGCCGTGACCCGGACCTGTCCGTCGGGCTGTGGCGAGACGAGAACCCGGTAGTCCCCGATCTCGGTGGTCGTGGGCTCGCTGGTGGCGCCCAGAGCGACGAGGGTGTCGCCGGGGAACGGGTTCTCGCCGCCCTGCGCGGCGGTGACGTCACCGTCAGGCGCGACGGTGAGCTGGACGGGCGGGTCCACCCCGGTGGTCGCGAACTCGGTGGAGGCGGGGCCGGTCGTCGGTGGTGCCACCCCGTTGCGTGGACCGGTTGCCGGTGAGGCCAGGTCGACGCGCTCTGCCCGCGCGAGCTCCCGGTCGATCACAGCCAGCCGAGTCGAGCGATCGCTCTGGTCGATGTAGACAGCGAAGACCACGAAGCCGACGGTGAACGTGGCCAGGAGCGGTACGAGGATCACCCACCGTAGTGAGAGACGGTTCATCGAGGCTCCTCACGCAGGACGTAGCCGAGGCCGCGTCGGGTGTGGATCAGCTGCGGGTACCCGTCGTCGAGCTTGCGACGCAGGTATCCCACGTACAGCTCCACGACGTTCTGCGCGCCGTCGTAGTCCGCACCCCAGACGTTGACGAGGATCTGATCCTTGGACACCACGATGCCTCGGTTGATCATGAGGTACTCGAGCAGTCTGTGCTCGGTTGCCGACAGGTCAACGAGCCTGCCCGCCCGGCGTACCTCCCGGCCTGCGGGGTCCAGGGTCAAGGAGCCGACCTGGAGCAGGCCGTCGGGGTCCTTGGACCCGGTGCGGCGCAGGATCGCTGCCACCCGCATCACCAGCTCGTCCACGCTGAAGGGTTTCGTGAGGTAGTCATCTCCGCCGGTGGCGAAACCGCGGATGCGGTGCTCGGTCTCGTCACGGGCGGTCAGGAACAAGACCGGTGCGCTCGACCCCGCCTCACGCAGGCGCCGGCAGATCTCGAAGCCGTCGACGCCGGGGAGCATCACGTCGAGCACGAGGAGGTCGACCCCACCCTCGATCGCGAGCTCCAGGCCCGCAGATCCGTCGGCGGTCTGGGTCACGGAGTGTCCCTGGAACCGCAACGCGGTGGACACGATGTCGTTGATCGAGGGGTCGTCCTCGACGACGAGAATCCGCCGGGGTACCGAAGTCGGAGCAGAACGCATCAAGGCCATCCAAGGTCAGAGAACTGTGGAGACGCTGTGAACGTCCTCACAGAGCCGCCACAGTGCCGGCCGCCATTCTTCCCTCATGTCTCCTACAACTCTTCGCGACCCCCGAGCGTCTCGGCATCGTCGGTCTGCATTGCTGGCGATGCCACTGGCCGCTGCACTCCTCCTGTCGTCCTGCGGTGATTCGGGCTCCGATTCCGGAACCGACGAGCCGACCTCGACCGGGACCGCGTCGTCGTCAACTCCGGTGTCCGGCCTCGACACGGCACTGTTCCTCGACGGGGCGCTGGCTGAGGAGCCCACCACCGAGGACTGCACTCTCAGCGGCGGCACCGAGACCACCTGCTACAGCATCACGGTCACCGGCTACCCGGTCGACCACGAGGTGGGCCCCTTCTGTCCCGAGACCATCACCGACGGCGCCGACAAGGGCGGCATCTGGCTCGACGGCGAGAACCTCTACGACATTGATGGCCAGTTCATCGAGGATCTCGCAACGACCTACGACGACGACAACTGGAAGATGTACGACGAGGACGGCAACGTACTCGTCACCGAGACCCAGGCGGAGTTTGAGGCCGCCGCCCGTCCCGACGTCGACCCTGACCTCGAGAACCACTGCGTGGAGGGCAAGCTCGAGTGGCTCGAGAACGGTGAGCCCATCGAGAGCAGGTGCTGATCCCCACCACTCCCGTGGCAGCCGACGAGGCCGCCAGCGCCGCGGCAATCCTGGGTGTCACGCTCGACGGGGTTCGCATCGACGCGTCCGCACCGGTCGACGCCATCCTGGGCGCGTACACGATCGCGGCGTTCGACGACTGCGGCGGACACTTCAACCCCTTCGAGGGCTACCACCTGCACGGCGCGGTCGGCTGCTCCGAGGTCGGTGAGGCCGCCGACGGCGACACCGCACAGTTCGGCTACGCGCTCGACGGCTACGCGGTCCACAGCCCGTTCGAGGGAGACGACGCTCCCGACGACCTCGACGAGTGCAACGGCCACAGCACCGAGGCGGCCGGCTACCACTACCACGCCAACCCCGCCGCCGAGAACCAGGTGATCACCTGCCTGGTCGGCCAGACCTCCGAGTCCGCGGATGCGGCCGGCGGGCCGCCGGACCAATGAGGACTGCTGCTCGCAGGGGACCCCTGCTCGTCGCCGCGGCGACGATTCTGCTGATCACCTCGGCCTGCGGGTCGAGCTCGACCGACACCGCTTCCAATGACAGCGCGACCAACGACAGTTCCGACACTGCTACGGCCAGTGAAGGCACTGTGGACGTGTCGTCGCTTTTCGCCGACGGAGCCTTGACCTCGGAGCCGACCATGGTGGACTGCACTCTGGAGAATGGCAGCGAGACCACCTGCTACCAGCTCGAGGTCGCCAGCCTGCCCACAACCGTCGACACCGGCGGCCCGTACTGCCCGGCGACCACCTCCGACGTCGGCGGCATCTGGGTCTGGGACGGCGACGAACCCGGCCTCTACGCCCTCGACAGCGACTTCTGGAACCTCATGTCCTCGCAGGGCTACGAGTTCGCGGACTCGGCCGGAGAGATCACCATCACCGACCCGGCCGAGGGGGCTGCCTCCTCCTCGACCACGGCGAACTCCTGTCTGGAGGCGACTGCAGACGGCTCGTACCATCTGCAGGTCTTGATCCCGACCAGTCCCGAGAAGCTCGACACGCCCACCGACCTCTCCACCATCTCGCAGGTGGGGCTCGCCCTGGACGGCGTCACCATCTTCGGCGACGCGCCCTCGGTGGCTGACCGGGGAGGCCTGCCGGCCCTCGATGCGTGCGGCGGACACATCGATCCGTCCGGCTACTACCACTGGCACTTCGGTGCGGAGTCGATCCAGACCAACCTCGACGAGGCGGGTGCCGACGTGACCTGCTCGGTGGACCAGGACGCCGAGGCACTGATCGGCTTCGCCTACGACGGCTACGGCATCTACGGGCCCGAGGAGGACAGAGCCATCCCGGAGGACCTCGACGAGTGCTCCGGCCACACGTCGGACACCGCCGAGCTCGGTGAGACCTACCACTACCACCTCACCTATGACTCGCCGAACCTGCCGGGCTGCCTGAGTGGCGCAACGGCCGAGTCGGGGCTGACCAGCCCTGACAACCAGGACGCCGCCCTGCCGGGTGGCGATGGACCCCCCGGTGGTGGCGCCCCGGCAGGCGGCTGACCCGTGTCACGTGGGGAGATGCCACGCAGGTGGCTCACCTCGATCCTGGTGGCGCTCGGAGGTGCCGTCGCGATCGTGGTGAGCGCCGTCCCGGCCTCCGCGCACGACAACACCGGCGACGCGATCGCGCTGACGGTGACCGAGGAACGTGTCCTCGGCACCGCGCCGGTGCCCTTCGCCGAGCTCGGCTACCAGGACACCTCCGGCGACGGGCTGATCGACCCGGACGAGATGGCGGCCCAGGCCCCCACGGTGTCGGTCGCGTTGGTCGACACCCTCCGGGAGCACGTGCGAGTCGAGGTCGACGGCCAGGAGGCCGTCATCATCGGCGCCGGCCCGGCTCCCGTCGGGGACGGCGGGGCCTCCGCAAGCGCTGCCTCGGAGTACGTCGAGGTCATGTTCGCGACGGGACCCCACGACGGCGCCGTCTCCCAGGTCACCCTGAAGTGGTCCTTCACCTCCCCCAGCGATCGCGTGCTGCTGTCGGGGGCCGACGAGTCGGTCGCCGCTCAGCTCTCGGAGGACGGCACTGCGTCGATCTTGCTCGGGGCCGGCGCGACCGTCCGGTCGTTCCTCGTCACCGGCATCGACCACGTGCTCTTCGGCCTTGACCACCTGCTCTTCCTGGTCGTGCTGACGTTCGCCGTCGTCGGCTCCACCGTGACCCGTGCCTCCGCCTGGCGCGTGGTGAAACTCGTGACCGCCTTCACCATCGGGCACGCGACAAGCCTGTGCCTGGCCTACTTCGACCTCCTGTCGGTCCCCGCGCAATGGGTCGAGCCGGCGATCGCACTGTCCATCGTCGCCGCCGCCGTGCTGGCGGTGCGCGGCAAGGGTGACACCATCCGACCCTGGATCGCCACCCTCGTCGGGCTGGTGCACGGGCTCGGGTTCGCCTCCAGCCTGGCTGCCCTCGGCCTGGCCACCGCCGACCACATCAGCGCGCTCGCGGCCTTCAACCTCGGTATCGATCTCGCACAGACCGCCGTGGTGCTGCTCGTGACCGGAGCGATCTGGGTCGTCGGCAAGGTCCTGGCCGAGCGCCGCAGCTGGGCCCGCGTCGTGGTCTGCAGCGGTGCCGGTCTGGTCGGCCTGACCTGGACCGTCACCCGCGTCTCCCGTCTGACCGCGCGCCACCTCCGCCCGCGAGGCCACTGACCGTGGACAACCTGTTTGACCTGCTGTCGGTCATGGTGGTGGCGCCGGACCGACCAGATGTCTGGCATGCCGCCGCTGTCAGGGTCACGCGCAGCTCGCTGATCCCGGTCATTTCGTTCTTGCGTGTGGGCGACGTGCTGCGCGTGGTTTCCTCAGGTGACGGCGCTTGAGGTCAGCACCGCACGCTGGTATCGATCGGCGATCGATTGCAGCAGTGGCAGCAGCTCGGCTGGTGACTCGACGGTGAAGTCGAAGCGCAGCATGCCGACGTAGGCAGCGATGGTGTCGAGGCTGTCGGCGCCGGTGAACAGCACGCACGCGTCGGGTCCGCGCGGCTCGACGACGCCGACGGCGTGGTGGATGCGGGCGAGGACGTCGGCAGCGGACGTATGCACGTGGAGACGCGCACGGACGGTCCATCCGGTGATCGCGATCGTGCGCATCAAGAAGGCCACGACGTCGCCTCCGGGTACTTCGACGGATGTGGAGACGCGGCGTCCGGTGCGCATGCGCATGTCGATCAGGTCGACCCGGTAGGCGTCCCATTCGTCGCGATCGACATCGCGGGCGACGAGGTACCAGCGGCGTTGCCAGTGGAAGAGGCGACAGGGCTCGACCAGCACCGGGAGCGCAGTTGGCTCGGAACACTCGGCCAGGCCGTAGTCGAAGCGAAGCAGCTCACGATCGGCGATTGCGGAGGCGATCGTGCGCAGCCGGGCAGCGGGCACCTCCGGGTCGGGAGCGTCGGTGTCGATGTTCTCGGGCGCACGATCGATCGACGAGCGGAGCGCGTCGACGCTGCCGCGAATCCGCGCGGGTAGCACCTGCTCGAGTTTGGTCAGTGCTCGCGCACTGCTCTCGGCCAGTCCGGCGATGCCCGTGCCGGCCCGCAGCCCGACCGCGACCGCGACCGCCTCCTCGTCATCGAGGAGCAACGGCGGAAGCCGCCCTCCCGCCCCTAGCCGATAGCCGCCGTGGCCACCGCGCAGCCCCTCGATCGGGTAGTCGAGCTCGCGCAACCGCCCGATGTCGGCGCGCACAGTGCGGGTCGACACGCCCAGCCGGTCGGCCAGCTCGGACGCCGACCAGGACGGTCGGGTGCCGAGCAGGGTGAGGAGCTCGAGGAGTCGCTGCGCCGCTTCTGCCACACGCGGACCCTCTCATGATCGTCAGACGAACAGGAAGCATCCTCGCCTATTGCGCCCCTAGCGTTGCTGACATGACCAGCAACCAGAACCCCACTGCCCAGTCCCTCATCGTCAAGCCGTTCGTGGTCGCCGTCAGCGACGCCGACCTCGCCGACCTGCACGACCGTCTCGACCGCACCCGCTACGCCCAGGCCGCTCCCGGCGACGACTGGACCTACGGCACCCCGGTCGCCTACCTGCGCAAAGCTGTCCAGACGTGGCGCACCCTCGACTGGCGCGCCGCAGAGGCGCGGATCAACGCCGTCCCGCACTTCACGACCGAGATCGAGGGCCAGCCGATCCACTTCATCCACGTGCGTTCGCCGCACCTGGATGCGACGCCGCTGCTGCTCGCGCACACCTATCCGGGCTCGAGCGTCGACTACCTCGACCTGCTCGACCGGCTCGTCGACCCGGTGGCCCACGGCGGGCGACCCGAGGACGCGTTCGACGTGGTGGTGCCCGATGCTCCCGGCTACGGATGGTCGCAGCCGGTCACCGAGGCCGGCTGGACCAACGCGCGGGTCGCCCGTACCTATGACGCGCTGATGCGTGGCCTCGGCTACGACAGTTACGGCGTGCACGGCTCCGACCACGGAGCCTTGGTCGCCCGCGAGCTCGGTCTGATGGAACCCGAGGGCTTCCTCGGCCTGCATGTGCTGCAGCTGTTCTCCTTCCCCTCCGGGGACCCCAGCGAGTTCGAACACCTCGAGCCGCAGGACTACGCCGGACTCGAGCACATGCAGTGGTTCCAGTCCGTCGGCGCCTACAACACCATGAACGCCTCCCGCCCCCAGACCATCGGCGCCTCGCTCAGCGACTCACCGGTCGGCCTGCTCGCCTACTCCGAGCTCTTCGAGAGCTTCGGCAACGGCACCTCGTTGGTGCAACTGGAGACGATCCTGGTCGAGGCCAGCGTCGCGTGGTTCGCCAACGCCGCCGCTGGCATGGCGCGCAGCTACTACGACAACGCCCATGCCGAGGCCCAGGCTGAATCTGCGTCGCAGGTCAACCACGCCCGAACCGGGGTGAGCGTGTTCGCCGCCGACTTCCAGACCATCAAGGTCTTCGCCGAGCGGGACAACGACAGCATCACCCAGTGGACCCGCCACGACCGAGGCGGTCACTTCGCTGCCATCGAGGTCCCTGAGCTGGTCGCCGCCGACCTGACGACCTTCTTCGCCAGCTGACGGCTCGCCGAGGCCGTGAACGTCCACGAAGCCAACCCGTCGTGCCCCTCGACACCGTGCATGCGCCACTACGGCTCCATCGGCGCCTGATCCGGCGTCCTGCTGCAACGTCTGCGGACAAGTTGCGGATCGGAACGCCAGAAGCAGCTCCCAGCTGTCTCCGGAAACCGCCTCTGACCTGGCATTTCTCTTGGTAGCGGGGGCCAGGATTTGAACCTGCGGCCTCTGGTCATCCAACGCGAGCGCGCGCGACTGGTCGAGCGTTTGCTGAGCTATGAGCATTCGTGCGCTGACCGGCGAGAACGCGAGATACGACGCCGTCCCCGGGCCCGCACTTGTTGCTGGGATGTGACCTGGCGAGGCGAGTCCTGCTGTGGTTTTCGGGGCCTAAGCGCGACACGGTTCGAATCTCAGCCACGTGAGCTTGCGGTTGATCTCGTCGTACTGATGGATGATGAAGTGACGGTTCGCGACGGCGAGTGCCCACTCGACGCCGTCTGTCGCCAGGACGATAAGCCGGGACAACCGGTTGGCTGCTTCACCTAGTTTCATCATGAGCGAATCCCCCGCCTCGTGGAGCAAGTCGCCGGCGAGTTAAGCCTCCTTCCCGCGCCGCACGATCTCGTCGACGCGAGTCAGGACTGGATGTGCAGCAGCTCCTTGGCCGCATTGAGCTCCATCAGAGCAGTACGGCTTCGCGGCGGATGTCGTCATCCAGCTTCGACTTCAGGCCCCCGTAGTCGACCAGGTCGATCTGACGGCCGAGCACCTGCTCGATCAGTTGCTTGAACCGGATGAACCCACATGATGACGTCCCCTCCGGCGACTCGACCTAGAGCCTTCGCGACAGCGCCGAAACCGGGTCAACCGGCTAGGCCCGGCCCATGGGCTGGAATCCAGAGTCCAATACGCTGAGCCCTCCACCGACAGAGAGCCCGGTCTCGCATGTGTTTCTCGCTCGAGGCCGACCTGGTTGCAGGCGTCGCGCTGGTTCCCGTGGCGGCACTGTCCCTGCGCGAGGTTCGGCATGTGCGCGAGGTGCCGTTCGCCGCCCTTCCCCTGCTCTTCGCCGCCCATCAGCTGATCGAGGCGCTCGTGTGGTCGGGGGTCGATGGTGACGTCTCGACGGGTGTCCAGCAGGCGGCGGCGCTGGTCTATGTTCTCTTCGCATTCCCAGTCCTCCCGACGCTGGTGCCCACCGCCGTGCTGCTCCTGGAGCCGCGGGGGGCGCGGCTGCGGGTCGCGCCGTTCGTCGCGGTCGGTCTCGTCGTGTCGGCATACCTGACCTACGTCGTGCTCAGTGGACCGCTCGTGGTGGAGGGCCATCCGCACGCGCTGGTCTACCGGGTCGGCCTCGAGAACGGCTTGGTCTGGGCCGTGCTCTACATACTCGCTGCGGTCGGGCCGTCGCTGCTCTCGGGGTACCCGTCCATCATTGCCTTCGGGGCCCTCAACCTGGTCGGGCTGACGGTGGTCGCGCTCGCCTACCAGGAGGCCTTCGCCTCCATCTGGTGCGTGTTCGCGGCCTTGTCGTCGGCCCTGGTCCTGCTGCACATGTACCGCCGGCGGCGGCTACCCGACCCGCACCGGCTGCACGGACACCCGCTGGAGCCGATCTCACGCTGAGCATGACACTGATGACCGGGTGGAAGTTCTCAAAGCTTGCGTCCCTCCGAGATCAGGAGACTTGCCACCCGTGCGCGCACGGGATCCATCGCGGCAACCCTGCCCGGGGCCGGGCCCGCGTGAACAGCCCACCCCCGCGGCGTCCGCCCGGACGGCGGGCCGCGAGCTAGGAGCTGGTGTCGCGTCGCTGTCGGTTCTGGCGGGGTTCGGTGCGGTTCTTGGCGTCGGAGAGCTGGCGGATCAGGTCGACGCGGACTTCGGTCAGCGCTTGGTCGAGGGGAATCCTGCTCGATGTCGCCACCACCCGCTCCCTGCCGGCGATCCACCCCTCCAAGGTGGTCTTCTGATCCGATCCGTCCCGATCCTTGACACTCAACTCGAGCTCGACCTCGCCGGCGGGGTAGGAACGCAGCCGAGCGTCGAGGGCGGCGAAACGGTCCAGCACGTGGTCACGCTCCGACGCAGCGACGCCGCTGCCCAGCCGCAGGCACGCCTCGACAGTTCGGCGCGGTAGGCCAGTGCCTCGTCCCGCTCGGCAGCGGGCGCGTTTGGGTAGCGCCGCAGCCCAGCGTCGAGGACAGCGATCGTGCGGGCCTCGTCGCCGGGCGTCGCCTTCCCGGGCGGCGAAGTCGATGACACGGCCCAGCCCAGTTCGCGGTGCCTCCTCCCCAGACGCGCCCGTGGCGTAGAAGCGAAGCCAGTTCCCGCCAACGTCGACAGCGCTGAAACCCGTCGCAGTACCTGCCTTTCGGCGCGGCGGAAGGAGCCGGGGGACGCCCTTGACCGGCACCTTGCCGAAGCTCGCTCGAAGCCCTTCCTTGACGGAGTCGTGGAGTTGTTCGAGTTCGGGGACTGTCACGATCACGCTGGCGTATGAGGTCGCGGGATCGAAACCCTCGATCCCGTTGAGATGGATAGCCATGTCGTCCAGTTCCACGACGGCGTACGGGTTCGGTCTCTGCTGGCTGTACGTCACAGCGAAGCCCAGCGCGTTGTAGAACGCGATCGCCTCGTCTAGGTCGGCGCACGGCAGGACCGGGTGGGTGCGGTAGCCGCTCATCAATCAAGTCTGGGGAACGACGACTTCGGTCTCCTGAGTCCATTGGTGTAGCCACGGTCACCGGGGCTCGCAAACTCCCACGCGTCCCGGTTGGCGCTGCTCGCAACGACGGGGCCCGCCAAGCCTGATCCATAATGGACCATGCCGAAGTTCGCGTCCGTCGACGACTACCTCGCCTCACTGACAGCCGAGCAGCGGGCGGTCTTGGAGGAAATCGACCGGCGGGTGCTGGCGGTGGTGCCTCGCGCAGAGCGCGTCATCCGCTACGACATGCCGACCTGGCAGGTCGACACGACCTCCCTCGTCCACGCAGCGGCGTGGAAGCAGCACGTCTCGCTGTATCCCGTGCCACCCGAGGGTGACCTCGCGCTGGACGCCGACCTCGCGCCGTACGCCGGGGCGAAGGGCACGCTCAAGCTGCCTTACGCCAACATCAACTACGACCTCATCGAGCGGGTCGTGCGCCGGCTGCTCCAGATGCGCTGACCTGCTACGGACTACTGCCGGGCAACCACGGTCGCACCCGGGGCCGATGGTCGTCACGCCGCCTCCGACGGCGAGCGGTTCGAATGGATGAGGTTTCGGTGGGTCACCCAGCCGCGGGCTCGTCGCGGCTAGCGCCCACACCGGGTCGGACGCGACGACCATGGGCACGCGGGACGCGTGCTGGTGCGGATACGGGATCGGGAAACGGCGCGCAGGCGACGCCAGGGAACTACGCGCCTGGGCTGTGCGTTGAGGGGCTACACACGTTCAGCGATGACACCTGGAGGCGCCTCGACGTGACCAGTCCTCAGACCGAAATGCCGAAAGCTTCCGAGCAAGCCGATCGACTTATCGATCTTGGCGTACATGAGATCGCCGGGATCTCCGCGTCCGAGGTGCGCGCCGCTGGCGATCGTAGCGACGCGCTGCTGGTCATTCATCCGCAGCGTGCGCCGGCGTCTGCACTCGTCCCGTTGCTCACTCGTCGCGGCAAGAGCGGCTTCGTCGTGGTGGACATGCCTGATGTCGACCGGTTCTCCGCGATCAACGAGGTGACCCTCCCGGACTCACCGATCTATTCCCTCCGCGACGTACAGCGCGGCGACTCCATGAAGAATTGGAGCCCCGACGAAGCACTTCCAGCGATCCTCGCGGCACAGCGAACGCCGCTGACTCTCACCGAAGGCATCTTCTGGCTGTTGCAGCAGCCGGAGGCCCTCGAGCGCAACCACTGCTTCATGACGATCGGCTCGCGGCTGCGCAAGGACTCCGGGGAACTGGACGCCCGCACACCGGCCATGTGGATCAGCAACGGAACCGGCCGTGACGGCAGGGCAAACCGCGATGCGCCGAAGGTGGGATGGTGCTGGGCCGGGAACCGGCACACCTGGTTGGGATTCGCCTCGGCCGCCAACCGCAACCCGCTGGGCGCCTGACCGCCGATCGCTTCACCAAGACGGGCGACTTGCCCGAGAACGGATCCCTGCCCGGAGATGCTTGTGGACGAGCATTGACCCGATCTGGCTAATCTCGCCCCATGAAGCGTGCTCGACCTGCGGCCTTCGTCCTGGTGGTCCGGTACTCGGGCGGCGGGGCGGCGTGGTGGTGGCGCGCGACGGGACGACCTTCATCGCTCGTGGACTCCGTCGTCGTGCGACCGCGGTGCTCTGACCGGCCCGATGGTCAGCGCTGTCGGTGGCTCCCCAGACTCGCATGGCTGTGTGCATGGCGCGATCCTGACGGACATGGCTGGACCGCGCCCGAGACGATCTACACCGACAACGTCAACACGGCGATCGACAGCACCCTGCGCGCGGCCGGCGGGACCGTGGCGATCCTCGAGACCTACGTTCCGGACACTTCGAAGGACGAGGACATCGACAATCTGTCGGTGTTCATCGCGTGCCGCGACCTGAGGTGCGAGGTCAAGAAGCTCTCCGCGGCCAACGACGAACCGCGCCCCTCTCCGGACGGTTCGACGGTCCTGTTCGGCTACACCTATGAAGGGGCCATCCTTTGGACCGAGGACGAAGGCATCCACGAGAGCCCTTGGGAGACGGTGGTCCCAGTTGACTCACGGCGGGTGTCGTACTCGACGCCGGTGCTGGCGAACGAAGGGGGCCTGCTGACCGTCGCCAGTAGGGCCCGCCGGGCGGACTGCGACTTCCGCCTGCTGGTGAGCGACCCCGGCTCCACCGCCCTGGATGAGGTCGCGACCGTCGTCCTGCCCCGCAAGACGGGGCCCGATCAGACCTGCCGAAGCTACCTCTTGGTCGACGACGCCGACCGGATAGCCGTCTTGTCGAACGAGCGCCTGGCCGCGCCGGCGTCCGCGACCTGCCACCGGCCAGGTCGGAGCGGAGAAGAGTTCGGCGGCCTGGCCTTCATGGTGGCGGGCCGGATGGCCTGCTGCGTGAGCGGCCAGGGACTGCTGGTCAAGGTGGGGCATGATGCGTTTCCCGAGCTGGTCGAGCTCGATCATGTCGAGCCGATGTCAATGCGCGACGCAGTCTCCGACTCCTGGGTCAACGTCGGCGACGACGCCCTGAGTGATGAACGCGCCCTGCGGGTGTGGGTCGACCGCGGTCTCGCGGCAAACCCGCCGAAGCCTCGTTCGTAGAGTGCTACTGCTTGCCCGGCAGGCCGGACTCGGATGGACGTGCGGTCGCCCCCTGCGGACGACAAACTGCGTACGTTCGTCCTGCTAAGACGTCGTGCGCTCGATGGAGGATGCTTGGGTTCTATCGGTGATCGCAACACCCGACTGATTGAAGGTGTTGTGCGTGAGGTTCTCTGACCACATGGTTGCTGAGGTGTCACAGACGTTTTGGGCGGCGATGGCCCGGGGTGAGTTCATCACCGGGGCCGCTGCCGAGGCCGGTACATATCGGCAGAAGGGCCGGCGCTGGCTTCGGGAGTCTGGCGGTGTGCGTCCGCGCCGAGGACGTGATCTGAAAGGGCGTTGTCTGACGTTTGCCGAGCGTGAAGAGATCGCTATCGCACACGCGGGCGGACAAGGTGTCCGCCAGATCGCCCTTGGTCTGGGCCGCTCTCCTTCGACGGTCTGCCGTGAGTTGCAGCGCAACGTCGAGGGCGCCCAGGGTTACCGTGCCACGACGGCGCACGCACTGGCCTATGTGCGGGCGAGTCGGCCCAAGGCGGCGAAGCTGGCCACGAACGTGGCGCTGCGGGCCAAGGTCGAGCAGGATCTGAAGAAGAAGTACTCACCGGAGCAGATCACCGGCCGCCTGCGCGTGGAGTTCCCCGACGATCCGGAGATGTGGGTGTCCCCAGAGACCATCTACCAGTCGATCTACGTGCAGTCGCGCGGCGCTCTGCGCCGTGATCTGGCGGTGTGTCTGCGCACCGGGCGGGCGCTGCGGCGCCCGAGCCGCAAGGTCGGTCAGCGCAAGAACCGCATCCCGAACATGATCAACATCGCCGAGCGGCCCGCTGAGGTCGAGGACCGGGCGGTGCCAGGGAACTGGGAGGGAGACCTGATCATCGGCAAGCAGAACCAGACCGCGATCGGGACCCTGGTCGAACGGCAAACCGGCTACGCGATGCTGCTGCACCTGCCCGATGGCTACAAGCCCGAGCAGGTCCGCGACGCGCTGGCCGCGAAGATCGCGACGCTGCCCGACTCGCTGCGTCTGTCGCTGACCTGGGACCAAGGACCCGAGATGCGCGACTGGAAGCACGTCTCTATCGACGCCGGCATCGACATCTACTTCTGCGACCCCCACTCGCCCTGGCAACGCGGCACGAACGAGAACTTCAACGGCCTGCTCCGTCAGTACTTCCCCAAGGGCACCGATCTCAGCGTGCACAGCAGCGAGGACCTGGACTGGGTGGCCCAGGAGCTCAACGACCGACCCCGAAAACGACTAGCGTTCAAGAAGCCGATCGAACTCATCGGCGACCTACTGTTGCGATGACCGCCAGAATCCGCCGATCGCCGAACGGGAACGTTCACTGGCGTCTGGGCTCGTCTGGGCTCGTCTGGGCTGGGCGGCGGCCCCATGCGCTGATCAGCACGCTGGAACCGACGATGGTGTCGGGGTCGGCCAGTACTTCGAGGAACCGAGCTACGTCTCCGGGCGCTACGCCCTGGTCGAGGAGGCCCTTACGCACTTGGTGGGCGTTGGCCGCCAGCACGTTGGCCCAGCCGGTGCCGCCGTGGTCGATCGGCAGGTACCCGCTGGCTCCAGTGCCCTCCAGCCCATGCTCCCGCAGGGTACGTAGGGCGTTGGCGGCGAAATCGCTGATCCCGCCCCGAGTGCCAAGGAGCGCGTTGAAGGCCTGGGCCATGCGTAGGATCAGTTCGTGGTTGGGTCCGCTCCGATCGACGGTGCGCACCTCGCCGGTGTCAAAGTCCTCGACCAAGAGCACGCCACCAGGTGCCAGCGCATCCACCAGGCGGGAGAGCACGTCGAGTCGCTCGGGGATGTGCTGCAGCACCAGCCTCTCGTGGATCACGTCCCACGCGCCGAGCGGGATGGGCTGCGCCACGAGGTCCAAGACTTTAATCATATCTTTATTTAGCTCGATCATTCGAGATAATGCGCGATGCAGTCTCCGACACCGTCACGTCCACGACGCCTGAGTGATGAACGCGCCCTGCGAGTGTGGTCGACCGCGGCCGTCGTCGACACCGCGCGATCTACAGGTCTCGCGGCAAACCGCCGAAGCCTCGTTCGTAGAGTTCTACTGCTTGCCCGGCAGGCCGGACTCGGATGGACGTGCGGTCGCCCTCTGCGGACGACAAACTGCGTACTTTCTCCTGCGATGTCTGGCTCGTTGAAGGATCCCGCACCGGTCCGTTCCCGTTCGCCCCTGAGGCTCCGCCAGCCAGGTCGCGCACCTCACGGCGGGAGACGGAGCTTGAGAGCGACGAGGGCGTCGCGGGCCGATTGAGGCTCGCAGCCCTCGACTCAGTCGGCGCGTCGGGCCGGAAACACCGTTAGATCCACAGTCCCCTTGCGGATGACGGGGCGGTGCCTAGACGGGGATGTCTGCTGCCTCGCCCCATTGCTGGACGCGGGTCTGGCCGGTGGAGGAGTCGATGACGTACCAGTTCGCCTCGCTGGGGCGCCAGACGGCGAAGTCGGTCTTGCTGTCGCCGTCATAGTCGCCGGGGACGGGGATGTCTCCGGCGGTGCCCCATTGCTGGACGCGGGTCTGGCCGGTGGAGGAGTCGATGACGTACCAGTTCGCCTCGCTGGGGCGCCAGACGGCGAAGTCGGTCTTGCCGTCGCCGTCATAGTCGCCGGGGACGGGGATGTCTCCGGCGGTGCCCCATTGCTGGACGCGGGTCTGGCCGGTGGAGGAGTCGATGACGTACCAGTTGCCCTCGCTGGGGCGCCAGACGGCGAAGTCGGTCTTGCTGTCGCCGTCGTACTTGCCGGGGACGGGGATGTCTCCGGCGGTGCCCCATTGCTGGACGCGGGTCTGGCCGGTGGAGGAGTCGATGACGTACCAGTTGCCCTCGCTGGGGCGCCAGACGGCGAAGTCGGTCTTGCCGTCGCCGTCGTAGTCGCCGGGGACGGGGATGTCTCCGGCGGTGCCCCATTGCTGGACGCGGGTCTGGCCGGTGGAGGAGTCGATGACGTACCAGTTGCCCTCGCTGGGGCGCCAGACGGCGAAGTCGGTCTTGCCGTCGCCGTCGTAGTCGCCGGGGACGGGAATGTCTCCACGCTGGCCCCATTGCCGCACCCGCAGGATACCCGTGGCGGAGTTGATGATGTGCCAGTTGCCCTGGCTCGGGCGCCAGATGGCGAAATCAGAGCGCCTATCGTTGTCGAAGTCGACGGGGATCGCCATCTTGGGGGCGGGCGCGGGCGGCGTGACTGGTCCCGGGGAGACCCCTGCAGGCGGCGGCACCCACATGTACCACTGGTGCTTGAAGAAGGCCCGGAACGTGACGTTGCCCGAGATGTTGGCCGTGATCCTCGGCGTCGAGATCGGCGTGGTGTGCGCTGGGTTGCCGATGTTCATCTCGATGGTCGAGTCGTCGGCGAGCGGGTCATTCGGGTCGTAGACGTGCAACGTGAGGTTGTTCGCGGCGTCGAGGTCGTAGCCGTAGGCAAGCACACAGTGGCAGTGGCCCAACATCGAGACGATGGCGGCGATGTTGGTCTGCCAGACCCAGACTCCACCGACGAGTCCGATCGGGCACAGCCGTCCCGCGTCGATGTCGGCCTTGATCTGAGGCCACTCGTGGCCCACGATGACCGACGGGGCGCCACGACTCACCCACGTGTCGTGGTCGAGGGTCGACATGAAGTCGACGTAGCGCTTCGCGTTCGACGCGGGTCCGAAGGGCAAGGCGAAACCATCGACCAACCGCGCCAGGAGGTAGTTCATGAACGGCGATCCCCCGGCCGGAAGGGATGTCGATGTGGGCGGGAGGAGACGGGGCTGAGCGAGGAAGAGGTCCATAGCCGCGTAGACCATGCCGCCGCAGATGCCGTTCGACGCGTCGCCGATGGCGATCGGGGGGAGCGGCGGGATGGTGATCGTGACGACCGGAATCCCTGGTGGGAATGAATTCGGGAACGCGAAAGCCGACGTACTCGGAAGGAATCCCGCGACCCTGGCGCTCGCCATTGCGCCAACGTAGTCCCGCTGGCCGGGCCTCTGCAAGGCCGGCGGTCGGCGCGTGTTCGACACCTACGACCTCGATACGCAGGAGTGCGCGTCCCATCACTACCGCCCGCAAGCCGACGGGTCAACGCGTTACGGCATGGGCAGGTTCAGGTACGCCTGGCCGCCGGGGTGCGACCTGATGGCGCAACTGGCCGGGCTCGAGCTCGAATCGCGCTGGGCCGACTGGGATCGGTCATCCTTCAGTTCGTCGAGCCCGAGTCATGTTTCGGTGTGGCGCAAACCGCGCGGCCTGTGAGCGGTCGAGGCTGGCTTCCGACACCGGGGCGGGCCTGGTCTCCGGCGGAGATCCCGCGACGCCAGCAACTCTCGCATCCCTCGGGATGTCCGGACGTCCCGCAAGCCGAACCTTGGGTTCTATCGGTGATCGCAACACCCGACTGATTGAAGGTGTTGTGCGTGAGGTTCTCTGACCACATGGTTGCTGAGGTGTCACAGACGTTTTGGGCGGCGATGGCCCGGGGTGAGTTCATCACCGGGGCCGCTGCCGAGGCCGGTACATATCGGCAGAAGGGCCGGCGCTGGCTTCGGGAGTCTGGCGGTGTGCGTCCGCGCCGAGGACGTGATCTGAAAGGGCGTTGTCTGACGTTTGCCGAGCGTGAAGAGATCGCTATCGCACACGCGGGCGGACAAGGTGTCCGCCAGATCGCCCTTGGTCTGGGCCGCTCTCCTTCGACGGTCTGCCGTGAGTTGCAGCGCAACGTCGAGGGCGCCCAGGGTTACCGTGCCACGACGGCGCACGCACTGGCCTATGTGCGGGCGAGTCGGCCCAAGGCGGCGAAGCTGGCCACGAACGTGGCGCTGCGGGCCAAGGTCGAGCAGGATCTGAAGAAGAAGTACTCACCGGAGCAGATCACCGGCCGCCTGCGCGTGGAGTTCCCCGACGATCCGGAGATGTGGGTGTCCCCAGAGACCATCTACCAGTCGATCTACGTGCAGTCGCGCGGCGCTCTGCGCCGTGATCTGGCGGTGTGTCTGCGCACCGGGCGGGCGCTGCGGCGCCCGAGCCGCAAGGTCGGTCAGCGCAAGAACCGCATCCCGAACATGATCAACATCGCCGAGCGGCCCGCTGAGGTCGAGGACCGGGCGGTGCCAGGGAACTGGGAGGGAGACCTGATCATCGGCAAGCAGAACCAGACCGCGATCGGGACCCTGGTCGAACGGCAAACCGGCTACGCGATGCTGCTGCACCTGCCCGATGGCTACAAGCCCGAGCAGGTCCGCGACGCGCTGGCCGCGAAGATCGCGACGCTGCCCGACTCGCTGCGTCTGTCGCTGACCTGGGACCAAGGACCCGAGATGCGCGACTGGAAGCACGTCTCTATCGACGCCGGCATCGACATCTACTTCTGCGACCCCCACTCGCCCTGGCAACGCGGCACGAACGAGAACTTCAACGGCCTGCTCCGTCAGTACTTCCCCAAGGGCACCGATCTCAGCGTGCACAGCAGCGAGGACCTGGACTGGGTGGCCCAGGAGCTCAACGACCGACCCCGAAAACGACTAGCGTTCAAGAAGCCGATCGAACTCATCGGCGACCTACTGTTGCGATGACCGCCAGAATCCGCCGAACCCCAACTGACGAACACCAAGTCAAGCTGGGAGGCGGGCCGTCGTTTCGTGGCCGCCGTTCCCGTATCGCCTGTCCGCAGGGATGGCCGGTGACGGAGCCCTATCCGAACCACCCGGACAGGCCAGTCGCTGACGTCGCCGGGTCTCACCGACACCCTCACCGAGTGCCTCACAACGAGCGAGAGAGTGCCTCACATCGTTGCGAGACAGTCGGTCGTCGGCGGCACGTGACCGCGTGGTCTGCTGACATCCTGCTGACATCTGCTCCCGCGAAGCAGAAGAGGCTGCCTCCGGATCTCTCCGAAAACAGCCGCTGACCTGCGGTTCTTCA